>NZ_JBFAXS010000023.1:0-1177 GCF_040680955.1 Kribbella sp. NPDC051936 | reverse complement strand
GTGTCAACGACGGGTGAAAATGAACCCCTTTGCGGCGGTTGAAAGTGGACCCCTTGCTGGTTGTCATGGTCAGTCGTCGGTCGGGGTGGGGATTCGGCCGAGGTCGTGGTTCTTGAGTCGGTAGGAGTCGCCTTTGAGGGCGATCACGTCGGCGTGGTGGACGAGGCGGTCGATCATCGCGGCGGCCACGGTGTCGTCGCCGAAGACCTCGCCCCAGCGGCCGAACTCCTTGTTGGAGGTGACGATGAGCGAGGCGCGTTCGTAGCGGGACGAGACGAGCTGGAAGAACAGGTTCGCGGCTTCGTGTTCGAAGGGGATGTAGCCGACCTCGTCAACGACCAGCAGTGGGTAGCGGCCCAGTCGGCGGAGTTCGTCTTGCAGTCGGCCCGTGGTGTGGTGTTCGGCGAGCCGGTCGACCCATTCGGCGGCGGTGGCGAACAGCACCCGGTGGCCGGCCTGGCAGGCGCGGATCGCGATCCCGGTGGCCAGATGTGTCTTGCCTGTCCCGGGCGGGCCGAGGAACACGACGTTTTGTTTGCCGGCGATGAAGTCCAGGGTGCCGAGATGGGCGATGAGGTCGCGTTTGAGGCCGCGGGCGTGGTCGAAGTCGAACTCCTCGAGGCTCTTGCGGGCGGGGAACCGGGCGGCTCGGATCCGGCCTTCGCCGCCGTGGGATTCGCGGGCGGAGACCTCGCGTTGCAGGCAGGCGGCCAGGAACTCCTCATGCGACCAGCCCTCGGTCCGGGCTCGTTCGGCCAGCCGGGGGACGGCTTCGCGCAGCGTCGGCGCCTTCAACGCTCGGGTCAGGAACGCCAATTCGGCGGTCATGTCCCGGCTCGCCTTGGCTGTGGTTGCGTTGGTTCGTGTCGCCATCACGCCACCTCACCGGCAGTGAGTCCGCCGGTGATCCCGAATGCGGCGTCATAGTCCGACAGGTCCCGACGCTCGACTACCACTCCAGCGGCAGGGACGGTGGCGGTGCGGCCGGGGTGCTGCGCGTCGTCGCGGGCTGCGGACGCGTGATGGGCCAACCGGTGCGCGGTCTGACGGTGGGCTGGGTCGGTGATGGTTTGGTGACGGGCCCAACAGCGCTGATGGTGTCCGACCATGGCCCCCGCGCAGGTGATCGTGACGTGGGTCAGGTCAGCGACGACGTCGACGAACCGGCCCACCACTG
>NZ_JBFAXS010000022.1:0-1692 GCF_040680955.1 Kribbella sp. NPDC051936 | reverse complement strand
CCTCGATCTTTCGTGTGGCTGGTTGATGAGTGGTTGTGGGTTGGGGTTTTGAGGGGGGATCGGGCTGGGCAGGGCGGGGCTCCGGCGCTGTGTTCGCCGGTTCTCCGGGGCCTTGGTTGTCGGGGTCGGGGGGTTGGGTGTTCAGGTGGTGTGGAGGTTGGCCCAGCCGGTGTCGATGAGGTGGTTCCAGGGCCAGCCGCGGGGTAGTCGGAGGTGATGGCGGCGTGCGGTGCGGGTGATGCGGCCGGCGACGTGGAGGATCCTGAGGCGGAGTCGTTTGGGTTCCCAGCGGCGGGCGGGTGCGGTTTCGTCGAAGGCGAGGGTCTGTGTCCAGGTGAGCAGGTCGGCGGCGAGTGCGGCGATCTCGAGCCAGATCTGGTTGTGGGTGTAGCCGTGGAAGGGCAGGTTGCGCAGGCCGGTGTCCTTGAGGTTGCGGATGCGGTCTTCGGCGCGGGCGCGTTGCCGGTGCCGGACTTCGAGGTCGGGGAGGGGCCAGCCGTGGCGTCCGGTGGGGTCGATGGGGGTGTTGGTGGCGAAGCAGGTGATCCGCCAGCCGTTGTGGTCGGTCAACCTGAGTTGGGCGCCGGGGTGCGGGCGTTCGCGGCGGGCGATGACCCGCATGGTGTCGGGCCAGCGCTGCGGACCGAACCGGGCCGGTGAACGTGTCGGCATCGTCGGGGTGGGCATCCAGTCGGTCAGGTCGGCGACCTGGGCGCCGTCTCGCGGCAGGCCATCACCATCGATGGCGTCGGCCCACGCGGCCTCGGGGATGGTCTCGATCGCGGCTTTCACCGTGTCCAGCGCACCGAACCCGACCGAGTACTCCAGGCCGAGGTCGGTGATGTGGTGCAGGAACGCCTTCGAGCCGCCGCCGGCGTCGGCGCGGACCAGCACCTGGCCCCGCTCTGCCTGCGGCAACTGGGCGAGCGCCGCGTCCAGGCAGGTGATGTGATCGGCGGCGTTGAACGGTGACGCGTTCCCAGGCCGCAGGTCCAGCGCCAGTACTTCACCGGTGCCGTACTCCCCGTGGTCGACGAACGCGCACATCGGCGCGAACCCGAACCCCTTCTTATAGGTCGGCCTGGCCTGTTCCTTGTCCGAGTGCGCGCTCACCAGCGTGGCGTCCAGATCCACGATCACCAGCCCGCCGTCCCGGCTCCCCGCCGTGCCGGCCAGCGGCCGCCGCCGGGCCCACACCGCCGCCCGCGCCTTCGCCCGCGCGGCCCGGATCGCCGGCACCACCCGATCGGCATCCGCGGCCAGCCGCGCGATCAGCCGCGACACCGTCGGATCCGAGGCCACCGCACCGAACAGCACCGGCTGAGCCCGCACCACCGCCACATCAGCCACACAGTCACCGCCCAACGCCACCGCGGTCGCGACGTCCAGCAACACCTTGCCCGGATCATGGGTTGCGCGCCTCGCACGCCACGGCGCCAGTGCCTCCGACAGTCCCCGGCCCAGGCCCGCGACCCGGTCCGCCTCCCGCAGCAGCAACCCACCCGACGACGAGATCAACGACTCGCGCCCCGGATCCAGAACAACACCAACAGCCCAGCTACGCTTCACCTACGGAGTGCCTTTCTGTGCGGCGGACCTTGACCTTCGACAAGCCAAGAATCCCTCACCAGACAGGCACTTCCGTGCGTTACGCGCCGTCCTCAACCTCCACGACGTGAAATCTCGAGGCTA
>NZ_JBFAXS010000021.1:0-2245 GCF_040680955.1 Kribbella sp. NPDC051936 | reverse complement strand
TGTCAACGCCGGTCGAACCTTGACCCAGCTGTTCCGGGTGAAGGTTGACCCACCCGGTTTGGTTGTTGGTTGTTAGTCGTTGGTTTTGGTGGCGGCGGGGACGCGGCCGAGGTCGCGGTCTTTGAGTCGGTAGCTGTCGCCTTTCAGGGAGATGACTTCGGCGTGGTGGACGAGGCGGTCGATCATGGCTGCGGCGACGACGTCGTCGCCGAAGACTTCGCCCCAGCGGCCGAACGGCTTGTTCGATGTGACGATCAGGCTGGCGCGTTCGTAGCGGGACGAGACGAGTTGGAAGAACAGGTTCGCGGCTTCGGCTTCGAACGGGATGTAGCCGACCTCGTCGACGATGAGCAGCGGGATCCGGCCGAGCTTGATGAGTTCGTCTTGGAGCCGGCCGGTGTGGTGGGCGTCGGCGAGGCGGGCGACCCATTCGGCGGCGGTGGCGAAGGCGACCCGGTGGCCGGCTTGGCAGGCGCGGATCCCGAGTCCGATGGACAGGTGGGTTTTGCCGGTGCCGGGCGGGCCGAGGAACACCACGTTCTCCTTGCCTGCGATGAAGTCCAGGGTGCCGAGGTGGGTGATCGTGTCGCGCTTGAGGGAGCGCTGGTGGTCGAAGTCGAACTCCTCCAGCGACTTGCGAGCGGGGAACCGGGCGGCTCGAATCCGGCCCTCGCCGCCATGAGCTTCGCGGGCGGCAACCTCGCGTTGCAGGCAGGCGGCCAGGAACTCCTCGTACGACCAGTCCTCGGCGCGAGCACGTTCGGCCAGCCGCTCGACCGCGCCGGCCAGCGACGGCGCCTTCAACGCGCGGGTGAGATAGGCGAGCTCGGAGGTCACATTGCGACTGTTCGTGCTGCTGATTGTGCTGCTGGCGCTGGGTTTCGTGGCCATCACGCCACCCCCTTGGTGCTGGCGGCCGTGATGTCCGCCGTGATGTCGGTGGTGCTGTGCTGGTCCAGGCCGAACATCCGGTCGTAATCGGCCAGGCTGCGTTGCTCGACGCCGGTGTCGGCCGGCGTCGAGGCGATGATCTCGCGCAGCCGGCGTGCTTGGCGCATCTCGGCGGCCGCGGCGGCGTGAACCGTGTCGGTGATGGTCTGATGATCGGCCCAGCAACGCTCGTGGTCGGCAACGAGACGTCCGTCGCAGGTCGCTGTCACCCGATCGAGGCCGGCGCTGATCTCTACTCGGCGGCCGATCGCGCTCGGGTGCACCGAGTAATCGTTGGAGTCCAGCCGCACGTAGTGATCGCGCGGCAGCCGGGTTGCCAGCCGCCAGCCGACCACCGGATCGACCGGCGGGAGCTGGAGCATCGCGGACCGATCGGCGTCCCACCGGTCGATCGGGCGGCAGCCCAGCCGCCGGTGCTTGCGTGTGTTGGCCCGCCCAAGCCAGTCGGCGAGCTGGGCGTTGAAGTCGGCCGGCGAGGTGAAGCTGCGGCCGGGCAGGAACGAGGTCTCCAAGTATCCGTTCGCCCGCTCCACCAGGCCCTTGGCCTCCGGATCGGCCGGCCGGCACTGGATCACCTTGATCCCCAGCGTTCCGCGGAACGCGTTCATCGCCTCGGTCAGCTGCGGTCGCCCGCCGCGCCATTGCCCGACCGCGGACTCGTTGTCCCAGACCAGTGCCTTCGGAACCCGACCCCACCCGCTGATCAGCGCCCAGTGCCCGGCCAGCAGATCCGGTGACTGACGCGACGGCAGCATCCGCGCGGTGATCATCCGCGAGTACCCCGGCACCATCACCAGCACCGGCGGTCGCCCAAGCTGCCCGAACCCCAGCGGCACATCCACCGGCGGGAACCACAGATCGCACTGCGCCAACTCACCGGCCTGATACTCCGTGCGCGACGCCGGATCGGCCGGCGCGAACAACGGCCGCAACGCCTGAACCCGCTCGAAGAACACCGTCTTCCCGCGCTGCCAGCCGACCCGCTCCAAGATCACCGTCGACGGCATCTCGGGAAACTCCGCCAGCAACGCCCGGATCTGCGGCTCGACCGCGTCCACGATCGACCCCTTGGCCACCCGCACATACCGCGGCGGCTCATGCGCACCCAACGCCTTACGCACCGTGTTCCTCGAGATCCCCAGCCGGCGAGCAATGGCCCGGATCGCCATCCCCTCCGCCCGATACAACCGGCGGATCTCCGCCCAGTCCTCCACGTTCAACACCTCACGATCGTCACGGAGGTGGGTCAAAGTTCACCCGGAACCAGAGGGTCAGTATTCAGCCGGAACCGACA
>NZ_JBFAXS010000020.1:2707-4098 GCF_040680955.1 Kribbella sp. NPDC051936 | reverse complement strand
AATGGTTTTGTTTCTGATTCAAAGGATCGCTTTTCGATTGTCGGCTCTCCAGCTTTGCTGGTTTGTCATATTTTTCAACGGAGAGTTTGATCCTGGCTCAGGACGAACGCTGGCGGCGTGCTTAACACATGCAAGTCGAGCGGTAAGGCCCCTTCGGGGGTACACGAGCGGCGAACGGGTGAGTAACACGTGAGCAACCTACCCTCAACTTTGGGATAAGCCTCGGAAACGGGGTCTAATACCGGATAATACTGACCGTCTCATGGTGGTTGGTTGAAAGTTCTGGCGGTTGGGGATGGGCTCGCGGCCTATCAGCTTGTTGGTGGGGTAATGGCCTACCAAGGCGTCGACGGGTAGCCGGCCTGAGAGGGCGACCGGCCACACTGGGACTGAGACACGGCCCAGACTCCTACGGGAGGCAGCAGTGGGGAATATTGCGCAATGGACGAAAGTCTGACGCAGCAACGCCGCGTGAGGGATGACGGCCTTCGGGTTGTAAACCTCTTTCAGCAGGGACGAAGCGAGAGTGACGGTACCTGCAGAAGAAGGACCGGCCAACTACGTGCCAGCAGCCGCGGTAATACGTAGGGTCCGAGCGTTGTCCGGAATTATTGGGCGTAAAGGGCTCGTAGGCGGTTCGTCACGTCGGGAGTGAAAACTCGGGGCTTAACCCCGAGCCTGCTTCCGATACGGGCAGACTAGAGGTAGGCAGGGGAGAGCGGAACTCCTGGTGTAGCGGTGGAATGCGCAGAT
Organism: Kribbella sp. NPDC051936; assembly: GCF_040680955.1. Classification (NCBI taxonomy): domain Bacteria; kingdom Bacillati; phylum Actinomycetota; class Actinomycetes; order Propionibacteriales; family Kribbellaceae; genus Kribbella; species Kribbella sp. NPDC051936. The sequence continues at coordinate 3,345 of NZ_JBFAXS010000020.1, read as the reverse complement.
ATCAGGAAGAACACCGGTGGCGAAGGCGGCTCTCTGGGCCTTACCTGACGCTGAGGAGCGAAAGCGTGGGTAGCGAACAGGATTAGATACCCTGGTAGTCCACGCCGTAAACGTTGGGCGCTAGGTGTGGGGGACATTCCACGTCCTCCGTGCCGCAGCTAACGCATTAAGCGCCCCGCCTGGGGAGTACGGCCGCAAGGCTAAAACTCAAAGGAATTGACGGGGGCCCGCACAAGCGGCGGAGCATGCGGATTAATTCGATGCAACGCGAAGAACCTTACCTGGGTTTGACATATAGGGAAATCCTCCAGAGATGGGGGGTCCGTAAGGGTCCTATACAGGTGGTGCATGGCTGTCGTCAGCTCGTGTCGTGAGATGTTGGGTTAAGTCCCGCAACGAGCGCAACCCTCGTCCTATGTTGCCAGCACGCCCTTCGGGGTGGTGGGGACTCATAGGAGACTGCCGGGGTCAACTCGGAGGAAGGTGGGGATGACGTCAAGTCATCATGCCCCTTATGTCCAGGGCTTCACGCATGCTACAATGGCCGGTACAAAGGGCTGCGAAACTGTAAGGTGGAGCGAATCCCAAAAAGCCGGTCTCAGTTCGGATTGGGGTCTGCAACTCGACCCCATGAAGTC
>NZ_JBFAXS010000020.1:0-2610 GCF_040680955.1 Kribbella sp. NPDC051936 | reverse complement strand
GTAGGGTCACGGTTCAACCGGTGACGGTTGGATGGGTGGCTGGGGCCGGCTCTCACCAGACTGTTGGTGGGTGTGTTTGTTGGGTGTGTTGTTTCCCTGGTGGGCATGCTTCTACTGGTAAGTGGTGGTTTGGGTTGGTGTTCCTGCCCGTATTTTGAGAACTGTATAGTGGACGCGAGCATCTGATAAATCTTTGTAGCGTTTTGTGATTTCGCAATTTTTTGTTGTGACAAGCTACTAAGGGCAATCGGTGGATGTCTTGGTACCAAGAGCCGATGAAGGACGTTGGAGCCTGCGATAAGCCCCGGGGAGTTGGCAACCGAGCTGTGATCCGGGGGTGTCCGAATGGGGAAACCCAGCTGGCATTCTAAAGCCAGTTACCAGTGCCTGAACACATAGGGTTCTGGAGGGAACGCGGGGAAGTGAAACATCTCAGTACCCGCAGGAAGAGAAAACAATTGTGATTCCGTGAGTAGTGGCGAGCGAAAGCGGATGAGGCTAAACCATGTGCGTGTGATAGCCGGCGTGCGTTGCGCATGTGGGGTTGTGGGAGCATTCTTGATCCAATGCCGTGGGTCGGAAGAGTTATCAATCACTGTTGAAGTCGAATCTTCTGGAATGTTGAGCCGTAGTGGGTTATAGCCCTGTAGGCGTAAGACAGTGACTCTTGAGTGTTTTCCCAAGTAGCACGGGACTCTTGAAATCTCGTGTGAATCTGGCGGGACCACCCGCTAAGCCTAAATACTTCTTGGTGACCGATAGCGGACTAGTACCGTGAGGGAAAGATGAAAAGTACCCCGGGAGGGGAGTGAAATAGTACCTGAAACCGGTTGCCTACAATCCGTCGGAGCATGATTTTTGGTTGTGTGACGGCGTGCCTTTTGAAGAATGAGCCTGCGAGTTAGTGGTGTGTGGCGAGGTTAACCCGTGTGGGGTAGCCGTAGCGAAAGCGAGTCTGAATAGGGCGTTTTAGTCGCATGCTCTAGACCCGAAGCGGAGTGATCTATCCATGGGCAGGTTGAAGCGCGGGTAAGACCGCGTGGAGGACCGAACCCACCAGGGTTGAAAACCTGGGGGATGACCTGTGGATAGGGGTGAAAGGCCAATCAAACTCCGTGATAGCTGGTTCTCCCCGAAATGCATATAGGTGCAGCGTCGCGTGTTTCTTACCGGAGGTAGAGCACTGGATGGTCTAGGGGGCTTACCGGCTTACCGAAATCAGCCAAACTCCGAATGCCGGTAAGTGAGAGCGCGGCAGTGAGACTGCGGGGGATAAGCTCCGTAGTCGAGAGGGAAACAGCCCAGATCACCAGCTAAGGCCCCTAAGCGATTGCTAAGTGGAAAAGGATGTGGAGTTGCCCAGACAACCAGGAGGTTGGCTTAGAAGCAGCCACCCTTGAAAGAGTGCGTAATAGCTCACTGGTCAAGTGATTCCGCGCCGACAATGTAGCGGGGCTCAAGCAATCCGCCGAAGCTGTGGCACTCACACTAGAACCCGGTGTCTTTTGGGGCATCCAGGTGTGTGGGTGGGTAGGGGAGCGTCGTGCAGCGTGTGAAGCAGCCTAGTGATGGAGTTGTGGATGCTGCACGAGTGAGAATGCAGGCATGAGTAGCGAATGACGGGTGAGAAACCCGTCCGCCGGATGATCAAGGGTTCCAGGGTCAAGCTAATCTGCCCTGGGTAAGTCGGGACCTAAGGCGAGGCCGACAGGCGTAGTCGATGGACAACGGGTTGATATTCCCGTACCGGCATTAACACGACCCGACCGAACCCGCTGATGCTAAGCCAACGAAACTTTGATGTCTTCGGACGGATGGGTGGAGTTGGTGACCCGAGGTGGTAGTAGGTGCATTGAGGAGTGACGCAGGAGGGTAGTCCAACCGCGGCGATGGTAGGCGCAAGCTGATCCGCGGGCAAGGTGGTAGGGCGAGGCATAGGCAAATCCGTGTCTCATTGAGCCTGAGAGCCGAGGCGGACCCGTTCAGGGGAAGTGGATGATCCCATGCTGCCGAGAAAAACTTCGCAGTGAGTGTTAGAGCCGCCCGTACCCCAAACCGACACAGGTGATCAGGTAGAGAATACCGAGGCGATCGAGTGAACCATGGTTAAGGAACTCGGCAAAATGCCCCCGTAACTTCGGGAGAAGGGGGACCGGATCCGTTACATCACTTGCTGGTGGAAGCGGTGATGGTCGCAGAGACCAGGCCCAAGCGACTGTTTACTAAAAACACAGGTCCGTGCGAAGAAGTAATTCGATGTATACGGACTGACGCCTGCCCGGTGCTGGAACGTTAAGGGGACAGGTTAGCTGGTTTCGGCCGGCGAAGCTTTGAACTTAAGCGCCAGTAAACGGCGGTGGTAACTATAACCATCCTAAGGTAGCGAAATTCCTTGTCGGGTAAGTTCCGACCTGCACGAATGGCGTAACGACTTGGGCGCTGTCTCAACCGTGGACTCGGCGAAATTGCATTACGAGTAAAGATGCTCGTTACGCGCAGCAGGACGGAAAGACCCCGGGACCTTTACTACAACTTGGTATTGGTGGTCGGTACAATTTGTGTAGGATAGGTGGGAGACTGTGAAGCTCGGACGCCAGTTCGGGTGGAGTC
>NZ_JBFAXS010000019.1:0-54619 GCF_040680955.1 Kribbella sp. NPDC051936 | reverse complement strand
GGTCAGGTTGCCCTGGCCCGCCGCGACGATTCCTTGGCCGAGCCAACGAAGCGAGTGGAACCACATGTACCAGCTGGCGTTCTTGTACGGATTCAACGCCCAGTTGATGTTCCCGCCGCCGTTACCGACCTTGTACGCCGCGTACGGTCCCCAGGTGAACTTGTCGGCGTACAGGTTCGCCAACGGATTCGTCTTCTCGAGCCCGCTGTAGCCGGGGCACGCGTAGAACGGTGCCGCCAGGCTCTGGACCGCCGCGGTGCCGATGTCCGTGGCCGGAGCCGCCGTCGCGGGTACGACGTTGCTCGCGCCCGGCACGAACTGGGACTCCCCCGGGTCCTCCGATGCCGGATCGATCGTAATGCCTGTCGTGGTCGCCGGTGTTGCTGTCGGTGCCCGGCTGGCACCGGCCGTCGTTCCCGCCCCCAGCAGCAGAACGGCGATCCCAACGATGACGCAGTACGCCCGTTTGAATCTCATCGTTCTTCCCCCTTCTGCACCGCCGCCGAACGGCAGCGATGCAGATGAGGGTCGAACGGGTCACCTACGCACCCCAGAGGCCAACGTCCCGATCGGAACGGGCCGGTCGGCGTCAGCCGTGCAGGCGAACGCGCTCGTGGGTGATCGCCTCGATGTCCGAGGCCGCGGCGTGCAGCAGCTTGTGCGCCAGGTCCGACAGCGCCCGCGCGACGGCCAGTTCGTCGCCGATCTCGGCGATCTCGGTGTCGGTCGGGTTCCGGTGCGCGGCTCCGGTCCCGACCAGGCGGGTGTTGTCCCCGGTGTGCAACCGGGCCTCCGCCCGCGTGGTCCGGTCGTCCTCGTGCTCGTCGACGTAGATGTCCACCCGCCATCGCCTGCTGATGATCATGATCTCGTCCTTCCGCCCCGGCAGACTTCCGCTGTCCCCGCCATCTTCGGAGGACCGCCGGCCACCTGCCAGGGCCGTCCGGACCTGAAGCGCGGGAACTTCTGCCCTGCCGCGCGGACCCGGCCGGGCGTGTGCTGGAGGCGTAAGAGAGGAGGCAGCCATGAGCGACTTCGAGAAGCACCGCACCCAGGCCGACGCCCGACGCGCCGCCGCCCGCCGGCGGTACAGCTCGCCCGTGGCCGAACAAGCCGTCCTGCGGCACCTCGGCGCCGAGCTCTACAAGGAACGGCGCCAGGCCGAGGAGGGAGCCGGGCAAAGCACGAGAAGGAGCCGCTGATGTCCGAGAAGGTGCTGGTCACCTACGCGACCAAGATGGGTGCGACCGCCGGGATCGCCGCCGCGGTCGGCTCCGAACTCCGCGCGGCCGGTCTCCAGGTCGACGTCCGCGAACTCGGCGCCGTCCAGGCGGTCACGCCGTACGACGTGGTCGTCCTGGGCAGCGCGATCTACCAGGGGCACTGGTTGCCGGAGGCCGTCCGCTTCCTCCGCCGGCATGAGCGCCGGCTGCGCACCCGGCGTGTGTGGCTGTTCCACTCGGGCCCGGTGGGTATCACGAGCCACCAGGACCAGCCCGTCCCGCCGGATGTGGCCCGCCTGGCCCGCCTGGTCGCCGCACCCCCGATCGAGACGTTCGCCGGGAATCTCCAGCCCGACGCGGTCGTCCACCACCCCGACCTCGAACGCCTCACCACCGACTCCAGGGACTGGGCCGAGATCCGCGCCTGGTCGCACGAGATCGCCGCCTCCCTACCGGCCACCGCCGAAAACTGAGCCGTCAATCACCCCCGCCACGCCGGCCTACCGCGCGGGCTCGATGCCTCCCGCAATCGATCCGGACCAGTTAATCTCGATCGGAGAGGTGGCGAGCGAACCGCGGAGCTGGACAGGCGACGAGTCTCAGGGGGGAGGCGGACGGCGATGGCGCCGCAACCGGAGGTGGCCGGTCGCCGGTCGACTCACCGAACCGTGCGCCCTCCTTCGGGCCCGGTGCCCCGCCCGCCACGAACGCTGGTGACCCGCGAGCGTCTGCACAGGGCGCTGGACCGGGGATTCCGGCAACCGCTGACGATGCTCGTGGCGCCGGCCGGAACCGGCAAGACCGTCCTGCTCGCGGACTGGGCGGCGCGGTCCGAAAGCCCGATCCGCTGGATCAGTGCGACCGGCGTCCCGGCGTCGCTCGACGAGTTGCTGCTGCCCGCGGACGACTCGGAGCTCGTGATCATCGACGACGCGCATCTCCTGCCCGCCGGCGCGCTCGAGCAGCTGTCCGCTCGCCTGGCGGCCCTGCTGCCGGGCGCCGCGAGTCACCTCCGGCTGCTGATCGCGAGTCGCTACGACCTTCCGCTGCCGGTCGTCGAACTCGAGGTGCACGGCATGGCGACGATCCTGCGCGCCCGGGATCTGCTCTTCCGGGACGCCGAGGCGGCCGCCCTCGTCCGCGCCCACGCCGCGGGCGCCAGCCAGGCCGAGGTCGACCTGCTCCAGGAGAAGGCCGCGGGCTGGGCGGCGGCGCTGGTCCTCGGAGCGCGCGCGATCGGGGGTTCGGGCGACGCGCAGACGCCGGTGCTGACCGAACGGCCGGTGCTCGACCTCCTGCTCGGCGAGAGCTTCAACATGCTCGACGAGCGGACCCAGGACGTCCTGGTCTGCACCTTCGGCGAGCCCGACGTCACCTCGCGACTCGCCACCGTGCTGAGCGGGGACAAGGACGCCGGGGCCTTGCTCGCCGACCTGGCGGCCAGCGGTCTCCTCGTCACGGCGTACGGCGAGGAGCCCGACACGGGGACGACGTACCGCTACCACCCGCTGCTGGTCGAGTTGCTCAGACGCCTCGTCGCGGTCGGCTCCGATGATGCGAAACGCGTCCTCGCGGCGCACCGCCGGGCCGCTGTCTACTTCGAGCATCACGGCGACGCCAACCGGGCGCTCGGGCATGCACTCGCGGCCGCCGAACCGGTTCTGATCGCCCGGACGTTGCTGGACCACGGTCCGGCGATCCTGGCGGCCGGCGACCTCGACCTGGTGGCGGGGGCATTCGACGCGCTGCCGGACGACTACGTCGACACGCACCCGCATCTGCTCGGCGTCCGCGGGATCCTTCGGCGTCTGACCGGCGATCTGACCGGGGCCGTGATGGATGCGAGCCGCGCCACCGCACTGCTGTCCGCAGCCGGGTCAGGCCCGGAAGAGAGCGCTCTCGAGGCCGACGTCCTGCTGCTGCGCCTGTGGCAGTCACGCTTCGGCTGGGACGACGTCGACGACGCGATCGACGCGGCCAAGGGGCTGCTCGACCGCGCCTGGGGCCAGAGCGACCGGCGCGCGATCATCGGGCTGGAGCGGCTGGCCTGGCTGCTCGTCGAGCTCGCCGAGGCGGAGATGCTGGCGAATCGCGTCGACGACGCGCTCAGCCACCTCGACGACGTCCTGGTGACCGCCCGGATGGCACACCATCCCCAGCTGGTCGCTGCCGGGCTGGCGGACCGGGCGGTCCTCGAGCTGACCCGTGGCCAGGCCGGGAGCGCCGCCCGATCGGCCCAGTCGGCCCTCGACGCCGCGGCGAGCCACGGGTTGTCGGACGAGTACGTCGTGCGGGCGCAGCTCGTACTCGGGCTGGCTGCGTTCAACCGCCTCGATCTCGACGAGGCGCGGCGCTGGCACCACGCGACGACGGCGGTGGACGCGTCGAGCACCGACATCCTCGTCGCCGCGCTGCGGGAGACGCTGCGGACGATCACGGTGATCGAGGACGGCGAGCTCGACGAGGCCCGCCTGCAGCTGGCCTCCGACCCGCCGAACTCGGGGCCGATGCCGTCGTTCCTGGTGCGTGACCTGGCGCTGCTGCGTCTGTGGGTCGCGGTCCTGGTCGGTGACCGGGCCTCGGTCGCGGCGCAGATCGGCGTCCTCGAGAGCTCCGGCAACGCCGCCGAGGCCGCGCTCGCGAAAGCCGTCGACTCGATCGGCGAGGGCGACGTCCGCAGCACCCTGGACGCGGTGGACGCCGCGCTGGTGCTGCCCGGGGTCCATCCGGCGCTCGCCGCGTCGGTCAAGGCCTTCCGTACGATCCTGCTGCTCCGCATCGAGGAGGACGCGGCGGCGGAGGAGGCGCTTACGGACCTCCTCAACGACGTCGCCCCGCAACACCTGCTGCACCCGCTCGCGATGGCCGGCCTCGAACCGGCGTTCATGGATCTGTTGCAGCGGCACACCGGGACGCCGGCCGCACACCCGTTCGCGTCCACCGCGCTCGACAAACTCTCCCATTACCAGGCGCACCGGCGCTCCCGGGGCGGATTCGTCCCGGTCATCCCGGCCGTGGACGTCGCACCGAGGCAGCCGCCGCGGCCGCTGGACGCCGTCGTCAACGGAGCGACGATCCGCTTCACCGCGCGGGAGGCCGAGGTCCTGGACGAACTGGCCCTGGGAAGCTCGTACGCCGAGATCGCCCAGTCGCTGTTCATCACGGAGAACACCGTGAAGACACATCTGCTGTCGCTGTACCGGAAACTGGGCGTCGACAAGCGGTCGGCGGCCCTGCGCACAGCTCGCTCCATCGGTCTGCTCTGACCGCTCCCCCGGCACGGGTGATGTTCTCGGGCAGTCCACGCAGCAGAGTCATGCTGTCGGACGTGGAAGAGGGCAGTGTCATGGCTCATTACGTGATTCGGGTCAAGGGCGACCTGTCGCCGGAGCTGACCGAGGTGTTTCCCTCCCTGATGGCGAATCGAGAACCCGCCCAGACGGTCCTGCACGGCGATCTCGAGGACCAGTCGGCCCTGACCGGCGTGCTCAACCACCTGGACACGCTCGGGATCACGATCATCGAAGTGGTCCAGATCCCGTCCTCCACCTGACCCGGCGGCGCGGTCACCCGGACCGGGTGAGGTGGCCCCGCGCCACGAAACTCTTCCGAGGAGGTCGAGATGGCCCAGCCAGACACCGGATCGCCGGCCCCTGGGTCCCGCGCCTGGTGGAGCCGTCTCGCACACCGGCCGCTGCTCACGATCATTGCCGGTGCCGTCGCCGGCGCGCTCGTCACCGCGGTGATCTTCATCGCCGTACGGCGGGACAGCGGCGCCGCGGCGGCCAGCGGCAGCGACACCGGTACGGCGATGTGCCGGGCCGTTCCGGTCGCCGACCAGGTCCTGCCGTCGATCGTCACGATCTCCGCCCGGGGCGGCGCCGCGGCCGGCACCGGTTCGGGGCAGATCTTCAAGGAGGGCGGCTACATCCTCACCAACGACCACGTCATCTCGGTCGCCGCGGGCGGCGGCTCCGTCGCGGTCCGGTACAGCGACGGCCACAGCTCGGAGGCCACGATCGTCGGACGCGACCCGAGCACCGACCTGGCCGTGCTCAAGGCGGCCGACGGGGCCAAGGACTATCCCGTCATCGCCACCGGATCTTCACAGGCGCTCGAGGTCGGTCAGCCCGTCGTCGCACTCGGCGCTCCGCTCGGCCTGGCCAGCACGGTCACCTCCGGGATCGTCAGCGCGCTCGACCGCTACGTCCCGGTGCCCGGCGACAACGTGACCCATCACCTGATCGGCGCGATCCAGACCGATGCCGCGATCAACCCTGGCAACAGCGGCGGCGCGCTGGTGGACTGCTCGGGACATCTCGTCGGCGTCAACGCCGCCATCGCCACGGTCCCGAACGCGGCCGGCGTCAGCGGTGGCGGGAGTGTCGGGCTCGGTTTCGCCATTCCCGTCGACCTGGCGAAACCGATCGCCGACCAGCTCATCGCCACCGGCCGGCCGGGCCATCCGACCACCGGGCTCCAGGTCCAGGAACTGCCGTCCGGCGCCGGGTTGTTCGTCCTCTCCGTCGACCCAGGCGGTCCGGCCGTGGCGGCCGGGCTCCGGCCGGGCGACATCATCACGCAGATCGACGGCGAGCCGGCCGTGAGCAGCGAGCAGATCGTGGTGGCGACGCTGACCCGGAAGGCCGGAGACACCCTGAAGCTGTCGTATGTGCGCGGCGACACCCCGGCGACCACGACGCTCACGCTGGCCGCCCCGTAGCGCTCAGACGGGCGCGACTGGCTGGGAGGCGAGCAGATCGAGACCGAGGCTGCTCGCCAGGAACCGCGCCGCGAGCCCGCCCGTGACGCTGTTGCCGGCGGCATCGAGCCGCGGTCCGTAGGTGCCCAGCGCACCCTTGCCGGGCGAGACGGTGACGATGCCGCCGCCGATCCCGCTCTTGCCCGGCACCCCGACATCGAGCAGCCAGTCTCCCGACGTCTCGTACAGGCCGGCGATCGTCATGACGGCCAAGGTCACGCGCGCGACGTCCGCACCGACGACTCGCTGCTGCGTGGCGGGGCACACGCCGCCGTCCGCGAGGGTCGCGCCCATCATCGCGAGGTCCGCTGCCGTGACGCTCAGACAGCTCTGCTTCGTGTAGAGGTCGACGGCTTCGGCCGGATCACCGGCGAGGCCGCCGACACTCGTCAGCAGCGCGGCGAGCGCCCGGTTGCGATGGTTGGTCGCCAAGGCGGACGACAGTACGCCGGAGTCCAGCTCGAGCTCCCGGCCGGCGAAGGCGGACAAGCCGTCAGCGAGGAACTGCCAGCGCCCGTCCGGCGAGTCGCCCGGCGTGAGACTGGTCGTCGCGATCGCGCCCGGGTTGACCATCGGGTTGGTTCGCCCGCCCTCCGACTGGTCGACCGCCTGGACCGAGTTGAACGGCAATCCGGTGGCGTTGACCCCGACCAGCTGCCGCACCGCTTCGACACCGACCGCCTGAGCCACCAGCGCGAACACGAAAGGCTTCGCGACACTCATGATGGTGAACGGCCGCCGCGCGTCGCCTGCCTCGAAACACCGGCCGTCGGTCGCCGCGATGCAGACGCCGAACGCGTCCGGGTCGACCTGGGCCAGCGCCGGGTAGACCTCCGACACGGCTCCGTCGGCGACGTCACGGAACCGCTCGTACGCCGCACGCACCAGACGGTCGACGGTGGCGGTGCCGGGCAGGCCGCCGGTGGAGACGTACCGGTCGAGCATGTCAGAACCGCCACACCAGCGGGACGACCAGCAGCGCCGTGAGCAGCCACCACGCCATGACGACGATGCCCAGCCGCCAGTAGTCGCCGAAGCGGTAGCCCGCCGGGCTCATGATCATCATGTTCCCGGGAGTGGAGATCGGGGTCAGGAGCGAGGCGGCACCCGCGACGGCGACGACCATCAGCACCGGCTTGACGGAGGTTGCCGTGCCTTGCGCGGCCGCGACCGCGATCGGTGTCACGATCAGCACAGTGGCGGTGTTGCTCACCATCTGGCCGAGCGTCGCGGTCAGCGCGAAGAGCGCCAGGAGCAACAGGTACGGGCGGCCTGCGCCGACCGCGTCGATGACGAGATCGGCGATCCGGTCCGCCGCGCCGCTGGACTGGATGGCGCCGGACAGCGGGATCAGCGCGCCGATCATCACGATGATCTGCCACGAGATCGCCCGGTACGCCTGGCGCGGGACGACCACCTTCGTCAGGATCATCGCGAGGGCGGCGAGCAGTCCCGCCATCGCCGGCGGGACCAGGCCGGTCGCCAGCAGCACGATCATCGCGGCCAGGATCGCGACCGCGACCGACGCCTTGGATCCCCACGGGATCGCCTGGCGGCGGACGAGTTCGGGCGAGTCCACCAGCAGCACGTCGCGATCGCGCATCAGCTCGTCCAGGGCGGCCCACGGCCCGTGCACCAGGATCGCGTCGCCTTCGGCGAGCTCGGTCTGCCGGTTGCCGCGGTCCTTGCCCATCCGCTGGACCGCGATGATCACCAGGTCGCGGCTGCGGAGCATCCCGGGGAACACCGTTTCGCCGACCAGCGACGACCGCGGCGGGATGACAGCCTCGACGACACCTGCTTCCCGGTTCATCAGCTCCGCCGCGGGGGCCGTCGTCGTACTGACGGCCAGCGACGCGTCCGCGGTCAGGCTGTGCACCTGGTCGTTCGGCCCGGTCACGACGAGCACGTCGTCGACGTCGATGGCGGACTCCGTCCGGGCGCGGCCGCGGCCGTCCTGCAGGCCCACGATGGTGACTGCCGGGTACGCCGCGAGGTCGACCTCCTCGACGCCGAGGCCCAGCAGCGGCGAGAGTTCGCGCACCCGCAACCGGTAGAACCTGTCGGTCAGCGCGTAATGGCTGTCGAGCGTCTCCGCATGGACGGCCAGGTCGGCCGCCGGATGCGCCGGCCGGGTGGCCGGGAGCAGGCGGGGACCGAGGAGCACCGAGATCGCGATGGTCCCGATGACAAGCGGAACACCCACGACCGCGAACGAGAAGAACCCGAAGGGCCCGGCGCCGGCGTCCCCGGCCGCCTCGGAGACGATGATGTTCACCGGCGTACCGGTCAGCATCAGCAGCGATCCCGCGCTGCCCGCGAAGCTCAGCGGCATCAGCAGCCGGGACGGCAACTCACCGATGCGCGTCGCGAGGACCACGACGAGCGGAAGCAGTGCGGCGACCGCCCCGTTCAAGGTGATGAAGGCTGTCAGCACCGCGGACAGGAGCGTGATGGCGACGAGCACCCGTGCCCGCGTCGTTCCGGCGTGCTGCACGATGACCTGACCGGCCCAGGCGGTCACGCCGGTCGAGTCGATACCCTCGCTGACCACGAACAGCGTGGCGATGAAGATCACCACCGGGTCCCCGAAACCCGCGAGGATCTCGGGGAACCCGACGACGCCGGTCGCCCACAACGCCAGCGCCGTCAGTACGGCGACCACCTCGACCGGCAGCCGGTGCCATACGAACAGCGCAACGGTGAGGCCGAGGATGACCAGGCTCAGCGTCCCGTCGTCCATCGCCGCCGCCTAGCCGAGGTGCACCGGGGCGTCCGGGCCCCACGGAATCCCGAGGACGTACCAGAGAACGTAGAACAGGGTCCAGGCGACCAGCACGATCCCGGTGTACGGCAACATCATCGACACCACCGTGCCCATACCGGCCTTCTTCCGGTACCGCTGGCAGACCAGCACGATGAACGGCAGGTACACCATCAGCGGAGTGATCACGTTGGCCGGCCCGTCGCCGACGCGGTAGGCCGCGACCACGGTCTGCGGCGCGATGCCGAGCCGGAAGAACAGCGGGACGAAGATCGGCGCCAGGATCGCCCACTTCGGGATCACGCCCGGCATGATCAGGTCGATCAGGAACACGAGCAGGATGAAGCCGATCAGCAGCGGCAGCGCGCCGATGTCGGCCCGCTCGAGCAGGTCGGCCAGCCCGGTCGCGGCCAGCGTGGACATGTTGGTGTAGTTGAAGTAGGCAATGAACTGGGCGATCAGCAGCATCAGGAAGATCAGCCCGCCGAGCCCGTTGAAGGTCTTGACGATCGCGTTGATGACGTTCGTACTGCCGGTCAGGGACTTCGCTCCGCGACCGTAGCCGAGCCCGGCGGCCAGGAACAGCATCGAGATGATGAACAGCAGGCTGCCCATGAACGGCGAGGACCCGAAGATCTCCCCGGTCTCCGGGTTGCGCAGCGGGGCCCCCGGGATGAAGGTCAGTGCCGACACGATCGCGATCGCGACCAGCAGGTAGTACACCGACCACCGCAGCCCACGCGACTCCAGCCGCAGCTCCTCTTCCGTCGGCTGGTGGTCGACCGGCGCGTCGGACGGCGCCTCGGCGGGGTCGTACTTGCCGAGCCGCGGCTCCAGCAGCCGCTCGGTGATCACCGTCATCACCACGGCGCAGAACAGCGTCGCGGCGATGCTGAAGTAGAGGTTGTGCGTGACGTTCAGGTCCACGTCCGGCGCGACCAGCCCGATCGTCTCGTTGGTGACCTCGGTGATGATGCCGTCGGCGGGCGTGATCAGGATGTTGACGAAGAAGGCGGCGCTGACACCGGCGTACGCCGCCGCGATCCCGGCCAGCGGATGCCGCCCGAGGGACGCGAACGCGGCCGCGCCCAACGGGATCAGCACCAGGTAGCCGGCGTCGGACGCCACGCTGGAGATGCCGCCGAGCAGCACGATGATGAAGGTGATCAACGCCTTCGGTGCGACCTTCACCATCTTCCGGATCAGCGCGGCGATCAGGCCCGCCTCCTCGGCGACGCCGACGCCGATCATCGCGACCAGGATGACCGCGACCACACCGAAGTCGTTGAAGTTCTGGACCGCGGTCGTGAAGATGAACCGGATCCCGTCACCGGTCAGCAGACTCTCGGCGGTGATGGTCTCGTGTCGCACCTCGAAGTCCGGCACGGGCGGCGCCGGCGGGGCGTCGTTGCCCGGCACACTCGTGCCCCCGGGGTACTCCGGCGCGACCTGGGCCGTCCCCGGTTCGGCGACCTCGGTGGTGACGCTGGTGCCGGCCCAGGACAGGATCTGGGACAGCACGATGACGATCACGATCAGCGCGAGGAAGATCAGCGCCGGGTGCGGGACCTTGTTGCCGACCCGCTCGATCCCGTCCAGCAGCCGTTGCATCGCGCCCGGTTTGGCGTCCTTGTCCTCGACCCCTCTCGCGTTCACGGCTCAGTCCCCGGGCCGCGTGAACCCGAGGGCGAACTCGATCAGCAGCTTGGTGCCGAAGCCGGTCGCGCCCTTGTTCCGCCAGGTCCGCGGCGCCGGGAGCTGCGCCGTACCGGCGATGTCGACGTGCGCCCACGGCCGCCCGGCGACGAACTCCTCGAGGAACAGCGCCGCGGTGATGGACCCGGCGTTGACGCCGCCCATGTTCGTCAGGTCGGCGATCGACGAGTCGAGCTGCGTGCGGTACGGGCGGTGCAGCGGCAGCTCCCAGACCTGTTCGTCGACGCTGTCCCCGGCGCGCCGCAACTGCTCGACGACGTCCCGGTGGTTGCCCATCACGCCGGCGATCTCGACGCCGAAGGTACGCAGGCAGGCGCCCGTCAGCGTGGCGATGTCGACGATCGCGTCCACCGGCTCCTCGGTCGCCAGGGCGAGGGCGTCGGCCATCACCAGGCGTCCTTCGGCGTCGGTGTTCAGCACCTCGACCGTGGTGCCGTTGCGCATCCTCAGCACGTCGCCGAGCTTCATCGCCGATCCGGACGGCATGTTGTCGGTGCACATCAGGTAGCCGGTCACGGCTGTCGTGCACCCGAGCGCACGCAGCGCGGTCATCGACGCCAGTACGGCGGCGGCGCCGGTCATGTCGTTCTTCATCTGCGCGTGCGACTCGTCGCTCGGCTTCAGGCTGATGCCGCCGGAGTCGTACATGACGCCCTTGCCGACCAGCGTGATCCGGCCGGTGGGTTCGGCCGGCTGGTACCGGAGCCGGACCATCCGCGGCGGGTCCACACTGCCGCGGTTGACGCCGAGGATCCCGCCGCACCCCATCTCGATCAGCTGGTCCTTGTCGAAGACCTCCACCTCCAGTCCCGCCGCCGGACCGACCTCGAGCGCGACCTCGGCCATCCGGACCGCGGACAGCGTGCTGGCCGGGCAGTTCGCCAGGTCACGGCCGAGGCTGCACGCCGCGGCGACCACCCGGCCGCGCTCGACACCCGCCGCGGCCTCGTCGGCCTCGTCGTCGCCGGCGATGACCAGCAGCGAGTCGAGTGTCGGCTCCTCGGCGTCGCGGCCCACGAAGTACCGCCAGCGGGCGAGCAGCACGCCCTCCGTGACGGCCTGCGCGTACGCCGCGACCGGCAGCGCGGAGTCCCGGGAGGGGACCTCGATCGCGAGCCGCTTGTGCCACGGGACGGCCCGGGCGAACTCGGCGGCCAGGTCCCGGACCAGCGTGCTGTCGAGCCGGTCCGGCGAACCGATGCCGACCGCGACGCGGACCGGTCCGTCCACCGTAGGCCGCACCAACGTCTGACCACGCTGCGCGGTGAAGCCGGCCGCCGCGAGACCCGCGGCGTCGACGCCCAGCTCCTCGGCGGGCGGCCTGCCGACCGCCACCGGGACGGCGAGCGCGTCCGCCTCGGCCACGGCCTGTTTCAGGGTGCCGACGCCGACCGCCGGCCGGCGACGGGTGGAAGGAATCGGGTCGAAGTCGTCTGGGGTGATCATCACGACGTCTCCTCCGGACGGGGCTGATCAGCTCTGCAGGGCCTGGACGAGCTCTTCCTCGCGCTCCTTGGTCAGGTTCGTCTGGATGACCGTCGGGCCGAACGGCTTGAGCGCGTCGATCACGCGGTCCACGGTCGCCGACCTGGCCAGCAGGAACACCGCGGCGTGGTCGTCCTGCAGCTCACGGCCGACGTCCTTGATCAGCTGGTCGTTGATACCGATGTCGGTGAGCTTGCCCGCGATCGCGCCACCGGCCGCGCCGACCGCGAACCCGGCCAGCGGGTTCAGGAAGATCAGCCCGAGCAACGTGCCCCAGAGCGCGCCGCCGGCCGCGCCGGCACCGGTCAGGTTCATCGTCTGCTGGATCCGCACCTTGCCCTTGCTGTCCTTGTAGGCGATCGCGGCGTCCTCGCGCTGCAACAGTTGCTGCTTGGCGAGGTCGTCGGTCAGCTCGAGCACCCGCTCGGCGTCGTCGCGACTGTTCAGGCCGAGCACCACAAGATGGGTCATGCCGATTCCTCTCCTGGGGTGATGGCTCGGCCCGGGGCGCCGAGCGCCTCATTTCACCAACTGTCGGTAGTGGGACGGCTCCACCGATTGAGGTGATTTCGCAGCTTCACCCTTTACGGGGGATCCGGGGCACCTTGGCGCCGATCCAGACGGCGACGACGACGAGCAGGCCGATGCCGACCAGCCATCCCCACAACCCCTCCGACACCGGGCCGAGCCGTCCCAGCGGGTAGCCTCCGGGGTTGTCCTGCTGCTGCAACTGCGTCACGTAGGCGATGATCGCGCGCTTGTCCTCGGGGAGCAGGACCGCGTCGGAGAAGACCGGCATCTGCTGCGGACCGGTCAGCATCGCCTGGTACATGTTGCGCGGCGACGTGTGCATCAGCGACGGCGCGTAGCGCCCGTTCGGCAACGCGCCGCCCCGCCCGGCGAAGTTGTGACAGGCCGTGCAGTTGGTCCGGAACAGCTCGCCGCCGCGGACGATGTCCGACTCCGTCGCCTTGCTCACGTCGTACGCCTCCGGAGGCGGGATCGCCGGGCCGGGGGCGAGCGAGGCGACGTACGCCGCCAACGCCGCGGTCTCCTCCTCGGTGTAAACCGGTGGCTTCTGCGGGATCTGGGCGCCGGGCTGGGCCGCCGGCATCCTCCCGGTGCTGACCTGGAAGTCGACCGCGGCCGCCCCGACCCCGATCAGCGACGGGCCGGCCTGCCGTCCGTCGCCGTTCGTCCCGCCTTCGGCGTGCAGTCCGTGACAGCTGGCGCAGCCGACCGCGAAGAGCCGGCGCCCTTCCTCGATCTGCTGGGACTGCGGCCCATCGGCACCGGCCGCGCCGTTCGGCACCACGGCGGAGTACGCCAGGCCGACCAGCACCAGCGCGGCCACCAACGCGACGGCCTTCATCGCCCCGTGCCTGCGCAGCGGTCGCCGGTCAGTCGCCTCGCCCATCTGTCTGCTCACTTCTTGTCGCGCTTGGCCTGGCGGCGTGCGCCGGCGGCCCGGGTTGACGCGTCCTTCTTCAAACCACCAGTGGTCTTGGTTGCGCGCGGCGGTCCGTCGGCGGCGCGCGCCGGGCGGGACGTCGTGCTCCTTGCCGCCGGAGCGGGGCCGGCCGCAGTCGTCTTCGACGCCGCGATCCGCTCGCTGCGCAGTTCGTTCGCGGCCCGCCGGGCGGCCGTCGCCACCTCCCTGCTGACCCGCGCCAGCGCGTCCTCGAAGAGCTCGGCCTTGCCGCGGTCCCGCTGGTTCGTGGGATAGGCCATGCCGCGCCCCCCGGCCGTGGCGACGGACAGGCTGGCGCCGCGGCGGTAGTTCTTCACGTACTTCGTGCGCGCCCGCCGGATCCGCTGGTGCAGCTCCAGCAGCTCGTCCTCGTCGAGCGCGCCCAACGCGTCCCGATCCGTCTCGGCGATCAGCAGCCGCTCGGCATCGGTCAAGGAATTCATCAGCGCTTGGTTCACAGGAAGCCTCCTGCGTCGGAGACGACGTCTCCTTGTTTCATGATCAGTGCGAAGGCGGTCTCGGGTGCGGCCAGGAGCTGGATGTCGTCCAGCGGGTTGCCGTTCACGAGGATCAGGTCGGCCAGTGCGCCCTCCTCGACGACACCGAGGACGCCCGGATATGGATTGCGCGCACCGGACAGCGCCAGGAGCTCGGCGTTCGTGACTGTCGCCATGGCCAGCACCTCGGCCGGTGAGAACCAGCGGGTCAGCTTCGCGAGCTGTTTGCCCTGCTTCGCGGCCAGGGCGGGCTCGAACAAGGTGTCGGTCCCCCAGGCCACGCGGACGTCGTGTTTCCTGGCCAGTTCGTACGCCGTCTCGGTGCCGACCACCATCTGCTCGAACTTGGCCTGGCTGTGCGGCGGCACCGCAATCGCGTCCTCGTCGTCCAGGAACGGCTGGAGCGACCACCAGACGTCGTTCTCGGCCATCAGTTGGACGGTGTCGTCGTCGAGCAGCTGACCGTGCTCGATGCATTTCACCCCCGCCCGGATCGCCTGCTGGACGGCCCGGGGCGTGTAGGCGTGCACCATCACGTAGGTGCCCCAGTTCTCCGCGGCGTCGACAGCCGCGCGCAGCTCGGCCTCGGTGTACTGCGTGACGTCCAGCGGGTCGTACGCCGACGCGACGCCGCCGCCGGCCATCAGCTTCAGCTGTGAGGCGCCGAGCATCAGCTGCTCCCGGGCCGCCTCGAAGACCGCGTCCACACCGTCGGCGATCCGGACGGCGCCGACGAGTTCCGCGTGACTCAGCTGACCGGCCCGGCCGCGCGGGATCTCGTGCCGGGAGCGGAAGTCGCCGTGGCCGCCGGTCTGCGAGATCATCGCGCCCGACGGGAAGATCCGCGGACCGGGGACGAGGCCGGAGTCGATCGCCTGCTTCAGGCCGAACGACGGGCCGCCCGCGTCGCGGACCGTGGTGAAACCCCGCAGCACCGTGTCGCGAGCCGTCGTGGCCGCGAGGATGTGCAGGAATCCGACGTCGCCGGTCATCGCCAGGGCCAGCGGCGCGGCGGCGAAGAGCGAGTGCCAGTGCGCGTCGATCAGTCCCGGAATCAGAGTGCGCCCCTCCCCCGCGATCACGCGCGCGCCGGCAGGCACCTCGCCCCCGGCGTCGATGCTCTCGATGATCCCGTCACGCACGACGACCTGCGCCGGGTCGCCGACGCGGCCGTTGCGCACGTCCACGACGCGCACCTCGCGAAAGACGATCGGCAACTCCCGGTCCGAAGCCACGACGGCACCCTTCTTCTGCTCACCTCGAACAGTAGGACCAGTTCGCGCCCGGCCACTCACCCGATATGGAGGATGATGAATCCGTGGACAGGCTGTCCGTGCACGAAGAACTCGAGCGTGCCCGTGCGGACTTCCGGCGCCTGGTCGAGTCGTCGGACGACGACCTTCTGCGGAAACCGTCCAACGGCACGCGCTGGAGCAACCGCGAACTGCTCTTCCACATGCTGCTGGGCTACCTGATCATCCGAGCACTGCCCGGGCTCGTCCGCGTTTTCGGTCGGCTACCGCGCGGGGCCAGCCGCGGCTACGCCCGGCTGCTGAACGCCGTGACCCGCTCCTTCGACGAGATCAACTACCTCGGCTCGTACGCCGGCGGGCGCACCCTGAGCCCCGCCCGCATGGTCGCCCTGTTCGACCGCGTCGTCGACAAGCTCCACCGCCGCCTCGACACCGAGACCGACGCGGACCTGGAGCGGGGTATGGTCCCCACCCACCACGTCTTGTCTCGCCACCAGCAGCTTGACGACACCCCCGCGCCCTTGACCGAACGGCGTTGCGGTTACCCGGGCGGCAGTTCGGTGAGGAGTTTCTCGATGCGGGCGCGGATCTCGTCGCGGACCTGACGGACGACCTCGATCGGCTGCCCGGCCGGGTCGGTCAGCTCCCAGTCCTCGTACCGCTTGCCGGGGAAGACCGGGCAGGCGTCGCCACAGCCCATCGTGACGATGACGTCGCTGCTCTTGGCGGTGTCGTACTCCAGCAACTGCGGCACGTTGCCGGTGATGTCGATCCCGACCTCGCGCATCGCCTCGACCGCGACCGGGTTGATCTCGTCCTTCGGCGCCGACCCGGCCGACCGGACATCGACGGCATCCCCGGCCAGCTGCCGTAACCACCCGGCAGCCATCTGGGACCGACCGGCATTGTGCACGCAAACGAACAGAACCACAGGCTTGCTCACTGTCCGACTCCAGACTCTGTGCGCGCTGCCACGACGTTCATCAGGGCGCGGCGACCGGCGCCGGAGCGGACAGCAGTGCGGACAGCCAGCGCAGGCGGTCGGGCATCGGCCAGTAGTAGACCCAGGTGCCGCGGCGCTCGCAGTCGACGAGGCCGGCTTCGCGGAGCACGCGGAGGTGGTGGGAGATCGTCGGGCCGGACACCTCGAACTGCGGCGTGATGTCGCAGACGCACAGCTCGCCGCCGGCCGACGCGATGATCGACATCAGCCGCAACCGGATCGGGTCGGCCAGGGCCTTGAACACCGTCGCGCCCTCCGCGGCCGCGGCCGGATCCAGCGCCGCCTCCGAGATCGGCGCGCAGCATCCGCCGCCGGTCACGAGCGAGATCTCCTGTTTCGACATATATCTATCTTGACTCTTGTCGAATCAAGAGGCAAGGTGGGTGACGTTGATTAGATGAACATCAAGTCAAGGCCACCGGCACCCGGCGGGCCGCACCTGATGCGCTGACCACCCCTGCACACCTGGAGAACCCTATGAACACCACCACGCCAGACCTGCCGGTCGTGGTTGTCGGCGCCGGGCCGATCGGCCTCGCCGCGGCTGCGCAGTTGTCCGAGCGCGGGCTCGACTTCATCGTCCTCGAGGCCGGCCCCTCGGTCGCGTCCGCGATCGACGAGTGGCGGCACGTGAAGCTGTTCAGCCCGTGGCGTTACGACATCGACCCCGCGGCTCGGCGCCTGCTGGAGCAGGCGGGCGGCTGGACCGAGCCGGACCTCGACACGCTCCCCACCGGCGGCGACCTGATCGACAGCTACCTCGCCCCGCTGTCGAAGACCGCGACCCTGACGGACAAGATCCGGTACAACTCCCCGGTCGCAGCCGTCACCCGCGTGGGCTTCGACCGGATCCGCACCGCCGGCCGCGAGAACGCGCCGTACCTCGTCCGCCTCGCCGACGGCACCGAACTGCTTGCCTCCGCGGTCGTCGACGCCGCCGGGACCTGGCGCCACCCGAATGTGCTCGGCGGCTCGGGAATCCCGGCGCGCGGCGAGCAGCAGGCGGCCGCGTTCATCTCACCGGCCCTGCCCGACGTCCTCGGCCGCGACCGGGAGCGCTTCGCAGGCCGCCGTACGGCGGTTGTCGGCGCCGGCCACTCGGCCGCCACCACGCTCCTCGACCTGGGCGAGCTCGCCGAGCAGGTCCCGGGCACCGAGATCGTGTGGGTCGTGCGCGGTTCCGACCAGGCGCGGACGTACGGCGGTGGCGACGCCGACGAACTGCCCGCGCGCGGCGCGCTCGGCAGCCGGCTCCGCGCCCTCGTGCAGTCGGGCCGTGTCGAACTGGTCAGCTCGTTCCGGATCGAGTCGATCACCACGAACGCCCGGATCGAACTGTCGGCCGGGGACCGCCGCGTCGTCGCGGACACGGTGGTGAACTCGACCGGCTTCCGGCCCGACCACGACATCGTGTCCGAGCTACGCCTCGACCTGGACCCGATCCTCGGCTCGACCCGCGCCCTCGCGCCGCTCATCGACCCGAACCAGCACTCCTGCGGCACGGTTCCGCCGCACGGCGCCGACGAGCTCGCCCACCCCGAGCCCGGCTACTACGCCATCGGCGCGAAGTCGTACGGACGGGCCCCGACCTTCCTGCTCGCCACCGGCTACGAACAGGCCCGCTCGGTCGCCGCCGCGCTCGCCGGCGACTGGGACGCCGCCCGCGACGTCCAGCTCCACCTGCCCGAGACCGGCGTCTGCTCCTCCAACCTCGCGTACGGCGGCTCCGACGACGAGGCCGGCGGCTGCTGCGGCCCGGCGCCCCAGGCCGTCTCCGCGCCGTCCAGCCGCGGCCTGGTGACCGGCATCAGTGGAGGTCTGCTCACGGTCATCGACGACAAGCCCGCCAGCCAGTCCGGTTGCTGCGGCTGACAATCAGTTCAACCGAGTGGCGGAGGTTCGTGCCGTGGGACGGTGCCGCCGGCCGGGGTGACGTCGCGGTGATGGGCGCGATCCTCGGCGTGGTCGCGTTCGGGCTCGCGCTCCGGCCGGTCAAACCGTTCCTGATCGCGTCGCATCCGGCGCGGCGACCCTGTGGCTGGTCGTCGTCGCCGGCGCGTTCGGGATGGTGAAGTTCGACTGGCTCACCTGGTGGACCGGCCGCCGGTGGGGCCTCGGCATCATCAAGATGTTCACGACGAGCGAGCGCGCCGTATGCAACCCTCCTGAAACGCCTCCTCAACCGCCGAACCCGCTGACGTCTACCGGCCTAAACGGTCAGGATGGATGTGAGGTCGTCGGGGGCTTCGTTGTAGACGGCGTGGCCTACTGGCAGGTCGTGGACTTCCCACGTGGGGTCGGTGCGGAGGCGTTCGTACTGGCTCTGGAACGGCGTGGCCTCCCACGCTGAGGCGTGGATCAGGGTTCGTCGGGCCACCCGATCGATGCCGTCGCCGAGCCGGAGTCGTTGGAGGAACGAGGCGACGGGATGTGGCCGCCTCCTCGGGTCCGTGTCGGCGGACGGAGCCACTGTGCGGCCGTCCGCCCCGACCCCCGCGATGATGCGGTCCCGGTAGTGGTCGTTGGCCAGGTCCCACCAGGAGTCGCCATCGGCCGGCACGAAGGCGTCGCAGAAAACGAGCCGATCGACAGCGCGCTCGGATCGGTCCGCGGCACCGGCGATCACCAGCCCTGCATAGCTGTGGCCGCACAAGGTGATCGGCCCGGGGCCGCAGCTCTCCAAGGCCGCGAGCACTCGATCGATGTGGGTGTCCAAGTTCGCCCTGACGCCGTCGGGTGACGGATCCGGCTCCAGGCCGTCGAGCGTGACGGCGACGGTCTGATGACCGGCTCGCCGCAGCCGGGCCACGATGCCGTCCCAGGCCCACGCCCCATGCCAGGCTCCAGGTACCAGGACAAAGGTCCGCTGCTGGTCTTCCGTGATCATGAAGCAAGACTCCACTCGCGCCCGGTGGCGGTCCACCGTTACGTGGCCACTTGATGCCTGTTGCACGCCAACCTCGACCGCACCGCCCGACCGATGCGGAAATGTGACGTCACCACGGGCCAATCCAATGCGGGAGCCGTATCAGTCGGTCGTCTCGTCGCTCTTATCAGTGAGCACGAATGCGTGCCGACAACCCCCGGGGGTGCAGCATCATGGCGATTCTTCTGGATCCGCCGACCGGCGGACTTGCGCCGGAGACGGACGTCACGTTCCACTACGGGCGCCGCGTGTTCTGGCTGATCGCGGGCCTCGCCGTCTTCGGGGTCGCCGTGGCTCTGCTCGGCGATCGGCTCGGGGACTTCCTGCCGGACGCGTTCTGGATCGTGCTGCTGTTCGTCACCATCCTGCTGACCGGGATCGTCCTCCTCGCGGCCGCTCGCATCGAGGGGCGCACCATCCCCGTCTGGGCCGGACGGATCCTCGCGCGCCTCGAGAACCTGCCCTATTGGTTCGCCGTACTGCGCTGGGCCGCGCTGGTTCTCGCCGCGCTGACGGCCGCACACTTCGGCGCCGCGGCGAGTCTCAAGGATCAGTCGACCTCGATGGTCGACATCGAACTGTCCGGCAGCAGCAGCGCGTGGAGGGACTGCGGGTGCGACGCCGCGTTCACGCGAGCCGTCCAGCAGGACTTCTGGTTCATCATCTCGTACGTTCTCCTGCTCGCCCTCCTGGTCTTCTGGGCCGGCGCGTACTTCCGCCTGCCCGCGCTGCGCCGGGCACGCATCACCGTGCTCATCTCGGTCTTCGTGGCCGGCGCCTTCGACATCGTCGAGAACATCCTGATGCTGTCCGCCGGATCGTCGAACCGGGCGTGGCAGTTCGTCGCGATCTGTGCCTGGGTGAAGTTCGCCATCCTGCTCGTCGCCGTCGTCTACGTCACGGCCGGCGCGTTCGCGTGGTGGTCGACGCCGCGCTGGGTCCGGCTCGCTTCGTGGGCACTGCCCAGGTACGCGCGCAAGGCGGCCGCCACGGTCGCGAAGGAACCACCTTCGCAGGAGGTCACCCAGCAGGCGGAAGGCAAGCAGACGCAGCGCGGCACCGCCCCGCTGGGTACGGCGCAGTACGGCATCGCCCTGTCCGGCGGCGGTATCCGGGCATCCTCGATCAGCCTCGGCGCACTGCAGGCGCTCGACGACGGCGTACTCGGCTGGTCCGGGGCGCGCGCGGTCACCGCCGTGTCCGGAGGCTCGAACCTGGCGGCGGGCTGGAGCATCTCCCGCTCCAGCTACGAGACCACCGACGGCGGGAATCCTGCCCGGATCGGTCCGGACGCGCTGAACCCGGTGCCGTGGGAGTGGCAGGACAGCGGGTGGCTCACCGCGGAAGAGCGGCATCTCGTCGACAACCTCGGGTACCTCGCATCGAACGAGCCCCGCGGCTCCGACACCGACCCGGCGGCGACGAATGCGACCAGGAAGGCCGAGAGCGCGGCGAGCCAGGCGTCGTACCGGCCGGCCGTGTTCGCGACGATCATCGCCGGACTGACCGTCAACGTGGTGGTGCTGCTGAGCATGCTCTGGGCGATCACCCGGCCGGTGGGCTGGGCGCTGCGCGCATTCACCGGCGAGGACGGCACGCTGCCGAAGGGCTCGATGCACGACCTCGTCAAGGAGCATTCGCTCGCGCTGCCCGGAATCGTCTTCCTGGTCGCCGGATTCGCCGTGCTGCTGCTCTGGGTGCTGGCGGGCCGGCTCCTCATCGGCACCGCCCAGAACCAGGCGTGGGCGCGACTGACACTGCGGACTCTCAAGAGAGCCGCGTACGCCGCGCTCGCCATCGGGGCGTTGCTCGCCCTGACGATCTGGGCCTTCGTCGAACTCGTCGGCGCGGTCGCCTACCTGTCCTTGCCCGCGCTCATCGCCACCGCGGCTGCCAGCGCCGGTGTCGTGGGCTCGGTCGTCCGGATTCTCCGGAAGCCGGCCGCCCGCTTCGCGCCCAAGCTCGGCGGGTTCGCGTTCATCGTGGTCGCGCTGGGTCTGGCAGCGCTGTCGACCTGGACCGCAGCCAAGCACGGGGTGACCTGGTCGGGGAACGACCTGGTCAGCTGGCAATCGGGCTGGAACTGGGTTCTGGCGGTCGGGCTCGTGGTTCTGGCGGTCCTCGGCCCCAGCCCCGAGACCTGGGCGCTGGCGCCGTTCTACCGCGGCAAGCTGCGCCTGGCCTACGCGACCTACCGGACCGCCAACGCGGACGGCGACGCCACTGTGCATCCGTACGAGAACGACGACGTCGCCGGCGCCGACCAGACGAAGCGTGAGCCCGGCCTGTTCGCCTTCAACAACGGCACGACGGCCGTCCGTACGCCGCTCGTGGTGTGCACGACCAGCACCGTGAGCTCGCGCGCCGTCCGGACCCACTACGGCACTCCGGCGCTCAGCGTGACATTCGATCCCGAGCGGACCACGTTGCACCTGCCCCAGGACGGACGCGGCAACACGCTGGAGTTCGCCGCGTCCACCCGGGTGCTCGACCGGCTCGGCGCGAAGCTGCACAAGCGGATCACGACGATGATGGCGGTGGCCATCTCCAGCGCCGCCGTCTCACCGGCGATGGGCCGGTTCCAGATCGGGCCGACCAGCATGCTGCTGACGTTCTTCAACATCCGGCTCGGCGTCTGGATCGCCAACCCGCGGTTCATCACCCAACTCGAGGCCGCGAACCTGCAGGACGCACCCGACCTGCGCTATCCGAACACCGGGCTCGGCTACCTGTTCAAGGAGTTCTTCGGGATCCACGACCTGGACGACCCGTACCTCTACCTGACCGACGGCGGCCACTGGGAGAACACCGGCCTGGTCGAACTGCTCCGGATGTCCGAGATCACCGAGATCGTCTGCGTCGACGCCGACTCCGGCCCGGGCGACGCGACCACGTCGCTCGGCAAGGCGATCGCGATCGCCCCCAGCGAGTGCGACATCCGGATCGACATCAGCCTCGACCCGCTCCGGGCGGCGCCGAGCGGCTCCCGCGTCCCGGCGTACTCCCCGCGAACCGTCAACATCGGCTTCTTCACCAAGGGTGCCGGCACCTTCACCTACGACACCCCGGTCGGCGTCCTGTGGTACGCGAAGCCCGGTCTGGCCAAAGAGATGCCCGCGGCCCTGCTCGCCTTCCACGAGCGCTACCCCAGCTACCCCAGGGAATCGACCCTCAACCAGTTCTTCGACACCGCGAGCTTCGTTGCCTACCGCAACCTCGGCCGCTACAACGCCCGCGAGATCCTGGTCGCCCGGACGAAACTCCGGGAAGCCCTCGACGAACTCCTCACGATGACCGCCACCGATCTCGACGAGTGCCTGAAGATCATGGCCTGCGCCGCGACCACCCACTGGGCCGTCACCGAACTCTCCCGCGCCGCCCGCAGCGCGGTCCCGCCCGGCTCCCCCAACGCATCCCACCTCGTCCTGGCGTACTGCCAAGCAGTGCGAACCTCCCTGGTCTGACGCGGGAGCCCGGAGGCTGACGCGTTCCGGGCTCCCTGGTGCTCCACCTGGCTGGAGGGGATGTCCAGGCAGAGCGTTCTGCTACGGGTCGATCACGATCGTGCAGGTGTACGTACCGGGCCGCAGGTTGGACGCCGTGGCCGAGCCGTCACCGTTCGCACCGGTGCTGCCGCTCGCCACGGTCCCGCCACCGGGACCGGTGCAGACGATCGTCGACGCCGTACCGCCGTTGATCTGCGAGTCGACCGAGACCGCCAGGTTGGTCAGCGGGGTGTTGTGGAAGGTCGCGGTCTCACCGACGTACGGCGAGCCGGAGCAGGTCGCGACGTTGTCCACCGTCACGGACTGCGACAGCGGACCGTCGGCGGCGTAGCCGGCCGGGAGCGTCTCGGTCACCGTGTAGGTACCGAACTGCAGGGCGTCCCAGCAGACCTGGCCGTTGGCATCGGTGATCTTCGGATTGGCCCCGTTGATCGTGAAGGTCACGCCGGACTGCGGGTGGTCACCGGATCCGTCCGCCGCGTGCTTGCGCAGCTTCGTGACCTTGATCGCGCCACAGTTGGCGAGGTTCAGCGGCGTCGGGGCGATGAAGTCCTTCAGCGCCGCGGTGAACGAGTCGGACGAGCGGCTCTTCAGGTACGCCGTACCGAACGACACACACGGGTCGCCGCCGCCGAGCGCACTGAAGTTGACCGAGGCCTCACCGAACGTGCGGGCGGAGACGTTGCCGAGACCGTCGGACTCGGCGGCCGGGATCGGCGAGGTGTTGATCGACCCGGTCGCCAGGCCGGCGGTGGTCAGGTTGACCTTCTTGTCCCAGCACGGCACCGAGTTCGACGCCTCGCACTTGGTCTTGTCGACGGTCTCCCACCGGGACAGGAACAGCTGCGGGTTCGTACCTCCCTGGGCCAGGTCGTACTGGATCAGTACGTCGCCCGCTGTCCGGACCGGCGTGACGCCGTTGCCGCTCAGCGTGAGCGACTTGTTGAACTCGAAGTCCATGTTGGTGGTACCGGTCGGCTCCTGCACACGGTGCCAGAACAGGTGCAGGAAGTCCGTCGTCGCGGTGTCCTCCAGGTACACGCCGAAGTTGAGCAGGTCGCTCTTCTGCGGCGGGATACTGCCGTCGACCACCTGCGGTACCGGTGTGTCCTCCTTGGTGCCCTGGCCGAACGAGTCGTCGGTCTGGCCGCTCGGCTTGTCCGCCTTCCGCGTCTCGGCGACGTTCGCCCAGTCGAGCGATCCCGCGTCGTCGACCTTGAGGTTGGCGTCGGTGTCGATCTCGAAGTTGCTGCCCGGCAGGCTGACTTCGGGATGGGATGCGAGCGCCGGTGACGCGATCAGAGCACTCGCCACCAGCATCAGGCCCGCGGCCAGTACCAACGGCCGGCGTGTCCTAAGTGTCGTGCCGGCATCCGGGCCGGCTCCCAGCGAAGACCCCATCTCTCCCCCTCGGAGATCCAGGTCCCGGCCCGTGTCTCGGACCGGGCAGTCTCCTCACGGCGAGCCGTACGTAGTCCCCACCCTACGCAGCCCGTGTGTGCCCCGAATCGCCTGCCGAGCAGGCCCCCCAGGCGAGGTCGCGCACCAGGCTCCCCGAGCCGGCCGCGTCGCCAAGATCCCGCTGCCGACGTTACGCCCGGAATCCCTTCAGAACAACGGTTTGCGGCCCAGCTACTCCCCCGGTACGACCGGCCACCCGACGTGGTCCGCAAGCCCATGCACGCGCAGAAATTGAACCTTCCGGCAACTACCTCGCACCGCCCCCGGGGCGGCGTGCCGAGCACCTCGTTGGAGGCCTCGGTGGACGACGGGTGGGTGTAGATCGCGTCGCGCAACTCACGCGCGGTCACGTCGTGACGCAGCGGGCGCGACCTCCTCCTGCTCCCGCACGGTGACGCGCACGTCCTTCGCCGAAGCCTTCCGCACCGCGCTGGGAACATCCCCTTCCACCCACCGCAAGAACGCCACTTCGGAACCGCCGACCACCTCGTGAACCCCTGCTGCGGATGAGGACCTCAGCCGAGGACCTTCTCTGCGCGTGCGACGTCGAGCTCGACGCGCTCTGGCGGGAATCCTTTGAGGATCGACTCGTGCACCTGGTCGACCACCCAATGCGCCTGGTAACTGAGCCTCGTCTCCGGGGTGAGCTGGGCGAGTTCCGCGTCGATCTGATTCATGTCCGACTGCATCTGCAGGAGCGCGTAGCGCCGGTCGCCGCGTGCGACGCCGGAGTTCCAGTCGACCACGCCGCTGACGTTGCCATCGGCATCGAAAAGGACGTTGCCCGGTGTGTAGTCGGTGTGCACGAGATCATCGCCCGTCATCCGGAAGGGCTGCCCGCCGTCGGCCTCGAGGAGCCGCTCCAGCAGTCGCCGGCCTCGTCCGCCCAGCTGCCCGACGGTGCGCTCGAACGCGCCGTACCCCGTCCTGCCGCCGGGGAACGCTCGTGGCCGGGGCACGCGTGGATGGTCGCGGAGCAGATCGGCAAAACGGTTGTTCATCGCAACGAACGCGGCACTCGTGGTCGAGTCGAGCGCGTCCACATGCCGGCCCGGCAACCTCTCCTGCACAACGACGACGTACCCATCGGCCAGCTCCACCACCAACTGATGCTCCGGAACGGGCAGACCTCGGCGGCGTACATCGTTCAGCACAGTCGCCGTCTGCCGCATGATCGGCAGCCTCGTCCGAGTTCGCGTCATCGCGGCCGCACGCCCATCCGGCCACGCCACGAACGCCGCGCTACTGGTGCCGCCGACCTGATCCGCGATCCCGGTCAGCACCAACCCGCTGCCAGTCCGCGCGTTGACCTCTTCGATGACGGCGGCCGGCGCCCACGGATTCTCCGAAAGCCGAAACTCGACCTTGTGTGCCATCTCGCGCCCTTCCTCGTCACACACCGGCCGACACATTCTTGACGAGCCACCGCGCCAGCGGGCGCAACTGGGCGAACGCCGCAAGCACTCGATCCGCGGCAGCCGGGGTGTGCACCCAGTCGTCACAACCGAGCGCCCGCGACGCGATCACCGACCTGTGCCGCAGCAACTCCGCCCGCGGATGATCCACCGGATACCCACGCAACGGCCGCTTCAGCAGATCCCCCGAGATCACGAACCCTTCCCGCTCGAGCCGCCTGAGGATGGCAACCAGCCGACGCCCGGTACCGGCGTCCGCCACCGCCGCCCGATACCGCTCGATCTGCTCCGACGGCGCGTACCACCACGCCAGGCCGACCTCCACCCCGTCGAGATCGAACCGAATCCCCAGCTCGACGTTCCGGGCCAACCGGACAATCGCACTCTGCCGCTGCCATGCCTGCAGCAGTACGTCGCCGTACCCCCACACCGAGAAGTCCTCGTACGCCCGATCCGCGGCGGCCACCACGTCGAGCAACTCGACCATCGGCCGCCGCACCAGCTCCTCCCGCTCCCGCCGGCATTCCTCCCGAAGCCCCGCCGAAGGCTCCCCCTCGAGCCGCAACAACACGTCGAACGCGTCACGCGGCCATCCCTCGAAACCCCCGGTCACGCCAACCACCCTAACGAGGCGACCGGGTCCTTCAGCCGAGGGCGGCCGGGGATTCGGCGTGCGGGATGAGGAGGCGCGGGGCGCCGGAGCCGTCGGCAGGGACGGTCCAGACGTCCGAGTCGCCGGCGGCGCGTGGTACGGCGTACCCGATGGTGTTCGGGTCCAGCCAGGCGGGCTGGTCGTCCACGCTGCGGGTTTCGGCCAGGGGCGTTCGCGCGCCCGAGGACAGGTCGAGCACGGACAGCCGCCAGCCCTTCGCGGGATCGCCGTCGACCGCCGACTTGAACGCGATCCGCCGGCCGTCCGGGGACAGCGACGGACACTCGACGTTCTTCGCGACGGTCCGCACGGTCTTCGCCGCGATGTCGCCTTCGACCAGGTACCGGTGCCCGCCGGTGGACATCGTGGCGTAGAAGTGGTTGTCGTCGGCGGTGAAGGTGATCCCCCAGAAGTTGAGGTCGGGAGCTGTGTAGGGCTGGCCGTCCAGCGTCACCGAGAGGAACTCGAGCGAGTCGACCATGTCGCCGGACCCCAGGTCGATCAGCCCGGCGCGGGTGGAGAAGCGGCCGTGGTTGTAGGAGTCGCCCGCGACGAACACGGTCCACGCCACCAGCCGCCCGTCGCCGGACACCCTGGTGCGATTCGGCACCCCGACCAGCGGGATGGCCTTCGCCACGTTCAGGCTCGGGTCCAGGATCGCGATCTGGAAGGTGGTCAGCGCGCCGTCCTGACGCAGGCAGGTACCGGTGCCTCCCGCCGCGTAGACCCGTAAGCAGGTCAGCGCGGACACTGAGCGCGGCCCAGCCGGATCGTCCTTGGCGATCAGCGCCAGGTGACCCTTGCTGTCCGGTGCCGTGCTGCGGAACATGATCCGCGGGCCTGTGAGGCTCAGCGTGTTGGCCGCGGCCACCGTCGTACGGTCGCGCGCGGTCGTGAGTACGCCGTACCCGACCGCGACGGTGGTCAGCACAACGGCCCCGACCACGGCGAGCACCGTCCGCCGGGTCATGCCGGCTGCTCCGTTGCGGAGATCCCACGCAACAGGAGGCCGACCACGAGCAAGGCGACCGCGACCAGCGCCGCAGCCACCTGGATCGCTGTAGCGGGGCCCCACACCGTCCACGCCAACCCGAACAGCACCGATGACACCAGGTACGACAGCGCCTGCCCGGTCTGGATCAGCGCGATTCCCGTCGTCCGTACACCGCTCGGCAGCACCGGCCCGGCCAGCGCGATCAGTACGCCGTCCGTGGCGGCGTAGAAGACGCCGTACAGCGTCAGTACGACGACTAGCAGCGGCCACCCGCCGAGCGGGCCGAACAACAGCAGGTACACCAGCAGCAAAGCGGAGTAACCAGCCAGCACCACCTTCTGCCGGCCGATCCTGTCGGCCAGCACACCCAGCGGTGCGGCGAGCAGGAGATAGGCGAGATTGGTGCCGACAGCAAGCAACGGGAACCAGCCGACGCTCAGCTCCTCCCGCCGCTGCAGCAACAGGTAGACGAAGCCGTCGCCGATGGTCACCGTTCCGGCCAGGCAGGCCGCCAGCACGAGCCGTCGTACCGGCGCGATCCGCAGCAGATCGCCCAGCGCCGTCGGCTTCACGACGCTCTTCGGCGGCTGCGTGCCGCGGCGATCCCGGACGAACAACACCAGCACGAGGACACCGAACGCCGCGATGCAGAAGCTCGCCACGAACACCGCGTCGTACGCCTGCGCCGTCGCCGCCAGGATGCCCAGCGCGACGAGCGGTCCGGCGAACGCTCCGACGGTGTCCATCATCCGATGCACCCCGAACGCGCGGCCGTAGTACTGCGGCTGCGTGGACAGGGTGATCAGCGCATCCCGGGGTGCGGTCCGCAGGCCCTTGCCCGTCCGGTCGATCGCGATCACCGCACCGATCGCGCCGACGGTGCTGCCGGCCGCGAGGAGGCCGAGTTTCGCCACCGCCGAGAACCCGTAGCCGAGTCCGGCGACGAACTTGCGCCGGCGCGTCCGGTCGGCGACGTACCCGCCGACGAGCCGCAACAGAGCGGTCGCGCCGGTGTAGGTGCCGTCGACCACGCCGTACGCCGCGGGGCTCAGGTGCAGGCCGATCATCAGGTACACCGGCAGCACCGCGGTCACCATCTCCGACGAGATGTCGGTGATCAGGCTGACCGCGCCCAGTGCGAGGACATTGCCGCTCACCAGGAACAGCGATCGCCGGCGGGACGGGCCCGCGGTGTGCGGACGGTCGATCGAGGACAGGTACACGAGGATCACCTCCGGGGCGATGGGGACCCCGCTCGCGACCGCGCCGCGAGCGGGGCCGGTGATCAGTTCCAGACGTTGGTGATCTCCGCGGCCGCGTTCAGGTGCGTCAGGCCGTACGCGCTCTCGATGGTGCTCAGGACGTTGTAGTGGTTGATCTGGTTGGAGAAGCTGCCCACCTGGGTGTGCGCGCCGACGAAGGCGGTGAAGATGTGGTTCGACGACCCGCCGTTGTCCTCGTCGAAGGTGATGATGAGCAGGCTGTTGTGGGTCTTGGCCCAGGACGCGTACGCGCTCAGGTTGTTCTTCAGCCAGGTGTCACCGGTGCCGACCGAGCAGTCGTGCATGTCGTTGCACATGTTCGGGCTGACGAACGACACGGTCGGCAGGCTGGCGTAGTTGGCCGAGCTCGGGAAGACGGAGTACCGCAGGTTGCTCGCCGCGGGCACGGTGCTGAAGTTGACCCAGCCGTTGTGCTTACGCCGGTACTCGCCGCTCGAGCAGCCCGTGTAGCCGTCGGACGGCATGCTCTCGGAGTAGCCCTTGAACGTCTTGCCCGCGCTGATCAGCTGGCTGCCGAGGTTGTTGCCGCTGAAGGTGTGCGGGCAGCTGTCGTCGGTGACGCCTTGGGTCTTCCCCGAGAAGATCGCCAGGTAGTTGGGCTCGCTGGGATGCGTCACGCCGTACGCCTGGGTGAACTTGGCGCCCTGGCTCGCCAGGCTGTTGAACGTCGGGGCGCTGGAGCTGCCGTTGATCTGCGAGTACGCGTGGTTCTCGAACATCACCAGCACGATGTGGTCGAAGACCGGGACGGCGGCCGCCGCCTGCGCGGTGGACGAACTGCCGTGAACGACCGTCACCGAAGCGACGACAGCAGCCGCAGCACACACCACGGCCGCGATGCGCTTGCGTATCACGATTCCTCCTCACACGATGGGGTGGCTCCGCTACTCGGCGGAGCCGGCACCCATCGTGTGAGCCGCCGGCCGACCTGGCCCGAATACCGCAAGCACCTCAGATGTGCGCGAGGTAAACAAACCGCCATCACTCTCAGAAACTCCTTCGTCGCACAAGGAGATCAGCTGCGCTTGGTGGCTTGACGTGGCCCGGTTTTCCATCGTGCTATGAGCTAAGGCGACGTGGCGCTCGGCCCGGGCCGGAGAGTTGGGCAAGGTGTCCATGGCTGGGCGCGCGGGAGTTCCCTCGATCTGGACGGCCACCAGGCTGCATTTACCGGCAGATCTCGGCCGCAGAGCGGCAGCCGGGGTCCTGGTCGGCGTGGCCTACTACCTCGGCGCGCGCCTGGGCCTCAGCCTCTCGCTGGTCGAGCAGAACGTCACGCCGCTGTGGCCGCCCAGCGGCATCGCACTGGCGGCGTTCCTGGTTCTGGGCAGGTCGATGTGGCCGGGCGTCGCGCTCGCAGCTCTGGCCGTGAACCTCCCGATCAGTGCCGGTTTCGTACCGGCGCTGCTCACCGCCTTCGGCAACACGATCGCGCCGCTGGTGGCGGCGACCGTACTCGAGCGAACCGGGTTCCGGCGTCAGCTCGATCGCCTCCGGGACGCGCTGGGGATCGTCTTCCTGGGCGCGCTGGCCAGCATGACCATCAGTGCCACCATAGGCTCCGTCACCTTCATTGCCTCGCAAGGCACCGGTCAGCTGGCCTCTGCGTGGGCGGTCTGGTGGACCGGGGACGCGATGGGCGTTCTCACCGTCGCTCCGTTCCTGCTGTGTATCCCGCTGTTCCGGGAGCTGGAGCCGTGGCCGGCCGCACGCTGGCTCGAAGCCGCGATCGTCCTCGCGCTCACCACGGTGGTGACGATGTGGACGACGTACACCGACCCGCAGCTGATGTTCCTCGTGCTGCCACTGCTCGGCTGGGCCGCGTGGCGTCTGCAGCTGCGCGGAGCAGCGCCCGCCGCCCTGACGGCCTCGCTGATCGCGACCTGGTCGGCAGCGCACGGACTCGGCCCGTTCGCGGGGAGGTCACTGCTCGCGCAGATGCTGACACTGCAGGCGTTCAACGCCACCGTCGCGCTCACGTCGTTCCTCCTCGCCGCGCTCGTGAGTGAGCGGATGCGGTTCATCGGCGCGCTGATGGCCGCGGCTGCCGAGCTGGAGGAGCGCGTCAGGAGTCGCACCGCGCAGCTGAGCCTCGAGGAAGCGCGGGCCCATCGAGAGCACCAGATCGCGGAAACGCTGCAAACCAGCCTGCTGCCGGACCGAATGCCCGACATCCCCGGCGTGGCCGTGGCCGCCCGCTACGTTCCGGCGACCGCTGACCTGCACGTCGGCGGCGACTGGTACGACGTGATCCAGCTGCGCGGCGGCCTGATCGGACTCGTCATCGGTGATGTCGCCGGCCACGGTCTGCAGGCCGCGGCCGCCATGGCCCAGCTGCGGATGGCGGTCCGGGCGTACGCCGTCCGCGATCCCTCCCCCGCGGCGGTGCTGCACGGTCTGCACGAACTGGTCCGCGAGCTGCCGATGGCCGAGATGGTGACGTTGCTGTACGTCCTGTACGACCCGGCCGCCGGCACCGTCCGGTTCACGAACGCCGGGCATCCACCCGCCCTCCTGGTCGACGGCGCCGACACGCGCTACCTGGACGGCGGGTCGGCGCCGCCGCTCGGCGTACTCGCGCGTTGGGACCATGCCGAGGAAACGCAGCAGCTACGGCCCGGAGCGACCTTGCTGCTCTACACCGACGGGCTGATCGAGAAGCGCACGGAGTCGATCCAGGACGGCCTCGATCAGTTGCTCGCCGAGGCTTCCGCTGTCGCGGGCTCCGACCTGGGCGCGCTCTGCGACCATCTCCTCAAGGCCCTCCCGGAGGACGGCCAGGTCGCCGACGACATCGCGCTGATCGCACTCCGGCCCTTGGTGCTGGCCGGAACGCCGCTGTCCCTCGAAGTCCCCGCCGACGCACGGGTGCTCTTCCAGGTCCGGCACGCGCTGGGCCGCTGGCTCCGCGAATCAGGGGTCGGCGACCGCGACGCCGGCGAGATCACGATCGCCTGCGGGGAGGCGTGCAGCAACGTCGTACGCCACGCCTACGGAGCCTCGTCCGGCGACCTGCAGCTCGAAGCGAGACTCCTGGACGGCGCCGTCGAACTGACAGTCCGCGACCACGGCCGCTGGCGCCGCCCGGCAGACCGCGGCGGTGGCCTGGGCCTGACCCTGATTCGCGGCCTCATGACCTCCGTCGACGTCGCCACCGACCTGAACGGCACGACGATCCGCATGCGGCACACCGTCGGGGTAACACGATGACCGAGTACGAGGTCGTCGACGTCCGAACGACCGATGACCGCCAAGTTGTCAGACTCTACGGCGAAGTGGACCTCACGAACGCGATCGAAGTCAGAGAAGCGATCAGCGACATCGCGTCCCCCGACGCAACCACCATCACCATCGACCTGACCCCGACCACCTACCTCGACAGCTCCGGCATAGCCATCCTCTTCCACCTCGCCGAACGCCTCAACGACCGCCGCCAGCAACTCCGCCTCGTCGTCCCCCCGAACTCCCCCCTGCAAACCGCCCTCGACCTGACCAACCTCCCCCGAACCATCCCCGTCCTACCGACCCTCGACTGACCCACGGCGTAGCACGCGTGGGTCTTCTCGCGAGCGCGTGGTAGATGTGCGCCCCGGAACGACGGGTGCGGACGAGAGCCGCGCAGAGAAGCCGCTGCAGGTGGCGCCTTCGCTGCGTGGTCGCCTAGGCGCCGGCCTCCCGACCAACAGATCCAAACCTTGTCTTGCAATAGTCCAGATGTGGGGGTCCTCTTGAAGAGGACGGAGGGGAAGATGACCGTAGTACCGGTCGTGGACGAAGGACTCGGCAACTCGTCGTACCTCGTCGATCTCGGTGACGGGCGGGCGCTGGTGGTGGACGCCGGCCTCGACCTGCGCGCCGTCGGCGCCGCGGCCGAGCGTCGCCGGCTGACCGTGGCGTTCGCGGCGGACACGCACCTGCATGCGGATTTCCTGTCCGGTGCGCGTCAGTTCGCCGTGAGCGACGGCGCCGAGGTGCTCGCCTCCGCGGCCGGCCGCCGTACGTTCGGGCATCGCGGTCTGCGCGACGGCGACGAGGTCGACCTCGGCGGCCTGCGTCTGCGGGCTCTCGGTACGCCGGGCCATACGGACGAACACCTCTCCTTCCTGCTGCTCGACGGCGAACGTCCGGTCGGGGTCTTCACCGGCGGCTCGCTGATCGTCGGCGCCGCGGCCCGGACCGACCTCGTCTCCCCCGACCGGACCGAGGCGCTCGCCCGCGCGCAGTACGCCTCGCTGCGACGCCTCGTCGAGCTGCCCGACGACGTCGCGGTGTGGCCGACCCATGGAGCGGGTTCGTTCTGCTCGGCGCCGCCCGGCGCGGACCGGGTCAGCACGATCGGCCGCGAGCGGGCGACGAATCCGTTGCTGCAGGTCGACGGCGAGGACGAGTTCGTGGCGGCGTTGCTCGGGTCGCTGGGCAGTTTCCCGCCGTACTTCCTCCGGCTCGCGGAGCGCAACCGGCGAGGCCCGTTGCTCGACCGGACTCCTGCTCTGCAGCCGCTCGCGATCGGCAAGGTACGGGCGTTGCTCGCCGAAGGGGCCGAACTGGTCGACGTACGACCGATGCGCGACTTCGCCACGGGCCATGTGCCGGGCGCGTTGTCGATCCCGTTGCGGCCGGGTTTCGCCACCTGGCTGGGTTGGCTCGCACCGGACGACCGGCCGCTGATCGTTGTCCGGGGCACCGATCAGGATGCCGACGAGATCGCCTGGCAGGCGGCCAAGATCGGCTGTCGGCCGGCCGGAGAGGTCGGCATCGACCAGTGGGACGGGCCGCTGACCCGCACCCGGCTGGTCGCCGCGCACCAGGTGGACGGCGCGGTTCTCGACGTACGGCAGGAGTCCGAATTCGCCGCCGGGCACCTGCCCGGCGCGCAGCACGTCGAACTCGGCGCCGTCCCCCAGCGAGCCGACGAGGTACGAAGTGAGCCGCTGGTCGTCATGTGCGGACACGGCGAACGCGCGATGAGCGCGGCGAGTGTGCTCGAACGCGCCGGGCACCGAGACCTCGCCGTACTCACAGGTGGCGCCGACGACTGGGCCGCCGCGACCGGACGTGAACTGGTGACGTGATGCGGCTCGGGATCCGTGCGAACCTCGCGCAGTTCAGCCTGCTCGTCGCGGTCAACGCGCTCGTCGGCGGCATGCTCGGCCAGGAACGCACCGTGCTGCCGCTGCTCGCCGGCGAAACCTTCCACCTGACCGGCTACACCTTCCTGCTCACCTATGTCCTGGCCTTCGGACTGACGAAGGCCGCGACGAACTACTTCGCCGGCACCTGGTCCGACCGGTTCGGCCGCAAACCCGTTCTGGTCGCCGGCTGGCTGATCGCGGTTCCCGTTCCGCTGCTGCTGATCTGGGCGCCGTCGTGGGGATGGGTGATCGTCGCCAACATCCTGCTCGGCATGAGCCAGGGACTCACCTGGTCGACGACCGTGATCATGAAGATCGACCTGGCCGGACCCGAACGGCGCGGGCTCGCGATGGGGCTGAACGAGGCGGCCGGGTATGTCGCCGTCGCGGTGACCGCGCTCGCGACGGGCTACCTCGCGGCCCGGCACGGGCTCCGGCCGGCGCCGTTCCTGCTCGGACTCTCGTACGCCGCCCTCGGCCTCGGGCTGTCCGCGCTCGCCGTACGGGAGACCCGCGACCACGCGCAGCTCGAGGCCGCGGGTCACCACAGTCGCGGCGAACTGACCGATCGGGAGGTGTTCACGCGGACGACTCTGACGGAGCCCGCGCTGTCGTCGGCCAGTCAGGCGGGAATGGTCAACAACCTCAACGACGGGCTCGCCTGGGGCCTGTTCCCGATCCTGTTCGCCACCGCGGGACTGTCCGTGGCGCGGATCGGGATCCTCGCCGCCCTGTACCCCGCGGTCTGGGGCCTCGGGCAACTTGTCACCGGTCCGCTGTCGGACCGCCGGGGCCGCAAGCCGATGATCACGGGCGGCATGCTCGTCCAGGCCGTGGCACTGGCCGTGATCGCGGCGGTCAGCTCCTTCGCGCTCTGGGCAACCGCCGCCGTACTGCTCGGCATCGGCACCGCGATGGTCTATCCGACCCTGCTCGCCAGTATCGGCGACGTCGCGCATCCGGCCTGGAGAGCACGAGCCGTCGGCGTCTACCGGCTGTGGCGTGACGGCGGCTTCGCGATCGGCGCCGTCCTGGCCGGCGTGATCGCCGACCTCTGGGGCGTGCGCGCTGCCGTGGGGGTGGTGGCGGCCGTCACCGCGCTCTCGGGTCTTGTCGTCGCGCTGCGCATGTACGAGACCCACCCTCGTCGTACCAGCGATCTGCCAAGGGGGAAGCGATGATCTACCTGGACCACAACGCGACCACACCGATCGACCCGGCCGTCACCGCGGCGCTGCTTCCCTATCTCGGCGACAGCTTCGGCAATCCGTCCAGCGAGCACTCGTACGGCGCCGAGCCCCGGGCCGCACTGGATCTGGCCCGGCGTGAGCTCGCCGCTCTGCTCGGTGCGGGCGACGGCCACGTCATCTTCACGGGCTCGGGATCGGAGGCCGACAACCTCGCGATCCGCGGCACCGTCCTCGCCGCGGACACCGCCCGGCCGCACGTCGTCACGCAGGTGACCGAGCATCCCGCGGTCCTCCGATCCTGCCAGGCGCTCGAGCGGTGGCACGGCGTCGAGGTCACGTATCTGCCGGTCGACAGCTTCGGCCTGGTCGACCCGGGCGACCTCGAGGCCGCGATCACGTCACGGACCGTACTGGTCTCGATCATGGCGGCCAACAACGAAACCGGGGCACTGCAACCGCTCGCGGACCTGGTTCCGGCGGCACATGACCGGGGCGTGATCTTCCACTCGGACGCGGCGCAGATCCTCGGCAAGCTGCCGTTCGATGTCGATGCCTTGGGCATCGACCTGGTGACGGTCGCGGGTCACAAGATGTACGCCACCAAGGGCGTCGGCGCGCTCTTCGTGCGGGCCGGCGTACAGCTGGAGCCGTTGGTGTACGGCGGCGGGCAGGAGTACGGCGTACGCGCGGGGACCGAGAACGTCGCCCTCGCCGTCGGACTCGGAGTCGCCGCCCGGCTGGCGTCGGAGCATCTCAACGACCGCCACCGGATCCAGAAACTGCGCGACACATTGCAGGATGAGCTGACCGCCGAGCTCCCCGGGCGCGTGCACGTCAACGGCCCGCTGGCGCTCCGGCTGCCGAACACGCTCAACCTCAGCATCGACGGCACGATCGGTGCCGACGTACTCCGCAATGCGCCCGGCATCGCCGCCTCCACCGGATCGGCCTGCCACAGCGGCGACCCGGAGCCGTCACCCGTCCTCACCGCGATGGGCCTCGACCGCGACCGGGCCCTCGGTGCGATCCGGCTGTCCCTCGGCCGCTCGACGACAGCCGAGGAGATCGGCGCGGCGATCGGCCAACTCGCGGCGGCTGCGCGGATCGTCTGATGGCGATCGACGAGCGGGTGACGCAGGTCCAGGCCGGGCTTCCGCGCCTTACTCCGGCGCAGGCCTTCGAGGCGGTGCGGCGCGGTACGGCGTACATCGTGGACACGCGGCCCGAGTACCAGCGCCGCGCGGCCGGTGAGGTGCCCGGGGCGATCGTGATCGAGCGGAACCACCTCGAGTGGCGGCTCGATCCGGCGAGCGCGTCGCGGATCCCCGAAGCCGTGTCGTCCGGCATCCGGTGGATCGTGCTCTGCGAAGGTGGCTACTCGTCGAGCCTCGCCGCCGAGTCGCTGCGGGAACTCGGCTTGCTCCGCAGTACCGACGTCGCCGGCGGGTTCCAGGCGTGGCAGGCAGCCGGCTTGCCCGTCGTACACCCGGCGACGCCGACCCGGCCGCGCAGCGCCGGATCAGCCTGGTGACCCTTCGATCGGCTTTTGCAGCCGAACGCGTTCGAAGTAGCCGGCCCACAGCCGCCGACGCTCGACCAGCGTGAAGCCGACCCGCTCGCCGAGCGTCGCCGGCCGACCGTGCCGCCAGCGCTTCTCGAAGTGATCGAGCAACACCAGCTCGCCTCCCGGCCGGATCACACGGTAGACCTCGGCCATGGTTGCCGCCCGGTCGTCCACGTCGCAGATGGCCAGGGTGCAGACTACGGCGTCGAACGAATCCCCGTCGAAGGGCAGCCGCTGACCGTCGGCAACAGCCACGCGAACTGCTCGGCCGAGCGCATGCAGCCGCTCCCCCGCGACCTCGACACGCTCGCGGTCGATGTCCACCGCAACCACTTCGACGTCGCCCGGATACCACCGAAGGTTCAGCCCGCTGCCAACCGCCAACTCCAGCGTCCGCCCGCTTGCCCGGCGGCACACCCATTCCCGGCTGTTCCCAATCAACACCCACTCACAGCCATACCCAGCGCCGTACCCCGAACTACGGTCCAGTCGACGGCGTCGAGCACAGTCGGATCGATTTGTGCGCAGCATCCGAAACACCTACCGCCGAGCCTACGCCCAGCTCCCGGCTTTCCCCCGGCCCAGCCAGTGACCGTGCACCATCGCCAGCGCGCGGGCGGCTCGGACAACCCGCACCACACACAGCGCGTGCGTCAGTTCAGGCGTGGTCGCAGGTGCACGGGCCGTCTCCGCAGCGTGTCGAGGCGGGGCGAGTGGCACTGAGTGAGAGGAGCGACCGGCCGGCTGCCACCACGACGGGCTCCGGAGCCCGGACGACCCTCGCCGCCTGCGCCGCACGAAGCGCCCGGTGAGTGGGCAGACGCTTCTTCCGGCCAGCACGAATACCGTTGCCGATCACCAGCACCTCGGCGAGCTCGTGCGACGCGACCACCGCCGCCAGCCCCAGTACACCGGTCGCGGCCAGCGGCACCAGCGCAACCAGAATCCCGCCGGACAGCACCAGATTCTGAGTGAAGATCCGCCGCGCCGCGCGGGCATGCGCGATCGCATCCGGCAGCCGGCGCAGATCCTCACCCATCAAAGCCACGTCAGCAGCCTCGATCGCCACGTCGCTGCCCATCGCCCCCATCGCGATCCCGGCATCCGCGGTCGCCAGCGCCGGCGCGTCGTTGATGCCGTCACCCACCATCGCCACCGGACCACGCGTCTTCAACTCGGTCACGATGCGCGCCTTGTCCTCCGGCCGCAGCTCAGCACGCACGTCCTCGATCCCAGCCAGCGCGCCGATCGCGACCGACGTACGAGCGTTGTCGCCAGTCAGCATCACCACGTCAACGCCCTGACTGCGCAGCATCGCGACCGCCTCGGCAGCCTCGGGCCGGATCTCGTCACGAACCGCAACCGCGCCGAGCAGTACGCCGTCGTACTCGACCAGCACCACAGTCGCCCCAGCATCCTGCAGCCGCCCGATGTCGGCGACCAACGCACCAGCCGCGATGAACCCAGGCTTCCCCAACCGCGCCCGACGCCCAGCGACCGTACCCTGAAGCCCGTGGCCCGGCACTGCCTCGACATCATTTCCCGGCGTCACCGCGTCGGTGGCCGCCAGAACCGCGGCACCCAGCGGATGCTCGCTCCGCGCTTCCAAAGCGGCCGCCACAGACAACACCCTCGACCGATCCTCGCCGGACACAGCCACGACCTCAATCACTGTCGGCTCGTTGCGAGTCAGAGTCCCGGTCTTGTCAAGCGCGACCACGCGGATCGCGCCAAGCGCCTCGACCGCAGCTCCACCCTTGAGCAGTACGCCGGCCTTCGACGCAGCCCCGATCGCCGCCACGACCGCGACCGGCACCGACAGCGCGAACGCACACGGCGCCGCCGCCACCAAAACCACCAGCGACCGCTCGATCCACACACCCGGATCACCCAGAAGACTCCCCAAACCGGCAACCACAGCGGCCAGCACCAGAACACCGGGCACCAGCGGCCTGGCGAACCTCTCAGCCAGCCGCTGACTCGCACCCTTACGTTCCTGAGCCTCATGCACGGTGTGGACCAGCCGTGCCAGCGAGTTGTCCTCCGCCGTGGCCGTGACCGTCACCTCGAGTACGCCGGCGCCATTAACCGTCCCGGCGAACACCTCCGCGCCGACTCCGACCTCCACCGGCACCGACTCACCGGTGACCACCGACGTATCCAGCGAACTCCGCCCGGACGACACCACGCCGTCCGTCGCGATCCGCTCCCCCGGCCTCACCACAAGCACATCCCCGAGCCGCAACTCCGCCGGCCCAACCACCACTTCAACGCCGCCACGCACGACGGTCGTCGACGGCGGCACCAGACTCAGCAACGCACGCAATCCGTGCTGCGTCCGCGCAACGGCGTACCCTTCAAGGCCCTCGGCGATCGAGAACAGCACCGCCAGCATCGCCGCCTCGCCATAATTGCCCAAGGCAACCGCACCGACCGCGGCGAGTGTCATCAACAGACCGACGCCGATCCGCCCACGCAGCAAACCACGAACCGTCTCCGGCACGAACGCCGTCGCACCGGCAACCAGCGCCG
Organism: Kribbella sp. NPDC051936; assembly: GCF_040680955.1. Lineage (NCBI taxonomy): Bacteria > Bacillati > Actinomycetota > Actinomycetes > Propionibacteriales > Kribbellaceae > Kribbella > Kribbella sp. NPDC051936. The sequence goes on along the minus strand of NZ_JBFAXS010000019.1, from coordinate 15,790 downwards.
CAAGCTCGAGAAGCCGCGCCACGTCGGACGGTACGAAGACCGCGGCCAGGAGCAGCACCGCGGCCACCGCCGCCACCTGCAGCTCACGCACCTGCCAGATCGCGGCCGGCGGCGCACCCTCCCCCTCCGGCAGCACCTGCCCGTCGGTCGCGCAGCAAGCGTCAGCCACCTGAGACCTCGTCCACGCAGTCGTAGTCCTCAGGCCCGCAGACCTCCCCCGCCGCACCCTGATGGTCGACGAGCAGAATCAGTGCGGCCAGATCCGCCAACGCATGGGCAAGCTTCGGATCGGCCAACTCGTACCGCACCCGCCGCCCGACCTGGACTGTCCGCACCAGTCCACAGCCCCGCAGACAAGCGAGATGGTTCGACACGTTCCCCCGAGTCATCCCCAACTGATCAGCCAGATCCGAAGGGAACCCGGGCTCGTTCAGCAGCGCCAGCAGCAACCGCCGCCGATTCTCATCCGCCAACGCGACCCCGACACGAGCCAACGCCCCCGCATCCACCGCAACCGCAAGCCCGTCACTCATACGCGAGACGATACAGTCGATCCTGAATTAAGCCAAGACTGTATCAAGCTGCTCAGCACGAGCAGCGGAGGCGCCCCAGGTTCACTACCCCGAGGCGCCTCCGCTGGTCGTTCCAGGCGGTCAACTGCAGACCAACCGGTCGTTCACCGGCCCTGGAGTACGTCGAACAGGTGCGTGTGATCGTTCGTGCCGAGAACCGCCTCGGCACCCGGTCCGTTGGCCCAGACCGGCACGACGGCGCCGGTGTGCTGCTGGCTCGGGCCGCTCGCGACCGGCGCCTTGCCGTCGCCGCCGAACCCCGCCGTACCGTAGGTCAGCGTCAGCGTCTGCCCGTCCTTGGTCGTCAGGTTGGTCGAGTAACCGGTCGGCAGGCCGGTGCCGGAAGCGTCCTCGCCGACGATCTGGCTCGTGTGGGAGTGGTCCGCGGTGACGACGACCAGCGTGTCCGGGTGCATCTTCTGGTAGTCGAGCGCGACACCGATCGCCTTGTCGAAGTTGACCGTCTCACCGATCTGGCCGCAGGCGTTCGTGGCGTGGTCCTGCTTGTCGATCGAGGCGCCCTCGACCTGCAGGAAGAAGCCCTTCTTGTTCTCCAGCAGGCTGATCGCCTTCGAGGTCATGTCCGCGAGGCTCGGCTCGCTCGCCGGGCGCTGGTTCTCCTGGCAGGACTGCGCCGCACCGCCCTTGCCGAGCGCGGCGGCCGGGCCGCTCCACTCCAGCGACATGTTGCTCTTGTTGAACAGGCCCAGCACCGGCTTGCCGGCCTTCACCGACTTCAGTCCGGCCGCGTCGGTGACGTACTGGACGCCGTTCGCCTTGGCCTGGTCGACCACGGTCTTACCGGCGTACGGGCCGCCGGTGATCTGCTGCTCGAACCGGCCACGGCCACCGCCGAGCAGTACGTCGACCTTGTGATCGACCTCCTGCTCCGCGATCGACCCGAGGCCACCGGCCGCCTTGGTCTCCTTCGGGCAAGCCGCCATGTCGGCCGGGCCCTGGCAACCGCGCAGCGACATGTGCGAGGCCAGCACGGCGGGAGTCGCGTCGGTGATCTCGGCGGTGGAGACGTCACCGACCTTCAGGCCGCGCTTCTGCGCCAGCTCCAGCACCGTCTCGTAGTTCGTGCCCGGCACGTTCTCGGCGCTGCTCGGGCCCTGCGAGATCCGCTCGTCGATCGTCTTCCTGCCGGTCGCCCAGCTCGACCCGGTGGAGGCCGAGTCCGGGTCGTAGTCCGGCAGGTACGGCGCCTTGACGCCAGGCTTCACCGACCATGTCGTGTCGAAGCCGGTGTAGCGCGCGCGGTCGACGTTCAGCTTGTTCCGAACACCCTGGTAGTACCGCGCCGCGGTGATCTCCTGCGTCCCCATGCCGTCGCCGAGGAAGAAGATCACGTTCTTCGGCCCGCGCTGCGGCTGCGGGTTGTGCTTGCCGGCGTCACCGGCCTGAGCAGAGTCGAACGCGCCGCTGGCGGCGGCCGAGGCCATCCCCGCCGCGGCAATCACCGTGGCAGCGGCGAACGCAGCCACAAAAGCCTTTTTCCTGATCATTACGGGCTCTTCCGATCGGACGAAACATCGGGACCGTATGCAGTCGTCCCATCCGCCAGGTGGCCGTCAAGCGACCACCAGGTGACATGCGCGCCGCCCGGAGGCTCTCTCACTAGGCTGACGGCATGAGCCTCGACATCCCTGATCAGGTCCGCAAAACGGTCGTGGCCGACGGGAACGACTCTTGGCTTGACGAGGTGCCCGGCCTGGTCGACTCGCTGGCTCAGGAGTGGTCTCTGGTGATCGGCTCCAGCTTCGGGGGCGGTCACGCCGCGCTGGCCGTCGAGGTGACGCTCGCTGACGGAAACCCCGCGGTCCTCAAGATCGGCGTACCAGGTCGGGACATCAGGCACGAGGCCACCGCGTTGCGCCTCGCAGACGGGGTGGGATGCGCCAAGCTGCTGCGCGAGGACCTGGGTCGACAAGCCCTTCTGCTGGAGCGCCTCGGTGCTCCGATGTACGACGTCGTGGCCGACCCCACAAGCCGCCACAACCTGCTGTGCGACGTGGCGGTTCGCCTGTGGCGTCCGATCGCTCCCGACATCGACCTTCCCACCGGCGCGACCTTGGCCGAGCAGTACGCCGACCGACTGCCCAAACTGTGGGAGCAGGCGGGACGACCCTGTTCACCGGCCACCGTGAAAGACGCCCTGAACTGCATGAACCGCCGTCACGCCGCCCACGACGACCGGACCGCAGTCCTCGTCCACGGAGACATCCACGAGATGAACGCCCTCCAGGCGAGCGACCGCACCTACAAACTCATCGATCCAGCCGGCCTACGAGCCGAACCGGCCTGCGACCTCGGCACCATCGTCCGCTGCAACCCAAACCTCGGCGACGACCTCCGATCCCGGACCGAGCGCCTCGCCTCCCGCACAGGCGTGGACGCCACCGCCATCTGGGAATGGGGCACCATCCACCGAGTCATCAGCGGCCTCTACGCCCACACCATCGACTTCCAGCCCTTCGCCCACCTCCTACTCGCCGAAGCAGACCGCCTCACCGCGTAGCCACCGGCTCCCGCAGTAACCCGAAGACTGCCTGCTGGAAACCTTCCTTGGAAGCGGACAGAGTCACCCGACCCGAGCCGTTCTGGACACAACGCGTCCGCGGCGGCGCTGTGCTCCCCGGCCGAAGCCGTTCAGCGAGCTCTCACCAGCGCATGCTTCAGGAGAGACATGGCCACCAGCCGACGCAGCCGTTCACGCTTGCTGTTGGGCGCGAACGGATTCGCGGTCGGGGCTGGTCGCCAGGGTCGCCGACGGTGCGGTGCGGGGCCAGGTCCAGGCGTACCGCAGGATGAGGGCGAGAAGGATCAATTCCAGGACGATTCCAAGGCCGTAGAAGTACAGCCAGGACTCGCCCACCGCGTTGAATGCCGTGACGGGGACGTAGAGCGAAGCCACGATGAGGTTCGTGATGCGGTTCGCCCTGGCGGGCAGTGTCATCGACAGCACGACCATGAGGATCGGGAGGGCCACGAGAGTCAGCGCCGTGGCCGAAAAGGTCTGGGAGAGGTCGAACTCGAAGACCCTGCCGTCGAGGATGTCTTTGATGACGCCGGGCGTGAAGAAGTTGAGAATGTCCACGTAGGCGTAGAGGAACATGAAGCTTGTCCACGCTGCGGCGAGCTTGGCTCTCACTGAGATCGGCTGGTCTTCCAGTGTGGCGGTGGCGGGTTGACGTGTTCTCATCGAGTGCTCCGTTCGTGGTGAGGATCGGTAGGTCCACGATCGCCCGGCCCGGCGGCGGGCGCCTCGGCCTGGAGGCTGGGGTTCGCCTGGCCGATGGCATGGTCTCTGTCTAGTTCTTTCGGCGGGTACGCCAAGGCGCGCCCGATCCCTAGGCTGGAGCCGTGGTTACTATCCGGCGCTCCATCTGGCATGAGCCGCGGCTTGCTGACGCCCCACCCGTCGGTCGGCTCGACTGGCTGCTGGTGGGCGCGTGTTCGCGGTCGCTGTCTTGGTCGAGGGCATCGCTCGGCCGGGCTTGGCCTGGCGACCCCTTGTGACGGTGCTCGCCTTGGCGCTGATGCCTGCCCTGCTCTGGCGGCGGAGCCGCCCCCTGGTGACTGCCCTGGTCGGGGTGGGGGCATCGCCGGGCTGCTCTCGGTCCTCCAGTTGACTGCGCACGCCGGGGACCTGGGCCCTCGACTCCATGACGGCCGTCCTGATCCTGCTCTACTCCCTGGTGCGTTGGGGCTCGGGCCGGGAGATCGTCTTGGGGACGGCATTCGTGACAGTTGTCGTCGTGCTGGGGATGTACGCCTCTTCCGCGGGCTGGTCCGAGATTTTCGGCGGGAGCGTCCTCTTGCTGTTGATCGTCGCCCTCGCGGTGGTGTTCCGCTACCGCGCGGACCTCTGGCATCGCCGACAGCGCGAGATCCGCAATCAGGAGCGGGTGGCGCTGGCGCGCGAGCTGCACGACACCGTGGCCCACCATGTCTCGGCCATCGCGGCGCAGGCGCAGGCCGGCGGCGTGGTCGCGGGCATTCAGCCGGAGAAGGCTGCCGAGATCCTGGCCGCGATCGAGTGTGAAACGTCGCGAACCCTCGTGGAGATGAGATCCATGGTGCGGGTGCTGCGTGAGGAGGAAGGCGTCGCCTACGCACCGCTGCTGGGTGTCGCGGACCTGCCTGCTCTGGCCCGCGCGGACGCGACGCCCACCGTCGAGGTCTCGCTGGACGGTTCGTTGCCCCGGCTCGCGCGACCCGTAGACGCCGCGCTTTATCGGCTCGCGCAGGAGTCGCTGACCAACGCCGTACGGCACGTCCGGAGCGCGACCCGTGTCGGGATCGACGTACGCCGGGAAGGCGACGCAGTCAGGCTGCGTGTCAGCGACGACGGACAGACCGAGCCGGGGCCCGGGTTCGGCCTGCCTGCTGGGCATGGCCGAACGCGCCCAGCTCCTCGGCGGATCGCTCTCCGCGGGCCGGGACCCGGGGGTGGCTGGGTGGTCGAGGCCGTGCTGCCGGTGGAGGCGTTGGGATGAGCATCCGTGTTGTCGTAGCCGACGACCAGGACTTGGTGCGTACTGGGTTGGTGATGATCCTCGGCATGCAACCCGACCTCGAGGTCGTGGGGAAGCAGCAGACGGGCTCGCGGCGCTCGACATGGCGAGCCGGCTGCGTCCCGATGTCCTCCTCGTCGACATCCGACCGCCCGGGCTCGACGGCGTCGAGGTGACCCGGCTCCTGGCGACCTTCGCCGACCGGGCGCCCGTGGTACCGGTCCCGCCCATCGACCCGCTCACCGAACGCGAGGAGGAGGTCCTCGCGCTGGTGGCACGCGGCCGGACCAACGCCGAGATCGCCACCGAGCTCTTCGTCGGCCTGAGCACGGTCAAGTCCCACGTCGCATCGTTGATGACCAAACTCGGCGCACGCAACCGCGTGGAAATCGCAATGTGGGCCCACGACACCAGAGGCGTGAGAGCAAATTAGTAGATACAGCTCGCAGCGTAGGCGCCTGCGGTTCATGAGTGCGACCGGGTCGTCCACGCGTGCAACAACGGCGCCCACCAACCCTTCGGGCCCGGTACGGGTTGAATGGAGATGCCCAGGAGCCCCCGCGCCCACAATATGTACAAGCGTTCGCTCGCTGTGGGTTCTCCGCGATCGGCCGCCGTGTGAGATTCAACGGCTCCAGGCAGTCTTGCAGGCCCCGTGGTTGTCGTCGCACAGTCTCGGGTCTGGCGTGCGAGCCGCTGGAGTGGGACATTGGAGTTGCGCGTCGATAAGGGCGCGGTGCGTGGGGGGAATCCGATGGACAATTCAACGATCGAACTGCGCTTTGCGCGCGGCGACGCGGGGGCCGACACGATTCAAGCGGCGGTCGATGACATCGTCGCAGAGTTAAAGGACCCATCGAGCGAGGCTTCGACAGCGGTCCAGCAAGCAGGTGTCGACCTGCAGGAAATTGCCGACCTGAAGGTCGATGTCAAGGAAGGCGCGCAGGGTCTCGAGCCTTTTGTCACCCCGATCTTGATCGGCATCACGGTCAGCGTCGGGTCCAAGATCGCGGAGACCTTGTGGAAGGAGGTGATCTGGCCCCGGCTGCGGCGCCGTCTCGGCGTGAACGTCCTGCAGGAGCAGCAGAATGACGGCCCTGAGAGGCTCTCGACATGAGCACGGCGGGCACGTCGCCGTACGTGCTGCTCGAACCGCCACTCTGGCGCAGCCTGCTCGCGCGGGCAGCGATCTTTCGGTCTGCCAGGGCTGCGTTGGCGCGCCTCACGATGGCGACGGAGGGCATGCAGGCCGTGCAACTCGTACTCATCGAGCTCGATCTCGCGGCACGGAAGCTTGCAGACCTGGACTGCGATGACGATACGGCCGTCGAGACCCTTGCGCGCGAATGGCTTGCGGTCATCACTCAGACGATTGACGGGAAGCCCGCCGGACCGGATGAGCGGCAGTTGTTGATCGAGCTACAGACGTTGGTCTCTGCCGCCAGCGTCGATGACCCATTCGGCGAGCTGTTCGAAGCCGTTCAAGCGCAGGCTGAAGCGTTGTATGGCGCTGGCTGGAGGCGGTCGCGATTGTCGGTGGCCCACATGCTCAGTCATCCGCGAAATGCGGACCTGGCCGCCGATCCCTACGCCGTGACAGCAATGACCCCTTGGCCCCCCGACGCCCAGTCGGCCGAGGTCGAACTCCGGATCTTCTGCGACAAGTTCGGGCCCGCCGCGTATGCGGCCGTGCCCATGGTGCTGACCCACGAATTCGTCTGTCATGTGCCGGCGCACCAGGACAAGGCCAAGAACGACAGCGATTTCGCCGAGGGATTTCTCGACTGGGCGGCCTACTACTTCCTGGACCAGTGGGCGTCCAAAATCGACGCGCAACTTGCTCCCGCCGCGCGTCAACACGCAGAGCGTCTCAAGGCCGTGCTGGAAAGGCGCCCCGAAGCGCCCGAGGTCCATGCACGGGCGATCGGCCATATGGCTGCAAGGTGCTTGATCGCTTGGTTGGAGCGGGATCGCGGCCTGAGCAAGGACGAGAGCATCGCTCGGGTCGCTCGGCTCGCAGTTCAGCTCAACCTGGTCGATAGGCCGCTCGATGTGAAGGACCACTTCGTCGGCCTTCTGAGCTGGCAGGATCCGCCGCCACCGCTCGCGGAAGCCCTGCGGAGCTGGGTGGCGGATCCAACCGAAGCAGAGCGGCTGCTCGAGGTCATGTGAGGTGCCGGATGTCAACGAACGCAGGCATCATGGCGGCCGCGCTCGCCCTACAGGAGTTCACGCTCACGCAACTCGCGGCGTATTGCAGTTCTGAACCCGCTGAGATCTCCGAGGTCATGGAATCCCTCCGGCCGCTCGTCGAGCGATCCGGCGGGAACACCGCCGAGAGCCCGGATGGCGGTCGCAATTCGCAATTCTGGCACGTCGCACAGAGCGATGCTTTGCGTGAACTGTTGGCGGAAGAAAGCTCACGCAGTGGTACGAGCCGAGAGTTGGGAGGGCTCCGATCCCCCGACTCGCTGGCCGGCCTCCGCCTACTACGGGCCGAGGAGACGTTGGTCGACTGTGCGGCCGAGGAGTCGGCCGATGTGCGTCGCGTGATGGCGATAACGGCGAAGAACTACTTACGTCAGTTCGTCGCCGAAGGCGCAGACCGGCTCGACTGGTGGGCACTCGGAGCGGAGGAGGACGAGATCGGCGCGTCGATCTCGAAGGACTGGGTCGGCAAGGCCCCTCGCCTAAGAGTCGACCTTGCCCTGGCCACCCTCACCGAATCCGAAGCCCTGGGGCACAACGTTCCGGGCGACTTCTTGATCGAGACTGCAGCCGAGGTGTGCGAACTCGGCGTCGACATTGATCGGCCTCGTCACCGTACTCTGGCCGAGCGGTTCTTCGATCTTGCAGACCAACTGACTCGGCGACCGTTCGCCGGTGCCTCTCGTATCGAGGCCCCCGAACGGCTGCTCTCAGCAGTCGGCTGGCGTCGAGTTCGCGCCCAGGTCGAGCCCGACGTCGACAAGGCTGCCCAGGAGGCCGTGTCGCTGCTCCGGTGGCTGGTGGAGAAGACCGATGACCTCCTGGCCGGCTCAGGTGACAGCGATCTCTACCGATTCCTCGGGCATCTGCCCGACGGCAGGAACCGGATCGCCGTCTACTCCGACCTGCTCCAGATCGTTCCGAGTCAGTATGACTGGCAGCCGGAGGACGAAGTTGTCCCGGGACTCCTCGTCGAGGGTCTCGCCGACAGCAAGGCTGCTGTCCATCTCGAGCAGTGTGCGAACGTCTTGGAGGCCAGCCTTGCTCAGACACCGTTTCAGAGTGACTCAGCTCTGATCGGGCTCGCAGCCCATGTCTTCCAGGATCTGGCCGCCCGCGGCGCCTTGGTGGACGAGGAGGTACTGCCAAGGTCGAACAGGGCGCGTGTCGATCTCCTGGGCCTGGCCGACGTGCGGGCTCGTACAACGGCGCCGACGGTCGCTCGCCCCAATCAGTCAGGCCCCGCCGACTGGCTCTATCGCGGAGAGATCTGACGTGGCCACCACGTCGACCTCGTGGCTTCAGCGACTCGTCCGGGTCGCCCTTCGAGGCGACCCGTCAAAGGGACTGGACGAGCTCATGGAGATCTTCGGCCAGTCGACACGTGCATCGTCGGTGATTCTGTGGGAAGCCGCCCGAAACAAGGTCGGCAACCCTGCTCCGTCCGTCGTCGCGGTCTGGCCAAGAGACGAGACGTCGATGCTCACGATGCCGAACCGTGCGGACCCCACGACTCTGGCCGCCTTCTCCCATCGGACGCTGGCAATCTCCTCTGCTGACGAGCCGGCCGGCGGCGCATCTCCAAACTCAACCGTCGCCGCACTGCCCATCGACTTCCTCGACGGCAGCGATGGGGTTCTGACTCTCTGCAGCAGCGGTCAGAGTCTCACCGACGCGTTCGACGTCGCCGCTGACCTTCTTGAAGTGTTGCCAGAGCTGCTGAGCGTCGTGCGGGATCGCAAGACACTCGACCTCGTGAATGTCTGTGACGCTCTTCTCCGGGAGGCAGAGTTCGAATCGTCCCATCAGCCGCTGAACCGGGAGCTGCTTCTCAGCTACCTCACCAAAGTGTGTCAGGCGATTGGCGCTTCTCTGAAGTGCGCCGACGTGTCGATCTACCTGCGAGAAGGCGGCGACGCCGCGGACTCTCTCACCCTCGCAGCGACGTCCTCGACAAACCGCAACCGGGATCCAGGCAACTGGCGGCCCACAGGTCTGGTCGGAAAGTCAGTCGAACGCGGCACGCCTGACGTGGCCACCTCGACCGGAGACTTCGGCCTGTCGCCCGGCAGCAGCCTGCCACCCGGCGAGTTGGATAGTAACCGGACACTTATGGTCGCACCGCTGACGACAGGTGAAGATATCTGGGGCGCCATTAGTTGCAGCCTGACCTACGGTCTACCATCTCATTTCACCCAGGCGGACGTGTCACTCCTCGTCCCGATCAGTTCTCAGATCGCACAGCATTGGAGCAACTGGCTGCAGCGGCGAACGATCGCCCTTGAAATCGACTCGTGGCGCCGTCTCGCCGCCGCGATCACAACTCTCAACAAATTGATCGCGGATGAGCTGCGACGGGATCAGCCGCACGATGATCGCGTCGACGCGATGGCCACAAGCATCGTGCAAGACGTGGTTCAGGACTGCGTCGGCGCACGTGTGCTCCGCACGACGGCATCCGGCGGAAGCAGATCTAGACTGACTGTCGCCTTCCACACGCCGCGTCCCGTCGCTCATGAAAGCCTGCTTGCCGGGGCGCCACCCGACGGAACCCCACTCGCAGACGTAGTACACATGTCGAAGTCTCAACGGATCGCAACCGACGCAGAGACGTTGTCGAGCGAGGGGCTGACAGCAGCCGCTCATTGGCTGATCGGAACGCCCATCAGCGTTGGCGACAAGTTCTTCGGGGTGTTGGAAGCCTTCGGGCCTTCGCGAGACGTACCAGCGAACTCTCCGCAGGTTTGCGAGATCGTCGGCGACCAACTCGGTCTCTACCAGCACCTGCAGCAGAGCCTCCAACGGCTCCGCGAGGCACGCCACCGCCTCGAGGTCACCAACAAGGGTCAGGCACAGGCACTGGAGGACCTCGAACATCAGTTGGTCAGTCCACTCCTGGCGGCTACGAGCCGAACGGATCGCGTTCTCCAGGTCGGACGGTTCGACAGCAGGACCGAAGCCCAACTGCGGGCTGTTCGCGGTCTCTGCCGAAGAGCCAGTCGCGTCGCGCTGTCAGCAGGAGTCTTCGCGGCATTGAGCAAAGGCACACACCCCCGGCCGAAGATGGAGACACACAGCGGCGACGACCTGCTGAGGCTCCTGATCGCCGCTGCGGATGACGCGCAGATGCTGAGCAATCCGCGTCGTCGTATCCGCTTCAACGTCGTCCGGGAATCAATCACTGCGCTCGGCCGGCAAGTCGTGAACATCGACAGGGCATTCTTCGAACAGTGCATCGGAAACATACTCGACAACGCCGCGAAATACAGCTACGAGGATACAACGGTCAACATTTACGGTGCCGTTGCACCGAACTCCTTCACCATCCACGTAGTGAACACGGGTATCCCCCTGCAAGATGAAGAGGCAGTTCTTTGCCTTCAGCGCAACTGGCGTGGCACGTTGGCCCGCGCCTCGACCGGCGAGGGGTCCGGAATCGGTCTTTGGATCGTCGACAACCTCATGCGGTCGATGCAGGCGCGCATCGACCTCACCCCGACAGGCGACGGGACAACAGTGCGACTCGTCTTTCCGCTGACTTACTAGACCCAGCGCCGAAGGAGCTGCAGATGCCCGCATACATCGTTGTCGTCGAGGACGACTTCCTGCAAGAGGGTCCGCTTGAGGAGTACCTCGCAGAAACTTTCCCGACCGCGAGGATCGAGACACTCACCACCGAGAGCGCGTTTAGAGAACGCTTCCCAGACTTCCGGCTGAAGAAGCCCGACATTGTCATCATGGACGTGATGCTGAGGTGGGCAGTGCCGAGCCCGAAGATGACACCGCCCCCGCCCGACGTCATCGACGGCGAGTATTTCCGCGCCGGGCTTCGGTGCGCGGAGCTACTGTCAAAGGATGAGGCGTTGAGCAAGGTACCGGTGATCATATACACAATTCTCGAACGTGGTGATCTGGAGAGCAGCGGCGAAAGCCTCCGAGAAATCAGCGCCTACCTACGGAAGAGCGCCGACCTCGAGATGCTCGCACGAAAGATCCGCGATCTCGTTCCTCCCGACCGCCTGGCGAGCTGAGACCGGCAACAGATCGCTTCATCGGCCCGCGCATGCGAGCGCGTGCCGAGGCAGCTCCCACTGCCGCGCAGCGCTCATGCGGCGCAGTTGGAACACTCCGTCCAGGCAGAACCGCGCGTGCCTTTGAATCCAGGATCTTCTTTCGGTTCAGTCGCTGCGGAGGCCATGGCCGTAGCGCGACGGAAGGAACAGTGATCCAGCAACTGTGGAGGCGGGAGGAGCCGAGCGACGGACCGGCTGCGTAGCACGCGGGTCGCTCCGCTCCCCCGGCGAAACGGCCCTCCCGCAGCCGCTCCGCTTTGGCTATTCGAGAGGCCGCCTGTATGGCGGCTGCCGTTCGCCTACCGGATGCGCACGCCTGAGATGGCCCGGGCGATGACCAAGCGCTGGATTTCGCTGGTGCCTTCGAAGATGGTGTAGATCTCTTCCAGCCTGGCAGCAACCTCGACCGAGAGAAGCGTATCTGCCTCCTGACCTGCGGTTTCGCCATTCGTCAATGATCATCGGTGACCAGCGTTTGTCAGCGTCTCACGGAGCAGTGACGGAGCAGGAACTTGCCTGCAGCAACGTTTTTAGCCCACCCGAGGCTGGCACACAGGAGCGAATCCTCAACTCCGGCATCAGGCAGCCAGCAGCGTCAGGTGGCCCGACTCACTAGTCCATCGCAGATCGTGGTTCCGAGCGTCACTCGGCCAAGCCAATCCCATGGAGGACGTCGGAAACACGTAGCCGCCGCGTGACCGCCGGTTTCCTAAACCGCGCGTCACCCGTCCGAGCTGGAGTCCGTGCAGCTCAGCAAAACGACGCGACGACCTCCGGCCCGGTGCAGCAATCGCGAGCAGTGAACCGGGGGGCGTTGACGGCTGTTGACGGCTGCTGACGACGCTGCGTCGCACTCAGGGCCCCCGCTCTCGTTTGCGATCGCGTCGACCAGCGTCACAATTGTGGTTGCCGAAGTCATGCATGACCGAGCGTGGAAATCGAGTTCCAAGGCCCGACGACTTGGTGGCACGTACTCAACACTCTCGCAGCGGTCGGTGCGCGCGCCCAGCCGAGTGCTGGATTCTCTGTCGAGAAACGATAGACAGTGAACGCCGACCCCATCCGAGGCGAGCCGATCTACAGGGGTCCAGCATGAACGTTGGCCTCCTCGTCCACCTCCAAAGGGAAGCCGCAGCGCCGACCCTGTTGCGCGGCGAGTAAAAGAGTCATTCTCGTACTGGAGTGCTCCCTTCGCGAGCGCTGCCAGGTCGATGGAAGGAGGGACGAATGAGCAAGCATGCGGAGAAACTGGAGTTCGATGCTCTCCTGCAGCAAATGCAGGAGGCACCAGACGCCAGTGCCGCTAATCTCCGACTGGCTGGCCTGGATCCATCCGTGATCGATACACTCGTCGTCTACGGCGGCGTTCGGCCAAGCGAGATTGTGGGCCCTGACGGATTGACAACCTTCGGGTACTACGAGTTGTGGAAGCTGGGATTTCAGCTTCCTCGTGACCCAGAGGGTGGACCACGTAAGCCACACCTGCGACCACCACGCTTCGGCCTCAAGCAGGCCCTGGACCGCCTCGACCACTTGAGGCGAGAGCTGAAGACCTGGTGGAATGGACTAGAGTTCCGCACCGATCCTGATGGCGAACCCAGCGTTGTGAAGCTGAAACCGACGTTGTACGCGATCTCGGTATCCAACGGCGCTCCCGCCGGCACCAAGGATGTGTGTGTATGGAGCACAGAGCATTCGGCGACAGGGGGAATCAGCATCTCCATCGGCGCCGCCGCCTTCCGCGTACAACGGACCGTGACGGTCGGAACCACACGGACCTTGCAAGCTGAGCGCGGCACTGGAGCCCACATTTACGTTGAAGCGACCGCAGTCCTGACGCCGACCCGCCTATATATCAACGGCCAACCGACCGAGCGACGTGGATCGAGGATTGATGACCTAAAGATCAGGAAACCGCCACCGATCGCGACTGCGTCGCTCCCCGCATCCCCCGGGCCGGATGAGACTGCCGAACCAATCGGAGTCTTCCCTGCACAAGCAATGCAAGATCCGGAACCTCCGACCTACACCGAGTCGATCACCCGTGGCAAGGAATTCTCGCTTCTGCTGCCCGCGGGAGCGTCAGACAAGTCGTTAGGACTGACGCTGGCGTTCGACGGCGTGGTGTCAGTAGAACACAACCTCACAATGCCGGCTGGCCATAAATTCCTCCTCCAGCCTACGATGGACTGTCCCGGCGCAATACTGACTCCTGCCGACGCTGAGCCCCCCGGATGGGAATAGTTGTTGGCTCGCTAGCGATCAGCGTATGGGATGCAGGGCTCCGACTGGGCTCAACGCCGACACTCGCTTGCTCCGTCCGGAGCGCTCCTGAAGGGGTTGGCTGCCCCCTGAAGTAGCCACCCTCTGCCGCGTGCCATGGTTCGTGCCATGAACTCAAGTCAAATAGGGCTGTCAGAGTCGGCCGGAGGGACGAAGTTCCGAACTCCTGCATCCTGAAGTTGTCTGGCGTGGCAGGTGCCATGGCTCTCATAATCCCTGCCCGGTGTGTTTCTGACGGGAGCTAGAACGGCCATCGACGACCCTTCCATGAGTTGCACCGCGGAAGTTTGCGTGCCACCCCAGGGTTACGTGAGTTGATCGCGACGTACGGCACCCAGAGGCTATCCAACGCACCGCCGCTGACGAGGACCCAATCGACATCAGCGGCGGATATGGATCCGTCTTTGGTGGTGAGCTTTCCGCTCTCCCAGCAACTGACCGTCAGAGCGTAGATGCGTTCCACCAGAGAGGCGATTTCGCGACCCGACTCGGGATCATCAGTCACCGGGTAGTAGTTCAGTTCTTTACCAGCTTCGACATGCCACCTCCAGTCACCCTGTGTATCAACGTCTGCCTCCCAGGTGCGCGACGGCAAGGACTGAAGGCCCACAACGGCGCCGACGATCCCGACTGCGATGATGATCCGCCAGGCGGACCATGGAACGCTACGGTCGTGCACGGCAACTACGACCAAGAGGGCGAGGTAGCTCACCGCGAGAACTAAGGCCACGATCCAGACGTTCGTGGCCAAGGCGACAATGACCGACACTAGACCGACAAGCCCCAGAAACAGGTTGAGCTTGTCGAGGCTGTGAAGTTTGGGCTTCGTCACAACGCGAGGGTAGCTGCCAATTCGCAACTGGCGTGACAAGGCGCCGCGGCGGTGGTCTCTGAACCGCCGCTCTCCACATAGTCGTGGTGACCTCCTCGTCCGACTTGCCCGGAGCCTACCGCCAGCCGGTGCCCGCTTGGTGGAGCTCGCCGTTGGCGGCTTCTCCAGACGGATAGGTAGGTTCCAATGCCAGCCGCAAACTTTGCGCCGACCAGTCGGCGGCTGCGGGACCGCTCCCGGAGGGCAACTGTGGAACGCCGAACATCGGGCCTCTGGGTGCGCACGCTGATGGGCATGTTGCCGGTTTCCCGGCCCGGAGCCACTGGCGCGGGTAGCTGTCGCCGCACAGCGAGGCGTGAGGCCTCGTAGGCAGGCAGGCCCGGACCGACTACACCCGCCTTAGATGCGGGTGCCCGTCAGCCCGTCTAATCCGTTGAAGGGCTTCGAGGCGGTGTTGCTGCGCATCGCGGCGCCGGCGTGCCGCGGCGGCCAGTCGGGTGGCGAACCCAGCCAGCACTGACGTCGTCAGACTGCGGCGTCTGGGCGAGCGGCGCTATCGTGCCGCCATGGCTTCCGGCGTTCTGTTTAGTGAACTGAGTGACAGGACATCTCGGCGGTTGCGGGTGGCCCGGCGGACGTACCGATCGGCTGAGGCCCTGGCAACGGGCGGCGTGTCTGACGCGGATCGGGCGTCAGCGATCGTGCAGTTCGACTTCGCGGTCGAGACCGTGACTCGGGCGCTATTGTTCGATGCCGGGCGGCACCTCAGGTCGAAGGTGGATCCAAAGATCCAGGGATTTCGGCCCCTGCTGGAGGGTGCCGCCGACACGTTTCGGAATGCGGGGTCGGCGAACGATGTCCCCGGCCGCGCGGGCCTGGAGCATGTTCGCAGCCTACGTAACGCCGCACAGCACGAGGCGCGCATTCCCACAGAGATCGAGGTCCACGAGTGTCTTGTCTACGCGCGGGATGCTGCGGTCGAGATCGTTCGCCTCGCATGGGCCGCCGACTTTCTCGCTGCTGAGACGGAGGCCATCCGGTCGGCCATAGTGAAGCGATATCTGAGCGGCGCTAAGGCGGCAGAGGATGCCGGCGACCTCATTGGCGCGATGGGGTGGCTTCGGGCGGCGTTCGAGCATGCGTTCACGCATGGCGGAGAAAACCTCGTCGGTCCACCGATCAAGTCCGACGTGCTCGCGTTTGCGGAGCCTGTCGGTTCCGGCTGAATACTGACCCTCTGGTTCCGGGTGAACTTTGACCCACCTCCGTGACGATCGTGAGGTGTTGAACGTGGAGGACTGG
>NZ_JBFAXS010000018.1:0-78513 GCF_040680955.1 Kribbella sp. NPDC051936 | reverse complement strand
CTTGACCTTCGACAAGCCAAGAATCCCTCACCAGACAGGCACTTCCGTGCGTTACGCGCCGTCCTCAACCTCCACGACGTGAAATCTCGAGGCTAACGGCCTGCCAGGTCGGGACTCTTGCCCGCAGCGCCACTCGCCTCCCACCGGCGAACCTGAAGGAGGAGAACCAGTGGGAGGAGCCTCCGGTGTCCGATCAGCTGCCGGCGAAAGACGTCGACGCCCTGCTCGCGGCGGCCGTGGCCGCACCGAGCATGCACAACACCCAGCCATGGCGGTTCGAGGTCGAGGGCCACGTGATCGACGTGTACCTGGACGGCTCCCGCACACTTCCCGCCGAGGACCCGACCGGCCGGGCGATGCGGATCGCCGCCGGCGCCGCCACCTTCAACCTGCGCTGCGCGGCCGAAGGCCTCGGGTACGGCACCTGGTTCGGGCTGGCGCCGTACCCGCGGGAAGAACCCGACCTGCTTGCCCGGATCGTGCTCGAACCGACCGCCGCCCGGGACGAGGAGCTCCGCGACCTCGCCGTCCAGATCCCGTACCGGCACACCGACCGGAACCCCTCGGACGCGATCCCGCTCACCGAGGACGTCCGCGTGCGGCTGCTGCGGGCGGCGTACGCCGAGGGCGCCGAGCTGACCTGGCTGGGCGAGGACGACGTCCGCGCCGTACTCGACCTGGTGCTCGACGCCGACCTGCGCGAGATCCACGACTGGCAGCGCCGCGCCGAACGCGCGCACTGGGTCGGCGGCCGGCGCACCGGCGACGGAGTGCCCAGCACGGCGCTCGGACCTCGCGCCGCCGGCTACCCGTCCGCCGTCCGCGACCTCGGGACGCGGCCGACCGACCGGAGCCGCGCCGAGCGGCAGTTCGAGAAGCATCCGGATCTCGCCGTCCTGTCCACCGAATTCGACGCCCCCAGCGACCAGGTGGCGGCCGGGACCGCGCTCGAGCGGGTGCTGCTCGCCGCAACCCGCGACGGGGTCAGCGCGTCGTTCCTGAACCAGCCGCTCGAGTACGACGACCTGCGCCGCAAGGTGCAGCGCCTCACCGGCGCCCCGGGTCATGCCCACATGATCATCCGCTTCGGCCACAGCCGCTCCCACACCGGGACCGACCGCCGCCCGGTCGCCGACTTCCTCCCGAAGGAGCAGTCATGACCACCCTGCGTCAGGAGATCGACCGGTGGGAGGCCGAGCTCAGCAACATCGCGGAATCCAGCCAGACCGACAACTGGTTCCTGGAGGAACGCCGGCTGGCCGAGGCCCAGCACACGCTGGTCGCCTTCCGCGGCCACATCCTGCCGATCCTCGCCGGCGGGGCGGACGCGGTCGTCGTCGACGAGATCGAGCATCTGCTCGACGCCCTCGAAGACTTCCGCAACGACCTGTTCCGCACCGTGCACCCCACCGACTCGCACCGCCGGATCGCGGAGACGGTCGCCGCCCTCCGCGCGCTGGCCAACGTCGCCCTGCGGTTCGAGCAGATGCCGGCACGGCAACCGTCCTGACCTTCCCGGCCTTTCCCGGCCTTTCTCGGCCCTGCCCGATCAGTCGCCGCGCATCCGGCGGGCGTGCCAGTCGGGCTCGGGAACGGCCGGCGTCAGACGCATCCGTACGTCGACCGCGAACGCACCGGCCGGACCGGCGACGAGCGGGTTGATGTCGAGCTCGGCCAGCTGCGGGATTTGCTCGGCGAGCCAGGCGATCCGGTGGATGACATCGACGACCGCGGCCTGGTCGGCGGCGTCCGCGCCGCGGTAACCGGCCAGCAGCGGCGCGCACCGCAGCGAGCGCACCATGTCGGCCGCGTCCAGGTCGGTCAGCGGCAGACCACGCCACTGGCGATCAGCCAGCAGATCAGTGAGCGTCCCGCCGCTGCCTGCCATCACCAGCGGCCCGAACAGCTGGTCGCGCACCGCCCCGATGACGAGTTCCGTGCCGCCCGGCGCCATCGTCTGAACCACCACGTGCGGATCTCCCGCGGCAGCCGTCACCTCGTCGTACGCGGCGGCCAACTGCGCCGCGTCCGCCAGGTTGATCCGCACGCCGCCGATGTCGGTCTTGTGCACGACCCCCGCCGCGGCCGTCTTCAGGGCGACCGGGTACCCGGCCTGCTCCGCGGCCGCGATCGCTTCCGGGCGGGAGGAAGCGGTCAGCACCGGAATCACGGAGAGTCCGGCACGACGCAACAGCTGGTTCGCCTGGCGCGGATCCAGCCATCCGCCGCCCGGTGACTGCTCGAAGAACCGGCGCACCACACCCTGAGCGCCGGCCACGTCCACGCGCCCGAGCTCCGGTACGACGCCCTGCGGCCGGGCGCGCCACTCGGCGTACCGAACGGCATGGGCCAGGGCGCGGACCGCGCTCTCCGGGAACGGGAACACGGGCAGTCGCCGCCCGTCGGGCAGCGCGATCTCCGGCGTGGCGTGCGGTGAGCCGACGCAGTTCACGACGACCGGCACGTCGGCCGGCGCGGCGACGGCGGCGATGGTGTCGTAGATGTCCTCGACCCGGCCGGCCCTGGTCACGGCGTAGTTCACCACGACGCTGTCGGCCTCACCGCTGTCGATGATCACCCGCAGCGCCTGGGCCAGGCTGTGGGGCGACGCGGCCGCGCCGAGGTCGACGGGGTTCCCGCTCGCCACGGCGCCGGCCTCCCCCAGCTGTCTTTGCACGCTTTCGCTCAGCTCGGGCAATTCGAGTCCGAGCCGGCCGGCGGCATCGGCCGCCAGGATCCCGGCGCCGCCCGCGTTGCCGACCACGGCGACGCGGCGGCCCCGCGGCAGCGGCGGCACCGCCAGCACGCGGGCCGTCTCCACCAACTCCTCGATGGTGTCCATCCGCAGGACGCCGGACTGCGCGAACAACGCGTCCACGGCCGTCTCCGGCGTCGCCGCCGCGGCCGTGTGCGAGGCACCGGCACGCCGGCCACCCGCCGACCGCCCGCCTTTCACGACCAGGATCGGCTTGGTCCGCCCGATCATCCGGGCCAGGCCGCCGAACTTGCGCGGGTTTCCGAAAGACTCCAGGTACAGCCCGATCACCGCTGTCCGCGGCTCGCCCCACCAGTGCAGCAGGACGTCGTTGCCGCTGACATCGACCTTGTTGCCGAGCGAGACGAACTCCGAGATGCCGAGCCCGGTCCGGCCGGCGTGCTCGAGCACGGCGATGCCGACCGCGCCCGACTGCGCCGCGATCGCCAGCGCACCGGGCCGGGGCGCGACCTCGGCGAACGTGGCGTTCAGCCTGATCTCCGCCGCGGTGTTGACCAGCCCCAGGCAGTTCGGCCCGATCAGCCGGATGCTGTGCCGGCGGGCGACCGCGAGCATCTCGCGCTGCAGCACGCGACCTGCCGTGCCGAGCTCTGAGAACCCGGCGGTCAGCACGACCGCGCCCCCGACACCCGCCGCGCCGCACTGCGCCAGTACGTCGGTCACCTGCTCGGCCGGGACCGCGATCACCGCGAGATCGACCGTCCGGGGCACCGCCGCGATCGTCGGGTACGCCTCCACGTCGGCGATCCGCGTCGCCCGCGGGTTCACGGCGTACGCCGTCCCGGTGAAGCCGCCGGCGACGATGTTGCGCAGTACCTCGTGCCCGATACCGCCGGGCGACCGGCCGGCGCCGATGACCGCGACCGTCCGGGGCGAGAACAGGCGCTGCAGCGAGCGGTTCTCGGCCGCCCGCTCGCGATCGGCCATCCGCTCCAGGGTCGCCGGGTGGTACGCCGTGTCGAGCACGAGCTCCACCACGCCGCTGTCGAGCCTGCGGACCTGCTCGAACCCCGAGTCGGCGAGCACCCGCAGCATCTTCGCGTTCTCCCCCAGCGTGTCGGCGCGCAGCCGCTGGATGCCGTTCTCCCGGGCGGTCGCGACGAGCTGCTCGAGCAACAGCGTCCCGATCCCCTTGCCGTGCACGGAATCCTGCAGCAGGAAGGCCATCTCGGCCTCGCCCGCCCGGAGGATCTCGTAGCTCGCGAT
This sequence comes from Kribbella sp. NPDC051936, assembly GCF_040680955.1. NCBI lineage: Bacteria > Bacillati > Actinomycetota > Actinomycetes > Propionibacteriales > Kribbellaceae > Kribbella > Kribbella sp. NPDC051936. The sequence continues at coordinate 74,531 of NZ_JBFAXS010000018.1, read as the reverse complement.
CCCGACGACGTCCTGGCCGTACTCCGCGACCAGTGCGACGTGGCCGTCCTGCTCGGCGGCGAGGTGATGGGTGTACTCGTCGGCCATCAGCCGGCTGATACCGAAGAACCGCAGGTAGATCGACAAGTCCGACACGCGGCTGTTCATCGCCTTCAGCGCCGGCTCGTCGTCCTCGCGCACCGGCCGGATCCGCACCACCGACCCGTCCGACGCCAGCACGTCCCACCCCGCGCCCGGGTGCTCCACCGCCGTCATCGCGGCTCCCTTCGACACTCCACCAGCTCACCGCGGGACCCGGGACCGGATCCAGTGCCGTTGGGTCCTGGGCCGCCGGGACCTTTGCCTCTACGGCAGCACCGCCGGTTGCCGGGACGCTGAGGGCCATGGATGCGATCGACCTTGCCCGATGGCAGTTCGGGATCACCACCGTCTACCACTTCCTGTTCGTGCCGATCACCATCGGCCTGTCGGCGCTCGTGGCCGGTCTGCACACGGCCTGGTACCGGACCGGGAAGGTCAAATACCGGCAGCTCACCCAGTTCTGGGGGAAGCTGTTCCTGGTCAACTTCGCGATGGGCGTCGTCACCGGCATCGTGCAGGAGTTCCAGTTCGGCATGAACTGGAGCGCCTACTCGAAGTTCGTCGGCGACATCTTCGGCGCCCCGCTGGCGATCGAGGGGCTGCTCGCCTTCTTCCTCGAGTCGACGTTCCTCGGCCTCTGGATCTTCGGCTGGGACCGGCTGCCGAAGAAGGTACACCTGGCGTCGATCTGGCTCGTTGCCATCGGCACGCAACTGTCGGCGTACTTCATCCTGGCCGCCAACTCGTGGATGCAGTGGCCGGTCGGCTACACCTACGACCGCGCGAGCGGCCGGGCCGAGCTGCAGGACTTCGGCGCGGTGCTGACCAACAAGGTCGCGCTGGTCACCTTCCCGCACACCGTCGCCGCCTGCTTCCTGACCGGCGGCGCCTTCATGCTCGGCATCGCGCTGTGGCATCTGCTGCGCAGTGACAAGCACGGCGGCCAGGAACGCCGGGAACTGTTCCGCCCGTGCGTGAAGCTCGGCGCGATCACGGTGCTCGTCGCCGCCGCCGCGGTCTTCGTGACCGGCGACATCCAGGGCAAGATCATGACCGAGACGCAGCCGATGAAGATGGCCGCCGCCGAGGCGCTGTACGAGACGTCGCGGCCGGCCGGCTTCTCGCTGCTCACGATCGGGTCGCTGGACGGCCAGCGTGAGGTGTGGTCGGTGACCGTGCCGCACGGGCTGTCGTTCCTCGCGACCGGCACCTGGAGCGGCAAGGTCGAGGGCATCAACAACCTCCAGGCCGCGTACGAGCAACGCTTCGGCCCCGGCAGCTACAAGCCCAACATCCCGGTCACCTACTGGACGTTCCGGTTGATGATCCTGTTCGGGCTGCTGTCCGCGCTGGTCGCGGTGATCGCGCTCTGGTACATCCGCAAGGACGGCCGCAAGCCGTCGCGCTGGCTCGTCCGGGCCGCGATCGCGTTACCGCTGCTGCCGCTGGTCGCGAACAGCTTCGGCTGGATTTTCACCGAGATGGGCCGGCAGCCGTGGATCGTGTTCGGCCTGATGCAGACCCGCGACGGCGTCTCGCCGACCGTCGGCGCCGGATCGGTGCTGACCTCGATGATCACCTTCACGCTGCTCTACGCCGTTCTCGCGGTGATCGAGGTCCTGCTGCTGCTCCGGTTCGCCCGGGCGGTGCCGGAGACACCGCGCGCCGACGCACCCGAGCCCGACACCGCCTTCCTGTACTGAGGAGTCGACCGTGGAACTCACCGACATCTGGTTCCTGCTGATCGCAGTCCTGTGGACCGGCTACCTCGTGCTCGAGGGCTTCGACTTCGGCGTCGGCATGCTGCTGCCCGCGGTCGCCAAGGACCCCGTCGACCGCCAGGTCACGCTCCGGACCATCGGCCCGGTCTGGGACGGCAACGAGGTCTGGCTGCTGGTCGCCGGCGGCGCCACCTTCGCAGCCTTCCCGTTCTGGTACGCGAGCCTGTTCTCCGGCTTCTACCTCGCCCTGCTCGTCATCCTGGTCGCGCTCATCGTGCGCGGTATCGCCCTGGAGTACCGCAACAAGCTCCACGACGAGGCCTGGCACCGGCGCTGGGACGTCGCGATCGTGATCGGCAGCGCCGTACCGGCCCTGCTCTGGGGCGTGGCCCTGGCCAACATCGTGCGCGGGGTACCGCTGAACGCGAACCACGACTTCACCGGTACGTTCTTCACCCTGCTCAACCCGTACGCACTGCTCGGCGGGCTGACCACGCTGGTCCTGTTCGCCCTGCACGGCGCGATCTTCCTCGCGCTCAAGACACACGGGCCGGTCCGCGACCGCGCCCGCGCGTTGGTGCTGCCGCTGGGCGGCGCGACCGTACCGCTGGCCGCGCTCTTCCTGATCTGGACCCAGTCGTACGACGGCTCGTGGATCACCTGGGCGCTGGCGCTGCTGGCGGCGGTCTGCCTGCTTGGCGGCATCCTCGCGTCGCGGGCAGGGCGCGACGGTCTCGGCTTCCTCGGTACGGCGGCCACCATCGTTCTCGCCGCGGCGACGCTGTTCGTCACGCTTTACCCGGACGTGCTGCCCTCCACGACGGACGCGGCGTACAGCCTCACCACGACCAACGCCGCGTCCACGCCGTACACGCTGAAGATCATGACCTGGGTGGCGGTGGTGTTCACACCGATCGTGCTGCTCTACCAGGGCTACACGTACTGGGTCTTCCGTCGGCGGCTGACCCGCGACGACATCCCCCGCGTGAAGGTGGCCTGATGCCGGCCGTCGATCGGCGACTGCTCCGGCACACCCGCAGCACCAGGGCCTTGATGCTGCTGTCGGTCGTGATCGGCACCGCGCAGGCCGTACTCATCCTGCTCCAGGCCTCTCTGCTCGCAGGAATCATCGCCGACGCCTTCCTCGGCGGACTCGACATCGATGGGCTCCGCGGTCCGCTGGCGGTGCTGGCCGCCACCTTGCTGGGCCGGGCGGCGCTCGCGTGGGTCGCGGAGGTGGTCGCGCAGCGGTGCTCCGCCGCGGTCAAGTCCGAGCTGCGGATGCGGTTCCTCGACCAAATCGTTGCCCTGGGCCCGCGATGGCTGACCGGCGAGCGCAGCGGTGAGCTCACCACGCTGGCGACCCGCGGCATCGACGCCCTGGACGACTACTTCGCCCGGTACCTGCCGCAACTCGTGCTCGTCGGCATCGTCCCGCTGGTGGTCGCGGCCCGCATGCTGGCGGCGGACTGGCTGAGTGCCGTCATCGTCGTGGTGACGCTGCCGCTGATCCCGGTCTTCATGGTCCTGGTCGGCCTCACCACCAAGGCCGCGACAGCCCGGCAATGGGAGACCATCCAGACACTCGCGCATCATTTCCTCGACGTCCTCGCCGGGATCGGCACGTTGAAGGTCTTCGGCCGGTCCCGCGCCCAGGTCGAGACGATCCGGCGGCTCGCCGACCGGCAACGACGGACGACGCTCGCCACCCTGCGGATCGCGTTCCTGTCCTCCCTGGTGCTCGAACTGGTCGCGACGCTGTCCGTCGCGCTGGTCGCGGTTTCGGTCGGGCTCCGGCTCGTGGACGGCCGCCTCGACCTCGAGACGGCACTGCTCGTCCTCATCCTCGCACCGGAGGCCTACCTGCCGCTGCGGCTGCTCGGCACGCACTACCACGCCGGCGCCGAAGGACTCGCCGCAGCCGACCAGCTGATCACGGTGATCGAGCAGGCGACCCCGGAGCCAGGCCACGAGCCGGCCGATCCCGCGGCCGCGATCACCCTCCGAGGTGTCACGGTTCAGGGTCGCGAGCAAGCTGCCGGTCCGGGGGCGCTCGACGACGTGTCGCTCGTCATCGCGCCCGGCCGGGTCACCGGCATCGTCGGGCCCAGTGGCGGCGGGAAGTCCACGCTCCTCGGCCTGCTCCTCGGGACAGTCCGGCCGGACCGCGGCCAAGTTCTTGCCGGGAGCATCGATCTCGCCGGCGCCGACCTCGAGCGCTGGCGGCAGAACGTCGCCTGGCTGAGCCAGGACCCGACCCTGTTCGCCGGAACGGTTGCCGACAACATCGAGCTTGGCGCCTCCTCGGACGAGGCCGCCGTACGACGGGCGGCGCACGCGGCGCGGGTCGACGTACCGCTGGACCTCGTGCTCGGCGAGCGGGGCTCCGGTGTCTCCGCCGGGCAGCGCCGGCGGATCGCGCTCGCCCGGGCGATCCTCCGCGACGCTCCCCTGCTGCTGCTCGACGAACCGACCGAGAGCGTCGACCCTGCCACCGAGCAGGCGCTCCTCGAATCGCTCCCGACGGCGTTCGCGGGTCGCACCGTCGTTCTCGTCACGCACCGGCCCGCACTGCTGGAGCTGTGCGACCACGTCGTCCAGCTCGACCGTACGGCGGTGGCGGCATGACGACGCTGCGGTGGCTGGCGACCGTCGCACGCCCCGAGCTCCGGCGGCTGAGCGCCGCCGCGCTGCTCGGCGTGCTCGCGATGGCCTGTTCGATCGGGCTGATGGCGACGTCGGCTTGGCTGATCTCGCGCGCCGCCCAGCATCCGCCGGTGCTGTACCTGACCGTCGCGATCGTCGCCGTCCGCGCCTTCGGCATCGGGCGCGGCGTGCTGCGGTACGCCGAACGGCTGGTCGGGCACGACGCCGCCTTCAGGGTCCTCGGCCGGACCCGTGTCCAGGCCTGGATCGATCTCGACCGCGCCGCGCCCGCGGGCCTCGGCGGGTCCCGCGCCGGCGACCTGCTGACGCGGGTGACGCGGGACATCGACGCGATCCAGGACCTGCTCGTCCGGGCACTGCTCCCGATCGCGATCAGCCTGATCACCGGTTTCGCCACCGTCGCGTTGCTCACCGCGCTCCTCCCGGCGGCGGGTGCGGTTCTCCTGCTCGGGCTCGTCGCGGCCGGAGTCGGAGGCCCGGCGGCCTCGCTCCTGCTGTCCGCCCGGGCCGAGCGCCGTTACGCGCCGGTCAGAGCCACACTCACCACCAGCGTCCACGAGTTGCTGACCGGCCTCGCCGACCTGACGGCGTACGGCGCGACCGACGAACGACTGCAGCGGATCCGGCAGCAGGACGCCCGCCTGACGGGCATCCTGCGGCGCTCGGCGTCGTCGGCCGGAGCCGGTGCGGCCGTCGCCAACGCGGCACTCGCCTGCACCATCACGGCCGAGATCCTCGTCGGCGTGCCCGCCGTACGCGACGGACGACTCGCAGGCGTCCTGCTCGCCGTCTTGGTCCTCACACCGCTGGCGGCGTTCGAGCTCGTTACCCCGCTGCCCGCGGCGGCGCGCTGTCTGGTGCGCGGCCGGCAGGCGGCGGACCGGTTGCGGGCACTGAGCGATCTCCCGGCCCCATCCGTTGCCTGGGGCACCGAGAAGGCCGACACCGTGGCTGACACTGTCGCCGGCACGCTGTCGGCCCGGCAGGTCACCGTCCGCTGGCCCGGCGCCCACGCTCCGGCGCTCACCGCGTTCGACCTCGACCTGCGGCCCGGACGGCGGATCGGGCTGATCGGGCCCAGCGGTTCCGGGAAGAGCACGCTCGCCGCGACGCTGATGGGCTTCCTGACGCCCGAGTCCGGCCAGGTCACCTTCGGCGGGACGGAGCTCGCCGCGCTCGACGAGGCGTCGTACCGCCGGCAGGTCGTGCTGTGCGGTCAGGACGACCACGTCTTCGACGCCACCGTCCGCGCGAACCTGCTGATCGGCGATCCCGGCGCCACCGACGAGCAACTCCTCGACGTGCTCGACCGGGTCCGCCTCGGCCCCTGGATCCGACGCCGGCCCGAGGGGCTGTCCACCACCGTCGGGGAACGCGGCACCCGCATCTCCGGCGGCGAACGCCAGCGCCTGGTGCTCGCCCGCGCGCTGCTCGCCGATCCCGCCGTGCTCGTCCTCGACGAACCCACCGCCCACCTCGACGGCCCGACCGCCGACGCCCTGATCCAGGACATCACCCACGCCACCGAGGGGCGGACCACGCTCCTCATCACCCACCGGTACCGCGATCTCGAGGCCGTCGACCAGATCGTCGACCTCGCGGAGGAGAACTCGTGCACGAACTCACTGGAAAGCCCCTGTCCGCCGAGGAAGTCGCCGACCTGGACGCCTACTGGCGCGCGGCCAACTACCTCGCCGCCGGCCAGATCTACCTACTCGGCAACCCGCTCCTGACCGAGCCGCTCCAGGCCGAGCACATCAAGCCGCGGCTGCTCGGCCACTGGGGGACGACGCCCGGCCTCAACATGCTCTACACCCACCTCAACCGGGTGATCCGCCGCCGCGACCTGACCATGATGTACGTCATCGGGCCCGGCCACGGCGGGCCGGCGATCGCGGCGAACACCTGGCTCGAAGGCAGCTACAGCGACACCTACCCGGACGTGTCCCGCGACGCAGCCGGCATGGCTCGCCTGTTCCGCCAGTTCTCGTTCCCCGGCGGCATCCCGAGCCACGTGGCGCCGGAGCTGCCCGGCTCGATCCACGAAGGCGGCGAGCTCGGATACTCGCTCAGCCACGCGTACGGCGCCGTACTCGACAACCCGGACCTCGTCGTCGCGTGCGTGATCGGCGACGGTGAGGCCGAGACCGGCCCGCTGGCAGCGTCGTGGCACTCGAACAAGTTCCTCGACCCGCGGACCGACGGCGCCGTCCTGCCGATCCTGCATCTCAACGGGTACAAGATCGCCAACCCGGCGGTGCTGGCGCGGATCGGCGACGACGAGCTCACCCGGCTGCTGGAGGGGTACGGCTACCGGCCGTACCTGGTCGACGGCGCGGAACCCGAACACGTCCACCAGTCCCTCGCGCTCACCCTCGACCAGGCGCTCGACGACATCGCCGCGATCCAGGCCGAGGCGCGGACGCACGACGACGTGGCCCGCCGTCCCTGGCCGATGATCGTGCTGCGGACGCCGAAGGGCTGGACGGGTCCGCGCGAGGTCGACGGCGTACCGGTGGAAGGGACGTGGCGGTCGCACCAGGTGCCGCTGTCCGGCGTTCGGACGTCGCCGGAGCACCTGCGCATGCTGGATGACTGGCTGCGCAGTTACCGGCCGGAGGAGCTGTTCGACGCGGACGGCAGACCGGTCGAGCGGCTGCTTCGGCAGGTACCGCAGGCCGCCCGGCGGATGGGGTCGAGCCCGCACAGCAACGGCGGCCTGCTCCGGCGCGACCTCGATCTGCCCGACGTTGCGCGGTACGCCGTACCGGTCGAGACGCCTGGTCAGACCGACCACGAGCCGACCCGGGTGCTCGGCGACTACCTGCGGGACGTGATGCGCGCCAACCTGCCGCACCGCAACTTCCGGGTCTTCGGGCCCGACGAGACCGCGTCGAACCGGCTGGACGCGCTCTACGACGTCACCGGCAAGGCCTGGAACGCCGAGGTGCTGCCGACCGACGAGCATCTCGCCGTCGACGGCCGCGTGATGGAGATCCTGAGCGAGCACACCTGCCAAGGCTGGCTGGAGGGGTACCTGCTGACCGGACGGCACGGCTGGTTCTCCTGCTACGAGGCGTTCGTGCATCTCGTCGACTCGATGGCCAACCAGCACGCGAAGTGGCTCAGGGTCACCCGTGCACTCCCCTGGCGCCGGCCGCTTGCCTCACTCAACTATCTGCTCACCTCGCACGTGTGGCGGCAGGACCACAACGGCTTCTCGCACCAGGACCCCGGCTTCATCGACCACGTCGTCAACAAGAAGGCCGAAGTCATCCGGGTCTACCTGCCGCCGGACACCAACACACTGCTCGCGACGGCCGACCACTGCCTGCGCAGCAAGGACTACATCAACGTCGTCGTCGCCGGGAAGCAGCCGCAGGCCGACTGGCTCGGGCCCGAGGCCGCCGCGCTGCACTGCGCCCGTGGTCTCGGAGTCTGGGAGTTCGCAAGCAACGACGACGGCACCCCCGACGTGGTGATGGCCTGCGCCGGCGACGTGCCGACGATGGAGACGCTCGCCGCCGTCGGCCTGCTGCGCGAACACCTGCCGGCGCTGAAGATCCGCGTCGTCAACGTGGTCGACCTGATGCGGCTGCAGCCCGCGAGCGAACACCCGCACGGCCTGGCCGACGCCGACTTCGACGCGCTGTTCACCACGGACAAGCCGATCATCTTCGCCTACCACGGCTACCCCTGGCTGATCCATCGGCTCACCTACCGGCGGTCGAACCACGAGAACCTGCATGTGCGCGGCTACAAGGAGGAAGGCACCACGACGACGCCCTTCGACATGGTGGTGCGCAACGACCTCGACCGGTTCCACCTGGCGCTCGACGTGATCGACCGGGTGCCCGGTCTCGGGCAGCGCGCCGCCGACGTCCGCCAGTGGCTGATCGACCAGCGGGCCCGGCACCACGCCTACATCCTCGAGCACGGCGAGGACCTGCCCGAGATCCGCAACTGGCACTGGAGGACGCCATGAGCACCAAGAAGGTTGTCGCCGGCATCGACGGCCGGCCCGACTCCGACAACGCGATCCGCTGGGCGGCCGCCGAAGCCGCCGCCCGCGGAGCGGCCCTGCACCTGGTGCACGCGTTCGTCTGGGCGGAGTTCCGGGGCGTCCCGCTCGGCGCGAGCGACATGGCGCCGGGACTGCGGGCGCAGTCCGACCAGATCGTCGCGGACGCGGTCGAGCTGGCGCGGAAGTTCGAGCCCGGCCTGGAGGTCGTCGGAGAGCGCGTCGACGGCTTCCCGGCCGCCGTACTGCTGGCGGAGTCGCGGCACGCCGATCTCATCGTGATCGGCAGCCGGGTCACCGGACGGCTGCTCAGGCTGATCGTCAGCTCGGCCGGTACCGAACTGGCGGCGCGCGCACACTGCCCGGTGGTCGTCGTCCGGCCCACCGACGACGCGCTGGCCGGCAGCCGCGTCGTCATCGCGTACGACGGCTCGCGGGCCGCCGACGTCGCGGTCGACTTCGGCCTCGACTACGCGCGGCGGCGCGGGCTGCCCGCCCGCATCGTCGCGGTCCTCGAAGCCGACGAGGACGACGACCACGAGCTGCTCGCCGGGGTCCGGCAGCACGCCCTCGCCGCCGACACCGAACTCGTCGAGGTGACCGGCCATCCGTCGGAACTGCTGCTCGAATGGTCCGCCGACGCCGAACTGCTGGTGGTCGGATCCCGCGGCCGCGGCGGCTTCCGCGGCCTCGTGCTCGGCTCGGTGAGCCAGACCATGCTGCACCAGGCGCCCTGCCCGGTCGCGGTCATTCCGCACGCGGCGATCGAAGGTCCCGCGTAGCCGGGTCGTTCGGCACTGCCACGCAGCCGGCGCCGGCTGGTGTCCTTGGAGTGACCGAAGGAGATCCTGATGTCCAAGAACGTACTCGTCGCGTACGCCAGCAAGTCAGGCGCGACCGCCGGCATCGCCGAGGCGATCGGCGCCGAACTGCGGGCGCACGGGCACGACGTCGACGTGCTCGACGTCAACCGCGTGCAGGACCTCGCCCGGTACGACGTGGTGGTGCTGGGCAGCGCCATCTACATCCGCCGGTGGCGCAAGGACGCCGTACGGTTCCTGCGCCACAACGTCGACGCGCTCCGCGAGCGTCAGGTGTGGCTGTTCCACAGCGGCCCGGTCGGACCCGACAAGGATCAGGAGCAGGACATGCCGCCGGCTGTCCGCCGCCTCGCGCACGAGATCGGCGCGACGCCCGCCATGACGTTCGCCGGCCGTCTCGAACCGGACACCGCCAAGGGATTCCTGGCCCGCCGCCTCGCCACCGGCAACCTCGCCGGCGACTCCCGCGACTGGGCCAAGATCCGTGCCTGGGCGAGCGACATCAGCGCCTCTATCGAAGCCACCGAACGCAGCACCTGGCACCGCCCCGCAACCAGTCAGTCCCCGAATCACGCCGCCAGTCCCCCGGCCGGGCACTTCCTCGACTGACCGGAGCCGAAGCGGTCGGACCATTCGAAGCCGCAGCCGTGCGGCTCTGCGCGGGGCGGGGCCGGCGCTGGACGTGTGAGGGTGCGGCGGAGGAGAGTCAGCAGTGGGGGAAGGAGTCAGGTCATGAAGCTTCACGCCACGTGTCTGGACCATGTCGTCCTGAACGTGTCCGACGTCGATGCGAGCCGGCGGTGGTGGTCGGCGCTGACCGGCGTACACGCGACGCTGGACCATGAGGGCGAGGTGTCGTTCGTCGTCGGCGGGCAGGCGATCCGGCTCCGCGCGGGTACGCCGGCACCGCGGGGATCGATCGGCGTCTGCCTGATCGCGGACGCCTCGATCGACGCCCTGTACGAGCGCGCCGAGCAGTTGCAGGCCGCCCACGGCTCGGTCCATCCACGCACGACCGCCACCGCGCCCGCGCAGGCGCTCACCCTGGAGGACCCCGACGGCTACCAGGTGGAACTCGCCACCTTCACCCCGGAAGGTCCCGGTTGAGTCGTGGCCAGGACCTAACCGCGGTTCTGCCGCTTTGCGTGCTCGACCGCGAACACGGCCGCTTCGGTGCGGCGTTCCAGGTCGAGTTTGCGCAGCAGTGAGGACACGTAGTTCTTCACGGTCTTCTCGGCCAGGTACAGCGACTGGGCGATCTGGCGATTGGTCTTGCCCTCGGCGATCTCGGCGAGGATGCGGCGCTCCTGCTCGGTCAGCGACGCGTACCGCGGGTCCTCGGCCTCGGCCGGGTGCCGCAGCCGCTCGAGCACCTTCACCGTCATCGACGGGTCGAGCAGCGACTCGCCGGCCGCCAGCCGGCGGACGGCGTCGATGAGCGCCTGGCCGTTGATCTGCTTGAGCAGGTACCCGGCCGCGCCGGCCATGATCGCCGTGAACAGCGCCTCGTCGTCGGAGAACGAGGTCAGCATCAGGCAGGCGGGCGGATCGTCCATCTGCGAGCGCACCTCGCGGCAGACGCTGATGCCGTCGCCGTCGGGCAGCCGCACGTCCAGGACCGCGACATCGGGCCGGACGGCGGGGATGCGGGCGATCGCCTCCGCGGCCGTAGCCGCGTCGCCGACGACCTCGATATCCGGCTCCGCGTCGAGCAGCTGGTGCAGGCCGAGCCGCACCACCTCGTGGTCGTCGAGAAGGAACACCTTGATGGTCATCATCGTCTCCTTGGCTTCACGCCGTATCCCGCCCCAGCCGGGCGCTCGCTTCAGCATGCCGCTGGCTCCACCGTACTGCCAGGGACCTCGGTCCCGACCGTCCCGGGACCTTCGGCGCGTGCCGTCCGGCCCGTCCGGGAGTGACCTCGGACCCTGCCCGCACGGACGTCCGGCTGATTGGCTGGACCTGTTGGGCGGAACCGACAGTTCGACCGGAAAGGCAGACCGATGGACACACAGACCGCAGGCGGGCCGAGCAGCCTCGGCACCCGGATCCGGCACCGCAGGCAGGCGCTCGGTCTGAGCACCGCGGAGGTCGCCGAACGCGCCGCCCTCACCACCGACCGCATCGACCAGATCGAGACCCGGCCGTTCGCGCTGACCGGAGCCGAGCTGCTCCGGCTGGCCCACGCCCTCGACTGCACGGTCGAGGAGCTGACCGGACCGCGGCACCCGGCGACCTCGCACCAGCCGCCGATCGCCCCTGTCCTCGAGCCGATGCGGCAGGAGGAGTGCATCGTCCTGATCCGGTCCGGCTCGGTCGGGCGGATCGCGTACACCGGGATCGACGAGGTCGTCGTGATCCCGGTGAACTACTGCTACCGCAACGAGCTGATCATCTTCCGCACCGCGGCCGACAGCGCCGTCGCACAGTTCGACCTGGAGCCGATCGCCTTCGAGCTCGACCTGTTCGACGAGGGCATGCGGGACGGCTGGAGCGTCCTGGTCAACGGCCATGTCCGCCCGGCCACCGACGCCGAGACCGACGCCGCCCGCGGCCACGTCGACCCCTGGGCCGGCGGCGCCCGCGAGACCTACATGGTCATCGACCCGCGCCGGATCAGCGGCCGCCGCATCCGCTCCTGGTGAATCACCCACGCGCCTCCCAACCAGCCATCTACGCGAGACGCTGCCCCAACCCTCCAGAACCCTCCAGCTCAGGGGCAAGACATGCAACGGTGACCGAAGACAGGCAGCGGTACCCGGGAACAGGTAGCGGTGACCGGCAACAGGCGGCGGTGGGTGGAGACAAGCAATAGCCTGTCCCCACCCACCATTTCTTGTTCCACCATCAGCAAAGAGCCGCCCAGTCGGGCCGAGGACGGCCCGACTGGGCGGGGTTGCGGTGGGGTTCACACGTCCAGCTCGTGCTCGCGGAGACGGGCGCGGGCTTCGTCGAAGTCCTCGCGGGTGATCTCGCCGGCGGCGTACCGGCGTTCGAGGATGTCCAGCGGCGACGGGAGAGCCGGCGGCCGGCGCGGCGGTTGCCGGATCATCCGGACCGCCGCCACCGCCGCCACACCCACCACGAGGATCCACAGGACGAGCACCAGGACCGACCAGAAGGCCGCGTCCGCGGTCGAGTGCATCATCGTCGGTCCCTCCTATCCCGCGGCCCGCGCCGAACCGGTGAGCAGCCGCCCAAGTTCCTCGCCCCAGCGCCGGGCACGCTCGATCTCGACCTCGCGGATCGGCCCGGTGGTGTCGCTCACGAAGAAGCTCTCGGACGTGCCGAGCATCCGGTAGCCCATCCGGCGCAGCAGCTTCGCCGCCGACCGTGCCGCGGAGCCCGGCAGGTGCCGCACCTTGGCGATCCGGGTGTCGAAGGTCGTCACCCGCAGTCTGTCCGGGCGGCTCCCGTCCGCGCGCTCGAGCGCGCCGAGCCATTCGCGGATACCGACCTCGATCGGCATCACCACATCGGCCTGCTGCACCGCGCCCTGGCGCGTCGACAGCCGGCTCATCGAGAACGCATGCGTCGGCCCGCCGACGACCAGCAGCCGGACGTCGCCGGGGACGACCTCGGGCGCCCGGTTCACCGGCACGGTGTCGGCCGCGACGTAGCGCCGCAGCCCGTCGCGGATCGCCCGCGCGATCCGCTCGGTGTTGCCGAACATCGTCTCGTACACGATCAGCGCACGACCACGCTCGGACATGACTCCTCCTCCTGTCAGGTCGCTGGAACGACGGCGCCGACCCGCCGGGCCACGACCGGGTGTTCCAGCTCCGCCTCGGTCAGGTGATGCGGGACGATCGCGACCGGGCAGGTCATCGCGGCCGTCGACCGGCGCGCGACCGGGTCGATCGGCAACGGGCCGCTGTGCGCGCCGACGACCACCAGGCCGACCTCGGTGCTCTCGTGCACCAGCGCCGCGGCCGGCGGCCGGCTGCTCAGGAACCGGGTCACCTTCACGGTCGGGAACCGGCTGGTCCACGGCGCTAGCCGCTCCGACAACACGTACTCGGCCCGGCTGATCCACGAGCATTCCGGATCCTCGTCGACGAACGGGCGCTCGGCCGGCAGCCCGGCGTGCACCACGATCAGGTCGCCCTCCCGGGCCGCCGCCTCGCCGAACGCGAACTCCAGCGCCTCGGCGGACAGCGCCGTACCGTCGATGCCGACGGCAACCTTCCGGTCGAGCAGCGACGGCTTCCAGGACAGCGGTACGACGACCACCGGGCAACCGGCCCGCGCCGTCAGCGTGAGGTTCGCCTGGGTGTGCACCAGTCGCTGCGGACCGCGGCTGCGGGATCGTCCGACCACCAGCATCCGCGCGTGCCGCGCCGCATGGGCGAGCACCCGCGAGCGCGATCCCTCGCCGGCGACGGCGGCCAGCTCCAGCCCGTACCCGTTGCGGTGCCGCAGGTGGGCGACCGCCGTCCGCAACGCCGCGTCGGCCATCTCGGCCGGCGGCTTCGGCGCGTACGCCGTCATCGGCGTGGCCGAGCCGTGCGCGGAGTACGGCGCCACGAGCACCAGCTCGGCGCCGAACCGCAACGCCTCCGCCGTGGCGTAGTCCACCACCCGGAGGTTCTCCGCGGTCCCGTCGACCTCGACCACAACGGGCCCGGTCCGGTTCCAGGCATTCATCTGTCTCACCTCATACTTGAACGGGTACGACGGCCAGGGGGCACGTCGCGTGATGCAGGGCGCCGCGGGTCACCGAACCGAGCAGGACGGACATCAGCCGCGTGCGGTGCCGGCTGCCGACGACGAGCAGCTGGGCGTCGGCATCCTCGGCGCCGGTGACGACGCCGTCGACCGGATGGCCGCGCCGGGCCTCGATCTGGACGGTCGTGTCCGGGTACTTGTTCTGCCACTCCGCGGCAAGGTTCTCGAGGTGCCGCCGCGCGTTCTCCGCCCATTCGGCACCGGCTCCGGAGGAATTCATCGCGTCCCAGCTGTAGACGGCCGGCAGGTCCCACACGTGCAGCAGACGAACCGGCAGGTTCCGTTCGGCGGCGGCCTCGATCGCGAACTCGATCACCGGGGTGTTGTCGTCCGCGTCGTCGACGGCGACGACCACCGGTCCCGCGTGGTCGGTGGGCTTCCAGCCCGGCGGCACGATCACCACCGGCAGCATCAGGTGAGCCGCGTGGGTCACGACCGCCTCCGAGGTGGAGCCGATCAGCAACCGCTTGAACGTCCCCAGCCCGCGCCGGCCGACGACCAGCATCCGGCTTCCGGCGGCCGCGTCGACCAGTGTGCGGGCCGGCGGGCCGACCAGCAGGCCGGCCTCGTGGTCGAGCGCCCCCGGGGTGTCGTCCAGGTAGGTCTGGACCTGGCCGACGAGTTCCGTCGATGCGTCGTCCACCGCGTCCGGCTCCCAGCCACGGGCGTGCCGCAACCGGTCGTCGATCACGTGCACGGCCTGGAGGGGCTCCTGCCGGAGCAACGACTCCTGCAGGGCCCACTCCAGTGCACCGGTGTCACGCCAGGAGCCGTCGACCCCGACCTGGACGACCGGCCGCGCGGTCATCGCGCTCACTGCAGCCACGGGTACTTGCGAACGAAGTTCAGGCTGCTCCACCACCTGCCCAGACCCCACCAGCTGCCGGCGGCGACCAGGGCGAGGGCGACCAGGGTGATCGCGCCGAGGATGTGCTCGTCCAGGGCCGGGTTGTTCTCCGGCGGCAGGTTCGCCGACCACATCAGCAGGTACAGCAGCGCGCCGCTGACGGCGGCGATCCGCATGCCGATGCCGAGGGTCAGGGCGAAGCCGATACCGGCCAGGCCGACCATGAACAGCGGAGTGACCCACCAGTCACCGACCAGCGACTGGTAGAAGTCGGCCAGCGGACCGGAGGTGCCCTTGCCCAGGAAGCCCGCGGTCGGGTCGCCGCCGTCGATCCAGCCCTTGCCGGACGGAGTCGCGTAGCCGAAGCCGAACAGCTTGTCGAAGAACGCCCACAGGAAGGTCAGGCCGAACGCGATCCGCAGGACCGCGAAGGTCCGGCCGGCCGCCGTGGTGATGATCGGGTACCGATCACCGTCGGGCTCCATGCTCGGAGCGGGGATGTGACGCCGTTGCGTCGTGGTGCTCATGGTCTCGTCCTTTCCATCGATCCTTCATCTCGATCGTGGGCGATCGCGAGCTCGACGTTCAGAGTCGTGACACCCCAGCCGCCGGTGCCGAACGGCCCGTGGGTCCCGGGACGTATGCCGCTGCCCGGCGGGAGGCCCGCGGGCAGACGCTGGAATCCCAGAACTCCAGGCACGGAGGTAGCGATGCTGACCGACCAGCTGACTTCCGCCGCACTCGGCGTACTGCTGCACGCGGCCGGGACGGTGCCGGGTCTGCACGTGCCGCGCCCGTGGCGCGCCGAGATCGACGGCCACCTCGTCGACCTCTACCTCGACGACGAGCCGGCGACCCCCGACGTGGTCGCCCGGGTGCGGCGGATCGCGACCGGCGCGGCGATCTTCAACCTGCGCTGCGCCGCCGCGTCGCTGAGCTTCGACAGCTGGGTCAGCCTGTATCCGTACCCGCACGATCCCGGCCTCGCTGCCCGCATCCTGGTCGAGCCCACCGGCCTGCCGGACCGCGAGCTGCAGCAGCTCTACACGGCGATCCTGTCCCGGGACGTCGCCCGCCCGGCGACGCCACCGGACGAGCAGCTCCGCCGGATGCTCGCCCGCGCCGCCGCGATCGAGGACGCGCAGCTGACCTGGCTTCCGGTCGACTCCCTGGCAGTCGTCGTCACGAACGGCGCCGAACCCGCCGACCAGATCCGGGCCGGGATCGCCCTGGAGCGCGTCCTGCTCACCGCCACCGCACACGACGTGCGGGCCGACTGCCTGAACCACACCCTGATCCGCTTCGGGGAGCGGACCGGAACGGACCGCAGATGATCGCCGAACTGACCGAGGACGAGGTCGGCATCCTGCTGACCGCCGCCGTCCACGCCCCGTCCATGCACAACACCCAGCCCTGGCGTTTCGAGGTCCACGGCCCGGTCGTCGACGTGCTGCTCGACGAGGAACGCGGCCTGCCCTTCGAGGACGTCTCCGGTCGCGCCGCCCATCTCGGCATCGGCGCCGCGGTGTTCAACCTCCGGGTCGCGGCCGCCATGCTCGGCCACGAGGCCCGCTTCGCGACGTCTCCCGATCCGGCCCGGCCCGAGATCAAGGCCCGGGTCTACCTGGACCGCCGCGGGACGCCGGTCCCCGAGCTCAGCTGCCTGTACGGCGAGGTGGCGCAGCGGCACACCTACCGCGGGCCGTTGCTCGATCACCCCGTCCACCCGACCGTACGGCGGGAACTCGACGAGGCCGCCCGGATCGAAGGAGCCGAGCTGCACTGGCTCGAGCCGCCGGACATCTCCGGTCTGCGGGTCCTGCTCCACCAGGCCGACGCAGAGGACGGCTACGACGAGAACCGCCGCCAGGAGCGGGAGACCTGGATCGGCGGCGACCGGTCGGGCGACGGAGTCCCCGAGCGCGCGCTGGGCCCGCAGCCGGTCCGGCAGTCCTTCGTCCGCGACCTGTCCGCCGGCTTCGACAGCACGCATCGCAGCCAGGCTGTCTACGAGACGGCTCCGGCCATCGTCGTACTCAGCACTCACGACGAGGACGCCGACGCCTGGACGCGGGCCGGTCTGGCCTTGCAGCGGGTGCTGCTCGTGGCCACGTCGTACAACCTCAAGGCGTCGTTCCTCGACCAACTCCTCGAGCGTCCGGCACCACGCGCTCAGGTCCGCGAACTCATCGGCGGCCGGTGGCCGCAGATGGTGCTGCGGATCGGTTATCCCGCACAGACCGACGGCCACGCCGGCCGCCGGGACTGGCACGAGTCCTTCGACCGGTGGTTCTAGACAAGGAGATCCCATGACCACGCAGCCCGCCCCGATCGTCGTCGGGTACGACGGTTCGACCGGCAGTCAGAGCGCCCTTCGCTGGGCCACCGCGGAGGCCGTCCGGACGATGGCACCGCTCCGGCTCGTCGAAGCGTTCGAACTCGTCATCATCACCCGGCCCTCGCCCGGTCACGTCGTACCGCTCGAGGCGGTCCGGACGGCCCGTCAGACCGGGCTCGACGCCGTGGCCGAGAACGTTCGTCTGCACCATCCCGGTCTCACCGTGGAGACACGGCTCGAGGGAGGACCCGCGGCGCGGGCTTTGATCGACGCCGCCGAGGAGGCCCGCACGGTCGTCCTCGGCTCGCGCGGTCTGGGCGGCTGGAGCGGTCTCCTGGTCGGCTCGGTCGCCGTTCAGGTGACCACGCACGCGCAGTGCCCGGTCGTCGTGATCCCGCACGAGCAACAGCAGCGCGCACCCCGGGCAGCGACCGTGGTCGTCGGCGTCGACGGCTCGAAGGCCTCGGCGAAGGCGATCGACTTCGCCTTCGACCAGGCCGAGGCCATGCACGGCGAGGTCGTCGCGGTGCACGCGTGGACGAGCCCGTTCCTGACCTACGACGACGGCGCGTCGATGCTGCAGTTCGACGAGGCGAAGGTCCGCGAGGAGGCCCGGTTGCTCGTCGCGGAGTCCGTGGCGGGCGCGGCGGCCGACCATCCGGACGTGCACTGGACGACCGAACTGACGATGGGCGCCGCCGCCCAGGCCCTGGTCCGGCGCGCCGAATCCGCGGACCTGGTCGTCGTCGGTTCGCGCGGCCGGGGCGGATTCACCGGCCTGCTGCTCGGGTCCGTGGGCCAGACCGTGCTGCACCACGCCCACTGCCCGATCGCCGTCGTGCGCTGAGTACCCCGCAACGCACCGCGGTCCGCGACGACTCGTCGCGGACCGCGGTGCGTTGTCGTGTCAGTTGTGGTGTCAGTTGTGGTGTCAGTTGTGGTGTCAGAAGCCCTCCTCCCCGAACAGCGCGACCTTCAGCGCGCCCGTGGTGGCCGGGTCGGCGAACACGTCGTACGCGTCCTGCATCTCGTCGAGGCCGAACCGGTGGGTGATCAGGCCGGGCAGCTGCAGCCGGCCGGCCGCCAGCATCGACAGCAGACGCGGCGTGGAGAACGTGTCGACCAGACCGGTCGTGATGGTCACGTTCCGGATCCACAGGTCTTCCAGGTGCAGCGTCGCCGGAGCGCCGTGGACACCGACGTTCGCGACGGTGCCGCCCGGGCGGACGAGGCGGGTGCACAGCTCGAAGGTGGCCGGTACGCCGACCGCCTCGATCGCCACGTCGGCGCCGAGCCCGCCGGTCAGCTCGCGAACCTTCGCCTCGACGTCCTCGTCCGGACCGAGCGCCAGATCGGCGCCGCGGTCGAGCGCGGCCTTGCGCCTCGAGTCGGCGGCGTCGACGACCACGACCCGCGCGGGTGTGAACAGCTTGCTGGTGGCCAGCGCCGCCAGCCCGATCGGCCCCGCGCCGACGATCACGACGGTGTCGCCGGGCGCGACGCCGCCGTTCAGGACGCCGACCTCGTACGACGTCGGCAGGATGTCCGCGAGCAGCACCGCTTCCTCGTTGCTGACGTTGTCCGGCAGCTTGTACACCGACCGGTCGGCGAACGGAACGCGGACCTGCTCGGCCTGGGTGCCGTCGATCAGGTGGCCCAGGATCCAGCCGCCACCGCCGAGGCACTGACCGTAATGGCCTTGCCGGCAGTACTCGCACCGGCCGCAGGCCGTGATGCACGAGATCAGGACCCGGTCGCCGACCGCCACGCCGCGGACGCCGTCGCCGACGGCTGTGATCGTGCCGACCGCCTCGTGCCCGAGGATCCGCCCGGGCTCGACGGTGGGCACATCGCCTTTCAGGATGTGCAGGTCGGTGCCGCAGATCGTCACCGCGTCGACGCGCACGATCGCGTCCTCGGGATCCTGGATCACCGGATCCGGCACGTCGTGCCAGCTCCGCTTGCCCGGACCGTTGTAGACCAATGCCTTCATCACGAACCTCCCTGAGCGTTACGTCCCACCTCGACTCTGGCTCGCGGGCCGGACGCGGACAGCGGCCGAACAACACGTCCCGGCGGGACCTTCGGCCCTGCCCCGCCCACCGGCGTCCGGCTTGACTGGGACTGCGGTGGTACGACCTCGAGGAGGCGCCCGATGACCAGCGAACTGCCGGTACTGGCCGGGATCGACGGATCCCGCGACGGCCTGATCGCCCTCACCTGGGCCGCGTCGTACGCCGTCCTGCACGGCGCACCGCTGCACGCCGTGTACATCGTCGACGACGACCAGCAATCGCCTCCCGGCGCCCCGCTCGAAGGCCCGGACGACGGCACCGAGGTGCTCGACGACGCACTGCGAGAGCTCGAACGGATCGGCTTCCGGTCGGCGTCGCTCGAGGTCCGGCACGGGCACCCGGCGCAGGTGCTGCTCGAGCTCGCCGAGCGGTCGATCGCCCTGGTCGTCGGCCGCCGCGGCATGGGCGGCTTCGCCGAGCTGGTCCTCGGCTCCACGTCCCAGGTCTGTACGGCGCTGAGCACCGACGTGCCGCTGATCGTCGTACCGGACACCTGGGACCCGGCCGCACCCGCGCGCGGCCGGATCGTGGTCGGCATCGACGGATCCGTCGAAGGACAGGACGCGGTGCGGTACGCGTTCGAGCTGGCCGCCGCCACGCACGCGGGGATCGTCGGCGTGCACGCCGTCGAGCTGCGGGAGAACTACCCGGATCCGCGCGTGTGGCTCGACCCGGACCGGCAGCCGTGGATCGACCAGTCCGACGAACTCCTGGCCCAGACGCTCGACGGCTGGACCGCGAAGTACCCCGAGGTCGCGGTGCAGCGGCACAGCGTCACCGACCATCCCGTCCTGGTCCTCGCCCGCGAGTCCGCGGCCGCCGACCTGGTCGTCGTGGGAGGCGTCGGGCAGACCGCGTTCTCGGAGCTGCGGCTCGGATCCGTCGCGCGCGGACTGCTCTACCACTCGCAATGCCCGGTCGCCGTCATCCACCATCGGGAGCCGTGAGATGGACACCGTCATCAAGACCCGCGGGCTGACGAAGCGCTTCGGCCGGCGGACCGCCCTCGACGGGCTCGACCTCGACGTACCGCCCGGTGTGATCGTCGGGTACCTCGGGCCGAACGGCGCCGGCAAGACCACCACGATCCGGCTGCTCGCCGGGCTGATCCGCCCGACCGCCGGCTCCGCGATCGTGTTCGGCTTCGACGCCGCCGACCAGTACGACGCCCTGCAGCGGCGGATCGGCTACCTGCCGGGCGAGTTCGCGGCGTACCCCGACCTGACGGGCACGCAGTACCTGGACTACTTCGCCCACCTGTACGGCGGTGTCGACCGGGCCCGGATCGACCTGCTGGCCAAGCGGTTCGACCTCGATCTCGGTGTCCGCATCGGGGCGTTGTCGCGCGGCAACCGGCAGAAGATCGGGATCGTCCAGGCGTTCATGCACGAGCCGGACCTGCTGATCCTCGACGAGCCGACCTCGGGCCTCGACCCGCTGATGCAGCGCGAGTTCCGCACGCTGCTCCGCGAGACCAGCGACGCCGGCCGGACGGTGTTCCTCTCGTCGCACGTGCTCTCGGAGGTCGAGGCCGTCGCGGACACCGTCGCGATCCTGCGGGCCGGCCGCCTGGTCACCGTCCAGTCGGTGCAGGCCCTCAAGGACCGCGCCCGGCGCCGCCTCGACCTCACGTTCGCCGACGTACCGCCGGCTGCCACGATCCACGCCGTCCCCGGCGTTCACGACGTCGCCGTGGACGGCCGCACCGCTCGCGTCACGGTGACCGGGTCGACCGCCGAGCTGATCCGGGCGGTCGCGCCGTACGAGGTCACCAACGTGCTCAGTCACGAGGCGGATCTCGAGGCCGCGTTCCTCGACTACTACGACGGCCAGGAGGAGCCATGTTCCGCAACGTCTTCCTGAAGTCGCTGCACGACGCCCGCCGCGGACTGATCGGCTGGTCGATCGCGATCGCCGTCCTGGTCCTGCTCGAGTGCGCGCTGTGGCCCTCGGTGCGGGACATGCCCGACCTGAAGGACCTGTACTCCTCGTTCCCCGAGCAGCTACGCAAGTTCTTCAACCTGGAGGCGATGACGACCGGCGCCGGATTCCTCAACGCGGAGCTGTTCACGCTCCTGCTCCCGGCGCTGTTCCTGGTCTACGGCATCGGGCACGGCGCCCGGGCGGTGGCCGGCGAGGAGGAACGCGGCACGCTCGAACTGTTGCTCGTGACACCGGTCTCGGGCTCGCGGATCGTCGTCGACAAGGCAGCGGCCCTTGCCGTGTCGGTGACCGTGCTCGGCGTCGCGCTGTTCGCGGCGACGACGATCGGCAGCCTGGTCTTCGACCTCGGGATCTCGGTGCCGCAGGCCGCGGGCGGCGCGCTCGCGCTGACCCTGCTCGGCATCGAGTTCGGTGTTCTAGCGCTCGCGGCCGGTGCGGTCACGGGCCGTCGCGGCACCGCGATCGCCATCGCGGCGACGGCCGCCACCGCGGCGTACGTCGTCTACGCGATCGGGTTGATCCTCCCGCGGTTCGAGGCCTGGCAGCCGTACTCGCCCATCTACCAGGCCTTTCACGGCGGGCCCCTGGGCGCGGGGCTCCAGCTCAGCTACCTGTGGCTTGCCGCCGGGGCGGTCGTGGTCACGCTGTTCGCCCTGCCGGCGCTCGACGGCCGCGACATCTCGACCGCGCACGCAGGCTGACCATGGCCACCGTTCCCCGCCGCGACGTCCTCGCCTCGCTGCTGATCGCCTTCCTGCTGGCGGTCCAACTGCCATTCGTTGCGCTGAGCAACCGTGCGGGTGCCTGCCTGTCGCTGATGGCGATCGGCGGCGTCGTCCTGCTGCTCGGCGGCGCGCTGCACCAAGACCTCGGCGGATGGCTCGCCCTGTCCCTGGCCGTCGTGTCCGCGGTGACCGGCACGCTGGCGATCCCGCTACCGTCGGCCCTGGTTTCCACGATCTCGATCGGCTCGATCCTGGTTCTGTGGTCGGTCACGCTCACCTCACATCTGACCTTCCGCGCCCCCGAGCTCGACCCAGCCACCCGCCACTGACGGACCGCTGGTCAGGGGCGCGCGGCCCAGTTGCTCCAGCTCGCCTTGGCTCCGGAGTCACCGATCCGGACGACGTCGTACACCGAGGCAGCCGAGACTACGACCGCGAGCACCGTCAGCGTCACGGTGACGGCGTTCGCGGACGGGGCGAGAAACGTGCGCCGCGCCGGCGTCCGCCCGGAGCTCTCCCGCTGCCTCCACCAGATCACGAGCGCCAGCGCCGCGACGCCGATCGCCGCGTAGATGGCGGTGTCGCCGAGCTCGGCGTGCCGGTGGACGAGAGGGTTCGCCGCGACCCGGTGCTCCAGCCATTCACCGGCGCTCGTGGTGATCGGCACCAGCACGACGACCAGCACCGACAGCGCCGCGTTCGGCCCGGCGAGCCGCCTTCGGCCCGCGGGCCAGACCGCAGTCAGCGCCAGGAGTGCCGCCGACAACGGCAGCAGGACGACGATGGCGTGCACGAGGAGCACGTGGGCGGGGAGACCGTTGACAGTCTGCATTCAGGTTCCTTCGACTCGACTCGGAGGCCCCACACTGGCAGCCGGATCTTGGGGAATTCTTGGAACCCGTCAGCCCGCCGCACGGAAGTGCGCGGCGTCCAGGGCCGACTGGAGCGACCGGCGGTACCCGTCCGAGGTGAACGTCGCCCCGGACACCGTGTCGATGCGGCCACTCTGGGCGGCGACCGCCTCCTGCTCGAGCCGCGGCAGCGCGAACGAGCTGATTTCACGATCGCGCCCTCCGGACGACGGGTAGGCCACCGCGGTCACCGCCACCAGCCGCCGCCCGCGAATGGTGACCCGCACCTGCACCGGCCCGTACCGGGTGCCTTCGGATGTCCCGTTCACCGTCACCTCACCGGAGCCGGTGCTCACGATGCCTGGTGTCGCGGCGGGATGCGCGGGACTCGACACGTGGTTCCGGCTGGACGGGTAGAGGAACAGCAGCACCAGCAGTACGCCGGTGGTGCCGCCGACCACGATGTTGCGCCGCAGCCGTTGCGAATGCGCCGTCATCGCGCACCGGCCTGGTGCGCGGCGTCGAGCGCGGACTGCAGCGATCGGCGGTAGCCGTCCGAGGTGAACGTCGCGCCGGACACCGTGTCGATGTGGGCGCTCTGCGCCGCCGTCGTCTCCTGGTCGAGGCGCGGCACGGCGTACGCGTTGATCTGGTCGGTCTGCCCGTCGCCGCTCGGATGCTGCAGCGCGCGGGCCTCGGCGATCCGTCCGCCGCGAACGGTGATCTGCACCTGCACCGGACCGTACTGCGTGTCCGCCACGCCGCCGGCGACGACAACCGACTTCGCCGGCGCACTGGTGCTCGGCCTCGTCGACCGCGTCGGCTTCGTCGACTGGGTCGGCCTGGTCGGTCTGGCCGGTCGCGGTGCCGAGCGGGGCGTTGCCGCCGGTCGGGTACGAGGTGCGGCTTCGGGACTCACGATCGCTGCCCCTGGAGCGGTTGCCTGCGGCTGCAGGCTCGCCCGGAAGGCCACCGCCACCACGGCCGTTGTCGCGATCGTCATCAGCAACCTGATCCCGCGCCTCACCCGCGCTCTCCTCTCACCACGAGAACCGTTCCTGGTGCAGTTGTCCGGCGGGCAGCCCGGCGGCGAGCACAGCCGCGCAGGCCGCATCCATCCAGCGGTCCGGACCGCAGACATAGACGTCGTACCGCGGGAGTCCCGGCACCAAGCGGCGTACGGCGTCCGCGTCGGACCAGGACGCGGCGCTCTCGGGCAGCCACGACCTGCGCCCGCGCAGCCGCGGGCCGAGCAGGTAGTGCAGCGTGATGCCCCGGCGGCGGGCGAGCTGCTCGAGCTCGTCGCGGAAGACGAGGTCCTCGACGCTGTGCGCGCGGTACACCAGAACCGCGTCACCCGGCGCGTAGTCGAGCTCCTCGAGCAGCGCCCGCAACGGCGTGATACCGATGCCGCAGGCAAGCATCGCGACCCGGTCGGTGGCCCGCCGCTCGGCGGTCAGCCGACCGTACGGCCCCTCGACCGCGACCCGCGTTCCGGGCCGTAGCCGGGCGAGCCGGCTGCTGCCGTCGCCGGCGGCCTTCGCGGTCACCCGGAGCCGGTCCGGTGCGGGTGACGCCGACAACGAGTACGGGTTGCCCCGTGACCAGCCCGGACCGTCGAGGAACCGGAACACGAAGTACTGCCCCGCCCGGACCGGCATCCGGTGCAGTCCCCGTCCGCCGAGCGTGACGGTCACCACTCCCGGCGCTTCGTGGACGACCTCGCGCACCGTGAGGCCGTGCCGCAGCGTCCGCCAGAGCGGCAGCAGCAGCCGGTACAGCACGATCGCGCCGAGCGCGGCGCCGTACGCCGACCACCAGTACACCTGCGCGAGCCGAGAGGTCGTGAAGTCCGCACCGGTCCAGATCTCGTGCGGAATCGACAGCCCGACGCCCACGTACGCGTACAGGTGCAGCAGGTGCCACGACTCGTACCGCAGCGCCCGCCGCGCGACCTTGATCGACGTGAGCACGACCACGGTCAACGCGACACTCGCCGCCGCGGCCAGCAACATCCCGCCGTACGTCGTGACCACGGTCCAGGTCTCACGCAGGACGTTGTTGTGATCGCGCATCGTGTAGCCGACGAGGATCGCGGCGATGTGGACCAGCAGGAGGTTGAACGACCAGAAGCCGACCAGGCGGTGCCGCCGCGCCAGCTCGTCCTGACCGTAGCTCCGCTCGATCATCGGCACGCGCGCCATCAGGAACACCTGCACGAGCAGCAGATCCGCGGCCACCAGCCCGGACAACCGCCCGAGAGAGGTGAACAGGTCGGCCGGACCGTTCAGGAGCGTTTGGACGCCGCGCCCGGACACCCACAGCGCCACGACGACCAGCACGCTCGCCCAGCAGAGCACACCGGTCAGGTCCCGCCACCAGGACGGCGTCCGTCGCGGTCGCCGGCGGACATGCGCGATGCGCGGCCGGTTCGCCACCTGTGCAGCACCGCGGTTCGTCATACTGCGACGATGACCGCGGAATCTTAGACCTTCCTTGGACCGTCGTCCGGGAGCGCGGGCAGCACGAGTTCGAAGGTCGCGCCGATCTCGCTCGGAACGAGCCGGAGCTGCCCGCCGAGCCGGTTCGCGACGTCGTGGGCGAGCGCCAGCCCGAGGCCGTAGTGTTTCCGGCCGGACCGGTGACCACCGGAGTCGAAACGGCGCAGGACGCGCTGCGCCGCTTCCGGACCGATCCCCGGGCCGGTGTCGCTCACCGCGAGGATCACCTCGCCGCGCCGGCGGCGGACGTCGATCCGGACGTCGCCGTCGCGTGGCGTGTGGTCGATCGCGTTGTCGACGAGCGCCATCGTGGCCCGCCGGACCGCGCTCGGCGACCCCAGCGCGGCCGCAGGGCCGTCCTCCGCCGTCCATCGCAGCCGCACCCCGGCCTGCTCTGCGTGCGCGCCCGCCGCGGCGGCGACATCCTGCGCGATCCGTGCCAGGTCGACCGGCTCGTGGTCCTCGGCGCCGCGCGGATCGGCCGCGGCCAGCAGGTCGTCGACGACCTCGGCGAGCCGGCGCGTGTCACCGACCACGCCGCGCGCGTCGTCGAGCAACTGGTCCTCGGCGCCATTGCGTCGCAGGGCTCTCTCGAGGACCTGCGCACGCGTGCTCAGCAGCGTCAGCGGCGTCCGCAGCTCGTGCCCGGCGTCGGCCACGAACGCACGCTGCAGAGTGAGGGCCTGCGCCAACGGCCGTACGGCGCGCCGCCCGATCAGCACGCCCAGCAGGCCGGCCAGCAGCAGCGCGAGGACGGTCGCGAGCGCCATCGCCTGCAGGAGGCGAGCGCGTTCCTTGTGGGCCGTCGCGAGGTTCAGCACCGCTTGCACCGGCCGGGCTTTCACGAGACCGGTGGCGATGCGGTACTCGCCGTCGTCGTTCTCGACCGTGATGACCTTGATCTGTTCCGTGGCCTGGCCCCGCAGCGCCTCCAGCTCCGGCGCCAGCTCGTCGGGCAGGCCTGGTGAGCTCGTCGTGCCGGACGGTCCACTCATGACCAGCCAGGTCCCTGCCGGTGGATCGCCTACGTCGTCGGCGGTCGTGATCGCGGACCGGAGCAGGTCGTCCGCCGCGCCGGCCTGACCGCGCACGACGACCACGGTGACAAGGGCAATCAGCAGCAGCATCGCCAAGGCGACCAGAGCCGCTGCTTGGACGGCGACGCCGCGACCGGCCCGGCGTACCAAGACCTCGTCACCGATCGGGCTGCCGCTCACAGCTTCCCCAATCGATAGCCGAGCCCACGTACGGTCTTGATGACGTCACGCCCGAGCTTGCGGCGGCAGTAGTGCACGTAGGTGTCGACGACGGTCTCGGACTCGGCGGCGTCGAACACGCGGTCGAGCAACTCCGCCCGGCTGAACACCGCCGCGGGCCGCGCCGCCAGGAGCCCGAGCAGCGTGGCCTCCCGCTCCGACAACTCGACCGATCCGCCGTCGGTCCGCCTGACCGTCCGGGCGGCCAGGTCCAGCGCACCACCCGGGACGGCGAGCTCGACGGCATGATCCAGGTGACGCCTGAGCAACGCGCGCACGCGGGCCAGCAGCTCCGTCAGCTCGAAAGGTTTCGTCAGGTAGTCCTCGGCGCCCGCGTCGAGGCCGTCGACCCGGTCCGCGGTGCTGTTCCGTGCCGACAGCACGAGGATCGGCGTACCCACGCCGCGGCTCCGCAACCGCGCGATCAGGTCCAGGCCCTCCACAGCGGGCAGGCCACGGTCGACGATCATCGCGTCCACCGGCTGCGTCAGCGCCAGATGCAGTCCCCGTTGACCGTCGGGCGCCCACGTGACGGCGTACCCCTCGTCGGTGAGCACCCGCTCCAGGAGGCGGGCCAGGTCGGCGTCGTCCTCGATCACCAGGATCCTCGACGTCACTCCTGCCCCCAGCGCGTCGTGGCGAACAAGTTGCCGTCAGCAAGAACACCGAGCCCCTCGTAGCCCGGCGGCAGCACGGTGGGCCAGTCGTCACCGGCCACGAAGGCCGCCGTCGCCAGCACGTCGGCGCACTCCAGCGACGGACCGGTCACCGACACCGACAGCCATCGCGTGCCGGCCGGACGGCCCGTCCTCGGGTCGTACAGGTGCGCGCCCCGGGCAGCCGTCCCACTCGTCGCGACCGCTCCCCCGGTCCGCGGCACGCCGGCGATCACCTGGCCGGGATCACGCGGATCCTGGATGCCCACGGTGAACGGCTCACCGCTCGGACACACCACGAGGACGTCGCCGCCGGCGTTCAGGCACCAGTCCACCCCGCCGGCCTCCCGCAGTCGTTCACCGGCCCGCTCGACAGCCCACCCTTTCACCAACCCCGAAGGGTCCCAGCTGCCGCCGGGCACCTGCGCGTCGAACAATCCACCGGTCGCCTCCCGCGCGGCCACGCACCGCTCGGCGACCTCTCGCACCACCGCGTCGACCGAGTCCCAGCTCACCTCGCCCCGCGCCAGCAGACTCACCGCGCTGTCCTCCCGGTACGGCGAGAACACGCGATCGATCTCCACCAACTCCGCGAACGTCTCCCGCACCGCGGCCTCCGCCCGCTCGGACCCCGCCGCTGCGCCGCGCGCGAGCACGCTGATCGGCAGTCCCATGATCTGCTCGACCCAACTCCGGCGCCGCACCATGACGCAACGGTACGACGCTCACCGAACCCCCGAGGGAACCCGCTCCTCCCGCGCGGCCGCCGCCACCGGTGTCCGCGCGCGGCGGTGCCTGCGGACCAGGACAATGCAGACCCCCAGCGCGACGAGCGTGACCAGGACGGCTACGCCGTTCGTCCACGGGGCCAGACGGCTGTTCGACACCGCCACGGGACGTGGCGCGAGTCCCGACGGCACCATCCAGGTCGTCGTCAGGACGGCAGGACCGAGCTGGTTGCGACCGACCACGATCCGCAGCGGGATCGGCCCCGTCGCCTCGACGTCGACAGCTGCCTGCCAGCGCCCGCCGCCCTGTGCTGCGCCCGGAGTACGCCGCAGCGCAGTCCCGTTGCTCGTTCCCAGGTCTGCCGTCACTGCTGTGACCGGGCCCGGGGACGGACGCCGGCTACTCACCACATCGACCAGTAGCAGGCTTCGTCCGGGCTGGTTCGGCCCGAGTGAAACGGTGATCAGCAGGTCGTCCACCTGGTAGTCGGCCCGCGAACTCGCCGCCTCGGGCTTGTCGAACTGCGGCCCACGGGCCGGCGGTGTCACGGCCAGGACCACAGCGATCAGCACCGCGCCGATTCCGAGCAGCGGAGAGATCACCTGTGCCCGTGACGACGGCGCCGCGACCGGCCGGAGCGTCCCTCTCAACCAGGGATGGAGCCCCGACGCGTGTCTGAGGCCGAGGACCAACAGCGCAGCTGCCAGTGCAAGCTTGACCAGGAGAGCACGCCCATAGAGCGTGCCCAGTGCAGCGTCGACGGAGGCGACCTGGCGACCGGTCAGCAGCAGTCCGGAGATCACGAGAACCGCGACCGACGAGGCCGCAACCGGTCCGAACGCCCGCCACAGGTCGACGCGGATCATGCGCTGTCCAGCCAAGCGAGCGGTCAGGATGCCTAGGACGACAAGGCCGCCGACCCAGGTCAGGGCCGCAGCCTGGTGGAGCGCCAGCACGGTCAGCGAGAACGGTCCACTGCGCGCATGGCTACCGGCCGCCCTCAGGACCAGGTCTGCCAGCAGGAGCGCCGTCAGGAGAAGCGTCACCCTGCTGTTCGAGCCCACTCGGCGGGACTGCCGCACCAGGAGCGTACAGATGACGATCAGGACAACTTCACGGACCGACAGCCTGAGCAGCTGGCCCGAATCTCTGGCCACCGCCAGACCGGAGCCGGCTCCGGACGCCTCCGACCACTGCCGCACACCCCTGAACAGCGATGCGAACACCGAGAGCATGCCGAACGCGGCCGCCAACGCCCACATCGTGGCCAGCGGCTCCGCGGGCAAGGTGATCTGTCGCCGAGCCGCCGACGCAACCACGAGCACCCAGCCACACATGACCGCCGTCGCGCCCGCGTCGAACCAACCGAGGGCAGCGTCGGCCACGGTTCCCGCCGGACCGGTGACCGACTCGGCGGGCCGGCCGGACGACGTGGCAGCCAGCCCGACCCCGAACACCAGGGTCCCCTGCAGCCGGTGCAGGTCGTACTTCGACACTACGCTCCAGCGCAGCTCGTAGACCGACCGTGGAAGCTCCGGGAAGCCGGTCAGCACCACGTGGAGACCCTGATCCGCGATCCGCGCCGTCACCGGGAAGGCCTTGCCGTCGCGATCGGTGAGGACGAGATCGAGGCCCGCGGCCGTGGGCGGCTCGGAGAACCACAGGTCGAGCTGGCGCGGCGCCGTCCGGACCGTCTGCCCGTCCGAAGGCGTCGAACGCAGCAGCACGGGATGGGCCTGAGCCACTCCGGCCTGGCTCAGCCAGGCGAGTCCGGCCACGGCCAGCACGAGCAGCGCGCGGGCCGGCCACCTGGGTCGCCACCAGTCCCGATGCATGCCCGTGGTCACCCCCTTGGACACCAACAGTGCTGCTGGCGACGATCCCGCACCGCACCGGGCGGAGGCGTCAGATGACAGGACTTTCACCCGGTTGTCACCGTCCGCGAGGAGCGAACGGCCCGTACGGGCTTCCCTCCGCGTGACCGGCAGGTCACTATGTCCTTTGGGGATCGGGGGAGGATCCGGGACAGCGGGCGCGCCACACGGCCCACTGGGGGGAAGACATGACGACTGTGCTGGTGATCGACGACGAACCCGAGGTCGTGCGGTTCGTGCGCCGCGGGCTCGAGGCGGAGGGCTACCAGGTCCTGACCGCCACCGACGGCGGCGACGGGCTCCGGCTCGCCCTGACCAAGCGGCCGGACTTGATGGTCGTCGACCTGCGGATGCCCGAGGTCGACGGCGAGGCGGTGATCGCCGCGGTGCTCGTGAGCAGTCCGGAGACCCGCGTGCTGGTGCTGTCGGCGGTCGCCGACGCGGAGGTCCGGGTGCGTTGCCTGGAGCAAGGAGTCGACATCCTGCCGAAGCCGTTCTCGATCCGGGAACTGCTGGCCAGGGTCCGGTTCGGTCTGCGCGGCACCGGCGGGAAGACGTCGGAGGAGCTCACCCTGCGGGTCGGCCGCATCGTGCTCGACGTCCGGACCCGCAAGCTGCGCGTGGACGGCAGTGAGGCCGCCCTGTCCGAGCGGGAGTTCCTGCTCATGCAGCATCTGATGCGCAGACCCGACCGGGTGTGCTCGCGCAGCGAGTTGCTCTCCGCGGTCTGGGGGTACGACTTCGATCCGGCGACCAACGTCGTCGACGTCTACGTCCGCCGGCTGCGTGGCAAGATGACCCGCGACGTGATCCAGACCGTGCGCAATGTCGGCTATCAACTTCAGAGTGCGTGACGCCGCGCCGGTCGTGACCGGCCGGCGCAGCACGGCCCGGACCGGCCGGCCCTGGTACCGGCTCGTCGATGTGACGCTGGCCGTGTTCGTGCTGGGCATGCTCGCGCTGATGAACGCGATGATCGGCCGCGAGGTGATCCCGTACCACCTGCTGTTCCTCGGTCTGACGCTGGTGTACGGGTTCCGGGTCTGGCCGCTGCGGCCGACGCTGGTCGTCACGCTGCTGGTCACTGTGACGACCGGATGGGTCCTGGTCGACCACCAGCTCAAGGACGGCAGCAGCCGCGCGGAGTGGGCGGAGATCCCGCTGATGCCGTTGCTGTTCCTCGCGATGGTCTGGCACGCCCGCCGCCGCAAGGCCGCGCAGGACCAGGTCGAACTGATGTCGGAGGAACGCCTCGCGGTCTTCGAGCGGGAACGCGAATTCTTCCGTGAGGCCTCGCACGCGATGCGAACGCCCGTGACGATCGCCATCGGCCACCTCGAGCTCCTCGAGCCGACGCTCGGCACTCGGGAGTCGGCCGACGACTACGCGATCGTCCGCCGCCAGATGGGCCGGCTGTCGGCGCTCTCGACCCGGCTGCTCGCGCTCGCCAAGCTCGACTCCGGACGGGCCCTGCGTCCCGGCGACCTCGACCTCGGTGAGTTCCTCGCCGGCGTCGGGCGGAACTGGCGGGAGAGCGCCGACCGCGACTGGTCGATCGACCTGCCCGCGGGCCTGCGGGTCGTCCAGGCGGACCGCGCCTGGCTCGAGCTCGCGGTCGACGCGCTCGTCGAGAACGCCGTCCACTTCACCGCTCCTGGTGATCGCATCCGGTTGTCGTGCGAGCGGGCGGGACCGTGGTACGTGATCAGCGTGGCCGACGCCGGGCCGGGGATCCGGGCCGTCGACCTGCCACACGTCTTCGAACGCTTCTGGCACCGGCGCCCGCCGGGCGCGGCGCCGATGGGCAGCGGTCTCGGGCTGGCGATGGCCCGTGCGACCGTCCTGGCGCACAACGGCCGCATCGCCGCCGGCCGGGCTCCTGAGGGCGGCGCGCTCTTCCAGGTCTTCCTCCCGGCCGCGCAGAATCCGGAGCCCGCCGCCGTCTGAACCCTCACAGCACCGGCGCATGACGCAGGCGCAGGTCTCCCAGCTCGATGGACGCCTTCTCGCCGTGGCGCAACGCCCCCTTCGTGTTCTGGTAGACGAGGTAGTAGGTCTGTCCGGCACGTAACGAGTGACCTTGCTTCATCACCGAGATGCGCTTCGTGCTGCCGTCCCGCGCCTCGCTGACGAGCACGGGCGGGTGCTGTACGTCGGACTGGAAGCGCCCTGCCTTCTCGCTGTCCAGGACGACATAGGTCAACGTGATCAGCCCGCCGTCGCCGACCACGGCGATCCGGCTGAAGCGGACGCCGTACTGTTGCTCGATCGCCGTACTCTGCGGGAACGAACCGGCCTCGCCGGACGCCGACCAGACCTTGAGGCCGACCAGCAGGCCGGCCACCAGCGCCATCCCGAGCACCGCGCCCAGCACCACCAGGCGATTGACTCCCCGCGCCGGCCCGGCGGGCCGGCGCATCGTTGCTTCCAGCATGTGGTTCCCCTCCCACGGATCGGAGCCGAGGTCCTGGTGGGGGCAGGACCCCGGCTCCCCTGGTGCTACGGCATCGTGTACCTGGTCGAGTTGAAGGTGTCGAAATACGCCTGGCCGGCAGTGCTGGAGCTCAGTCCGGCCGACACCCCGAGCCAGGCCGTCTCGATCCGCAGCGTGCTGGTGTTCCCGGTCTGCAGCGAGCGGCTCACACCGTCGACGAGCAGGCGCAGAGAACCTGCCGAGCCACCCGTCGCCGGGCCGGACGTCCAGTCGACCTGGAGTGTGTGGTTACCCGGCGTCAGCGTCACCCAGGCACCGGTCAGCGTCCCTGCCCCGCTACGGGCCAGGACGGTCCGGACCTGCGCCGAACCCGCCGCGTACCGGTACTCCAGCGCGAACACCTGGCCGTTGGCCGCCGTCCGGCCCTGCAACAGACTCAAGGCCGTGTTCTGGTTGGTGCCCGAGACCAGCGTGTTCCGGTTGAAGACGAACCGGGCGTGGTACGACGTCTCCGCCGCCGGCGTGTTGTCGGTCAGGTAACCGGCGCCGGGCAGGGTGACCTGCAGGCCGCGCAGGCTCCCCGGCTCGAGCGGACCCGGCCGCGCGGCCGTCGTGGTGTTCGCGACCCCGCCGGTGCTGCCGCTCCAGAACCCGAATCCGCCGGACTCGAAGTCGTCGGAGAAGATCCGGTTCGGCCGCTGGACCGACACCGTCGTACCGACCGGCTTGCTCCAGTTGCCCGCCAGGTCCTGCACCCGGAGGTTGAAAACCTGGTTCCCCGGCGGCACCGACGTCAGCGCGACGGTGACCTGGACCTGACCGCCGACCACGCTGACCGGCACCGAGACACCTCGGCCCGCGCCCGGATCGGTACTGCCGAGCCAGTACTCGGCCTTCGCGATCAGCGAGGCGTCCGTCACCGGCGCCGTCAGGGTCAGCGTCTCCGCCCCGTTGGTCGGGTTCGGAGCGGCGGTGAGTGCCCCGAGCACCGGCGCCGTCTTGTCGACCACGAGGTTCACCGCGAACAGCGCGCCCCAGTTGCCGGCCGCGTCCTGACCGCGGACGTAGACGTGATGAGTACCGTCGGCCAGCGCCTTCACCTGGGTGAGCGGGATCAGCCCGTAGAACGTCTCCCCGGTCGAGTCGAGCTTGCCGTCGACCGGCAGCAGTTGCAGGCCGCTCCCGCCCGGCGGGTTCGGGACGGTCGGGTCGAGGAACGCCTCGGCGTCGACCAGCAGGCTCTGCGGTGCGCCGCCGGCGTCCTTGTCGGTGATCTCCGCGGAGATCAGCAGGTTGCCCGGGTGGCTCTTGTCGGCCAGCACGCCGTTGGTCGGGTTCGGCCCGACCGCGGCCGCGTCGACCGCGGGTCCGGTGACGTCGATCGGCAGCGGGATGTCGAGCAGCGGTCCCCACAGCCCCAGCGAGTCCTTGCTGTGCACCAGGACGTGATGAACGCCCTCGGACAGGGTCTGCAGTACGGCGGCGGGGATGTCGCCGTCCTCGGACACGACGGTCGCGCTGCGGTTCAGCGTGAGCGGCGTACCGGCGCCGTTCGCCGCCGGCGAGTCCAGGAAGTACTCGGCCGCGGTGATCAGCCCACCCGCGTCCGAGTCGTCGCCGGTCGCGGACACGGTCACCGGCGCCGTCGCGTTCGCGGGTACCTCGGCGATCGAGCCGTTGATCGTCTGCGGACCGGTCTTCGGCAAATTCAGGATGACCGAGCCGACGACACCCCAGTTGCCCGCGGCATCGAGGGCGCGGACGAACACCGTATGCCGGCCCGCGTCCAGCGCGGCCAGTGCCGCGGTCGTGACGGTGCCGGTGGCGCCGGTGACGGTCACGCCGCTGCTCGGCAGGCTCATCGGCGTACCGAAACCAGGTCCGACGGTGACCGCGTCGTCGATCACGAACTCCGCCTGGACCACCGCGGAGCCACCCGTGGTCGCGTCGCTCACGTCGGCGGTCACGACCACCGGCACCTGTCCGGTCGCCGGGTTCGGCGCGAGCCGCAGGTGCGTCGAGACCGGCCCGACCCCGTCGGTGCTCGGTGGCGGCGCGTTGGTGTCCAGGAAGGTCAGCATCCCCCCGAACGCGAACTGTGCCGGGTCAGCGGTGTGCTGCCCGTTGTTGTCGAGGTGCCGTGCCGGTTCGTAGAGCGTGAGCTTCGCCTCGGGCCCCGTCGGCATCGTGACCAGTGTGTCGAGCGTCTGCCCGGGATCGATGCTCTCGGCGGCCACCGTGGTCGCGTAGTGCATCGGGTGCCCGCCTTGGGCGATCTCGGTCTGCAGCCCGCCGAGCACGGTCATCGGGTGGGTGAGCGACCCGGCGTTGACGTAGCGCAGCAGCACCTTGTGGCCCTGGTCGGTCGCGACCGGATCGGTGGCCGGGAACGGCTTGCCGTTGATCAGCCGGTACTTCGGCGCGAATTTCCGCAGGTCGAACCCGGCCGGATTCGCGTTGAAGGCCGGATCGACCTCGCTCAGCACGACGACCGCGTCGTCGTCGTACGCGCTCGCCGGGTAACCCGCCGGCTGGGTGCCGTACGCCGTGCCGTCCGCGGGCAGCACGACCAGCGCGCCGGCGAGTCCCATCGCCACCTGGCGGGCGCCGGCCGCGGTGTGCCCGGCCTCGTACAGGAAGGTCCCGGCCCTGGACGCGGTGAACGTGTAGGTCCGGGTGACGCCCGGTGCGACGCCGACGGTGTCCTCACCGCCGGCCGGCAGGGGTTGTCCCGGGAACGCCAGCGCGACGTTCTGCCCCGGAACCTGGTTGTGCAGCGTCACGGTCAGGGCGTCGCCCTGGTGTACGACGAGCACCGGCCCGGGCGCGGTCGCCGTACCTGCGGCACCCGTCGAGGAGAATCCCCAGATCGGGACACTCGTCCCGAGCAGCGACGTCGTCCCTGCCATCGCGTACAGGTCGCAGGCAGCTGTACCGGCGGCGAACGTACAGCCCCGCGGCGTGAGCTTGCCGACGGCAACCGACGCCCGGGCAGCGAGGTGCGGCAACGGGGACGCGGCGCCCGCGACCGGCGTCACGAGCGGCGTCAGGAGTGCGGCGGCCAGCGCCGTGGCGGCGATGCCCACGGTGGCGATCCGAAGTCTGTTCGTCATCGTCGTGTCCTCACTGGCTCGCACAGCCGGCGGGCGGATCGATGCGGAAGACCGTCATCATGCCGCCGAAGGCTGCCCCGTAGTTGGTCGCCTGCTCGAGCGCGTGGCTGTGGGCGATGTGGTAGTACTCGCCGCACTCGTTGTTCTGCGTCAGGTTCGAGGGAACAGGGTTCTTGGTGCCCAGGTAGCCGCTCTCCGAGAACCAGGTGTCCGGGCCGACCAGCAACTGGTCGGTGATGGCCGGGATCTGGGTCGGGATCGGGTTGGTCGTCGCGTTCCAGTGCTCGACGTCACGCCAGTCCATCAGGACGTCGAGGGTCTGTCCCGGACCGACGTCGAGGTCGTACTTCAGGTAGGACAGGTCCTCCCCCGTCTGTCCCTGCAGCGCGTGCCCGTCGCGGTTGACGACCCGTTCGTCGCTGCCGTGCGGGTGGAACGGGTAGTTCACGCTGCCGGCGTTCAGGTAGTGAATGGTCGCCGGCAGCGGGTTCGTCGCGGCGTCGTACGGCTTGATGTGCACCAGGGCGCCGTACGGCTGGGCGGGCAGCCAGGGCGCGTAGTTGGGCGCCAGCGTGTCCGGCATGCTGCGGCCGTTGATCATGAAGTACCTCGACTTCGACGCGTTCACGTCGACGCTCTGGTGCCGCTCGACCGCGAGGTGGACGTCGGGGTCGATCTCCGACAGCAGGTAGACGTACTCCTTGCCGTCGGCGAAGGCCGAGTCGGGCCGGTCGTTCACCTGGTTCGGGTGCCCGGCCGGGCGGACCACGAGCGCGCCGTACAGCCCCATCTGGAGCTGCTTGTCCACGTCGGTGCCGGTCTCGTACAGATAACTGCCCGGGCTGCCCGCGGTGAAGGTGTACGTGACCGAGCCGTCGTTCGCCGCCGCGGACTGGACCAGGGAGGTGAGCGAGCCACCCGCGTCGAACTGCGGTTGTGCCGGGTTGCCGTTCGCCTTCACGGCGAGCTGGCCCGGGAACACGATCGAAGTTGCCTCCGGCAACGTGTTGTGCAGGATCACCGTGACTTGCCGGCCGGACTCGACGCACAGCGTCGGGCCGGGCAGCTGGAAGCTCCGCTTGCTGTTCGCGTAGCTCCACATGTAGATCGAGTTGCCGTCCGGGGTGGAGATGTACCCGTCACCCGCGGTGAGCGAGAAGGTCTGGTTGGCGTCGGTGTCGCAGACGGCGCCCTCGGACATCTCCGCGGCCGCGGCCTGGGTGCGGATCAGGACCGGTGCCGCCACCAGCAGCGCGGCCGCGCTCAGTGCCAGCACTCGTTGGACCGTGAGTCGTCTCATCGGATCATCGCCCCCGTCACGCGTTCGCCGCGGTCTGGGCGGGGTAGGTGCCCGGCGCGCCGACGACGATCTTCGTCATCATGCCGCCGTACCCGGCCCCGCCGCCGTTGTCCAGGTAGGAGTACTTGCGGTCGTAGAGCAGGTACTCCCCCGGCGAGGGTGCGACGAAGATCGCGTCGCGGCTCTCCCCCGGCCCCACCTCGACCGCGTTCGAGGTCAGGTAGTTCGTCGTACCGTCGCGGCCCTTCAGCAGCGCCGCGTCCTTGGCGACGACGGTCAGGTCGATGTTGTCGACCGTCAGCACGTGGTTCTGGTACCCGAGGTTCGACATCCGCAGCAGCACCCGGTCGCCGGCGTTGCAGCGGATCAGCGACGAGATCGGCTGGTACTGCAGCCGGCCGGCCGCCGTACTCAGCGGATCGCCGTTCGGTGCCGTCGTGTCCGGGTACGCCCGGCCGTTGAGCAGCCAGAAGCTCGGGTCGTAGTCGGTCCAGTCGTTCACCTGGATGTGCGCGTCCCGGTAGTGCGCGGCCGACCAGAGTTCGGTGATCATGAACGCGAACTCCCGGTCGTAGGCCGTCGAGCCGTCGCCGTCGTTGTACGCGTACCGCTCGCCCGGGTGCAGCGGCGTGCGGTTCTGCGCCGGGCGGACGAACACCATCCCGGTCATGCCCATCTGGACGTGCTCGACGTCCTCGAAGTGGCAGTGGTACATGTACGTGCCGGCGTCGTGCGGCCGGTAGAAGTACGTCAGGTCGCGGCCGATCGGGACCGCGAGCGACAGTTCGGGGACGCCGTCGAACAGCGGGATCGCGTTGACGAACCCGTGCCAGTGCAGCGTGTGCCCGTCGAAGAGATCCGGCCGCTGGGCCAGCCCCAGATTGGTCAGCGTCAGGTAGATGTCGTCCTCCTCGTCGAACGACAGCATCGGCGCGCTGAGCTGGGCCTTGCCGCGCTGCGCGGCGACCAGGTTCGACGTCATCCCGGTCACGTCCCGGAAGCCGAAGACGTAGGTGTTGAACGGGCTCGGCGCCAACGGATCCGGAAAGAACGGAGGGTCGGGCGGCGCGTCGCCGGGCATCCCCACCCAGCCGTCGGTACCTGCCAGATGCAACTGGCGCACCGGGTGGGCCGCGGCCGCCGACGCGCCGGCGACGGCCGCCGTCCGGCCGGGCGCGGCCAGTACTGTGCTGGTGGTCAGCAGCCGGCCGCCGAGCGCCACGCCCGCGGCGGCCGCCGCACCGGTCAGGAAAGAACGCCGCGTAGGTCCACGCGACACAGATTTGTCGGTCACAAGTGTCTCCCGTTGCTGGTTCGTGGTCCGAAGGAGTGCGGCCCGCCGCTAGGGAACGGCGGGCCGCACGACTCACGGCGTCATCTGGTCGGATCCGGCGTCGTACCGGCGCAGGGCTCCGGCGACCGTCGGCCGGGGCTGGCCGTCGATGTCCGGGCTGGGGGCCGTCACGGTGTAGCTGAAGCCGGTCGTCGCGGTCCCCCACCGGACGACGGTGTTCGCGCCGCCCAGGCCCCGCGCCGACGAGGCCGGGGTGCCGGTGGCCAGATGGAAGTCGCCCATCAGGTCGGGCGGCAGCAGTTGCGCCACGATGACCGCCTGGCGGAAGGCCGGGTAGGACCGGACCGCGAGGATGTTCACCGAGACCTCGTACGGCGACACGAACCGGGGGTCCGCCGACGAGTTGGTCGCGTCCGGCGCCGTCCCGGTGGTGTCCTGCAGCACCGAGTGCGTCGGTGTCAGCAGGGCGTCAGGTACGTCGGCCACGCCCAGATCCCAGGTGTTCACGGAGTTCGCCGTACCGTCGGGCAACTGACCGCCGATCCCGTACACGTACCCGCCCGAGAACGAGCCGGCCCGGTTGTCCCAGAACACGTCGTTCAGCAGCGTCGGCTTGCTGTACGTCGTGGCCGCCAGCGTCGCCGATCCGGGGAACAACGACGTGTTGCGCAGTCTCGCCTGCAACGGGTCGCTGTTGGCCGCGGTCGACAGGCCGGCCGGAGCCGGCAGACCGTTGCTGGTCACCGCCGAGGCCGTCGTCAGGTTCTTCGTGATCGTGTTGTTGACAACGTTGACGAACACCGCGTCGTCGAGCGCCAGCCCGCCGCCCTCGTGCGCCGAGATGTTGTCGGCGATCGTGTTGTTCGTGATCGCGACGGTCTGCGGATCGGACCGGGAGATGTGCGCCCCACTGACCTGGAGCAGCCGGATGCCGCCGCCGTCGTCGTTCGCGAGGTTGGCCTGGATCACGTTGGCGTCGATCGTCACCGGACCGGATCCGGGCGACAGCGCGGTCGGTGTGGCCGGCAGCTCGCCGGCGATCATCACGCCGCCGCCCTCGTCGTAGGAGGCGTTGAACCAGATCCGGTTGTTCGCGATCCGGCCGCCGGCGCTGCCGCCGGGATTCGCCATGTACCCGAAGGCGGTCAGCGCACCGCCGTACTCGGCGGAGAAGTTCCCGCACAGCGCGTTGTCGACGACCTGGTAGCCGTCGCTGCCGGTGAACAGCCCGATCCCGCCGGCCAGGTTGGTGCCGCCGTTGTCGCGGAGCTGGTTGCGCGCGATCACCGGGTCGTAGTTGCGGTTGTCGCCGACGTACGGCGTGCCGATCCGGACGCCGCCGCCGTACGAGCCGCCGTTGCCGTGGATGACGTTGTCGGTGAGCCGCAGGCCGCGGACGTTGGAGTGCACGTAGACGCCGCCGCCCTGCGTGACCAGCGCGCCGTCCGCGCCGTACGGCGTGCTGATCGCACCGGTCAGCACATTGACGTTCCCGGGGATGTCCGCCTGGGCGCCGCCGGTGATGCTCAGTCCGTCCAGCGTCACGGGCCAGCTCGCCGGGACGAACCCGGCCCGCGCCGGATCGTCCAGGACGGTGACGACCGCCGAGTCCGGCACCGCCGGATCACCGGAGTACCGCAGGCCGCTGAGCAGGTTGATCCACGCGGTCCCGTTCGGGTTGTCGAGGTTGAAGCCGGAGCCGTCGAGGATCGAGCCGGGGACCCAGGTGCCGGACGGGTCGAAGCCGCCTGGACCGACGCCCTGGATGCGTACCTGGTGATGCACGATCAGGTTCTCGTTGTAGTCGCCGCGCGGGTTGGCGCCGGTCTGCGCGTTCGGCCACACGACCACCAGCCAGTACGGGCGCAGCCGCGTCGGCGTCGCCGCCTCCAAGGCCGCCTGCACGGTCTTGTAGGTCTTGGCCGGTCCCGCCTCGGCGATCAGCGGGTTGGCCGCCGACGTCCCGGCCAGCAGCGGGATGTTCGGACCCAGCACCTGCAGGGTGAGACCGTTGACACTCTGTTTGCCGTTGTGCCCGGTGATCTCGAGTACGGCGGCACCGGTCGCGAAGCCCACCGGGACGGTGAAGGTGATCTTTTTGTCGGTCCAACTGGTGACCGACATCGTCGTACCGTTCAGCGTCAGCCTGTCCGGGCCGCCCGCGTCTCCGAAGCCGAAACCGGTCACGGTGATCGACCGGTTCGCGTCGCTGCGACGGATATACGGCCGGTCGACCGCCAGCAGTTGCGGGACGTTCGGGCCGAGGTCGCAGATGGTCGGGTTGACGGTCGTCGTGTCCGGTGCGAGCACGGTCGCGGCGACCTGTGTGGGTGCCTCGTCTGTCACGGTGAACAACCCGGGCCAGGCCTGGAAGTTCGTCGCGATCGTCCGGAACCGCGGGTTGTAGTCGGGATTCAGCGCGCCCGGCTGACCGGGATCGTTGCCGACGAACCGGTACATGTTCGGGCACGGGCCGGCCGGCAGCGGACAGTTGTAGGTGCCCGTCGACGGCTCCAGCGCCTCGTACAGTCCGTTGAAGTCGGTGTGCACGGTGTCCACCAGCCGGCCGGACCAGTCGTACAGGCCGACCGGGACGAACGGCAGGCCCTGCGCCTCGCCGTAGTTGACGCTGCGCTTGTCGAGGGTCAGGCCGAGGTCGTTCAGCGTCAGGCCCCAGAAGTGCGTCGGGATCGGCACATCGGTGAACAGGCTGAAGTTCGGCGCGGTCGCCTGGTTGGCGCGCAACCCGACCAGCTTCGCACCGCACGACGGGCGCTCGTAGCCCTGGAAGGGGCTGCCGCCGCCGGCGTTGAAGTTCGGGTTGGTCACGTTGACCGTGTGCAGCGGCCCGGCGCACGGCGAGATGATGCCGGCCTGCTGCGAGGGCGGCTCGGCGGGTGGCGTCGGCGTCGGGTCCGGCGGGCCGGCCGGGTCGTCGGCCTGTGCCGGGGTCGCCGGCGGGTAGTTCTCCTGCGGCAGGTAGGTGTCACCGTCGAAGACGTTCACGTCCTCCTCGCTGGTGACCTTGTACATCGGCTTGCCGTCGACCGGGTCGTTCGGGATGTCCACCGAGACGAGGTAGTCGCGGGCCGGCAGGTCCTGTTCCTGCCCGTCCGGCAGCGGCGCGTACAGCTCCAGCCCGTCCGGGTTGTGCACCGTGTCCGTCGGCGGGTACAGGTTGATCTTCGACGTGGTGAAGCCGTAGTTGCCGTTCACGGTCTGACCGCCGCCGGCCCGGTCGCTGGCTCCGACCGTGACGCCCATCATCGGCGCCTCCACGCACAGGC
Source organism: Kribbella sp. NPDC051936 (assembly GCF_040680955.1). Lineage (NCBI taxonomy): Bacteria > Bacillati > Actinomycetota > Actinomycetes > Propionibacteriales > Kribbellaceae > Kribbella > Kribbella sp. NPDC051936. The sequence goes on along the minus strand of NZ_JBFAXS010000018.1, from coordinate 33,268 downwards.
GGTTCTCGGTCGTCCCGAACGCGGGCAGCGCCTGCTGATCGGTCAGCGGCCGGCCGTCGTACGTCCGCGCCGTACAGCCACGCGGCGGCGCCCACTCCTCCGACGTGTACGCCTCCTGGACCTCGGGTCCCTTGACGAACGCGCCGTACGCCGGGTTGTCGACCAGCCCGCCGTTGCCGTCGGAGATCTGCTTCGGCTCGGTCTCGTAGCCTTGCCGGCAGAGCTCCGCCGGGGTGGTGTCCGTGCAAGCCTTCGGCAGGTACAGGCGCACCGGGACCCCGGGGATGCCCGGCTGGTACGGCTCGGTCGCCGCCATCGCCGGGTCCAGTTCGTTGCGGGTGGTGTCGTAGGTGACCGTGCCCACGATGCCGCCGTTCGTCCCGGCGTCGTACGGCTGGACACCCCAGTCGATCCGGCCGCGCAGGCCGATGATCGGCAGGAAGTTGATGTCCACCAGGCTGCCGAGCTGCGTGGTCGGCTTGGTCTCGTTGGCGGCCTGGTAGGTGATGCCGGTCGTCTTGTACCGGGTGTTGAAGCCCTCCAGGACCAGCCACTTCCCGAGCGGGTAGGTCTCCTTGATGTCGTAGTTGCCGGCCGAGTCGGTCACCACCGTGTTGGTGTACTGGTCCATCAGCGAGTTGTCGCGCTCGCGCACGGTCAGGCCGAAGCTCGGGACCGCCCGCTCGCCGGTGTCGCGCTTGCCGTTGCCGTTGGCATCGATGAACACGGTGCCGTTGATGTGCGTGAACCAGCCGACGAGCATCTTGTTGCCGACGTCGGTCACGTCGCCGTTGTGCACCTCGACGTTGAAGCTCCACAGGATGTAGTCCTGGTCGTCGTCCCACAACGTCAGCTGGTAGGTCCCGTCGGGCACACCGGTGATGTCGAAGCTGCCGTTCGCGGCGCCGCGGCCGACGTACACCGCCGCGTCGCCGGCATCGAGGTCGGACAGCGCGACCCACGGGTACGGGATCGGGCCGTCGGACTTCGCACCGGCGAAGCCCGTCTCCGGCACGACCTGGCCGTTCTGCCCGCCGATGTACGGCAGGCCGGCGATCGCGACGCCCTTGACCTCACCGGTGGTGCCGGCGGGCGACGTCATGGCCTTCGCGCGGACGAAGCCGAACTGCACGGCGGACACCAGCTCCGCCCCGCGAACCTGCTCGGTGTCGTAGCCGGTCTCGCCCTCCTGCTGCCAGATGTCGTGGTCGTGACCGCCCTCGAGCGTGGTGGTCTGCACCCACTGGCCGGCCTGCGCCGCGGGTGGCGTCACGGTGGCGGCGTACCGGTTCGGGCCGAGGTTCGGGATCACGATCGCGCCGGTCGCGTCACTGACGCACTGACCGGTGGACCGGGCGGTGTCGATGATCGGCCGGTTGTCCGCGTCGAACAGCATCGGGCCGGAGCCGTTCGCGTTCGCGTGCTTGTAGACCGTGCACAGCGGGTTGCCGTAATAGTCGGTGCTCACCAGTCCGAGGACGTCGGTGAGGCTCGCGGTGAAGCCCGCGAGTCCCTGCTCGGCGTCCGCCTCGTAGGTCCCGTCGACGGGGACGCTGTCGTTGAACACCTGCAGCCGGAGCGTGGTCAGCGGCAACGGCGTCGGGTTCATCCGGACCACGGCACGCGTGGTCTGCCCGGCGCTGATCGTGAAGTGCTGACCGTCGATCTTGAACCCGTCGGCGGTCACCGAGATCAGGTACTTGCCGGGCGGCAGTCCGGTCAGCGGCGTACTGTCGCCGAGGTCCGCCTCGGTGCCTTGGGCAACGATGGGGGCGAATCCCGACGTCGGCCGGGTCGACGGCCACGGGCAGGTGTCCGCGTAGTCCGGGTCGGCGGAACCGCCCGGTGCCGTCGCCGGCAGGCACCGGTCGGTCAGCTGGTTCGTCCGGGTGCCCGGGTCACCGGTGTCGTCGACGTTGATCAGCCACTTGTACCGCGGCACCGCATCGTTCTCGTGCACGAATCCGGGACCTGAGTTCACCGATCGCGCGCTGGCCACGTGCAGGGTCAGGCTCCCCGGCTCCGCGGCCCGCGCCGGCGCCGCGTTGCGGCCCAGTTGCGCCGCGGACGTCATGGCCGCGATCAGAACGAACGCGACCGCCATCCGCAGCCATCGCCGCGGCACGGATCTCCACTGCTGTGTCACGATCCCTCCCCCACTCGCGCGCCCCGTCGGGCGCCGCGCCGTCAGCGCAACAGTGGGGCAGGGCGAGCGGCGGCAGGATCGGATGACAGAGTTCTCATCGACTTCTCATCGGCCCCTCCGCCGGCAGCGGACCGTCCGACACTCATCCGTCATGGAGTTCTCAGGGGACACTCCGGCGCCGACGCCGGCGGTGAGCCACGAGCAGGGCAACGATCACGCCGAGGACGAAGGTGCCCAGCAGGAGCCCGCTGACGAGACCGAGGCGTTGTTCGAGGGCGCGGTACGAGGCTCCGGCGAGGTAGCCGCCGGCGGCGACGAGGACGGCCCAGGCGACGCCGCCGATCACGTTGGCGACGGTGAAGTGCGAGCGCCGCATGCGGCTCATGCCCGCGATCCCCGGCACGAGCGCGCGGAAGGCCGCGGTCCAGCGCCCGAGCACGACCGCGGCGGCGCCGCGGCGGGCAATCAGTGCCAGCGTCCGATCGATCTGCTCACGACGGCGCAACCTGCCCGGCAGCCGGCCGAGCAGCGCCGGGCCGTGACGTCTGCCGACGACGAATCCGATCTGGTCGCCGACGACCGCACCGACCGCGGCGGCGACCATCACGGCCCACAGCGGCAGGGCGCCGGTGTGCGCCGCGACTCCGCCGATGATGACCGCGGTCTCACCCGGGACGAGCAGGCCGAGGAAGGTCGATGCCTCGAGCGCCGGCAGCAGACCGGCCACCGTGATCACCAGCCACGGCGGAAGGCCGGCCAGCCAGTCGTACACCGCGTTCAGCGTCGAGACCGCCTCCTTCCACCCAGCTCTGGACCTGTCAGTAGAACGGTCCGGCCGCGCGGGCCGTGTCGTCGAACTCCCAGGTCAGCTCGTTGCGGACGCCGACCACGCCGTCCACGCCCGCGACCAGGCTGCCGGCCAGCGCGGCGGTGCTGCGCTGCGGGACCTGCCCGGACAGCGTCACGACACCTTCGAGGACGTCGATCTGGACAGCCAGCGGTTCGTCCCACAGCTGTCGTTCGACGACATCGCGGCGGACCCGCGCCAGGATCTCCTGATCCGGAGCGAGGAAGGCGCGCAGCAGATCGGACCGGGTCACGATGCCGGCAAGCTCGTCGCCGTCCATCACGACCAGCCGGGTGATCCGGCGTGCCGCCATCAGCCGGGCGGCCTCATCGAGCGTGCAGCCGCCTTCGATCGTCACGGCCGGGCTGGACATCAGCAGCTGGGCCGTCGTCGCGTCCGCCTTGGTCCGCGTCCCGCCGCGCTGCCAGGGACGGCGCGGCCGGCGCTGGAACTCCTCCTTCCGCAGCAGATCGGTCTCGGAGATGATGCCGACGACACCGCCGAACGTGCTGCGCACGGGCACTGCGCTGATGTGGTGCTCGGCCAGGACGGCGGCGACCGTCTTGAAGGGCGTGTCCTCGGCGACGGTGACGACGTCCTTGGTCATCACGTCGGAGGCCGTCAGGTAATGACGCATCATGACTCCTTGGCCCGGCGGACGATCGCGACCGGCGACGCCGCATGGTGGAGAAGACTCTGACTGACCGAGCCCATCAGCAGCCCGGCCACGCCGCCGCGACCCCGGGAGCCGACCACGACGAGCGAGGCCGTGTCGGACCACGCGATCAGCTGCGCGCTCGCGCGCCCCTCGAGGACGGACGCACGGACCTTCACCCGCGGAAACTTGTCCCGGTACCCCTGCAGACTCTCGGCCAGCCAGTCCTTCAACAGCTGGTGGGTGCTCTCGATGGACGCGTGGTGATCGGCCTGTGGCTGCCAGCAGTACACAACCTCGAGTGGATGATCGGCGCGGTCCGCCTGGTCGAAGGCGAAGGACAGGGCCCCCTCCGAGTCCGGTGACCCGTCGGTGCCGACGACGACCGGACCGTCGCGCCGTTCGCCGCGGACGACGACCACCGGGCACGGAGCCTTCGCCGCCACCGCAGTCGCCACCGAGCCCAGGAACGCTGCGGACGCCTTGTTCCGCGAGCGCGTCCCGAGGACCACCATCTCAGCGTGCTCCGCCTCGGTCAGCAGCGCATCCGACGGATCGGTGTTCGCCAGCCATCCCGAGCCGCGCTCGTAGCCGAGCCGGTCCCGCGCGTACCGCACCGCGGCGTCCAGTTGGTGCTCGAACCTGTCGAGCGGCATCGGCGGTGGGAGATATCCCTCGGCCCCGACAGCCGGCCAGCGGCTGGCCTCGTCCAGGTACGCACGGACCACCCGGACCGGCAGATCGCGCTCCGCGGCGGCTTCCACGGCCCAGTGCAGCGCGGTCTGCGCCTCGGGCGAGTCGTCCACACCGACGAGGATGTACTTCGACATGACGGGAATTCCTTTCATCGACTGGGGTGCTGGACGAGGATTTCCTTGAGGCCGTCGACGAAGGCCAGCGACTCGTCGTACCCGCGCTGCCAGACGTTGCGGCCGAAGATCAGCCCGAGCCCGCCGGCGTCCATCGCCTGCTCGGCCTTGCGGTACATCGCGTCGTCGCCGGCCCGCTCGCCGCCGGAGACCAGCACCAGCGTGCGGTTGGCGGAGCGGACCACGCCGTCGATCGCCTGCTGCGGCGAGAAGATCTCCTCGTACGGCGGTTTGACGGCGTCGCGCTTGTCCGGGTGCGGGAAGTTCACCTTCACCACGTCCGCGCCCAGCTCGCTCGCGACCCGCGCGGCGTAGTCGACGGCGTAGAACGAGTCCTTGCCGCCCTTCGCCTCGATCGCCGAGCCCCGCGGGTACGCCCAGACGACGAGCGGCATGCCGAACCGCTCGGCGTCGGCGCGGATCGTCCGGTACTGCGCGAAGTCCGCCTCCTGCGCGGGCGATCCGACGTACAGCGTGTAGCCGACCGCGTCGGCGCCCAGCCGGACGGCGTCCTCGACACTCGCGTGCACCGGGGACAGCGCGGCGGCGTCCGGCGGGATGTCGGTCTTGCCGTTCAGCTTCAGGATCAGCGGGATCTCACCGGCGTAGTCCCAGAAGAACTTCTCCGCCAGCCCGATCTGCAGCGCGACCCCGTTGAACTCGCCGGCGATCGCCAGTTTCATGATGTACGCCGGGTCCGACGCGACCGGGTTCGCGAAGAAGTCGCGCGGCCCGTGCTCGAGACCCTGGTCGTACGGAAGGAACAGCGCCGTACCGTTGCGCAGGCCGTGGTCGAACAGGATCCGCCGCAACCGCGCCTTCTTGCCGGCGTTCAAGCCGAGTTCGTTCAGAGCCGGCCTGGTCTGCATGATGCTTACCTCCACTCACTCATCCCCACGTCCACTGTCGTCCCGCCGCATTCCGGACGGCAGAGGCGACGGGCCCGGTTCCGCCGGGACCTTGGACTGATGGGCAGTCGACGTCGCTCGAGGGGCTCAGTCACGGTTGTGGCCCTTCCCTCGCTTGGCTGTGTAGACCGCGGCCGTGACGAGCAGGGCGCCGACGACCAGCAGCACCAGCGGGGCCGCGAGTTCGCCCGGGAACCACTCGTTGACCACGACCGGCAGCGTGTTCAGGGCGCCGAGCGCACCCACCGCGAGCAGCAGCAGGTCACTGACCACCACCGCCAGCACCACGACGGCCACGACGGTGCACAGCGCGAGCACCATCCCGACGTTCGTCGGCAGTGTCATCAACGCGCCGATCAGCGCGGCGGCGGCCGCCAGCGCCTGGACCTCGCGGCGCGGCTGCACCGTTCCGAACCACCCGAGCAGGAACCAGATCCCTCCGGTGGTCCAGACGGCCAGCCCCGGGAGGTGCGGGCCGGTGGTCAGCTGGGCGACGGTCGCCCCGGCTGTGACCATCATGGCCACGAAGAAGGCTGCCTGCTGCGCGAGGCCGGGCAGGCGCCACCAGAGCACCGCGGCGAGCGCGGCAGCTCCCCCACCTGCGACCATTCCGATCGCGCTGCCGTCCAGCTCCAGGACGATATCGGCGAACAGCGCGAGGAACGCCCCGGTACCTGCGGTGCACAGCAGCCACAGCACGGACCGCAGCCGGACACCGGGAGCGCTGTGGGCCGGAACCAAGGCGCCGGCCAGCAGCAGCGCGGCCGCGGCACCTCCGACGACTGCGAGCTGACCTGTGTCTCCCAGCTCGCTCCAGTACTGCGCACTGATCAGGCCGGCGGCCACCATCACGATCACGCCGCCGAGGTACGCGAGGGCTTCCACCACCAACGACGTACGGCCGCGGCCGTCGGCCGGAATATCGTGCGCGACGGGGTGCGGACTACCGTCGAGTTCGGCGCGCATCCGGTCGGCCTGCGCGGACGTGATGAGGCCGTCGGCCAGCCAGTGGTCGATGAGATTCGACATCGACCGTCGATCGCTGGCGGATGCCCTCATGTGTCCAGCATCGGTCGTACGGTCCGCGCCGAGCAGGGCCGAATGTCCTGTGCCGGGTAGGGCCGACGACTGCGCCGACGGTTCAGCCCTGCCAGTTCAGGCCGCCGGTTCAGCGCACCACGGCCACCGGGCAGGTTGCGTGGTGCAGGACGGCGCGGCTGACCGAGCCGAGCAGGAAGCCACGGATCCGGCCTCGGCCGCGCGACCCGACGACGAGCAGATCGGCGTCGCGAGACTCCTCCTCCAGCACCCTCGACGGCGCCCCGTGCACGACTGTCTCGGTGACCTTCACGTCCGGATGGTCGACCGTCTGACCGGCGACCGCCTCGCTCAGCAGGACTGCGCTGTCCTCCTCGAGCGCGTTGAGGTCGTGGACCGGGAACAGCATGTCGCCGGGGCCGGTGCTCTGCGGGTCGTGCCACGCGAGCACGGCCGTGACCGCGGCGTCGGTCTGCTCTGCGAACTCGAACCCGAACGCGACCGCGTTCCAGCTCTCCGCCGATCCGTCGACACCGACGACAACCTGGCGCGGGCCTTCCGGCCGCGGCTGCCAGTCCGCCGGTACGACGACGACCGGGCTGGTCGCGTGGGTGGCGATATGAGCCATCACCGAGCCTCCGGCGAGCTCACGCAGTTCGCCCAGACCGCGGGAGCCGAGCACCAGCAACGAGGCGCCGGCGGCTTCCCGCAGCAGCACCGGAACCGGGTCGCCGATCACGACCTCGGCGTCGATCAGCACACCGGGGTATTCGTGACGGATGTCCCGGCAGGACTTGTCCAGCAGCCGCTCGGCCGCCCGCCCGAGGGCATCCGTGCCAATGGCGACCGCGGTGCTGCCGCTGCCGCGCAGGGCCGGCCAGGGCATCACATGGATCATCCGCACCCGGCGCCCGACCCGCTGCGCCGCCCCCGCGGCCCAGCGCGCCGCCGCGTCACTGGCCGCCGAGCCGTCGTAGCCGACCACGATCGGCCGCCCCTCGAACCGTCGTACCTTGCCGGACCCGTCCACGGAAGCTCCTCTCGCCGTGCCCCGATCCTGACCGCCGGAACGCCCGTCGTGGCAGGGACCAACGGCCCTGTTTCGGGGCCCAACGGACCTGCCCGCCGGGCGGGCACGGTGCGACCGTGGGGGCTGTGGCCGAGATCAGGGGGGACGATGAGCACTGAGAGTCATGGCACGGTGCCGTTGCGCGTGGTACCGCTGCGGGCGGTCGCCGCGATCTCGGTCAGTACGGCGGGGATCCTGCCGACCGACGCCGCGGCGGTGGTCCGCGAGCACCTGGCTCCGATCCTCGGGACCTGGGCGCCGCACAGCCGGGTGCGACTCACACGCTTGACCGAGCCCGGTCTGCTCCGGCCGCTGGTCGCCCAGATCGACGTCCAGCTGAGCGGCGGTCATCGCGTCCGGGCGCAGGTCGCCGCCGCCACGATGTCCGACCTCGTCAGCCTGCTCGCGACCCGCACCATCGAGCAGTTGCACCTGTTCCCGTCCGTGCTCGCCGAGTGCCTGCGGCAACAGGTCACCACCCTGCCGCCGCCCTCGCCGCCCGAGCTCCTGCCGCCGGCCGGCCGGCGCGTGATCCGTCACAAGGGCTGCCAGCCGTCGGCAATGACGGCCGCCGAGGCGATCGCCGTTCTGGAGGCGATGGACTACCGCTTCCATCTGTTCCGCGAGAGGTACAGCCGCCAGGACAGCATCGTGATGCGCTCCGGCCCCGGCCGCTACCGGATCCTCCAGTCCCGGCCGAACCCGCTCGGCCTCGAGGCCACGTCACCACCGATCGCACTCGCGGTCGCCGAGCGGAGCACGATCCCGCAGGCCGTCGCCCGGCTCGACCTCACCGGCGCGCCCGTCGACATCTTCACCGAGAAGTTCACCGGCCGCCTTCACGCCCTCTACGCCCGCTACGACGGCCACTACGCCCTGCTCGGCTCCACCGCGCCCGTCACGAACGCTCACGGACCATGGTGATGGCTCCGCTCGGGCACTCGGCGGCACAGAGGCCGCAGCCCTTGCAGAAGTCCAGGTCGATTTCGTAGAGCTTGCCAGGCCCGAGCTTGATGACGGCGTTGTCGGGGCAGACGCCGAAGCAGTTGTCGCACTCCAGGCAGTTGCCGCACGACAGGCAGCGCCGGGCCTCGAACAGTGCGGTCTCGGCGGTCAGTCCGGCGGTCACCTCGTCGAACGTCGTGATCCGGCGCGCGACGTCCAGCTGCGGCCGTACGGTCGCCGGCGCGTCCGAGTAGTACCAGGTGTTCAGCCGGTCGTACGTCGCAAGCTCCGGCCGGTCCGGATGCGTGTACGCCGTACCCCGCAGCCACGCGTCGATGTTCCGCGCGGCCTGCTTCCCGTGGCCGACGGCAACCGTGACAGTCCGTTCGCCGGGCACCATGTCGCCACCCGCGAACAAGCCCGCCCGGCCCGTCATCATCGCGGAGTCCACCTGCACGACGCCGTCGGCGACGGTCACCTCGGGAAGGTCCTCGACGAGCGCCAGGTCGGCCTGCTGCCCGAGGGCGAGCACCACCGAGTCTGCGTCCAGCTCCTCGAACTCGCCGGTCGGCTGCGGGAACCCGGACTCGTCGAGGCGCATCTTCTCGATCCGCACCCGGTCGTCCCCGGCGTACACGATGGTCGACAGCCAGCGCATCCGGACGCCTTCCTCGAGCGCCTCCTGGACCTCGATGTCGTGCGCGGGCATCCGCTCGCGGGTCCGCCGGTACACCACGACCGCGTCCGCGGCGCCGAGCCGGCGCGCGGTCCGGGCGACGTCCATCGCGGTGTTGCCGCCGCCGTACACCGCGACCCGGCGACCCAGCAACGGCCGCTCGCCCTTCTCCAGGCCGGCCAGCATCGACACCGCGTCGACGATGCGTGCGGAGTCGCCGGCCGGGATGTCGGCCCGGCGGCCGATGTGCGCGCCGACCGCCAGGAACACGGCGTCGAACGCGTCCAGTTCACTGTCCAGGTCGGTGACCGCGCGGCCGAGTTCGAGCCGGACGCCGAGGTCGGCGATCCGGCGGATCTCGGCGTCGACGACGTCCCGCGGCAGCCGGTACGACGGGATGCCGTACCGCATCATGCCGCCGGCGTCCGGCGAGTCGTCCCGCACCGTCACCTCGTGCCCGAACCGCGCCAGATGGTACGCCGCGGAGAGCCCGGACGGTCCGGCACCGACGATCAGCACCCGCTTGCCGGTCGGCGCGGCCTCGACCGCGACGGACCAGCCCTGCTTGATCGCTTCGTCCCCCAGGAACCGCTCGACCGAGTTGATCCCGACCGGTTCGTCGAGCGTCGCCCGGTTGCAGGCGGTCTCGCACGGCCGGTAGCAGACGCGGCCCATGACCGCCGGGAACGGGTTGTCCACCATGATCCGGCGCCAGGCGGCCTCGTAGTCGCCTTCCTCGGCGTGCGCCAGCCACTCCTGGATGTTCTCCCCGGCCGGGCACGCGTCGTTGCAGGGCGGCATCCGGTCCAGGTACACCGGCCGCTCGGTCCGCCATGACCCGGTCTTGTTGGCCAGGCTCGATCCGACGTCCAGCGTGATCGCGTACGGGTGCACGCTGTTTGCCTCAGGCATCTACATCACCTCGTCGGGTTCGGTCAGGCCGAAGGTGCGGACGGTGCGGTCCGCCTCGGCCTGGATCCGGCTGATCACATCGTCGCTCGGGGTGTCGCCGAACAGGTGCGCGAACCGGCCCTGCGGCCGCAGGTAGTCGACCACCGGGCGGAGCCTGCGGATCCGCGTCACATCGGTCACCTCACCGTCGACGGCCTCGAACACCGGGAAGATCCCGGTCTCGGTGGCCAGCCGGGCGATCCGGATCGTCTCGTCGGACGCGGTCCGCCAGCCGAGCGGGCACGGCACGAGCACGTGCAGGTAGCGCGCGCCGTGATACCCCATCGCCTTGGTCACCTTGTACTCAAGGTCGCGCAGGTCGGCGACGGTCGCGGTGGCGACGTACGGGATCCGGTGCGCCATCGCGATCAGCGGAAGGCTCTTGCCCTGGCCGAACGAGTTCCCGGCCGGAGTCGTGGTCGTCACGGCCCCGTGCGGAGTGGCCCCGGACCGCTGGACACCGGTGTTCATGTAGCCGCCGTTGTCGTAGCACACGTACAGCACGTCGTCGTTGCGCTCGAACATGCCGGACAGGCACGCCATACCGATGTCGACCGTGCCGCCGTCACCGCCCTGGCCGACCACGCGGACGTCGGTGCGGCCCTTCGCCTTCAAAGCTGCTGCGACACCGGTAGCCACCGCGGGCGCGTTGCCGAACAGGGAATGCAGCCACGCGACCCGCCATGACGACTCGGGGTACGGCGTGGAGAAGACCTCCAGGCAGCCGGTGGCGTTCACCGTCACCGCTCGGCTGCCGGCAGCACGCATCACGGCGTCCAGCACGTACCGTGCGCCGAGCGCCTCACCGCAGCCCTGACAGGCGCGGTGGCCCATGGTCAGCGAGTTGGTGCGGTCGGCGTCGGCCTGTACCGCGCGCTGGTCGGGGGCGAGCAGCCGGTTCCCGACCGCGAAGCTGCCGGTCTGGTAGAACTTGATCCCTTCCGCAGGCATGATGCCTCCTCCGATCGCTGCTCAGCCCGTACGGCGCAGTTCGCGCTCGACCACGTCGTCCTTGAGATCCAGGAAGGTCAACGGGTCGAGCCGGCCGGCGGCGGCATCGGTCAGCATCGCCCGCAGCGACGCCTTCGTCACCGGTCGCCCGCCGAGGCCCGCGATCACCGTCGCGATCGACGCCTCCGGCACGCTCCCCCGGACGTCCGCGGCGACGATGCCGCCCATCCCCACCGCGAGCGCCCGCTCGAGCACGACCACCCGGCGAGCACCGCGCAGCACGGCCCGCACGGCACTCGACGGGAACGGCCGGAACGTCGTCACACCGAGCACCCCGATGTTCAGACCCTCCGCGCGGAGCTCGTCGACGGTGTCCTTCAGCGTGCCCAGCACCGAGCCGAGCGCCACCACCACCGTCTCCGCGCCCAGACATCCGTACGGCCGGACCAGACCTCCGGAGCTCCGCCAGAACTCCTGCGCGAACTCGTCGGCGATCCTCGGAATCACCGTCAGCGCCTCCCGGTGCCGCTGGTGCGCGAGGTACCGGACCTCCATGAACGCGTCCGGCCCGACCATCGCGCCGATCGTCATCGGGGCGTCGGGATCGAGCACCTGCCGCGGCCGGTACGGCGGCAGGATCGCGTCGACCTGCTCCTGCGACGGTACGTCGACGCCCTCGACCGCGTGCGTCAGCACGAAGCCGTCCATGCACACCATCACCGGAAGGGACAGCTCCTCGGCGATCCGGAACGCCTGCACGTGCAGGTCGGCCGCCTCCTGGTTGCTCTCGGCGTACAGCTGGATCCAGCCGGAGTCGCGTTGCGACATCGCGTCGCTGTGGTCGTTCCAGATGTTGATCGGGGCGCCGATCGCCCGGTTCGCCACCGTCATGACGATCGGCAGGCCGAGCCCCGACGCGTTGAACAGCGCCTCGGCCATGTAGAGCAGGCCCTGACTGGCGGTCGCGGTGTACGCCCGGGCGCCGGTCGCCGACGCGCCGATCGCGACCGACATCGCGGCGAACTCCGACTCGACGTTCACGAACTCGCACGGCGCGAGCCGGCCGGAGGCGACCAGCACGCTGAGCGCCTCCACGATATGGGTCTGCGGCGAGATCGGGTACGCGCAGATCACCTCGGGACGGCAGCGCGCGACGGTTTCCGCGACCGCGCGCGAGCCCTCAATCTGTGAGCGCATGAGCTGCCTCCTCGAGGGTCGCCCGGGCCAGGTCGTAGGCCGCGCGAACGGCCGCGACGTTGCCCTCGGCAACCTGTCCGGCGAAGCGTTCCCGGACGACGGCGACGACCGACTCCGGCCGCACCTGCCCGGTCAGCGCGGCGAACGCGCCGAGCAGGACGGCACCCGGCAGCGGACGGCCCAGATGGGTCAGCGCCAGCTCGGTGGCCGGCACCGTCAGCACCCGTCCGGACCGGAACCGCCGGACGAAGGCATCCAGCCCGAGCTCCGCGAGCGAACAGGACGTGTTGATCAGCAGGTACCCGTCGTCGCCGAGACCGCCGAACACGTCGATGTGATGGATCAGCGTGGCGTCCTGGACGATCAGCGCGTCCGGCTCCGCGACCGGTTCGTGGGTCCGGATCGGACGGTCGCCGATCCGGCAGAACCCGACCACCGGAGCGCCCGTGCGTTCGGAGCCGAAGGTCGGGAACGCCTGCGCGTGCCGGCCTTCGGTGAACGCGGCGACCGACAACAGCTCGGCGGTCGTCACCACTCCCTGCCCGCCGCGGCCGTGGATCCGGATCTCGAACACGACCGTCACCCGTGCCGCGGGACGGCGGCGGACCGGCCGCGCGCGGCGATGGTCACCGTGGGCACCGCCCACGGACGGACCTCGACCACGAACAGGCTCCCGGTCACCCCGTCCTTGGCCCACTCCAGCGCCATCGGGCGCCGGAAGTGCTTGTCGGCGGCCACCGACCAGGCGGCGATCTGCTGCAGCTCGTCGTCGGTCAGCACCAGAGCCATCCGCTCGTCGTACGTCGTCGGAACGGTCCGCGTCCCGCGCGGGTCGGCGTACACGACCTTGGTCAGCTTGGCGCCGCGGTGCCGCACGATCAGCGGCCGGCCGCCGGGGTGGACCGAGTACAGGTCGGCGTCACCGGCGGGCGGCTCGCCCAGGCCCCAGGTCGCCCGGATCCGGACGAACGTGCTCTCGCCCCGCGCCGTACCGGAGGCGCCGAGGTCGGCGCGCACCATGGTCTGCACGGTCACCGGCATCACGGCGTCGAGGTGGTCCAGGCCCATGGCTTCGCGGTTGCCGACGGCGACCGTGCCGAACAGCGACGCGAAGCACCGCCGGCAGGCCGCGACCACGTCCGCGCCGGTGCGCAGGTGCAGGAACACCTCGTCCTGCACACCGTCAGCCCCGTCGACGGGGCTGCACCGGACCGCGACGTCGGTGCCGTCGCCGCCCAGCTCGTCGTACGCGGCCAGGATCTCCTCGGCGAGCGCCGGCGGCATCGGCGCGTCGCGGAACGCCGAACGGATCTCGGCGGCGGCCACGACCAGATCGCAGCCGGCCCGGAAGCGGCGGATCCACTGCGCGATCAACGGGTCGAGCCGGGTCTCGCGGACGAACTCCCGGTACGCCGCCGCGGTCAGCGCGAACCCCTCGGGCACGCGGATGCCCTCGCCGGCCAGTGCGGCCAGCCGGCCGGCCTTGACCCCGACCCGCTCCGATCCGACGTCGCCGTCGAGCCGTACGACGTACTCGGTGTTCATCTCTCCTCCAGAGCTGCTGGTCAGAGCGAGGCGGCGACGAGCTCGGTCAGGTCGACCAGACGGCTCGTGTAGCCCCACTCGTTGTCGTACCAACCGAAGACCTTGACCAGGTGGTCCTGGACCTGTGTGAGCTGCGCGTCGAAGATGCACGACGCCGGGTCGCCGACGATGTCGCGCGACACGATCGGATCCGTGGTGTAGCGCAGGATCCCCTTCAGCGGACCGGCCGCGGCCTCGGCGAACGCCTGGTTCACCTGCTCGACCGTGACCGGCCGGGAGACCTCGGCCGCGAGGTCGGTGAGCGAGCCGTCCTCGATCGGCACCCGGACCGCGACGCCGTCGATCTTCCCGGCCAGCTCCGGGATCACCAGCCCGACCGCGCGGGCCGCTCCGGTACTGGTCGGGATCAGGTTGACGGCGCCGGACCGGCCGCGCCGCAGGTCCTTGTGCGGGGAGTCCAGCAGCACCTGGTCGTTGGTGTAACTGTGGATCGTCGTCATCAGCCCGCGCTCGACGCCGAACGCCCGGTGCAGCACCGACACCATCGGCGCCACGCAGTTCGTCGTGCACGAGGCGTTCGAGACGACGTCGTGCGCCGCCGGGTCGTAGTCGTCCTCGTTCACGCCGAGTACGACGGTCGCGTCGACGTCCTTGCCGGGCACCGACAGGATCACCTTGCGGGCGCCGGCGATCAGGTGCGCACCGGCGCCGTCGCGGGTGCGGAACTTCCCGGTCGACTCGATCACGATGTCGGCGCCGACCGCGGCCCAGTCCAGCCGCGCCGGATCACGCTCGGCGGTCGCACGCAGCCGCCGGCCGCCGACCGTGATCGTGTTCCCGGTGTGACCGACCTCCACCTTCAGGGGGCCGTACGTCGAGTCGTACCGGAGCAGGTGCGCGAGCGTCTCCGGTGGAGCGATGTCGTTGACCGCCACCACCTCGATGCCGCTGGATCCGCGCTCGAGCACACAGCGCAGGTAATCCCGCCCGATCCGCCCGAACCCGTTGATCCCCACTCGTACGCTCATGATCGGCCCTCCGTCGGTCGGCTGTGTTCCTCCTTCTCATTGCATCGGCGAAGGCGGCGGTGCTTGCAGGGCCGAAGGTCCCGGCTGCGGCCGCCGGACGACCGCGAGCACCACCAGCGCCAGCCCCAGCAGCAGCGTCAGACCGGCGCTCACGAGCACCACGATCCAGACCCACTCCAGCGCGGGTGCGGTCGCGCCGGCATCCGCGCGGACCGTGACGTTCCCGCTGCCGTCGGCGGCCATCACGACGAGCGTCCACTCGCCGTTGTCGATCGGCCAGGTGATCGACTGCTCCCCCGGACCGGAGGCCTGGACCCGCCAGATGCCGGTCTCGGTCGGCGGCACCGGCGGCGGACCGCCGGCGTGGTCCACGTACGCCGGCCGGTTCATCCCGATCGACCGGACGGTCGCGTAGCCGACACCGTTCAGGTACGTCCGCACGTCGGCCGACCTCGCCAGGCCGACGAACACCGGGATGCCCTCGGTCGAGGCCACCCGAACCCGTACGTCACCGAACCAGTCCCGTGGGACGTTCGTCGCGCCGGCGTCGATCGTGATGTTCTCGCTGACCAGCGCGTAGCCGCTGGTGCTCAGCGTCACGTGGCCGGAGTTGACGAAGCCGGCCGAGTCCCGGCGGGCCTCGTCGAGCCAGGCCAGCGTCCCGCCGACGGTCAGGCCGAGGACCGAGGCCAGTGTCACGACGATGCCGAGGACCAGCGCGACGACCCGTCCGGCCGTCATCCGTGGCCCTGACTGCCCGGGCGGCGCCGGCGGCGGCCCTGACTGTCCCGGCGGGCCTGACGGCCCGGACTGGATCGGCCGGTCCTGCGGCCGGTCGGCGAGCGGCGGGCCGCCGGGCGGCGGCTCGTGCAGCCTCGTGGTCCCGGGGTCGTCACCGCCCATGTCCAGGCGGAACGGCGGGTACTGGTCGACCATCAATCCGGCGTACGCCGCCACCCGCAACACCCAGCGGTTCATCCCGAGCACCAGGTCGAAGACCGAGCGCGGGTACTGCCCGGTGAACAGCAGCACGATCGCCGCCACCAGGACGAGCAGCCCCACCAGCCCGCCGCTCCAGGCCCAGAACCGGTCGTCCGCCTGCGTCGCGAACCAGGTCCCGCTGCCGACGAAGAAAGCGACCACGATGTACTGCGGAATCGCCAGCAACCACCACTTCACCAGCACCAGACCGCGCGACAGGTGCTCGGGGTACTTCACCTCGAGGTGCGCCGGGTAGTCCGGCACGTCCTGCAGCGTGAACGGCGGGTACTTGTCCGTGCCCAGAGCGCCGTACGCGTAGAACTGCACCCGCCACGACCAGCGCAGTACCCCGACGTTGAACTCGAAGATGCCCCGCGGGTACCGGCCGGTGAACAGGATCGCGAAGAACGCCACGAAACTCAGCAGCGCGAATGCGATCCACAACACCGCCAGCACGAACAGGTGCGGGATCACCAGCACCCACTTCACCAGCCACAACCAGCGATTCAGCCGGTCGTCGAGTGCCCCGTCCACCCGGACCGGGTACGTCGTCGTACTCATCACGTCCTCCCCTGCGTCCGTTGTCTGTGCGTCATCCGTCCCTGCCAGCGTCGAACCGGATCGGGCCGGACCAGCAGGGCCGAAGGTCCCGCCGAAGGCACGTCTTGCTCCCCTGACCGCCCACCCGCCGGCGGCGCACGGTGGAGATGATGAGCAAGGAGGCAGTGATGGACGAGAAGGTCGTCGATCGGCCGCTGCCGGCCGACGCCGACGAGAAGTTGCGCGAGCAGGCGGTCGAGGAGCTGCGCAAGCGTCGTGACCTGGCCGGTCACGTCCTCGCCTACCTGATGGTGAACACGTTCCTGGTGGTCATCTGGTACCTGACCGGCGCAGGGTTCTTCTGGCCGGCCTTCCTGCTGTTCGGCTGGGGCATCGGCCTGGTCTTCCACGCGTGGGACGTGTTCTGGCCGCAGCCGAGCGAGACCGCGGTGCGGTCCGCGATGGACCGGATCCAGCGCCGCCGCTGACGCTCACTTCCGG
This sequence comes from Kribbella sp. NPDC051936, assembly GCF_040680955.1. Taxonomy (NCBI): domain Bacteria; kingdom Bacillati; phylum Actinomycetota; class Actinomycetes; order Propionibacteriales; family Kribbellaceae; genus Kribbella; species Kribbella sp. NPDC051936. The sequence goes on along the minus strand of NZ_JBFAXS010000018.1, from coordinate 16,421 downwards.
CCGCTCATTTCTGGCCGCCTATTTCTGGCCGCGCAGCCAGCGTGGGGCGATCGTCCTCCACTCGGCGTCCCAGGCTCGCAGGCGGCGACGGTCCAGCGGGATCCTGGCGAGGCGGAACAGGCCCCACAGCAGCAACCACGAGCCGAGGACGGTGAACGTCCCCGCGGTGGCGCCGTACGCCGCGTCGTCCGACGTGGAGCGCGGCGCGGCGACGATGGCGCCGGACCGGTCGAGCCAGACCGTCACGTCGGCGCCGGCCTTGGTGCCGCGGACGACGGTCGTGTAGCCCTGGCGTTGGGCGCCCTGGGCGTCGACGTACCCGACCTTGATGACGGTCAGTACGTCCCCGGGCACACTCGGTACGTCGTGCTCGGCGCTCTCCAGCGTCTGCGCCCGCACCTCGTGCAGCGCCGCCCGCTGCCGCTGCGACGACGCGTCGAGCGTGTTCCGTACGGCGTTGCCGGTCGCCGCTCCGATCGGAAGCATCAGCAGCGCAGCGATCAGCGCGCACCACAGCAGCGTGCTCTCGAGCCTGTCGGACCGACGCCGCATGGAGTTGCGGCCGATCCCGAGCCGACGCGTCTGCATGAGCACCCACAGCTCCCCGGACCGTTGCTTGGCGGCACTCATGAACACACCCTCCTGGCTGCGGCTCCCCCTACACACCAGGTTCGGCCTTCCGGCGCCCCCGTGGTCAGGGCCCAAGGTCCCGACCTTGGCGGACCACCGGGCCCACCTCATTCGCCGAGCAGTACGTCCTCGGCCGGGCGCCTCGGCGTCGGCCGCACCTGCGTGCCGTAGCCGAACCGGATCACCGACTGCGGCCGCTGCCATGGCCCGAGGGGATCGTTGATCTCGCCGCGCAGCTCCTCGTGCTCGATCGCCTGGTTCAGCATCGAGGTCGAAACCCCGCGGGCGGTGGCCTCCAGCAGGACGTGCTCCAGGGCCTGTCCGGCGCGCAGCCACTCGATCGGCCCGTCGAACCGGGTCGCGAGCACCGCCAGCTGCGGCTCCCGCTCGAAGTCGGCCGCCGGCCGCGCCGCGTCCGCCTCGGTCGCGGCCAGGTCCCGGACGACCGGGGGGCCACCCGCGGCCCGTGAACCCAGCGCGCTCGACGGGACGCCGTCGGCGGTCCGGTCGCCACCGACCCAGCGCCGGCGCTCGGCCGTCCGCGCCGTGTCCTCGTCGTCCGCGGTCACCGCCTCGTTCGTTGCCATCTGCAACCACCAGCGCCGGGTCGGCTTGTCGATCCACTGCAGGACCGCGCCCTCGACGCGGGCGCACAGGTCGAGCTCGACCCGCAGCTGCGCCGGCAGCCGCTGCTCGGTGAACGGCTCCCGGTTCGTCCGGCGCTCGGTCAGGTACGGCGCGAGCGCCGCCATCGGATCGTTCGGCGCCGCCTCGAGCTCCACGACGGCGACCAGGTCCGGCCGCCGCTGATCGACGAGATGCCTGACCACCGACCCCATCCCCCGGGCGGCCGCGGCCACCCGGAGGTTGAAGATCGCCGCGCCGAGCGACACGAACAGCATCCGCCGCGACGGGTCCTCCGCCGGCAGCTCGCGCTCCCGATCCCGGTACACCTCGACCGCCCGGTCCGCGAACCGGAACCGCCACGGCTGCGTGTTGTGCATCGACGGCGCCAGCACCGCGGCCGCCAGCAACGCCTTCCGGTCCTGCTCGCTCAGCATCTCGTCCATCCCGACCACCTTCGTCAGCAGGTTCAGAACCGGAACACCACGCGGGCCGGGATGTCGCCGGCCAGGACGGCCTCGATCGACTGGTTGACGTCGTCGAGCGTGCGGTCGACGGCGATGACCTTGGTCCGGCCGGCCGCGTGCAGCGCGAAGACGTCGGCCAGATCGTTGCGGGTACCGACGATCGAACCGATCACGGTCTTGCCGTTCAGCACCGTGTCGAAGATCGGCAGGTTCAGTGCCCCGTCGCCGGCCGGCAGCGCGACGCAGACCAGCCGTCCGCCCCGGCGCAGCGACCGGAACGCCTGGTCGAACGACCGCGGGTCAGCCGCCAGAGCGACCGCGACGTCGGCGCCGCCGAGTGCCTGGATCGCCTCGACCGGATCGGTGGTGGCCGCGTTCACCAGGTGATCCGCACCGAGCTGCTTGGCCATCTCGAGCTTGCTGTCCTCGATGTCGACGGCGATCGTCACGCCGCCGGCGATCCGCGCGTACTGCAGCGCCAGGTGCCCCAGTCCGCCGACGCCGAAGATCGCCACGGTCTCGGCCGGCGCGACACCGGCCACCCGGATCGCCTTGTACGTCGTCACGCCGGCGCAGGTCAGCGGCGCGGCGTCGCGGGAGGACACCTCGTCCGGCACCGGGTTCGCGAACGCGGCGGGCAGGACGGCGTACTCGGCGAAGCTGCCGTTCACGGAGTAGCCCGAGTTGCGCTGCTCGAGGCAGAGCGTCTCCCACCCGCCGATGCAGTAGCGGCACTTCCCGCACGCGTAGCCGAGCCACGCGATCGCGACCCGGTCCCCGACCGCCCGCTCCGTCACGCCGTCGCCGAGCTTCTCGACGATCCCGACGCCCTCGTGTCCGGGCACGAACGGCGGGCTGGGCTTCACCGGCCAGTCGCCGTGCGCGGCGTGGATGTCGGTGTGGCAGAGCCCGCTGGTCTCCATCCGTACCAGCACCTCGCCCGGCCCGGGCTCGGGAATCGGTACCTCCTGGATCTCCAGCGGTTTCGTGAAGTCGGTGACGACAGCTGCTTTCATGACAGTCCTTTCAGACCTTTCGGACGGACGGGAATCGGATGCGCGCACACGACCGGCCGGCCGGGTGACGAAGTGGCCGCCGAGCCCGGCGGGAAGCGAGAACCCCGCCGGACCGCCGGACGCGACGTCGAGCAGGACCGCGTCCCGGCCCCAGGCCTGGTCGAGCCGCCGGTCGATGTAGAACGGGCTGCCCTCGATCTCGCCGAGCAGCACGTCACCCGGACGGACCGGGAACTCGTGCTCCGGGTAACACATCGGGGTGCTCCCGGCGCCGCGGTCGGCGAACTGGACGAACATCACCGGCGCCCCGCGAGTGTCGGTCAGGTGACGGATCGCTTGGCGGGCAGCCTCGGTGGCGGTGATGCGACCGGCCGGCCTCAGGGACTCCGGAGCCTCGGAACGGCTGGGTGCGACGTACTGCATGGCCCTGCTCCTTCGGATCGGCGCGTCGTGCCCTTTGAGCGAACAGCCGCCGGGACGTCGCTCGTAGGGCCGAAAGACCTGTCCGGCGGGTGCCGGAATGCGGCATGGTTCAGGGATGGAGAAGTTGCCGAAGAAGGCCTACGAGCGCGAATTGCTGCGGCTGCAGGCCGAGTTGGTGAAGTTGCAGGAGTGGGTGCGCGTGGAGGGCGCCCGGCTCGTGGTCGTCTTCGAGGGGCGCGACGCCGCGGGCAAGGGCAGCACGATCAAACGCGTCACGGAGTACCTCAATCCCCGCGTCGCGCGGATCGTCGCGCTGCCCGCCCCGACCGAGCGGCAACGCACCGAGTGGTATTTCCAGCGGTACGTCGAACACCTGCCGGCGGCCGGCGAGATCGCCCTGTTCGACCGCAGCTGGTACAACCGCGCCGGGGTCGAGCGCGTGATGGGGTTCTGCACCAACCAGGAGTACGCCCGGTTCCTGCACCAGTGCCCGATCTTCGAACGGCAGCTGGTGGAGGACGGCGTCCTGCTGCGCAAGTACTGGTTCTCGGTCAGCGACAGCGAGCAGGAACGGCGGTTCCGCAGCCGGCTCGAGGACCCGATGCGGCGCTGGAAGCTGTCCCCGATGGACCTGGAGTCGATCACCCGCTGGGAGGACTACTCGCGCGCCAAGGACGAGATGTTCGTCCACACCGACATCCCGGAGGCGCCCTGGTACGTCGTGGAGAGCGAGGACAAACGCTCCGCGCGGATCAACATGATCGCGCACCTGCTGTCGACGGTCCCGTACCACGAGGTGCAGCGGCCGCCGCTCGCGCTACCGCCGCGGCCGCCGTCGAAGGGGTACGAACGTACGCCGCGGGAGATGCAGACCCAGGTGCCCGACCACGCGGCCCGCCTGCGCGACTGAAGATCCGTCCGAGAGTCCAAGGTCCTGCACGGAGAGGACCGACGGCCGGTGCGGACGGCGGCCCGGGAGGCCGATGCTCGGGTCAGATCGGCTCCAGGAGGTGGACCGTGGGCGCACAGATCAGAGCTGTGCCGTGGGTACGGCAGTTGGTCATCGACACCGGTCGCGCCGCACGGCGCAGGCACGCCATCCACGGCCTGTTCGAGGTCGACGTCACGTCGGCGCGCGACGCCTTGCGCCGTGAACAGGCCCACCAGTGGTTCACCGCCTTCGTGATCCACTGCGTCGCCGCGGCGGTCGCCGCGGATCCGGGCATTCAGGCGTACCGTAACCTGCGCGGCCGGGAGGTCGTGTTCGACCAGGTCGACGTGGGGCTGCCGATCGAGGTCGAGGTCGACGGGCAGCCGTTCGCGTTCACGCATGTGCTCCGCGACGCCGGCCGCCGCGCGATCAAGGACCTCCACCAGGAGATCCACGCGGTCAAGACCGATCCGCACCTCAGCCCGTCGGTGCACAAGGCGCCATGGGTGCACGCGTACCTGTTGCTGCCCGGCTTCGTCCGGGTTCCCCTGCTCGGAGCCCTCCACCGGCTCCCCCACCGTCAGCAGTCGCTGGCGGGCACCGTGGGTGTCACGGCGGTCGGCATGTTCGGCGCCGGAGCGGGCTGGGGCATCGGCTTCCAGCTGCACACCCTGAGCGTCGTGGTGGGCGGAATCGCCCGGCGGCCGATCGTCTTCCAGGGCACGCTCGTGGAACGCGAGTTCCTGCAGCTGACGGTCAGCGTCGACCACGACATCGTCGACGGCGCACCGGCCGCGCGTTTCATCAGCCGGTTGCGGGAACTGCTCCAAACCGGCGACGGCATCCCCACCGGCCGCGCGGGCGCCGCGCCCGTCCACTCCCGGAGGATCGGATGAAGCACCTCCCGGTCGTCGTCGGCATCGACGGCTCCCCCGCTGCGGACGTCGCGATCAAATGGGGCACGCAGGAGGCCGCGGCGCTGCGGAGCCCGCTGCACCTGGTCTACGCCCTCGCCCCGGGCAGCGCGCCGGCGCAGGCCGGGGAGGTCGTCTACAAGGCGGTGGCCCAGGCCCGCGGGCTGATGCCGGGGATCGTCATCGACTCCCGGATCGAGAGCGGCTCGCCCTCGGCGGCGCTGGTCAAGGCGTCCGGCTCGGCGGCGGTCGTGGTGATCGGCAGCCGCGGCCTCGGCGTGATGATCGGCGCCCTCGTCGGCGCCACGGGGCTCGACCTGGCCGCGAACGCCCGCTGCCCCGTGGTCGTCGTACGGCCCGATCTCGGCAGCATGGCCGGCGTCCGGGTGGTCATCGGGTACGACGGTTCGCCGGCCAGCGACACTGCCCTGGACTTCGGGCTGGAGCACGCGCGCCGGCACGATCTCGCCGTCCGGGTGATCGCCGCCGAACCCGCCGGGACCGCGTTGCACCGGATCAGCGAGAACGAACTCCGCGAGGCCGTCCACGCCCGCGGCGGGCACGACGCCGAACTGGTCCACATCACCGGTCATCCCGCCGAGCACATCCTGCGCCTGTCGTCCGACGCCGCGCTGATCGTGCTGGGCGCGCGCGGCCGCGGCGGCTTCGCGGGCATGCTCATCGGCTCGGTCAGCCAGACCGTCCTGCACCACGCCGACTGCCCGGTCGCCATCATCCCGGCCGCCGCAGCCGGCGGCTGACACCTCCGGGTGCTCAGATGAAGATGATCTGGGCGCCGTCGGTCTTCTCGATGAAGTCGGCGGCACTGATGATGCCTTCGACGTCCTCGGACAGGTCCGACTCGTCGAGGTGCATCATGTCGGCCGACATCCGGCACGCCCAGAGGTGACCGCCGGAGGCGACGATCTGCTCGAGGAACTCGGGGACGTCGGGGACGCCGATCTCCTGGATCTGCTTCTTCATCTGGTGCGTCGCCATCGCGGTCATCCCGGGCAGGCCGCCGAGGCCCTGCGGCAGGTGCGTCGCGGTGTTGCCGAGCATCGTGAACTTGAGGTCGTGCATCCGCGACTTGGTGATCATGTCGAAACCCCAGAACGTGAAGAACAGATGCGTCTCCACGCCTTCGCCGAGCGCGGCGTTGGCCAGGATCAGGCCCGGGTAGGCCATGTCCAGGTTGCCCTTGGAGCAGATGATGGCCAGCTTGCGGCCCTCGGTCGCCGTGTCGCCGAAGTCCGGCGTCACCAGCGACGAGGTGTCAATGGTCGTGGTCATGGTGTCCTCCTCAGACACAACCGCGGGGTTTCGGCAGGCCGGCGACGTACGCCATCTTCTTGGCCGGCTTGCCCGGGAACAGCACGAACAGTTGCTTCACCGGGATGCCGGCCAGTGTCGACACCCGGCGCAGCGTCGCGGTCTCGCCGTGCGCCGGGTAGTCCTGACGCAGGAACCGGATCGCCTTCCAGTGCTCGTCGGTGAGCTCGATGCCGATCCGCGCGGCGAGCTGTCCGGCGAGTTCCTCGGTCCACTCGTCGTACTCGGTGAGGAAACCTTCCGCGTCGGTGTGGATCGAAGGGTGCACGGTGGTCATGATCGGACCTCCTCGTCCGGTCGGTGTTTGCCGCTCATCGACATCCGGGTAGGGACCGGCAGCCGGTGCCCCGGGAGCAGCACGTTCCAGTAGATCCAGCGGAACGCGAGCTTGCCCCAGTGGTTCGCCTTCGTCTCGCGGAGCAGGGACAGCGGCCCGAGTCCGCCCAGTGGGTAGCGGCCGGGCAGCGGTTCGGTGTCGTAGTCGAAATCGATCAGCAGGCCCTTGCCGTCACCGGTCTCGACGAAGCAGTTGGCGTGCCCGTCGAAGCGGTGCGTCATCGCGCGCCCCTCGACGTACTGGCAGAAGTTCTTCACGAACACCTCGGCGGAGAAGTGCGCCACCGAGCCGGCCTTCGACGTCGGCAGGTCGTTGGCGTCGCCAATCGCGAAGACGTCCGGGTGTGCCGTGGACTGCAGGGTGCCCTTGTCCACCGGGACGTAGTTCAGCTCGTCGCCGAGCCCGGAGGCCCCGACGAAGTCCGCACCCATGTTCAGCGGAACCGTGACCAGCAGGTCGTACCCGATCTCGCGCTCGTCGTAGCTGACCAGCACCTTCCGGTCGGCGTCGACGCGCTCGACCAGGAAGTCGGTCTCGACCGCGATCTTGCGGTCGTCGAGCAGCCCGCCCAGGTACCGCGCCGCGATCGGCTTGGTGAACGCGCCGTCCAGCGGTGTCACGTAGACCAGCTCGACCTGGTCGCGCATCTCCCGCCGGCGGAAGAACGCCTCGGCGAGGAAGGTGAACTCCAGCGGCGCGACAGGGCACTTGATCGGTTGCTCCACGACGTGGACGACGAGGCGGCCGCCGGTGAAGCCCCGCAGGGCCTCGCGGAGCGCGAAGGCGCCGTCGTAGGTGTAGAAGTCGTGGATCGTGCGATGCCATTCGGTGCCCAGCAGTCCGGGAGTCTGGTCCGGCCGCGGGCTGGTGCCGGTGGCGATGACCAGGTAGTCATAGCAGACCACCTCCCCGTCGGACAGCCGGACGGACTTCCGCTCCGGGTCGACGGCGGCGATCTCGCCGATCAGCAGCTGGATCCCGTTCCGCAGCAGCCGGCGGCGCGGTTTCAGCAGATCCTCGCGCCCGCCGAAGGGGACGAACAGCAGGCCGGGCTGGTAGAGGTGATCGCGCTGGCCGTCGATCACCGTGATGCGCCAGTCGTCGAGCGGCAGGCGGCGGCGCAGCTTGTTGGCCACCATGGTGCCGGCCGTCCCGCCACCGAGGATCACCAACCGTCTCATCGTCAGGTCCTTTCTGGGCCCGGCCCGGTGCACCGGGCCGGGCCGGGTCGGAGGGCTTCAGTCGGTGTGCTCGATCGTGATGGTGCGGGTCTCGGCGGCCTTCGCCGAGATCGGCACGGTCACTTCGAGGATCCCGGCCCCGTACTTCGCGACGACGGCCTGCTCGTCCGCGCCCTCCGGCAGCAGCACCCGGCGGGTGAGCGTGCCGTAGTGGAACTCCGAGCGGGTACCTTCGCGCTCTTCCTGCTGACGGGTCGCGGTGACGGTCAGCATGCCGTTCGCGACCTCGACCTTGATGTCCTTGTCCGGATCCAGGCCGGGCAGCTCCGCACGGACGACGTACTTGTCGCCGTCGGCGAACTCCTCGATCCGGACGCCGCGCAGCGTCGCCGGCATCGTGAACAGGCTCGGCAGGCCCTCGGCCCAGTCGAACAGTTCCGCGAACTGCCGGCGGTTGTCCCTGTGCTGCAGCGTGCTCGCCATGGTGTCTCCTTCCTGTCGCCTTCACTTGCACTTCCACCACACCTCGCGGACGGTCACCGGAGCAGGGCCCTCCGCACCGGAACGGCCCGGACCTTCGGCCCTCCCCCGGCGGCGTTCGGAGAACGAAGCTGCGGAGAGGAAGGAGCGACGCATGCGCAGCGCGACGGGGACCCTGCCGGTCCGGTACCGCCGGGTCTGGTCCGCGGTCTCCCTCGTCCTGCTGGTCGCCCTGATCGAGTACGTCGTCCTCCCCAAGCTGGCTCCCGCGCGGGACTCCCTCGATCGGGTCACGCGGCTCGAGCCGCTCTGGATCGCCGCCGCGGTCGCACTCGAGGCCGCGAGCCTGGTCAGCTACTCGCTCGTCACCCGCGCGCTGCTGGGCGGGAGCCGAGTCCGGTTCTCGTGGATCCTGCGCTCCGACGTCACCGGGTACGGCGTGAGCCACGTCGTACCCGGCGGCGCGGCGACGGCGACCGCGCTCCGCTTCCGGCTGCTCCAGTCGGGCGGGGCGCGAACCACGGACATCACCGCGACGATCACGGCCGAGGCCATCGGTTCGTACCTCGCGCTGCTCCTGATCGCCTGGCTGACCTCGATCCCGGCGCTGTTCCTGCGCGACGCGACGCCGGCGTACCTGGCGATGTTCCTGATCGGGCTGGTCGCGATCGCCGCCGGCGTCCTCGCCGTCCGGGAACGTTCCGCCCTCGAACGGTTCGCGGCACGCCTGCTGCGGGTGCTCCTGCGCCGGCTCCCCCGCCGCGTGCGGCCGTGGGTGACGTCGGTCGCGCTCCGGCTGCGTGACCTGCTCGCCGCCCGCGAGGTCCGCAAGGCGTTCCTGATCTGGGGAACGCTGAACTGGCTTCTGGACGCGGCCGTGCTCTGGACCTTCCTGCTCGCGTACGGCGAACTCGTCGGTCCGGTGCCGCTGCTGCTCGCGTACTGCGCCGCGAACCTGGCCGCCGCCGTTCCGCTCACCCCCGGCGGCATCGCGATCGTCGAGGGGATCGCGATCTCCACCCTGATCGGCTTCGGCGTCCCCGGCGAAACCGCCGTCCTCGCCGTCCTGTCCTGGCGGCTGCTCCAGTTCTGGGCGCCGGTCCCGGCGGCTGGCCTGTGCTATCTGAGCCTGCGAGCCCAGCGCGGCTTCCTGCCCAGGCGGTAGGCGACCAGCAGCCCGAGCAGCGCGATCGCTCCGCCGGCGACGCCGTCGACGATGTAGTGGTTGGCGGTCAGCACGATCGCGCAGAACATCAGGACCGGCATCAGCCAACCGAACAAACGGATGATCCAGTGCGCGCCCAGGCCGGCGACCGCGATCCCCATCAGCAGGTTCCAGCCGAAGTGCAGGCTCGGCACGGCCGCGTACTGATTCACGAAGGCCGGCGGTTGCAGGACCCGGTACGCCGAGGTGCGCTCGGTGACCGTGTCGACGAAGCCGTACGCCGTCAGGAACCGCGGCGGCGCGACCGGGAACGCCGCGAAGATCACCAGACCGATCGCACCGGACAGCAGCATCGCGTTCCGGAACGTCCGGTACGCCTCGCGTTGCCGGATCAGCAACCACAGCAGCGTGACCAGCACCACCGGCCAGTGCCCGTAGATATAGATGTATCCGAACAGCTCGGCCAGCCAGTCGTGCTGGATCACGGTCTCCTGCAGCCGCGGTTCGACGAAGATCCCGGTCGACTGCTCCAGGGCGACGACGTTCTCGGCGTTGCGGTAGGCGATGTCGATCCGCGTCGTCATCAGTCCGCGAACCACGAAGTACAACAGGATCGCCGCCGTGATCACGAGCAGCTCGCGAGCCACGTGACGCATCCGGTCCGTCACCCGCAGCACCGCCGTCACATCCCCTGCCACCATCGGCCGCACCTCCTCCGTCCACGCTGGCAACCGGCGGGTCCCGCGACCTAGAGGCATAGCGCCCGGCCGGGCCGGGACGAAGGTCCACGACAGGCGCCGAGATGCCGGATTTGCATCGGCCGGTTATGGTCCTGGCATCGCATTGCCGGGTGGCGCGTCACCGTGCGTCGCACCGGAGGCCCCGGAAGGACCCCTCATGCAACTGGGCCGAGAACATTTCACACGTCTGGGGCGTGGCGGCCGAAAGATCATCACTCATCGCGGCGTGCGCCTCGTCGCACTCGTCACAGCGGTCGTCGTCTCGCTGTGGAACGTCGAACGCGTCCCGCACACCGCCGTACTACCGGCGGTGCTCGGTCTGCTGCCGTTCGCGATCGGCAAGTACGTCCTGTGTCCGCTGCGGTGGCACGCGATCTCGACCAGCGGCCGGACCCGCCGCTGGCACCTGCGTGCGTACGCGGAGAGCGAGATCCTCGGGCTGATCACGCCCTGGCACGCCGGCGCCGACCTCTGGCGGGTGCATCGGCTCGAGACCACCGGAGTACGCCGGGCCAGCGCGGCCGCCGAGGTCGCGCTGGACCGCTTCGTCGGCGCGGTCGGTCTGGTCGTCGCGGTGGCGGTCACCGGAGTGACGCTGCCGTGGACGGTGCTGGCCATCGCTCTCGGCGCCGCGGCGCTGGTCCTGGTGGCGGCCCTCGTCGTACGACGGCGGCGTCCGAGCCTCACCGGCCGCTGGCCATGGCCGTCACCGAAGGTGTTCGCGCTCGGCGTGCTGCTGTCGATCGGCTACCAGGCGACGATCCTCGGCCTGCTCGTCGGAGCCATCGCCGCGGTCGGCGGCCCGGTGCCCGGGCTGCAGCTGGTGGCGGTGTTCGGAGCGAGCCAGGTGGCCGGCGTACTGCCCGGCGTCCACGGCGCCAGTCCACGAGACGGAGCCCTGGTGGCCGGGCTGGCCGCGATCGGCGTCTCGTGGCGCGAGGCGTTCGGCGCGGTCGCGCTGACCACGTTGCTGTACTGGATTCCGGCGTTGCTGATCGGCGGCAGCCTGATGTTCCTGCGCTGGCGCGGCTGGTTCACCGAACGGCACCCCGAAACGGCATGATGCGACCACTCGCCATCGCACACCGCGCCGGCAACGACCTCGGCCTGCTGCGGTCCGCCCTCGACGGCGGCGCCGACCTCGTCGAGGCCGATATCCATGCGTATCGCGGCCGCTTGGAAGTACGGCACCGCAAGACGCTCGGGCCGTGGTGGCTGTGGGAGCGTGGCGAGCTCGTGCGGCGCCGCGACGTACAGGTGCCCGAGCTGCACGAGCTGCTGACGGCGGCTGACGGCGATCCGCGGTTGATGCTGGATCTCAAAGGGATCCATCCGTGGCTCGCGCGGCGGCTGGCGGCCGAGCTGCCCGGGACCGCGATCACCGTCTGCACCCAGCACTGGTGGATGCTCCGCGCCTTTCGCGACCTGGCGAACGTGCGGCTCGTCCTGTCGGCCGGAAGCCGCCGCGGCCTCAGGCGGGTGCGCGCCCGGCTCCGGCGGCGGCCCGCGTACGGCGTCTGCGTCCACCGGCGGCTGCTCACGCCCGAGACGGTGACCGAGCTGCGACGGACCGCCGACGTGGTGTTCACCTGGCCGGTCGACACCGCGGCCGACCTCGCCGACGCGCACCGCCTCGGAGTCGACGGGGTGATCGGCAAGAACCTCGGCGTCCTGGCCCGCTGACCGGCCTGCCGAGACAGGTCCAACGCCCCCTGTGACAGCGCGCCCCGCGACGGATGCTCGAAGTGAGGACGGCGTCGTCCCCTGCGGCCGCCGCCCCGAGCCTGCCGGAGGGAGTCGCCATGTCCAAGCCGTCGACCGCAAACGCGACCCGCGGAGTACGGCGGGTGCCTCCGTCGTCGACCGGATGGTTCGTCTGGATGACCGGGCTGTGGATCGTCTTCTTCATCCTGCTCTCCCAGGGCCGGCTGGACGATCTGGCCGCCTGGATCCGCGACCTGCCGCTGGTGGCCGAGATCCTCGTCTGGATCGCGTTCTTCCCCCAGGTCCTCGCGACCGCCGTCTGGACCAGTGACTGGTCCGACGCCCTCCGGACCACACTGGTGGTCCTGTTCGCCGCCGTCTGGACCATCGTCTCGATCCCCAAGCCCAGGTCCGGTCGGAGGTGAAGGCGATGCGCCTCCGCGTCCGCGACATCCTCACAGTGGATCTGCTCGACCGTGGCAGCCCGCGGCATGACGCCGTAGATCGCCGATGACCGTTCAGCAGACCTCTCCGCGTGGCTTGTCCGCGGATCAGGCCGCACTGCGGCTTGCCGAGCACGGACCGAACAGCATTCCGGCACCGCGGCCGCCGTCGCCGTGGCTACGCGTCCTCGTCCAGCTGCGGGATCCGATGATCGTGCTCCTGATCGCGGCGGCGATCCTCACCGCGAGCCTGCGCGACTTCACCGACCTCACGGTCATCCTCGCCGTCGTCGTCCTCAACACCACCGTCGGCGTCGTCCAGGAGATCCGCGCCGAGCACGCGCTCGCCGCGCTCAGCCGCCTGGCGGCGCCGCACGCCACCGTACGGCGCGGCGGCCACACCACCGTGGTGCCCGCCGCCGACGTCGTACCCGACGACGTGGTCCTGCTCCAGGCAGGTGACGTCGTACCGGCCGATCTCGTCCTGTTCGACGCCGTCCAGCTGCAGGCCGACGAGTCCACCCTCACCGGCGAATCCGTTCCGGTCGAGAAGGACCCGGCCGACGAGGTGTTCGCCGGAACCGTCGTCACCCGCGGCCGCGGCACCGGCACAGTCACCCGGACGGGACCCGGAAGCGCCCTCGGCCAGATCGCCGCACTGTTGTCGAACCAGCGCCCGCGAGCGACGCCGTTGCAACGCAGGCTCGCTGGGCTCAGCCGGACACTGAGCATCGTCGTCGTCGCGCTCTCCGCGATCGTCGCAGTAGCCGGCCTGGTCCGCGGGCTGCCGCTGCCGAGCATGGTCGTGACCGCGGTGAGCCTGACGGTGGCCGCCGTCCCCGAATCGCTCCCCGCGGTGGTCACCCTCGCGCTCGCGATCGGCGCGCACCGCATGGCGCAACGCGCCGCGGTCGTCCGCAAGCTGCCGGCCGTCGAGACCCTCGGCGCGGTCACCGTGGTCGCGACCGACAAGACCGGGACGCTCACCGAGGGCATCATGCAGGCCGAGCGGCTCTGGACCGAGTCGGGCGCGGCCACCGCGACCGGCGTCGGCTACGAACCTGCCGGCGAGCTGCGGCCGCCCGGTTCCGGCGCCGTCCGGCGGCTGCTGCGTGACGTTGCCTTGTGCAACGACGCCGCGCTCCGGCCGCCGCCGGCCGACCCCGCCGACCCTGCCGACCCCGCCGACCCCGCCGACCCCGCCGACCCTGCCGACCGTGCTGCCTGGCAGCCGATCGGCGATCCGACCGAGGCCGCGCTCCTCACCCTCGCGCACCGCGGATCGGTCGACCCCGACGAGCTGCGCGCCGCGTATCTGCGGACCCACGAGGTGCCGTTCGACAGCACCCGCAAACGCATGACCACGTTCCATGAACAGCCCGGCAGCGACGACCTCCTCGTCATCGGCAAGGGAGCACCCGAGGTCATGCTCACACCCGACGTCACGCCGTACGGCGACATCGCGCGGGCGAAGGACGTCGCCGCGGAGCTGTCGGAGGCCGGGTACCGCGTGCTGGCGGTCGCCGACAACACCCTGCCGCCCGGTGCGCCCCGGACCGAGAACGGCCTGCGGCTGGCCGGGCTGGTCGCGATCACCGATCCCGTGCGGCACAACGCCGCCGAGGTGGTCGCGTCGTTCGGCCGGGCCGGCATCGGCCTGCTGCTGATCACCGGCGACGCCCCGGGCACCGCGCTCGCGGTCGCCGAACGTATCGGTGTCCACGACGGCCAGGTCGTCACCGGAGCCGACATCGACGCCGGCCAGGACCCGACCGCCGGTCGCGTGTTCGCGCGGATCCGGCCCGAGCAGAAGCTGGGCATCGTCCGCGCCTGGCAGGCCAAGGGCCACGTCGTCGCGATGACCGGCGACGGCGTCAACGACGCGCCCGCGCTGCGGCGCGCCGACATCGGCGTCGCGATGGGCCGCGGCGGCACCGAGGTGGCCCGCCAGGCCGCCGACCTGGTGCTGACCGACGACGACCTCGGCACGGTCGAGGCCGCGATCGAGGAAGGCCGGCGGATCTACACCAACATCCGCACCTTCCTGCGGTACGCGCTCGGCGGCGGTCTCGCCGAGGTGCTGGTGATGCTGATCGGCCCGCTGCTCGGCTTCGCCGTACCGCTGCTGCCCGGGCAGATCCTGTGGATCAACATGCTCACGCATGGTCTCCCCGGCGTCGCGATCGGCGCCGAACCCGCCGATCCGCGGGCCATGCGGCAACCGCCGCGGTCGCCGCAGGAGCAGATCCTGGGTGCGGGCCTGTGGCAACGAATCGCGTGGACCGGCGCCCTGATCGCGACCGTGACGCTGACCGCGGCCCTCTGGGCCCGCAGCGCCGGTGCGCCGTGGCAGACCCTGAGCTACCTCGTCCTCGGGCTTGCCCAGCTCGGTGTCGCTCTGGCGTTGCGCCGGCCGACTCCGTCGGGCGGCCGACGCCTCCGCTTCCTCGACCTCGCGGTCGCCGGCGCCGTGGCGGCCCAGGTGCTGCCGCTGATGCTCGCTCCGCTGCGCGACCTTCTCGGGCTGCAGGCAGTGACAGGCACCGAGGTCCTGTACGCGGCCGCACTGGCCTCGGTGCCTGGTCTGGTCACCGCCGTCAGCCGGCTCGGTAGAGCGAACCGCCGCCGGAGATCGCGATGGCTGCCGCCTTACCGCCCACGTTCAGCGAGACGATGAACGTCGAACCGGACGAGCGCGCCTTGAAGGTGACCGCTCCCGACGCCCGGACCGGGACGACGAACGACAGGATCGACGCCGTCTTGCCGGAGCGAGCCATCATGATCGTCGGTGCGGACCTCCGGACGTAGCTGCTCGGGTAGGTCCAGCCCTGGATCGGGCTGCTCTGCCCCTGCTTCACCAACGTCGCTCCGGCCGGCAGGGCCTGCTTGAACGGCACCTGGAACAGAACCGTCCTCGTGCTGTCACCAGACGCGATCGCGGTTGCGGTCGTCCGCGAGTAGACGGTCGCGCGCTGATCCGAGGGCAGGTGCCACAGCGTCTGGAACGACTGAGCGGTCCGCGCGGAGGCAACGTCCCACGTGACGATCAGGTCCGGGTTCTTCAGCACCAGAACCCGCCGTACCCGGCTGATCCCACTGCCCGGTGCGTCGGTGAACACGTACGACTCCGACGTGGTCTTCACCGAGTACGCCGCCAGCCTGGTGGTCGGGTTCGTGTACGTCGACATCGGTGTCGTCATCATGCTGTGCGCACTGGGGCCGAGCGTCCACGTGCGCCAGACTCCCGCGTTGTACGCCGCGTACCCGCCGTTGATGACGATGTCGCGACCACGGGCCGTGTACGTGATGCCGGTGTGGTCGAAGTGTCCGTGGAACGCCCGCGGCGGGCCGTACCTGATGCTGTACGCCGACTCGCCCCTGAAGCCCCTCGTGGGATCGGTGCCCCACCCGGTCCGGCCGAACACGTAGCCCGCCGAGTAGACCCCGACCCGCCACAGCGGCGCGGTGCCCTTCGTACCGAGCGAACCGGCGTACTCCATCGGCGTCCCCGCGTACGGGTAGGTCGCCTGGAGCTCGGTGTCGCCGATCTGGGGCAGCCTGCCGACCGAGTTCGTCGCCAGCGTCAGCCACTTCGCCAGGAGTGCGCGTCGCGTCTGGATCGTCGTACCGGGAGAGACACCGCCGTTCTGCAGGACGGCGATCGCGCGGCCCCACAGCCGGTAGTTGAACGCCGCGTACCCCGTCGACTGCTCGTTCGTGGAACCTTGCGCGTCGATCGAGGTGGTGATGCCGGCCGCGAGACGTTTGACCGCGAGGTTCTTGTAGTCGCTGCGATTGAGGGTGACGCCAACGCCGAACAGCGCGATGCTCTCGTCGGTGCCGTGGTTCCACGCGCCGCTCCAGTAGTTGGTGAGGAACCGCGCGTGACTCAGCAGCGCCGCGTCCACCCACGCGTACCGAGCCGGGACCGCGGTCACCTTCAGCCCGGACAGGATCGCCTGCCGCAGGCAGATCAGCACGTTGGTGCGGTGCATGGTGGACTCCCACGCGCCGACGTTCGCCTTCCACGAGTA
>NZ_JBFAXS010000017.1:0-80361 GCF_040680955.1 Kribbella sp. NPDC051936 | reverse complement strand
CTGCGACCGGGAGGTCGTGGGAGAGTAGGACGCCGCCGGACATTCACACTGTTAAGGGCCACCCCACACCGGGGTGGCCCTTAACATTTTGCACAGAACAGACGGCCTTCTGCAGTCAGTCGGCGGTGCAGACAGATCGCCGTGCAGACCGTTGGCCGTGCAGACAGCTGGTCGCGCGGACCGTTGGCTGTGCAGACACGTGGCGGCGCCGGCACGCGCCTCCGCGGGCATGACCGCGCGGCATCAGCCTGCAGCTGCACGACCTCTCAGCTCCACACGCCGGTGAGCCGGCCGCTCGCACAGATCCGCTCGCGCATATCCGGTCGCGCATATCCGGTCGCGCACTGACCACACACGACGCGGCGGTCGCGCCCGTCACGCCACAACTCGCCAGCACCACGCTCCTGCCTCGCGCGACGGTCGAGCCCGCGCCTCGTACACCCACGCTCACGCGCCGTCCGCGTACGGCGCAGCGGCCCGCGGCACCGGCGGCAGCTGCTTCGGTGACGTCGTCCCACAGCGCCATGTCTTGCCTTGTTCGACATTCGAAGCGGCGGTTCGTACACGCACGCTCACGCGACGGTTGAGTCAGCAGGTCGTACACTCCCGCTCACGCGATGGCCACGTACGACGCGGCGGCCGCGCCTGTCGTCCCACAGCACGATGTCTCGCCTTGCTCGACACTCAAGCCGGCTCGTACACGCACGCTCGTGCGCTGACCACATACGATGCGGCGGCGATGCTCGTCGTGCCACAACCGGGCAGCACCGCGTTCCTGCCTCGTGCGACGGTCGAGCCCGGCGCCTTACGCATGTGCTCACACGCGTCGACCACGTACGAGGTAGCAGCCGTGCTCGTCGTCCCACAGAACGACGTTCCTAGCTCGTTCCACACTCGAGTCGGCGGCTCGTACACACACGCTCACGCGCCGACGACGTACGACGCCGCGGCCGTGGCTGTCGTCCCACAGCACGATGTCCTGCTTTGCTCGACACTCGAGGCGGCTCGTACACGCACGCCCATGCGTCGACCACGTATGACGCGGCAGCAGGACCTTCCTGCCGCACCATGACCTTCCTGCCTCGGGCGACGGTCGAGCTGGCGGCTGATTCGCGTGGTGTCGGGCGGGTCGACCACGCGGTGCCCGTCGTGCTGCAGCGCGGGCGCAGGACCTTCCTGGCTCGCACGGTGTCGAGTTGGCCGCTCATACGCATCTGCTTGCGCGCTGCGCGGAGCCGCGAGCGTAGTTGCTCCTACGGGTCTGTCCTCGCGCGGTGGGAGGTTGCATGGCGAGCCTGCTTGGCGGGAGTGCCTGTGTACGGCCCTGGTCATGCACGGCCGGAGCGTCCATGGCGGGCTCAGTACGTTGGGCTGTGTACGGCGGGGCACGTCCGGCGGGGCACGTCCGGCGGGGCACGTCCGGCGGGGCACGTCCGGCGGGGCATGCGTGGCGGGGTCTGTCTGTGCGGGGCCCTGTCCCCGCGTGGCCGGAGCATGGGCGGCTGTTGTAGGCACGGCTGGAGAACCAGGTGCCGTGCGGCGAGCCGGCCGATTATGTGCGGCGGGCGATGGGATCCGTTCGCGGGTGGCCTGGTCGTGTGTGGACGGCGCCGCTTTCCGGCGGAATCGGCTGGCCGGAGTGAGCGAGGTCGGCCGCGTTGCTGGCCTTCCTGGTCGGTGAGTTACTGAGGGTGTGCGGGCTGTTCGCGATGTGCGGTGGCTGTGAGGGGGCTGCCGGAGTAGGCGCAGTGGTGCGTGGCAGGGGCGTGTAGGGAGGGCGGAGCGCGGCCGGGCTGGCGTGGGTTGGTTTCCGGGTAAGTCGGCTGGTGCGGGAGCGAGGTCATCGGCTGGTTGTGATGTGTGGTGGGCTCGGGGGGTGGTTAGGGGTCTGGGATGCTGTGGGGGTGGAGTATGTGTCCAGGGTGCCGCGGTCGCCGTTGGATGGGGTGATTGACGACCTTTACTACCTGGAGGGAGCGGCGCCGTACGCTCGGTTGACGTTGCCGGCGGCGCCGGTGGGGCTGCTTGTTGTCAATCTTGGGGCGGCGTTTCAGATTCGCGGTGGGGGCGATGTCGCGACGGGCGAGTAAGCCGATGGGTGCGTGATTACCGTGCCTACCCGAGCGTGGGACTTCGGGTATCCGCCGCAGACGCGGTCTGTCGGGGTGCATTTCAAGCCCTGGGGGCTGGCGCCGTTTCTGGCGATGCCTGCGGCCGAGCTGTGTGATCGGCCAGTGACGGTGGAGCAGGTTTGGGGGCGGTCCGCGGTTGCGGAGCTGCAGGATCGGTTGGTCGCGGCGGGGCGACCGGACGAGATGTTGACGGTGCTCGAAGACGAGCTGATGCGGCGGCTTTGCGAGACTGCCGGCCTGGGGCTGGTTCGCCATACGAGCAACGTCATCGCGGCGACCGGCGGGGCGGGGGCTGTTGGCGGTCTGAGTGAGGCAGTTGGTGTCAGTAGTACTCATCTGGCGCAGCGGTTCAAGGAAGTCATCGGGGTCACGCCGAAGCGGCTGGCCCGCACCCACCGCTTCGCGGCCGCGGTGCTGACGATCAACCCTGCCGAATCGATCGACTGGAGCGATCTCGCCGCCGGCGCAGGCTACTTCGACCAGGCCCACTTCGGTCACGAGTTTCAGGCATTCACCGGGCTCACGCCGACGCGGTACATCGAAGTCCGGCGGCAGTTCCTGCGTGAGCATCCCGGCCACGCGCTGGACGGCTGGCCGCTTCCGGCCGATTGATTTCTTACAAGAGCGACGGCGCGCGAGACGCTAGTTTGAGGGCACCCCACAGCGGAGGAGAGCCCGATGGGCAAGGTGGTCATGTATGCCTCGGTATCGGTCGACGGCTTCATAGCCGACGAGAACGACCAGCCCGGACCGCTGTTCGACTGGTTGCTCGGCGGTGACGTGCCGTTGGACGACGGCGGTGTCGTGAAGGTGTCGCAGGCGTCCTACGACTACGTCCGGCCGTACTGGGACCAGATCGGGGTGACAGTCGCCGGTCGCCACGTGTTCGACATAACGGACGGCTGGGACGGGAAGCCTCCGAGCGGGATCGACCATGTGGTGGTCGTGACGCACCGGCCGGCGCCCGAGGGCTGGGACCCCAATGCGCCGTTCCACTTTGTCGACGGCGTCGAGGCGGCCGTGGCCAAGGCTCAGGAGCTTGCCGGTGACCGCATCGTCGAGGTCGCCGCCGGTGATGTCGGTGGCCAGGCGCTCGCCGCGGGGCTGGTCGACGAGGTGCGCATGGACGTCGTACCCGTCGTGTTCGGGTCCGGCAAACGCTACTTCGGGTCGGTCGAGGGGCAGCACCTGTTGGAGGATGCTGAGACGATGATTCAGGGCAGCCGGGTGCTTCATCTGCGCTATCCGGTACGCCGCTGACCGGCCGCGCCGACTCGAAAGGGCAAACGGATCGGACGACCTGCTGGGTGTGGTGGCGGCGGCGTTTCGGGTGCGGCGGGAGTTCTTCGGTCGCCGGGTGAAGCTCAACACGATCATCGATCTGAAGAGCGGTCTCTGTGGCGAGTGGCCGTGGTCTGGGCGACCGGGACATCCGGCGGGTGGAGAGCACGATCGGTGCGATCAAGGCCGAGCATCCGCAGGTGGAGGTCTGCGTGTGCCTCGGGCTGCTGAAGGAGGGGCAGGCCGAGCGGCTGCGCTACGCGTACAGCCACAACCTGAACACGAGCGAGGAGCGGTACGGCGAGATCTGTACGACGCACACCTGGACCGGGTGGATACGGTACGGCGGGCGCCGCGACGGCGGACTGTCGCCGTGTTCGGGCACGATCCTCGGGACGGGCGAGACGGACGAGGAGATCGTCGATCTGGCGTTCGCGCTCCAGCGGCTGGATCCGGACTCGGTGCCGGTGAACTTCCTGATCCCGTTCGCGGGGACGCCACTGGAGGGGCGCTGGGAGCTGACGCCGGAGCGGTGTCTGCGGATCCTGGCGCTGTTCCGGTTCTGCTTCCCCGACGTCGAGGTCCGGCTGGCGGGTGGGCGGGAGATTCATCTGCGCGGGATGCAGGTGCTGGCGTTGCATGTGGCGCCGGCTTCACGGTGGAGGGCCTGGAGGAGTCGACGTCGCCCGCGGCACGGCACGATCTGGTGACGTTGAGATATCGCGGCGCGGGCAGTCCCGCGGCCGAATAGGCTCTGCAGATGGCTGGGATGGTGTTGATCGTGGGATTGCCGGGCGCCGGCAAGACGTCGTTGGCGCGACGGCTCGAGGAGGAGCGGAAGGCTCTGCGTTTGACGCCGGACGAGTGGATGGACGCCCTGTTCCACACGAACGAGTTCGAAAGGCGGCGCTGGGTGCTGGAGTCCGAGCTGTTCTGGGGCGTCGCGGCGAGGGCGCTCGAACTCGAGGTGAACGTGATCCTCGACTACGGCTGCTGGTCGAGGGAGGAGCGGGACCTGTTCCGGACCCGGGCGCAGGATCTCGGCGCGAGCGCGGAGATCATCGTCCTCGATCTGCCGTTCGACGTGCTGTGGGAGCGTATCGAGCGACGCAACGCGGATCTGCAGGCCGGGACGTTCGCGATCAGCCGGGAGGAACTCACGGAGTGGAGCGCCAGGTACGAGCGGCCGACAGCCGACGAGCTCGCACACTGGGACCTTCAAGCCGTGGTGACGGACTAGCTATTCCTCAGGGGCGATGCCGACGAGTGCGGCCGCGGCGCAGATGTGTACCGGCGTCAGGTCGACGGGGGAGACGGGCGCCTGCAGCAAGGTGCCGCGCTCGTACGGCGTGAGCGTGATGTCGATGCCCGGCGCGCCGGCCACCATGCCCCGCACGTACGTGAGCCAGCCCATCATCGGGATGCCGCGGCGGAACACCCCGGCCGCCGCGGCGAGCTCGGTGTCGGCGATGCTCGCCCACTGCGGCTCCCAGATCGTGACGACCGCGCGCAGCACCTGGGCGAAACGCTCCGACTGCTGCAACGCGTCCTCGTCGCTCCAGTGCAGCGTGAGCTGATCCGAGACGGTCGTCATCGTGCCGCCCATCGACAGGTCGAACAGCCACGGCAGCTCGCCGGTGCTCTGCAGATGCAACCGGGTCGTGCTCGTACCGTTCGCGAGGACCTTCGTCGTGGCCTCGACCATCTCCTGCAACGGCGTCGAGCCGTCGGCCTCGAGGACGTGGTATCCCCAGCGCTCGTCCTGCGTCCAGTTGTGGACGTCGGGGAACGCCACGGCCACCGCGGTCAGGGTGCGGCCGACGCGGAGCGCGCGGTGCTCGACGGACTCGTCACGATGCGGCCATTGGGCGCGCAGCAGCCACGATGCCATTCACGCCCTCCGATCGTGAGGCGGCCGACCCGGCGCAGGCGACGCCGTACCGGATGCTGACGCGGTGCCGAACGGTGACACGGTGCCGGGCGGTGACACAATGCCGGATGCAGGTGACGGTACGCCGCCAGACGACCGCTTGACCAGAGCTCCGCCTACTCGGTGTGAGCAGACGCGGCGCCTCTCCGGAACAGTCACCGGAACAGTCTGCTGCACCCCTTGGTGCAGGGGCAGCACCGGGGTCCGATTTTGGTAACCTCACAGCGAAATCTGGACAAGTGTCAAGCTCAGTCCGCCGGAGTCGCCGCCACCAGCGCCCCGAGAGCGCTCGCCTGCGTGCGCCAATCACGCGCTCCGCCGCCCGTCCAGCGTTGACCGAGACGGTTCAGCGAGTCCCGGTCGTTCTGCCAGATGGAGTCGGCCTGCCGCTGGGCATAGGTCCGGTACGACGCGTCGCCGGTCGAGTCCGCCAGGTCCATCAGGTACCGCATGAAGATGCCCTTGAACTGTTTCTGGTTGTCGTCGCAGGTGCCGCCGGGGTCGCAGCTCTCCGTGAGAATGCCACCAGGGCTGAGCGAGGACATGGCCGCGTCCCCGAGCCGACGGGCTGTTGCGAGGAGGGAGCTGTCGCCGGTCGCCCGCCACAGCTCGAGCGCACCGCCGATCGCCAGGCCCTGGTTGTACGTCCACACGGTCTGGCCGTTGTTCGTGCACGCACCGGTGATGCCGTCGTTGACAAGGTTCGACGAGTTGATCATCCCGCTGCCGACGAACCAGCTCCACGCGGTGGTGGCCCGCTGCAACCACGCGGTGTCGCCGGCCAGCCGGTTGTGCAGTGCCGCGGTCAGCCGGATGTACAGGCCGTTCGTCACCGCGTTCTTGTAGGTGCGCTCGCGGTCCCACCAGACTCCGCCGCCGCACGTCCCCGTGTCCCAGTAGCCTTCGACGTAGTTGGCGATGCTGACAGCCATGTCCAGATATCGACGGTCGCCGGTCAGGTCGTACGCCTCGATCCACGCGAGGAACCACCACTCGGTGTCGTCGATCGCGCGACTGATGAAGTTCCCCTCGAGCGCGTCGCCGCTCTTCTCGCCGGCCGGAAACACGCCCTTGTTCTTCTCGAACACCTCGTTCACGATCCAGCGCAGATCGGTACGACGGGTGCGCTGCTGATAATCCATCAGCGTGGTGAAAGCCACCGCGGAGTTCCACCAACTCGACAGCCACCACGCCGTGTGCGGCTGGTACGAGTACATCAACGCGTCGGCAGCCGCGCCGGGCCGATCGGTCGCCGGCCGCGCCCACGCCGTACAGCTGCCGTTCTGGCCTTCGACGGCTCGGCCGCACGCGCGGATCGCGCCGCCGTACAGCTTCGAGAGTGGATCGGCAGTGGCGTAAAGGCGGGTTGCGGTGGACGAGCCGGACGTGACGCTCGTGCGACCGAGTGACGAGCCGCCGGGCCAGGACGCGCCTTCGTTCCACGAGCGATCCAGCCAGATCTCGTCGCCGGCGGCGCCGTTCTCGATCACGCCCCACGCCATCCCGCGATTGTCGATATGCAGCGAGATCCGCCGGTTGGACAGCGTGGTCGACGGCACCGGCTGGTTGTCGCCGGACGGGCCGGTGCTGCCGTCACACGCCGCCGCGCAGACCGCGGTGTGAACCCACGCGGTGCAGTCGACGCCCGCCGCGTCGCCGCAGGCGCGAATCAGGCCGCGCCGATGCCCGGCCGGATCGGCGAGGTTGTACATGAGCGTGCGCGTGCCGGTCCACCCCGACGGGATCGAGGCCTTGCCGAGCAGACCGTCCCAGGTCGCGCCGCCGTCCCAGCTTCGGTCCAGCCAGACCGCGTCGTTGGTCGTCCCGCCGTCGATGCTGCCCCACGCCATCGCGTCCTTGTCGGACACGTGCAGTACGACGTGTCGCCCGTTGATCAGCTTCTCCGGTACGGGGAATGTCTCCTCCTGTGCCTTCGACGGATCGAGTGTGTCGCAGGAGACCGAGCAGACCTGCGCGGCGAGCGGCTGCTGCGCGTCAGCCGGAGGAGCAGGTGTCAGCACGAGGGCGAGGGTCAGCAGGATGCGCATGGTCAGCCTCCGAGTCCGGGCTGGTCGACCCACGTCGTGTCGGCGTCGTACGAGCCGCCGCCGTCCCACGCGTTCGCGCCGCCGACGGTGGCGATGTAGACCAGCTCGCTCGCGTGCCGGACGTAGTACGTCGGGTAGTTGATCGACTGCAGTGACACATTGCCGGTGCCGCCCGCTCGTGGAGGCTGCGCACAGAACGTGGCGTCCTTGCGGAAGGTGTCCGTCCCGTCGTTCGGCGCCTTCTGCAGCCGGTAGTTGCTGTGCCGGAGGAACTGGCCGGGGAAGTTGACCGATTCGAGCGAGTAGCAACTGCTCTCGGCCAGGCCGGCGCGGATCACGAAGCTCGCGTCCTGCCGGTCCGTGAGCGACGAGCCGGCGGTGATCACGTCGGTCCGCGCCAGCCCGTCGCGATGCCGGAGTACGCGATCGGTGTACCCGGCCGTCGTCACACGGAACGTGCGGGTCTGGCCGACCGCGAGGTCCGCGCCGCTGCGCCACCAGGCGGGGACGAGGTTCCAGGTCGCGTCGTCGCGGTAGGAGCCGCCGGTGTCGGTGTCCAGCCAGACCTCGGAGTTGCGGTGGCGAAGGTAGTACCCGGGCCGGGCGGCCGACTCCAGCGACGTACCGCCGCCGCTCAGCCCGGGGCGCGTGCAGAACGTCGCGTCCGCCGCGGCGGGGTTGGCTTCCTTGTAGATCCGGAGGTCGCGCTGGCGCAGGTACTGGCCGGGGAAATTGCGCGACTCGAAGGAGTAGCAGCTGCTGTTGGACAGTCCGGGCCGGACCCAGAAGGTCGCGTCCTGCTTGAGCGTCTGGTTGCTGCCGGCATCGACCACCTCGGTGTTCGCCACGCCGTCGATGTGCCTCAGATAGCGGTTCGTGTACGTCGGGGTGGTGACCCGGAACGAGACCAGCTTGCCGAGCGGAAGCGTCGTACCGTTGGCAGCGGCAAGCACCTGCTGGTTGACGGCCCGCACGCGCGCGAAGTCCATCTTCCGCACCTGGCGGTCGTAGGTGTAGAACCCGTTGATCTCGTCCTCGACGTCGGTCGGCTCGGTGTAGACCGAACCGGACAGACCGGATCCGGTGATCAGATCCGGCAGCTGGCTCGTGATCTGCACGTACCTGGTGGTCAGCGCGTCGCTCGTGGGCAGCATCTCGTACGCGAAGCTGTTGCCGCTCGGCCACTCGTGCCCGGCGACGTGCAGGCCGAGCCCGCCGTACTCGCCGAGCTGCAGCACGCGCGTCGTCGACGGCGCCCGCGCGACGCCCGGACCGACGTACAGGTGGTCGTCGATGATGTCGCCGTTGCCGGGATCCGGATCGGAGTCGCAGCAGTTCGAGCCGGAGTTGTGGTTGACCAGGCGGCTCGGGTCGAGGCTCTTCACGAGGCCGGCGATCCGCCCGGCCTGGAACTCGCCCCAGCCTTCGTTGAACGGGATCCACTGCACGATCGACGTGATCTGTTTGTGGTTGTCGACCATCCGCCGCAGTTCGGATTCGTACCGTGCCTCGCCGGTCGTGGAGGCGTTGCGGCCCGCGACCAGCGACGGCATGTCCTGCCACACCATCAGCCCGAGCTTGTCGGCCCAGTAGAACCAGCGGGCCGACTCGACCTTGATGTGCTTGCGGACCATGTTGAAGCCGAGCGCCTTCTGCTGCTCGAGGTCGAACCGCAAGGCCTCATCGGTCGGCGCGGTGTAGAGACCGTCCGGCCAGAAGCCCTGGTCGAGCGTGCCGAGCGCGTAGACGAACTTGCCGTTGAGCGTCGGTCGCAGGAAGCCGCCGACCATCGCCTTGCCGACCGAGCGCATGCCGAAGTACCCGCCGACGGAGTCGTTGCCCATCGTCACGCGCAGGTCGTACAGGAACGGGTCGTCGGGCGACCACAGGCGCGCGTTCGGTACGGCGATCCGGAACTGCGTGCCGCTGACGCCGTCGGCCTCGCCGACGACCTGACCGCCGGACAGCACCTGCGCGTGGACGGATTGTCCTGGCGAGGAGCCTCGCACGGTGAGATCCAGGCCGGCCGCCGCGACGTTCGGGATCGTGTCGAGCCGGGTGATCCAGGTGGACTGCGTCGGCTCCAGCCAGACGGTCTGCCAGATCCCCGACGACGGCGTGTACCAGATGCCGCCGCGGTTCACGCGTTGCTTCCCGAGCGGAATGTCCTCGGTGTCGACCGGTGCCCAGACGCCGACGACGATGTCGTTGCTGCCGGCGCAACGCCGAGGTGATGTCGTACGAGAACGCGTCGTACCCGCCCTCGTGGATGCCGAGCAGCGTGCCGTTCACCCAGACCTTCGACTGCCACATCACCGCACCGAAGTTGAGCTGCACGTGGCGTCCCGACCAGCTCGCCGGGACGGTGAAGGTGCGCTTGTAGTACATCCGGTTCTCATGGCGCTGGATCCCGGACAGCGCCGACTCGATGGGGTAGGGGACCAGCACCTCCTCGGGCAGCGTCCCGGTCGGCGGATTGTTCAGATCGCTGGTCGGTGCGAACTGCCAGACGCCGTTGAGGCTCTGCCAGTCGGTCCGCGTCAGCTGCGGCCGCGGGTACTCCGGGAGCGGGTCGGTCACCGACACCTGATTGGTCCACGGTGTCGTCAACGGCGGCGGCTTCGGGGCGAACGCGCTCGCGGTGAGCGGTGTGAGGAGCACGGCGATGAGGCCGAGCAGCAGCGTGATCAGGCGGAGTCGCGGCAGCATGTGGATCTCCCTGGGGCGGTAGGAAGAGAGCGCTCTCACCTGGTGAGTATGCGGACCCGCGACCCGAGGTCAAGGCCTCGGGTGATTGTTTCTGTCGGAAATTGTCGGACTACGTGAGCGTCGGCGAGGCCAGCTCGAGGGTCGGCGTCGAACCGCGGTACGACGTCATCCACTCGCGGAGCAGCTCGACCCGGGCCGCGTTGTCCTCGTTGCCCTTCACCACCGGCGCCTGGTTGTACGGCATGGTGTCCGAGCTGCGCCGGAGCTTCACATACAGCCTGGAGGAGGCGAGCGCGTACCGCTCCATGTCGTCCTGGAGGGCGCCGATCACGGTGATGTTCCGGTCGCGACCGATCTGCTCGAACAGCGCCACCGCCTCGCGCCGGTGCTGCGAGCCGAGGTTGCGGCCGAGCTCGTCGAGGATCAGCAGCAGCGGCCGGTCCGAACCGCCGGCGAGCGCGGCCGCGCACACCAGCTTCACCGCCTTCTCGTCCATCTGGGCGGTGTTGCCCTTGACGTTGAACGCGGAGAACGGGCCGCCCTCGGACCGGCGCCACTTCGGCGTGACGGTCCAGCGCCACGGCTTGTCCGGCTCGGCCGGCGGATCGGGCTCGGGGAACTCGAGCTTCGCGCCGTACCCGCCGTACTGCTGGTCGAGGCGGTCGAACTCCTGTGACACCAGGCGGAGCCGCGCCTTGATGCCGTCGGCGAGGGACGCCCGGTGTGCGCGGGCCGTGCTCTCGGCCTCGCCGAGGCCTTCGCGGGCGCGCTCGAGTGCTGCGTTCCGCTCGGCGCGCTGGCTGGCGATCTGCTGTTGCTGCAGGCTGTCGAACGTCTCGTGCTGGGCGAGATGGCTGCTCAGCGTCCGGTGCAGCGCCGGGACCAGGCCGACGCGGTCGCCGAGCGTGCCGTTCGTCCAGCCGTCCGGACCGTTGAGGATCTCCCACAGCTCGGTCGGGATCTCCTCGCGGGAGCGGGCGTTCGGGAAGCAGCGGCGGATGACGTCGTCGAGCTGCGTGCAGGCCTGGTGGTTCCAGTCGGCGGTCGTGCGGCGTTGCGCGTCGTCGGGCAGCCCGAGCAGGAATTCCTCCGCTTCGGCGGGCGTCCCGCCCCACGCCGTGGTCCGGGTGGTGAGGTCGAGCGCGGTCTGCTCCTCGCGGAGCGCGAGCCGGCGGGCGGTGAACTCGTCGAGGATCCGGTCCTGGTCGCGGCGGGTCGCCTCGAGGTTCTTCAGCCGCTCGTCGCGGACGAGCTGCTGGCCGGCGGCGGTCTCGGCGGACTCCTTCGCCGCCTGCAGTTGCGGTGCGAGCGAGTCACGATCGGTCTCGTGCCGATCGACGGTCTCGCGCAGCGCGAGGATCTGCTCCTGCACCGCTTCCGCGTCGGCGAGCGCGCGGGCGGCCGCCGTACGGCGCTCTGCCTGCTCGACCCGGGCCCGGGCCTGCTCGAGCGCCGCGGATGCTGCGGCGCGGGCCTCGACCGCGGCCTCGACGCGGCGCCGGGCCGCCTCGATCCGCGCGGTCCGGCCGGTGATCGGCTCGTCGAACTGCCCGACGGCGACGACACCGGCGACGTCGTCGATGTGGTCCTTGGTCGCCCGGTCGCCGATCGCGGCGAAGAACGCGTCCAGCACGAATCGCTTGTCCGCGGACTTCGGCCCGCGTTTCCCGGACGGCTTCGCCCCGGGACGGTTCGCCAGCACCAGCACGAATCCGGCGTACCCGGCGTCGGCGAGGGCGGTCGACGCGACCTGTGCGTCGGCGGCGTCGATGACGACCGCCTCCCGGTACGGCGCCAGCCGCGGCTCCCACTCGGCGCGGTCGGACGCCGGCAGCTCGGTGATGTCGGTCAGCGCGCCGCACTCGATCCCCGCGTTCTCCAGGACCTGTTGCTGCGGCGCCGACACCGTCTGACCGCTCTCGGCTTCGCGGAGATCGGCCGTCGCGTGCTCGACCGCGACGCGTGCCGCGTGGTCGCGGCCGATGTGCTCCTCGAGGATCTCGCGGGCCTCGGCCTGCTCCTCGCCGGCCGCGGCCAGGTCGCGGCCGTCCGCCGAACGACCCGCCTCCAGCAGCCGCCGATGCTCCTGGCCGAGACGCTCCAGCTGCTCCCGCACCGAACGCTGCGCCAGGTCGAGCTCCCGGTCGCGGGCGTCGAGCTTGTCCCGCTCCTGGCGGGTCAGCTGGACGTCGCGGAGCAGGCCCTCCTCGTTGCCGAAGGCCTCGATCTCGGCGTCGACCGCTTCCTTCCGGGCCTCCTGCTCGGCGACCCGCTCGTCCAGAACCGCCAACTCCTGCAGGATTTCGTCGTTGCGGGCGGAGCCGTCGATCAGGTGCCGCGCCGAGCGCGCCTGCCAGGACTCCTTCGCCGCGGCGAGTGCTTCGCGGGCGGCGGCGCGCTGCAGGATGCCTGCCTCGACAGTCGCCATCTCTTGCTCCCAGCGCTGGAGGTCGGCGGTCGCCTGCTTGGTCGCCTCGCGCTGGGTGTGCTCGGCGGAACGGTGCGCCTGCTCCTGCTCGAGCTCGTGATCGAGCCCGGTGAGCGTCGCGATCGCGTTGAAGATACGGGCTGGGCCCAGCTCGTTGAGCGGCTCGGCGAGCAGGTTCGCCGTGGGGCTGGAGCGGACCGACGTCGACAGGAACGAGACGCAGCGCACCTGTCCGCCGTACAGCACCTGGGAGAGCTTGTTGGCGTGGAAGTCGGTGCGGCCGTTCGAGTGCGGGAGGGCTGCCCACAGCGCGTCGGCGCCGGCGGCACGCTCCGCCTCGGTCGCGCCGTACGGGATGTGCAGGCCGTGTTTCCAGCGCAGGTCGATGTACGACGCCTTGCGGTTGATGCGGATCCAGACGGTGACCGCGGCCGCCTCGATCTCGTCGAGGTCGGTCAGGTCCGGGTCGGAGAAGACGCCGACGATGTAGCCGCGGTCGACGTTCGACCAGTTGCCTTCCTGGCCGGCCGCTTCGGCGGTGAACAGCAGCTCGGCCGCGCCTGGAGCACCGCTGGTGAGGCGCCACTGGTCGTCGGCGTGCAGCAGACTGAGCGCGGCGATCCACGACGACTTGCCGGCGCCGTTGGAGTCGGTCGGGCCCTGACCGGCGACGGTGATCAGGCCGCGGCCGATCATCGGGATGGGATGCGTCGACAGGCGTGAGAGGTCGACGACCTGGACCCCCAGCAGCACCTTCGACCCCAAGATGTCGAACGGCCCGTCCTCACCAGCAGCGGCGAAGTTCATCCGCGTCCTCGCTTCGCTCCGGGCGCGGCTGAGGCACTGCCCGCGCTGTGTTGAATGATGAGCTCGCTGCGCTCGCTCATGCATCATCTCCCGTTGTAGTGCTGACTTCTGCTGGGACGCCGTTGCGGGCGCGGATGGCTTCGGCGATCGGGCTGGCCGGCGCGGCGGCCAGGATCAGTTGGTCCTGGAGGCGGCGGCGGGCGGCCGGTGTCAGGCGCTGCAGCTGCGGTCCCGGGATGTACGCCGGGCCGCCGGAGTGATCGCCGGACAGCTGGATCAGGCCCGCGGCGCGCAACCGTTGCAGGGCGAGGCGCCGCTCCTCGCCGCTGATCCTGCTGGTGCGCAGCTCGTCGACCGTGGTCGGTCGCGCGGACTTCCAGCTGTCGCCGGTCAGGATGCCTTCGCTGCGCGGGATTGCGACGGAGTGGACCAGCACGAGCACCAGCACCGCGCGGTCGACGACGGACAACGGCTGCCAGCCCTGTGCGGCCAGGCCGGCCGCGATGTCGTCGTCGTACCCGGCGGTCCAATGGGTGCCGTCGACGTGGACGAGGGTGCGGCCGATGAGCTTCAGCATGCGCTGCACCTGGCGGCGCAACGTGACGTCGCGCAGCCCGGCGAGCTGGACTTCGGCGACCGGGTGCGCGGCATACTGCACCGCGCTGAACGCGGCGAGCACCTCGTCACGGGAGCGATCACTGAGATCCTGCAGCAACGAATCGAACAACGCATGCTGCTCAGTCACCCGACACCTCCGATTCCTGGCCGGCGTCGGTCTGTGCCGGGGCGGGAACCGGGAGGGACTCGGCGGGCGGGGGTGTGGTGGGTGGGTGGGAGGACAGGACTGCCGGTGGTGGATCTGGGAGGTGGCGGCAGAGGTCTCGGAGGGTTGCCAGGTCTGCGGGGGTCCAGGTGATGACGCGGGGGCCGAGGCGGACCTCGCCGGCCTTGTCGTTCCAGAGCAGCCAGTGGGTGGCGTGCAGGCGGCGGAGGCTGCCGATGATCAGGGTAAGGTCGCTCGACTGCTCGGGGCGGCCGCGCATCCCGGCGTACACCGCCCGGATCTGCGCGAGCGTGCCGGTCTCACCCGGCCAGGCGGGCGCGCTGCGATCGGTCCAGCAGCACGCGACACAGATCGCGAGGATGCGGACCGTCTCGTTCGGCTGCTCGACGGCGACCGGGGGAGCGCCGAGCTCCTCGAGCACACCGTGCCCAGCACCCGACGGCAGCGTCGGCACCAGCCAGACCGTCGACCCGTCCGGCGAGGCCGCGCGGGTGAGGCCCGCGACGGCGGGCGTGTCCGGATCCACCTCGAGCGGACCTGCCGACTGCACCTTCGCCCACCACAGCGCGTTGTACAGCCGCCGCTCGACGGCTTCGCTGCTCAACGGGACACCCTCCGGAACACGCCCTCGGTGGCCCAGGGAGTGCCGGCGGCCGGGTCGATGCGCATGCCGTCGGACCAGACGAGCTCGTAGTCGAGCTCGTCGTGCAGGTGCGCCGCGGTCAGCTCGGCGAGCACCCGGCGGGCGGTGATCCAGTCGCCCGCCTCGTCGATGACCTCGACGATGTCGACGGACGGACGGCCGGCGAGCACTCGCTCCGCCTCGGCCCGGAGGTCCTCGCGGTCGGTTGCGGCCGCGGACTCCGGTGCGTCCGCGTCCGCGGTCGGTCGCGGCGGCGCCATCCGTGCGCTGCCGCTGCGGCGGCCGGTCTCCACCGCCTCGACCATCGTCTGCGCGGAGAAGTCCGGCGCCGCGGCGTCGAACAACAACCCGTCGAGAACGGCGGCCAGCACGTCGGGCTCGCTGCCGCGGGTGAACGTCAGCCAGGTCTCGATCGGCAGCAGGCCGAGCGCCCGCGTCGTGCCGGCTCGCTCGACCAGGCGGCCGGCGGCGAGCTGCACGGCGTCGGCATACGCCGCCAGGGCCATGCGCAGCGAGGTGCAGTCCCGATGCAGCGACGGCCAGCGGTCCAGGACCAGCCGGTGCACCTTCTCCGCCTGCTCGATCAGGCGCTCGTTGCCCCAGGCGAGCTGGGCGTTCTCCCGGAGCTGGGCGGTGGTGCTGGTCGAGACCAGGATCGCGAGCTCGTTGCCGAGCAGGCGGAAGACCTTGGTCAGCCGGCCGATGGAGGCCCGGCCGTCGTCCGCGGTCGCCTGCGGGTCGCTGACGCTGTGCGCCTCGAGGGTGAGCAGCTGGTGCAGCTCGGCCTGGCCGCCCTGGACGGACATCCGGCGCAGGAACATCAGCATCACGTACGGCGCGAAGGCGGCGCGGTGGCGCAACTCGTTCGGCCGGTCGACGAGTTTGGTGATCGCGCCGTACTGCCGGAGGAGGTCGAAGCGGCGGACGATCACGTCGTGCGGATACGCCCGGCAGGCGAGGGTGGCCTGCTCCACGGTCAGCCCGTCGCTGCCGGCCTCGGCGAACGCGTCGAGGATCGCCTGGTCCACGTCGAGCAGGTCCGGGTCGACGATCATCGCGCCGGCCTCACGGGCGAGCACGGCGAACACCTGACGGTAGACCCGCAGCACAGCCGCCTCGGCCTCGGCGTCGAGCAGTGTCGCGTCCATCCGCACTCCCTCCCGTGTGATAGCGCGGCTATCGGAGAAAAGGACTCTAACCACCCGCACCGACAGACCAAAACTCACCCGCCAGCGGCCTGTGGAAAACCGGATGACGGCGGATCCGCGGCTGCCTACCATCCGATACGTGATGAGAATCCTTGGCTGACGCGGTCGGGAAGGCCGCGTCAGTACCACGGCACCCGCGGGTGTCGCCCCGCCGGAGTGGACCGTCGTGTCCCCGGCGCGCTTGCTGATTCTCTCCGTTCGGAGCTTGCACATGACTGTGCACAACGCGCGTTCCATCGGCGCGCAACACCCCCGTGTCCGTGACCTGCTCACGCTGCGCAAGGACGGATCACCCGGCCGGATCATGGTCGAAGGCACCTGGGAACACGACCGCCTGCTGACCACGACCGCCACCATCGAGACCTTCTTCTGGTGCCCGGAAGCCGGGGCGACCGACGTCGATCGGATCGCCGAGCGCGCCACCGAGGTGTACCGCATCTCGGAGAAGCTGCTCACCCGCCTGTCCCGCAAGACCCGCTCGGACGGCCTGATCTCGATCGCGCGCCTGCCGGAATGGCGGCCGCAGACGTTCCGGTTCACCAGCCGGTCGCTGGTCCTGGTCGCCGACGGGGTCGAGTACGCCGGCAACCTCGGCACCCTGATCCGTACGGCGGACGCCGCCGACGCGGACTGCCTCGTCCTCACCAGCCGCCGCGCACGGCCCACCCATCCCGCCGTGTACTCGGCGAGCCGCGGCACCGTCCTCTCGACGCCGATCGTCGAGTTCGACGACATCCCGGCCGCGGCCGCCTGGCTGCGCAGCCACCGGTTCCGCGTGCACCTCGCGGACCCGGCCGCGACCGGCACCTACCGGGTCCCGCGGTACAACGGCCCGACCGCGTTCGTCGTCGGCTCGGAAGGGTCGGGCCTGTCGCGGGCGTGGCACGACGAGGGGTTCGACGCGGTGTCGATCCCGATGCTCGGCCGGGCGGACTCGCTGAACGTCGCGTTGTCGGCGGGGATCCTGCTGTTCGAGGCGCGGGCCCGGAAGGAAGGCTGGTGACGCGTTGGGCACAATGGCATCGCCGTCGAAGCCGAAGACCAGGAGTGTGCCGTGCCGTTCGAGCCAGGCGAGGTCGTCGCCCCGTCCGATCCGCGTATCGTCCTGGAAGGACAGTGGGGACACCAGCCCGGCGTCGCGATCACGGTCAACTCCGGGTCGCGGATCTCGTTCTCGTACGCCGGTGAGCGGGTGCAGTTGCTGTTCGACACCGACGGGTTGACGGTCGCGCCGCACCTGTGGATCACGGTCGACGACGCCGAGCCCCGGCTGCACGTGATCGTGGAGCCGGTCGTCGAGGTCGAGGCGCCCGACGGCCGGCACCGGGTCGAGGTCGTGGTCAAGGATGTGAACGAGCACGTCAACCGGTGGAACCCGCCGTTCGAGTGTGCGGTCGTGTTCGCCGGTCTGGTGCTGGACGTGAAGTCGCGGCTGCGGCTCAGCGGCCGGCCGGGCGGCCCGCGGCTGGAGTTCTACGGCGACTCGATCACGCAGGGCGTGCGGTCGCTGAGCGAGCACCCGGAGTCCGAGGGCGCCGACGGTACGACGTCGTACGCGTATCTCACCGCGCGGGCGTTCGGCGCCACGGCGTACCAGGTCGGGTTCGGCAGCCAGGGGATCAGCAAGCCGGGCAACGGCGAGGTGCCCGCCGGGATCGACTCGTTCGGGTGGAACTTCGCCGGCTCGCCGGCCGAGCGGGTCGAGCCGTCCGACGTGATCGTGGTCAACCTCGGCGTGAACGACCCGACGCTGGAGACCGAGGAGTACGCGGACTACGTACGCCGGGTGCGCGCGGCGTACCCGTCGGCGACGATCGTGGCGCTCACCCCGTTCAGCGGGAAGCACGCGGAGACGATCCAGGCCGCGGTGAAAACCGTCGACGACCCGGACCTGGTCTGTGTCGACTCCACCGGCTGGATCACCGAGGACGACTGCACCGACCTCGTCCACCCGACGGTCGCCGGCCACGCCAAGATCGCCGCGCATCTCGTCGAAGCCCTCGAACACCACACCTCCCTCCGCCGCCCCGCCTAACCTCCCGCCGCGAGGCGGGGGTCCCGGGACCGGAACTGGTATCCGGAGACCTGAAATAGCAGGTATCAACCCACCAGTTGTGGTCTCAGCCCACCAAGGCCGGGACAGGGGTGGGGGGTGTGGGGGCAGGATGGTGGGATGGGTACGAGGTTCGGGAGTGTGGACGAGTACATCGCGTCGTTCCCGGCCGAGGTGCGGGCGGCGCTGGAGGAGGTACGGCGCACCGTTCACGCGGCGGTGCCTGGTGCTGGGGAGAAGATCAGCTACCAGATCCCGACGATCACCTTCGACGGCAAGTCGCTGCTCTACTTCAGCGGCTGGAAGGCGCACATCGCGATCTACCCGATCCCGCCGGTCGACGACGACCTGAGCGCAGCCCTCGATCCGTACCGCTCCGGCAAGGGCACGCTGAAGTTTCCGCTTGCCAAGCCCATCCCGTACAACCTCATCTCCCGCCTCGCCAAGGCCTTCGTCGAGGCCCGCTAGACCCCCGGAGTCGTGGCGATCGGGCGGGCTAAACGAGGTCCTGAGGGTCTGCCGTCGGTGGGCGGGTCAGGGTCCAGTCGTTGAAGCTCTGGTCGAAGCGGTACCAGAGGTTGTCCTTGCCGAGGCGGAGTTGGAGTTTGCCGGCGGTGACGCGGTTGGCTTCGACGGTGGCGTTCGGGAGGGCAGCCACTGCATCGGTCAGGGAGTCGGGGTCGACGTCGTGCGGGGCGTCGGCGGTGACGGCCAGGCCGCCGCGGCCGGCGTGGCGCCAGGCGGTGGCCCACGCGGAGAGTTGACGGGCCGAGATGCCGGCGCGATGCGCGAGGTCGGCGAGGTCCGGCGTACCGAGAAGGTCCGCGGCCCGTCGCGCGAGGTCCTGCTCGTACGTCAGGTCGAGGTCGGCGTCGCCGGAGGCCAGCTCCCAGGCCCTGCGGGCGGCGTCGGTCGCCAGCGCGACCAGGTCGCGGACTTCGACGCCGGAGGACCGTGGCGGATCCAGCACCTTGACCGCGACAGGGACGCCGGGCGCGTTGAGCGGCCGTGGCGGAGCGGGCACCGGCACCACACCAGCGGCGGCGGAGAACGCAGCGATCGCAGGGATGCCGGCCGGCGGCGGAGTGCGCGGCGCGACCACAGCACTCCCACCCCGACGGGACCGGAGCGTCTCCAGCAGCTCGTCCTTGCGTCGCCCGCGCAGCAGGAGCAAGGCGAACGGGTCGTCGTCGAGCGCATCGGCCACCAGATAGCAGACCGCCGCGGAATGCTTGCACGGTACGGCGAAGTCCGGGCAGCTGCAGTTCGTCAGGACCTCGCCCGCGCCCGGCAGGAGATCCAGCCCGGCCGCCCGGACGTCGTCCACGACCTCCGGCGGCAACTCGCCGTCGAGCAGCGCCGCGACCCGCCCGATCTGCGCCGAGACGATCTCGAGCACGGCGTCCCACTCGTCCGCGGAGAAGGCGCGGATCCGGACGGTCACCTGGTACGGCGTGGCGCGGCTGCCCTGCACCACGGCCTCGACCTCGCCCGGGCTGACGGTCAGCTCGAGGACACTGCCACGCCGCGCATACGACCGGCCGCGCGACAGCCGGCCCGGATCGAGCCGGGCCCGCTGCTCCAGCGCCTCCAACCAGGCGCGCCCCCACCACGTCGCCCCGAACGACCGCCGGCTACCCGGCCCCTTGGCAGCCGGCAACCCCGCGTCCTCGCGGCTCCGCCACCACGCCGGCCCCGCCGCGGCCGGCTGCCCCGTGCCGTCGGTCTGCCGGGCGCGGCCTTGCCATGACCTCCGCTCGTCGTCAGGCATCGGATTTCCCAACGGCAGAAGGGTTGTAGGCACTCGCCGCCCCGGAACGAACCGGCCCTGTCGACAGCTCGACCAGCTCGGTCAGCTCCGTGTCGGACAGCTCGCTCAGCCACGCCTCACCCGAGCCGACGACGGCGTCCGCGAGATCCCGCTTCGCGTTGATCACCGTGGCGATCCGGTCCTCGAGCGTGTTCTCGGTGACGAGGCGATGCACCTGCACCGGCTGGTCCTGGCCGATCCGGTACGCGCGGTCCGTCGCCTGGTCCTCGACGGCCGGATTCCACCACCGGTCGTAGTGCACGACATGCGTGGCCCGTGTCAGCGTCAGCCCGACCCCGCCGGCTTTCAATGACAGCAGGAACACCGGAGCCTCGCCGGACTGGAACTGCGTGACCATCTCCTCGCGCTTCCGCACCCCGATGCCGCCGTGCAGGAACAGCGTCTTGACCTGCCGCGCCGCGAGGTGCGCCTCGATCAGCCGGCACATCTCGACGTACTGACTGAAGATCAGCACCGACTCGCCCTCGGCCAGGATCACGTCGAGCAACTCGTCCAGCGCCGCGAGCTTGCCGGAGCGGCGCTCGAGCGGGCCGGGCTCGTGCAGGAACTGCGCCGGATGGTTGCACACCTGCTTCAACTGCGTGAGCAGACTCAGCACGAGCCCGCGCCGCGCGATGCCCTCCGCCTCCTCGATCTTCGCCAGCGTCTCCTTCGCGACGGCCTGGTACAGCGTGGCCTGCTCGGTGGTCAGCGGGACGACGACGTCGTGCTCGGTCTTCTGCGGCAGCTCGGGCGCGATCCCCGGATCGCTCTTGCGCCGCCGGAGCAGGAACGGGCGGGTCACCCGCGCGAGCCGAGCCGTCGCCTCCTCGTCGTGGAACCGCTCGACCGGTACGGCGACGTCGTGGCGGAACCGGTCGAGCGTCCCGAGCAGACCTGGCGCCGACCAGTCGAGGATCGACCACAGCTCGGACAGCCGGTTCTCCACCGGCGTCCCGGTCAGCGCGATCCTGGTTGCTGATGGCAACGTTCGCAGAGCGCGGGCGGTGCGGGACAACGGGTTCTTCGCGTGTTGTGCCTCGTCGGCGACGGCCAGGCCCCACGCGATCTCACCGAGCGCCCGGTGATCCTGGCGCACCACGCCGTACGTCGTGAGCACGACCTCGTCCGGGGCGAGGTCGCTGAGGTTTCGGCCGGCGCCGTGGTAGCGGCGCGTGGGCACGTCGGGGGCGAACCGCTCGAACTCGCGCTCCCAGGTGCCGAGCAGTGTCGACGGGCAGACGACCAGGGTCGGTCCGCGTCCTGCCAGCTGCAGGTGCAGTGCGATCACCTGGATGGTCTTGCCGAGGCCCATGTCGTCGGCGAGGCAGCCGCCGAGGCCGAGGTTGGCCAGCTGTGCCATCCAGGCGACGCCGCGGCGCTGGTAGTCGCGAAGTGTCGCGCGCAGCCCGGCGGGCTCGGCGAGCGACGCCGGCTCCTCGGTCGCGCGCAGCCGGCCGAGCATTGCGGCCAGCGACCCGTCGGCGTCGAACGGGACGAGCTCGCCGTCCACGTCGATCGTCCCGGTGAGCGCGGCGCCGAGCGCTTCGGCGCCGGTGAGCTTGCGCCCGGCACCGTTGCGGAGCCGGCGGACGACGTCGTGGTCGACCCGGATCCAGCGGCCGCGCATCCGGATCATCGGGCGCTTCGCCTCGGCGAGTGCGGCGACCTCGGCCTCGGTCAGGTCCTCGCCGTCGAGGGTGGGACGCCAGCGGAACGCGACCAGATCGGTCAGGCTGAAATCGGGGCCGGTAACGGCACCGGGGGCCGGCGTCGCGACGGTGGCGCGGACGGCCAGCTCGCCGGCGAAGAGCTCGGTCGGCCAGAGCACCTCGATGCCGGCGCCCTCCAGCGCCGTGCTGCCTTCGGCGAGCTCCTCGAGCGCGACGTCGTCGATCGGAACCTGCTCGGGCGCGGCGTCACGCAGCGCCGAGCCGAGTGGCGGCCAGACCCGCGCACCGCGGCGGAGAGCGAGCAGGAGGTCGGTCTCGGCGCGTTCACCGAGGGCGGTGAGGACGGCGGCGGGTGCGTTCCACATGTCCGCGACGTCGACGAGCAGGCTCGGGTCGACCCCGCTCCGCAACTGCAGAACCGCCCGGAAGTCGAGCGCGTCGGTGGAGTCGGGCGGCTCGATGCGGAGGACGAGGCGGGTGCCGGCCTCTTCGGCCAAGGTGGTCTCGTCCAGCCAAGTCGTCGCTCCCGGCAGGGATGTCGGCTCGATGGCCGCGAACGGCGCGGCGCCGGGACGAGTGGCGACAGCCGCCGCGGGAGTGCGGACGAGCGTGTCCGCCAGCGCGTCCCAGAACGCACGGATCAGCGGCTCCGGCTCTCGCAGCCGCACGGGGCGGGTGCCGTCGATCGGCAGGGCATGACCGTACGCCGGCATGGCAGCGCCCAGGTTCCGCAGCCAGGCGCGGTCGATCGGGTCCAGCGGAGCCACCCGCCACGCGCCGTACCCCTCCGGGCTGTGGTCCGGGACCAACCGCCCCCGCCCGATCAGCACCAATCCCGCCAGTCCCGCCGCCCGCCAGGCTGCCCAGCTCCCCGTCGCGTCGCGGTCGGAGTCCGGCTCGGTCAGCCGGGCCAGCACCTCTTCCATCGACAGCAAGCGGGCCGGGACGGTCCTGCGGCGGACTGTGGTGCCGCGGGGGAGGACGACGTCGACGGTGCCGTCAGCCGTCTCTCCCGAGCCGGCCAGGTCGCCGTACAACGCCAGCCGGCCCGCGCGCGGCGGGTCGGCGGGCACGAAGACGGCCTCGAACATGCCCTGCACAGTACGCCGGACCACCGACAAGTCCGACTTGACCTGAACGCTGGTTGAGGTTGCACGCTCGGAAGCTCCCGACGACAAACCGGAGAGTGTGGATATGCGTGCAGCAGTGGTGACCAGGTTCGGCGGTCCGGACGTGATCGAGACCCGTGCGGTCCCGGATCCCGAGCCCGCGGCCGGGCAGGTGCTCGTCGAGGTCGCGATCGCGGACGTGATCTTCGTCGAGACCGCGATCCGGCGGGGCGCGTACGGCGAGTTCTTCGACGTACGAACGCCGTACGTGCCGGGCTCCAATCTCGGCGGACAGGTGCGGGCAGTCGGTCCCGGTGTGGATGCGGACTGGATCGGCAAGACCGTCGTCGGTCGCGGCGTCGCCTTCGGTGCGCACGCCGAACTCGCCCTGACCGCGACCGACCTGGTCGAGGTGCCGCCGGAGCTCGACCTGCCGACCGCGGTCGCGGTGTACGGCGACGGCTTCACGGCTCTCATGCTCGAGGAACTCGCGCCGCCGATGGCCGGCCAGGACGTCCTGATCACCGCATCCGCCGGCGGCATGGGTCTGCTCCTGATCCAGCTTGCCCACCAGGCCGGGGCCCGTGTCGTCGCGGCCGCCCGCGGCGACGAGAAGCTGGAGCTCAGCCGGGCGCAGGGCGCCGACGTCCTGCTCGACTACAGCAGGCCGGGCTGGGAGAAGTCAGTGCTCGAGGCAACGAACGGACGCGGCGCCGGCATCGTGTTCGAAGGCGCCGGCGGCGAACTCGGTGCGGCCGCGTTCAGCGTGGTCACCGACGGCGGCTGGTTCTCCGCCCACGGCGCGCCGAGCGGCGGATTCGCGGCGTACGACCCTGCCGAGGCCGAGCGTCGCGGCATCACCGTGAAGGGCATCATGGACCTTCGCGCGGACTCCACGACGACGGCCGTCACGGGTGCTGACGTGATGACCCGGGCGGCGGCCGGGGACCTCCGGCCGGTCATCGATCAGGTGTACGACCTCGACCACGTGGCCGACGCGCACCGGGCGCTCGAGAACCGCACGCTACGGGGCAAGGCGCTGATCGGTCTCCGGCGCTGACTCCTGCTCAGACGCCTTGTCCGCCTGGAGAGCGGGCTGGTCCGCAGGCTGGTTCGGGCGGGCGACCACGATCTGGTTCCGCCCGGACCGCTTGGCCGTGAGCAGGGCGTCGTCGGCGGCCAGGATCAGCTGGTCCATCGTGCTCGCGACCTCCGGGTACACGGCCGCGCCGAACGAGGCCGGCACGCCGTCGAGAGTCGTCGTGCCCCCGTCCGTCGTGCTGACCGCGACCGTGAGGCCCACCAGGCGCTCCCTGATCCGCTCCGCGATCTCCAGCACCTCGGACTCGAACGCACCCGGCAGCAGCACCGCCAGCTCGTCTCCACCCACCCGCGCGACCAGATCGCCGTTGCGCACCTCCGCACGGATCGCTTCACCAGCAGCGCGCAGCGCCTCGTCGCCGGCAGGGTGCCCGTAGGTGTCGTTGATCTCCTTGAACTTGTCCAGATCCAGCATCAGCAGACCGACCGTGCTGCGCAGTGTGTCCGCACGGGCGAGCTCCGCGGGCACCGCGCTCGCCCAGTACGACGAGGTGGCCAGGCCGGTCTTGTTGTCGATGCCGGCGGCCCGCTGGTACTGCGGGAGCAGCAGATCCCTGTGGAGCGCCAGCACCGTCACCATCAGCACCGGAACGACCCACGGGTACGACGTCTGGACCGCGGCGATCGCGATGCCGAGACCCAGGCCGGCGCACACGACCAACTGGTTGGAGAGGTCCCCGAGCGCCTCACGCGCGGTGGCCTCCGGACTTGAGAGCAGGATCGCGCCGATCACCAGCGCGTAGTTCACCAGCCACCAGGTCGCGGCCGCGGCCAGCACCACCAGCAGCGACCAGAAACCGGTCGGCACCCGCGGCGCCTCCAGCAGGCCGCCGGCCCGCAGCACGGCGGCCGACGCCGCGCTGGCCAGGATGTACGTCGCCGTCGAGAAGACCTTGCGGTGCGCGATGGTTCGTCCGTACACCCGGAACCAGGAGTACGTGTACGAGAGCACCACCAGCGGGATGACCAGCGACAGCGGGAGCAGCAGCAGCGCCGCGAAGATCCACAAGCACTTCAGGTTGGTGTGCGGCGAGGTGTTCGCGGCCAGCTCGCGTCGGCGCTCGATTCCGCGGGCACACTCCAGGTGCAGCGTCGAGGCCACCGCCAGGACGACGAACGCCACCCACTCCGAATGCGTGACCCCGGAATTCGGCCCGACGGCCGTGCTCCGGACCGCGAGTGTGGTTATCGTCACCGCGATCACATCAATCGCGATCACATAAGCCAATGCGGTCCTGGGCAGTGACCAGAGCTTCCATTGCCTGGGTGGCAACCCGTTGCTCCGACCGATCAGAATCATCATCAGCCTCACAAGCGGTAGATCTGAGCGGTTATGTGTTCATAGTAACGACCTGTTCACGTCAGGTCACCCCGGTGTCCCGGGCATTCCACCAGTTGGTCAGCATCAAGAAGGGTCGAAAACCATGCAGATCGCAGCGCACTCCGTCCGTACCGTCCGTACCGGCAACGACTGGTTCACCGGCGGCAACGATTGGTTCGACGGTGGCAACGATTGGTTCACCGGCGGTAACGACTGGTTCTCCGGCGCGGGTAACGACTGGTTCTCCGGTGGCGGTAACGACTGGTGACCAACGGTATTTCTTAACGCATTTCTTACGTTCCGGAGAGGTCATTCACGAGTTGAACCCCGACGCCTCGTGAATTGACGTTACCGTGATTTTCGCGTGGGTATCGGCGTTCACGGTCCGTGGCCTGCTGCCTGCCGTCGGTCACCGCCGCGGCGCATCAGTGCCAGTTCACCGCCGAATCGGGGACCCGGTGGCGCGCGATTTGGATGAACGTTCTACTCTGGAGATCTCCGGTAGCGGGGTCTGGGCGGGGCGGCCCCGACCCTGCTACCGGAGCTCTTCTTTGTGGGCCCGGCGAGCGCACCGAAACTGTCGGTGGCGCCCGGTAGCGTTCTCGGTGCCAGGGGCGGCTCCTGGACGTGCTTCCTTCTCCTTCACCAGGCCAAGTAGCGCGTCCGCTCTCCGCCCCTGGCGCCGTCCTGACAGACGCACACACCGTGCTCACCGGGGGAGTCGCGCATGCCGGAGCCATCAGGAGACCCGCGAGCGGCGGTCCTGCTGCGCCGCCGCCGGCTCGTCGACGCCACCGCCCTGACCCCGCCGGTCCGGCGCTCCGCCTGGCAGTGGCTGCGCCGTCCGCTCACGATCCAGGCGGGCCTGTCCGCGCTTCAGGCCGACCTGATCCAGCGCGGCCTCCTGCTCTCGGTCGGCCTGTACCGGCACTGCGCCTCGCTGTCGGCGCCCGCACTGGCCGGGTTCGGCAGCGCGATGCTCGACCTGCTCGACGCCGAGTCAGGCGCCGACGCCGACCACACACCGCTGTTCCGTGGCTTCCCGGAGACCGTTCCGGGCAACACCGAGACCTTCTACGTGAACCGGGTCTTCGCTCGGCTGCTGCAGGAGCCGGAGCAGCCGTGCGTGCTCTGCGGCGACACGGCCTCCGTGCACGCGGTCGCCCCCTGCGCGCACCTGGTCTGCCGCACCTGCTGGGACGGCGCCGACCTCAGTGCCTGTCCACTCTGCCTACGGCGCATCGACCCCGGCGATCCGTTCCTCAAGCCGTCGGCCGCCGAGGAGCCACCCGCGCATGTCCGTTCGGATCGTCTGCGGCTGCTCTCCCTGGCCACGGCCGACTCGGTCCGCCAGACCGTCGCGGCCCTGCTCGCACGACGAGCCCCCTTGTCGGCCGCGGACCGTGCCGATCTGCTGGTGCTGCTCGACGGCGCCGGCCCGGCTTGGATCCCCGCGGACATCCCGGTCCGCGAGACCCGGGCGCTGGTCCTCGCGCACTTCCTCGCGGACGAGCCGGCGTTGATCGATCGCGCCGGCACCGCGACCGACGTCCTGCGGCTGGTGTTCGCGCTGATGGACGCCGACCCCGGGTTGCGGACGCCGCCGGCCCGGCGCCGATCGTTGCCGCGGGCAACTCGACGGCTCGTGCTGCAGCGTCTCGACCGGATGCCCGTCGAGACGCTGGTGGAGGACATGCTCCGCCACGAGCGCGCCTGGAAGCGGATCGGGGAGAACCTGCATCCGTTCGAGTTCGCGACCCGCTTCCCGGTCGCCGCGCTGGCCTTCGCGGTCCTGCGGCGGACCGATCTGGATCTCGGGACCGCGGCCGGCCGGGCGGTGGCGGGTGCGGCCGCCCGGCATCCGTTGGTGCGCGTGGAGGACGGGCGGTTCGTGATGAGCACCTTCGCCGCACGCGTTGAGGGTGCTTTCGCCCAAGGGCGGCCGGAGCAGGCGCTCGATCTGCTGATGCAACGTCCCGGCGAGCTGGTGCGCCGCCTGCTGCACCTCGCGCGCGCACTTCCGCAGCAGCATCACCCGGTCCTCGTCGACGCCCTCACGACCGCGGTGTCGGACGTGTCGCCGGTCGTTCTGACGGCCGCCCTCGGTCAGGTCCGGACGCCGCCCGGAGACCTGCGATTGTTCTTCCCCCGCGGCGGGACGGCCCGGATCTGGACGGCGGTCGACGACCGGGAGCCGCTGCCGAGCGCGCTCGCCGGCGAGCTGTCCGCGGTGCTGGTCGGCGAAATGTTGCGCCGGGCAACCGGTTTGCCGCGCCGGCGGCGAGCGTTCCTGGACGAGGAGCTCGCCCGGCTGGCCGCGCCCGGTTCGGAGCGGAGCGCGTCGTCGAGCCTGCTGCGGATGACGCGGGGCAGTGCGGTCCCGATCCCGCAGG
Organism: Kribbella sp. NPDC051936; assembly: GCF_040680955.1. Taxonomy (NCBI): domain Bacteria; kingdom Bacillati; phylum Actinomycetota; class Actinomycetes; order Propionibacteriales; family Kribbellaceae; genus Kribbella; species Kribbella sp. NPDC051936. Next base: position 52,931 of record NZ_JBFAXS010000017.1, on the reverse strand, counting down.
ACCAGCTGCTCCGGTTGTTCCTGCACTGGGTCGAGCCGCGCGGCCGGCGGATCGATCTCGACCTGTCGGTGGCGGTCTTCGACGAGGAGTGGGCGTTCGCCGGGCTGTGCGACTACACCCGGCTGCGCTTCGACGAGGACGCCCTGGTGCATTCCGGCGACCTGACGTCGGCGCCCGGCCCGGACGGTTCGACGGAGTTCGTCGACATCGACCTGCGCGCGGTGCGCCGGGTCGGAGGCCGCTACCTGTTGCCGGTCGTGTTCAGCTACAACGACGTACCGTTCGACGAGTTGGAGCGCGGGTTCGTCGGCGTCCTCCGGCAGCCGAACGCGCTGTTCGACCCGGCGGCGGTCGTGGAGCGGTTCGACCTGGCCGGGCCGGCGAAGATCCTGCTGCCGTTCGGCGTCGACCTGCACACCAAAGAGCTCCGCTGGTACGACGTGAACCTCGGCGCGGCCGGCTACGGCCACAACATCGCGCGGTACGGCGGCCATCTCGGGCTGATGGCGGCGACGATGGAGGAGGTGCACGGCGCGGGCGACCGGGTCAGCCTGTGGGAGATCTGCTGCTGGCACGCGGCCGCGCGGACCGACGAGATCGCGGTCCGGTGCGCCGACGGCTCGGTCGTCGGCTACGTCCGCGGCCCGGCCGAGGAGCCCGCGGCGTTCGCCCGGCGGGTCACGCTGCGGCTGGAGCCGGACCGGAGCTGGGACGAGGACGCCGCGAAACGGGCGGACTTCGTGGCCGTGCTGACCGGTGACGTCACGCCGCCCGCGGGCGCGGAAGTGTATGCCTTGCACCCGCGTCTTCTCGACGGCGCGAGCCTGTCACTCATCGACGCGCCGCACCTGCTGACCGGCCTGGCCCCCGACTCCCGCGCCCGCGCCGGCCTCGAAGCGACTCCCTAAGAGGAGCCTGAGAGGAGTTTGACAATTCCGTGACGGACGCGCGGCCGGCGCTTTGGCCCGGTCCCGTGCAGGAGTACAACGGAATTGACGCGAAGGGAGCCACGCATGACGTACGACGTGGTTGTGCTCATCGAGCGGGAGATGAGCGAGGGCGACGCGCGCCGCGTTGCCGCCCTGCACGCAAAGCGTGAGGAACCCGTGGACTACCACCTGCTCGTCTCCAGCCACCCCGAGCGCGGATTCGGCGGTCCGATGGCCTTACTCGGCTCGTCGTTCGAGGACGTGGCCGGTCTGACCGGCTCGGCGTCCGTGGTCGGCTCGGCGACCGGACCGTCGGCGCGGATCAGTCCGCCGGCGGCGCCGCCGGGCCCGGGGCGAACACCGACGGCGGTGCTCGCGGACCCGGCCGTCGATCTCGCCTCGGTGATCGAGCACAGCTCCCGGCTGCTCCGGGCGGCCAGCGGCTACCCGGTGCACGTTTCCATCACGCACGGCGAGGTGCTGCTCGCGCTGATGCAGATGGTGAAGGCCACCGGCTGCCAAGAGGTCGTGGTCGTTGCCTGGCCCGAGACCGCCGCGGCGTTCCTGTGCTCCGACTGGATCACGAAGGCCCGCAAACTGCTGAAGGTTCCCCGGGTGCGTCTCCTCGAGCACGACACGTAAGTGCGGGCAGGTCAGCCGGCCGGTTGTCTGGGCAGTCTGACCTGCAGTGTCGTCTCGCCGGGTCGTGAGGTGATGCCGATCGTGCCGCCGTGGTGTTCGGCGACGATCCGTTGGGCGATATCGAGGCCCAGACCGGTGCCCTTGCCGACGTCCTTGGTCGTGTAGAACGGCTCGAACGCGCGGGCCGCGACCTCCGGCGGCATCCCGGGCCCGGTGTCGGTGAACTCCACCACGACCCGGTCGCCGTCCGTCCTGGTCGTGATCCGCAACGTGCCGGCGCCCTCCATCGCGTCGACGGCGTTGTCGATCAGGTTGGTCCACACCTGGTTCAGCTCACCGGCGTACGCGTCGATCCGGGGTACGTCGGCGCCGTACGCGCGGATCACCTCGACACCGTCGCGGAGCTTGTGGCCGAGCATCACCAGCGTGCTCTCGATGCCCTCGGTCACGTCGATCGTCTGGATCGAGCCGCGGTCCATCTGCGAGTACGAGCGGACCGCGGCGACCAGCTCGCTGATCCGCCGCGTCGACTCCTTGACCTCGCCGAGGAGCGTCGTGGCCGCCAGTGTGCTGGCGACCCATTCGAGACCGGGCCCGAGGGCGTCGCCGAGGACGCCGGCCGCGCGCTCGCACCAGTCCACGCTCGCACCGGCCGCGGCGAGCGGCGGCGCGATGAACCAGGACCGGTCGACGCCGCGGTCGTCGAGCCAGTCCGCGATCGTGTTCTCGTGGTCGGCGAGATCCACCGGATCCGGTGCCGCCGTCGCCGTGCCGAGCTCGAGCCGCAGTTCGTCGAGCGCACTGAACTGGGCGGCAGTGGCCTCGCCTTCCGCGAGACCGCGCAGCGCCGACAGCAGCGTGACGCACGCGGTGTCGAGTGCGCTGACCGAGCGTGCTGCAGCCGCGGCGGGGTTGTTGATCTCGTGTGCCAGTCCGGCGGCCAGCGTGCCGAGCGTGATCAGCGACTCCCGCTGCCGTGCGGTCGACTCGATCGCCCGAGCGGTCCCGTACACCCCTTTGATCAGATGCCCGGCGAGCGGGAACCAGGCGTCGATCCGCTCGCGCAGCAGCTCGGCGGGGACCCGCAGTACACGTCCTTCGGCCAGGCCGCGGCCGCTGGCGAGGTACAGGCCGTGCTCGTCCCAGGCCCGGAACCCGCCGGCCCAGCGGCCCGGGACGTCCATCTTGCCCATCACGGTGTCCTCGCGGCCGATCTTGCGGTGCAGTGTGATCGCGCCGTCGACGAGCACCCACCAGTAGTCGGCGGGTTCGCCCTCGTGGAACAGGTCGGCGCCGCGTTCGATCAGCACCTCGGTGCTGCCCTCGATCAGCTCCTCGAGTTGCGCGTCGGTCAGCCCCGCGAAGAGCGGGACGTCGCGCAGGTCGGCCGCGTCCATCAGACGGTCGCAAGGAAGCGGTGGACGAGATAGATCGACATGGCGCCTTCGCCGACCGCGGACGCCACGCGTTTCATCGAGTCGAGCCGGACGTCGCCGGCCGCGAACACACCGGGCACACTCGTCTCCAGCGCGTACGGCGGCCTCGGCAGCGCCCAGCGGTTCAGCGCGATCAGGTCCGGACCTGTCACCACGAACCCCTTGGCGTCGCGGACGACGGCGTCGCCGAGCCAGTCGGTTCGCGGGATCGCGCCGACGAAGATGAACAGCCAGCTCGCGGGCACCTCCTCGACGCGGCCGGACCGGCGATCGGCGAGTGTCAGCGCCTCGAGATGGCCGTCGCCGCGGCAGCCGACGACCTCGGTCCGGCACCGGACCTCGATGGTCGGGGCCTGGCTGATCTTGTCGACGAGGTACCGCGACATCGACGTCTCGAGCGTCTCGCCGCGGACCAGGAGCACGACGCGTTTCGCGTACCGGGCCAGGTTCAGCGCTGCCTGTCCGGCGGAGTTGGCCGCGCCGACGATGTACACCTCGTCGTCCTGGACCTGGCTGGCCTCGCTCGCGGTCGCGCCGTAGTACACGCCGCGGCCGGTGAGGTCGCTGAGGCCGTCCACGTCGAGGCTGCGGTACGAGACGCCGGTGGCGACGATCAGCGCGCGGGCCTCGATCTCGCCGGACCCTTCGAGCAGGACGGCGTGCACCGGGCCGCGGGACTCCAGGCCGACGACGGACCGGGCGAGCACCATCTCGGCGCCGAAGCGGGAAGCCTGCGCGACGGCCCGCTGGGCGAGGTCCGAGCCGGTGAGTCCGCGCGGGAAGCCGAGGTAGTTCTCGATCGCGGCACTGAGCCCGGCCTGCCCGCCGGGAGCCTCGCGCTCGACGATCACCGTGCTGAGGCCCTCGGACGCCGCGTAGACGCCGGCCGCGAGTCCGGCCGGGCCGCCGCCGACGATGCACACGTCGTACAGCGGTTGCTCGGCGCGGGTCCGCAGGCCGAGGGCCGAGGCGAGGTCGAGGGTGGTGGGGCAGCGCAGCGTGTCGCCCTCGGGGATCAGAACCAGCGGGAGCTCGTGGTCGGCGGCGTCGGCCAGCTCCCGCAGCCGCTGCCCTTCGGCATCGCGCTCGACGTCGTACCAGCGGTACGGGACGTGGTTGCGGGCGAGGAAGGTCTTGATGTCGTGAGCCCGGTCCGACCAGCGGTTGCCGACGACGCGGACGTCGGAGGTGTGTTCGGGGTTGGCGTGCTGCCAGTCGCCGAGCAGGTCGTCGACGACCGGGAACAGCTGGTCCTCGGGCGGATCCCAGGGTTTCAGCAGGTAGTAGTCGAGGCCGATCTCGTTGATCGCGCGGATCGCCACATCGGTGTCCGCGTAGGCGGTGAGCAGCAGGTACTTCGCGCTCTGCGCGTACTCGCGGGCGCGTTCGAGCAGCTCGATCCCGGTCATCCCGGGCATCCGCTGGTCGGTCGCGATCAGCGCGATCGGCTGGTTGCGCAGCGCAAGCTTGGTCAGCGCGGCGAGTGCCTGGTCGCCCGAGGTCGCGCGGACGACCAGATAGTCGTCGCCGTACCTGCGGCGTAGGTCCCGGGAGATGGCGGCCGAGACCATCGGATCGTCGTCGACGGTGAGAATCGCAGGTTTGCTCACGCTCGTGCCCCCCACAGCAGTGAACCGATTCCCGACAGAATGACACGGGAATCCGTCAATCTTCTATGAGCGCCCGCAACGTTTCCTGTTCGGAGTCGGGCACATACCCTGCGTAGTAGTCGAACATGTTCTGCCGGGCCAGCCGGGCGGCGGCGTGGCCGTTGCCGGCCCGGATCGCGTCCACCACCTCGGCGTGGTGGTGCAGCGACTCGAGCATCAGCGCGCGGCTGTTCGGCGCGTGCGCGATCTTGTCGGAGATCAGTCCGAGGACGACGCCGCGGACGACGTCGTTGCAGGTCTGGATCAGCGAGTTCCGGCTGATCCGCGCGATCAGCTCGTGGAAGGCGAGATCGGCCTCGCTGAACGCGGCGAAGTCGACGTCGATCGCGTCCCGCATCGCGACCAGGGTCGCCTCGAGCTCGTCCAGTTGCTCCGGCGTCCGCAGCCGGGAGGCGACCTGGATCGCGGCGCCGTCCATGATCATCCGGAACCCGAGCAGCTCGCTCAGGCTCAGCTCGTCGACCCGGGCCAGCCGGGCCACCTGCTTGCGCAGTGCGGACGAGGAGAACGGCAGGATCTCCGGGCCGTTCGGATCGCCGGGCCGGGAGCGGACCACGCCGTTGCTCTCCAGCACCCGCAGCGCCTCGCGGACCGTCGACCGGCTGACCGCGAACTGCGCGACCAGCTCCCGCTCGCTCGGCAGCCGCTGGCCGGGGGTCAGGTCACCGCGGGCCAGCGCCTCCTCGATCTGTTCGACGATCCGCTGGTAGGCGCGCACCGGTTGTACGGGCTGGAACCGCGGGCTCTTTGTCATCCGGCACACCCCCAGTCGCTTGACAGGCACCTGAGCAGAGGACAAACCTAGTGGCCCATTGAGACCTAGTCCACTGGTCAGACCAGTTGGCGCACCGGAGGAGTAGACGTGAAGTCGTCGATTTACACTCGAGCGGTCGCAGTCCTCGCCTCCGCCGCGCTGCTCGCGGTGAGCGCCTGCTCGGCCGGGTCGAGTACGTCGTCCGGCAGCTCGCCGGGCGGTGACCAGAACCTGTCGATCGGCCTGGTCGCCGAGCCGGCCAGCCTCGACTTCACCACCACCGACGGCGCCGCGATCCCGCAGGTGCTGCTCGGGAACGTCTACGAGACCCTGGTCAAGCAGGACGACTCCGGCAAGATCGTGCCCTCGCTGGCGAAGTCGTGGACGGTGTCGCCGGACCGCAAGACGTACACGTTCGATCTGGTCGACAACGCGAAGTTCACCAACGACAAGCAGTTCACGGCCAGCGACGCGGTGTTCAGCATCAACCGGGTGAAGACCGCCTGGACGACGTCACTGAAGGCCGCGATGGACGTGGTCTCGCAGGCCAAGGCGCTGTCGCCGACCCAGCTGCAGGTCACGCTGGCGAAGCCGAGCAACGACTGGCTGTTCCGGATGACCACCCGGATCGGCGCGATGTTCTCCGAGAGCGGCGTCAGCGCACTGGCGACGGCCCCGGTCGGCTCCGGCCCGTACACGTTCTCGAAGTGGAACCGCGGCGACTCGATCGTCCTGGTCCGCAACGACAAGTACTGGGGTTCGAAGCCGTTCTTCCGGCAGATCACGCTGAAGTACTTCAAGGACGCGACCGCGCTGAACAACGCGCTGCTCACCGGCACGATCAACGTGATCAGCACGGTGCAGGCGCCCGAGGCGCTCAGCCAGTTCACCAGCAACGACAAGTACCAGGTGATCGAGGGCACGACGAACGGCGAGGTCCTGCTGTCCTTCAACAACTCGCTGCCGTTGTTCAAGGACATCCGGACCCGGCAGGCGATCCGGATGGCGATCGACCACAAGGCGCTGCTGGACACCTGCTGGGCCGGCCGCGGCAAGCTGATCGGCAGCATGGTCCCGCCGACCGACCCGTGGTACGAGGACCTCACCGGCGTCACGCCGTACGACCTGGCCAAGGCGAAGTCGTTGCTGCAGGCCTCCGGCGCGGTCGGCAAGACGCTCCGGCTCCGGCTCCCGACGTTGCCGTACGCAACGTCCTGCGGCCAGGTGGTGAAGAGCCAGCTGGAGCAGGCCGGCCTGAAGGTGCGGATCGACCAGCTGGAGTTCCCGGCGGCGTGGCTGACGACGGTGTTCAAGAACGCCGACTACGACCTGTCGATCATCGCGCACGTCGAGCCGCGGGACCTCGGGGCGGTCTTCGGAAACCCGAAGTACTACACGAGGTACGACGACCCGACGCTGCAGGGCTACCTGGCCGCGGCGGACGCCGGTGACGAGGCCGCTCAGGTCGACAACCTGAAGAAGGCGGCGCGCCGGCTGTCCGAGCAGGCCGCGGGCGACTGGCTGTTCCTGCTGCCGAACCTGATGGTCGCGGACAAGGACATCAAGGGCTTGCCGACCAACGCGATCACCGAGAACTTCGATCTCTCCAAGCTCGCCCGATGATTCTCCGCCTGATCGAGCGCACCGGCGTGTTCTTGGTCAGTCTCGCGGTGAGCTCGGTGCTGGTCTTCGCGTTCATGGCGGTGCTGCCCGGCGATCCGGCCCGGGTCGCGCTCGGCGTGAACGCCTCCGACGAGGCGGTGGCCGAACTGCGCCGGCAGTTCGGCCTCGACCGCCCGCTGCCGACGCAGTACTTCGACTGGCTGGGCGGACTGCTGCACGGTGACCTCGGCACGTCGTACGTGTCGAAAGCAGCGATCGGCCCGCAGGTCTTCGACCGGTTCCAGGTCACGCTGTGGCTGGTCGTCGCCGGCATGGTCATCGCGCTCGCCATCGCCGTGCCGGCCGGGACCCTGATGGCGGCCCGGCACCGCAAGGTGTCCGGGCTGGCGCTGTCGGCGGTCTCCCAGGTCGGCGTCGCGGTGCCCGCGTTCCTCGCGGGCATCCTGCTGATCGTCGTGTTCGCGGTGAAGCTCGGCTGGCTCCCGGCGAACGGCTGGACGCCGCCGGCGCAGGATCCCGCGATGTTCCTCCAGCAACTGATCCTCCCCGCGCTCGCACTCGGACTCGTCCAAGGCGCCGTCCTCACCCGCTACGTCCGCAGCGCGGTCCTCGACGTACTGCGCGAGGACTACCTCCGCACCGCCCGCGCCAAAGGCCTCCGCCCCTTCCAAGCCCTCTGGAAGCACGGCCTGCGCAACGCCGCCGTGCCGGTCGTCACCGTCCTCGGCCTCCAGTTGGCGACGCTCCTGATCGGTGCCGTCGTCGTCGAGCGCGTCTTCGTCATCCCAGGACTGGGCAGCCTCCTGCTCGACGGCGTGTCGAACCGCGACCTGCTCCTGGTGCAGGACGTCGTGATGGTCCTGGTCCTCGCCGTACTCCTGGTCAACTTCCTCGTCGACGTCCTGTACGTCGCCCTCGACCCGAGACTGAGGACGGCGTAGATGAGACGACTGAACCCGAGCCTGATCGCCGGCGGCGTGATCGTCGCGGTGATCGTCGCGATGGCGCTGGTGTCGCTCGTCTGGACGCCGTACGACGCCACGCTCGTCACCCCGTCGTCCCGGTTGCTGAAACCGTCGTGGTCGCACTGGTTCGGCACCGACAAGTTCGGCCGGGACGTGTTCAGCCAGATCATGGTCGGCTCGCGGACCACGTTGTTCGTCGGCGTCGTCGCGGTCGGCGTGGCCGCGGTCATCGGCGTACCGCTGGGGATCCTGGCCGCGATGGTCCGGCGCTGGCCGGGCGAGGCGATCATGCGCGCCAACGACCTGCTGCTCGCGTTCCCGGCGTTGCTGCTGGCGATCATGTTCGGCGCCGTGTTCGGGGCCAGCACCCTGACCGCGATGATCGCGATCGGCATCGCGTCGGTGCCGAGCTTCGCGCGGGTGATCCGCAGCGGGGCGCTGCAGGTGATGCGGTCCGAGTACGTGCTCGCCGCGCGCGCGGCCGGCCGGCAGCCGTTCCCGATCGCGGTCCGGCACGTGCTGCCGAACGTGACCAGCCTGATCACGGTGCAGGCCTCGGTGTCGTTCGCGATCGCGGTGCTGGCCGAGGCGGCGCTGTCGTTCCTCGGGTACGGGACGCCGCCGCCGACCCCGTCCTGGGGCCGGATGCTGCAGGAGAGCCAGGAGTTCCTGTTCAGCGCGCCGCGCCTGGCGATCTTCCCCGGTCTCGCGATCGCGATCGCCGTCCTCGGCTTCAACCTGCTGGGCGACGGCCTGCGCGACCGGTTCGACCCGAAGCTGGAGGACCGGCGATGAGCGACGTACTGACGGTGCGCGGGCTGAGCGTTTCCGTGCGGGAGACGACGCTGGTGTCCGACGTCGACCTGACCGTCGGCGCGGGGGAGCGGGTCGGGCTGATCGGGGAGTCCGGGTCGGGCAAATCGCTGACCGCGCTGAGTATCCTCGGTCTGTTGCCCGAGGACGTGCGAGCCGACGGTTCGGTTCGCGTCGACGGTGTGGACCACGAGTTGGTGGGCGCGGACGAACGGCGGATGTCCCGGATCCGCGGCCGCGACATCGCGATGGTCTTCCAGGAGCCGATGACCGCGCTGAACCCGACCATGCGGATCGGCGACCAGCTCACCGAGGCGATGCTGATCCACAAGACACTCGCGAAACCCGCGGCCCGGGCCGCGGCGGCCGATCTGCTCGACCGCGTGCAGCTGCCTGCCGAGACGCTCCGTGCGTACCCGCACCAGCTGTCCGGTGGCCAACGGCAACGAGTCGTCCTGGCACTCGCCTTGGCCAACGACCCGGCGCTCCTGATCTGCGACGAGCCGACCACCGCGCTGGACGTCACGGTGCAGGCACTCGTCCTCGACCTGATCGTCCGCGGTGTCATGGACCGGTCGTCGGCGTTGCTCTTCATCACCCACGACCTCGCCGTCGTCGCCACGGTCTGCGAACGCGTCCTGGTCATGTACGGCGGACGCGTCGTCGAGGCAGGCCCTGTCAGCGAGGTGTTCACGCGCCCGCGCCACCGCTACACCGAGGGTCTGCTCGCGGCGTCCGACCTCGAGACCACGTCCCGTCGTCTCACCACGATCCCGGGCAACGTGCCGCCCGCCGGCCGGTTCCCGTCGGGCTGCGTCTTCCGGACGCGGTGCGCAAACGCCACTGCCCTGTGCGAGGAACTGCCGGCATGGACCGGATCGGAAACGCGCGGCTTCGCCTGCCACCACCCAGCCGGAGACGCCGATGCCTGAGCACGTCCCGACTGAGCAGATCCCCGCCGCGATCCGGGTCGTCGACCTGGTGCGTGACTACCCGCGCCCTCGGACCTCGCTGCTCAAGCCCGCGCCTGTCGTGCACGCACTGCGCGGCGTCAGCTTGGAGGTCAAGCAGGGCGAGCGATTCGGCATCGTCGGCGAATCCGGATGCGGCAAGTCGACGCTGCTGCGCCTGATCGCCGCCCTCGACCGCGCGACCTCCGGCCAGGTGATCGTCGAGGGCACCGACATCACCAGGCTTCCGGAGCGCCGGCTGCGGCCGCTGCGCGAGAACCTCCAGCTCGTCTTCCAGGACCCGATGAGCTCCCTCGACCCCCGGATGCGGGTTCGCGACATCATCGCCGAACCGCTCGTCGTCCAAGGCCATCCGGCGTCCGGAGCCCGCGTCCGCGAGTTGCTCGAGGCCGTCGGCCTGTCCGCGGACGCCGGCGACCGGTACCCGCACCAGTTCTCCGGCGGTCAGCGGCAGCGCATCTCGATTGCCCGCGCCCTCGCCCCGCGTCCGCGGATCCTGGTCGCGGACGAACCGGTGAGCGCCCTCGATGTCTCCGTCCGGGCCCAGGTGCTCAACCTGATCTCCGACCTGGTCGACGAGCTCAACCTGACCTTGGTGTTTGTCTCGCACGATCTGTCCGTGGTCAAACACGTCTGCGACCGCGTGGCGGTGATGAACGCCGGCGAGATCGTCGAGACCGGCGCCACCGGCGACGTGTACGCCGCCCCGCAGCATCCCTACACGCAGCGCCTGGTCTCGGCCATCCCGACACTGCAGCGCGCGCTCTCCGGCGCGACCACGTCCGACCTGCTCGCGAAGGGAGATCCCGCATGAAGTTTCCAGCCGGCCTGCCGATCGGTGAGTCCTGGGTCGAGGCACCGGCCACCGCGCCGGTGATCTTCCCGTACGACGGGTCCACCGTGGCGGAGGCGCCCGTCGGGGACGTCCCGCTGGCGCGCGCAGCCCTCGACCATGCGCTCGCCGTCCGCGAGACGGTCGGCCGCCTGCCGTCGTACGTGCGCCGGAACGTCTTGCAGAGCGTGCATTCCGCGGTGCTCGCCGCCCGCGACGAGTTCGTGGATCTGCTGGTGCTGGAGACCGGGAAGCCACTGGTCGACTGCCGGGTGGAGATCGACCGGACGCTGCTCACCCTGGAGACGTCGGCCGAGGAGGTCGCCCGGCTGCACGGCGAGACCGTGCCGCTCGACCTGCTGCCGAGCGGTGCGGGCTTGCAGGGCTTCTGGGTTCGCAAGCCGATCGGCGTGGTCATCGGGATCACCGGCTTCAACTATCCGTTGCTGCTCGCGGCGCACAAGATCGCGCCCGCGTTGGCGGCCGGGTGCCCGATCATCGTGAAGCCGGCGCCGCAGACGCCGCTCGCGACGCTCTGGCTCGCTCACCTGATGCGCTCGGCGCTCGCCGACGCGGGCGCGCCGGAGAGCGCCCTCCAGGTGATCACCGGCGCAGCGGACGTCGGCGCGACGTTGACGACCGACGATCGGATCGGCGCCGTCTCCTTCACCGGGTCGGCCGCCGTCGGGCATCGGATCGCGCGGGACGCCGCACCGACGAAGGTCCTGCTGGAGCTCGGGTCGAACTCCGCGCTGGTCGTCGCCGCGGACGCCGACCTGGACGCGGCCGCCGACGCGATCGTGCGCGGCGGGTACTACGCGTCCGGGCAGGCCTGCATCTCGGTCCAGCGCGTGATCGCCGTCGAATCCGTGCGTACGGCGTTGCTGGACAAGCTCGCCGCCCGGATGCCGGGCGTCGTGGTCGGTGACCCGCGCGACCCGGAGACGCGGGTGTCGGCGCTGATCAACCCGGCGTCGACGGATCGCGTTCGGGCGTGGGTCGGCGACGCGGTCCACGCCGGCGCGTCGATCGCCTACGAGGCCCCCGGCGACGTCCTCGGTCCGATCGTGCTGACCGACGTACCGGACGGGCTGCCGGCCTGGGACGAGGAGATCTTCGGGCCGGTGATCGCCGTACGGTCGGTGCCGGACGTCGAGACTGCTCTGCGCGCGGTCAACGAGACCCGGTACGGGTTGCACGCGAGCGTCTTCACGTCCTCGCTCGAGACCGCCTTCGCTGCGATCGATCGGCTCGACGTCGGGGGAGTGGTGATCAACGAGGTCCCCGGTTTCCGCTCCGACGTGATGCCGTACGGCGGCGTAAAGCACTCCGGCACCGGCCGAGAAGGCCCGCGCTTCGCCATCGAGGAGCTCACCACGACCCGGATGGCCATCATCCGCCCGCGCCCATGACCAAACTTTGTGCACCCACCAACCAGATCGCACCGCCGGAAACGGTTGGTGCGGGCCCAAGGTCGGCACAACAGCACGAGGGGACGCGCTGATGGACTACGCGAGGTTGTTTCGGCTCGACGGCAAGCATGCGGTGGTGGTCGGCGCGGGGAGCGGGATCGGGCGCGAGAGCGCGCTCGCCCTGGCGGCGCATGGTGCGCGAGTGACCTGTGCGGACCGCGACCTCGCCGCCGCGCGCGAGACGGCCGGCGCCGAGTTGGCGGCGTACGAGCTGGATGTGCTGGACGACTCCGCGGTCGAGCGGGCCGCTGCCGAGCTGGATCCGGTGGACGTGCTCGTCTTCACCGCGGCGACGAACGTGCGGAAGCGGATCCTCGACTACACCGGCGAGGAGTTCGACCGCGTCGTGTCGCTGAACCTGCGGGCGTCGTTCCAGCTCGTCCGCGCGTTCGGCAAGGGCATGGCGGAGCGGGGCAGCGGCAGCATCATCGGCTTCAGCTCGATCCGCGGGACCACGGTCGAACCGGGACAATCGGTGTACGCGGCGACCAAGGCAGGCCTCGTCCAGCTGCTGCGCACCGCGGCCGCCGAGCTCGGCCCGTCCGGCGTCCGCGCGAACGCGATCGCCCCAGGTGTCGTCGAGACCCCGCTGACCGCGCAGATCAAGGCCGACCAGGGCTGGTACGACGCTTACGCGCGCAAGGGAGCGCTCGGCCGGTGGGCACAGCCCCAGGAACTCGCCGGTGCGGTCGTCTACCTCGCCTCCGACGCGGCGAGCTTCGTGACCGGGAGCGTGCTCGCGGTCGACGGCGGCTGGACCGCGGTCGACGGCCGCTTCGACCCCCCGAACTGAGGAGTGCCGCATGAATCTCGCTGACCTGACCGCCACCGAACTCCTGGCGAGGTACCGCGACGGCTCGGTGTCCCCGGTCGAGGTCGTCGAGGACGTGCTGACCCGCGTCGCGGCGTGGGAACCGCAGCTGTGTGCGCTCTACGCGCCGGATCCGGAGGGCGCGCGGGCGGCGGCGCAGGAGTCCGAGCGGCGCTGGCGGGCCGGTACGGCGGGCGCGCTGGACGGCGTACCCGTGACCGTCAAGGAGAACATCGCGACCCGCGGAACACCCGTACCGCAAGGGACCGCGGCGACCGCGCTGGTCCCGGCGGCCGCGGACGACCCCGCCGCGGCCCGGCTGCGCGCGGCCGGGGCGGTGATCTTCAGCAAGACGACGATGCCGGAGTACGGGATGCTGTCGTCCGGTGTCTCGACGTTCCACCGGCTGACGCGCAACCCGTGGGACCTGTCGAAGACGGCCGGCGGTTCGAGCGCGGGCGCGGCCGCCGCGGCGGCGGCCGGCTACGGGCCGATCCACGTCGGCACCGACATCGGCGGATCGATCCGGTTGCCGGCCGGGTGGTGCGGACTGGTCGGGCTGAAGCCGACGCACGGACGGATCGCGGTCGGCAGCCCGTACGCCGGGCGTGCGATCGGGCCGCTGACCCGCACGGCGCCGGACGCGACGCTCGCGTTGCGGGTGATGTCCGGGTACGACCCGCGCGACCACACGTCGATCCCGCCGGCGTCCGACGAGTTCGCCGTCGAGGTCGAAGGGCTGCGGGTCGCCCTGCTCCTCGACGCGGGCGTCGGGCTGCCGGTCGACCCCGAGGTCACGGCCGCGGTGTCGGCCGTGGCTGCCGTGCTCGAGAGCGGCGGCGCGATCGTCGAACCGATCCGGCCGGTCATCACCCGCGCGATGCTCGACGGCCTCGACCGCTTCTGGCGGATCCGCTCCGCGACCGATATCGCGGCTCTGCCCGAGGAGCGGCGCGCGAAGGTCCTGCCGCAGATCCGCTCCTGGGTCGCGTCGGCGTCCGACCTCACCGCGGCCGACGTCTTCCACGGATACAGCCAGATGGGCGCGATGGCGGCCGCGGTCGGCCGGGTGTTCACGACGTACGACGTGATCCTGTCGCCGGTCGCCCCGATCACGGCGTTCCGCGCGGAGCTGGCGTACCCGACCGACGACCCGGGCAGGCCGTTCGAGCACATCGCGTTCACGGTCCCGTACAACATGTCGCAGCACCCGGCGACCACGGTCAACGCCGGCTGGTCCGCGTCCGGGCTGCCGATCGGCGCGCAGCTCGCCGTACCGCATCACCAGGACCTGCGGGCGCTGGCCTTGGCCCAGTACCTCGACAGCCGGCGACCGGAGCAGCGAGACTGGCCGACGAGGTGACGAATGGCCGGCTCCGGAGGTACGCCGCACGCTGACGCGACGCAGCGCGGTCTGACTTCGCACTGTTACCGGATGCTCGGCTCCGTCACCGAAGCCGTCGAGATCGCGGCGGTCGCGAACAGCTACGACGAAGCCACCCGCGCGTGTCTGCAGCGCTCCGGCCGGCGCCCGCTGCCGTCGGATCTCGCCGGGCCGAGCGCCGACCCCGAGGGCGTGCTGTCGGAGAGCCAGGAGATTCTCTGGCTGGAGCCGATTCCCACGCACCTGATGGACGATCGCCCGATCGACCTCGGGCTGATTGCCGCACTCCAGCGGCTGACACCGGCCAAGCGCGCCGCGACAGTCCTCCATCTTGAAGGCAGAGCTCCGTCAGGCGACGTTCGGCCCGCGCCGCTCACTCCGGCTCCGGCGCTCGTCCCCGACAGCGTCCTGCTGGCGCGCTACCGCGCCGCCTTCGAGCAGTACGACGTCCCCGCGATCGTCACGCTCTTCACCGACGACGCGATCTGGGAGATGCCGCCGTTCACGTCCTGGTTCCGCGGTGCCCGCGACATCGGCCGCCTGATCAGCACCCACTGTCCCGCCGAACGCCCCGGCGACCAGTACCTCGTCCCGCTGCAAGCCAACGGCCACCCCGCTTTCGCCGTCTACATGCGAGACCCGAAGGACAACATCCACCGGGCCTTCCAGATCCAGGTCCTCACCCTGACAGCCACCGCGATCGTGCACGCGGTCGCCTTCTTCGACCTGTCCCTCTTCCAGACCTTCCACCTGCCGGACCTCCTGACAGGCCTGCCCCCGAACCCGTACGACGGCACTCTCAGACCCCACGTCGAACGCATCTCGCATCCGCGGGGCTGATTCCGATCGCAGGCATCCTGCACACCCTGACCCGCAGCGCCGTACGCGCCGCTAAGCTCGCAAGATCTTGTTCATCGGCTTGCCCTTGGCGAGTTCGTCGACCAGTTTGTCCAGGTAGCGGATTTTCTGCAGCAGCGGATCCTCGATGCCTTCGACACGCACGCCACACACCACCCCGGTGATCGACGACGCGCGGGGATTGAGCTGCGCGCCGGCGAAGAAGTCCTCGAAGGTCGTCCCGGCTTCCAGGTGACGCTCCAACGCGGCGGACCCGAACCCGGTCAGCCACTCGATGACCTGGTCCAGCTCTGCCTTCGTTCGCCCCTTCTTCTCGACTTTCGCCACGTACAGCGGGTACACGGACGCGAAACTGACGGTGAAGATCCGGCTCATCGCTCAAAGCTAGCGAACGGCCGTACTTCTGCTCGGCAACCTCTTCGTCCTCGGCCGGCGCTGAGCGGTCGTGCTGACGGCGGGGTACAAAGGTCTGGACAGCAGCTTGCCGACGAGGAGAGGGATCAGGTGCCCAGGATGAAGACGTCCACCGCTTTCGGGGTCGACATCGGCGGCAGCGGGATCAAGGGTGCCGTGGTCGACCTGGAGAAGGGCGATCTGGCCGCGGAGCGGGTGAAGTACCTGACGCCCGTCCCGTCGACTCCGAAGGCCGTCGCCGAGGTCGTGGCCCGGCTGGTCGAGGAGGCCGGATGGACCGGTGA
This sequence comes from Kribbella sp. NPDC051936, assembly GCF_040680955.1. Taxonomy (NCBI): domain Bacteria; kingdom Bacillati; phylum Actinomycetota; class Actinomycetes; order Propionibacteriales; family Kribbellaceae; genus Kribbella; species Kribbella sp. NPDC051936. The sequence continues at coordinate 37,073 of NZ_JBFAXS010000017.1, read as the reverse complement.
GCTGGGCGCGACGTTCCCGGCCGTGATCAGGCACGGGGTGGCCCAGACCGCGGCGAACGTCGACAAGAGCTGGATCGGGACCGACGTCGACAAGGTCTTCAGCGACATCACCCACTGCGCCGTGACCGTGCTCAACGACGCCGACGCGGCCGGCATCGCCGAGGCCCGGTTCGGCGCGGCCAAGGGCGTCGGCGGCGTGGTCATCCTGCTCACCTTCGGCACCGGCATCGGCAGCGCGCTCCTGGTCGACGGCCGGCTCGTGCCCAACACCGAGCTCGGTCACCTCGAGCTGGACGGCTACGACGCGGAGAAGAGGGCGTCCTCGGCGGCGAAGGACAACGAGGGCCTGTCGTACAAGCAGTGGGCCAAGCGGGTGCAGCGCTACCTCCGGCACGTGGAGGGCCTGTTCAGCCCCGACCTGTTCGTGGTCGGCGGCGGGGTCAGCAAGCACGCCGAAAAGTGGGTGCCGCTGCTCGACATCTCCACCCCGGTGAAGCCGGCTCAACTGCTCAACAACGCCGGCATCGTCGGAGCTGCGATGGCCGCGCACGAGAAGTTCACCGGGTAGGCCGGCCCAGTCGCTGTCAGCATCCGGCATGTCAGAAACCTGAACGCGTCCGCGGATCAGTGGCTGGGAGACCGTGAGGACGCGGACGCTGCCTTAGGCTCCGGACGTGTGGCGGGAACCGGAACGGGTCGATCGGGCATAAGGGCGCATGTATCGATTCCACGTTGGCATTGCCGAGGACGACCCGCCTGAGGTCGCGCCGGGCGAAGCCGCCCTGACGGGACCAGTCAACGTCGGCCCCGGTCCGTCTCGACCCGACCGCGCGTCTCCGTCGGAGGTCGATCCGATCCCCGACACTCCTGAGGGCTTCGCCCGCCTGTTCGATCTGTACGCCCGCCGAATCCATCGCTACGTCACACGTCGGCTCGGCACCAGCGAAGCGGACGATCTGGTCGGCCAGACCTTTCTGATCGCCTTCGAGCGCAGACAGCGGTACGCCGCCGCGTCGGTCGGTGCGCTCCCGCTGCTGTACGGGATCGCAACCAACCTGATCCATCGCAAGCGCCGCGACGAGGTCCGCCAGTATCTGGCCTACGCCCGGTCCCGACCGGCGGCCGTCGACCAGCACACTGCCCCCTTCGCCGCTGACGTCGCGGCGCGTGTCGACGCTGCCTCGGCTTCACGGATCCTGACCGGTGTTCTCGCCCGCCTGCGGCAGGCGGAGCGCGACGTACTGCTGCTGTACGCCTGGGAAGACCTCGGGTACGCCGAGATCGCCGAGGCGCTGAATGTGCCGATCGGAACCGTTCGCTCCCGCCTTCACCGAGCCCGTCGAGCCCTCCGCTCCGCGCTCGGTCCCGACTTCGAGGAGAACCTGTCATGACCGAGATCGACCTGCTCAAGCGCGTACGCGACGACGTACCGGAACCCGGCCCGCTCGTCCTGGCTCGAGCCCGTCAGCGCCTGCTGACCGCGCAGCCCGTACGCCGTCGCGTGGTCCGGCCGCGGCTTGTTGTCGCGGGTGGCCTTGCGCTGACCCTGGCCGGCGGGCTCCTCGCTGCCGACGTGATGAGCCGCGATGGCAGCTCGGCGGTGCCCGGGGCCACGGCCGATGCCGGCACGTTCCTGGCTGACGCTGCGGCGAAGGCGAAGGCCGATCCTGAGGCGTCGATCCCGCCTGGGAAGTTCCGCCAGGTCACGACGGAGAGGACGTTCCTCTACAAGTTCGGTCCGAAGAAGGAGTTCACGGCGACGGAGCACCTGCGGCAGGACAGCTGGGTCACGGCCGACCCGAGCCGCCCGTACACGCTGCGGATCCAGGAGTTGGCCAAGGTGGACTTCGCCACGCCTCAGGACAAGGCCGCGGCGCGCAGGTACGCGCCTTTTCTGCTCGGCCATCCGAAGCCGCGTCTGGGGCGAGCGACCTGCAGGGGCGTTCTCATCGAGCCGGACACCCAGACGGCGCCGTGTACCCCGAGCTGGGAGTTCCCGTCACCGGCGTTTCTCGCCGGCCAGCCCCGGGATCCGGACGCTTTGCTCGCTGCGTTGCGCAAGTTCACCCCCTTGGCGCGGCATGGCGTTCCTGAGCGGCAGCTCGAGCTCGCCCGGGTCGCGGCGATGTCGGCGGACCAGCGCGCGTTCGGTCGCATCGCGTCCGCACTGAACTCGGGCTTCGCGCCGGCCGACCTGCGAGCGGCGCTGTACGAAGCCGCGCGCAAGATCCCCGGAATGCGGCTCACGGACGACGTCGAAACGCTCGACGGCAGACACGGCCGCGCGATCGGCCTCGCCGTCAACGAGGGACAGCGCCTCGACATCATCATCTCCCCGTCGACCGGCCAGAGCATCGGCTCCCGCCTGGTCGACGTCGGCAACGGGACGGCCGCGAACGACGTCGTCTACAGCGCCGAATCCTTCACGACCCGAATCACCCCCACCCAGCCCCTCACGAGGTAGTCGATCCGCCCCGCGGGACGCTGACGTAGGTCGTCCTCCCGTGAAGCTCCCGGGGCTGGTGGCCTGAAGGTCAGGTCGACCGCTCTCCGAGGCGGCCGGTCGGGACCAGCGGTCTGACAGAATCACGCTCGGTCCAGTGAGCATGTTTCAGTTGTTAACGTGTCCAGCGCTGGGTGAGGTTGTGCTGTTCAGTCGATTGGCGTGGTTTGCGGTGTCTCTGCGGCACCTCCTGTCTGCGGAAAACCCTTCGTGGTAACGGCTTTCCATGAGGTGTGAGGCCAGTTGCTGTTATGAGACCGTGACGCCCGGACTTCTTGTGGTCGTCTTGACGAACCGGAATGTCAGGGTCAACATGTGAACGCTAACAGCCCGGTTCGGGCCCCCGTGATGCGGGAGGGACACCTATGCGGGAAGGAAACAGTCTGTGATGAAGAGGTTTGTGGCCACTCTGGGTGGCGCCCTGCTGGTGCTCGGTCTCGCGGCGTGCGGCGGGCAAGGGGCGGGCGGGAGCACCGACACCGCCGGCGAGCAGCCCAAGGATCTGACCATCGGCGTGTCGATGCCGACGCAGACGTCGGAGCGCTGGATCGCGGACGGCAAGGCGGTGAAGGAGAAGCTCGAGGCGAAGGGATACAAGGTCGATCTGCAGTACGCGAACGACGACATCCCGACCCAGTCGCAGCAGGTCGATCAGATGATCACCCAGGGCGCCGACGTGCTGATCATCGCCGCGATCGACGGTACGGCGCTCAGCAGTCAGTTGCAGGCGGCGGCCGACCAGAAGATCCCGGTGATCGCTTACGACCGGTTGATCCGGGGCAGCAAGAACGTCGACTTCTACGTCAGTTTCGACAACTACAAGGTCGGTGTCGCCCAGGCGAAGGCACTGCTCCGCGGACTGGGCCTGGAGAACCCGGACGGCTCGAAGGGCGCCAAGACCGGGCCGTTCAACATCGAGATCTTCGCCGGCTCGCTGGACGACAACAACACCCACTTCTTCTTCAGCGGCGCCATGGACACCCTGAAGCCGTACCTCGACGGCGGCCAACTGGTCATCAAGTCGAAGCAGACGAAGATGGAACAGGTCGCGATCCTGCGCTGGCAGCAGGAGGCTGCGCAGAAGCGGATGGACGACCTGCTCACCTCGAGCTACAACGACGGCGGCAAGGTCGACGGCGTGCTCTCGCCGTACGACGGCATCTCCCGGGGCATCATCACCGCGCTGCAGAACGTCGGCTACGGCACCGCGGCCAAGCCGATGCCGGTGATCACCGGCCAGGACGCGGAGATCGCGTCGGTGAAGCTGATCGACACCGGTGTCCAGAGCTCCACGATCTTCAAGGACACCCGGCTGCTGGCCGAGCAGGCCGTGAACGCGTCGGTGGCGTTCCTGGAGAAGAAGCAGCCGGAGTCCAACGACACCAAGTCCTACGACAACGGCGTGAAGGTCGTTCCGGCGTACCTGCTGCCGATCCAGACCGTCTTCAAGGACGACATCAACAAGCAGCTCGTCGAGTCCGGCTACTACACGGCCGCCGAGGTGGCCGCCGGTCAGGCCAAGTGACGGGCGGCTGGGCCCGGTGGCACGAGCTCCCGGGCCCGGCCGACTGAGCTGAACGGCCCGATCGCGAAGGAGGATGGATGAACGACGTGCTGCTGGAGATGCGGGGCATCACCAAGAACTTCCCCGGTGTGAAGGCTCTCGAGGACGTCTCGCTCGCCGTCCGGCGCGGCGAGATCCACGCGATCTGCGGCGAGAACGGCGCCGGCAAGTCGACCCTGATGAAGGTGCTGTCCGGTGTCTATCCGAGCGGGAGTTACACCGGCGAGATCACCTTCGACGGCAAGCCCGTGCACTTCACCGGCATCCGGGACAGCGAGACCGTCGGCGTCGTCATCATCCACCAGGAGCTGGCGCTGGTGCCGTACCTGTCGATCGCGGAGAACATCTTTCTCGGCAACGAGCGCCGCGGGCGCGGTGGCCTGATCGACTGGAACCGGACCAACGCCGACGCCCGCGAACTGCTGATGTCCGTCGGCCTGGACGAGAACCCGGTCTCGCCGGTGATCCAGCTCGGTGTCGGCAAGCAGCAGCTGGTCGAGATCGCGAAGGCGTTGTCCAAAGACGTCCGGTTGCTGATCCTCGACGAACCGACCGCCGCGCTCAACGACGTGGATTCGGCACACCTGCTCGACCTGCTCCGGCGCCTCCGGGACCGTGGGATCACCTGCATCATGATCTCCCACAAACTGAGTGAGATCACCGCGATCGCCGACTCCACCACGGTGATCCGCGACGGTCGCACGGTCGAGACGCTCGACATGACGTCGGGCGACGTCACCCAGGAGCGGATCATCCGCGGCATGGTCGGCCGGGACCTGGACAGCTTCTACCCGGTCCGGGACTCGAACCCGGGGCCCGAAGTACTGCGGATCGAGAACTGGACGGCGTGGCACCCGGTCCAGCCACGCAAGGTCGTCGACGGCGCAACCCTGTCCGTGCGCGCCGGCGAGGTCGTCGGCATCGCCGGACTGATGGGCGCGGGACGCACCGAACTCGCGATGAGCGTCTTCGGGCGCTCGTACGGGCGCAACATCAGCGGCCGGCTGTACCTGCGGGGCAAACAGATCCAGGCCCGCACCGTGGCTGAGGCGATCTCGAACGGCATCGCCTACGCCACCGAGGATCGCAAGCGGTACGGCCTGAACCTGATCGCCGACGTCCGCGCGAACGTCTCGGCCGCCGCGCTCGGCAAGCTGGCCCGGGCCGGCTGGGTGAACGGCAACGAGGAGATCAAGGTCGCCGAGCAGGGCCGCCGCGACATGAACATCAAGACGCGCACCGTGCTGGACACCGTCGGCACTCTGTCCGGCGGCAACCAGCAGAAAGTCGTGCTGGCGAAGTGGCTCTTCACGGATCCTGATGTGCTCATTCTGGACGAGCCCACCCGCGGGATCGACGTCGGAGCCAAGTACGAGATCTACACGATCATCAACCAGCTCGTGGCCCGGGGGAAGGCGGTCATCGTCATCTCCTCCGAGCTCCCCGAACTCCTGGGGATGTGTGACCGGATCTACACCTTGTCGTCCGGCCGGATCACCGGCGAGCTGCCGGTGGAGCGGGCAACGCAGGAAAACCTCATGGCGCTCATGACGAAGGAGAAGGAGCTCGCCGGATGACCAGCACCAAACCGTCTGTTCCTACGGACCAGGCATCAGCAGGGAGCGCCTCCGCCGCCGCGCTGCACGTCGGCACCAGCGATCCGCTCACCCTGATCATGCGCAACCTGCGGCAGAGCGGCATCTACATCGCGTTCATCGTGATCGTGGCGCTGTTCGCCTCCCTGACCCACGGTGTCCTGCTCAGCCCGGGCAACATCACCAACATCGTGCTCCAGTACTCCTACATCCTGGTGCTGGCGATCGGCATGGTGATCCTGATCATCGCCGGCCACATCGATCTGTCGGTGGGGTCGATCGTCGCGTTGACCGGCGCGGTGTCTGCCGTACTCGTCGTCCAGCACGAGCAACCGTGGTGGATCGGCGTTGCAGCGGCCGTGGTGGTCGGCACCGCGGTCGGCGCGTGGCACGGCTTCTGGGTCGCGTACGTCGGCATGCCGGCGTTCATCGTGACGTTGGCCGGCATGTTGCTGTTCCGCGGTCTGACGATGCAGGTGCTGGACAACGTCTCGCTGTCGCCGTTCCCGGCGGAGTACCAGAAGGTCGCGAGCGGCTTCCTGAACGGCCTGCTCGGCGGGCAGGGGTACGACGCGTTCACGCTGCTGATCGCCGCGATCGCGGTCGCCGGGTACGCGGTCAGCGGGTACCGCACCCGCTTGGCGCGGATCCGCTACGAGCAGCCGGTGGAGTCGTTCCCGCTGTTCGTCACCCGCGTGCTGGCGGTCGCCGCGGTGGTGATGTACTTCGGCTGGCAGCTTGCCCACGCCCGCGGACTGCCGATCGTCCTGATCATCCTGGCGGTCCTCGTGATCGCCTACGGACTGATGACGAAGAACACCGTCTTCGGGCGCCAGGTCTATGCGATCGGCGGCAACCTGTCGGCCGCGATGCTGTCCGGGGTGAAGGTCCGCAAGGTGAACTTCTGGATCTTCGTCAACATGGGATTCCTGGCCGGGGTCGCCGGCGTCATCTACTCGTCCCGGTCCAACGGCGCCCAGCCCGCCGCCGGCAACATGTTCGAGCTCGACGCGATTGCGGCCGCGTTCATCGGCGGAGCGGCTGTCGCTGGTGGCGTCGGCACCGTGGTCGGGGCGATGGTCGGCGGTCTGATCATGGCGGTGATGAGCAACGGGATGCAGTTGATGGGTGTCGACCAGTCGACCCAGTCCATCGTGAAGGGCCTGGTGCTGCTGCTGGCCGTTGCCTTCGACATCTACAACAAGCGCCGCGCCGGCGCCGCACGCTAGGCGCACGGTGGATCGCCCCGTCGTCGGCCCAGCGGATCTCGGGGCGACCCGCTCCCTCGGCATGGCGGACGTCGCCGCCCGCGCCGGTGTGTCTCACCAGACGGTGTCGAGGGTGGTCAACGGGCACCCGAACGTGGCGGTCGCCACCCGCAAGAGAGTGCTGGAGGCGATCGCGGAGCTCGGCTATCGTCCGAACAGTGCGGCCCGCGCCCTGGCGACCGGGTCGTCTCGGACAATCGGCCTCGCGATCGCCAACGTCAGCCAGTACGGGCCCGCCCAGACCCTGCTCGGGCTGGAACAGGCGGGGCGCGAGGCGGGCTACTTCCTGACCGTGTCGGTCCTCGACGACGACAGCGCCGGCAACCTGGTCGAGGCCGTCGAGCGACTGGCGACGCAGTCCGTCGCCGCCATCGTTGCTCTGAGCACCTATGAGGCCGCGGTTCGCGCGTTGCCCGAGGTGAATCCCAGGGTGCCGCTGATCGCGGTGCAGGCGGATCGCGGAGGACAGGACCTGGCGGTCTGGGTCGACCAGGAGGCAGGCGCCGCGCTTGCCACCAGGCACCTGCTCGACCTCGGGCACCGCACCGTTCACCACGTGCGCGGACCAGCCGACGCGCTCGAGGCGGACGCGCGGGAACGCCGCTGGCGGGTGGAGCTCGAATCGGCCGGCGCCCCGGTTCCGCGGGTGCTGCACGGCGACTGGTGGCCGCCCGCCGGTTACCTGGCAGGCCGCGAGCTCATTGCACGTCGGCGTGGCGGAGAGGAAGTCACCGCAGTCTTCGTCGCCAACGACCAGATGGCGCTGGGAGTGCTCAGCGCGCTCGACGAAGCCGGCGTCCGGGTACCGGAGGACATCAGCGTCGTCGGCTTCGACGACGTCCCGGAGGCGCCCTACTACCTACCACCCCTGACGACCGTTCGGCAGGACTTCACCGCACTGGGCCGGCGGGTCGTCCAGGTGGTCCTCGCTCGGATCAGCGGTACGTCGATCCAGCCGGAGCCGGTGCAACCGCATCTGATGGTGCGCAGTACGACGGCCCCGCCGGCCTGAGCGGGACACACCTCAGACAGGCGCCTCAGCCGCTGGGGTTCCGGCGCCTAGTATTTGCCCCATGGCGAGACCGAGCGAGGGTGCTGGACGAGCTCCGAGCATGACGGATGTGGCTGCCGCTGCCGGCGTCTCGCACCAGACCGTGTCTCGCGTGCTGAACGGATCGGAGCTGGTCAAGGACCAGACCCGCGCCCGGGTGCTGGCGGCGATCGCCGAGTTGGGCTACCGGCGCAACAACGCGGCGCGGCTTCTGGTGACGAACAGGTCGCACCGCGTCGGGATGATCTCGGCACACCTGATGCTCCACGGGCCGAGCATGATCGCCGTCTCGGTTCAGGACGCCGGCCACAAGGCGGGATACGACGTCTCACTTGTCGCGGTCGAGGACTTCTCGGCGCAGTCACTCCGGGAGGCTGTCGATCGACTGCTCGACGAGGCTGTCGAGGCTGTCGTCGTTGCCGTTGCCCACCGCGAAGCACGTGAGCAGGTCAGCTCGCTCGAGGTACCTGTCCCCCTGATCATGGTTCAGGGCGTGAGCGACGGACAGCGCATGGCGGTCGGCATCGACCAGGAGGCCGGGGCCCGCATGGCGGTGGAGCATCTGCTGGACCTCGGCCACCGACATGTCGCCCATGTCACCGGACCACTGGAGTGGGTGGAAGCCGGTCAGCGGCGTGAGGGTTGGCAACGTGCGCACGAGGACCGGCACGTTCTGCCGGGACCGGAGCTGGCCGGCGACTGGTTACCGAGAAGCGGTTACGAGGCAGGTGTCCGGATCGCTGAGGACCCGGATGTGACGGCGGTCTTCGTGGCCAACGACGGTATGGCCATGGGTCTGTTGTACGCCTTGCACGAGAGGGGGCGCGACGTGCCCGGGGAGATCAGTGTCGTCGGGTTCGACAACGTGCCCGAGGCGCCGTATCTCTGGCCGGCTCTGACGACGGTCAACCAGGAGTTCTCCCTGCTCGGCCGGCGCGCCGTGGAGCTGACGCTGCGGGCTCTGGACGGGGAAGCCGGTCCGTCGATCCAACTGATCCGTCCCGAACTGATTGTCCGAGACTCCACGGCCGCTCCGCGACTGTGATCAGTTAGCGCTAACAGAAGCCGATTGCCTACGGGCTGTGTTCCTTGACGATTTGGAATGTTAGCGTTCACAATGTCGGTGCTGATGCTGCCCTGTCCACCATCAGAGAGGAACTGTGCATGAGCTCTGAAGAGCGCTATGTCGTCGGAGTCGACTTCGGGACGCTGTCCGGCCGCGCCGTCGTCGTCCGCGTGTCCGACGGGGCCGAGCTCGGCACGGGCGTCCTCGAGTACGCGCACGCCGTGATCGACGACCGGCTGCCGGCGACTGCTCTGGGGCTGCCGCCGGAGTGGGCGCTGCAGGTTCCCGACGACTACCGCGAGGTGCTCAAGACCGCCGTGCCCGCGGCGATCGCGGCGTCGGGGATCGACCCGGCGCACGTGATCGGAATCGCCACCGACTTCACTGCCTGCACGATGGTCCCGTGCCTGGCCGACGGCACGCCGCTCAACGAGGTCGATGAGCTCGCGGACAGACCGCACGCGTACGTCAAGCTGTGGAAGCACCACGCCGCACAGCCGCAGGCGGACCGCATCAACGAGCTGGCCCGTGAGCGGGGTGAGGCGTGGCTGCCGCGGTACGGCGGCCTGATCTCGTCGGAGTGGGAGTTCGCCAAAGCGCTGCAGTTGTTCGAGGAGGACCGCCCGCTCTACGACCGGATGGAACACTGGGTCGAAGCCGCCGATTGGATCGTGTGGCAGTTGTGTGGTCGCTATGTCCGGAACGCCTGCACCGCGGGCTACAAGGGCATTCTGCAGGACGGCCGGTACCCGTCGCCGGACTTCCTCGAGCGGCTCGCGCCCGGCTTCGGATCCTTCGTCGCGGACAAACTGGAACACCCGATCGGTCAGCTCGGCTCCGCGGCCGGCACGCTGACCGCCGAGGCATCGGAGTGGACCGGGCTGCCGGAAGGGATCGCGGTCGCGGTGGGGAACGTCGACGCGCACGTGACGGCGCCCGCGGCACAGGCCGTGGATCCGGGCCAGATGGTCGCGATCATGGGTACGTCGACCTGCCACGTGATGAGCGCGGACACGCTCCGTGAGGTGCCCGGCATGTGCGGTGTGGTCGATGGCGGCATCATCGCGGGCCGCTGGGGGTATGAGGCCGGCCAGAGCGGCGTCGGCGACATCTTCGGCTGGTTCGTCGACAGCGCCGTACCGCCGCCGTACCACGAAGCCGCCGCCGCCGCGGGACGGTCGCTGCACGAGCACCTCACGAGACTCGCCACTGACCAGGCGGTCGGCGAGCACGGGCTGGTCGCGCTCGATTGGCACAGCGGCAACCGGTCGGTGCTCGTCGACCACGAACTCTCGGGACTGATCGTGGGCCAGACGCTGGCGACTCGTCCCGAGGACGGCTACCGGGCGTTGCTTGAGGCAACTGCGTTCGGTACCCGGGTCATCGTCGAGACGTTCGCCGAGAGCGGCGTACCGGTGCAGGAGCTGATCATCGCCGGCGGGCTGGCGAAGAACGCACTGCTGATGCAGATCTACGCCGATGTCACAAGGCTGCCGCTCTCGATCATCGATTCGGAGCAAGGGCCCGCGCTGGGTTCGGCCATTCACGCCGCCGTCGCCGCGGGTGCCTACCCGGATGTCCCGACGGCGGCCAAGAGCATGGGCAAGGTCAGACGCGGCGTGTACCTTCCGGACGAGGAGCGGGCCAGAGCCTACGACCGGCTGTTCGGGCTGTACGTCGAGCTGCACGACTACTTCGGGCGACACAGCCGGCTGATGCGGAAGCTGAAGTCCGTCCGGCGCGCTGCCGTGGAGTCTCGATGAGCGCGGTCGCGGAAGTCGCCGGCACTCTCACGCGGTTGCGGGCCGAGGTGTGTCAGTTGCATGCGCATCTACCGGCGTACGGACTGGTGGTCTGGACAGCAGGCAACGTCTCTGCCCGAGTCCCTGGGCACGACCTCATGGTGATCAAACCGAGTGGGGTCGCCTACGACGAGCTGACCCCCGGCAACATGGTCGTCTGCGACCTCGACGGCAAGGTCATCGACGGTGAGCACGCGCCGTCCTCGGACACCGAGGCCCAAGCCTACGTCTATCGGGAGATGCCGGACGTCGGCGGCGTGGTGCACACACATTCGCCGTACGCCGTCGCGTGGGCCGCACGCGGCGAGGCGATCCCTTGTGTCACGACGATGTGTGCTGACGAGTTCGGTGGCCCGATCCCGGTGGGGCCGTTCGCGATCATCGGGGACGACTCGATCGGCCGCGGCATCGTCGAGACGCTCCGCGGCTCGCGCTCGCCCGCTGTACTGATGCAGAACCACGGCGTCTTCACCATCGGGCCGACCGCCAAGGCCGCGGTCAAGGCGGCGGTGATGTGCGAGGACGTTGCCCGGTCGGTGCACCTCGCCCGGCAGCTCGGTGACCCGATCCCCATCGACGAGTCGTACGTCGACCGCCTCTTCGACCGCTACCAGAATGTCTACGGACAACGATGACGGCTGTACGGGCCTGGAAGGACGACATGTCTGTGAACACCACCGCGACCGCTCAAGAGGTTTGGTTCCTGACAGGCAGCCAGGGCCTCTACGGCCCGGGCACTCTCGAGCAGGTCGCCGAACAGTCTCAGGCAGTGGCCAAGCGTCTGGCTGACGCCAACCTGCCGGTGCAGATCGTGTGGAAGCCCGTATTGCTCGACGCGGACGCGATCCGCCGCCAGATGCTCGAAGCCAACAGTGCGCCGGAGTGCGTCGGTGTCATCGCGTGGATGCACACCTTCTCGCCGGCGAAGATGTGGATCGCCGGTCTCGACGCGCTCCGCAAGCCTCTGCTGCACCTGCACACGCAGGCCAATGTGGCGTTGCCGTGGGCGACGATCGACATGGACTTCATGAACCTCAACCAGGCCGCCCACGGCGACCGGGAGTTCGGCTACATCCAGTCTCGGCTGCACGTGCCGCGCAAGACCGTGGCCGGGCATGTCGAGTCGCGGAACGTTCAGGAGCGAGTCGGGCACTGGGCCCGTGCGGCGCTCGGCGTTGCCGAACTTCGTTCGCTCAAGCTCGCGCGGTTCGGCGACAACATGCGCGACGTCGCGGTGACCGAGGGAGACAAGGTCGAGGCGCAGTTGCGGTTCGGCGTATCGGTCAACACCTACAGCGTCAACGAGCTCGTCGCAGCGGTCGACGGCGTCACCAGTGACGAGACCTCCGCCCTGGTGGAGGAGTACGCCGACACGTACGCCGTCGTACCCGAGTTGCTGCCCGGCGGCGCCCGTCACGAGTCGCTGCGCTACGGCGCACAGATCGAACTGGGTCTCCGGTCGTTCCTGACCGATGGTGGGTTCGGAGCGTTCACCTCCAACTTCGAGGACCTGGGAGGCCTTCGCCAACTGCCCGGTCTGGCCGTACAGCGGCTGATGGCCGACGGCTACGGATTTGGCGGCGAGGGCGACTGGAAGACCTCGGTGCTGCTGCGTGCGAGCAAGGCAATGGCAGCCGGGCTGGCGGGCGGCACATCCTTCATGGAGGACTACACGTACCACCTGGTGCCGGGAGAGGAGAAGATCCTCGGCGCCCACATGCTCGAGGTGTGCCCGTCGCTCACGTCGGCGCGACCGTCGCTGGAGATTCACCCGCTCGGCATCGGCGGCCGCGAGGATCCGGTCCGGCTGCGCTTCACCGCCGATCCGGGGGAGGGCGTCGTGGTCGGGATCGCCGACTTGGGCGATCGCTTCCGGTTGACGGCCAACGTCGTACACGTCGTCGAGCCGGACGAGGCGCTCCCGCAACTGCCGGTCGCTTGTGCAGTGTGGAAGCCCGAGCCGTCCTTGGCCACCTCGGCCGAGTCGTGGCTGGTCGCCGGCGCACCCCACCACACCGTCCTGACGACGGCCCTCGACCGCCAGGTCTACGAGGACTTCGCCGACATGCTGTCTGTCGAGCTGGCCGTCATCGACGCGTCGACCACCGTGCGTGAGTTCCAGCGTGAGCTCCACTGGAACGACGTCTACCACCGGCTCAGCCGGGCCGGTGGCCGCTGATGGTGATCGCTGGAGTACTCGAATCGGTCGACGAACTGCGCCGAAGCGTCGCGGACCTCACCGACTCCGATCTCAACCTGTTCACGACGGGCATCGTGTCTGCCCGCGTTCCTGGCGCGGATCTCGTGGTGATCAAGCCACCGGGTGTCTCGCGCGGCAGCCTGTCGGCCGAGTCGGTCGTGGTCACGGACCTGTCCGGGAAGGTGCTCGACGGCGTGCTTGCACGGTCTGCCGACGGTGACGCGCACGCCTACGTCTACCGAACCATGCCCGAGGCGCGAGGCGTCGTGAACACCCGATCGACGGTCTCGATCGCGTGGGCAGGCCGGGGTGAGCCCGTCCCGCACGTGCCGACGATCGCGGATGGGTTCGACGGGCAGATCCCGGTCGGCCCCGCCGCCTCGAGCGGCGAATCCATCGGCCATGGAATCGTCGGCACCTTGCAGGCCAGCGGGGCACCGGCTGCTCTGATGCGCGGCCGCGGGCTGTTCACCATCGGACCGAATGGCGCCGAGGCAGTCAGACTCGCCACACTGCTCGAGCACAGAATTCGCACGGTGCACATCGCTCGTCAGCTCGGTACCGCCGAACCGCTCAACCCGCACGACATCGACTGGCTGCGCGCCCGAGCCCGTAGTGCGGACGCGCGGTGATGGCCGGCAGCCGACAAAGGCGCGCCCGGTGCCGAATGATCGGGCGGACGTAGCCCTCGGGTATCCATCCGCCGGCGCGGACAGCCGTCCTCGGGTGAGGTTGCGGGGTTGCGGGTTGCGCGTCATCTCACCCGAATCGGGTGATGCCCGTCCGAGCGGACCGGACCAGTCTGGTCCGGATCTGGGCGTTGAGAGGGGCTGACCGTGGCGCTACCTGGGGATGCCGCTGCCTCGCCAACCAATGGCTCGTACGGGATTCAGAGCGCAGACACCGCAACCGTCGGGCCGTTCGAGATCGGTTGGCTGTACGGCGGAGCTCAGGTCTTCTTGTTCATTCTGGCGATCGGCGGGTTCGGCAACAACCAAATCCTGGTCGATCAGGTGCGGGCGGCGTGCTGATTGGACTGCCAACCGACTATGTCACGACGAGGCCGGGGTCGCTCCCCGATACCTGGACGGAGTTCCGAACGGGCCGCACCGCGACATCGCGGCCATCACCAACGAGCGCCGCGACGTCGTCGGCCTGATGCCGCCCCAGAAGCACTGAGTCGAGACATTGACCGACGGCCTGGCGTTCTCCAGATTTGTTGCGTGCGTCCGAGCTCCAGTGCGGCACGGCTTGTTCGCATGCTGCTGGTTGGATTCGCGGTGACCTCGGCCTCCACGGCCCCGGCGGACGCACAACCGGACAGCCTGCTCGCCGATGTCGTGGTGATCGGGGTGCCAGGGTTGCGCTGGTCTGACGTCGCGGCGTCGCCCGAGCTGACAGCGCTGGTCGACCAGGCGAACGCAGGTTCGATCTCGGTCAGGACCGCCGGCCCGCGGACCTGCCCGATCGACGGCTGGCTCACGATCAGCGCCGGCACCCGGGCCCGGGTCAGCGAGTCCGCCGGAGAGTGCCCGGCGCTGCCGGCCGCGAACGGCACCGTCGCAAACTGGCAGTTCTACCTCGACCAGCAGCGCAAGTACCACACCGATGCCGAACCTGGCCGCTTAGGTGCCCTGGGCAAGGATCTCTGCGGGTTCGGCCCAGGTGGTGCGGTCGCGACGGCCGGCAAGGACGGCAGCGTCTCGAAGTGGTGGCCACACTTCGATCCGGCGATGCTTGCCGGGTGCGACGATGCGGTCGTTGATGCCGGTGCATTGCCGACCGGTGCCGGCAGGGCGGAGGCGGTCAAAATGGTCTCAGAGCTGGTCACCCAGGCACGCGAACAGGACAGGTGGGTGGTGCTGGCCGGCGTCGCCGAGGAGGCACCGGGCGCGCAGCGCGAGGCGCTGGTGGCGATGCAGCTGCCACCGGACAACGCCCGGCGCTGGCTGACCAGCAACTCAACCCGGCGGCCCGGCCTGATCCAGCTCACCGATCTGACCGCGACGCTGCTTTCCGACAGTGCGCCGGGCGCCCCGATCGACGGCGCGGAGATCCACCCGACCGGCCCGCTGCACACCGACGCCGCAGCAGTGATCCAGAACCGACTCGACGCCAAGGAGCGGTTCGAGCAGCCGAGGCATGTGGTGCTGCCGGTCGTGCTCACCCTGGTGGCCGTTCAGCTGCTCGCGCTCGGCTGGTACCTGCTGCGGCACTCGCGGGCCTCCCGGCGTACCGCGGTGGTGACGTTGCTCGCGATGGGCGGGTTCTTCTCCGCGGTGTTCCTCAGCACGGCGACCGAATGGTGGCGCTGGCCGCGACCCGGCGTTTCGCTGTACGTCGTGACGCTCGGGATCAGCGCGCTGATCGGCACAGCGGCGTACGCGATCCTGCGCAGGAACGCGGCGGTGGGCGTGGCAGCGGTCGCGTACCTGGTCCTACTGGTAGACGGGGTCCTGGGGACACCGCTGCAGCTAGGCAGCACGTTCACGCAGGGTCCGGTCGTGGGCGGCCGGTTCTACGGGTTCGGCAACTCCACCTTTCCCACGCTGGCGGTCGCCACGCTTGTGCTGGCCGGTGCGGCAGGGAATTGGCTGGTGCCGCGCTCGCGCTCGTACGCCGCCCTGGCGGTCCTGCTCATCGGGGGCGTCGCGATCATCGTGGACGGCATGCCCGGTTGGGGTACGGACTTCGGCGGCGTGATCGCGTTGACACCGGCCGTGCTGCTGCTGGCCTGGTTCACCTGGCGCGGCCGGGTCACGCTCCGAGCCGTCCTGGGTCTCGGGCTGACCGGGTTCGCCGCGGTGGCTGTTCTGGCGATCGCGGACTACCAGCGGCCGCCGCAGAACCGGACGCACTTCGGCACCTTCGTGGCCCGCTTGCTCGACGGTGACGTGACCGACGTGCTGATCCGCAAGCTGGAGCTGTCGCTGGGGTACCTCGACAACCCCGGCGGCTGGGTACTGCTGGTCACCGTATTCGCCGCGTTCGCCGCGGCGCTCTGGCCACAACGGGTGCCATCGGCGGCGTACCGGCAATGGGTGAACGCCTCGCCGCTGAACCGCCCCGCGCTGCTCGCGCTCGCGCTGTGCGGACTGGTCGCGATGCTGCTCAACGACTTCGGCGTGCTGCTGCCCGCGATCATGATCGGCTTCGTCCTGCCGCTCCTGGTGGCCCGACTCGTCGACCAGACGCACGACCGATCAACGCACCAGGCAACTCCGCGCGGTAAGCCGTGATCCGCAAGCGAGCACCGCCGGCCGAGCAGATCGCCGCCAGGGTCGTCCGCCCGTGGACATGCAGCGGCCGCGCCCGAAAGGCCCAGGACAAGCGCGGTTAGTACTCGCCGTAGATCTGGACCTTCGTGCCGATCGGGGTCTCGGTGAAGATGTGGTGGATGTCCACTGGGGGCCGTCCGTCGGGCGGCCGGCTTCGGGAGCCTGAGGGATTCGTGGGGTAGCGATCCGGGCTGAAACGGCCTTGTGTACAGGGCCTCCGAGGCGCTCGGCGGGTTCCGTCAGAGTAGGTCAAGTCCGTTGTCGAGGTCGGCCTGGTCGGTGGCCAGACGGTCGCTGCTCCGTCTCTGCTCCGTGAGTCTCGTAGCGAGACGCGCCAGTCGACGATCGACGGCTTGCCTGGCACGCTCGTGCGACGAAGGCAACAGGTGCGTGTACTGCTCGAGCGTGAAGCCAGGATCATGGTGCCCGAGATACTCGGAGAGCTCCTTGACGTTCACACCATCCGCCAGCGTGACACTGGCGTAGTAGTGACGGAGTGCGTGCAGTCCTTTCTTGCCGTCCGTTTTGTAGAGTCGGCGCCCTTGGCTGTCCCTGGTCGGCGGGGGGATGACGCTGCTGGCAGACAGCGCCGGTTTCCAGACGGCTTCGTCGAAGGCTCTGGGTCGTAGCGGCCTACCGTCTCTCCAGATGAAGAGCAGCTCGACCTCCTGGATTTCTCCGTCTGGTCGCTCCCATGGCAAGGGGACGGTAGTGGTGCCGAATCGTTCGATGTGTTCTTGGGCCAGTCTGGCGTACAGGGGCGACATTGGGACGACCCGCTCTGTGTCGTTCTTCGGCCGCGCGTACACGTATTGCCTCCGAAGCCGCTTGATCTGCCGCCGGACCCGGATGACCTTCTCACCGAAGTCGAGGTCGTCAGAAGACAACCCGAAGATCTCGCCTTGGCGCAGCCCAGCTGCAGAACCCGTGATCGGAACCAGCTGGTACTCCTGGGGGTGGGCCGCGATGATCCGATCGACGGTCTCGTCAGACCAGACCTCGACTCTGGACTTGGGGAGGGCCGGCCGCTTGACGATCCGCGATTTGGCTGGATTGCGCTTGATGAGCTCATCGGCAACTGCAAGCTCGAGGCATCCGTTCAAGACCAGGAACGCGCCTCGTGCTGTGGAAGCCCCGTAGGTCGTACCCAGGTCCGTCAGCCAAACCGCGATCTCCGACGGCAAGATGCTCTTGACCATCCGCCTTCCGAACGTCGGCTGGACGTGAAGTCGCCACTTGGACTCGTACTGCATCTCGGAGGACGGATCGACGGTTCGGGAGCCAAGCCACCGCTCTCCGACATCGTCAAGCCGAACCTTGCCGGCATTCGGATCAAGGTAGTCACCCCGGTCTCGATCTGTCTCCATCGACGTGGCGTGCCGGAGGGCCTGGACCTTAGTATCGAACGCCTTGGACCGCTCGCTCCCGTGCGGATCGCTCCAGACCCCGAGCCACCGCTTCCCCCGACCCCACCGCTTCTCGTTCCGCTCTCGCTTCACAGACCCATCGGCCTGCTTCACCGACTTCGTCCACTGATCCTTCGCAAACGCCACAAAAACCTCCGACCGTTGACATACCGACGGTGCTCAACGTCTGAGGCCATGAGAGTTTCGACTGCCGGACTGTAGCTGGCCCGAAGAAGGTCGACGTCGCCGGACCGGCAGGGCCATGCTCGAACCTCGAAACTCGCTGTAGGCCGATCATCGTTTGCCGATGATGAGCGAAGCGCTTTACTGGCGGGCGATTCGTTGGTGCTCTCGTGCACATCGGTTTAATCGCTCACAGCAGCCCACGCAGAGTCGTTGGCCCTGGGCGGTAGGCCTGGCTGTCGGGCGCTGGCTCCAATGCAGATCCAGACTCCTGCTACGAGTGGCGGCGCGTACGGATAGTGAGAGTTAGCGTCGCTGTCAGCACGGCGCATGAGGCGAACACCAAGCCTCCGACCCAGACTCCGTTGGACAGCATCGCGATAGCGCCGAGTGTGAGGACGGCGGCGACGATGACCATCGTGAGCCGGATGGCCCAGGTGGGTAGCGATCTCGCCTGTCGAGGCGGTATGTACGCCACGCGTGAATCCCCTCTCCGCGGGCACATCCGCCCGCCGCCTGTCGAGGGGCGTTGGGTGGACGGATGTCGGATCGAGCTGGGATGAGTGGGGCTCCAGCAGGATCCATCACAGCTTATGCACGAAGGCCGCGGCCAGAATCCGTCAAGTGACCGGTGTGCTTCGGGCAAGCTCGCCGGTGGACGAGCTCGATGTCGTTCGACCGCCAACGTGCAGCGGGCCGCTCAGCTCACGCAGGCTTCTGCCGGATGCTCCGGTTCGTGCGGCGATGATCTCGGCCATGATGCTGATCGCTGTCTCCTCCGGGGTGCGCGCTCCGAGATCCAGACCGATCGGACTGTGGAGTCGTCGAAGTTGTTCGTCGTCGAGACCGGCCGAGCGGAGACCAGCGAGTCTTTCTGCGTGTGTACGCCGCGATCCCATCGCCCCGATGTAGGCGAGAGAGGAGACCTGAAGCGCGGCCGTCAGCAGCGGCTGATCGAACTTCTGGTCGTGGGTCA
The DNA here is from genome assembly GCF_040680955.1 of Kribbella sp. NPDC051936. Classification (NCBI taxonomy): domain Bacteria; kingdom Bacillati; phylum Actinomycetota; class Actinomycetes; order Propionibacteriales; family Kribbellaceae; genus Kribbella; species Kribbella sp. NPDC051936. The sequence goes on along the minus strand of NZ_JBFAXS010000017.1, from coordinate 18,181 downwards.
GCACGCAGATGACCGTACGGGAGTCGACGGCGCCCGCCTCCAGTTCTGCCGCAAGATAGCGGTGTGGCCAGTCGACGACCACCTCGTCGGCGGTCGGGAATCGTTCCGTGGTGGCGAAGGTTGCTCGAGCGTCGCAAACTGTCACCCGATACCCGAGGAATGCGGCCGCGCGACTCACGGCCGCGGCGAAGTCGATCGCGCCGAAGACCAGCATCCGCGGTGCACTGCGGTACGTCGCCACGAAGATCCGCAGATCGTTCGCTGTCTGTGTTCCGGTGCGGTGGTCGAGGATGCCCGTGTGCCCGGCCTCGAGCGCGTCCCGGGCAGCGTCGGCAGTCGCACTGTCGAGATGGGGTGATCCGAGACTGCCCTCGATCTGCCGTGTGGAGCCGATGGGGCGAACGACGAGGCGACGACCGAACATCGTGTCGTCTCGACGGTCAATCACGGTGGCCACGGCGACGGGTCGTCCGTCGGTGATGTCTTGCGCCACTCCTTCGAACTCTGGGAACGATGCTTTGTCGACCGGCTCGACAAAGATTTCCAACGTGCCTCCACAGCTGAGTCCGACGGCGAACGCGGACTCATCGCTGACGCCGTACCGTTCCAGGACGGGTGTGCGCGATCGAATGACCTCGTCTGCGAGGTCGTAGACGGCGGCCTCAACGCAACCTCCTGAGACGCTCCCGAAGGCTCGACCGTCGGAGCCGACCAGCATCGTCGCTCCTGGCAAGCGCGGAGCGGAGTTGTGGGTTGCCACCACTGTTGCCATCGCGCTGCATTCGCTGCTCTGCCAGCTGGTCAAGGCTTCCCGCAGTACGTCGCGCATTCTCGGTCCTCCTCGTGCGGGTGCTGCCGACGCCGACTGCGAGGACGTTCCCCGCGGCCGGCGCCGCCCCCTGTAGACAAGCGCCTTCAGTGCTGGCGAGCGGATCGCCGACACAGGCGGGCGATGGCCGTCCGCAGCAGATTTGCGAATTGGCGCAAGGCCGACTTCCCGGTCAGTTGGAGAAGGTTGATGGCCTCGGGTTCGGTCCGCGGCCGTGGGGCCACAGGATGCGGTCTCGGCTGCGTCTCGGGTGTCTGCGGTGTCGATGGTGCGGCTGGTACGGCGTCCACCGTCGCACCGGGCTCGGCCAGCTCGGCTGCCAACGCGGAGGCGAACTGGGCGATGATTCGATCGCCGACGTCCGTCATGACGCTGCGGCCGAGTTGCGCGGGGCGGCCCGTGATGTCCAGGTCGGTCAGGAGCTCGACCCGGGTCTCGCCGCCGTCCGGTTCGAGATGCATCGTGACGGTCGCCTCGGCCGTTCCGTTGCCGCGGGCATCGCGTCCCTTGCCGGCGATGACGGCGGTACGGCTGTCCTCGTCCTTCGATCGGATCGCCGCGCGGCCCTTGTACGTCAGGTTGACCGGACCAACCTTGACCTTGACGCGTCCGGTGAACTCGGATCCGTCCACCGAGTCGAGACTGGCACCTGGCATACAGGGCGCGACTCGCTCGATGTCCAGCAGCACCCCCCATGCCTGGTCGACGGGCACGGGCACCTTGAAGCTGTTCGCGATCTGCATGTGGGTTCCTTCTCGAGGTCGGTTGGGTGAAACCACAGATGTCGAGGACGAGGCAGGATCACGGCGCCGTCGTGTCCAGGTACCGGTAGGTCAGCAACACGTTCAACTGATGCAGCGACTGCATCAGCGCCGGGAAGCGCTCCGCGCCGGGAATCTCCGGAGGCAGGGTCAGTGGGTTGCGAAGCGCATGGTGCTCCCTCAGCATTTCGTCGAGTCCGACGCCCTGCCGACGTCGCTGGTCGACGGTCGCGACCATCTCCTCGAGGTAGGCGAGCATCCAGCTCACCGACGGCTCGGCCTCGCTCAGGGGACCGTGTCCGGGGACGAACTGATCGAGTTCGATAGTCGCCTTCATCGCCCGGAGCGATCGGGTGTAGCCGACGGGATCGCCGACCAGCAGCATCGGCGGCATACCGGCGTGCCGGAGGAAGTTGCCGGCCCAGGCGACCTTTGCGTCCGGCACATGCACGATCGTGTCGCCCGAACCGTTGCCGGTGCCGAAGTGCCACAGATGGACAACGCGTCCGCCGAGATCGATCTCGCAGAACCGGTCGAAGACGATGTCCGGCTCGCGCCAGTGCGTGACCTCCTCCATCCCCGGATCGCCGTACATGCTCTCGCCGCGGTACTCCTTCTCCGTCTCCAGATCCGTCATCGACGCCTTGTTGAGTCGTGAAGAGACGATCGCGACGTCGTCGGGGAACGCGATGTTGCCGAACGTGTGGTCGCCGTGGAACGTCGTGTTGGCGAGATATCGCACCGGCACGTCGGTGATCTGACGGACGACTTCCTGCAGGTGCCGGCCGACCCCTGGCGTGATCCCGGCATCCACCACGAGCGCGGCCTTCTCGCCGACGATCAGTCCGTTGTTGTCCTTAGGGAGCTGATTGGCCATCAGCGCGTAGACGCCTTTCGCCAGTTCCTGCGGGACGAGGCGTAGGCCGACCGGGCTCAGGTTGGGGGCGAGGAAGCCGGGCTGGCGCTCACCCATCTCCGGAATCGCGGGAACAGGCCAACAGATCATGGGAGCTCCTCTCGGCGCGTCTCGCGAGAGCAAGGATGATCGCGCCGTAGCAATTTAGGTATAGTGATACCTATCTGGATACTCTAAGGTGGAACGCGTCGTCAAGGTAGGCATCGCGCGTCTGGACCGACGGCCGCGGGGCGATCAAGGAGGTGGGTATGGGTAGGCAAGCCGGTCACGTGTCGAGCGTCGAGGTCATCGCCCTCGGGGGCACGATTGCGATGACAGCGCGGGGAGACGCCGGCGCCCGACCGGAGTTGGAAGGCGCCCAGCTGACTGGGATGCTGCCGGATGTCGGCGATCGTCTGCGGCTTCGGGCGAGCACATTCCGCAAGCTGCCGGGCGCACAGTTGGGGTGGAGCGATCTCCGAGAACTGCGTGGGCGGATCGACGAGCTGTTCGCGTCGGGAGTCGACGGCGTCGTTGTCACTCAAGGTACGGACACGATCGAGGAGACGGCTTTCGCACTCGACCTGTTGGGGGCTACGGAGCAGCCGGTCGTCGTCACGGGCGCGATGCGGCATCCAGGGCTCTTGGGGGCGGACGGCCCGGCGAATCTGATGGACGCGATCGATGTGGCCACCTCGAAACGCTCGCGGGGCGCGGGGGTCCTGGTGGTCATGAACGGGGAGGTCCACGCCGCGCGATTCGTCAGCAAGCGGCACACAACGCGCCCGTCGGCCTTCGAATCGCCGACCTGCGGTCCCGTCGGGTGGGTGATCGAGGGCAGGGTTCGGCTGCCGGTGAAGGTCCGCGGGTGCTGGAGCGTCGAGTTGACACCCGATGCTGAGGTGCCACCTGTGGCACTGGTGACGGCGCTGATGGGCGACGACGGGCGCACAGTCCGTGCGCTGCCGGATCTGGGGTACGCCGGTGCGGTCATCGCCGGATTCGGAGTCGGGCATGTCCCGGTGACGATGCTGGACGCGTTGACCTGGCTGGCGGAGCGAATCCCCGTCGTACTGGCGTCACGAACCGGCGCCGGCGAGGGCGGTCGACGTACCTACGGGTTCGCGGGATCGGAGCGCGATCTACTGAGTCGGGGCTTGATCACGGCCGGCGCGCTGGATCCGCTGAAGGCGCGGGTGCTGCTGGCTGTCGCGCTCGGGGCCGGGCTGTCGCTAGATGCGATCGGGGACGCGTTCGAGCAACTCTCAGGCTGACGGGATCGCAGCGCCACAGCGACGGCCGCAGGCCTGACAACGAGAGAAGGATGCACCATGGGAAGTGAATCGCGGAGCACGCTCGACCGCTGGCTCGAGCCGGATGAATCGGTCGTGGTCTCGGTCGAACTGAATGGAGCGACGGTCTCCTTGGAGACGTCGGGGCGTCGTACGCTCGCGGACTCGCTCCGGGGTGAAGGCCTGACAGGCACACATCTCGGTTGCGAGCACGGCGTCTGCGGATCCTGCACGGTGTTGCTGGACGGCTCGCCGGTCCGATCCTGCCTCATGCTGGCTGTCCAGGCCGACGGCCGGTCCGTCGAGACCGTCGAAGGTCTTGTGACCGATCATGACCTCAGTCCGTTGCAACGGTTGTTCGATGCCGGTGGCGCGCTGCAATGCGGCTTCTGCACCCCGGGTTTCCTGATGCTCGCCACAGGCATCCTGCGCCGAGACCCCGCCGCTGACCGGGAGAAGATCGCCGAACGTCTCACGGCGAACGTCTGTAGATGTACCGGCGGAGAACCGATCCTGCGTGCGGTGCTGGCGGCTCAGCAGGAATTGCTGTGCAACACGCGACCCAGCAACACGCCTGAACCGGCCGAACAGGTCGGTGCCGAGTGGTGCGGATCCGACGGGCCGGCGGCGAGATGAAGACGCCGCCGTTCGCCTATGCCCGTGCGAGGGAACTCGATGAGGCGCTCGAGATGCTCGACGACGCCGGCGAGGATGCGAAGCTGCTCGCCGGCGGCCAGAGCCTGGTCCCGCTGCTGGCCTACCGGTTGGCACGACCCACCCACCTGGTCGACATTGGCCGCCTCGAGGGCCTCGACGGACTTCGAGAAGACGACGACGGGTTGACCGTTGGCGCGTTGGTTACCCATGCGAAGCTAGAGAGCCATGTCGGCCTGCCGTCGCGATGGCAGGCCCTGACCGAAGCGGCCGCCCTGATCGGGCACTATCCGATCAGGGTCCGAGGGACCATCGGAGGCAGCCTCGCCCATGCCGATCCTGCGGCGGAGCTGCCGGTAGTGGCCATGGCCCTGGGTGCCGACTTGTTGGTCCGATCGGTCGACGGTGATCGAGAGGTCCCAGTCGAGGACTTCCTGTACGGACCGTTCATGACGGTTCTCGAGCCCAACGAGATGGTTGTCGGTGTCAGGTTCCGTCCAGCGGACACCGCACGCCGTTCGGTCTTCGACGAGTTCAGCACACGGCACGGCGATTTCGCCTTCGCCATGACTGCCGTGGCGGGGACGTTCAGGGACGGCGTCGTCCGCGATCTGCGGATCGCCATTGGGGCCGTCGGCCCGGTTCCAGTTCGCGTCCGCGCGGCGGAGTCGGCGCTCGAGGGGTCGGACCTGTCCACGGCGGACATCGCCGCTGCGGCGCGCCTGGCGATGGAGGGGTGCGACCCTGCCGGCGACGCGCGCGCCAGTGGTGAGTTCCGTCGTGAACTGATTGAGGTGCTCGTCGATCGCGCGCTGCGACGGTTGAGGGAGAAGTCATGAGGGAGGCGGGACACGAGCGACTGATCGGTCGTTCGATCGGGCGACGGGGCAACGATCTCTTGCTGACCGGAGCAGCGCAGTACGTGGCTGATCTCGCGTTCGGGAACGAGGTGTCCGCCCGAGTCGTCCGGAGCAACGTCGCGCACGGCACGATCATCAGCATCGACGTCGGTGAGGCGCTGGCCGTCCCCGGCGTACTTGCGGTGATCACCGCCGAGGATCTGCCCGACGTGCGGATCCCGATCCGGCTTCCGCTGTTCGAGTCGCCGGAGGCGAACCAGGTGCTGCAGCCGCCGTTGGCCCGCGGAGTGGTGCGCTACGTCGGGGAACCGATCGCTGTGGTGGTGGCCGAGGACGCGTACCTGGCTGAAGACGCCGCGGAGCTGGTGGAGGTCGATATCGAGGATCTGGACCCTGTCGTCACGATCCAGAGCGCGCTGGCTCCCGACGCACCGATCATCGACACCGCGTACGGCCGGAACACCGTCAGCACGATCCATCTCGTCCACGGTGAAGCAGATGCGTTGTTCGCCCAGGCCGATGTCGTGGTGCGCGAGACGATCGCGGTGCACCGGTCGACCGCGGTGCCGCTGGAGACGCGCGGACTGATCGGCGAGCCCGACCCCGCGACAGGCGTTCTGACCATATGGGGTGCAGCCAAGGTCAAGCACTTCACCCGGCAGGCGTTGGCTGGGATGCTCGGCATCGATGAGGCGCGGCTGCGCATGGTCGAGGTCGCGGTCGGCGGTGGGTTCGGGGTCCGGGGTGAGCCGTACCCCGAGGACTTCCTGGTGGCCTTCCTCGCGCTCCGGCTCGGACGGCCGGTGAAATGGATCGAGGACCGATCCGAGCATTTCGTCGCCACGAATCACGCCAGGGAGCAGATTCACGAACTGGAAATCGCGGCGACCAAGGACGGGCGGCTGCTCGCCTTCCGGGACCGGGCGTGGTGCGACCACGGGGGCTATGTCCGGTCCCAGGGCATCCTGCCCGAGCTCCTGCCGGCTCTGCACATCGCCGGACCGTATCGCTGGGAAGCCTTCGCAGTGACCTCAACGGGCGTTCTCACCAACAAGACGCCGGTCGGAACCTTCCGCGGTCCGGGAATGACCGAGGCGACCTACGTTCGCGAACGCCTCCTCGATCGTGTTGCCGCGGAACTGGATCTCGATCCGGCGGAATTACGGCGACGCAATCTCATCCCCGCTGCGGCGATGCCTTTCGAGTTCTCGCTAACGCCCGACTCGACGGCGGTGGCGCCGATCAGGTACGAGAGCGGAGACTTTCGGGCAGGCTTGGAGATGCTCCTGGATCGGGCCGACTATGCGGAGCTCAAGGCGGAGCGCGCCGCACGCCGGGCACGGGGCGAGGCCGTCGGGATCGGCATGGCGACGTTTGTGGAAGTCGGCGGCATCGGGCCGTTCGAGGAGGCCGTGATCACAACGACCTCCGACGGGATTGTCGTCCATGTCGGTGTCGGATCGCTCGGGCAGGGCGTGGAGACTGTGTTGTCGCAGATCGCGGCGGACGCGCTCGGGATGCCGATGGAAGCGATCACGATCGACCTGAGAGACACCGACGGCGTGCCGCAGGGCTTCGGCTCGTTCGCGAGCCGTTCGACCGTGCTCGCCGGCAATGCCATCGTCCTGGCGGCCGAGCAGTTGCTCGGCCAGGCGAGTCTGGAGCTGGGCGCCTCGATCGACGACGTGCGCATCATCGACGGTTCGGTCGTCGGCCCGGATGGCAGGACGCTTGCGCTGCACAAGCTGGGACCGGCGCGAGGCCGATTCGACAAGCCACTTCCGAGCTTCTCGTTCGGGGGAGCGCTCTGCCTGGTGGCCGTCGAGACTTCCACCGGCCGGGTCAAGGTTCTGCGCCATCTGGTGCTCCACGATGTCGGCCGGGCGATCAATCCTGCCCTTCTCCACGGCCAGCTCGCCGGCGCCGCCGCTCAGGGCATCGGCAGCGTGCTGCTGGAAGAGCTGATGTACGACGAGCAGGGTCAGCCGCTGTCGACGTCGTTCGCGGACTACCTGTTGCCGACATCGGGAGAGCTGCCCAGGATCGAGACCGTGGTGATGGAGAAGCCGACCTCGGCCAACCCGCTCGGCATCAAGGGCGGTGGTGAGTCCGGGATGGTCGGAACGCCCGCTGCTGTAGCGAACGCCGTAGCCGATGCCCTCGGCATCGGAACGGCCGAGCTGCCGGCGACGCCGCTCACGCCCGACCGCATCCGCGCCTTCCTCCGCGGTCGAGGCACGGATGCAGCGCGATGACCCCGCCCCAAGGGCAGGCGGTTGAGATCAGCTTGGCGCCGGCTTCCTGCGACGGCTCTTGCCGGTGAGCGCCGGTGCTGCCGTGCCCCAGAGTGCAACTCCACGACGCTCCATGTCATCGAGCAGCGCCAAGCCTTCTTCCGCCCACGCGATCTCGCACTTCGCCTTGGCGACCTCGCCCCGGAACGCGAATCTCCGGAAGGCCACGATCGCCTCGTGCTCGCTGCTCGGACGATCGGCGAGCCGCTTGATCAGTAGCGGGACCTGGCGCGTCTCGACGTCGCTGACCATCTGCTCCCAGTCGTGCAGTGCTCTGGTGTAGAAGTTGAGATGCTCCTGCAGCTGTCGCCGCGCAGCCTCGTACGTGGCGAACTCGAAGTGGGCGGCGCGGAGCCGGTACTGGTCACGTTCCGGTGGATGCACCGCCAGTTCGTTGGACCAGCGGCGTAGCTCCTCGAGTCCTTCCTCCTTCACCGCGTAGACCCGCTTTGTCGCGCGCTGGCCGCGCGGGACCTCTGCCACCTCGAGCAGGCCCTCGCTCTCCATCCGGCGCAGCTCGGGGTAGATCTGGCTGTGCGGCGCGTTCCAGACGTACGCGACGCTGCCGTCGAAGTACTTGACCAGCTCGTAGCCGGTCATCGGCTCCGCAGTCAGAAGCGCCAGCAGTGCGTGCCGCAGCGACATCGAACGATCCTTTCAGTACCTGCATACGTTTCGGTCAGCCTATCCACGTCGCCCTGCTTGCCGCAGATGACAGCGCCTGTGAGGCTGTGCAATATTTAGGTATCGCCATACGTATTGATGTTACTACTCTCGAGAGGTGCTGTCGCATGGTTGCCGCTACCCGGATCGCTGAGGTCGCCACGGATTTCCTGTCCATCCCGCTGGAGCGACCCCTGGTGACGGCTGCTTTCCCGATCCCTGCGATCGATACGGCCTTGGTCCGGGTCCGGACGGACGGGGGACACGAGGGCGTCGGCTGGAGCTTCGCCTTCGGCCGAGGAAGGGTCGCGTCTGTCATCCGCATGGTCCAGGACCTTGCTGAGCTGATCGTGGGGGAGGACGCCGAACTGACCGGGCGGAACTGGCAGCGAATGAGCAATGCGGTCGGATTCGTCGGTCGCCGCGGCGTCGCTGCCCTGGCGATGTCCGCCCTGGACACCGCGTGCTGGGACATCGTCGGCCAGGCCGCCGGCCGACCGATCCATCGACTCCTGGGCGCGCATCGCGATCAAGTCGAGGCGTATGCGAGTCAAGGGCTGTGGCTGGACCGGTCTCGCGACGAGTTGGCTACCGAAGCCGCAGAGCTGGCAGCCGCCGGTTTCAAGGCTGTGAAGATGCGCGCCGGCCTACCCGACGAGGACGAGGATGTAGCTCGTGTGGCCGCGGTGCGGGCAGCGATCGGTCCGGACATCAAGCTCATGGTCGACGCCAACCAGGCATGGACCCTCAAGCAGACCATCCGGATGGCGGACCGGCTCGCACCGTTCGACCTGCTGTGGCTGGAGGAGCCGATGCGCCACGATCTGGTCGACGACTACACCGCCGCAACGGCCAGGCTCCCAATGCCTTTATGCACCGGCGAATCGCAGTACTTCAAGGACGAGCTGCTGACCCTGGTACAGCGCCGGTCGACCGACTATCTGATGCCCGATCTGATGCGGATGGGCGGTGTCACCGAGTGGCTCAAGGTCGCCCATGTGGCCGAGGCCTACGGGCTGCCGGTTACACCGCACCTTTTCATGGAGCACTCCGCATCGCTGGCTGCGGCTTGCCCAAACGTTGTCTGGCAGGAGTACCAGCCGTGGTGGCAGCCGCTCATGGACAAACCGGTAGAACTCGTGGACGGCTGCATCGCACTGCCTGACCAACCCGGATTTGGGATCAGCCTGTCCCAGTCCGCAGTCGACCGCTTCAGGATCTGACGCGAGATGGCAGCGGACCTCGTCATCAGCGGCGGCAGCGTCGTCACGTCACGCGGGCAACAGCGTCTCGATGTTGCTATCTCGGGCGGGCGGATTGACCGGATCGGACCACCAGGCGTGCTCGAGGCCCGCCGGTTCGTCGACGCCGGCGGCCTGGTGCTCCTGCCTGGAGGCGTCGACAGCCACGTGCACCTGATGGATCCCGGCAGCACCGATCGGGAGGACTTCCCGAGCGGAACGAGGGCTGCCGCGTGCGCAGGCACTACGACGGTCATCGAGCATTCACACGGGCATCCGGTCCGGACTGTCAACGATCTGGAAGCGAAGCTCGACCACCTGGGCGGAAGATCCAACGTCGATTTCGCGCTTGCGGCGCACGCCTGGCCGGGTGACGAGTCCGCGAAGGTCCGGCTTTGGCAGGCGGGAATCGCCTTCTTCAAGGTCTTTACCTGCACCACCCACGGAGTCCCCGGACATGACGTAGCGGCCCTGCGACGTCACCTTCGTACGACCGCGGACATAGGAGCCGTCAGCCTGATTCACTGCGAGGACGAATCGCTCACCGCCTCAGCCGAGTCGCTGTTGCGTGCGGCCGATCGCCACGATCCGGGCCTGGTCCTGGAGTGGCGCGATCGCGACGCCGAGGTTGTGGCGGCGGCGGTGACCGCTCTCCTCGTACGTCGTACCGGTGCCAAGGCCTGCATCGCTCATGTTAGTCACGCCGAGGTCGCGGAGTACCTCAGCGCCGAGCGGGCGCGGGGCGCCGGCCTGTTCGCGGAGACGTGCCCGCAGTACCTGTTGCTGCGCGAGAACGAAATCCACGAGCACGGCCCGTTCCGCAAGTTCACGCCACCGGCGCGCAACCGGACAGCCGCGGACGAGGCGGAGCAATGGCAGCAATTGCGGGACGGGCGGATCACGCATGTATCCTCCGACCACGCACCGTCGACGGCCGACCAGAAGACGAGCGGTGACATCTGGGATGTGCACTTCGGTCTGCCGGGGCTGGATACGACGATGCCACTGCTGCTCGACGCCGCGGTGAGGGGCCGGCTCGCCTACGAAGACGTTGCCAGGTTGTACGCCGAGGTACCCGCGAGGCTCTACGGCCTCTGGCCCAGGAAGGGCGGCATCGCACCCGGATTCGACGCGGACATCGTCTTCTTCGACCCGTCGCCGACTCGCACGGTTCGCAACGAGGATGTGCTGTCGAAGGCCGGCTGGACGCCGTTCGAGGGAAGGACGGTCCAGGGGCGAGTCGTGCGGACGTTGCTGCGCGGTGAGGTTGTCAGTGAGGACGGTGCCCCTGTCGACGCCCGCTCCGGCGAGTTCATCTCAGGCGCCGGCCGGCGCTGATCGGCCGCTCATGGCACTTCGGCGGCGGTATGAGCTTGATGGTGCTGACAGTGCCGGCCTGCAGAGGCGTCAATCGGTGTGACTGAACGCCTGGTTGAGGAAGTTCGCGGCATCGACGATCGCCTGGGCTCCCCCCTGGAGAATCCCATGCATCGCAAAGAACCCGTGCACCATACCGTCGTACCGAATTTGCTTCGTCGGCACCGAGGCGTCGGACAACTTGTCCGCATACATCTCACCTTCGTCCCTCAACGGGTCGAACTCGGCGGTGATCACCAGAGCGGGCGGCAATCCGGCGAAATCACTGGCAAGGAGAGGCGAAGCAAGGGGATGCAGGCCGTCGGCCGGATCGGCCAGGTAATGCTGCCAGTACCAGTCGACAGAGGTCTTGTTGAACAGGTGCGGGTCGTTGCCGCGTCGCATCGAAGGTGTGTCTGAGCCGTACATCGTGTTCGGGTACACCAGCAACTGAGCTGCCAGCGAAGGACCCTCCTCCCGTGCGAGGTGGGTGACAGCCGCCGCCAGGTTGGCCCCCGCACTGTCGCCTCCGACCGCGATCCGTTTCGGGTCGGCCATGACCTCTTTGGAGTGCTCGCCGATCCACCGAGCCGCGGCATGGCAGTCGTGCACGGCGACGGGGAACTTGTGCTCAGGAGCGAGCCGATAGCCGACCGTGATCACCTGGCACGGAGCCGCGTTGGCGAGCCGTCGGGCGATGCCGTCCGCGGTGTCGATGCTGCCTAGCGTCCAGCCACCTCCGAAGAAGTAGATGAGGGTGGGGAAGGGCGCGTCACCGGCCGGCCGATAGATCCGCACGGGCAGTTCACCCCCTGGACCGGGCACAGTGCGGTCGATCACCTCGTGGACCGGTTCTGGGTTCCCGGCAGCGGCCCGGACCGACTCCAGATCGGCGATGCGTGCTTCGGCCACCGTCTGGGTGTACAACTGCGGTGCGTTGGCGGCCGCACGCGCGGCACGCATTGTCTCCACCTGTGGATCAAGTGACATTGCGGTTCACCTTCGCCATCGATCCTGCGTCGACTCAGCGGACGGATTGTTCGTGATGCCAGGCAGCTTAGCCAGGATGCTGTCTTGGATCGGCGCCAGCAGCAGCGCGATCGAAGCGAGCAGCGCCGGTGCCGACCGGTCAGGTAACGAGTTCGTGGACGCTTGGCGTCGAGCACCTTCGTGATGGTCGAGGCGACGTCCTGCGGCGGGCCCCGGGGCTTGGCGAGCCGCCCGCATTGGCCGCCATCGTGCTGAACCGTCCGCCGGGGGAGGTTTGATCAAGACCAAACCAGGATGTCCAAGGTGAGAGCGGCAGCACCGCCTGGGGCGGCGCCACCTCCGCCGGCGAGATGAACCGTTGCGTGGAAGTACTGCCTGCGATGCTTGCCCGGGCATCACGGCGTACCGCCTTCCACCTGGGTGGCGGCCGTCACGGTTACGGGAACTCCGTTGAGGACGGCCGTGCCGGCCAGTTCATCGAAGAGACCCGGATCGGTGAGGTCGTTGGCACTCTCGCCAGGCACCTTCGTCGCCACCGTGAGGCGAACGCCCGGGCGGGCATGACCGAAGCCGTGAGGAAGGCTGACGACGCCCGGCATGATGTCATCGGTGGCGACCACCTCGACGTCGACTGCGCCGACGGCCGAGGAGACCCGGACCCGGTGGCCGTCGTTGAGGCCGCGCTCCTCAAGGTCGCGGGGGTTCATGAGCAGCTGATGCCGTGCCCGGCCTTTCACCAGCCGCGCCGAGTTGTGCATCCAGGAGTTGTTGCTGCGGAGATGGCGCCGGCCGACCAGCACCAGACCTTGATCGCGACGATGCTCGAAGAGGTGCGATCGGACCAGCGGGAGTTCGTCGAGGAACAGTCTGGGCGCCAGATCGATCCGCTTGGAGTGGGTACGCAGACGTCTGGGCAGCGACGGTGCGAGGGCACCGAGATCGATGCCGCCTGGCTGCTTGCCCAGCCTGCGGACACTGAGACGGTAAGGGCCGATCCGCAGGCCGATGTCGACGATTCGCCGAGGCGTCAGCCGCAGGGCACCGAGAACCATCATGATCCGCACGGTCTTCCGCAGCTTCGCTTTCCGGGCATAGACCCGACCGAGGTCGCGGAAGATCTCCCAGTCGTGGCGCGCGTCGTCAGGCTTCGGTAGCACTGCATCGTTCCACCTGGCCGTGTTCCGGACCGCGAACTGGTGGAACAGAAGGTCGTAATGCTCCCGTTCGAACAGCGGCGTAGGCGGCAGGATGACATCGGCGTGGCGCGTCGTCTCGTTGATGTACGGGTCGATCGCGACCATGAAATCGAGAGTGCGGAGGGCATCGTCGAGACGCTTCCCATTGGGTGTAGACAGGACCGGGTTTCCGGCAATCGTCACCATCGCACGGATCTGGCCGTTGCCCGGTGCCAGGATCTCGTCGGCGATCGTTGCCGAGGGCAGCTCACCGCCGAACTCCGGGAGTCCTCGCACACGACTGTGGTAGGTGCCCAGGTGACCTGGCCCGGCGCCCCGCAGTGTGTCGACGGCGGGTCTGGGAATCATGGTTCCACCAGGCCGGTCCAGATTCCCGGTCAGGATGTTGAGTACCTGGATGGCCCACTGGCACACCGCGCCGAAACGCTGCGTCGAGACACCGATCCGCCCGTAGCACGCGGCGCGCTCGGCGGCAGCGAAGTCTCGCGCCACCTGACGGATGACCTCGGCGTCGATCCCGGTCACTGCTGCGGCTCGTTCCGGATGCCATTCCGCCACGGCGTTGCGGACCGCATCTACGCCATCGACATACGCGGCGGTCCTGGTCTGGCCGCCGGCGAGCACCTGATGAATCAGGGCGAGGAGGAAGGCGGCATCCGTCCCGGCCCGGATGAAGTGGTGCTCATCAGCGACAGTTGCCGTCTCGGTCCGGCGGGGGTCGACCACGACGACCCGGCCGCCCCTGGCCTGAATCGCGCGCAGCCGGCGGCCGATGCCGGGCGCTGTCATGATGCTGCCGTTGGACGCGAGCGGGTTGGCGCCGAGCATCAGCAGGTACGACGTCCGGTCGATGTCCGGCACAGGGATCATGTATTGGTGTCCGTACAGCAGGCGCGCCGCCAGCATGTGGGGCAACTGGTCGAGTGAGGTGGCGCTGAATTTGTTGCGAGTCGACAGCAGGTCGACGAATGCCGGCATGTGCGTCAGTGCGCCGAGGCTGTGCACGTTCGGATTGCCCTGGTAGATGCCGATGGCATCTTTCCCGTGTTGGCGCTGAACATCGGCCAACGTGGTCGCGACCAACTCGATCGCATCGGGCCAGCTCATCTCGGCCCAGCCGTCGGCGGTCCGGCGTACCGGATGCTGCAGGCGATCCGGGTCCTCCTGCAGGTCGCGAAGAGCGACAGCTTTGGGGCAGATGTGTCCCTTCGACAGCAGGTCAGACTCGTCACCGCGGATATCGGTGGCGCGGCCGTTCTCGACGGTCACGAGCACACCGCAGATCGCTTCGCACAGATTGCAGGATGTTCGCTTGACGGTCATCAGGCCTCCGAAGGTCGTCAGTTCAATCAGAAAGTACGTCGGTCGTCGGCCGCGAACTATCCGTCAATCGACCGGCATCAGACCGGCGGCCGGTGGCCGGGGACGTTGGTCGGACGTGGACTTCTAATAGCTTCACAAATAGGTATGATGATACCTATGCAGAGGAGGATTCAACCATCCGGACTCGAGGGATGGCGATGGCGACGTGCTGCACGCGCCGCGGTGGAAGCCGAACTGCCGGAGTCGGGTTTGACGTACCGTCTCGACGGATGGATGCCACAGCGGACCGGACTGCCGATGGACGTGGTGGTCGTCGGCCAGGAAGGCGTCCGGGCCTGGCTGTTTCCGCGAAGGATCGACGTGCCGATGGGCTACAACATCGAAGGGATCGTGGATCGGGCAACAGTGGTCGTGCCGGAGCGCGAGGTCGGGGGAGTGCTCGAAGCCCTGCCGACCGCCATCGGCATCTCGACGGTCGGTCTGATCGCCGGCAAGGGGGCGCTCTTGCAGATTCGTGCGCCGGCCCCACTTTCCATCTGGAATGTCAGCGCCTTGGGAGAACTCCTGACGCGCGATCAGCTGGCCCTGGTGCTGACCGACCTCGGCCGCGCAGTCTCTCCCTTCGCGTTGCGCGGAGAGTTGCTCGCCGAGCTTCTGGAGATGCTCCCGCCGGCAGCCGCGCGGCATTGTGTGCTCGCCGCGATCGTCAGTATCTAGGCAGGCCCGAGCCTGACTCGCTCCTTCGCCGTGCCGGTCAACGCCTGCAGGCCGGCAAGGTGGCCGCTGGGCGATACGTCATCCAGCACGCACCGCTGCATCATGTACCCCATGAGCAAGCCGAGCAGGGTGTCGGCGACGCCATCGGGCGTGGCTGTGCGGTCTACGATCCGATCCTTTCGCGCCTTGCGAACTGCATCTGCTAAGAGCTTCCGGGCAGTGTGGAGGCTGTCCATCACCAACGAGCGGACTCCCTCGTCATGTGTGGCCTCGGCCCAGACGTGCACGGCCAGCTGGGATACGCGTGTACCGCCTTGCTCGAGAACCTCCACCTCATTCAGCAATGCGCCGAACAGGGCGTCCACAGTCGGCTTCGGTGAACTCGTGAGAGTTCGCCGCAGCAGGACCTCTAGCTGTCTCATGACGTCCTTGGTGACTGCGGCCACGAGCTCCTCCTTGCTCGCAAAATAGCCGTAGATGCCGCCGGAAGACATCCCGGACTCCTCGACGACATCCAGCATCACCAGCTTCTGGAAGCCGACGTCAGTTATGCGGCGGCCGGCGGCCCGGATCAGATGGAGACGCTGCTCGGCTTTGTAGTCAGCACTGACCTTGGGCACGACTCAACGTAGAACCGTCGATCGTTCTCCGTCCAGCAGTACTGGTCAGATGACAGATCCCCTTGCCATAGGCCCCAATCTATTGTCCGTCTCAGCAGCACCGAGAACCCGGGCGAATCGCCTTGTTCTGCGCACTATTTCCACGAAGAGGAGAACTATGGTCGACCTCCCGAGCAGTCCACTCGCTGATGTGGATCCGGTCTTCGAGCAGATGGCCCTGGAGACCGGGTCGCGCACCTTCGGGCTGAGTGGCACCTCCGTCCGTGAGAAGTTCCTGCAACTGTTCGCCCACGATGTGTGCCGTCTCAACCTAGGCATGGCGTTCCGCATGCACGTGATGGCGGCGACGACGATGCATGGCGTGCCGTACGCCGATGTCCTGGCGGTCATCCGCTTCGTCGCACCGTACTCGGGCTATCCAGCTGCCGCCGACGCACTCGGCAGGCTGCCCGAGATCGTCAGGAACCTGGGACTGGACACCGACGTCCCAGCTGACGCAGCGCTCGACTCCGTCGATGCCGGCCGGCCGGGACAACCCGACTCGGCGCCGGCCAGCGCCGATGCGTGGCTGACAGGGTTCGTCATGTCTCGCGTCGGCAGATCCTGGTCGGAGGAGCGGCTGTCGATCCGCGAACGGGCATTCGTCGCGATGACCACTGACGTGTGCTTCCAGACCTTGGGGAGCACGTTCGAGCGTCATGTGCGGATCGCACAGAACGACGGCGTGCCGGACGACGACATCCGTGACGCCATCCGGTTCACCGCCGAGCTCGGCATCGTCAGAACGGTCAACGCCCTGGAAGAACTCGAAAAGATCCTCGGATAGGAGTCGCGAATGTACGCTGTCATCTACCGCTACGAGACCAATGAAAAGTCTGTCGCGTCGATCATGCAATCGGTGAGCTCCGACTTCGCCAACCGTATTCCCGCACAGATCGGAAGCCTGCTCTACACCGCCATCGACACGGGCGACGGTACTGCGACGACCATCGTGCTGTATTCCGACAAGGAAGCAGCTGAACGCGGGATGAAGGTCAGTACCCAGGTACGGGACTTACTGAACGCCACCTACGGCATCACAGAGAAGGAACGGATCCAGGGCGAGGTCCTGGTGAGCCGGGCAACCGAGGAGATCACCGAGCGCATCGACCCATAACGATGTTCCCAACCAGGTAAAGGGGTGGTCAGGCCCGTCTCGTCCTGACCGCCCGTACTGACGCCTCACGTACGAGGCCGTGGCGAACGCCGTAGCTGAGACCCCTCCGGAGGATGCACGGCCGATACATGCTACGCAATCACCCGGTGAGACAGTGCTGGAAGACTGGTGCAACCAAGTCGACCAACTGGTCGAGCGTGGACACCAACGGAGCCGTCCGCCGGGCGAAGGTCTCGCGGATTCGCCGGCACCATAGGCGTGCATGGGCGGGCGCTCTCGGACGGCAGACCGACGGGCCCACACACGGTGCTGTGTGGGCCATCGCATCCGAGCACATAGTGGGCGTTGGTCTAGGTCTCACCAGCCGCCGCACGGACGGTCGCCGTGGCTTTGCCAACATCCTGCACCACGCCGATTACCTGGCCCCCCATCTCGACCCGGACACCGAGCGACTCGAGGCATCGTGTGAAGGCGGACATCTACGCCACGGCCGGCGAGGTCTCCTGCGGCGCCCTGGCCGGCCTGCTCGTCGTCTCCAGCCGTTACGTGACCGTCTGCCTGTTTGTCGAAGGCCCGTACTTCTCCGTGAGGTACTGCTTCCAGGTGATGTGTCCGGTCCGCTCGTTGGTTGTGACGCTGCCGTTGCGGAAGCCCTTGCCCAGTTTGCCTGGGATCCTGACGTGCAGGATCGGCTGGGCTGTGCCGCGGACCGCCTGCCACTGCCGGATCACCTGATCGAATCCCAGAATCTCGGGACCGCCGCACTCCTCGACTTCGGCGCTAGGCCCGTCGAGCAGGCGATGGGTGATGCGTTTGGCCACGTCTCGGACATCGATCGGCTGGCCGAGCACCCCGCGATCACTGATCATCAGGGGCAGCCGGGACATTTTGGCGATGGCCTGGTCGACGAAGTCGTGGAACTGCGTGGAGCGGATGATCGACCACGGCACGGGCGAGTGCCGGATGATGGTCTCGGCTCGCACCTTGGTGCCGAAGTATCCCCACGGGACGAGATTGGCGCCGACGATCGAGGTGTACACGACATGCTTCACGCCGCCGGCCGCCGCGGCGGTCAGGAGCCTCTGAGTGCCGCTGAGCTCGACCTCGTCGGTATATCCGCGTTGATACGGGGCCGACGCCAGATGCACGATGGCGTGCACGCCGTCAACGGCTGCATCCAGGCCGGTTCCCTCGGTGAGATCCGCGAGTACCGGTTCGACCTCCGGCCATCGACGGACACGGCGACTCATCGCGGCGACGGTGTGCCCGTTGGTCAGCAGATCCGACACGACGGCCCGGCCGAGCATCCCGGTCGCACCGGTTACCAGAACTCG
>NZ_JBFAXS010000016.1:0-86181 GCF_040680955.1 Kribbella sp. NPDC051936 | reverse complement strand
CTGCGGTACACCCTCTCGGCCGACCACCGGCTACTGGACGGAGCCATCGGCGCCCGATTCCTCGCAGACCTCACCGCCCTGCTGGAGAATCCATGGCTCATCGTCGCCTGATCGTCCAGTCGAATGACGGATCCGTCGCGCCGTGATCGCGGCTAGCGTCGATCACGTACCGCAGGAGTCGGGAAAGGATACGCGCTGATGCGAGTTCTGGTAACCGGTGCGACCGGGATGCTCGGCCGGGCCGTCGTGTCGGATCTGCTGACCAACGGGCACACCGTCGCCGCGATGAGTCGCCGCGTCCGTCGCCGGCCCGGTGTCGAACCGGTACTCGCGGATCTCACCGACGGAACCGGCCTGGACGCAGCCGTTGACGGCGCGCACGCCATCGTGCATGAGCGGACCGGACACATCACCTGGAAGCAATACCTCACAGACAAGTACGGACCCGCGACCAGCAGGCGGGCCTGAGGACTTCGACGATGACCTCAACAGAAGTTCTCGTGGTCGGCGCCGGCCCGGTCGGACTGATGGCTGCCGGAGAACTCGCCCGTCGTGGTGTTGACGTCCGCCTGCTGGAGCGGAACGACAGCCGGTCCTCGTTGTCGAAGGCCCTCGTCATCCATGCACGCACGCTGGAGATCATGGACCTGGCCGGGCTCGCAGGTGAATTCGGGGATCGGGGGTACCCCGCGCCAGGCATTGATGTCGGTCTGCGTCGTTCAGGGAAGCCCACACCGATCAATCTCAGGGGCCTGGACACAAGGTTTCCTTACATGCTGGTGCTGCCGCAGAGGGAGACCGAGGCGATCCTGACGCGACGTCTCGAGTCGCTCGGTGTCCGGATCGAGACGGGGACCGAGGTGATCGGCCTGGTACAGGATGACGACAAAGTCACTGCGACCGTCCGTACCGCGACCGGTGACACGCAGGTCAGCGCCCGCTATCTGCTCGGATGCGATGGCGCACACAGCACCGTGCGTGAACTCGTCCAGCTGCCGTTCGAGGGCGTGCAGTTGGACAGCACGGTGCTGATCGGCGATGTCCGGGTCGACACCGAATTCGTGCGCTCACGGATCACGAACTTCACGTCCGCCCGTGGCTTCGTCTCCATCCTGCCTTTCCTGGGCGACTCTGTCCGGATCTTCGCCGTCGACTTCGCCCGGCAGGACCGAACGCGTGACGACGCGCTGAGCTTGACCGAACTCCAGGAGACCGTCGATGCGATCTCGCCCCTGGACATGAGGTTGAGCGATCCGACCTGGTTGACGCGGTACGTCGCTCCCAGCCGGCAGGTGCGCACGATTCGCGTGGGCAGGACGTTTCTCGCAGGCGACGCCACCCACGCGCACAGCCCTGCGGCAGGGCAGGGAATGAACATGGGGCTGCAGGACGCGGCCAATCTGAGCTGGAAACTCGCGATGGTGCTGCGCAGAGAGGCGCCGGCCGGGTTGCTCGACACCTACGACGAGGAGCGACACTCGGTGCACGGCCGGGTGCGGCACGAGACAGATCGGATGTTCCGGCTGTTCACCCTCAGCAATCCGGTCCACAAACTGGTTCGCGATCTCGCGATGCGCCTGCTGATTCCCAGGAAGGCGGTCCAGCAGCGGCTAGCGGGCGCGGTCTCCGGCATCGCGTTGTCGTACCGGCAGTCTCGGGACTTCCCGGCGAGCCTTGTCGCGCGGGCGCACCGAACGGTCATCGAGGTTGGCGACAGAGTTCCGGACGTCCATCTCTGGACAGCGGGGCGTTCCGAGGTGCGACTTCACGACCTTCTGCGGGAGCCGGGATACGCCCTCATCGTCCATGCCACGGCTGATCGACTCGGCCGGGACCGCGCCCGGATCGCAAAGCTATTTGCTGACATAGCTGCGCTCTACGGTGATGCGGTCCGCCGGTACCTGGTCATTGACGAGGGCGTCGTGGATCGGGAGTTCATCGGCGACGTCGTACTCGTCGACGTTCGCGGCGAGTATGCGCGCAAGCTCGGCGCCCGCCACGGCACGACGATCGCAGTGCGACCCGACGGCTATCTGGCTGCCTACTCGAGCAGCCTCAGCTCCGCTGAGGTGGCCCAAATGCTCGACCGCTGGTGTACCGGCCGAGAGATCGGGGCGTATCGGCCTGATGGAAGGGACAACTCATGAATGAACTACCGGAGACCACCGATGTACTGATCGTCGGCGCGGGACCGACTGGTCTGGCGCTGGCTGCGGTTCTGTGTGACGCAGGAGTCGACTGTTGTGTGGTCGACGCCGTGGCGGAGGGAGGGAACTACTCACGTGCGGTGGGCACGCTCCCGCGGACGCTCGAGATGCTGCAGCAACTCAAGGTCGCCGAGCGGATGGTGGAGGCGAGCAATCACGCCCAGCGAATCCGCATCTTCTCCGGCGATCGGGATCGAAACATCGCCACTCTGCACCTGCGCCGGCTCGACACGGAGTTCCCGTTCGCCGTGCTGCAGCCTCAGCACGCTACCGAGGAGATTCTCCTCACTCGACTCGGCGAACTGGGTGGCGTCGTCCATCGTCCGCTGCGTGTCACCGCTCTCAGGCAGTCGAACCATGAAGTCGTGGTGACGGTGGCGGACGCGGGTGGTGACGAACGGACTGTCCGCGCCAAGTATGTCGTCGGAGCGGACGGTACTCGCAGCGATGTGCGAAAGATGATCGGGGTGGAGTTCGCCGGCGAAACGTTCCGTCAGCGGTTCCTCCTGGGTGACCTGGAGTTGCGTGACGGGTCGCCGGCCGACGAGATTCAGCTGTTCTTCTCCAGGGCGGGCGGCGTGATCATGGGCCACATGCCGGGAAAGCTGCATCGGGTGTGCATCTCCGTCGACGAGGTCCCGGCGAAGTTGACCGCGGGCACCGCCGAGGCGCTGTTGCGGGAGCGCGCGCCGGCTCGTAAGCACATCGAGGTGCGGCAGGTGGTCACTGACTCTCATACCCGAGTGCACCATCGGGTGGCCGCCCGCTTTCGGCTGGGTCGGGTGTTCCTCGCGGGCGACGCGGCACATGTCAACAGCCCGATCATCGGCCAGGGCATGAACCTGGGCATCCAGGACGGGATCACCCTCGGCAACGAACTGGTGCGGACCCTGCGCACCGGGGCGGACACTCTCGACGCCTATGAACGGATCCGTCGTCCGATCGCCTTGGACGCCGTCGGCATCACGCAACGGATCAACGATGCCGGTACGCAGCGCTCTTCCTTGCGGAGCGCGGTGCGCGACCTGGTTCTCCCACTTTCGGTGATTCCCCGCGTCAACCGGGCGATGATCACTCGCCTGTCTCGCCTGGTCGACCGCTGATGGCCTGTCTCACCCGGTGCTGGAGAGCGGAGAGGACTCACACATGGTCAACGTCCCTCCAGGGCACGGGAAACGGCTGCCCGACTGGGCAGTGCGGCTCGCGATGATCTTCGTCGCCACCGTCGCCGGTCTCGGTGCTGTCGCGATGGCGATCCACGGCATCTGGAGCGGAGGCATGCTCTTCGGGTCATGTGCCGTACTGGCGTCGGCATTCGCGCTCACCCGGTGGTCGCCGCGACGTGCACAGCGGCAGCGAGGCGATCGTGCTCCGGATAGGACCAGCCGAATCCGAAGCGGCGCCTCGCGTAGCCGAAGGCGATACCGCTGACGGGATCCGCGAAAGACTCCGCGCCGGCCGACCCGTCATGGCCGAACGCGTTCGCACCCAGGAACGGATAGCGCAGTCCCTTGGCTTGAAAGCCAAGCGCATAGTTGCCTTGACTACCACGCACCAGGTCTCCGCCGACGGAGTGCAACTGGGCGAAGGCGGCGACCGTTCCTGGATCCAGGAACGGAGATTGACCGCCCATACCCCAGACCGCGGCGCTGTACAGCCCAGCCAGGCCGCCGGCGCTGGCCACCCCACCGGCCGACACTTGACCGTTCGCGCGGACCGCACGGGTGTTGGCAAAGGCCACTTGATCAAGCGGAGGCCTGCTGTTGAGTCCGTAGCTGACGCCGAGGATGCTATGCGGGCCTGGAACGTTCGTCCAGAACGCGGCCTCCTGCTCCGGCGTAGCGATCCACTGCTGGATCGGGCGGTACCGGCCCTCCTCTGCCTCGGGCAACCCCAAGTAGAGGTCGAGCCCGTACGGGATGCGGATCCGCTCGTCATAGATCTGCTGCAGCGACCGACCGGTGACACGGCGGATCACCTCGCCCACGATGGCGAAGCTGACGAAGCCTCCGTACCCGTACATCGAGCCGGGGCGCCAGTACGGCCGCTGCGTGGCCAGGCGACGCGCGATGACGGCGTCGTCGGCCAACTCGTCGGCAGGCAAGCCGCCCTCGACGCCGATCATCCCGGAGCGATGTGTGAGCACGTCCCGCACGGTGATCGTGTCCCTGCCGCCACCGGCAAACTCCGGCCAGTGCCGAACGACGGGATCATCCAGATCGAGGGTGCCCTCTTGGACGAGCAGCGCTATCAGCAGTGTCGCGGCGCCCTTGGTCGAGGAGTAGACGCCAGTCAGGGTGTCACGGCCCACGTCGTCTCCGGCCCACAAGTCCACCGTCCGCGTGCCTCGCAGGTACACGGCCAACTGCGAACCCGCGTGGCCGTCCTGATCCTTCACTACCTCGGCGAATGCCTCGCGCACCTGCTCGAAGCCGCCCGCCACCCATCCGTGAACTTCCGTCCTGTTCATCGACAGCAGCCCTTACGTCGACGGGACCGCTACGGGTCGACGCGTTCGGTGATCTCGCTGGTCGCCCGGCTGACCAGGACCTCGCCCTCGATCCGTTCCTTCTCGGTAATCCCATAGGTGGCGTTCAGGGGCGTCCCGTACCTGGGTACTGACCGTCATGCCGCGTTCAGCAGCGTCCTTGTCGGAGTACAGCACGATGGTCGTCGCAGTACCGTCGCCGGTGTCGATCGCGGTGTAGAGCAGGCTTCCGATCTGTGCGGGAATACGGTCGGCGAAGTCCGAGCTCACCGACTGCATGATCGACACGACCGACCCGTCATTGGTCTCGTAGCGGTAGATAACGGCGTACATCTGGTGACTCCTATCCGAGGACCTTCTCGAGTTCTTCCAAGCCATTGACGGCGCCGGCGATGCCGAGCTCGGCGGTGAATCGAACCGCGTCACGGATGTCCTCGTCCGGTATGCCGTCCTTCCGGGCCATCCGCACGTGCTGCTGGAACGTGCTCCCGAGTGTCCGCAAGCACACGTCAGCGGTCATCGCCACGAACGCACGTTCACGGACCGACAACCGCTCCTCCGACCAGGATCTGCCGAGGCGGGATGCGAGGAAGTCGTTCATCCACGCGTCCGAGCTGGCCGGCGCCGGATCAGGTTGTCCCGGTCGGCCGGCATCGACTCAGTCGAGCGCCGCGTCAGCTGCGACTTCGGTTTCCAACCCCGAGGTTCCTGGCGATCTCCGGCAGCGCGCCGAGCGCGTCCGCGGACGCTGGATAGCCCGAGTACGGAGCGACGAAGCGGATGACGCCAGAACATCGGCGTACGGCACGCCGTGCACCTTCGTCGCCGCCATCAGGTGCATGCGGAACGCCGTCCCCAGGTTCAGTCTGCAGACGTCGTGACGAGCAACTGCAGGAACTTCGCGGACAGAGGTGCCGCTCAGCCCGAGCGTCCGCGCCCCAGTCTCCAACGCCATCTGCTCGAAGACAGGATCCACATCGGCGAGTGAACTGCTCGGGAGGTCGACCATAGCCCTCCTCTTCATCGGATGGTGCGCAGCAGGACCCGGTTCGCCTGGGTTCGACCGTTGACGAGACCGACGCTAGATCAGGGCCTGCAGCAAGGGGATCCGCCATCTGACCAGGCTTGCCGGACGTAGCACGATCGTCCTTGCCTCCCCGCGCCAGTCCGATGTCCGGTCGATTGACGGATGGTGCGCGGCAGGCGACCGACCTACGTTCCTGAAAGAACTGACGACCTTCGGAGGCCTGATGACCGTCGAGCGAACATCCTGCAATCTCTGCGAAGCGATCTGCGGTGTGCTCGTGACCGTCGAGAATGGCCGCGCATCCGCGGTGACGAGTCTGACCCGCTGTCGAAGGGACACATCTGCCCCAAAGCTGTCGCTCTTCGCGACCTGCAGGAGGACCCGGATCGCCTGCGGTATCCGGTACGCCGGACCGCCGACGGCTGGGCCGAGATGAGCTGGCCCGATGCGATCGAGTTGGTCGCGACCACCTTGGCCGAGGCGTCGCGCGCCCGGGAGCGGTGGCTGACGACTGACGAGATCAGCGGTGGGACCTTCACCGTCAGCAACCTCGGGATGTATGGAGTCGAGCAGTTCACCGCGATCATCAACGCTCAGGAGTCGGCGATTCTCGCGGTCGGGACGTCGAAGCGCGAGGCAGTGGTTGTCGAGGACGGATCGATTGCCGCGCGGACCCGGATGCGCTACAAGCTGTCGGCCGACCATCGCATCCTCGACGGAGTGGCCGGTGCACGGTTCCTGGCCGACCTCACCGACCTACTGGAGGACCCGTGGCTGATCCTGGCCTGACCCGATCGGAGGAACCTGTGACTGAGACTGGTACGACGTACGACCTGGTGATTCTCGGCGGCGGCAGCGGGGGCTACGCCGCCGCACTGCGCGCAGCGACGCTCGGCCTGTCGGTGGCGATGGTGGAGAAGGACAAGGTCGGCGGAACCTGTCTGCACCGAGGCTGCATTCCCACCAAGGCGCTGCTGCACGCCGCCGAGATCGCGGACTCGGCCCGCGAGGGCGAACAGTTCGGTGTCCGGACGACGCTCGAGGGCGTCGACATGGGCGGGGTCAACAAGTACAAGGACGGCGTCGTCGACCGGCTGTTCAAGGGTCTGCAGGGTCAGTTGAAGGCGCGCCGCGTGACGGTGATCGAGGGCGAGGGCCGGCTCACCTCCCCCACCACGGTCCAGGTCGGCGACACGACGTACACCGGCCGCAACATCATCCTTGCCTCCGGCTCCTACTCCCGCTCGCTCCCCGGCCTCGAACTCGACGGGCACCGGGTGATCGCGAGCGAGCACGCACTGACCCTGGACCGGGTGCCGGAATCCGCGGTGATCCTCGGCGGCGGCGTGATCGGCGTCGAGTTCGCCTCGGCATGGACCTCCTTCGGCACGCGCGTCACGATCGTCGAGGCACTGCCCCGGCTGGTCCCGGCCGAGGACGCGGACTGCTCGAAGGCGCTGGAGCGCGCGTTCCGGAAGCGGAAGATCGCGTTCAAGACCGGTACGCCGTTCGAGTCGGTCTCGTTGACCGATTCCGGAGTGCAGGTCCGCGTCGCGGGCGGCGAGGTCATCGAGGCCGAGGTCCTCCTGGTCGCGGTCGGCCGCGGGCCGAACACCACCGGCCTCGGGTATGAAGAAGTAGGTGTCGCTCTCGACCGTGGGTTCGTGACCGTCGACTCGACGCTGCAGACCAGCGTGCCGGGCGTGTACGCGGTCGGCGACATCGTGCCCGGCCTGCAGCTCGCGCACCGCGGCTTCCAGCAGGGCATCTTCGTCGCCGAGCACCTCGCGGGCCTCGCGCCGACACCGATCGACGAGGCCGGCATCCCCCGCGTCACGTACTCCGAGCCCGAGGTCGCATCGGTCGGGCTGACCGAGGAGCAGGCCCGGTCGCAGTACGGCGACGTCGAGATCCTGAACTACAACCTCGGCGGCAACGGCAAGTCGCAGATCCTGAAGACCGCCGGCTTCGTGAAGCTCGTCCGCGCCCCCGGTGGCGCGGTCGTCGGGCTGCACATGGTCGGTTCCCGGGTCGGCGAGCTGATCGGCGAGGCCCAGCTGATCTACAACTGGGAGGCGTACCCGGCGGACGTGGCACCGCTCGTCCACGCGCACCCGACCCAGACCGAGGCCCTCGGCGAGGCGCACCTCGCGCTCGCCGGGAAACCTCTGCACTTCCATGACTGAAGCGGGAGTCTCCACGGGACTCGACCCAACGCACAATCGTGGCGTACCACAACTGGAGCGCCTGAGTTGGACTGTCTTGCTGAACGAACGCTCTCGAGTGGGGTCGTCGCTGACCAGGTCAACTCGTGCATGGGCGCCTGACAGCGGCGACACGCGCCGACGACCCCGACCTGCCTGTCTCATCAGAGCGAGGTTGAGTGGTGCGTCTTAACAGCAACCCGCGACCTGGATGCAGGCCGGGTTGTTCCTCACACGAATTGCTGCTGGCCTGGTCGAGGCTCATCCGTTGATCGGCTGCTGGACTTGGTCATGCGCCTGGTCCCAGCAAGAAGAGCATACGGTGCGCAGCGGACGATCTATTACCTCAGCGCAGAGCATCGCGCGAACCTATACATCCGGCCCCCAGCCGTGGCCTTCCAATGGATCGCGCGACAATTCGCATCATTGGAAGACCTCGACTGACTTCACAAACCGACGCAACGACCGCAATACAAGTCGACTGCGCCGAGTCCGGATACGGATTGTGTCGCTAGGAAACGATGTCGGTCACGGCCCGACAGAATCTCAGCGGGCCGCTGCCGTCGACCAGGCATACCGTGAAGATCACGCCGATGTTTTCCGGAATCTGATCATCGAAACCTCGGAAACTGCAGAGCCCAGACCCCTGAGAATTGCGTAAGTAGGCAAGTCGCTTACCCGTGTACGCATTCGTGATGGTTCCAACCACACCGTAACCATCAGCCTGCTCATCACAGACTCTCATGTAGTCGCTTCGTGAGTCGAACACCCCCTTCCCGCCCGGATTGCCGTCGCTGGTGTAGACCCAGCCAGTGTTTTCCGCGAATGCAGACTGCGGCATCAAAAGCACCGCTCCAGCAACGATTGGCGCCAGCATCATCCGCGCAATTCTGTTCTTTTTCAATGCTCTTCTCCCATCCAACACATGCCCATGGTGCATGCGAGGTCGAATGACTCAAGACGTGACAACAATAGTCAGAGGAACACTGCGGGTACATCAGTCAATTGACCGGCCTGCAGGCATACCTAGCCTGAAGCTGATTCATGACGCACGCCCTACTAATAGGCGACTGCTGAAGTTGATGTCGCCGGTTTGCGGCGGCTCGAGAGACCATCATCACTTCCGCACTTCGATCGTCGGCTCGGAGCGCGCTCTCTGCGGCTGCGTGCTGCCCGGTGGTCCGCGCGCCTTTCGGAAGTTCCCGTGATCCGACTGAACTGCTCCGGAATTCTGCATTCCTGCAGTCGACGCTAGTGAGACAGGCGCCGCGACGAATCTGTCAAACGACCGGCTGTCAGCGGCAGGTGTCAGTTCAAGGCCCCTAGACTGCCGAAGTTTTCGCGTGAAGCCGCGGCAGAGCCAATCAACGCCCTCAGTCCGCGCTGGAGGGTACCTGCCGTCACGTTGTCGACCATCAGTCGCTGCCGGAACGGGCAGCAGAGCAGTCAGCGTAACGGCGACGGTCTCGGACGGGGGCGCTTGCGTCGCCCCACTGCGCGATCCGGCAGGCGTTGATCAGCCGCGTGAAGGCATCCTGGATCGAGGACAGTTGGACCTCGACACGGCTGGCTAGCTCGGCCGAAGCGGGTCGCCTCGCCCTAGACCTGGAGAGCCAATCGAGCGACGTAGAGGTTACGGTCTTGCTGCTGCAGCGCCGCGAAGACCGCGCCGACCGCCTGGTCGAGTGGCCGTAGCGGTTCGGACTGAATGACAGCATCGATCGTCTCGGCGATAACGGACAGGTTGTCCTGGGCAATTGCCACGACCAGGTCGTCTTTCGTCGGGAAGTACCTGTACAGCGCACCAAGCCCTGCGCCGACCGAAGACGCGCCGGACATCGCCAATACCTCCGCTCGTCACAACATTATTAGACATATGTTCCCGTACAGGTGTATTGCTTCCGTTGATCAGCCGTCGAGCTTGTTGAGGCGCTGGTTCTCGGTGTCACGCCGCTTCTTGATGGCGGCGGCGTTGCGAGCGGCCTGGTTGAAGGCGGATTGCAGGCGGGCTGTCTGTTTGCGGGCCTGGCGCAGGGTCCCGCGGGTTTGCTCGAGCTGGTCGTTGAGACGAACGAGGTCGGCTTCGAGGTCGGCGATGCGGTGTTGGTGTGCGTCTAACACACGTTCGGCCTGCTCCCGCTCACCCTCAGCCGCTGCGTAGTCCTCCTCAGCCTCGTCGACCCGTTTGCGCTGCGCATTTCGACGATCCTGAAGCGTGCTGTCCAGGGTCGAGCGACTCTCCGCAGCTCGCCCGCGACGCTGTGCGGTCTTGGTCGAATCGGCCTTTCGAGGAGGTGACTGCCCGACGACTCGGGGCCGGACCGCGGCGAGCTGGGCGGGATCGCCGCTCTCGTCGACGACGCCGAACCCGACGTGCCGCAGCGCGCTGGTCAGCTGCCCACTCCGCAGCAGTTGCGCGGCGCCGGCATCGACCAGCGCGGCGTCGAGGGTCTCGATCAATCGCTCGGCGGTCTGCGCCGTGACGCGTCTTCCGCCGGCGGCTCGTTCTCGGGCCGTCCGCACGAGATCGCTGACGAGCTCATGGCGCAGACGGGTGAGTTCGCGGCGCCGTGCAGCATCGGCCGACAGGTAGTTCTGGCGCAGGTCCTCCCCCAGTTCGGTCAGTGCGTGGATGCCGTCTGGATCGGTGCGGACAAGTTGGTTGGCCAGCCACGCGGTGACCGTCGGCTTCCGCATCGCCATGATTGCCGCAGCGGTGGCCTCGTCGCCTGCAGCGCGAGCGGCCCTAGCAAGCTCGTTACGGGCGGCGGTGAACTGCTCGGGCTCCACCCCGTACAGCTCCAGCGCCACCTCGGCCGCGTCCACCCATCCACCATGCGCGGATCGACACGGCGCGGGCAACATTGACCGAGCGGCGGAGCCACAACGCTCACCCGGATAAGTGCACCCGGGGGCCACTCCATCACTGGTTGTGTCGGGCAACGAACTTGCAGTGTCCGACCGCGGCGAGGAACAACTCACAGGCCACGGTTGAGTTCGCGGTCCTCCGCATCGAAAGTGATCGGCCCACTACATCCCGGGTGGCGCGAGATCCGCGGTGTAGGCAAGTACCGCTCCGTGGAGTCGATCAACCGTCCCGCGGCGGCAACGACTCGACCACCTAGCGTCTCGACGAGCCGCGTCGCTGGTCGCCGGCCGAGCGTCGCTGCGGCACTCGCCATCTGCTGCACGGGCAATGCACCGAATCGCGCGAGGGTCAAATAGGCAACCGACTCCGCCTCAAGCCTGACCAGGCCATGGCAGCCTGAGTCACGCGACAGCTTGTGCATACGCAGGTGGGCGAGTTCGTGAGCGAGGCTCATCGCGGCGACCGAGCCTTCGAGCTCGTCGCTCACCGTCACTCGCCGCTTTTGCCGGTCCGTGGTCGCACCATTCAATGCGTCCGGCAGGGCCCCTCGATCGACGCGATACCCCGCATCGGCCGCGACTCGCGTCAGCGCGGCATAGACATCTGGGACTCGCATATTAGCGGCCGTTCTCCACGAAGGGATACGGCCCTCCGTCTGCGCAAAGTCCCAGACCGTCGCAACCCCGTGCCCCTGTACAGGCCCAGCATGGCGATCAACGTCCTGCCCCGACGCGACAATCCGAATGCCGGAAGCACCACGCACGACGCGGCGCCCTTGACGCTGCCACCCCGTCCGGCCATCGACCCACACGGCGTCAGGCATCTGCAACTTGATCAAGACCACATTCCTGAACTGCTGGCCACGCAAATCTGCTGCCGCATCAAGCCATCGCGTCCACTGATGATCGGACCAGCTCCGCTGGACCTCAGCATCAACCGCTCTGCGGAGGTCGGCGACGGTCACCCGGAATCTGTTACCTGCTCCCCCATGGCTGCTACCCATAGAACGAGCGTCAGCAGGAGCACACACTCCCTGAACCCGGCAATGAGAATCCAGGACTCAGTCGAAAGCGAGCAACGGAACGTTGTACAGGTCCGGTTGCCGCGGCCGCGAGAATGCTGGCGCCTTCACCTCGACCAAGTACATCTCGGTGAGGAACTGGATCTTCGCCCCCAGAAGGTGGCTGGTGTGAGCCGCAGCCGAGTGGGCCTTCAAGCCGACCGACACATGGATGTGGGGCACGACGGCGCCAGCCTCCTCGTCGTACGCGAGCGAGCCGCCGCCGATCGCCTCCACGTTCTCCAGATGCACGGCGCTCCACACCGGCGCATCAGGATTCTCGAGCTTCTCGCACGTTCCCACGAGTTGGACATCGCGCATGCCCGCGATGAACATCGGGATGAAGCCCTGATGTACGCCGTACTCCGCGCAGAACTCGGCCAATGCCGGATAGAAGTCGTCACCATGATCGAAGTGGACCGCGAAGGTCCGGCCCATCGTCAGTTCAGCGGCGCGCAAGCTCAGCTCCTCAGATGTCGTTGATGTAAGCAACGTACCGAATCGCGGTATTCAGACCCTGCGTCGACAGCAGGCGACTCCGCGGATGAGCGATATCGTCCACACCGGCGGTGGCAAGCTGGACGCACCTCCGCTGGAACCACTGCCACGAAATGTTCAGGTACCCAGCGAGCGCTCGCAACCGTCCCTCCGCTGTTGCCTCGCCTATCACAGACTCGGCGGAGACCTGCCCTGCGATCTCGCGGAACAATGACCGGCGCGATGGCGGTGCACTCGCGTCGACGTACCAGAGCCCAGAGCCACCCAGCCAGTTCGCGACAATCGCCTCGTCTGCCAGGACAAAGCCTTCGAACTCGGCGTGCTCAGGCTCAGCGCTCACCCCTACCGTGATGCCGAACGCCTCCATCAGCGCCGCGGCAAGCAACAACAGAACGCGCTCGTACGTCGGAGACTCGGCGACGTCGGCCTCCGAGACGCAGAACCCCCGGCGCATGCCCGGGAACCAGCGCGACGTACGGCGAAGGTACTCGAACTTGTGCCGCCACAGCAGCCAGGACGCCGCCTCCTCGCCCCGCCTCTCGCGTGTCCAGAAGAACGGCTCCCCTGACAAGCGCTCCAGGTTCCGGCTGATGTGCCGGGCACAGAATCTGGAGCCCAGCCACTGGCCCGAGACTGCGTTCAGGGTCGGGACGTCGCTCAGCGGCACGTCCGACGTACGGCGTCCCTCATGGTGCGCCAGTCGCGCCTGGCTACTCATCAGCTGGGTATCGTCCGCCAGCAGCGCCACATCGGTGTTCATCGTCGCCCAGATGATGCCCATCGTCAGGTCGTCGAGAACGGCCGCTTCCGAGATCGGTTGCGGTCCGGCACGGTAGCCTGCGCGGTCAACGAACCGGCGTCCGTCGGCGACATAGTGCCGCTGCTCGTGATCAGCGACGACCACCAGAGAGCGGCGATCAGGCCGATTCAGCGAGGCGTCCTTGGGATCGACCATCAACCAGCCATCGCCCGGCAGCTCAACCTGGCAGTAGTGCGCGCCAACGTCCACTCCGGTGTATGACCGGCCGGCCGGAAGGCGCAGCGTCGCGGTCTGCAGTGAGGGCGGACCCGTCATCAGGTCGGCGAGTGAGACAGGCTCAGGCGTCAGCCTCGCGGTCATACGTCGCTTGTAGAAGCCGAGGTCAGCAGGATCGGTCTTCTGGAGGATCCGACACAGTGCCTGCCGTACATCGGCCGACGGCCAGGTGTACCAACCGCACTCCCAGTCGGAGATCGCCTTGGCGGTGATCAGAGCTTCCTTGCCGGTCGCGTGATAGATCTCCGCGCTGACCAGGTCCGCGAGCTTGCCCTGCGACATGCGACCACGCGCTTGCCGGAGCAGCTTGTTCGGTTGACGCGTCCGATCAGCCATGAGTCCGAATCATCCTTGCCGTCATGACGGCAAGGATGATTCTTGCGACCGGGACAGCGTCACGGCACGACCGGACATCTCGGGGATGTCTCGCTTCGCCTCAAAATGTCCTGAAATGTCTTAGGTTAGGTTCCGTGCCTAACGAACGACTGCGTGCCGCGATGGTGGAACAAGGTCTGACCCATCATGCGCTCGCGGAGGAACTGGAAGTCAACGTCAAGACCGTCGAGCGTTGGGTCGTGGGCGAAAAGCTGCCGTTTCCGAGGAACCGCCACCGGATCGCGGTCAGGCTGGGCAGGGACGAGACGTACCTCTGGCCCGACGCGCTCACCCGCGATCGAGCCGCAGCCGTGGCCGAGAGCGAGGTCGTCCGCGTCTACCCACATCGCTCCGACGTAACGATGGACGAGTGGCGGCAGCTCTTCGAGTCAGGCGACGAGGAGATCGGCGTGCTGGTCTACGCGGGTCTCTTCCTAGCGGAGGACTCCGGACTTCAACGAGTCTTGCGCAAACGAGCCAAGGCCGGCGCGCGGGTCCGGATTCTGATCGGCGATCCGGACGATCCGAGGATCGCCGAGCGTGGCGAGGAGGAAGGCATCGGCACAGCTCTGGCCGCCAAGATCCGCAACGCCATCGTCCTCTACCGCAACCTGACCGACGTCCCTCACGTCGAGTTCCGTGTGCATCGAACCGTTCTGTACAACTCGATCTTCCGCGCCGACGACCGGCTGTTCGTCAACACCCACATCTACGGGCTGCCCGCAGCGCAGGCGCCGGTGTGGCATCTCCGGAAGATCCCCGGCGGCGAGCTCGCGCGCCACTACCTGGACAGCTTCGAACGGGTGTGGGACGAGGCAACCCCGATGGCGGAGTCTTGATGCCGAAGCGAATCGACTACTACGACGATCCGAACGCGCCGGCCGCCAACAGCATGGTCCCGTCGGTCAACGTGGTCATCGAGAACGAAGCCGGCGAGATCCTGATGATCGAGCGCTCCGACAACGGCAACTGGGCTCTGCCCGGCGGAGCGATCGACCTCGGCGAGTCCATGTCGCAGGCCGGCGTGCGCGAGACCAAGGAGGAGACCGGCATCGACTGCGAGATCCTCGACGTCCTCGGCATCTACACGGACCCGAAGCACATCATCCTCTACACCAGCAACGGAGAGG
Source organism: Kribbella sp. NPDC051936 (assembly GCF_040680955.1). Lineage (NCBI taxonomy): Bacteria > Bacillati > Actinomycetota > Actinomycetes > Propionibacteriales > Kribbellaceae > Kribbella > Kribbella sp. NPDC051936. The sequence goes on along the minus strand of NZ_JBFAXS010000016.1, from coordinate 71,287 downwards.
CACGACAGGAGTTCTCCATCCTGCTTCGCGCCCGAGCCGTCGGCGGCACTCCAACGCCCAGCAGCGAAAGCACCCGAGTCCGCTGGATTCCATCGTCCGAGCTCGACGGCCTGAAGATGAACGACACGATGCGCCGCCGCATCGACCACTACCTCACGCCAGGCACGACCCTGTACTTCGATTAGGCGCAGAGCCTGCGTTCCACATTCTGTACGGCGGACCGCAGCGCCGGCTTCGACCGCACGATCGAGCGATGTACGACGTGGTCGCGTGGATAGCGGGTCAGAATCTCGTTCAGGCGTTCCTCGACATCGACCTGGCAACCGTCTACGGCCGCGGTCAAGTCGCAGTACGTCAGGGCCTCCAGCAGAAACTGGTCGGGTAGCTGGAACTCGGCCGCAAGCCTGTCGATCCCTCGTTCGTCGGCTTCGACCAGAGCGCCCGTGTGGTGCGCAACGAGCTGGCAGAGCAGTGTCTCGGCGCCGAGCACGTCGCGGAGGTATCGAGCCCCGTCGAGAGGATGAAATCCGGTCGACCGCACCGCGGCGGAGTAGCCGATGTCATGCAGGAAGGCTGCGCCCTCAATCAGTTCGGATCGGTCGCCGAGAATGGCCGACAACTCCCGCGCGCGAGCAGCGACGCCTTGCGTGTGCGCCCAGCGCCGGGGCAGCTCGCCGGCGAGTAGCCGACGGGCAACCGACTCTGCATGCTCAGCTGTCATCACCTGCCCGAGCGTACGACGCGCGCCCGCCGTCGCAACAGCCACCTCAGCCCGCGACGGACTGCAGCTGTCCCCTCATCCACACCGCCTCGAAGCTTGCGAGATAGGAGTCGAACATCTCGCTGTCATCCGAGCTCCGGTAGTGATACACAGGCGACTGCGCCGCGGGGATTCCGTACGCGTGCTGGTTGACGAGCAGCTGGCCGTCCGCGCGGAACATCGAGTTGTAGAGGACCGTGTCGTGCAGTCGCAGTTCGACGGACTCGCTCACCAGCAGCGGCCCGAGCAAGGCGAGCGAGTTCCGGATCTTCTCCCCCATCGCCTCGCCGATCTGCTCCTCGGCACCGCGCTCGACAACTTTCGTCCCGTCCGGCGCACCCAGGGCGATCCTGATCCGGACGTGGTCACTCTTCTCGCGCAGGAGCCGCACGATCCGGGCATCCTCGGCGAGGAAGAGGGCGCTGTACGCAAGGATGCCGATCTCTGACTCGGCAGACTCGAAGAACGACCGCCAGCTCTGCGGATCGATCGACGTACGCCGCGGGTAGATGCCGGCGATCTCCGCAGGGCGATCAGCCTCGGCACCAGTCGCCCGGGGCTCCGGCCAGACAACGTCCTCGTCGACGCCGAGGAGCCGACTCACCGCGGAGCGCGTCCGACGATGCGGCACCTGGCCCCGCATCCAATTTCGCACCGTCTTCGGGTCGACGGCGAGTTCCACCGACAGATCCAGCTCGGTGAGGTTCGCGTTGTACATCGCGCGCCGGAGCACGTCATTCACCTGGATCGCCCACCCTTACTCATGGGTAGATGTCTGTAAATGTCTAGTTGGACGGTAGCACGAAATGTCCGTAAATGTCCGGAGACAGGGTTCTGGTGTCCAGCCCGCGACCAGGAGGCTTGAGTCACGCTCGACATCGTCGTCGGGCCGTCGCCAGAACTGAGCAAGGAGACGGGATTGATGCGCCGCGGGCAGCTGTATCGGTATCGCGATCCGTCAGGGGTTAGCGGAACGGGCGTCGTCGCCCTGGTCGTCGAGTTCCCTCCGAACGAGGACGGTCAGCAGTGGGTGGCAGCCAAGTGGCTGGGACCGAACCCGTGCATGACGTTCTGGCCAGGCATCGCCGAACTGCTGGAGGTTCACGGTCACCTCGGCGCGTCAGAGATCCACTGGCTGGATCCGGATCCGTTCGACCCCGACGGGGACCCGGCACTCGCCAGCACCGGCTCCCACCCCACTTAGACCGGCGAGGCCGGCGCGTGAGCATGTCCTCCGCGCCGGTCGCGCCCTCCAATCCCGCGGCGCGCGATGCGCAACGGGCTCCGGGCCCTGCCGTTGTCTCCCCTGTCAATGGCAGGGCCCGCAACACGTCACTCCGAAGGAACGCGACATGGGCGAGCGCGCAGGCACCTTGGCTTGGAGCGAGCTCCGGCGCGGCGACAGAGTTCACCACGCCGACTACGGATCGGGCACCGTGGACGCAGCTGGCCCGATCTGGCTCTTGATCTCTTGGGACGACCCGAACCAGCACCACGATGACTACGCCTCCGAGCTGGCGCCGCGTTTGACCCGGCTCCCCCTCGCGGTGCGACCGAAGACAATGCAGCTGCGGCAGGTCCGCGGCTCAGGTCCGGCGGCTGAGGTCCGCGGCTGATCGGTGACGGCCGAGCCAGCTGGCACGTCTATGGCAGCGGTCCGTCCGGACCGTCCGCAGGAGCCTGATGGGTTATGTCGTGGTACGGCGGTCGGCCAGCAGGAGGGCTCTGAGTCGTCGTGGCGCCGCCTGCCGGCCTACCTGCAACTCGCCGGTCGCCGACCTCGCGCCACCGGCGGAGCCTCTCATCTAGGTCGATCCGCCGGATGAGCATCCGGATCGTCCACAGGTCCGTCGCCGTCGAGGTCCGCGCTCCGACGGCGATGCTTCGGAAGTGCTCGTCGAGCAGGCGATCGACCTTGCTCAGTTTCCCCTCCAGATGCGTGATCTGGTCATTGACCAGCCGGAGCGCGTGCCTCCGTTGGGTCCGCTCGTCGTCGGCGCGAACCGAGACGTCGAAGCCAGCCTGCCGGAGCGCTTCCGCGACCTCATCCACGTGCCAAATGCTCATTGCTTGGTGACGAGATCCCGCGACATGCCAGGCCTCCAGGTGCGACGACCACGCCCAGTCGGCAGCCCTCAAGATCTCTGCCGGCGCGCCGACCCTCGGTACACCCCGCGCCACCGTGCCCTGATCGGGAGTGTGGGTGATCTCGATCATCAGTCCCACCTCTCGTCGAGAATCTCGTCGCTCAGGTTGGCGAACCAGGCGACCACATCGGCTGCGCGGTACCGCAGGTGCCTGCCGACCCGCTTTCCCCGCGGCCCGTACCCCAGCGTCCGCCAGCGATACAGAGTCCGTTTCGGCACGTTCAGGTACTCGGCGACCTGATCGATATCCCACAGCGGGTCAGAATCAAGCTTCGCCATCGTGACCTCCCACGAGCGGCTCATCGGGAGCAGCCCGTCGTTCTCGGTCGGACTTCACGACCCGGCGGAGTTCGCCGACCGACCAACCGAGGATCTCGGCAGCAGCCTCGGCGGATCGACAAATCCGTGCGAGTTCGGCGGTCTCAGCTGCCCATTCGGCCTCGGCATCGGCCACACGCTCGTCGTATCGCTCGATGGCGACTTCCCTCGCCAAGATCATCCGGTCGAGCGAATCTCTCGCCTTGACTGTCCGGGCGGTCGCCGCTTCGATCTGCGCCTGACGTTCGCGTGCTCGCCGTAGCGCTGCAACCCTCTCGCTGGCTCCCATGGCTGAGCCGCCTCACAACGCAGGGCCGTCGACGTCGGGAGCCATCCGGCTCGAGTCGAGCGCTCGAGAGCGTGCCCAACCCGTCGGGGTTCGGCGAGCACCCAGGTACTTGTCCGTGGCGTCGATCAGTCGCCGAGCCGTGTCGACGACCCGCGCCCCGGTCGCCTTGATCACGCTGCCCGGCTCGTTCGGGTCTGCCTGCCGCGCCCAGTGCGCGATGTAGTCGAAGGATTCAGCGTCGAAACTCAGGCCGTAACGTGCCAGGACGACGTAGGCGACCGACTCAGCCTCGACCTCACGAGTTCCCATGCATGCGACAGCCGCGTCCGGGTCGGTCGGCGAATGCATCCGGACATGTCCCACCTCGTGTGCCAGGCGCGCGACCGCGCGGAAGTCGTCGAGATGATCAGCGATGACGATCCGGTTGGCGCCGTAGTCGGTGAAGCCTTCGGAGCCATCGCCGGTGGGCCGTACGTCGACCGCGTATCCATCCACTGCGACGTCGTGAGCCAAACCGTCCCACAGGCGTCTCGCCAGGGTCGCGTCGGCAGCCACCGGTGGACGCGGGAGATGAACGGGCGGACCGGCTGTAGCAGTGACGTCGTATACGAGATCAACGCGGAAGCCAATGACCCGGTCGTCGGCCGCGCCATCAGCGCCGGCGTGGTTGCGGATCTCGCTCGCCGCCGGCGAACGGAGCGGCGTCAGAATCCTGATCCCCCGCCGCGCATCCACCCGCCGGCCGAACTGCTGCCACTGCCGAGCACGTGCCACCCAGCTTGCTTGCGGCATCTGAAGATTGATCAGAACGAGATTCCCGAAGCCGTACGTCGGCAGTAACGTCGCAACGTCCAGCCATCTGCTCCAGTCAGGCGCCGTCCGCAGTTTGCTCACTTCCGCGTCGAGCACGCGGTGGAGATCGTCCGCCCGCACCTTTTCCTTGCCCACAGCAACCTCCCGATGGATCGGCTGCCTGGCTCAACGTCCGGGACCGGGCACTTCCTGTCCTTGATCCGCGATCCCGGACGCAAGGTCGACATATGCCGACGAAAGCCGCACCACGGGATCCGCGGTCCGACGAGAGAATCTTGACGTCCCTGCGAGTCGGCGAGCCATGTCCGACGCCGCCCTCAGGCTGTCCGTGGCCTCGGTCAAATCGCGCGTCAACTCGCCGAAGCAGCCGGCACGGTCCGTGCGCACCCACCAGGGCTGTAGCAGTCTGGCGCCTCCACCAGGCCTGCGTAAATACGCCAGCTCCACCTGCGCAGCCTCGTGACGCGGCACGAACAGGCGTCCGGCCGCGATCGACCAGCTCACCATCCGCTGCTGGTGTCCGGCGACCTGCTTCGCAGACCAGAGCAACTCGTCAATCGCATCAATCAGCACGACTGCTGATCGACGGTGCCCCACCAGATCTCGAGGACTACGGAGCCCACCACGGTCCCGGAGAAGCTCGTCCATCGAATCCTTCAGGTCTAGGAACGCGGTCTCGTCGAGCGAGTTGCCAGGCCCACCGAGGTCGGACAAACGCCTCCGCCAAGCCCTCTCCACCAGCCGACTGTGAGAGTCGAAGCCCCGGAGCGCCCGTCGGATGACTTGCAGATCTCGACGCTGACCGACGTCGAGGCCCGCGTGGGGCGACGACAGCACGTGCGTCGCCACGTGCCAGACCTGGCCGCCAACCGTACGAAGCTGCGCCGTTGTCGAGCGGAGCTCACGTGTAAGCACGCTCGCCTCATCCACCGCTGTGTGCACGCGCTCCCACCTAGCCGCCAGGGGCGCGATCATCAAGCCGGCACTCGTGAGACCTGGTCCACCAGCCGCGAGCACACCGAGTCCGCCGAGTCCCATACGCCGTGAGTCAGCACCCGCTATCTCCTCAAGCTCCGCTATCACCGTCTTGAGATGGAGCCTCCCAGGAGTTCGCGTCTTGGTGTTGCGTAGGACAGCTTCCGCACCGATCCGCGCGATAGCGGCCACCTCCGCTCGCGCTGCGATCAGATCGTCGCGAACATCCAACGCGGCGGCAGCTACCGAGTCTTGAACAGCCAGTATGTCCGCGGCAGCCCCGATCGTTCGTGCCAGCCGCCCCAGAGAGTTGTCTGAACACGAGGCCGGCTCCCTCGCCCCGGGCTCCGTCTTCAAACTTGTTCTGAGCCAGCGCAGATGGTTCCTCGTCGCGCCAAGAACGGCGTCCCAGTCCGCCAGTACCTCGGCCTCGTCGGGATAGGTCCCGCGCAGAGCGCTCACAGCTGCCCGCCGTGCCGCACGGAGCAGATCTTCATACGTCGCCCGCATCCCGGACCCTCCGGATGTCGGCCACCGCCGTCCGCAGCGCATCCCCCAACGCCAGCCGCCAACTGATGTCCTCGATCGGTACGTCGATCTGCTCCGCCGCCCGCGCCGCCTCCTCCAGCAGCTCCACCGGATCTCCGTCAGGCTCACCGCCGTACCGGACGTACGGCATGATCCCGAGCAACTCGCACAGCCGGTACCGACTGAACGCCGTCATCGCCCACCGTCCGTCGACGGCATTCACCTCCAGCACTTCAACGATCGCCTCGGCTCGACTAACCAGCTCCACCACTCGCTGGCGCAGATCGCCGCCGCTCATCCTCTGCTCGCTCACATGCAGCTCCGTTCAAGTCCTTGATCTCACCACCCAGGACTGCAGCCCCGGGCCACGGCGACTCAACGAATGCCACCGCCAACTTTTGGCGTCGGGATCTGGCATTCGCCCAGGAAATGAACGCTCGAACCTTGCGGTGCGCGGGACCACTGGAGCATGGTCGTGGTGGGGAATCGTCGCGCAGCGGAACGGAGTCCGCGGCCGGCGTTCGGGGGTGGTGCCAGTGCTGACCGACGCCGTCAAGGGACGGTGGATTCGCCTGGTCGCGGCCGCTCTGCTCGCGACCAGCGTGGTTGCATGCCGAACGGCGGTTCCGCCGGACGCGACGGGCACGTTGACGCCGTCTCCGAGTACCGCATCGACCGGAGGTGGGACGACGACTCCCACCTCGTTCACTACGTCGTCAACTGAGCCGTCCACCCAGAGTTCGTCCACCCGGAGCTCGTCACCAACGACCTCATCATCAAGCTCGACCTCCACGAAGTCGGAGGCGCAGCATCAGCGCAAGCGCCCGAGCTGGCTTAGCAGATTCATCCAGCCCATGCCGACAACACAACCCTGTAGCCCCAGCAGGTCCGGCCAGTTCTTCACGATCGAGCGATTGCAGTCGCACGAGCTGTGCATCGAACGAACCGCCGGCGACAGTCAGCCCGACCTTCGTCTTACGACGCCGAGCGGGAAGGTGCATCGCCTCGTACCAATTGCGTCGAGTCGCGGTCTGTGGGTCTGGAACCTCGAAGCCACCATGGGCTACGGACCGCTGCGCGAAGTTGGTCAGTACCGCTATGAGATCTCTTCCCAGGTGTCGAGCACCGAGACCTCCGAACCGACGAGTTCACCCGAGGCTGCGCCCACAGGTAGATTCGCTGTGGGACGGGCGACGCGGCCTGTTGCCGAGCTCAGACTGATCGGCCGGTCCGTGAAGCTTACGGTGGCGGGCGTTGAAGGCGGCGAGACCATCTACCCGACACTGTTCGGTCCACACGCTGATGTCCCCGACAAGGAGTTCCCCTTCTACGCCGACCTGCCCGCGAAGTCTGCGGACGAGGACGGCGAACTCATCGCTGATCTCACCCTGCCAACCCGCACTCCGCGCGGAACGTACCTCCTGTGGATCGAGCCGGTCAGCGTCACGGAATGCGCAGGCGAGTCATGCCTGAAGTTCGACGTTGGCGCCGGCTGACGTGGGAAAGACAGAGAAGGCTTCGCCGCGGCCGTCTGTCGCCGGCCGCCGATCCTCTCGCGCACGCCGAGGTGGAGCTCTAGCCAGCACCCTGGACTGGATCGTGCGGTTCGCCGTGCCATTGACCGGGCTTCTCGGCGCGGCTTTGTACGGCGTACTCCGGCTGTCGTACGTGTTCTTCTACCTGCAGCTGCGAGCCACGCCGGAGGAAGTCGGGTACGGCTACGTCGAGATCCTGGCCGGTCAACTGATCGGGGCACTCGAACTCGTCCTGTTCGCGACCGTGGTGCTGTTCGTGATCGCCGTCATCGCTCGTCTGCTGATCCACGGCATGCGCGTCGTATCCGGACGTCGACCGCGCCGCACGTCGAAGTCCCTCTCCGCAGACGCCCTAACCCTGACCCTCCGATCGCTCGCCGTCGCCCTCGGCCTGGTCCTGGTCGGACTGCCCATCATCGCCTGGACGGAAGGCTCCGACGCCGTCCAGGGATACACGGTGCGGAACGTGTATGTCGCCAGCACCATCCGACTCCCCGTGCTGGCCGTGACCGCAGTGCCGGCCACGGTGACACCACGCGACCCCGACCTGCTCCGCTCGACAGACGTCACGGACCGCAGATGCTTGCTGTATCTAGGCCGAGCCGACGGCCAGGCGGTCTTCTACGACGTCACCACGCACGACAGCCTCCGAATTCCCTCAGACTCGATCGTCATCGTTCTCCACAACACGCTGTCAGTCCCGGAGGGCTGCTGACCGATCGACGCGCCATCTTCCGCGCGGCTCCAATCAAGAAGCGTCGATGGCAACGCGCAGAACCACGTAGCCCGATGAGAAGTCCGAAGGAACGATCCCATCGATGGCGCCCGATCCGATCAACGCGCCCTTCGTCCGAAGCTCAGCATCGGGCAGCGGAACATCCGTCAGCTTTTTCGTGGTCAGCCGCGCTGATCCCTCGACATACCGCACGCTGAAACTACGATCACTCAGCAACACGGCGCCGTCCCAGACGTCCTTGGCGTTGAGCGCCGACACCACTGCTCCGACGCCAGCCCGTCGATCCTGATGACCGAACACCAGACGCACCCGAGCGTCTCTCGCGGTCGCTGCTGCCCCGAGATTCGGTGCCGCATCGTTGTCGAAGAGGATGTAGACGTCGTACTCCTTGCCGATCTCCACCGCGATGCGATCGCTATAGGTCGCGTTGCCTTGATCCGCTGCCTTGACCTGCACGAAGTTCCGTTCATCGCCGTGCGCCGGGTTGTCCGTGATGCTGTTGAAGACGACGTACGGCGACGGCGTCTTCATCGAGAAGACCGCGCGCTCCGGCCCCCAACCGCCTTGATAGCCGAGCGAGAGCGGCTCGGACTTCGACGGCGTCACGCTGACTCCGCTAGGCGTGCCGCTGGGCCTGTCGTTTGCCGCAGCGTCCTCAGAGCGACCCACCTGCTTACCCACGATCATGATCGCGACAGTCGCCAGAACGACCCCGCCGACCGTCGCCTTGCTGATGCGCGTGCGACGACCGGCGCGCTGGCACCTGTACGCCCAGAACACCGCAGCTGAGCCAATGACGATCAACGCGCAAGCAGCGATCTGAGCCCACGCCACATCCAGGGCGTCGATCGCGCCCACCAACAATCCTGCGCCAACGGCGAGAATCGCCCCCGCGACGACCATCGAATGCGGCGTCGCGGCCGACCGAGCTGGCTCCGCCTCATCTTTCTCGCTCGGCTGTGCGTCGAGCCGCTGATCTGTCATGATCCCCCATCCCGTGCAGACCGCGCCCCCACGGCCATCCCCAACGGACAAGGTAGCGTGCGCCGACGCCCGCGGGCTCCCCTGGCCGCAGGAACCGATGAACTCGTCGTTCGGTTGTGACCTCGCCGAATCCAGACCCGCAGCTGATCCGGCGTGCCAGCGGTCAACGTCGCACTCAAGCCTTCGCGCAGGCGGAGTGCGAGTTCATGGTCGGCCGATCAGGGCTCGCGCAGCCGAGCCAGCAAATCCGTGTGGAACAGGCGCGCGACTTCGACGCCCGGTTCAGGGCCATCGAGATCCCTGTCCCGAGCCGTAGTGGTCACTGTCGCCCCTGAGTGCCGGCATCAAGCTGGCGTGGGTCGATGTCGGCAATCCAATGTGCGCGGTGAACAACAAACGCGGAATCCCGACCCTCTATCAGAGTGGGGGCCACACAGGGATGTTCGGACCTGAGAGCGCCAAGACCGCGGGATACGCGGCCCAAAGATCGACACGCGAATCTGGGGCACGCGCAGAGCCAAGCGGTAAGGAAGCTGTCATGTTGCACGTATTGTCCCGGAGCCTGCTGGTCGGCGGGATGCTCTGCCTACCACTGACCGGCTGCGGTTCGACGGAGGACCGACCGAACCCGTCACCAAGACCGGTCAGCACGACAGTGACACCGTCACCTGGCCCGGACTCGACACCAACAACGTCGACCTCAGCAGACGCGTCCGTGCTCGCGCTAGTCGCAGCGGCCTGTCGGGCGATGATCGTCGACGACTACTGGTGGGAAGCCAACGACCAGGCGGAACGCCTGGCCAACGCCGCCGCTGAGAAGAACTCCGCCGCGCGCGGATTCGCTGACGCGGTAGCAGCACTCAACCTCGAGGCCAACCAAGCAGGTGACGAAGTCCGCTATCGCCAACTCCGCAGCGCTCTGTCGAGTGCCTGCACAAGCGTGGACATCACGCTCCCCTGAAGCTGACCGGCCTCGAACACGTACGGAATGAGGAAGCTTCGATGAGTAACCAATCCGGACCGATGATCACGAGCAACGCACAAGGAGGACTGGGCGGCGGCGTCAACGTAGCCTGGCCGCTTCCGAACGGGAACTCGCCACTCACGGACCCCGATGGGCCGGCAACCACACGCGCCCCGAAGCCAGACAGCCACTGGGGAGGCATCCTCCTGACCGCCATCGCCCTGGGCGCGGTAGGCGCCGCGATCCTCCACTCGCGACGGACACCGCGCGCCCCCTCCGAAGGAGGGCCCACACATCACCCGTCAGCTCGAGCCACCGAAGAAGACAGCAGAGCCCACGCAAACCTCACGGCCTGGCGGCGGACGCCGTCATGATGGAGATGTGAGCAGTTCGGGAGATTCGACGTCGCCGGTGGCGGCGAGGTGCTGGTGTTGTGATGGGGAGTACGACGAGCGTGAGTTGGTGCGGCTCGGTGCTCATCCTGAGGTTGCCATCTGTGTCGGTTGCGCCGTGGATGTGAGGCAGCGTGCAGGTCAGCGCGAAGATGAGCTTCGGCCTACTGCGGCAGCACAGTTCCGGATCGGGATGCGGCGCCTGCGCGAGCAGGTGATCACCCGAGGCTGGCACGACAAGCCTGTCATCGGTCCGTTGCTGCGCAGGATCAATCGCCATCTCCCTTGACCGGATGAGGAGGGTTGTCGGCCAGGAGACGGCCGAAGAGTCTGTCGGCGAGGGCTTCCGCCTGCTGCTGGTCGAGGACCTCGCCCGGTACGGCGGGATGCGCGTCGACCCACGCCTGCGCTGACTGGCGATCGGTGAAGAAGTTCAGGTAGTCACAGCAGCAGTCCGCGGACGGGCCACCGCCGGCCTCCGCGCCGACGAACACGACTGCTCCGGCCGGTTCCCAGGTCCGGCGGCCGTTGCGCGTGAGCACTCGGATCGGGCTGCCGGTGGTCACGTCGATCGACTCGATCAGCGTGTCCCGGTCGAGCATCGGCGCGATGCCCAGGGCATCGATCGCGCACATCGCGTACACATCGACCAGGTCCCCGATCCGTACTCGGTGGCGCGTCGGGACCGCCGAGAACGGGTAGGCGACAGCGATCTCGCCGGACGGCGTCAACCGGATGGCGTCCAGGTCGTGCAGCGCACGACCTACACCGGCCGGAAGGTCATCAGGCGGCTGCCCGGTCGCGGCGAACGACCGCAGAACCCGCTGGTGCGCGGTCCGCTGGGCCGAATCCATCGGTATCGCGCGCCGCCGCCACGCACTCAGGACCTCGACCTGCGCCGCCGACCCCGCGACGACAGACCGGAGTTGCTCGATCGACGGCGCGGGCACGATCCGCCCGTCGCCGTCTCGATACAGATGGCACGACACACCGCAGGTGCCCTCCCCTTCCACAGCGAAGGGATCGACGCCGTCGACAAGCAATGTCGGGGAACCGGCCATGCCGTATCGCGCCGCGTCCGCGTCACTCTCGATCAGTCGAGTCGCAACGGGCAGGTCTGTCACCTGAGCAAGGCGATCCAGGAGCGGTGCCAGGTTCGGGCAGTCGCGGACGTGCAGCACTTCGAGCCTCATCGGATCGCCTCCAGGAGCGCGCACGTGCGATCGGCCCGCGGCAGCTCGCACGTGTCCACCAGGGCCGACAGCGAGTCGTGCATGCGCTGCAGATCCGCGATCCGGGCCGCCAGATCGTCGCGCCGATGCTCGGCCAGAGCGCGGGCCGTGTCGCAGTTGTCCGGACCACCGGCGTCGAGGTGCAGCAGTTCCTCCACCTCGTCCAGCGTGAACCCCAACTCCTGCGCCCGCTTCACGAACCGCAGCAACCCGACCGCCGAGACCGGATAGTCCCGGTAACCACCCGCGGTCCGCGGCGGTCCCTCCAGCAGCCCACGACGCTCGTAGTACCGCAGCGTCTCGGCGTTCGCTCCTGCCTGATCGGCCAGCTCACTGGTTCGCATACCACCATCCTGAACCCCGTACCCGGCTACAGAGTCAACCGCTGATCTGTCCCTAGCAGGACGAACTCTCTGTATCTCAGAACCGCCACGCCGCTACAAACCGACCTCAGTCCGTATCTGTCCACTGCCCGCGCGAGCCCCTCGACGCCGCAGGCGGTCGCGGGTTGACTCTCGTGGCAGGCAGTACGCCTGGCACGAGGTAACGCGGTTCGGCGTTCATCCTCGGGCGCCCCGCGGACGGCGTCGTGCGAATCGCCTCGGTTATTCGTGTCGCCAGACCTTCGCGGACGATGCCAGGAGCAGTACGACGAGAAGCGGTACGAGGACGGTTTCGGGGATCACGCCTAATAGGAGACCACCGAGGACGGTACCGAGGATCGATCCACCGGCCATCGTGAGCACGAAGGCGCGGTTGGCTCGCAGCACGCCGAAGCTGTTGTCCCGGCTGTAGCGGGCGAATGCGACCAGCATCGTCGGCAGCGACACGGCCAGCGAGAGGCTACCGGCCGTTTTGATGTCGACCCCGTACAGGAGCACGATCGTCGGAATCAGCAGTTCTCCACCGGCAACGCCCATCAGAGCCGCTACGACTCCGATCGCCACGCCTGCGACGACCCCTAGAACGGTTCTCAGGCCGGGTGAGAGGTCGAGTGATCCGAGGTTGCCGAAGTGACTCCAGGCGAGGGCAGCTGCGATCAGCACCAGGAGAGCGGCCAGGACGCGGTACAACGTGGCCGAGCGCATGCGCGTCGCCCAGGACGCCCCTATCCAGGCTCCGACGAGGCTGCCGGCCAGTAGGTTGAGCGCGACGTACCAGTACGGAGACAGCTCGCCGTACGGGACTGCGAACAAGCGGGCCGGCAGCGCCGTCAGTACGACGATCAAGCTCATCGCCTTGTTCAGGATCACCGCCTGCAACGCAGCGAACCCGAACACACCGATCAGCAACGGCAACCGAAACTCCGCCCCGCCGAGGCCGATCATCCCGCCGAGCACACCGACCAGTGCACCTGCGGCGGCCGCACCAAGCAACCAGTACGCCGACCGCTCGACCGGTTCCGCCTGTGCATGCTCGAGCATGAACAGAACCATAATCACCTCATCAGGCGAAGCACGAAGCACCGTCGGACGGGAAGGCATGGCCCCCCGAAGCGTTGGCACGGACGTGATCCAGCCCGACCATGAGGTATGGATCGGAGTCCTGTGCACGAGGACTGGGAAAGGGCTCGGCGTGAGTTCCACGAACTCGTCGAGCACGCGGACCAGGCCGGCCTGCGCCGGAGGTCGAACGGCACTCGATGGACCAACCGGCAGTTGCTGTTCCACATGTTGCTCGGGTATCTGATCATCCGGGCGCTGCTGCGGCTCGTGCGGGTCTTCGGGCGGCTGCCGGACGGGGCGAGCCGGGTGTACGCGAGGGTCCTCAACGCCGGTACCGGCGCGTTCGACGCGGTCAACTTTCTCGGGTCATATCTGGGCGGGAACACGTTGAGCACGGCGAGGATGGTCGTGATGTTCGACCACGTGATCGCCAAGCTGCATCAGCGGCTGGATGCGGAGAGCGACGACAACCTGGCCCGCGGGATGCATTACCCGTTCCGGTGGGACCCGTTTTTCGAGGACTACATGACGTTGGCCGATGTGTACCGCTTTCCGACACAGCACTTCGACTTTCATCGGCAGCAGTTGACCCTCAGCAGCAGCCCTTGAGGTAGGTCTGGAGGTCGGCGAGGGCTGCGCTGGCACCGTCGCGGTCGGCTCGGTAGAGGACGGTTTTGCCTTCGCGGCGGGAGGTGACGATGGCGCCCCGGCGGAGGATGTCGAGTTGCTGTGAGGCGGTGGACTGGCCGATGCCGGCTTGTTCGGCGACCTCGTTGACGGACAGTTCGGCGCCGCGGGCGAACAGGAGCATGATGCGCTGGCGGGTCGGGCTCGACAGGGCCTTGAGGAAGTCGTGCGTGGCGGTGCGCAGTTCCGCCGGTTCCTGTAGCTCTGCCATGTCACCAGGGTAGCTAATATCGACGTTTCGTCATATCGGGATATTACGATATATTGTCTGTATGAGAGACGACTCCGTGGTGATCATTGGTGGTGGGCAGTCAGGGCTGGCCGGCGGGTACGCGGCGCGGGAGGCGGGGCTGCGGCCGGTCGTGCTAGAGGCCGGCGAGCGTGCGGTCGGGTCCTGGCCGAAGTACTACGACAGCCTGGCCCTCTTCTCCCCCGCCCGCTACAGCGGCTTCCCGGGCACACCGTTCCCCGGCGATCTGGAGCGCTACCCGACCAGGGACGAGGTGGTCGCATATCTCGACAAGCTCGCGGCCGGCCTCGACGCCGAGATTCACACCAACACGCGCGTCAAGACCGTCGAGACCCAGGGCGCGGGCTTCGTTGTCCGCACGGCGGAGAAGGAGTTTCAGGCGGGCGCCGTCATCTGCGCGAGCGGCTCGTTCACCAACCCGTACATCCCGGACCTCCCAGGCGAGTTCACCGGCGAGCTCCTCCACGTTGCGGACTACCGCAGCCCGAAGCAGTACGCCGGCCACCGGGTCGTCGTGGTCGGCGCCGGCAACTCCGCGATCCAGGTCGCGTACGAGCTCGCCGAGGTCGCCACCACGACGCTCGCCGTACGGCGACCCGTCCAGTTCGTCCCCCAAGTCCGCGGCGGTCGCGACATGCACTACTGGCTGCACACCCTCCGCCTCGACCTCCTGCCGCCCTCAGTCCTGAAGCGCCTGATCCGCGGAACACCGGTCTTCGACACCGGCACCTACAGCAACGCCATCAAGTCCGGCCTGCTCGACCAACGACCGATGTTCACGCGCTTCAACGACGGCCAGGTCGAGTGGGCGAACGGCACCCGCGAGCACGTCGACACCGTCATCTTCGCAACCGGCTACCGCCCCAACCTCACCTACCTGCAAGACCTCAAAGCACTCGACAGCACCGGCATGCCGCTCCACAAACGCGGCCTCTCACTCACCCACAAACGCCTGGCATACCTCGGCATCGAGTTCCAGCGATCGTTCTCGTCCAACACACTGCGTGGCGTCTCCCGCGACGCGAAATACGTCGTCCGCGCTATCGCAGGAAAGTAGGCCCCGGCAACAAGGCCCGCAGCGTCTGCAGCTGTTCCGGCACGATCGAGTACCACGACCACAGACCGCGCTTGTCGCGGGCAAGGATCCCGGCACTGACGAGAATCTTCAGGTGGTGGCTGATCGTCGGCTGGCTGAGCTCCAGAGGCTCGGTCAGATCGTTGACGCACGCCTCACCGTTCGGGCTCGCCTCGATCATTGCCAGCAGCTGCAGCCGGGTCGGGTCGGAGAGTGCCTTCAGTACGCCGGCCAGTCGCTCGGCCTCGTCCCGGTCGATCGCGACGCCGGCCACCTGCTGAGCACTCCCGATGCTCGCAGCGCTTCGACGTGGACTCACCAGAGCAGTGTAAGTCGCCCACGCCCCCGGAGGTTGTATCGGTCTCGAAGATGTTCATCCAGCAGACATCATCCTGAGAAGCGGCTGAGCGGGCCCCGGCCGGCTCAGCCGCGACTGATGTCAGGCGCCGATCTCGCCGCCGTCAGGCCGCCAAGTCACGATCACGGCCGGCCGCGCGAAGTCGCCGTTGGGCCAGGTGCTGGCCGGCTTGTCGACCGACGCGCCAATGATCTCGCCGGGGTGCTGCACGGACACGACGACCGACTTGTTGTCCGGTACGACGTACGCCGACGCCTGCTCCGCGCAGCGCGGGTCCGAGAGGAACTGCTTCGCCTTGCCCGTTCCGGTCCCTCGACCGCAACCGCGAAGAGACCGTCGTTGAAGTTCGTCCCGGCGTGCTCGACCAGGGCGTTGCCGTAGGTGGAGATCCACAAGTTGCCGTGCGCATCGAAGTCGAGGTTGTCCGGGCAGGAGATCGGCGACACCTTCGTCTTGTCGCAGCCGACGAAGTACGTCGACGAGTCGGCCGGGTCACCGCAGACGATCGGCAGCGACCAGATGAAGCTCTCGCTGGCGTGGTTGCCGCCATCCTCGACGATCTCGAGGATCTTCCCGTGCTTGTTGCTGTTGCGCGGGTTGGCCTCGTCCGCCGCGGCTTGACCGTTAGGCCCGCGGTTGCTGTTGTTGGTGAGCGCCACGTAGATCTTGCCGGTCACCTTGCTGACCTCGATGTCCTCGGGCCGGTCCATCTTGGTCGCGCCGGTCTTGTCGGCGGCGAGCCATCTTCCTGGTCACCGGCGAGCTGCCGGCACCTCAGTCGGCAACCGCTGTACGAGGAACAGCAGCAGACCCGCGACCGCACAGGCTGCGGCGACCAGCAGAACGAGCGTCCGGTAGCCGAGTGTGGCGGCGAGCAGCGCGCCGCCGAGCGGCGCGATGGCCTTGGCGCTGAGGATCGGCGCGGCCAGTGTGCCCGCGATCGTGCCGTAACCGGTCGCGCCGTACCGCTCGAGCAGGATCGCCGGCGTCGCGATCGAGGCAACACCGAAGCCGAGCCCGAACAACACCAGACAGGCGATCGCGCCGGGCAGCTGGTGCCCCAAGACCGGCAGCAGCGACATCGCCGCGCCTTGCCCGACGAGGATGAATCCGACGATGGTCGCCATGGGCAACCATCTTGTGGAGAGCGTGGTGACGACCCGACCGGTCACCGACAGCAGCCCGAGCAGACCGGCCAGTGTCGCCGCGACCACGGCCGGGTGGCCCAGGCTCATCAAGTACTGCACAAGGTGTACGGCGATGACGGCCAGCGCCGCGCCGTGCAGGACGAAGGTCGCGGCGAGCAACCAGAACGCTGGATCCCGCAGAACCCAGGCCGGCGAGGTGCGGAGCCGTCGTTCGTGATGACGCGCTGTGGAAGCGTGCCGCAGCCCGATGCCGTGCAGTGGAATCGTGAGCGTCGCCAGCAAGATCGCGAGTGTGACGAGCGCCGGCCGCCACTCGATCCGGTCGACCAGCTGCCCGGTGAGCGGGATGAAGATCGAGCTGGCGAATCCCGCGACCAGCGTGATGCCGAGCAGCGCCTTCGCCCGCCGCGCCGGCTCCATGGCCGCTACGACCACCGTGAACGCGGGCTCGTACAGCACCATCGCCGATGCCACGCCGATCAGCACGAACACGCCGTACAGCTGTACGGCGTTGTGGACCTGCGACCAGCCGAGCACCGCCAGCGAGCCGACAAGCGACCCGACCGTCATCAACCCGTGCCCGCCGCGGGCGTCAAGCCAGCGCCCGACCGGGATCGACAACAGACCTGACACCAGAACCGCGACCGTCAGGGCACCCGCGGCCGTGATGTGAGGGATCCCCAGGTCGGCGCTCATCGGGCCGAGGATCACGCTGAACGCGTAGTACAGCACGCCGTACCCGACGGTCTGGGTGACGGCGAGCGCGCCGACCAGCCGTGTGGGGCTGACCGCTGCGCGAGTGGTCAGCCCCGTGGTCATCAGTTGCAGCAGCCGGACTGGGTGGTCGGCTTGGCCTCGACGACAGTCAGGAGGCCACCGCTGATCCCGGTCGCCAGCCCACGGCTCGCCGGCGCCTCGATGCTGACCGGCGCCGGGCCGCAGCAGCCACCCGAGGCCTCGTCGTCGGAGTCGCCGTACGCCAGGTTCGAGGAGCACACACCGGTCTCCGGCAGGTTCAGCTGGACGTCGCGCGCGGCGTCCCAGTCACCGGCCAGCGCGGCCACGACCGACCGCGCCTGCTCGTAGCCGGTGGCCAACAGGAACGTCGGTGCCCGGCCGTACGACTTCGCGCCGACCGCGTAGTACCCCGGCTCCGGGTGCGTCAGCTCGTCCACGCCGTGCGGCGGAACGGTCCCACAGGAGTGCTGGTTCGGGTCGATCAGCGGCGCCAGCGCCCGGGTCGAACCCAGAATCGGGTCCAGGTCCAACCGCAGCTCACCCACCATGTCGTGGTCCGGTCGGAACCCGGTCGAGTTCACCACCGTGTCCGCGACCACCTGCTGGTCGCCTGCCGTCAGCACGATCCGGCCATCCGCCGTAGGCGCCATCGCCTCGGTCCGGAAGCTGCTCACCAACTCCACCCGGCCCGACTGCACCAGTCGCTTCAGCCTCGCTCCGAGCGCACCGCGCGCGGGCAGTTCGTCAGCGTCGCCACCGCCGTACGTCCGTGCCTGGTCCGTGCCGCGAACAACCCACAGCACCTCCGTGCCCGGCTCGTGCTCGGCCAGCTCACCCAGCTCCAGCAGCGTGGTCGCCGCCGAGTGACCAGCACCGACGACCGCCGTACGGCGACCCACGAAGCGGTCACGGTCACGCCCGAACACGTCCGGCAGCGCCCGCGAGATCGCGTCGGCGACCTCGGCCTCGCCACGCGCCGGGATACCCGACGCACCGAGAACATTCGGACGGCGCCAGGTCCCCGCCGCGTCGATCACGGCAGATGCCAGCACCTCCTCACCGTCGGCCAGGCGCACCAGGAACGGCGCCGTCTCACGGCCCGCCGTACGGATGCGGTCGTATCCGACGCGAGTAACCGCGGCCACCTCAGCGCCGTACCGGATCTTGTCCTCGAGGGTCTTCGCCAGCGGCGCCAGGTACTCGTCGATCAGGTCGCCACCGGTCGGCAACGCGTCCAGGTCCGGCTCGACCCATTCGCCCTGCTCCAGCAGCCGGCGCGCGGCACCGTCGATGTCGTAGCGCCACGGGCTGAACAGCTTCACGTGCCGCCACTCGTCGATCGCCGCGGCCGCGCTCGGACCCGATTCCAGGACCAGGAACTCGAGGCCACGTTCGACCAAGTACGCCGCCGCGGCCAGTCCCACCGGCCCTGCTCCGATGACTACCACCGGCTGTGTCACGCTCATCCTCCGCCACCCATCTGCGCTGTCTAGAAGTTCATCTAATCAGGAAGCTTGCCTCTTGATTCGACAAGAGTCAAGATAGACACATGCCTAAACAGGAACTGCCGGTTCTCACCACCTGCTGCACGCCGATCTCCGAGGCCGCCCTCGATCCGGCGCAGGCGGCTGACGGCGCCGCGGTCTTCAAGGCACTCTCCGACCCGATCCGGCTCCGGCTGATGTCGATCATCGCCTCAGCCGGCGAGGAAGTCTGCGTCTGCGACATCACGCCACACTTCGAGGTGAGCGGCCCGACGATCTCGCACCACCTCAAAGTGCTCCGCGAAGCAGGACTCGTCGACTGTGAGCGCCGCGGCACCTGGGTCTACTACTGGCCGATCCCCGAGCGCCTGACCTGGCTCTCCACCCTGCTCTCGGTCCCGGCGGCTGTCTGATCAGCGACACGTCACCGGCTGTTCATCGATACCTGTCAATCTAGGGCCTCGAGCAACAACCGACGAGCCGAGGAGTACGCATGCCCACGTCCGCGGAGGATCTGGCCCTGCTCGATGTCGACATGGTGCTGACCCGGGCCGCGGAGCGGCTCGCCGACCGGTTCGCCGGAGTCTTCGGTTTCGAGACCATCGACCGGCACGTGCACGAGTCGTACGTCGCGCTGTTTCGCACCGCGAAGATCCGCCGCCATCTCCCGGCGCTCGCCGAGCACTTCGCCGCCGATCGACTGAACGCGCTCGCACATGCCAAGGGCGCGATCATCAGCCCGGTTCCGCAGGTCCTGTTCCTCTGCGTCGCCAACGCGGGCCGCTCACAGATGGCAGCTGCGCTGCTGTCCCACTACGCCGCCGGAAAGGTCGTGGTCCGCTCCGCCGGTTCGCAGCCGGCCGCCGAGATCGAGGAACCCGTCGAGCCGCTGCTGACCGAGCTCGGCGTCATCATGCCCGACGCCTACCCCAAGCCGCTGACCGACGATGTGGTCCGCGCGGCCGATGTCGTGATCACGCTGGGCTGCGGCGACGCTTGTCCCGTACTCCCCGGCAAGCGGTACTACGACTGGGCCATCGACGATCCGGCCGGCCGACCGGAGGACGTCGTACGCCGGATCCGCGACGAGATCAACGCCAAGGTGCGGGCGCTGGTCGCCGAGTTGGTGCCGTCGTGACCTTGCGTGCGGTGGTGATCGGCGGCGGACAGGCCGGGCTTGCGACGGGGTTCTACCTGCGCCGGTCCGGTCTGGTTCCCGGCGAGGACTTCGTGATCCTTGACGCAGCGGCGGAGCCGGGTGGTGCGTGGGCGCGGATGTGGCCGACGCTGCGGACCTTCTCCCCCACCCAGTACTCGTCGCTGCCCGGCTGGATGATGCCGCCGTGGACCAGCGACAGCGGGTACCCCTTGGCATCTCACGTCGTCGACTACCTGACGCGGTACGAGGAGCGCTACCAGCTCGACGTACGGCGATCCGTCGCGGTCGGATCAGTGAGGCGTGGCGTCGAGCATCTCGTTGTACATAGCGACAACGGGGAGCTGCGCGCGGAATACGTCATCTCGGCGACGGGGACCTGGTCGCGGCCGTTCATCCCACGGTATCCGGGCTCGTTCGCCGGACAGCAGCTCCACACCGCCGGCTACCGGCGGGCAGCTGATTTCGCCGGGCAGCGGGTGCTGATCGTCGGCGGCGGCAACTCGGCCGCGCAGATCCTCGCCGAGGTTTCGCTGGTGGCTGCTACCACCTGGGTCACGATGCGCTCGCCACGATTCCTGCCCGACGAGGTCGACGGCCGCGCGTTGTTCGAGATCGCGACCAGACGGCACCAGGCACGTCAGCGCGGCGAGACTGATGCCGGTGGGGTCGCCGGACTCGGTGACATCGTGATGGTGGCGAGCGTGCGCGAAGCCCGCGACCGCGACGTACTGCATGCCCGCCGTCCGTTCACTCGCCTGGTCGACCACGGTGTCCGCTGGGCCGACGGCACCGAGTCGGCCTTCGAGACGATCATCTGGTGTACCGGGTTCCGTCCCGCGCTCGGCCACCTCGCCGGCCTCGGGTTGCGCGGGCCGGACGGCCTGATCCCGACCGATGGCACGCAATCGATCAAGGAACCGCGACTACATCTGATCGGGTACGGCGACTGGACCGGGCCGGCCTCCGCAACACTCATCGGTGCCGGCCGCACCGCCCGGGACCTTGTCCGCGGACTCTGATCAGAGCTTGACGAACAGCTCGGCGACGAGATCCTGGACCTGCCGCTGGATCTGGTCTCGGATCCGCCGCACCTCCATCAGCGACTTCCCCTCCGGGTCCTCGATCGGCCAATCCAGGTAGCGCTTGCCGGCGTACACCGGACAGGCGTCGCCGCAGCCCATGGTGACGACGACGTCAGCCGCCCGGACGATCTCATCGGTGAGCGGCTTCGGATAGGCGGCACCGAGGAACACCCCGACCTCGTCCATCGCCGCGACCACGTTCGGGTCGACGAGTGCCACCGGCAACGAACCGGCCGACCTGACCAGCACGCGATCACCGGCCAGCTGGCTCAAGAACCCCGCGGCGATCTGCGACCTCCCGGCGTTGCGCACGCACACGAACAACACCTCGGAGACGGTTCCGTGTGTCCTGCCCTCGGCCTTCGCCAACGCGGTCAGACGTTCGGTCGCAAAGCTGGCGGTCAGCGACGGGAGGAAGCGGCGCACCCGGGACCGAGACGCCAACATGTCGAAGCTCTCGCCCACGTAACGCCGCACCGTCGCGGGCGAGAACACCCCGGTGAAGCGAGTCGCCAGCTGGTCTGCGATCTGCTCCAGCTGGCGGTCGAGCACCGCCGTACTCAGATCGAGGGCCCGGCTCCCGGCCTCGCTCGGGTGATTCCACACCGAGCAAGGTCGCCAGCTGTGCCACTGCGTGATGGGTCGGCCGGTAGTAGCTGGCCGAGTGCCGCCGCTGTTTCGTCAGCAGATCCACGTCGCAGAGCAGCCGCAGATGCTGAGCGACCACCGCCTGCGGCTCCTCGATCTCCACCGCGAGCTGACCGGCGCTGACCTCGCCGGCCGGGTGCGTCAGCACCAGACTCAGCAGACGTAGGCGCGTCGGATCCGCGACGACGCTCAGCTGTGCTGCCCGTCGCTCGGCGTCCTCCCTGGACAACGGCACGACGGTCCGCTGACCCGCCGGCTTCGACATCACTCTATATTGACAATCGTCTATGTAGACGTCAACGCATCAGGCTGCCTGCAGTTCGCCGACGAGCTTCTCGACCCGGCCGCGGATCTCGTCGCGGACCTGGCGCACGACCTCGATCGGCTGCCCGGCCGGGTCGGTGAGCTCCCAGTCCTCGTACCGCTTCCCCGGGAACACCGGGCACGCGTCGCCACAGCCCATCGTCACGATCACGTCACTGGTCTTGGCCGTGTCGTACTCCAGCAACTGCGGGACGTTGCCGGTGATGTCGATTCCGACCTCCCGCATCGCCTCCACGGCGATCGGATTGATCTGATCCCGCGGAGCGGATCCGGCCGAGCGGACTTCCACACTGCCCCCGGCAAGGTGCCGCAGCCAACCTGCGGCCATCTGGGACCGGCCGGCGTTGTGAACACAGACGAAGAGGACGACAGGCTTGCTCACGAGGTGACTCCAGAGTCGGTGGATTCGGCGGTATCGGCGTGCGGTACGACGACGTCGGCCGCACTGCCGAGAGTGGGGTAGAGCACGACCACGAGCCCGGCGCCGAGGATCGCGCCGAACACCTGGAAGAAGACGAATCCCAGGACGGATGACGGCGCGATACCGGCAAAGGTATCGCTGAACATACGGCCGATCGTGACGGCCGGGTTGGCGAACGATGTCGACGATGTGAACCAGTACGCCGCGCCGATATAAGCGCCGACCGCGGCCGGCGCGATCGCCGCCCGGCCGGACCAGACCAGCGAGAAGATCAGCAGGATCAGACCGGCGGTGGCGACCGTCTCACCGATCCACAGGTGCGGCTCGGATCGGTCCGTCGTCGACCACGAGACGGCTGCCTCGCTGTACATCAGGTTGGCCAGGACGGCACCGACGATCGCGCCGATGATCTGGGCCGGAACGTACGCCGCGAGTTCGCGGAGGCTCAGTCCGCTCCCGTCGCGCTGTCCGAGCCACCAGTCGGCCGCGGACACGACGGGATTGAAGTGCGCACCCGAGACCGGTCCGAACATCAGGATCAGCACGGCAAGGCCGAGCGCCGTCGCGAACGAGTTCTCCAGGAGCTGCAGGCCGACATCGTCGGGTGACAGCTTCGCCGCGGCGATACCCGATCCCACGACGACGGTTACGAGGAGACCGGTTCCGGTGCCCTCGGCAACCGCCCGTCGCCACAGGGGCGTCGCGCTCACCGGCCGCTCACCACAGGTACGGCGAGTTCTCCGAGCAGACCGCGTACGCGGCGCTCGATCTCGTCACGGATCGGGCGGATGTCGGCCACCTCCAAGCCAGCGGGATCGTCCAGATCCCAGTCCTCGTAACGCTTTCCGGGAAAGATCGGGCAGGCGTCGCCGCAGCCCATCGTGACCACGGCGTCGGCGGCGCGAACCACCTCGTCGGTCCACGGCTTCGGGTACTCCGTCGAGATGTCGATGCCGCGCTCGGCCATCGCGGCCACCGCTGCCGCATTTACCTCGATGCCGGGCTCCGAACCGCCCGACCAACCGACCGCCTGGTCACCAGCCAGGTGCTCGAAGAACCCCAGCGCCATCTGGCTGCGCCCGGCGTTGTGCACGCACAGGAACAGCACCACCGGCCGTCCGTCGTCGTGGTGCCCCTCGACCTTCGCCAGCGCGGTCAGCCGCTGGCGCGCGAACCGCTCGGCCAGCAGCGGCAGGAAGTTCGGGATCGTGCTACCGGTCGCGAACTGGTCGTAGCTCGAGTGCAGGAAGCGCTCGATCGTCTCGGCTCCGTAGAACTCGGCGAACTGCTCCCGCAGCCGGGTGGCCGCCGTACGCAGGGCCAACTGCTGATCGATCGACAGGTCCTCGCGGTGATACCTGATCTCGGTCATGATTTCCCCTTTGAAACCAGCGGCGCCAGCCGATCGATCCGGCCGGCGATCTCGTCGTACGCAGCCTCGAAAGCGGCGTCCGTGTCCGGCGGCGCCGGATCCGGCACCGACCAATGCACCCGCGGCCGCGCCTCGGCCGGCAGATGCTCGTACGCGATGTCGCACACCGCGATTACCAGATCGTCCGGTTCCACCACGTCGGCAACCTGGGCAGTCCGCCACTCCCGCGGATCCAGGCCCCGCCGACGCGCCACCTTCACCGCCCGCGGATGCACCCGCTCTGCCGGACGCGTCCCGGCCGACACCGCCGGCACATGACTACGCCGCGCCCAGATCGCCGCCGCCAACTGCGAGCGCGCCGAGTTCTGCGTACACACGAACACCACTCGCGGCACGTCCTGCAACGTCGGACTCACCACCGAGGCCAGCCGCTCCGGCACAAGCTGCACGTACGTCCGGCGATGATCACCCTCCGACCGGCCCCGCACCACGAGCCCGGCCTCCTGCAACACCTTCAGGTGATGCGCCACCAAGTTCGTCGGCATCTCCAGCAACGCACCCAGCTCGCCCGGCGCCGCATCCCCGACCATCAACGCGTCCACGATCGCGAGCCGCGCCGGATCCCCGAGCGCCGCATGCACCCGCGCCCGCTCCGCCAGAGATATCCGCTCAACGTTCATTGCCTCAACCATCACTGAGGCAATCGCGCCTGTCAATCCGGCGGACTGTCGCAACCTCTCAGGGCACTCAAATCGGCGGAACAGATGCCTACCGACCGGGCCGTTGACTACTGACAGCGATGCTGGCACGCTGCTGGGGAGCCCGTTCACGGGGTCTGTCCGGCAGGGGTGGCCGGGCACGGGGCGGACGTGACACCACAGTGCTCCGGTGGCGTCACGGATGGGGGGAGCATTGAATACGCATGCACGACGGCGCCGATGGGGCGCCGTACTCGTCGTTGTCGCGATCCTGTTCGGCATCGCACCTGTAACCGCCGCGGCGCAAGGAAGCGCTGCGGCGCCTGTTGTTCTCACACCGTCGACTGCCACCGCCGGCGAGTACGTCAAGTGGTCTGGCACTGTTCCAGGCAAGTCGCGGCGTGTCTCGCTGCAGCTTCGGCCCACGAAGAGCTCACGGTGGCTTGCGGTGGCCTCTCTGACGAGTTCGTCGTCCGGCACGTACAAGACGCAACTCCGGGCGCCGGCCGAAGGCCGCTATCTGGTGCGTGCCGTCGCGCCGGCGAGCGGGTCCGTTCTCGCGTTCGTGTCAGCGACGTGGCAACTCGACGTCGTTCGCCGGCAGGCGCTTCTTGAACTACCTGAGTCGGTCACGGCGGGCGAGGCTGTCACGGCGCGGCTCCAGTTCAGTCCTGCGAGAACCAGCCGTCCAGGCTATCTGCAGGTACTGCGAGCGGGCACTTGGCGAAACGTTGCCAATGGCCAGCAGAACACTGCGGGCGTGGTCTCGCTAAACCTGAGCGCCGGTGCTCCCGGCATGTACCTCTACCGGGCCTACACACCTGCCTTCAACGGCGCCGCGGCTGTGGTGAGTGTGCCTCGAGTCCTTCGTGTCACTCCTGCCGCGGTCAGCACGTCGCCCGCCGCCGAGCCGCTGACCGCCGCGGAACAGGAGCGGCTGGTGACATTCGACGCTACGACCGGGACAGTCGCCTTCACCGGTACACCGCTGGCCGGAGTCGCCGTCGGGGACGTGATCGTGGCCGGTCCATCGACCGTCGCGCCGGACGGGCTGCTGCGGAAGGTGAAGTCGGTCAGCACAGCCGGCGGGAGGTCGACGTACCAGACCTCTCCGGCGACGATGCCGGATGCGATCACGAACGTGCCAGACGCGCTGTCGACGGTTCCGCTGAGCGTCGTCTCAGAGAACATCACGTACGTCGATCCTGGCGTGACGGTCCAGAACGCCGTGTCTTCGAAGTTGCCGGCGCCGGGTGAGCGCACGACGGAGGGGCTCACGGCAACTGCCCAGGCGCTGCGGGTCAACAGTGTGGACCTCGTCGGCGAGATCAAGATCCCCAAAACCGATCGCAAGGCCGAAGTCGCGTTGAGTGGGACGATGAGCGTCACGCCGACGGCCGCGCTCGAATTCGACATGAACTGGGGTCAGGTGACCCGGGCCGAGATCCGCGCCGGCGCGGTGGTCGACAGTTCGCTGAAGACGACCGTCAGCGCGTCCGCCGGGGGTCTCCTCGAAGCGGGTGACCACGGAAAGGTCTCGTGGGATCTCGTGAAGGGGCAGTGGATCTACTGGGGCACTGTCGGACCGGTGCCGGTCGCCGTCCGTCTGGACTTCGCCCTGGTTGCCGTGCTCGACGTCATCGGAAAGGTCACCGTCGAGTGGCGATCGACGACGGCAGGGACATTGGCCGGTGGCGTTCGCGCGACGGCGCCCAACATGGCATTGGTCAGTCCGGTCGTCACCATCCCTTCATCGGTCAACGCGGTCAGCCTCGGTCTCGAGGGATCGGTCAACGCCTTCGTCGGCATCGACGTGGCCGCCTTCCTGTACGGCGCCGTCGGCCCGTACTTCAAGGGCGGCGTGAAAGGCAGTATCGCGGCGTCGATCGACACAGCCGGCCGACGGTCGTGCGCGGTCACCGTTCGCCCAGACATCGAAGTGGGTCTCAAAACGGCGTTCACCATCCTGGGCGCTGAGTGGAAGGGCTTCTTCCGACCGAACTTCGACCCGTACTACCGACTGAACCTATGCCCGACAGCTCCGCCACCACCTCCACCGCCTCCGCCTCCTCCGCCACCACCACCTCCGCCGCCGCCGCCGACCGGGCCGGAGCTCGACATCACGCCATCGGCCGGCCTGGCCGGATCGACCTACTACGTCGGGTCGTCGACACCATGCCCGACTCCGCCCGCGGGCTACGTCCAGCAGGTCGACGCATGGCTCAAAGCCGAGAACGGAGCCATCCTGAACTTCAACGGCTACGGAGTCCCCGATGCCGAGGGGCGGTGGTTCCTCGGCGAGATCGTTCCCTACCAGCGGCAGCTGGCGGGCGGCCGATGGGTGTACAACGACCCCACCCCAGGCGTCTACGACGTCGTCGTGGAATGCCAGATCTACCCGCTGTCCGATCCGGAGGCACTCGAGACCGTCCTCACCTACAAACCAGGGAAGTTCGAGGTCACAGGCCCGTCGATCCAGATGAGCGTCGAACCTGCCAGCGTCGCGCCCGGTGGAACCGCACACGTGTCGAGCCTTCAGCCGTGCACCGCCGGCCAGACAGTCAGGATCTTCGCCCCGTGGCTGCTGGGCGGGAGCAATGAGGGGATCGGCGCGGACACAGGTCCCGACGGCTCGTGGACTATCGACCTACCCGTTCCGGCATCCGCTGCGCCCGGGCAGTACGAGGTCCTCGGCACCTGCGAAGGAGGCAACAACTACGCCTCAGCTGTTCTAACCGTGACCTGATCTCGCCGACTCGACGACTCACCTTCTCTCACCCGACGATCTACTGCGCCGGGTGAGAGAAGGCCACACGGCCTGATTCACGAATCGGCTCCTTGCCTGGCGATTCCTCCAACAGCCTCTCCTGCGACGACGACATGCAACCCCGAACAACACCCGTGGAATACCGCTGTTCCGCGCCCTCTCGCTCATATGCGTCCGAGGGTCGGGCAGACCACCGCTCAGTCGCTGGTCGCGTCCGGTAGGCGCTACACAGTCGGAGGTCGTCCGGGGGCGCAATTTACCCATACGCAACGGCTCACAGGTTCGTGGCATAGTAATGGCGAATCGAATAGGTTTGACACTCCGGAAATGGGTGGGGCAGATGCCGCGGATCGTTGCGGTACATGGGATCGGCCAACAAATACGCGGCCGCGAGGTTTTACAGCAGGCCTGGGTGCCGGCGCTGCGCGACGGGATCGCGCTGGCTGGCTGCAGACCGCCGTCCGAGGCAGACGTCGAAGTTGCCTTCTATGGCGATCTGTTCCGTAGACCGGGAAAGAAGGGGCCAAGCCAGACGCCCTACGGAGCCGACGACGTCGAAGCTGGATTTGAGGCGGATTTGCTGGAGACATGGTGGTTGGAGGCTGTCAGCACCGACTCATCGGTCACGGCCCCAAGCGACCGGAGCAAGTTGCGGACATCCCGATCGGTGCAACGGGCGCTGAACGCCTTGAGCTACTCCCGCTTCTTCACCGGGATGGCTGAGTCGCTGCTGATTGGGCTCATCAAGCAAGTGCATCTCTACCTCACCGACGACACAGTTCGTTCCAAGGTCCAAACCCGTGTATCAGACATGCTGAGCGATGAGACGAGGGTGGTAGTGGGCCACTCGCTTGGATCAGTGGTGGCATACGAGATGCTGTGCGCCCGCCCTGGCGCGGATATCGCGCTGGTAACGCTCGGCAGCCCGTTGGGCATCCGGCACCTTGTGTTCGACAGGCTGTGCCCGGGCCCGGTAGACGGACATGCCCCCTTCCCGGCAGGCGCTGGCTCATGGACCAACATCGCTGACGGAGGTGACGTCGTGGCCTTGGTCAAGAAGCTCAGTCCTCTGTTCGGAGACCAAGTGCACGACGTGGCAGTTCACAACGGCAGCAAGGCGCACGACGTATCTCCGTATCTGACGGCGGTTGAGACCGGGCGAGCGATCGCCGCAGGACTCAGATGACGGCCGAGCTTGATCGCCGGTTCGTCATCGCGTCAGGTACTGAGAACTACAGGGTGCCAGAACATCGGCTCGAGTCTGTGCCTGCGGATTTGCAGACGATCGTCGACTTCCTCATCGGTGAGGGATACGTCGAGCAGCTTCCTGAACTACGTCACGACCCGACCAGTGATGAGTTACGGACGTCGCTAGATCGATGGCTGAACGACGCGCAGCGTCAGGACTCCGATGTTGCGGTCTTCTACTACTCCGGTCACGGCGACACCCAGGCCAATCTCCATTACCTACTTGCGGCCGACACAGAGGAGGGTATGTATGAGTCGACTGCGTTGCCCGCGGACTTCCTGGTCAGGTCACTCGGAGGCCGTCCGCGCGTCCGACGACTTCTTATCGTCCTAGACACGTGTTATTCCGGGCAAGCTGCATTCAACGCGGCGGAGGTCGGCGCTCGGATGGCAGCCGTACAACGGCTCGACGGCCCGTATGAAGGAGTCTGGGTCTTGACGGCTTCACGCACGCGAGAGGAGGCCGATCAAGCGGCTTTTGCGTCGGCCTTCGTGCGGGCAGCTCGCGATTTGCAGAGCGCTACTGGTGGGCTTCAGCGCTACATCGCCTTGGAGGCACTGGTCGACCGGATCAACACAATCCTGGAAGGACAGGGATTTGGGCAGCGGGCCAGTTTCACAACTGCGACCCTATCCACCGGTCTGGCGCCATTCCTCCCTAACCCGGCATACGACCCGACCGCGCCTGCCGGCGTGCCTCTGGAGACTAGGGCCCGGCTGCAACGCCGAGCCGAGGAGTTGGCCACCCATTGGGGGCCGAAGGCCCGCGGCGTCGAAGTCGCCGCTCAGGCCGGGTGGTACTTCACTGGCCGCAACAAAGCCCTGCGGGACCTCTCGGCCTGGCTTGCCGATCCTGTGGACGACACTCGGCTTCGGGTGGTGACAGGAGACCCGGGCTCGGGCAAGTCTGCAGTGCTGGGCCGGTTGGTGACGCTGTCCGATCCTCAGTCTCGATCGATCGCGCCCGTTGACGATGATGCATCTGACGCAGTCCCTCCGGAAGAGTCGATCAGCACCGCCTTACTCGCCCGCGCGAAGACTGCCACTGATCTCAAGACCGAACTCGCGGACATACTCGGTTGCGGCCCCGGAGACGATCCGATCGAACTTGTACGGTCCCGTAGCCCGCAAGCTGTGATTGTGCTCGACGCCCTGGATGAGGCAACGGACCCGAACGAGGTCATCGCTGACTTCGTCAAACCGCTTCAGGCCGCCGCAAGCACGGGTTCTGGTCCGCGGCTGATCGTCGCAACTCGCCGACCATTGCTGGCGTCGCTACCGGTGGACCGCGCGGAGATCGACCTTGACGATCCAGAGCACCTCGACGCCGATGACATCGCCGAGTATGTGAGCCGTGTCCTGCTGGCCGTCGACGACCCGGCGTCGTCTACGCCCTATCGCGGCGCGCAAGAGCTGGCCCTGGCTGTCGGCACGGAGGTCGCAGCTATAGCCGGCCGAAGCTTCCTCATAGCTCAGATCGCCGCCCGCACCCTGGCCAACTCCTCCCATGCCCTGACCGCGAAGCAGGTGTCGGCTGACAGACATCGGTGGAGCGATGTCGGCACGGCCTTCGACCGCGACCTCGAACGCTACAAAGAACAGCAAGAAAAGGTCCGCGCCCTTCTGACGCCATTGGCCTGGGCTGAAGGAGCGGGTTTGCCTCGGGAGCTGTGGTCGTCGGTCGCTAGCAGCCTAACCGGCCAGAGCTTCACAGATGGCGACGTCGCATGGGCACTTGACCATGCGGGCGCATACATCGCAGAGGCTGTCGAACACCGCCGTTCCGTCTACCGGCTGTACCACCAGGAGTTCGCCGAACATCTGCGTGTAGACGACACAGCTGGCACGCAGCGGGCGATCACTGCCGCCTTGCTGCAGCATGTGCCCGTCTCGCAGCCGAAGACCGTTCATGACTGGACCGCTGCCCATCCGTACATCCGTACTCACCTGGCCGCCCACGCTGCCGCCTGTGCCCAACTAGACCGCCTAGTCGAAGATCCCGGCTTCCTGCTGACCGCCGCACCCGAACGACTTCTGTCCGTGTTGCCCTCTGTGTCTGTTCCGTCGGCGGAGTTGGCTGCCACCGCGTATCAGACCGCCCTCCACCTATTGCATGGCCAGCCACCGGGGAGGGCTGCCGCCGAACTGCAACTCGCTGCCCGGCAGTGCGGCGCCACTGCCCTCGGAGACCGTATCAATGAGCTGCCCTACGTCATGCCATGGACGATCCCGTGGGCTCGCTGGTCGCCGGGGGCCCGCCATCTGCTCCTCGGCCGCCACAACGAGAAGGTGGGTGCGGTTGCGGTAGGGCAGCTGGACGGCCGACCAATCGCTGTGACCGGTGCGACGGACGGAGTGCGGGTGTGGGACCTGAGGACGGGTCGCCATTACGGCAACGCACTCAAAGTTCACCTCGGAGAGGTAAGAGCAATAGCAGTGGGGCAGCTCGGCGATCAGCCGATCGCGGTCACCGGCGGATCGAGTGGAATGCGGATGTGGGATCTGCGCACGGGGGAACAACATGGCCAGGTAGTGAGAGCCAACTCCGGAACGGTAGAGGCTGTCGCGATCGGAGAGCTCGACGGTCGGCTGATCGCGGTTACAGGCGGTCAGCACGGAGTGCGGACATGGGATCTACGCACTGGTCACCTACTCCGCGGCTCATTCATGTCAGGTGTGAAATCGGTTGGGACCGCTGACGCCATCGCGATTGGACACCTGGAGGATCGACCCATCGCTGTCACCGGCGGCAAGCGCGGTATGCGGATGTGGGATCTACGGACCGGGCTACAGCACGGTGGCGTCCAGCAGGATCACCTCGGAGCTGTAAGCGCGGTCGCGGTAGGAGAGGTCGACGGTCGGCCCGTGGCGATCACCAGCGGCATCGGCGGGCTTGTGCGGATGTGGGATTTACGCACCGGTCATCAACACGGGCACACCCTCCGAGACCCTGCCCTAGCCAACCAAGGGTCGGTTCGTGCAGTCGCGATCGGTCAGCTCGGTGGTCGCCCGATTGCGATCACCTGCGGTACCAGTGGCATGCGGATGTGGGATCTACGATCAGGTCACCAGCATGGCGACGCTGTAACCGGCCAAATCGGGCCGAGAGATGCGGTCGCAGTCGGCGAACTGGACGGTCGGCCGATCGCGGTCACCGGAGGCACGGATTCGAGCGTGCGGATGTGGGATCTGCGGTCTGGTCACCGGCATGGCAACACTGTGAAGGATCAAATGGGCCTAGGAGATTCGGTCGCGATCGACGAACTGGACGCTCGACTCATTGGGGTCGTCGGCGCTGCGGACCCGGCAACGCGAATTTGGGACCCTCGGCAGAGCATAAGCTCTACGGGCTCTCCCGGACCGGTCGCCGCAGTCGCCATCGCACAACTGGATGACGAGCAAATCATCTTTACCGGCGGATCGAGGAGCCTGCAGGCGTGGCAACTACGCACCGGCTCCGAGTTACTTCATGCATTTAGGGATCAGTTGAGCCCAGTGAGCGCAGTCGCGATCGGACACTTGGACGGCCGGCCAATCGTAGTCAGCGGCGGAACGGGCGGAACGCGACTTTGGGATCCGTCGCTCGGCCTCAGCTTCGGCACTGATCTAGCGGCAGTGCGTGCAATCGCAGCCGGAGATCTGGACGGCCGGGCAATCGCGATCACCGGCGGAAGGGGTGGGTTGCGGCTGTGGGATCTTCGCACCGGCCGCCAGTTTGGCGAGGGCCTAACCGATCCCGTCCTGTCGGGTCGCGTGGCATCGGTGCGTGCCGTCGCACTCGGACAGCTTGACGGTCTGCCGATCGCGGTGACAGGCGGCAGTGACGCGGCTCTGCGAGTGTGGGACTTACGGACGGGACGCCAGCTCGGCAATGCCCTCATGGGTCACGTCGGACAGATTGACGCACTCGCTGTTAAGGAATGGGGCGGCGAGCCTGTCGCAATTACCGGCGGAAATGACGCGACCGTGCGAGTGTGGGATCTGCGGACAAGACGCCAGCGCGGCCAGGTCCTCGCTGGCAGCGTGGGTCCAGTGCGTGCGGTCGCGCTTGGGGACCTGCTCGATCGACCGGTCGCCCTGGCTGGCGGCAACGACGCGATTCTGCGAGTGTGGGCGCTCACCTCGGAGGCCGAACTGGTGATCAAAATGGATGTCGGAGGTCCCATCACGGGCATTGCCGTCGCGCCGGGAGGATCCATCGTTGTGGCTAGTCCTCGAGGGATGTTCACTGTACAGATCAAGCTCTAGCCAGCCGGCAAGGCACAACTTCGAACGCAGACAGGCGCTCATCGATAGATGAAGATTCAATGACCTGCTAGAAGTTCACCTGACTGGACACGCTTTTGCCTGCCAAACAACCTCATCCTCACTGGCACACATCTGGCACTTGAGGAGGCAGGTGTCGAGCACCGTGGGATTCGGTTCTCTGGCGGCTGTCTCGTTGAACCGCCATGGAACGTAGAAGGCGTCGCCAGAATCGCTCGTGCAGTCGAGGGCGAGCATGCTGACCATCCACCGATTGACTGCCGGAGATGGCTACAAGTATCTGCTGCAGCACATCGCGTCTGGCGATGTGGACCGCAGCAGAGCTACCCCGTTGACGACCTACTACACGGCGTCCGGATACCCGCCTGGGCGGTGGTTGGGTGGTGGGCTTAGTGGGCTTGGAGCCGGTCAGCTCACACCGGGAAGCGAGGTCACCGAGGAGCAGATGGGGGCGCTTTTCGGCCGTGCCCATGACCCGCTGACGGACCGTCCTCTGGGTCGTCCGTTCCCCATTTTCAAGGGGCCGTCAGAAAGGATCCACGACCAGATCGGCGGGCTCGACCCTCGCCTGAGCGACTATGAGCGGCAAGTCGAGATCGAGCAGATCCGTCACCGTGAGATGCGACAGAAGTCGCGACAGGCGGTTGCCGGATTTGACCTCACCTTCTCCCCCGTCAAGTCGGTTTCTGCGCTCTGGGCAACCACCGATGTCGGTACCCAGGAACAGATTGTCGCCGCGCACCGCGAAGCGATTCGCGACGTCCTGGGGTTGATCGAGCAGCACGCAGCCTTCACCAGAACTGGTGAACATGGCGTTGCCCAGATCGACATACAAGGTCTGATCGCCGCGGCCTTCGACCACTGGGACACCCGCAGCGGCGACCCTCAGCTTCACACCCATGTGGTGGTCGCCAACCGCGTGCAGGGCCTGGACGGCAATTGGCGCACGCTCGACAGCCGAACTCTGCATCACTCGACCGTGGCGATGTCCGAGATCCACAACGTGCTCCTAGCCGACAACCTGAGCGGGCGGCTCGGCGTCGACTGGGAGCTCCGAGAACGAGGGCCTCAGCGAAACCCGGCGTTCGAGATCGAGTCCATACCCGATGAACTGATCCGAGAGTTCTCCGCCAGAACTGAGCAGATCGAAACCAATCTCGCGGCTCTGCTGGACGAGCGCGGCGACCAGATCCACCCACCCAGCCGTGGCGAAATGTACGTCCTACGTCAGCAGGCCACCCTCATGAACCGCCCGCCGAAACACCTGGCCCGCCCGCTTGCAGCACTCATGGCCGAATGGCGAGCTCGAGCTGATCAGGCAGTCGGCTCCGATGCCGTCATCGCCATTCAGCGTTCACTCGAACAGGTCGGGGGCCGCCTACTGGCCGCCGCCGACCTCAGTCCCGAGACCATCGAGGCGTACGGCACCGCGACCGTCCTGACCATCCAGACCAAGCGCGCAACCTGGAACCGCTGGAACCTTCTGGCCGAAGCGGCGCGCCAGACCCGACTGCTGCGCATCGTCTCGTCCAACGAGCGTCTCGCCGTACTTCAATCCATCGTCCGGTGCGCCGAACGCCACTCGATCAGCCTCAAGGCGCCAGACCTCGTCGCCGCCCCAGTGACGCGATCAAGTGGCGAGAGCGTGTTCACGATTCACGACACGCAGATCTTCACCTCCCCCGTCATCCTCGGCGCAGAGTCCCTCCTCCTCGAGCTCGCCCGAGACTCCGCAGGACCGACTATCCCGGCACCCCCGAGCGTCGGCCTGAGCGCCGACAAGATCCGGGCTCTCCACCGGATCGCGACAAGCGGGCAGAGACTCGAGGCACTCGTCGGCCCTGCCGGAACCGGCAAAACCAGCCTTCTATCAGCCCTCACCACTAGTTGGGAGGTCGCTCACGGCGAAGGCTCGGTCGTCGCGCTCGCTCCGTCCTCTGCCGCCTCGACGATCCTGTCCGACGCGATCGGCATCCCGACTGAGAACATCGCGAAGTGGATCTACGAGTCCGCCGGCCTCGGCGCCGAGCAACGCCGAGAGGTGATCCAGCGGACTGAGTATGCCGCGAGGCTCGCCCATCGTGCCCGTCGTACACGTCGCCACCAGCGTCTGACCACCCAACTGGCTGCGCTGTGTGCAGACCACGACAAGTGGAGCTTCCGCGCCAACCAACTCATCAT
Source organism: Kribbella sp. NPDC051936 (assembly GCF_040680955.1). Taxonomy (NCBI): domain Bacteria; kingdom Bacillati; phylum Actinomycetota; class Actinomycetes; order Propionibacteriales; family Kribbellaceae; genus Kribbella; species Kribbella sp. NPDC051936. Next base: position 36,263 of record NZ_JBFAXS010000016.1, on the reverse strand, counting down.
CGTCGACGAAGCCTCCATGGCGAGCACCATGGAACTCGCCACTCTTGCCCGCGCGGCCAACACCGCCGGCGCCAAACTCCTGCTCGTCGGCGATGACGCCCAGCTCTCTGCGGCCGATACCGGCGGCGCCTTCCGCCTGATCGCCAAGGACACCCAGGCTGCCGAACTGACCGACGTCTGGCGCTTCACGAACACGTGGGAGCGCGACGCGAGCCTCACCCTCCGCCGCGGAGAGCTCGCCGCGATCGACGCGTACGACGGCCAGCATCGGCTGGTTGCCGGCTCCAGCGAAGCGATGGAAGATGCTGCCTACAAGGCGTGGCACAACGACACTCACCGCGGCCGAGCGAGCCTGCTCATCGCCTCAGACAACGCAACCGTCGCCCGACTCAACGCCCGCGCTCGCCTCGACCGCATCACCAATGGTGAAGTCGACCCTGAAGGCATCGAGCTGCACAACGGCAACCATGTCGGCCTCGGCGATCGCATCGTCACCCGCCTCAACAACCGCCGCCTCTCCTACGGAGCCAAGAACTACGTGAAGAACGGGGACCACTGGACCGTCATCCAACACTGGCCTGACGGCTCGCTCACCGTCGAGAATCACACAGGCGAATCCGTCACTCTGCCCAGCGCCTACGTCCAGAAGTCGGTCGAACTCGCCTACGCCACCACCGCGCACCGAGCCCAGGGCTCAACCGTCGCCACGGCCCATCTAGTCGTCACCAACCAACTCACCCGCGCCCTGATGTATGTCGGCATGACCAGAGGCCGCGACGCCAACCACGCCTATGTCGCCACCCACCAATCGACCACAGACCTCCACGAACCGCACCTCGAGCAAACCATGCAAGACGTCCTTGAAGCCGTCCTGAGAGACCCCGGCGTCGAACAATCCGCCCACGAAGTCATGCGCGAAGAACTCGACAACGCCATGCGCCTGGACCGACTGGTCCCGATGCACGAGTACCTCTGCCAACTGGAAGCTCGAACGCGGTACCGCCCAGCAGTCGCCGCCTGTGGCCTCGACCCGGCCGACCAAGCGGCTCTCCAGGCGTCCGCGGCCTTTGGGGCACTCGTCGCGGAACTTCGCCGCGCGGAGTCGATACAGCTCAGCGTGGCCGACGTCCTGCACCGCGCTGTGATGCAATCATCCGTGTCCGACGCCCATGACATCGCGGCAGTGCTCCATAGCCGAGTCGAGCGCCTCGTCGCGAGATCACAGATCCGTGCCGGCCGCCGGCCTGGGCTCGTCGCCGGGCTCGTCGTACCTGCAGCAGGCGCCACCGATCCGACGCTGCTCCCGGCGCTGCGCGAGCTAGAGAGTCAAATCTCCGACCGCGCCGACTGGCTTGCACGCCAAGCCTCCACCGAGCGTCCGCGGTGGTACGACGCCTTCGCCAGCGCTACCGCTCAAGATGCGGAGTCGCTCCAATTGCTGCGCGAGATCGCCGCTTACAGAGACCGGTACCAGATTCGCGAGCACACAGTCCTCGGCCCTGCTCCCACGCAGACTCAGACGGGCAAGCACCAACATCACGCTCGCCTGGTCGCCCGGCTTAAGGAATCATCGCCGAACGAGACCAAATCAGCCTCACACTCCCCCGACCATCACTACCGGGAACTGCCGAAGCTGACACCACGCGACTTGTAGCGGGCTGCTGTCGATCCTCCATGTTGCCCAGGCCATCGGGTCCAGTGACCGGCAACGAGCGCATATTCGAAGTGTGCGCCGTCCGGCTACGCGTTGAGCGAAGGCTGCGGGCCAGTCCTCACTGACATCACCGACCGCTGACCCACCCGACCGCCACCCGAGCCCAGCCGGGAGCTCCTACCCTCCTGCCTGTCGGTTGGGCTGCCGGATTTCAGGCCGGGGTGATCGTCGGGTCGAGGAGGAGTAGGCCTTTAGGGAGTGTGTCGGCCCAGACGGCCAGTTCGGGGGTGACTCGGACGGGTTCGGCTGTGGCGAAGGGTTGACCTTGGGGGTCGGAGTTTCCGGTGCCGAAGGACTCCAATCGGCACTCCTGGAAATGGGCAAGGAGGAAGTCGCCGACCTCGTCCAGCTGGGCGCCGGTGAAGCGGCTTCGGACTACGCAGAGCTGATCCGGGAGGCTCGGGGACAGCCTGCGGGTGACCGCTTCGACGTCGGTGGCGGCTACGACGAGAACTTCCTGGTCTTCCGAGGGACGGAAGATCGCCCGATGGACCATCGCCCCGGACGATTCCAGGTCGCGGATATCCAGGTCCAGATCCGAGACCGCGCTGTGCGGCCTGCCCTCGTTCCAGACCACATTCTGTGGCCAGCCCCCGGGAGGTGGCGGGCATGGTGGATGGGTCCTGTCCGCACGTGGGCGTGGAGGCGGGCCGTCCGGAGTCTGTGTCTCGACCTCGATGCTCTCGTCACCGAGCCATACCTGCTCACCGGGGGCAGGGGCATGCCACCTCCCGACCACCGTGATGTGGCCCAGGACCTGATTCGGGCCGAACTCGGAGGGGACGGCCGCTGCGTCGGCACCGATCAGCCGGATGGACAGATCCGACTTCCAGCCGGGCGGTTTGATCGTCAGATCGTGGACGCGTTGCAGGTCGAGCCAGTCGCCGTCCGGGCCGGAGACGAAACGGCCGGAGGTGCGGACTCTGTCGCCCGGCTGGAAAACCAAGTCTCTGGCCGCCATGCATCCATGATGACCAGAAGTCGCTGAGAAGTTGATCATTTGCCCGAGTCACACCTCGGATGCCGGTCGCACCTGCCGATGTGCGCCGTTGACACGGGGCGGAAGTGGTCCGGTTTGCCTGTGCAGTTCACCCAGATCAATAGGCACCGCGTAGTCGATCTGCCACGGGTCGTCGACGGCAGTCTTAGCGCCAGGCACGCAACATGGCCGCGCGGCCGCCAGGAATCCTTGTGCTGGATGAAGCTACAAATTGCCTGGTCGTCGATAAGGCTGGCCGTTACATCGACGCTGCCTGGCCGCCAGGATGGTCCGTAGGCCTCCGCGATGGCTCGATCGCACTGATCGACGCTGACGGACAGACGTTTGCCAAACTAGGTGACTCGGTGTCACTCGGTGGCGGCCATTTCCTGGCATCGGTCGCCCACGCGACATCATGCCTCGGCACCGAGAAGGTCTGGGCAGTCGCCGCGGGCCCTTGGTCCCGGCTCTGTAGTTGGGAGCTGACCACCGGTCGAGCTCGGCCAGTCGGACCATCAGGCGGAGGCTGCCGCTTCCAATTCCGGGCCGTGGGCTGTCGCCTTCTTGATGTCAACCGCCGTTCGCCTCTGGTCGGTGCGACGTTCGGCTGCAGCCTAGAAGCGAACTCCAGTCACGCAACCGCCGTACCGCAAGAGTCAGATCTCGGTGGAAGGCGACGGGTTCTGCGGGGGCGGCGTCGGGTTGGTAGCAGGATTCCCAGAAGGTGCGGAGGGCGGAGAGTTCTTCGACGATGGCGCCGTGGTGGGGCCAGCAGGGTGGGATGACCTTGTGGTCGAGGTTGTAGCGGGTGGTGGCCCAGGTGACCCATTCGGCGAGGCGTTCTAGTTCTTCGGTGGTGCTGGTGGGGTCGAGGTCGCGCCAGCAGACGACGTACGGGTCTGTGGGCGGGCCGAAGGCCAGGGCCCGGGCGAGGTCGTCGTCGGGGTTCATCGGAGGAGAGCTCGGCCGATGCTATTTCGGATTCGGTCGGAGTCGGGGCGGTCGGTCCATGGTGTCATCGTCAGCAGGATGGGTGGGGCGGTCCTGGCCAGGAGGACACCGGTGCCGAAGGGAAGGGTGCGGATGACGTCGGGCGGCAGGATGGGGATTCGGCGGGTGCTGGTCGATGTGGTGCGTCCGCCGTCAGGGCCGCGGCTCCAGTTGCGGATCTCTTCGTCGCGTTCGCCGCAGACGGCGGCGAGGTCTTGGAGGTCGCGGGGTTGGGCGGAGCCGCCGAGGATCAGGCGGAGGGTGGCGGCGTCCCACATGGCGGCTGCGGCTTGTTCTCCCCAGCGTTCGCGGGCTTGCGCCAGGGATTGGATGACGACGTGGGTGGAGATGCCGGTGCCGCCGCCGTCGGCCATGAGGCCGGGCAGTGAGGGTACGGCGCAGAGGTTGGCGATCTCGTCGAGGACCAGTCCAAGGGGCGGTTCGAGCCGGCCGCCGGGGTTGTGGGCGGCGAGTTGGCGGGCTGTCTCGGTGATGTCTTCGAGTAGGGCGGCGATGAAGGATGAGGTGGCGCTGGCGCCTGCTCCGGTGCCAAGGAGGTAGATCGTGCCGCGCTCGCGGATGAACGAGGCAGGTTCGAGGCCCTGGCCAGGTGGTGGGTCGAAGGAGCGTCGTACGGCGGGGTCGGCGAGTGCGGACAGTGCCGAGCGGACGCCGGCCCAGATGGCATCGCGAGTTCGGCCGTCCATGCGGACAATGCCGTCGAGGGTGTCGCCCCAGCCTTCGGCTGCGTTGTCGGATCTGTTGAGGATGGTGACGGCTTCGGTGGCCGAGGCTGGTTCGAGGCTCCAGCGGTAGAGCTGGTCGATGCCGCTGTCGTCGAGGGCAGCGGCGTGCAGGAGTCCGCGGAGTGCCATTTCGGTTTGGCCGTGCCAGAAGGCTCCGTCGGTGACTCCGCCTTTGGTGAAGCCGGCGCCAGCGGCGAGGCCGCTTGCGCGGACCATGGCGGTGGTTGGGTTCTCGCAGCCGCGGACCGGCGACCAGCGGATGCCTTCGGCACGGCCGAGGCCTTGGGGATCGAACACGGCGACTGGGCCGATATCGCGACGCAGCTCGAGCGTGGCAGCGAGGTTGTCCGGTCTCGTCGACGTGGTGACGACCGCGCCTGGCGCGTCAATGATGCCGCCGATGATTTGGTGGAGACCCTTGCCCGAGCGGGGTGGGCCGACGTCGATGCGTGAGTCTTCGACGGATGCCCAACACTCGCGTCCGCGGGAGCGGCCGAGCAATGTGCCGACTTCGCCAGGCGACCTCGAGGGCGCCTGCGGCCTGGCCGAGCGTCCGCGTCGAACGACTTGCCGGCGACCGACCGCGATTTCGACTTCTGCTCCAGTGGCCAGGCCAGGTCGTGCAGCGAGCGCGCGTCGCCGGCTCGCGTGGCTGGAGCGTCCCCGCCACAGCCGAGCGACGAGCAGCCCGACCCCGGCCGGGACAGCGATGACAACCGCCAGGGTGGTCCAGTAGGGCACCGGAGCGATCTGCGCTGCGGTTAGTCCGAAGGCGGTCGCTGGGTTGCCCGGATCTAGCACGACCCACAGGGCGTCGATCCACGGTGAATTGACCCAGTGGCCAGTTGTGAGCAGGCAGACCAGGCCGCCCGCGAGGTAGAGGATGCCTGCGCAGAGGAACAGGATTCCCGCGCCGACGATCAGGAGCTCGTTGAAGTCGCGGGGTGGTCGTTGGTTCATGTCTCTACATCCGAGCGTCGGTGTCGAAGAGTTCGACTTCGCGGGCATGACGGACGAGCTGGACGACGAAGGACCGGTTCGGGAGCCGCCAGAGCGCGCGCCCCTTCGGCAGCTTGGCGATCGTTGCTATCTCGACGTCGGTGAGGCCGAGCAGACTAGCTGTGCGGGACAGCTGATCAGGCTCTTGTCGAAGCATGATCCTGGTCGAGCAATCGGCTAGCAGACCTTCGGCGAGCGCGCGAGCTTCGGAGCCAAGGTCACCGACGGCGGCGAGGTCGGACAGACGGTGGACGATCAGGACGTTCGAGACACCCCAGGCCCGCGACAGCTTCCACTGCTCCTGCATGCGGCGCAGTAGGGCGGCGTCGCGCATGACACGCCAGCCTTCGTCGTACACGATGTAGCGGTTGCCGGCGGCCGGGTCAGCCACCGCGGCTTCCAGCCACGACGCCGCGCAGGCCAGGGTCAGACGGAGAGCCTCGTCGTTGCCACCGCCTCCGAGCCAGGACGTGTCGAGCGTGACCATCGGCAAGGCTGGGTCGAACTCGGTCGTCGAGGGACCGTCGAACATTCCGGACAGGTCGCCGTGCACGAGGCGGCGGATCGCATGCGCGACCTCGCGGCCATCGTCGACCAGAGTGGTCCGGCGTAGGCCCGCGCGCTCTGCGAAGGCCGAGTCCGGGGTGAAGAGCGCGACGACCATGTCGGGGATGGTCGGCGTCGCGACCTGGCTGCAGACGGTGTCGAGTGCCAGATCGAGCGCGGTGTGCTCCACGGCAGCCAACGGGCGACCGAGCGTGGACTCGGCGAGTGTCCCGAGCAAAGCGCGACGCCGAGACCAAACGATTCTCAGCCATTCGTCGGGCTCGACTGTCGCGGGCTTACGGCCGGCGTCGAGGGGGTTGAGCCGGGTCGCGAGTCCAGGTCCGAGTTTGATCGTGGCTCCCCCCATCGCCTCGGCGACCGCAGTCCACTCCCCCTTCGGATCGCACGGGACATACGCCTTGTGGCCGAGGGCAAGGGAACGCGTGATGAGCGCCTTGGCCGTCGACGACTTGCCACTGCCGATGACCCCTGCCAGCAAGACGTTGGGATTGGTGATGACCCGGCTCTGATAGAGCACCCACGGGTCGTAGACGAAAGACCCGCCGCTGAAGACGTCCGATCCCATGTACGTGCCGTCGGCACCCAATCCACCTTCGGCCAGGAACGGATATGCGACTCGAAGCACCCGGGTCGTGGCCCGATGCGTGTCGACGCGCAGCCTTCGACCGCCGCCGGTCCCCGTCTCGGCCTCGATCGCACTGGGCTGCGGTCGCGCGGGCACGTCGTACCTCGCCCGCCGATTCGCGCGCCTCGTAGCGCGGTCGGCGCCCTCGCGCTCGTAGTACACGGAGTGTCGAGCCATCACAGGCCGACCCCGAACGGCAGCGCCGCAGCAATAAAGCCTTCCAACTGCTGTCCGACCAGCCGGCGCAGATCGAGAAGTGCCTGCGAGGCAGCGATCTCGATCTCCATGCAGGCGTCGTCGAGCGCCTCCTCGGTGTCGGCCGAGACGACGAGCAGGCCGAGCCACCGCACGTCGCCGTGGCCGGCCGCGAGGTCGCGTTCGCGTTGGGCCACGTCGGCGTCGAGCTGCCGGTCCTGTTCGGTCTCCAGTTGCCCGATCCGTGACCGTGTGGCGCGATCGCTGACGCGCTCGACCTGATGTCGTCGCGCATCCCGCAGCGCCTTGGCCATCGGGATCGGCTGCAAGACCAGCGTGAACGTACGCCGGATGCCTGGCTTCAGCAGCAACGGACTCAGGAACGACGGCGTCGCGCGGAGCCGCGGCCACTCGGTGACGACGTACACCCGATGGAGCGAGGAGTCGGTCCGGAGCCGATCCCAGGTCGCGTCGACGGCCAACGGTCCGGCGTCGACCGGGTCGAGTGCCTCCGGGTTCGGCACCGTCCTCGTCGCCGCCGGGTCGAAGGCTGTTCGCACGCTGGACGCGATGTCGCCGGCGGCAAGCCATGAACCAGCGACTCCGGCAGCGGCGAGGGACGTCTGGAAAGCGCGAGCCTCGGACTCGAGCACCGCCGCTGCGCCGATCAGGCCACCGCCATGTTTGCGGACCTCACGTCCGACGGTGTCGAGATTGACCGCGAAGCTGAATAGGGTCTCGTGCTTGGCCGCGGTCGGCGCGGCCTGCGCGAGCAGATCGGTGTAGATCGCGCCGGCGGGCGTACTGGAGTCGAGCTTGCGTGTCTTGGCCCATTGACCCAGCTCATCGGCGGGATCGGGGAGTGTGCGTTCGAGGATCTGTGCTCGTGCGATCCGGTTGCTCTGGCACAGACCGGCGATCAGGCGCCCGTACGCCGCAACACGACGGTCCTGCTCGTCCGCGTTCTGCAGCAGATGTGCCGGACCTTCGATTCGCGCGACCGCGACCAGGCGTCGACGCCGCGGATCGTGGACGATGCCGACCCCTGCGACCGTCGTCAGAACCCGCATCGTCCCCGTCTCCCCCGGCAGCTGAAGCCTGCCATGCTGGCGCGGCTCGATAACGCGAGCCCGGTATGACTGCTGACCGCGAAGCGATCTCCACACATGCACAACACGGAGTACGAGCCATCGATACATCGGAAAGTCTTCTGCTCGACCGAACGCGACTGCGACACAGGTCGCTGCCGTCAGCAGTCCGCCGAGCCTCGCGACCGGAGAAACCTGACTGACGAAGGACAGCGTGACGACGCCGATCGCTGTCAAAAGCAGAGCGATCTGCACCGGTCGGAGTCCGAGCAGCACGGCGTGCTGCTCGGGGCGGGGGAAGCGGGTCGAGAGCGTGTCGGGGTTCGTCATCGCGCCCCACCGTCCTGGCCATCACTGTGGTCGGGTCGCCGTTGCTCATGTTCCTGGCCCGGTCGAGCAGATTGGTCGACCCACTCCTGGGTAGTGGAGCCGGCATCGGCGGGCGCTGTTGCAGGCGACGAGTCCGGCTCAGCGTCCGTCCCGGGCGGCTGATGGTGAGAGGAATCCTCGCCCGCAGTGTCGGGCGTCGCGTCACGAGACTCGTTGCTTTCACCGACGACAGGACCAGGCCCTGACTGGCCTCGCGATCCGGCGAAGTCGAACGCTGCCCAGCGCTGAGCCTGTTCCAGGCGGTCCTTGACTGCCGACGCGCCGGCTGATCCTTGTTGTTCCGCGTACAGCGCGCTTTGCCCTTGATCGCCTGCCCAGTGAATGAACGAGTAGGTCGCCAGCGGCGCGAAGGCGGCCATCGCGAACAACAGCGTCCCGACCAGGAACGTGCCGAGACTCGAGTCGCCGGCCTCGTTCGTGTTGCCGATGGCTGACAGTCCCAGGGTGAAGATGACCGCCATGACGATCTTCGAGAACAGCAACGCTCCGACGACCTCGATCCAGCGACGCAGCCAGTGCCGGGTCGCCGTCCAGGTCCAGCTGGCCAGCGCGATCGGCGCCAGTACGACGAACGCCACCAGCGCCACTTCCCGGATCAGCATCACGAAGTACAACGCCATCGTCGCGAGGATCGCGAACTCGATCGCCATGATCAGGAATCCCCCGTTGGTGGCGTGACCGAGCACCCTGGTGATGTCGACGATCCGCCGGAACCCCTGAACTGTTGCCGGATTGTGGCCGAGGATCGCCGAGGAGATCTGATCGACCATCCGACCGCTGGCAACGACCACCGCGATCGCGAACGGCACGCCGGCGGTCCCCAGAAGGGCTCCGAACACGGCTGATCCGAGGCGGGCTGGCTCTCGTCGAATCGCGGCCGCCGCACACTGCAGGACAAACGCGATCACCAGGAGGGGCAGCGAGATCGTCACGATCAGGTCCAGGTTTTCTCGCCACCACTTCTGGTTGAAGTCAGGTGTCGTACTCGCGCTGAACTTCTCGAACACGTTGATCGCCATGTCCGTGAGTCCCTTGGCCAGCCAGTTGGCGATGAAGTTCCACGCCGTCCCGCCGGCCGCCTCTCGACCAACCGCCTCGACGCAGCCTGCTGGATCCAACAGGCAGTCTTTCCAAGCCATCGATTCGTCCCCACTCAGCCGAGTCTGATGCCGCTGAAGAAGCCGATCAGGGCATTGGCCGAGCCGATCAGGATCGCCGCGGCCAGCGACGCCAGGACACCGGTCCGGCCCTTGCTTGCGAAGTGGGCGTTGCCGTTGATGTTGCCCAGAGCCCATGCAGCCGCGGAGATGATCAGAGCAACCACGCACGCGATAAGCGCGAACGTGATGGTCGCGCCGGCGAGCGTGCGTACCGCGGGTAGGCCGGGCAGGCCGTCGATGTTCGGGGTCACGCCGGGGTCCTGCATGATCACCAACTGACGAAGTATTGCGTTGCCTGCTAACACGTCGATGTCCTTCAGGTTGTCGAGTAGATGGGCGGTGCCCAGCCGAGGTACGTGACACCCCACTGGGACTCGATGCGGGCGAAGTCGACGAGGTAGACCCCGCCCTCGCCGGGGATGGTGTCGCCGATGTCATTGGAGACGATGCGGTCCTCGCCGACATACACCGCGACGTGGCCGTACGGCCCGCCGGTTTCCCAGAACACGAGCGCTCCGGTTGGCGGTTGACGGTCGCCGGGACGTGCGTTGTTGGTCGCAACCATCTGGCGCCACTGTTCGGCGGCCGAGAAGTATCCAGCGCGAGGGCGGCCCCAGATGTTCGCGGCCAGCCGTGCACAGAGTTGGTAGTAGCCGTGACCGCCGACCAGGCGCAACGCGCGGGCTACGGCCTCGTCTGCACCCGGAAGCTCGCCTCCGACGTCAGCGGGCGTCTCGCAGGTCCTTTGCGCCGGTGTCGCGGCGCAGGTGTCATCGGTGCCGCCGACCGCGAGGGCGATCGGCGCCATCACACCGACGGAGCTCGCCAGCAAGGCGGTAGCGAGTGTCGCCCTGATGATCACGGCGAGACCTGTGCCGTCGCAGACCAGAACCTGCAGGTTGGTGTGCAGACCACGGCGACTGCGGCCTGCCGGTCAAGGAACCTGGTGTCGGCATTCGTGATGACGGTCTGCGTGCCGTGGACGACATACGCGTGCCAGCCGGTTGGAACCCGGCCGTTGGTGGCCATCGCCTCGAGCTCGGGCGTCACCTGAGCGGTGACCCCGTTTACGACGGCGCGAGCCTTCTGCGACTCCAGTTGGTCCCACTCGGTCCGCTGCGGCAGCAGGCTCCGGGCAACCTGTGGTGAGGTCGACGCCGGATCAGCAAAGGCGCTGACGGCTTGCTGCCAGTCGGCGTAGCCGTGCAAGGAAGTGTCGTAGGTCCAGATCGCCTGGGCATAGGCGATGGCGAACTCCTGCGGATCGGTCGTCGCTGGCGGCGTCCAGACCTCCAGCTGCGTCGGTGCCCCAGCGGTGAGCGTTTTGCCGCTCGACTCGGCCGGCTTCTCGTCTGAACGCTGCCGGCCTGCGACGAGGATCGCGAGCAGCGCGACCACGCCAACGACAGCCAGGATCCCGACCAGGATCCTGGAGCGGCTCGATGACTTCACCTGGGTTCCTCTCTTGCAGATCTCGGTACGGCGCAACGCCGCGGAGCCGACGACCGCGATCAGCTGCGGGACGATCCACGCCGCCATGAACAGGTGGGACGCGAGTTTCACGGGCGTTCGGCAACACTGGACGAGCAGGTGATGGCTGGGCCGCCGGAGATGGATGTTGGTCATGCCGGGTCTCAACGGTTGAGGCCGGGAGACTTTTCGTCAGGCGGCTTGCGGTGCTGACTCGAGCCACGCGACACCGGCCGCTCGGCGGTGGCCGAGGCGGCTTGGTCCGCCGAAAAACCGCTGGTCACGACCCGATGCAGCCTGGATCCAGCGCCGTACGAGGGGATCGTCGAAGACCTCATCCGGAGCTTGCCCCAGAGCGAGCCGAGCGAGCGCAGACGGCCTACCGGCTCCACCTCGTAGCAGCCAGGCCATGCCTTCCGCCTGTGCCGCCGTCGCACGCGCTCGCTGGAGGCGCTTGATGATGGCCGCGCGATAGTACGGCGGCCCGTCGGCTGCCACCCGGATAAGCCGCCGACCAACCGGTGCCGGCAGTCCCGCCGCTTCGAGCTCGTACGCGATCTTCTCGAGATGGGGCCCGAGAGACCAGCGCTGCGCCGGAGGCTGTTCGGGGAAGCGGTGGGTCAGGTGGTGCCGCCGGCCATGCAGAACGTCGGAACGGACCGCGTCCATCAGGCGCCACCGAACCAGGTTCGCCAGATAGCCCCACGACACACCGTCCGGCGGCGCCGCGGCCGCCAGCTCAAGGCACCGCTCCCAGGCGATCGCTCGTGCCAGCTGCTCCGCTTCGTCTCGACCAAGCGCAGCTCGCAGCCGGCTCGACAGCGGTACGACGATATGCGACTCGATCTCCTCGGCCAATCGCCGCGAAGGCTCCGTCGCCCACCCCGAACGAGCCGCCTCCGCGATCAGTTCCTCCAGGTCAACGTCCATGCCTCAAATCTGCAGTCAGCTGCCCCGATCCAGAACCTGGATCCCGGAATCAAGGACTCCTGGAACAGCCCGGCGGATCGACCTCGACCTCTGTCATCTCGCAACCTAGGCTCTGCCGACGGCGCGGTCGATGCTCTCGGCATCGACCAGCCACTGCTACGACCTCGTCAGACACAATCCGCGCATCCAGATCGACGGCGCGTGCGAGCCGCGCTATCGCGCCGGCGACGCGCCTCGACGGCATGCTCGCGACCAGCGGAGCGACGGCTCGCACGGCGTTCACCTGGCCACTGAGATGATCAAGCACGTTTGCCCACCTCGACAGCTCGACCTCGACTGCGTAGTCCACCAGCGGGCGCGCCGACGAGAGCACGTCCCGCAACCCGGCTTGACCGGCGGCATGCAGCGCCGCTGGATCCTGCCCGTCCGGAAGGCGTGCGAACAGCACCTCGTCGAATACCTCCGACAGCGCCGGAAGGCTCCGCACAGCACCCATGCGTCCACCGAGGTCGCCGTCTAGCGCAACGATGGCCGCACCGGATCGCGAGTACGATCGCGCGATTAGGGCCTGTTCCCGCGTGATCGCCGTACCGCAGCTGGCCGCGCCCGCCCACGCTTCTCCGGCCAGGTCGACAGCCGCAGCATCCATCGTGCCCTCAACGAACACCGGAACCGCACCTGCCTGTAACCGGTCGACTTGAGCGTCAACCCCGATCAGCGTGCGCGCCTTGGAGTAGATCGCCGTGTTCCGGGTGTTCAGGTATCGCAATCGATCGCCCGCGGCCCGTCCGATGAACCCGGCCACGCGAAGCGTCTCGTCGTGCGCCGCGAACATGATTCGGTCCCGAAACCGGTCGACCAGGTAGCCGTTGCTGGTAACGAATGCCAACCCGGCCGCCAGCATCTCCCCGTCTCCGAATCCTGCGCGGCGCAGATGGTGGACCAGCCGGGACCAGCCGTCAGGCGCGTAGCCCACGCGCCAGCGAGAGTCAGGGGCTAGAAGCGCGCCGAGGCTACGGACCCGTAGATGGCCGGCGGCCCAGCCGCCAGGCAATTCGTTGAGTTGGTGTCGATAGAACGTCGCGGCTTCGGCATGAGCGGCGTACAGCCGATCCTTCACAAGCCTGGTCCATCGTCTGGTGACTCTGGATCACGGGCGCGCTCCGTGGTGGGCACGTCACCGACCCGATAAGTAAGTACTGGCCGAGCTGTGGTCAGCACGTGGTTGATGATCTGAGGACCGGACTTTGCTGCTCCGATCGCGGTCAGGCTGTGCGGCAGAACGACCGCTCGCACCCGGTCGTAGTACAGCGCCAGATCGAACAAGTAGCCCGTCGTCAGCTTCTGACGATGCTCGCACCCGCTGGCGATCACGATCGCTGTGTCGCCCAGGCTGAACTTGCGCAGCATCCTCACCTGAGCCGTCGACAACCCGTCGCCGAGAACTGGAATCGCCGCCCACTGGCCTCCGGAGTGCCGACTCATGCGCGACATGGCGATGGCGTCCATCGGGTCGTCCACAATCACCGGAGCCGCGCCGCCTCGCAGAAGGTCGATCTGCTCCTCTACGCCGGTCAGGGCCATCGACGCCTGGTGGATCGCGGTCGGAGGACTCGCTGTCTGAACCTCACCGTCGCTCGCGATCCCGATGAACCCCGTTGGATGCAGGTGCGCATCTCGGGCCACGAACATCAGCTGGTCGCGGAAGCGATCCGCGACACTGCCATCGCCGGCGCGGACGGCCAGTCCTGCTGCCTCCATCGTCGAGTACGCGACGTTCTGCGCGGCCAGGTGATCGACCAAGCTGGTCGATGCTTCTGGGGCGTACCCGACCTTCCACGGCGAGTCCTCCGACAGGACCTCTTCGGTCCGCGATTCCTTCAAATAGTCCAACGGCCACCCCTCTGTTGCTCGAAGCAACTTGCCGCGGAAGAATTGCGCCGCGCTGACAACGGCCTCCAGCGACCGTCGACGCTCTTCCTGCGTGATGACAGACCCAGGACCATTCACCGAAACCTCCGAAGCCGAACCAATTCGGCTTCGAAGGTCCTCTCGGAGCGCTCACGATCGAACCCGGATCAGGACTTCCAGGAAGTCACTCAGAGCCCAGGTCCAGACCCGGGCGGATCGAGACCGACACTCCTCAATGCGGAATAGCCGCTGCCACTCACCCTGTACGTCATCAACGGCCGCGACCTCAGCAGTAACTCGTTGACCCGTACCGCGCCAGAGTCCTTCTGCGCCATGCCAGCTAGCGACTCCCCCTGAGGCAGCGCGACCGCCCTCACTCTGTCGAAGAAGAACGCAAGATCCAGCAGATAAGCGGCCGATTGATTCCGTTCCTTCTCACTGCCAGCCAAGACGACCACCACCCTGTCGCTCGTGCTGAACTGGCGCAGCATGCTTGCCTGAGCCGTCGACAGGCCGCCACCACACACCGGAATCCCAGCCCACAATCCACCCGTCTGCATGCTGACGTTCGAGATCGCGATCGCGTCGACAGGTTCGTCGACGATCACGGGAACCGCGCCGCCGGCGAGCAGATCAAGCTGCTCCGCCGTTCCGACCAGCACATTCGACGGTCGATGAATCGCCGTCAGACCGCTCGCCGTCCGCGCGACACCATCCGATCCGATCCCGACAAACCCGACCGGCGACAAGCGGCGGTCGTGCGCGATGAGCATCAACTTGTCGCGATGCTGATCGACCGCATCACCATGCTCGTTCCAAGTCAGCAGCCCCGCTCGCGCCAACGTCCCGTATCCGAAACCCTGCTTGTGCAAGTGGTCAACCAGATTCGACCAGGTTCGCGGCGCGTACCCCACCATCCAAGAAGAGTCCGTCGACAAGACCGACTCTGCCCCATGCGCCTTCAAATACTCCAACGGCCAACCATCTGTTGCCCGAAGCAACTCCCACCGGAAGTACCGCGCCGCAGCCGCATTCGCCTCCATCAACCGCCGCCGCTCGTCACCCGACAGCCCAAACCCCTGAGAATTCACCAAAACCTCCGAAGCAGCATCCACTACTGACTGCCTCGAAGCTCACCGCCGCCGTACGATCACCAGAACCCGGAACCCGACATCAAGGACACCGGCCACCGACGCAGATCACATCGCACTCAAGCCATGATCCTTGTCAGGCTCATCCAACATCGCATGCGTCGACACAGCGTCGCGCTGCCCGCGTGCGACTGGACGGTCGCGCTCACCGGGCCTCGGCGGCGAGTCCGCCCACAGGCCCGCCGAACGCGCCAATTGCGCTCCGGCCGAATCGATTGCCTCGTCGATCAACTGAATGAGACGCCGAACACTCCACGCACCATCCTCAGGCACCTCGTCAGGCCGCGAGAGCGGCACACCGCCAGCCACATCTCGGTCATCCATGCGACCGAAGATCGCGCGCGGGACTTGGCCCCGGAACCTGGAAAGCAGATCCCAGGATGCGGCACCGCCCTCTGGACGACCTCCACGTAGCACGGAGTCGGTGCGTGCAGCCGTGCCGGCGACAATTTGCAGCGCACCGGAGGGTCGTGCAGGCGCCACGATCGATGAGATCGGCCCAGACCACCTCGTACGTTGCCAGATTCGCCAGAGCGTCGTCGTACGCTTCCCGACAGGCTCGCTGTTCCTCCACCGCCTGCCGGGTAAGCGACAGACTCGTTTGGCTGTGTCAAGGCGACTTGCTGTTGCGATGTGTCCACCTTGTAAGTGAGTTCGACCGCAGAGACCGCTTGGTCGGTGTACTGGAATGGGGCCTCAGCCGGTCAAGGGGACTCTCAGCCGGACGGCCTCTTGCCGGATTGTGGCCAGGTCGGCCGCGTCTGCTCTGCCGTACAGGACACTCACGATGCCTGGTAGTTCGTGGAGGCTCCAACAAGGTCCCTTCGTGCCCTTGAGCAGGTGGGCGATGAGCTTGCCGAACGCCCGCGGAGCCCGCTGAAGCCGGTCGTCGGCGAGGCGATCCAGTACGACGTCGTGCTCGAACAGCCCGGCCGGTCTGGAGGTTGCGAGGACGACGGCTTCGTCCGCCGACTCTGTCAGGTAGACGGCCCAGCCGGCCATCGCCGACGCCTCCGCCTGGGTCAACGGCAACGGGATGTCGTTGAGCCGATCGTGCCAGTACTGCCTCATCCAGCGCTGCCACTGTTGTTCGACGGCAGCCGGTTCAAGCGTCTCGAGCAACCAACTGATCCGGTCTACCCATTCGCGGCGGAGCTCCGCGCCAGCCCGCCGCACGAAGACACGCAGCCAACCAGTCGGCCTGATCTTGCTGTACAGGGCAATACTGGCGATGTGGTCCGCCAGCTCGCTGGACAGCTCGGACGGGAGCGCATCGAGATGAGATGCGGTGTCGAGATAGCCGTCCAGAAGTCCGTGGTCGAGAAGCTCGTCGGTCCATTGTCCGGCATGCAGGAACACTTCCCACAAGCGCTGGGCCCGGGCCTGAGTCGACCACGCGAACAGCGGAAGCAGCTCTGACTCACACCAAGTCCAGTCTGCTCTTGAGATGAATCGCAGACGCGACGCCAGCACGACTTCTGCCATCACGCCAGGTGCATCGTCCGCCTCGAGCATCAGCTCAAGCTCCAGCCGTGTCGCCTCGGGGATCCCGGCCCACTCTTCGCCAGCAGCCCGCCAGTCACTCGCGATCGCGTGCATCCAGAACTCAGCCAGTCGTCCGTGCGTGTTGTTGACGGCTCGCTCCAGCCATCTGCCCGCAGGCGGCTGTGTGTCATCAATCGCGAGTTCGGCGGGGGAGGTGTGCCAGATTCGATGAGCGAGCGTCCTGGCCTGTGAGAACCGGTGCCACTTCGTTGGATTCAGCTCGCTCTGGCCGCCGTCGGCCAGCATGCGGCTCAGCTCATCGGCAACCGCTGTGACGTCGCACTCGCCGAGTCGGTGCAAGATTCTTTGCGCTGTCGCATCGTCGGCATCGGCGATCGACCATCCGCCTACCACGGCGGACACGATCGCAGACGGCATTGTTACTTCGGCGTCCAACAGGACGAAGCCATCGCTCGGCCACTCTCGCACCGTCTGAACCAGCAGCTGTCTCGCGTCACTCCAGGTCGGACCATCGTCGGGAAAGACGATGTCCTTGTACCGCAGCATGTCGGTGACAGCGTCCACGGCGTCTGCATCGAGTCGTTGGTGGAGTTCTGACGGCCTCATTGGCAGCTGTTGTTCGACGCGACTGAACTCAAACCGGGGTGTTGGGGCGGGCGACTCGCTCAACGCCAACTCTGGGAACTGTCGCTCCACCTCCTCGAAAGCGCTCCTGGCGGCTGCCATCTCCGCGAACTGCTCGGCCGTCCAGCCCAGCAGAAAGAAGCGGGACTGCCCGTCAAGCTCATCCCCTAGCGCAACAATCTGCGACACCAGCAGTTGCGCCGCGTCCGCGGTCGCCGAAGGCAGCGCTCCCGCGACCAGGCTCAGCACCTCTACCCGAAGGTGACGGTCCTGAAGACGATCCGCGGACAGCAGCCACTGCAGTTTCGATGTGCCATCGACATCAACGCGCGCACCCCAGGTGTGAGCAGCGATGCGACGAAGGATCGGCACCTCGGACGCAGCGAAAGCTCGCAGTACACCTCCGCTGTCGCCGGCGCTGACACACGCCGCGAGTGCGTCCCGCGCGACGTCGATGAGCACGTCCATCGGCTCCACGGGACGCGACGGTCGGTCGTCCTCAGCAATCGTCGCCCGGCGCAACGACACCGGGTCGAACCGCGGTGGACCCGAATCGGTCGCCGCATATAGGTGGTATGCCCGCCGAAGATGTCGTTCAACGATCAGTAGAAGATCCGACGCCGCAGCCGACAGCACGGGCTCGAACAACTTCGCGAAGGCCTCTTCGAGCCAGTAGCCGCTACCCCGGAAGTTCAAGTCGGCGCTGAAGGGCCCGCCCAACCCGTACGACCTTCTCGATCGCACGATCGGCTCGGACAGGTAGTCGAACAGGAGCAGCGCAGCGGACCGCTCTGCGGGCCAACTGGACGCCACCAGCGCGTACTCGAGGAGCGTGAATGTAGCGTCAGGGGGTGCGGTCTCCATGAGCAACACTGGCCACTTCCGGAGCCACGTCGGACGAGGGCCGCCGGGCCCACCTGCGCGATGAAGTGCCTGCGCCAGAGCGGTCCAGAGCGCAGGTCCGATCCGGCCGCCGAAGCTCGTGATGACGCGCAACGCGTCCCCACTGAGATCCTCCTCCATCGCGTAGTACGTCGCGAACCAGTACGCCAGCACATAGGTGCACTCGTTGGCGGGCGACGAGGGGTCAAACAGCCGCCGGAATTCGTCGTGCGCAGTGATCCAGTCGAGCCACGCCTTTCCTCTGGCGAAATCGGTGAACAAAACGACACGCTGTGGGTCAGCAACCACCGCGCTGAGATACGACACGTCCTCCGGAATCTCAGTGGGTGCCGCGGAGAGCAATCGTCGGAGACGATGCTGGTGCCCGAGACTGCCCATCGCGGCGAGCTCGGTCCATCCTTCCAGCGCGGCCGGCAGTGCCGCGAAGGTTCCATCAGCGTTCGGGTACTCCAGCGGCGTGATGCCCAATGTCGTCCACTCGGGCGCACTACCGTTATCCGTGAGTAAGTAGCGTTTCCTGCCAGGCCCGAGCGCACGTGCCAGGTACCGCATCACAACGTCGCTGTGGCTGTAGCCGACGAAGAGCACGGTGAAAGTCGCGAACATCCGCTCGAGAAACCTCGCCGCCCAGGCATCGCGGAGATAAGCGCGGCCGAAATCCTCGGCGGTCAGCACGAGGTGACGCGTCGGCGCACCCAATCGTCCGTGAAGGTAGACGATGCCCGTGAAGTCGTCGCCCATGGGCAGAGCTGGCCCGACATACTCGGCGAAGTCTGCACCCGTGGCCTTGAGCGCCGAGGACAGGTGTAAGTCATAGTTCGTGGTCACGATCCGCACTTCGTGGCCCGCCAGCGCCAACTCCGCGACAGCGCCGTGCAGCCGGTTCGGTCTCGAAGTCCAGAGCTTGAGATGGTCAGCGACACGCCGGTGAACCTCGACGCCCTTGTCTGCCAGGTCCCCGAGGAACCAGTCAAGCTGCACCCCGGGCGGCGGCGCGGAGCGCTCAGCCTCGAGCGCGACGTCCGTAGCAAGGGTCTTGAAGTCGGGGAGTGACGAAGGCGCGCCCATCGACGCCCCCGCGCCGACAAAGATCACCAACTCGCCGGCTCGGTGCGCATCGATCAGCTCGGCCGGGAACTCAACATCACGGATCCTCATCGGCACCGATCCTATTGCTCCAACCTCCATCCGTCTGGCATGTCGCCGACCGCGCTGCGGGCGTCAGGTCGGCAGGCGGCAGAGCCGCGGACGCGCGGCGACGAACTCGACAAGCAGCCTGGCCGGTCATGCTCGACCTGCGCGCCTTTACACCCGCCTGGATCAGCCCGCGAAAATGGCAGCGACGACGTAGCTGAGCGACGCAGGAGCAGCCGATCGCGTGGCGGGACTGGGCCTGACAGCCGCCAAGTCATTTCTTCACCGGGTGAAGTGCAATTGAACTTCGCGATGGCGAAACTGAGTGGCTGAGCCCGACACACGGAGGACGCCTGCTCGATAGGCCCAGTCGAGAAAACCCAACAGGTCCACCGGGAGCTCACCTGACTTGACCTTCGCGCGGATGTAAAGACGGTGCTGGACGTACCAACGTCCAGCACCCGACGCAAGGAACCCGAGCGGCACCCCCTGGAACAGCCCGACGGCTAACGCGGACGAAAGAGTGGCCAGCATGGCTTCTGTCAGCCCGACAACGACTCCACCCAAGATTGACATGAGCAGCACCGCTGTGAGCGCCTGCCGATGCGGCTCGCTCGGCGTGCCGGCCGACTCGTGAATCGCCGTCAACCCACGCGCCAGCCCAATGACCAGACCGGCCAACGCGCCGAGCGCCAACCCTGCTCCGATCCCAACCACTAGGGCACCGACCGCACTCGTCAGGATCGCCCGCCTCCCGGATGGCGCCTCCGGCCCGAGAAATACGACGCCGAACATGAGTAACACGACCACAAACGGCCCGGCCTTTGTGCCTTCCCACAAAGCAGACCGCAGCGTCGGCCGGAACTGCGGCGACCTAGCCTGCCGGAGATCGACCCGCGGCGGAATCCTCCAACTCTTCGACAAACCGAGGTACGCCGCACATCCCAGCGCGCAGACCGCGATCCCAACATTGAACGTCGAATTCAAGATCGTTGTGCGGGCCCCAGCGTCGAGAACGCGGCCGCAGACCCAAAGCACCACGATCACGAGCGTGAGGAGCGCAGCGGCCTTGAAGCGAATCCTGCGACCCGGCGGGTCGCCGTCGAACCGCCACATCCCGTCCGGCGTGATATCCGTCGCAGAAGCCCCCGACCCAGATGAACGGACGAGGAGAAGGGCAAGCGTTCGCAGCCACTGTTCAACCTGTGCCGCCTCGTAGTGGGAGCCATCCTGGCGGGGGTGATGCCTCACAACTGCAGGGACGTAGCGGTCGATGAGATGGCGATCGAGCTCGGCTTCATCCAACTCGCACAGCGCCTTCGGTCTGGTATTGCCATCCTCGTAGATGGTCAGCGCGAGGAACAGCCGCAGCGGCGAGGAGAGGCATCTCGCGAGCCGGCCGTTCGGATGCTTGCGAAGAACCGCGAAGACCGACCGCCAACGATCGCGCTGATCCGGTTGCGGTAGCCGATGCTCAAGCCATCCAAGGATCTGGCCACATTCAAGCGGCTGCACGGCAACCGCGGTCGCATCCTCTAGTGCACATCCATCTGCTGCCAGGCACCTGTACCGTTCTGTCCGGCAGGTCAGGACCACTGTCGCCGGCGACGATCCGACTGGCAGATTGAGGGCGGCGAGAAGCTGGCGTGCTCGTACGTTCACCCCATCGTCCGGATCCATCTCGTCAAGGCCATCAAGTATCGGAAGCACCCAGCCACCGGCAACCAAGGCATTGGCGGTCGTTGGACGAACGCCGTGTACCTCCACCAACTGATCAGCGATCCAGCGATCGAACTCAGCGCGGACCTCGGTTACCGCCGATGCAGTCGTCGTGAAAGACGCGAGACTCAGCCGCACTGGGGTACGGCAGTGATCTACCGTGCCACTGGACGGTCGCTCGGCTGCGAGATCGAGCAACATACGCAGGACCAGGACGGTCTTGCCTGCCCCAGCTTCTCCGAGAACGACCAACCTGCCGCGCTGAAGGCTCTGATAGTAGTCGGCAATTGTCGACAGAGAGCCTGACTCGCCGCCTCCATCGTTGCGCCATCTGACGAAGGTCGCGTCCGGCTGGTTGAAACCAAGGTCCGCTGGTCTCGGATCTCCGGTGTCGCCGAGCAATTGCACAAGGGCTCGCGCCTCAGCCGTCAAGATGGCGGATGTCAGCGCTCGGGCCTGCTCGGCAAGCCATCCGGTATCTCCGACTCGCGGGCGAGATCTGAACTCATAAACAGCGACGAGGACAGCGGCCAGGCTGACTGGGAGCGCCAGAACTCCGGCGATACCCGGGCCGTCTGACGGGCCGGTTCGCAGGAGTAGCAACCACGCTGGAACCACCAGCAGAGTCGCAACCCCGACGGCTACCGCTGCGGAGAGATACAACCGCCCGCGTCTTCCCACCGAGCCCCCCGACGTTCGCCAACAAACAGACGTCAATATATTCGGCGGCACCGACAGGCGCCCGTCAGCGGCAATCATCGACGCGCCTTTGGTCCGCCACTGGCGGATCCCGTCCTGGGTGTTCCGGATCGTGCCGGCGAGCCGTGCGACGGGCTGAGTGCCGAATGCGCCGAGCAGTCGGGCCTAGGCGCATCGCCCGCGCGACTCAAGCGCTTGACAGAACATATCCCCGCGGGGGGCCCGCCGGACCACAACATGTTGTGGTTCAGTCGCCACCACGTGCTAATCTGCTGAAATTACAGAAGCGTAACTTTGGTTAGCAGTCTCAAGACCAGAGTGCTAGCAAACTGTCGACCGTGGGCGGTAAGCTAGCTCGGCAGTACCAGACAAGACGAAGGCCCTGAGTCGACGTGATGTCTGATCTCAGGGCCTACGCGTGTTGCTTCGACACTTCACAGTGTAGGACCTAGAGGTGCATGCAGACAGTCCTGCGTGCCCTCGAAGACGAGATCATTCTCACTGCGACTCCTCGGCCCAGTCACGCCTTGACCGGACAACCTGAGGAGAACCAATGCATGAGCAGGTGACGCATGCCCACCTGGCGACCTACGCGAGCGAAAAGGTCAATGTTCCGCCAGAGAAGGCGAAAGCCCGCCGCAGTCAGACTGCCTACCTGCGCTCCCGGCTCGAGAGCTATATCGCAGCACATCCCGACTACGACCTGGTGAAGATGCGAGCCTCGGGAAGCGTTGCCAAACACACCGCGATTCGCAGCAGCTCCGACACTGATGTTGCCGCCTATGTGCGAGCCGCGGCGGTCGGTGGCATCGGCGTCAACGAGTCCCAGCTACTCGAGTGGCTGCGGGACCGGTGCATCGAGGTGTACGGCGCGACCAAAGACGCCGAGGACTTTCAGATCTCCAGGCATGCTGTTGGCATCACCATGCGCGGCAGCGGGCTGAAGATCGATGTCGCGCCTGTGCTCTACGAGGGTGAGCCGAATGACCGTGGGCACCTCGTGACTAGTTCCGGCGATCGAGTGCTCACCTCGGTCACGCAGCACCTCGAGTTCCTGAACAAGCGCAAGAACGTTGCTGGTTCGGAATACAAGGAGTTCATCCGGCTCGTCAAGCACTTCATCAGCAGGGCGAAGCACGAATCTGCCGCTGTGCAGGAACTGCGATTCAAGAGCTTCCTGGCGGAACTGATCGTCGCTCACTTGTGGGATCAGGGATGGAACGGTGAAGGGCTAGCTGTGAAAGACTACCCGCGCGCGTTCGAGCAGTTCCTGGGCTACATCGTCGCCACTCAGCTACAGACCCCGGTCGTCTTCACCGACTACTACAGAGCAGGGGATGTTGCCGAGTCCTCGGACCCGATCCAAGTGTGGGATCCGGTCAACCCGACGAACAACGTCACAGCCGATTACAACGAGGCAGACCGCCAGCGGTTGGTCGAGCGTTGCGCCGACGCACTGGACCAAGTCACTTGGGCGGCGATGACGACTTCCAAAGGAGCCGCTGTCGAGGCATGGCGCTCACTCTTCGGTCCTACGTTCTCGGTGGCCTGACATGACTACCTCGATGACGCGAACCTCAACGTTCACCATCACCGACGCACGTTACGTCTCCAGCAAGCTCGGCGCGGATCTTCGAAATCTGAACATCCGGTATGGCCAACCGGCCCTTTCAACGATCGACGACTTCGTCGAGGAGACAGCTCAGTACTTGAAGGCCGGCTACCTGGAGTCGGTGGACTTCGGTTTCAAAGATGGCGATCGATGGATCCTGCGGCTGCGCTACGTCGCAGCCGCAGGCGGCCAGCTGCGTGATGAGGCGCCAGGTCGACTTCCGAGCGCCACACAGGTCAGAGGCTACACGTTCCATAGCTATCTCAAGCGGAACGGCGCCTTCAACGCTCTCGGGTCTGCTGCTCAGGTCGCCTTTACGGACGGTCTACCAATTCAACGCAGCGCCGGTCTCGAGCCATCAGCGTTTGGTGGGCAGCACGGCAACCAAGCGCAGTACGCACGCAACGGCGCCGGCCTCGACCGGACTGTCTACAGCGTCTTCTAGCAGCTCTGCGTGGGCCATCCGGCCGGCACGTACGTCTTCTACGCTCCCCTGTTCTGGAGAACGACTAATGACCGACGACAACGATCTCTTCCATCCCGTCATCAATCTGCCCGAGGAAGTGCGTGAACGGCGTTATGCGAGGCTCGTAGGCGTCGACGACATCAAGGCCCGCCTCCGCAAGGAGGCGGCCGTGCTCGCTGACCCATCGGTCCTGAATCGTTGGGCAGCTGAATTCCACCCCGCCCTCCCGGCCGATCCCGAAGGCTTCGTCCTCTTGCAAGATCGCGCGCCGCTGCTCTTGTTTGCCGGTGACGTCGGGTCCGGCAAGTCCGCGCTGGCCGAGAGCTTTGGTTGCGACCTCGGAACGTACCTGGGAGTCGATGTCACGCTCTTTCGCCTGAAGCTGACTGCCCGTGGTACCGGCCATGTCGGCGAGATGTCGGCCTTGATCGGCGAGGCGTTCCAAACGGTCACCCGGGAGGCCAAGCTCGGCCGCGGAGCCGATGGGTCACTGCGGGCGGTGACCGTCATGG
The DNA here is from genome assembly GCF_040680955.1 of Kribbella sp. NPDC051936. Taxonomy (NCBI): domain Bacteria; kingdom Bacillati; phylum Actinomycetota; class Actinomycetes; order Propionibacteriales; family Kribbellaceae; genus Kribbella; species Kribbella sp. NPDC051936. The sequence goes on along the minus strand of NZ_JBFAXS010000016.1, from coordinate 12,173 downwards.
TCGTCGACGAAGCTGATGCACTCCTGCAGTCGCGCGAAGCCACGCAGATGCATCATGAGGATCGTGCCGGCGTGAACGCGTTCTTGGCTGGCATCGACGAGTTCGCGGGCACTCGCATCCCGCTGCTCGTTGTCATGTGCACCAACCGCCTTGGATCGATGGACCCAGCCGTCCGGCGCCGCGCCGCGGCGATATTTGAGTTCGGACGGCCTAACGCTCATCAGCGCAAACAAGTGCTCAACGACGCGTTCGCGGGATTTGGGCTGCCTGAGGAGTCCATCGACAAACTGGTTCTCGCGACTGGCGAGCAGACGGACGGCCGAGTCGGATTCACCTACTCTGACCTGACTCAGCGATTGGTCCCTTCGGCGATCCTCGCGGCATATCCGGACTCCGCAATCACCGCAGACGCCCTCCTCGCGTTGGCCGAGGACCTCGGGCCGACACCCGAATTTCGGGACCGGGCAGCATCGTGAGACTTCCTGCGCGAGGTGCAGCGATCCGAGGCGACGACTACCAGCACATCATCGGGCTTTACTACGCTGCATGCGTCCTGACCGACCCCAACCTCGAGTCGGTCAGCATTGAGGACGCTGACGGAGGCGCGTTCGACGACATCGTCGTCCGGGCGACGGCATCGTCTGGGAAGCCGCACCTCTACATCCAAGTCAAATCAGGCGTGCACCGCGACACTGTCATCGACCATGAGTGGCTGACCAGCAAACGCACACAGCGAAGTAAAAGCCCCCTCCAACGCCTCCATCAGACCTGGGCAGCGGCCGTTGTCAGACAGGAAGACGCTGTATTCAGGCTGCTGACCAACAAGAACTTCGACCACGCTGACCCAATTCTTGGACTGATCGACAACCAGACGGACAAGATCCCCCAGCGCACGCTGGATGGGCTCACACCGACGAGTGCAGGCGGTCGACAAATCCAGTCTTGGGCAGATCAGCTGGATGTTTCCGTGGACGAACTAAAGCGCTTCGTGGCTGCGGTCGAGTTCGTACACGGCGAAGCCGACCACTCCTGGGCAACCCGAGCAGGCGCGTACCTGCGCAACGCCGGCCTCCGAAGCGACGACGACGCCATCGCACGAGGGCGCGAGATGGTCCGAGGCTGGGTCACGTCGGGGGCTGGCATCCGAACAACTGACGACATCCGCGCCGAGGTTGCGACCATGGGGCTGCTCGCGCGTGACGGCGAGCTTGTCCTGGCAATACATGCCATCGATCGAACCAGGTCGGCAGACCGGCCGAATGCCCAGATCGATATCGTCGACCTGTACCCAGACGTCGATCCGTTCCAGCGCAGAGAACTCTTGGATCCATCCGCATGGGACGAAGTCGTTCTTCCGAAACTGACTGCAGCCAAGCGAGACCTCGAAGGCTTCAACAGTCGACGACTTCACATCGCCGCCAGCATGCGCCTGCCCCTCTACTTCGCCGTAGGCAGAACGTTCCCTGATGTCGGCAGCTGGGTCCTCTCGACGGATCAGCGCGGCGTCGTGTGGGCCACCGCCGTCGAGCATGAAGACGCGATCCTCGACGTTCGCTCGGACGAGCACCTGGGAGACGGTCCGGACCTGGCCGTCGGCATCGCGCTCACCCACGACCCGGCGCCCGACGTTCGTAAGTACATCTTGGCCTCCGGACTCGCCGTTGGACGGCTTCTTTCGTTGTCGACTCCTGATGGCCCGAGCAGCACCTCGGTTCCAGGCCCTGGCTGGGCCGCCAGTTGGGTGCGTAGAGCCCGCGAACACGTACGCGCAGTCGTTCGTGAGATGAACGCCGCCAAGGTCCACCTGTTCATCGCCTCACCCGCCGGTGTTGCCATGTTCCTCGGCCACGATTGGAACCTCTTGCCGACGACCCTCGTCTACGACCATGTCGGAACACCGGGCTATAGCCCGACTATGACTCTTCTCGGGTAGCAGCGTCCAAGAACTCGTGCAGGCATCACCCAACGCTTGGCGCACTGCAGGGCACGCACCTCTTTACGCACCCCAATCAGCGGGAGAAGATGGTGAGCGATGAGAGCCGATGCGAACGTGACCTTCCCAGATTCCCTTACCGGTAAGGGATTTCGCGCATCATCGATAACGATGATCAGGCTCAGCTGGAATTCAGTAGGTATAGGATTCGACGGTCGCGGTGACCTCCGGTCTCTCGCCTGGCCGCGGCCACGCTCGGCTTGTTCGTTCGCAGGCCGGCGCTGAGGTCTTCGGGGCTCCAACGTTGATCTCGGTCTGGATTGGCGAGCCGAGGAGAATTTCGTGGCGTTCGCGAAGAATCAGTGGGCCAGGTCGATGACGTAGCCCGACCGGGGTGTGAAGCGGGAGCGAAACGAGAAGCGGTGAGCGCCCAGGGAAGCGGCGGCTGGGGCTTGGATCGATCCCCACTGGACGAGAAGTCGAAGGCTTCGAGTCCAAGACCGAGGCGCTCCCGTACGCGATTGGCAAGGATCGGGATCGGGATGACCATCTGGATCCGAACGCCGGCAAGGTGCGACTGTTTGGGTTCCTCCAAGATGCCCCTCTGATCTTGGGCGACTCACTTCTTGAGCCGCCCAGGCCGATGACCAATATTCGTCCCGTTGACCACCGGTTGCTGGGCTGTCACAGAGCAGTGACGGAGTAGGCGGAGCACCAAGCCGCCGGCCGGTCGTCCTGATTCGGACAGCGACATCCGCCTCAGCTCCTAACGCAGTCGAACAAGCCGCCGAGGCGGCGTGGTCAGGGTGTGTCCCGACAACCCCAGGGCCCGACTGACTGCGGACATGCTCGAGTCCGTCGGTTACAGGCGAACGTCCGAATTCCTTTGCGGGAAACGGGACCTCCTAGCGCCACAAGCCGGACGATCGACAGGCACGGCGATATCCGGTCAATCGCCAGATGCCGCCGCGATCGGATCGCGCCTACGGTCCGATCATGGCAGAGAGAATCCAAGTCATTCCTGAGGCGCCTGAGGCGTACGAGTTGTTGCTGGCTCTCAACAGTTCCGCCGACAGGTCGGCGGCCGGTGCGGGTATCGAGAAGCAGCTGGTCGAGCTGGTCAAGATCAGGACGTCGATGCTGAACGGTTGTGTGTTCTGCGTCGATATGCACACCCATGCGGCGCGTCATCTCGGCGAGACCGACCGGCGGATCGATCTGCTCGCGGTCTGGCGAGAGGCCGACCTCTACACGACGCGGGAGCGCGCCGCCCTCGCACTGGCGGAGGCGCTGACGAAACTGTCCAAGACACAGGAAGTTCCGGACGATGTCTACGACCAGGCGCTGGCCGCATTCACTCCCGAGCAGTACTGCGCCATGGTCTGGATCGTCACGGTCTACAACGCCTTCAACCGGCTGAGTGTGTGCAGCCGGACGCCGCTGCCGCCGACGCCGATGGAGGTTTGAGCGATGTCTGCATCTGAGACTGCCGCACCGGCCAAGAGGCGCCGGATCCAAGCGGTCGTGACCTGGACGACCTTGTTCGGTGCGGTCTTCTTCATCGTGTTCGGGGTCTGGGCTTTGCTCTGGCCGCACAATTTCTACGACACGGTCGCGGAGTTTCCACCGTTCAACCTGCATCTGTTCCACGATGCCGGCGCATTCCAGCTCGGCATCGGCGCTGCGCTCGTGGGCGCGGTCCTCTGGTCCGATGCCGTCTTCGTCGCCTTGCTCGGCGGATCCGTGGCTGCGGTCGTCCATGCCATCTCGCACGTCGTCGATCGGGAGCTCGGCGGCAATGCGAGTGGGCCGTGGTCGCTCAGCGGGTTAGCCCTTCTGCTCGTGACGGCCACTGCGCTGCGCGTTGCATCCCGCCGCTGATCCTCACGAATGGTCCTCACCAAGAACATCCAGTTGGCCGAGCTCGACCCGAGAACGGATGCCGAGCTTTCGGAAGATGTTCTGCAGGTGGTATCCGACCGTGCGGGGACTCAGGAACAGCTGCGCCCCGATCTCCCGATTGCTTGATCCGTCCCTGGCCAGCCGCGCCACTTGCAGCTCCTGCGGGGTCAACTTTGTGTTCGGTGCCGCGGCACCAGCACCGCTCCGGCGGGTACTCCCAGCCGCTCTGAGTTCGCTCTCGGCCCGGCGCATCCACGGTTCGGCCCGCAGTTGCTCGAATGTGTTCAGAGCGGCGCGCAGCGGGCGCCGTGCCTCAACGCGTCGCCGCTGTCTCCGCAGCCATTCGCCGTACAGCAGCTGAGTACGCGCACGATCGAACGGCCGTGACTGGCCGGTGTCGTCGGCTTCGCCGTGCAAGGCGAGCGCCTCGGTGTAGAGCTGGTCGGCCACGTCCACGTCGTCGGCCACCAGCGCACGGCACCGCGCATCGAGCGCCCTCGCGTGGACGAGACCGCTCGATGCCGCCCAGGCACTCAGCTGATCGAGGTTCTCCTTCATCTCGTCGGCGCGACCGAGCCTTGCTGCGGCCTCGACCAGATCGGGGGTGCGTATGACCGCCACCAACGGATGTTCCGCGGAACCGCTGGCGAAGGGCCGCGACTGCTCCAAGGTCTCGGCGGGCCGACCGAGCCCGAGGTCCAGCAGGCTCAACGCCCACCGGCCGAATGCGACGGTCGGAGCGATCCCTCGAGCCTCGGCGTGTCCCAATGCCAGCGCCGCGAGCTCATGACACGACTCGGACTTGCCGGCCACCGCATCGAGCCATGCAAGGAGGGCTTGGAAATGACAGCTGCGGTTGGTCAGACCGAGAGCATTCGCCAGCTCCAGTCCTTCTGTCGCATTCGCTCTCGCGAATCGGTGCCGCCCGACCAGTACGTCGAGCGTGGCAAGCACCTGCAGGGCCAGCACCAGGAGGTCCAGGCGGCCAGTGCTACGGCATCTCTGAACGGCGGCTTCGACTGCCTCGATCGCAGCCGCGTCGTCGGCAGTCGCCATCGACGCCACGGCGCGAAGCACGAGCTCCAAGGGCTCCTGCTGCTCACCGAGTATTGCCTCGGCGGCACCGTCCATCGGCCTGTGGCGCGAGCCCGTCCCGGAGAGCTTCTGCAGCTGATCGGTGAGCTTCAGAACTGTGCGAACCAGCGGGAGACGCTGGCTGCGCCGCGGGAGAACGACGGCAGACAGGGCCTGCGACGCCTGCGAAGCCCGCTCCAGGTCGTTGCTGAACCAGGCGTTCTTCGCAGCATCGACCAGCATGAGCGCGGCCAACTCCGAGTCCTCGGCCGCGACCTGTTCCCAGTCCGTCATCAGCAAGCGGTGCACCGTCCCCTGCTCGCCGCTGTCGAAGGCTATGTGGGCCCGGAGGAGCCGAATTCGTGCCCGGGTCACAACACCCTCAGCCAGCTTTTCGGCCTCGTCGGCCAACGCCTCCGCCCGCACCGGATGACCGGCCCTGTTGGCTGCATCGGCGGCCCCGACCAGCCGACGCGCTCTTGTCTCGACCAAGCAGGTCAACCGTGCGGATTTCTCCATCGCCACAGCCGCGGACGAAGGGGCGCCGCGCTGCAGCGCCCGGAGGCCGCTGCGTTCCAGCTCATCAGCGGCGACCTCGTCGGGACCGACAGCGGAGGCGGCCAGCTGCCACGCTCTCCGGTCCGGCTCGAGCTCTGGGTCGAGAGCCTCGGCCAGCGCCCGGTGGATCGAGAGGCGCTCGCTCAACCGCGCCGACCTGTATACCGCCGCCCGTAGCAGCGGATGCCGGAAGACGACTCGTGGCCCAGCAATCGTGTCTTCCGTCCGCACCAGGCCGGCTTCCACCGCACTGTCGAGCGCCTCGATGCCGACCCCGAGAGCCCGCGCGGCGCGCAGCGCCGCGGCAAGGTCCCCAGCATCGTCCGCGGCGAGCGTCAAGAGAAGCCGATGTGTTGGCTCCTCGATCCGCGCCAGTTGCTTCGCGTAGTGCTGCAGGATGCACTCGGGCAGCGGCAATGGACCGACCATCGGATCGATTCCCGCCTGTTGTCCATCGGACAGCGCTCCAGGTAGTTCAGTCAGCGCGAGAGGGTTACCGGCTGTCTCCCGGACGACCCTTTCGGCGATCTGTGGCGACAGTTCCGGGTGACACTGCGACAGCAGTTCCATCGCAGACTGCACATCCAAACCCTCGACACGCAGCTCTGTGGCACCCGGCAGCGACACTCCGTTGGACGGACGTGTTGCCACGAGCAACATCACGGACTCGTCGTGAATGCGATTGGCGACGAACGACAGAACATCGACAGACGGCCGGTCCAGCCATTGGATGTCGTCAACAAAGCACATCACCGGTTGCTCGCTCGCAGATTCGGAGAGCAACGTCAGCGCACCGAGGGTCACCTGAAGGCGATCGGTCGGCCGCAGCGGCATCAGCCCGAAGGCTCCGCGAATGGCTGTGGCCTGCGCGAGAGGCAGGTCACCGACGCGTGGCAGCAACGGACGGAACAACTGGTGAAGCGCGGCGAATGGCAACTCCGCCTCGCTCTGTAGGCCGGTGGTACGGAGCACTGTCGCGCCAACTGTGTGCTCGGCCGCGAAGTCCAGCAGCGCTGACTTGCCCACACCCGGTTCGCCGGAGAGCATCAACGATCCGCCGTGACCGCCTCGTGTCTCGTCAATGAGACGCTCGATCGCAGCCTGCTCCACTTGTCTGCCGTACAACATAGGTGAACGCTACGTTCCTTTACCGACACGGGAGGGTCCAAGTTTAGTCACACGGGTTGACGGCGGCATCTGTCATCCGACCTGGTTGCCGACGCGCCGCGGCAACGCCCTGGCCCGGTCATCTGACGGATCCGGCTCAGTGTCCGGCTACCTACGCTGACGATCATGAAGATGCGAGCATTTCAGCAACGCGTGTGGGGCGACGACCCGGACGGTTGCGGTCTGATCGAGGTTGACCGGCCGGTGCCCGCCCCGACCGAGGTCCTGGTGAAGGTGCAGGCCGCCGGGGTGAACCCTGTCGACCACTACACCAGGCTGGGTGTGGCCTATAACCGGGTACTGTCCCTCCCCTTCGTCAACGGCTGGGATGTGGCCGGCGTGGTCGAGGAGATCGGATACGGCGTCACGCTGTTCCGGCCCGGCGACCAGGTCTTCGGTATGCCCTGGTTCCCTCGGCGAGCCGGCGCGTACGCCGAGTATGTGACAGCGCCCTCGCGCCACTTCGCGCTGATGCCCGCGAGCCTCAGCTTTTCGGAGGCGGCCGCGTTGCCGCTGGCTGGGCTCACGGCATGGCAGATGCTAGTAGATGTCGGTCAGGTCCAGGCTGGCCAGCGAGTCCTCGTCACCGCGGCCGCAGGCGGTGTGGGGCATCTGGCGGTACAGATCGCCAAGGCTCATGGCGCCCACGTCATCGGCACGGCGCGTTCCGCCAAGCACCGGTTCCTCGACGACCTAGGAGTGGACGAGGCGATCGACTACACGACAACCGACGTCCCGGAAGTGGTCAAGGACGTCGACATCGTGGTCCAGATGTTCGGCGGTGAACAGGCGCTGCAGACGATGGCCTGCCTCCGCCCGGGCGGAGTCATGGTCAACAGCCAGGGTGCCTGGACACCCGGGATGGATCTGCGGGCGGCAGAACTCGGCGTCCGCGCCACCGCCTTTCTGGTCGAGCCAGACGCCGCGGGACTCGAGAACCTGAGCGAATTGATCCAAGCAGGTGACCTCCGTGTCCACGTCGACCGCGAGTTCCCGCTGATCGCCGCTCTCGAGGCGCACGAACTCATCGCAACGGCGAGAACCATCGGAAAGGTTGTGCTCACCATCGACCATGAGGAGGGACGATGAGCAACTTCGTGCTCGTGCACGGCGCCTGGTACGGCGGCTGGTGCTGGGCCCAGGTAGCGCAGCGTCTGCGTGACGCGGGGCATGAGGTCTTCACACCCACGCTGAGCGGTCTCGGCGAGCAGGCCGGGCCCGGCGCGGAGATGATCGACCTGCGGACCCATGCCGTGGACGTCACGAACGTTCTGCTGGAGCACGACCTCGAGGATGTCGTGCTCGTCGGTCACAGCTATGGAGGTCTGGTGGTCCGAGAGGTCGCGGACAGCCTCTCCGGGCGTATCAAGGAGCTCATCCTGGTCGATGCGTGGGCAGGCGGCGACGGCGAGTCTCTGGACTCGCTCGCACCCGCCTTCTTCAAGGCATGGGTCGATTCGGCAACGTCCGAAGGATTGATCGCCGTCCCACCGGCGAGCTCGGTCGGCGTCGTCGACCCCGAACAGGCCGCTTGGATCGAGGAGCGGCTCAGGCCACAGCCACGGCTGACGTTCTCTCAGCCCACCCGTCTGAATGGAGCTGTCGAAGACATCCCCTGCCGTGCGATCGTCTGCACACCCGGCGGACCCATGCCATTCGCCGAACTGGCCAAGGCCTTCGGCTGGCCGACGACGGAAATCGCGTCGGGCCATGACGTGATGACCTTAGCCCCGGACGAACTCGCCGAGATGCTGCTGAAGCCGTGAGCTGACGCGTTCAGTGGTCGAGCCCCAGGGACCGAAGTGCGGCCCTGGCAAGGACCCGTGCCCGGGCACGCGTGGGCGCCGACTCGAGCCCGAGCAGCCGGCGCCGGTGCGGTTCGCCGAGAAGGAGCGCAAACAGCTGCTCGGCCGTGGCTGCCGAATCCGGCATGTTCTCGGCGATCACATCCGACAGCCTGGCCATATACCGCTCCGGTCCGCTCGCGTAGAACCCGGCTGCGAGTTCTGGAAACTGCGATGCCTCGGCGATCACCATCCTGTGCAGGCCAATCGCGATGTCCGAATGCAGCGTCATCACCAGCCGGATTGCCAGCGCCTCGAGACCGTCGGAGCGGCCATCCGGCAGCACCTCCAGAGTCAGCCGACTCACGACTGCCTCGAACACGGCCGCCTTGTCACCGACATAGGCATAGATCGTCCTCTTGGTCACTCTGGCCTGCGCCGCTAGGGCGTCGAGCGTCACTCCGCCATAACCGGACTCGAGGAACAGGTCGATCGCCGCATCGAGAATCTGCTCTCTGCGCACGGCCCGTTCGTCCCCCGTCGGCCGACCGCGCTTGCGCCCGCCCTCCGCCACTGCCTTCTTCATCCATCACCTCTCGAGCTGTTCCAGCAATCATAAATGATACGCTCTCGTGTCATTACGACATGGGCACCGACGCCGATCGGCGCACGGCCCACTTCTACGAGGAGGACCGATGATGTCCCCTGCCGCGAACCGCCCACCCGCGCGTAGCCGGCGCAAGCCACGATCCGAACCGTCCGCCGACCACTCCGAACTCCTTGCCTACTACCGCGAGATGCTCCTGATCCGGCGGTTCGAGGAACGCGCCGCGCGCTCCTACACCGAGGCCGCGATCGGTGGCTACTGCCACCTCAATCTCGGCGAAGAAGCCACCGTCGTCGGGCTGATGAGTGCGCTGGCACGCGACGACTACCTGTTCACCAACTATCGCGAACACGGGTACGCACTCGCGCGCGGCATCGACGCCGGCCGGGTGATGGCTGAGCTGTACGGCCGCCGCGACGGCGTCTCCAAAGGCTGGGGTGGCTCGATGCACCTCTTCGATGCCCAGTCCAGGCTCCTTGGAGGCTATGGGATCGTTGGCGGCCAGCTCCCCCTCGCGACCGGCGCCGCTCTGGCCATTGCTTACCGCGGCGATCACGAAGTGGTGATGTGCCACATGGGCGACGGGACCACCAATATCGGCGCCTTTCACGAGTCGCTGAACCTCGCCGCACTCTGGCGCCTGCCGATTGTGTACGTCGTGGTCAACAACCAGCTGGGTATGGGCACGAGCGTGGAGAAGTCGTCCGCCGAACCGGAGCTCTACAAGCGCGCGGCGGCGTACCGCCTGCAGGGCGAGCGGGTCGACGGCGACGACGTCCTCGCGGTCCGGGAGGCCGCCACCCGCGCGATCGCAGCGGCTCGCGAAGGCCGCCCTTGCTTGCTGGAGACAATGAGCTCACGGCTCCGCGGCCATTCGGTCGTCGACCCCGCGGCGTACCGGACGAAGGACGAGATCGCGGCACTGCGCGCGTCGGACCCGGTGCTCGCGCTCGGCGACAGGTTGCTCCGGATCGGCGCCCTCACGGTCGCGAGTCAGCAGGAGCTGGACGAGTCCGTCGTGGCGGAGGTGCAGGCAGCAGTGAACTTCGCCGAAGCAAGCCCCGCGCCAGATGTCGGCACCCTCTTCGACTACAACTACGCAACCCCGGTGCCGAACGACCTCGAGCGCCTTCCCGCACAACCACTGTTCGGGGCGGTCGGCGCATGACCGTGCTCTCCTACCGTCAAGCCATCCGTGACACCCTCCGGGCCGAGATGGTTCGCGACGAACGAATACTGCTGATCGGCGAAGAGATCGGCGTCTTCGAAGGCTCGTACAAGATCACGGCCGGACTGCTTGCCGAGTTCGGCGAGCAGCGTGTCCGGGACACCCCGATCTCCGAGGAGGGTTTCACCGGAGCGGCGGTCGGTGCCGCGATGCTCGGTCTCCGGCCGGTGGTCGAGCTGATGACGATCAACTTCTCCCTGCTCGCGCTGGACCAGATCGTCAACCACGCGGCCAAGATCCACGGGATGTTCGGCGGCCAGTGCAGCGTGCCGATGGTGATCCGTACGCCGGGAGGCGGTGGCCAGCAGCTCGGCGCCACGCACTCGCAGAACGTCGAGCTGTACTACGCCTTCGTTCCCGGCCTGAAGGTCGTTGCCCCCAGCAATCCGGCAGACGCGAAGGCACTGCTGCTCGCCGCGATCCGGGACGACGACCCCGTGCTCTTTCTCGAGAACCTCTCCCTTTACAACACCAAGGGTGAGGTGCCGGACGGCGACGAACCCGCGGAGATCGGCCGCGCGGCAGTGACCCGAACCGGCCGCAGTATTACTGTGATCGGCTATTCGCGGATGGCCGCGGTCGGCCTCGACGTCGCCGAGAAGCTGGCGCAGGCCGAGGGCATCGATGCCGAAGTCATCGATCTGCGGAGTCTACGCCCGCTCGATCGTGACACCATCGTTCAGTCGGTGCGCAAGACGCACGCGGCGGTCGTCCTCGAGGACGACTGGCTGACCTACGGGATCGGTGCCGAGATCGCGGCGACCATCTCGGACGGAGCCTTCGACCAGCTCGACGCGCCGGTGCGTCGAGTCGCGATGGCCGAGGTACCGCTCCCCTATGCGAAGAACCTGGAGCGGGCGGCGCTGCCGTCTGCCGAGGACGCCGCTACCGCGATCCGCCAGACCCTCGCCGCGGTCGGCCGGATGCCCTGAAATCAGACGCGCTGAATCAGATGCGTTGAGAGGAGTAATACCCATGCCCGAGATCCTGATGCCACGGCTGTCGGACACGATGGAGTCCGGTGTCATCGTTCGCTGGCACAAGCAGGCCGGCGACCAGGTGACCCCCGGTGAGACGTTGGCCGAGATCGAGACGGACAAGGCCGTCATGGAGTACGAGGCCTACGAAGCCGGCGTACTGGGACGCATCCTGGTGCCCGAGGGTGAGGAGGCAGCCATCGGCGCCCCGATCGCGATCCTCGGCAACGAGCAACTGGGCGAGCACCAGGCGCCCGCGCCCGCCCAGCCGCCTCCGTCCGTACCGGTGGATCTACCAACTCAGGCGGAGACGGATCGGCCACCAGCCTCCCCGCTGGCCAGGCGGGATGCTCGGCAGTACGGCGTCGACCTGAGCGAACTGACCGGCAGCGGCCCCGGTGGAAGGATCATCCGCGCGGACGTACGCGCAGCTGCCGCGAAGCCGACGGCACCCCAACTCCCGCCTGAACTCCCGGTCCCAGCCTTACCCACCGCGGCTGCCGAGGTGCAGCTCGGAATGCTGCGCAGAACAAGCGCTCGCCGACTGGCCGAGAGTGCCCGGACCGTACCGCATATCTACCTCACCGCAGTCGCGGACGTAGAAGAGCTCGTCAGGTATCGCAAGGAACTCAACGAGCGGTTGCGGGCAGCCGATCGCCGGGCGGTCAGTCTCAACGACCTGATTGTCCGCGCCTGCGGGCTCGTCCTGCGAAAGCATCCGGACATGAACGCCTCACTCGCCGATGATGTTGTGCACCTGCATTCGCAGATCAACATCGGCATCGCGGTCGCTGCCGACGACGGCCTCCTCGTACCGGTGCTGCGTGCCGCCGATCGCAAGTCCATCACCACGATCGCCGAGGAGTCACAGGATCTGGCCGGACGAGCCCGGCAGCGTCGCCTGCGAGCTGATGAGATGACCGGAGGAACCTTCACGGTCAGC
>NZ_JBFAXS010000015.1:0-129936 GCF_040680955.1 Kribbella sp. NPDC051936 | reverse complement strand
GAATCCCCACCCCGACCGACGACTGACCATGACAACCAGCAAGGGGTCCACTTTCAACCGCCGCAAAGGGGTTCATTTTCACCCGTCGTTGACACAACTCCCGGCGCCAGCCGGACACTCCCGGCGGTAGCCGGAGCCCTCCGCTGGCAGCGGGCAACTCCTGGCGGCAGCCGGACACTCTCGGCGGTAGTCGGATGCGCGCGGCGCAAGCCGGTAGCTCCCGGCGGCAGCCGGAGCTCCCTGGCGCCAGCCGGAACCCCCGCACCAGCCGGAACGCTCTCGGCGATAGCCGGAGCCCTCCGCCGGCAGCGGGCACTCCTGGCGCCAGCCGGAAACCCACGGCGCAAGCCGGAAACCCACGGCGCCAGCCGGACACCCTCGGCGGTAGTCGGAGCCTTCCAGCGGCAGCCGGCAGCTCCCGGCGCCAGCCGGATACATATGGCGTCAGACGGCAGCGAATGGTCCGCGCTCAGCGGGGGTTGGGTGGGGGCGCGCGGAGTGGGTGTGGTGAGGAGTGGAGCGACGAGGTAAGTGCCCGCGTGGGCTGACCACATCCATGCATTACAGCCAGTTCGCGAACCGGATCCAGCCGGTAAGAAGGTTACTTCAGTGTGACAAAGTTTCGTATCTTGTTGACAGGACAGCGCTTGCTGGTGTGGTTTCTTCCCAACATCAACACCCGGCTGGGGAAGGTGGGGCGGCCCATGAGGAAGCTGTTGGCTGTGCTGGCGGCGTTGTGTGTGCTGGCGGCGGTACCGGGGACGGCGGCGGCGGCCGAGCCCGCGGCGAAGAAGGTCATCAAGATCGGGGTCACGCAGTCGGTGGACTCGATGAACCCGTTCCTCGCCGTGCGGCTGGTGACGGGGTCGATCCAGCGGATGATCTACGGCTTCCTGACGGTGCCGGACTCGAAGACGCTGCAGCCGAGCCCGGATCTCGCCGAATCCTGGACGACGTCGCCGGACGGTCTGACCTGGACGTTCAAGATCCGGCAGGCGAAGTGGTCCGACGGGCAGCCGATCACCGCCGCCGACGCGGCCTGGACGTTCAACAAGATGATGACCGACGACGGCGCGAAGACCGGCAACGGCCCGGCGGTGGAGAACTTCCAGAGTGTCACCGCGAACGGCCAGGAGCTGACCATCAAGCTCAAGGCGCCGCAGGCGTCGATGCTGGACAACCCGGTGCCGATCATGCCCAAGCACGTCTGGGAGAAGGTCACCGACATCTCGAAGTACGACGGTGAGGTGTACCCGACCGTCGGCAGCGGACCGTACGTCGCGGTGGAGCACAAGAAGGACCAGTTCGTCCGGCTGGAGGCGAACCCGGACTACTGGCGCGGCCGCCCGAAGATCGACGAGCTGCAGATCATCTTCTACGACAACCCCGCGGCCTCGATCGTCGGCCTGAAGAAGGGCGACATCGACCTGATCGGCCGGCTGAACCCGCCGGACTTCGAGTCGCTGAAGGGCGACGACAACATCGTCCAGTGGAACACCCAGGGCCGCCGGGCGACGTACTTGCAGATCAACCACGGCGCGACGACCAGTGACGACAAGCCGATCGGCGACGGGCATCCGGCGCTGAAGGACCCGAAGGTGCGGACCGCGCTGCACTACGCGATCGACAAGCAGAAGCTGGTCGACGAGGTCCAGGGCGGCCTGGCGAAGCCGGCCGACGGGTCGATCATCCCGCCGCTGTACAAGGACTTCTTCTGGGCGGCGAGCGGCGACGAGAAGGTCTCGTTCGATCTCGCGAAGGCGAACAAGATCCTCGACGACGCGGGCTACAAGAAGGGCGCGGACGGCGTCCGGACGATGCCGGACGGGTCGCGGAAACTGCAGTTCCGGTTCAGCATCCACACCGACACCCCGATCGAGGACAAGCTCGCCGAGTACCTGACCGGCTGGTTCAAGGAGGTCGGCATCCAGCTGACCACCAAGCGGCTGGACTCCAGCAAGTTCACCGAGGAGACCGGTACGACGGCGCTGTTCGACATCGCGATCAGCGGCTGGTCGGTGAACCCGGACCCGGAGGAGGTGCTCGGCACGCACCTGTGCAGCCGGCGTCCCACCGCGTCCGGCCAGGGCGGCGGCACCGAGTCGTTCTACTGCGACCCGACGTACGAGAGCCTCTACCTGCAGCAGCAGAAGGAACTCGACCGCGGAAAGCGCGCGGAAATCATCAAGAAGATGGAGGAAAGGCTCTATTCCGACGCCCCGGTGATCGCGCTCTACTACCCGAACGATCTCGAGGGCTACCGGAAGGACCGGATCGCAAGCATCACGCCGATCCCGGAGGACAAGGGCCTGCTGTACGGCGGTTCGGGCTACTGGCCGTTCTACACGGTCGAGGCGGTGTCGAAGGACGGCGAGACCGCGGAAAGCGGTGGCCTGGGCGGTGGTGTGATCGCCGGCATCGCGGCGGCCGTAGTCGTCGTCCTCATCGGTGGTTTCTTCGTTCTGCGACGCCGCCAGGGCGCGGCGGACGAGCGCGAATGACGGCCGACACCACCACTGCCGTCGAGGCGCTCGAGGAGCGCCCGGCCCGCCACGGTCTGCCGCGGTATGCGGCGACCAAGGCGGGCGGGGCGCTGCTGAGCATCGCGATGGTGATCGTCGCGACGTTCTTCCTGTTCCGGCTGCTGCCGGGCGATCCGGTCCGCGCCCTCGCGCAGGGGCGGAACATGACACCGGAGCAGCTCGACCTGGAGCGGGCGCGGCTCGGGCTGGACAAGCCGATCCCCGAGCAGTTCCTGCATTTCCTCCAGCAGACGTTGTCGTTCGACCTGGGGACGTCGTACGAGTACAAGCGGCCGGTTGTCGACCTGATCGGCGAGCGGATCGGGTCGACGTTGCTGCTCACCGGTACGGCGCTGGTGATGGCCGTCAGCCTCGGCCTCTGGCAGGGTGCCCGGGCCGGGTGGAAACCCGGCAGCAGGTTCGACAAGGTGTCGACGGCCGTCTCGCTGGTGCTGTGGTCGGTGCCGACGTTCTGGCTCGGGCTGTTGCTGCTGATGGTGTTCGCGGCCGGGATCGGCCCGATCCCGGGAATCTTCCCGACCCGCGGGAGCTCGAGCGTGGACAAGCCCGACGGGTTCGCGGGCGTGCTCGACGTCGCGCAGCACATGGTGCTGCCGTGCCTGACACTGGTCGCGGTCGTCTATGCGCAGTACCTGCTGGTGATGCGGTCGTCGGTGATCGACGAGGTCGGCCAGGACTACATCACGACGGCGCGGGCGAAAGGCCTGCGCGACGACGACGTACGCCGCCGGCACGCCGTACCGAACGCGCTGCTGCCGACCGTGACGCTGGTGTTCATGCGGATCGGTTTCGTGGTCGGCGGCGCGGTCACGGTCGAGGCGATCTTCAGCTGGCCGGGGCTCGGGCAGCTGTTCTACGAGGCGATCCGGGTGCCGGACTTCACGCTGATGCAAGGAACGTTCCTGCTGATCACGGTTTCCGTGATCGTGATGAACACGTTGGCCGATGTGGTCTACCACGTCCTGGACCCGCGGGTGAGGTCGGCATGAGCACGGTGGCGTGGGTGCGGCGGAAACGCGCTGCCGGTCGTTTCTGGACGGATTTCCGGAACCAGCGAGCAGGTGTTGCCGGATTGGTGATTCTGGCGGCCGCGGTCGTGCTCGCGCTGATCGCGCCGTTGTTCATCGACGCCGGCGTCACGAACGTGGTCAGCGGCACCGGGGCCAAGCTGGCCCCGCCGAGCCCCGCCGACCCCCTCGGCACCGACGAGTCCGGCCGGTCGGTGCTGCTGATGATCTGGTGGGGTTCCCGGACCTCGCTGCTGATCGGATTCCTCGCGGCGCTGCTCAGCATGGTGATCGGCACCGTGCTCGGAATCGCGGCCGGGCATTTCCGCGGCTGGGTCGGTGCGGTGATCCTGCGCATCACCGACTGGTTCCTGGTGCTGCCGTCGCTGGTCACCGCACTGGTGCTCGCGGCGATCCTGGGCGGTTCGACCGCGACGATCATCGTGGCGATCGGGGTGACGTCGTGGCCGTCGACGGCGCGACTGATCCGCGCGCAGACGCTGGCCGTCGAGGCACGCCCGTACATCGAGCGGTCACTCGCGCTCGGCGCGGGGCACTGGCACATCACCACGCGGCACGTGCTGCCCAACGTCGCCCCGCTGCTGCTGGCGAGCACGACGCTCGAGGTGGCGAGCGCGATCGTCACCGAGTCGACGCTGGCGTTCCTCGGCGTGAGTGCGAACAAGACCTCGTGGGGAACGATGCTCCGCGGGTCGTACGACTGGGGCGCGGCGACCGCCGGCGCCTGGTGGTACATCCTCGTGCCGGGCCTGTGCATCGTGACCGTGGTGATGGCGTTCACCTTGTGTGGAAGGGCTTTGGAGACCGTGCTCAACCCCCGGCTGCGGACGCGTGCACATGCTTGAGCTCGACGAATTGACCGTGAGGTACCGGATCGCCGGCGGCGAGGTTCCCGCCGTCCGCGGGGTGTCGCTGAGCGTGCCGGCCGGTGAGGCGCTCGGGCTGGCGGGGGAATCGGGGTCGGGGAAGTCCTCGGTCGCGCTCGCCCTGCTCCGGCTGCTGCCGCGGTCCGCCGACGTCGGCGGGCGGGTGCTGCTGGACGACGAGGACGTGCTGTCGATGAAGTGGGGCCGGCTGCGCGCGGTCCGCTGGTCGTCGGCGTCAATCGTTTTCCAGGGCGCGCAGCACGGACTCAACCCGGTGCGGCGGATCGGCGACCAGATCGCGGAGCCGCTGCTGGTGCACAAGTTGGCGTCCGGCGCGATCGCGGACCAGCGGGTGCAGGAGTTGCTGTCGCAGGTCGGGCTGCCGGCCTGGCGGGCGCGGAGCTACCCGCACGAGCTGAGTGGTGGCCAACGGCAACGAGTGATGATCGCGATGGCGCTGGCGTGCGAACCGCAGTTGATCATCGCCGACGAGCCGACGACCGCGCTCGACCTGATGGTGCAGGCGCAGGTGCTGACGCTGATCCGCCGGCTGATCGCGGACCATGGGATCTCGTTGCTGATGATCTCGCACGACCTGTCGGTGCTGGCGGACGTGTGCGACCGGCTGGCCGTCATGTACGCCGGGCGGCTGGTCGAGGTCGGCCCTTCGTCCGGCGAGTTCCGGCACCCGTACAGCCGGGCGCTGGCCGCCGCGTTCCCGACCGTGGGCGATCCGGCGTCCCGTCTGGCTCCGCGCGGGCTGGCCGGTGACCCGCCGGATCCGCAGCAGTTGCCGGGCGGGTGCGCGTTCCACCCGCGCTGCCCGGTCGCACTCGAGACCTGCGCGACGTCCGACGTACAGCTGCGGGCATCCGGCGCCGGCCGGACCGCCGCCTGCGTCCTGGTAGGGGAGTGACCTTTGCTAGAGGCAACTGATCTGCACGTCGAGTTCCCGGGGCGCGGCGGCAACCGGGCCCGGGCCGTCGACGGCGTCAACCTGTCGGTCGGGGCCGGCGAGATCGTCGCGCTGGTCGGCGAGTCCGGCTGCGGCAAGACCACCCTCGCCCGCACGCTCCTCGGCCTGGAACGCCCCACCTCGGGCCGGGTCGCGTACGACGGTACGCCGCTGAGCTACACCGGCCGCGCGCTGCGCGCCTTCCGTCGGCAGGTACAACTCGTCCTCCAGGATCCGATGGGATCGCTGAACCCGCGGCACACCGTGTACGAGGCGGTTGCCGAAGGTCCGCGCATTCACGGACTGCCCGACGAGGAATCCGTGGTGTCGTCGGCACTCGCCCGCGCCGGACTGCGGCCGCCGGAGCGGTTCTTCCAGCGTTACCCGCACGAGCTGTCCGGCGGGCAGCGGCAGCGCGTCGTGATCGCGGGCGCGCTCGCACTCGACCCGAAGGTCCTGATCGCCGACGAGCCGGTCGCGTCCCTGGACGCCTCGGTGCGCGGCGAGATCCTCGCGCTCCTGCTCCGGCTGCGCGACGACCTCGGGCTGTCCGCGCTCGTCGTCACCCACGACCTCGGCCTGGCCTGGAACATCGCCGACCGCGTCGCCGTCATGTACCTCGGCCGGATCGTCGAGTCCGGCCCCACCGAGGACGTGCTGACGAACCCGCAACACCCTTACACGCAGGCGTTGCTCAGTGTCCTTCCCGAGTCCCCGAACCGCATCGTGCTCACCGGCGAACCGCCGGACCCGACTCGCGTACCCGCCGGCTGCCGCTTCCATCCACGCTGCCAACTGGTGGCCCAGGGCAACGGTATGGCGGCCTGCGGCACGCAACCACTGCCGATCCTGCCCGCGGGCACGGCCGTCCAGGTCGCGTGCCACGTGGCCGCACCCTGATCAGACCTCGTCGTCGTCCTCGGGCTCCTCCGCGGCGTCGGCGACCGCCCACTTCAGCTGGAACTCGACCTCTTCCTCGTCCTCGCCGCGCTCGTGGCTCAGAAGCCTCGCCCTCGCAGTACACGAGGATGGTCTTTCGTTCGGGTCTGGTTCCGGTTCTGCGAGTGAGGTTCTTGCCGCCTCTGCGTCGAGGTGCCATCAGGCGATCAGGCCCAGAGCGCGGAGTAGCTCAGTTCGGTCGGTGTCGGGCAGCGCTCCGAATCGGCCGTGCAGGTAGGCCTTCTCCAAGTTCACCGAGGTTCTGACGCGCTCACCCGCAAATTCGGCCAGTGCGCCCAGCCTGGTCGCTCCGTCGCCGGACTTTTCCGTAAGCCAGACCTCGTCACGGTTGAGTTGATTCAGCAGACTGGTGTCATGTGTGGTGAAGATGAGCTGTGCGTGGCGGGGGTTGGTCAATGGATCCTGGAACAAGCCGATCAGTTGCTGGGACAGCGTGGGATGGAGACTCGCGTCCAGCTCATCGAAGAGCAGCAATGAGCCCTCTTTCAACGCCGCAAGGACAGGTCCGATCAGCCTGAACCAAGTGCGTGTTCCGGCCGATTCGGCCTGAAAGTCCAGCGGCACGGATCCTTGCGCGCTGCGGTGGGTCAGTTGGGCCTGGCGCCCTGGACGGCGTGACCGCGGATCGTCGACGACCAGTACGTCGTCAATTCCGAGATCTGCCATCCTCAGCAACGCGAGCGCCTGCGCACGGTCGGCCAGGGTGAAGCCGGTGTCGAGTTCGAACAGAACTGGCTCGGTCTCCTCGAACAACGAGATGGTCGGATGCCGCAGCAATTGCGGGCGGCCCGCCGGATCGCGCAGACCGAGGGTTTGCACCTGCAACAAGTCCGTTGCGAAATCAGACACCAGAGGCTCGTCGAACCGCCTGGCGATAGACAGGGCGAGTGTCCGGCCGGTCAGCAGTTCCCTGGTGCCGGACAGATTGCCCAATCCGCGTTGGAGCTTGAGTTCGGTCGTATCGCGCTCGAAGATCCGGCGACGCTTCTTCTCCGGATAATGAAACAACCCCTCGTAGGAGACGCCCTCCTGGCTGAGTTCCAGGACGTACTCGAACCGGATGCCGTCGATGACCGATTCGATCGTGAACTCGGACGGTCGGTGGCGCCAATCGCCGAACGCGAACGGCTCGATCGGGATGCTGTCGTCCCATGATCGCAGTGACGTCCGGACCGCATCGCAGAGCCAGGCCATGGCGGCGACGATGTTCGACTTCCCTGACGCGTTGGGGCCGTAGATGGCTGTCACGTGCAGCAGGCTGAGGCCGACATTCTCGATGCGCTGAGCCTCGTCCCGGGCGGCGTCGACGGCGACCATCGACAACTCGACCGATTCCCTGATCGATCGGAAGTTTGAGACCTCGAAACGGATGAGCATGGAGGATCCTAACGTCGACAACGTTAGCATAGCGCCAATTTCGTCAACTTCTTACGATCTCAGCCACTTGTCAGCGTCTTCGATGCTCGCTGCGCTAGAGGCGGCCGGCCTTCTTCAGGGTGAGGTAGGTGTCGGCGAGGGCCGGGGCTATCTGGTCCGGAGGTTCGTCGACGACGGTTACACCGGCACGGGCGAGAGTGGCGGTCAGGCGTTCCCGATCGAGGCGGGTCCGGGCGGCCGAGGCGGCGCCGTACACGTCCAGGAGATCGCCGCGGGTGGCTTCCAGTTCGGTCAGCCGAGGATCGGCCACCGACGCGAGCACTACGACGTGCCGGCGCAGCAGGGGGCCGATCACGGGCAGCAGGGACTCCTCGATGACGGCCGGATCGAGACCGGTGAGGAGGACCACGAGGGAGCGCTGGCCGAGCCGTTCGAGCACCTGCGACACGACGACGCGGAAGTCGGTCTGTACGAGCTCGGCCTCGACGTTGGCCAGCGCGTTCACGAACGACGGCAGCACGTCCTGCGGCGCGGGCCGCCGTACGTCGGCTCGGACGGCGGAGTCGCACGCCAGCAAGGAAACCCGGTCGCCCGCCCGCGTCGCCAGAGCGGCCAGCAGCAAGGCCGCGTCCATCGCGTGGTCCAGCCGCGGCGCATCTCCGACGCGCCCCGCGGACAGCCGTCCCGAGTCGATCACGATGACGACCTGCCGGTCCCGCTCCGGTCGCCACGTCCGCAGGACGACGTTTCCGCGCCGTGCCGTCGCGCGCCAGTCAATACTCCGGACGTCGTCACCCGGCACGTAGTCACGCAGCGAGTCGAACTCGGTCCCCTGCCCGCGCACGAGCAACGCCGTCCGCCCGTCCAGCTCACGCAGCCGAGCCAGCCGCGACGGCAGGTGCTTGCGGCTCTTGAACGGCGGCAGCGCCCGGACTGTCCACGGGACCTGGTGCGACCCTTGCCGGCCGGCGAACCCCAGCGGCCCCACGGCCCGCACGGTCACCCGGTATGCCTTGCGGTCGCCGCGGCGCGTCGGGACCAGATGCGTCGTCAGTCGTCGTCGCTCACCCGACGGCAGGTCCAGCTTGTGCGGCGGGTCCAGTACGCCGGCAGACGGCGGCCACGCGTCCCGCAGCAACCCACGCACGCGTCGGCCCGGGTTGGTGATCAACAGATTCACCGCGGCCGGTTCACCGAGCCGTACGGCGTTGTCGCCCTCCCGCTCGAACTGCAACCGCCGCGGCGACCCGGCCAGCAGGATGTCCACGAGACACACCACCAGCACAGAAGCGACGACCACGCCGATCCCGGCCCACGACGGCATCACCAGAGCGACGAACACCACTCCAGCAGCAGCCAGGATGCCGGCTCGGCCAGTCAGGACCATCAGCGTGGCACCGGCACCGTCGCGAGCACGCTCTCCAGCACCGCGTCCGCGCTGACACCTTCCAGCTCGGCCTCCGGCCGCACCTGGACCCGATGCCGAAGGCAAGGACGTGCCATCGCCTTCACGTCGTCCGGGATGACGTAGTCGCGGCCGGACAGCCACGCCCAGGCACGCGAGACCGCCAGCAGCGCGGTGGCGCCACGTGGCGAGACACCCAGTTGCAGCGACGGCGACTGACGAGTGGCGCGGCACAGGTCGACGACGTACGCCAGCACGTCGTCGCGGACCGCAACCCGCCGTACGGCGTCCTGCCCGGCCTGCAGGTCCTCAGGGCCGGCCACCGGACGCAGACCGGCAGCGGCCAGGTCACGCGGATCGAAGCCCTGTGCGTGCCGAGCGAGTACGGCGATCTCCGCGTCGCGCGGCGGGATGTCCAGCGTCACTTTCAGCAGGAACCGGTCCAGCTGGGCCTCTGGCAGCGGATACGTGCCCTCGTACTCCACCGGGTTCTGCGTAGCGGCGACCACGAACGGCGAGGGCAGCCGTCGCGGCTCGCCGTCCACGGTCACCTGCCGCTCCTCCATGGCCTCCAGCAACGCGGCCTGGGTCTTCGGCGGCGTCCGGTTGATCTCGTCCGCCAGCAGGATGTTCGTGAACACAGGCCCCGGTCGGAACTCGAACTCGCTCGTCTTCGCGTCGTACACCAGTGACCCGGTGACGTCACCCGGCATCAGGTCCGGCGTGAACTGCACCCGCTTGGTGTCCAGCCGCAGCGCCATCGAGAGCGCCCGCACCATCAGGGTCTTCGCCGTACCGGGAACGCCCTCCAGCAGCACATGGCCGCGGCAGAGCAGGGCGAGCACCAGTGCGGTCACCGCAGTGTCCTGGCCGACCACCGCCTTGCCGATCTCGGTCCGTAGCGCGACCAGCGCCTGCCGGGCCTGGTCCGCGGTGACCTCGGTAGTCGTCACGGGTGTCGTACCTCCTGCGTCAGTACGTCGAGTTCGTGGGACAAGGACATCAGAGCTTCGTCAGTGAGCGGCGGCAGACCGTAGAGCAGCTCGTACAGCATGGCCGGGTGGCGGCCGGTCCGTGCGGCGACAGTCGCGATCACGGCCGACGGATCGGCCCGCCGTGGGATCCCGTGCGCCTTGTGCAGCTGACCGAGCGCCGACTCGCGCAGCGCGGCCGCGGCGCGGTCGCGGGCTCGTGAGCGTCGGTAGAGCCGAGCTCTGCCCTCTGTCGTCTCCGCCGCGTGCACGATCACCGGTAGCCGCTCTGCCACCACAGGGCCCAGGCGCCGCCCGCGCCAGATCGCCACCACCAGTACAGCGAACGCCACCGCCCAGCCGATGTAGCGGACATCAGGTGGGATCAGCGGGGGAGTGTCGTCGCCCGAGTCGCTGTACGTCGCCTCCCACTGCGGCAGGTACCAGGTCAGATCCTCGTGTGTGCCGAACAGATTGAGCGCCAAGGCCGCATTGCCGTCGTCGGCGAGCTGGGCGTTCGTGAACGACGCCCGGGCACCGACCACGTCGACGAGGCGGTCGCCGAGGTCCAGCCGGACCAGGGTGGCGTTGATGCCGTCGCCATAGCAGGTGGTCGCGCCGTCGGGAGCGGAGTACGTCGGCCCGCTCACGGTGGCCGTGCCGGCCTTCACCGCGGCTGGAAGCTCACAGCCGGGCTGGCGGCTGCGGCTCGCTAGTGAGTTGCCGGTCGGGCGCACACCCGGCGCCAGAGCTTCGAGAGCCCGGCTGCTGGGACGGATCAGGATGATGTGGCTCCACTGCGCACCCCCGATCCGCTGCCAGTCCGAGGCGTTCAGTGAACCGCCCGGGCCGATGACCAGCGCCTTGCCGGCGCCTGGTTGTAAGGCGTCGTCCAGCGACTCCGTGCCGTGGACGTCGACGTTGTGGTTCTTCAGCAGCGCCGCGAGCGCCCGTGCCCCGTCCGACTCGGTGGAGTCCGGGCTGAACGGTCCCGACGTACGGGCTGAGGTCGCGATCAGCACCACGATCGCGGCCAGCACGATCAGCCCTGTGACGAGCAGCGGCGTCCGCAACGCCCGCCAGCCCTCACTGACACTGCGTCCGACAGGCGTGCTCATACAGCCACCCGGGCGGTCCGCGCGGCGTCGTCAGCCGCGACGACAGCGGCGTACCGCTGCGGCGTCCCAGGACGGTTGCCGTAGACAACCTCCGTGAACACCAGTGCGGCCGGCTGCAGCGGTTCGCGCAGTACCGGCGCCGCGCGAGACGCATCGGCCACGACCTCGTACGCCGTACGTCCGGCCCGTTCGTCCAGGACGGTCCGCTCGGTCAGCTCCGCCACGCACGCCCGGAAGCGGCTGCGGATCGCCGACGCGAAGTCGCCGGACGCGGCCTCCCGCTCGGCCAGTGCGCGGTACTCCGCGGCGCTCTGCGGCCGGGCGGTGTCGAAGACCGCCTGCAACTTGGCCCTGTGGCTGGTCCGCAGTACGCCGGAGCGCCAGAGCACCACAACCACGACAAGGACCAGCAGGGCGATCAGCATCACCAGACCGGCGTGACCGTTGGGCGACGAGCCGGTGAGGCTGTCCAGCAGGTCCTGGATCCAGTCCAGCACCTTGCCGACGGCCCGCTCGATCAGCGAGCCGGAGTCCCGGTACGCGGACTTGGACAGCTCCTTGGCCGCCTCCTGAGCGGCCTGGTCCCGGTCGATGTCGACGGGCGGCTCCAGCGGGAGAAGGATCACGCCGGCTCCTCGAACCGCAGCGCCGGCCGCATCCACAGGTCGAGACCTTCGCGGCGGACCCGGAGGTCGAGGTAGATCAGGGCCTGGACGGCGGACATGAAGGCGAGGCTGGCGATCAGCGTGATCAGCGTCGCGATGCCGACCGCCACACCGAGCACGATCGTCACCACGACGGCCCCGGTGCTGTCGCTGGAGCCGGCCCACCCGCCGACCGTCAGGATCAGCGCGCTGACCCCGAACTGCAGCGCGTACCCGATGATGTTCACCACCAGCCCCCCGAAGAGCAGGATCCCGAACACCCGCCAGAACTTGCCCTTCACGAGCTGCCACGACCGGCGCAGCGAACCCCAGACCCCCACCCGCACCGGGATGTGCAGCCCGATGTCCGGTGCGTGCCGGCCCTCCATCAGGACCACCGTCCCGGCCAGCACCAGCCGGATGCCGAAGATCAGCACCAGGACGCCGCCGACCAGCATCATCCCGAGCGCCGCGGCTCCGGCGACCTCGGAGGAGATCGCCGCGTCCGCCCCGGCGCCGATACCGAACACCGCGAGCCCCCAGCCGCCGATCAGCAGCATGAACGACAGCGACTGCACCAGACCCACAGCCGCCAGCGCGGGCACCGCGGGCCGCACCAGACGCATCAGCTCACGCGGGCCGGCCCTGTGCGCCAGCTGGCTCCGCACCGCGGCCAGGGCGATGATGCCGGACAGCATGCTCGACACCACCGAGAACAGCACCACCTGTACGCCGTAGGTGAGCAGGAGGGCCGCTCCGGCCTGCCCGAACGGGTCGTCCGCCCCGAAGAAGCCGCTCAGCCCGCCCGGTACGGCGACCTCGGTCAGAACGGCCTGCACCGCGACCAGTGCGATCCCGGCCAGCACTGGCAGGCCCAGCATGATCGTCTTGTTGTCGGAGATCGTCCGGGCGGCGTTGTCGAGCAGGTCCGCCGGCAGCCACGGCCGCAGCGGCTCGGTCGCCACGTCGTCGTGCAGGCGCATACTCGACTGCATACGGTGGTCGGCCACTGACTGCCTCCTCTCCCGGTGAACCGTCGTACCAGCGGGCACGTGAGTTGTGGTGAACCCCGGCCGTGCACCATGATCCCGGATGATCACAGCCCAACTCGGGGGTCACACGGCGATCCGGCGTGTGCACTACCAGGGGAATGGGACACTATCCGTAGTGCGTACGGCCTGGCACCCCGCCGGGCGCACACCGACCGGTCGGACTCGGACCCAACGGAGCAGCGAGGAGCTAAGGGCGTGGCAGACGGTAACCGGACGATGCGGGGCCGCATCCTCATCGTCGACGACGACACCGCGTTGTCGGAGATGCTCAGCATCGTGCTGCGCAACGAGGGCTACGACACCTATCTGTGCGCGACCGGTGACAAGGCGGTGCCGGCGTTCCGGGAGTTCAAGCCCGATCTGCTGCTGCTCGACCTGATGCTGCCCGGGATGGACGGCATCGACGTCTGCCGGGCGATCCGGGCCGAGTCCGGCGTGCCGATCGTGATGCTGACCGCGAAGAGCGACACCGTGGACGTCGTGCTCGGGCTGGAGTCCGGGGCCGACGACTACGTGGTCAAGCCGTTCAAGCCGAAGGAGCTGGTGGCCCGGATCCGGGCCCGGCTGCGCCGGATGGACGAGCCCGGCCCGGAGTCGCTGACCATCGGCGACCTCACCATCGACGTGGCCGGCCATTCGGTGAAGCGGGCCGGCGAGACGATCCAGCTGACGCCGCTGGAGTTCGACCTGCTGGTCTGCCTGGCGTCGAAGCCCTGGCAGGTGTTCACCCGCGAGGTGCTGCTGGAGCAGGTCTGGGGCTACCGCCACGCCGCCGACACCCGGCTGGTGAACGTGCACGTCCAGCGGCTGCGCTCCAAGATCGAGAAGGACCCTGAGCACCCGGAGATCGTGGTCACGGTCCGCGGTGTCGGATACAAGGCGGGTGCGGACTGATCGAGTACGGACGCGGCCAAGAGCCGCAGGCTGCCGCCGGCGACCAGGTGGTGGACCCCGGTCACGAGGTGCACACCGGTCAGATCACTGATCACCGGAGCGGGCAGCCGTCGGCACCTCCCGAGCAGGAGGTGGCCGAGTCCCGCGGGACGGAGCTGGAGCTGACAGCCGCCGCGGCGGATTGGGCTGCCCAGCCGCAGCCGCTGTGGCGTACGCACCCCAAGCACTGGCCCGACATCTGGCGGCGGTCCATCCAGGCCCGGATCGTCACCGGCACCCTGCTGATGTCGACACTGGTGCTGATCCTGGTCGGCTGGGTGATGATGAGCCAGGTCACCGACGGCGTCCTGGAGTCGCGCCGGATGAGCGCCCAGGCCGAGGTGCGCGCCCAGCTCCAGCAGCTGTCCGTCAGCCTCGACGCCGCCAACCCGAACCTCGTCAACCAGCAGCTGTCCGAGCTGGTCCTCGGCTCCAACCGCCCGGGCCTGTACGACGTCCTGCTGGTGCCGACCGACCAGGCGGCGTCCAACGCGATCCGCTACACCGGACTGGTCAACAGCGACTCGATCCCGCAGCCGCTGTCCTCGTCCGTGGTGAGCGACGGCTCCAAGCTCTGGGACACGTACACGCTGATCAACTATCGCGACAGCCCCAGTGTCCCGGGCCTGGTGATCGGTTCGCAGATCCGGATCGACTCGACCGGTGACAAGTACGCGATCTACTTCCTGTTCCCGCTCACCGCGCAGCAGGAGACGCTGGACGTCGTCCAGCGCGCCCTGGTGACCGCGGGGCTGTTGCTGATCGTCCTGCTCGGCGCGGTGGCCTGGCTGGTCACCCGGCAGGTCGTGACGCCGGTGCGGATGGCCCGCCGGATCGCCGAGCGGCTGGCGGCCGGCAAGCTCGAGGAGCGGATGCAGGTCCGCGGCACCGACGACCTGGCCCGGCTGGCCGTGTCGTTCAACAAGATGGCGTCCAACCTGCAGCGCCAGATCCGCCGGCTGGAGGAGCTGTCGCGGCTGCAGCGCCGGTTCGTGTCGGACGTGTCCCACGAGCTGCGGACGCCGCTCACCACGGTGCGGATGGCCGCCGACCTGCTGCACGAGAGCCGTGACCAGTTCGACCCGATCAGCCGCCGCTCGGTGGAACTGCTGCAGAACGAGCTCAACCGGTTCGAGGAGCTGCTCGCCGACCTGCTGGAGATCAGCAGGTTCGACGCCGGAGCGGCCGCCCTGGACCTGGAGGACGTCGACCTGCGCGACATCGTCAACCGGGTGCTGGAGAACCACGAGACCCTGGTCCAGCGGAAGGGCTGCGAGGTCCAGCTGGACATGCCGCGCCCGTGCCGGGCCAAGGTGGACTCCCGCCGTATCGAGCGGATCCTGCGGAACCTGATCGGCAACGCGATCGAGCACAGCGAAGGCCTGCCGATCCGGATCAGCACGGCGTACGACGAGGAGGCCGCCGCGGTGGCCGTCCGCGACCACGGCGTCGGGTTCCGGCCCGAGGAGGCCGAGATGGTGTTCAGCCGGTTCTGGCGGGCCGACCCGGCCCGGGCCCGGACCACCGGCGGCACCGGCCTCGGCCTGTCGATCGCGCTCGAGGACGCCCGGCTGCACGGCGGCCGCCTGGACGCGTGGGGCTCGCCCGGCGACGGCGCATACTTCCGGCTGACGCTGCCGCGCCGCCCGGACGTGGCGCTCACCGGTTCGCCGCTGCCGCCGCGGCCGGCCGACGCGACCCGCGTGGTCACCGAGCTCGTCGACGTCGGCGCGCCGTACCAGAAGCTGAGCGGCGGTGAGGAGCGATGAGGCGCAGGCTGGTCGCGGCCGTGCTGGCCGTGGTGATGCTGGGCGGCTGCGCGGCCGTGCCGACCAAGGGCACCATCCGCAACGGCGAGCGGCAGGGGCTGGCGCCGGACCTCGGCGGCGTCGGCGTCGAGGCCAAGCCGCCGCGGGCGAACGTCGGCGACATGGCGATCGTCAGCGGCTTCCTGGAGGCCATGTCGGACTCCCAGGCGTACGACGTCGCGCGGCAGTACATGACCCCGGACGCCGCCGGGGAGTGGCGGCCGGAGTCGCAGACCGTGGTGTACGAGCAGAGCGCCGACTCGCTGACCCGGAAGGCCGGCGGCATCCAGTTGACCGCCCGCAAGATCGCGACCATCGGCGCGCGCGGCGAGTGGATCCCGGCGAAGGCCGACGAGCCGGCCGACTTCTTCTTCAGGCTCAAGAAGATCGACGGACAGCTCCGCGTGGACACACCGCCGCCGGGGGCGTACCTCGGCAGCAACCAGGTCGACCTGAAGCTCGCATCCCGGGACCTGTACTTCTTCAACCAGTCCCGCGACCTGCTCGTACCGGACCAGGTCTGGCTGCCGCAGAACCTCCCGTCCGGCCAGGCCGCGACCCAGCTCGTCCAAGAGCTGCTGAAAGGCCCGACCAGCCGGCTCGGGAACGGCGTGGTGTCCATAGCGCCGCCCGGCACCGAAGTGCAGGTTTCGGTCCCGGTGGACCTCGGTGTGGCCACGGTGGCGCTGAACGATGCCGCCGTCTCGCTCCGCGACCAGGATCGGCGGCTGCTGGCGGCGCAGATCGTCTGGACCCTCAACCAGCTGAACCTGCGGGCCAAGATCACGGTCGGCGGCGCACCGCTGCTGCCTGACGACCCCGAGGTCCTGCCGTTCGCCAACTTCAGCCCGTACGACCCGCAGGTGCCGGCCGGAACGGCGACCAAGCTCTTCGGCCTGCTGAAGCAGAAGCCGCACCGGATCGTCGGCCTGGACGGGGCGTCGGACATCGCTGCCCAGCCGCTGAACGCCGGGCCACTGGCGCTGTACAAGGCGCAGTCGCTCGCGGTGACGCTGGCAGGCGACGCCGGGGCGATCGTCACCGCCGACGGGAAGTACCTCGTCTACGGCAAGCTGGACCCGGGCGACAAGGACGTCGACCAGGCGAAGATCGACCTCGACGGAAAGACCCTGCCGCCGAGCTTCGACGACCAGGACAACCTGTGGTTCCTGGACCGGGCCGACAGCGACCACCCACGGCTGCGGCTCCGCAACCACGACGGGCCGCTCGACGTCATCGACGCCGACTTCAAGGGCGACACCCCGGTCGCGCTGCGGATGGCCCCCGACGGCGTACGGGTGCTGCTCGTGATGCAGGCGGCCGGCAGCAAGCAGAACTACGTCCAGACCGCCGCGATCCAGACCGCTCCCGACGGCAAGCGCCGGGTGCTCGGCGCGTTCCGGCCGCTCCGGCTGGCGCTGACCAACATCACCGACGCGGCCTGGAACAAGCAGGGCATCATCGTGATCGGCTCCGGCGGCAACGCCAGCTCGGCGCGTCAGGCCTGGCTGGCCAGCCCTGACGGCTCCAGCCTGCAGTTGCTGCCCGGGTCGTCGCCCGACTTCGTCCCGCAGCGCGTCGCGTCGAACCCGAACAAGGACACCCTCCCGGTGATCCAGGACGACACCGGCCGCATCCACTGGCTCAGCAAGGACCTGATCTGGGTCTCGCCCGACCCCGGCGACATCCAGGGCCCGATCGAGCCCACCTACCCCGGCTGATCCCGCTGCGCCAACCTCTGGCGACAGCGGGTTGTCCACAGGGACGCGTGGGCCTGGTTGCGCGGGACCGGAGAAACCGGGGACCGTGAGGTGGTGCGGGGGTGGGACGGGGTCGCGGACCTGGTGCTGGGCGGGCGGTGCGCCGGGTGTGAGCGGCCGGGAGTCACTCTCTGTGGTGGTTGCCGTCGGCTACTGACGGGGATGACTCCGTTCCGTGCCTGGCCGGACCCCAGTCCGCCCGGGCTGGCGCCGCCGACCGCCGCCGCGCCGTACGCCGGGGAGCTCCGCAACCTGATCCTCGCGCACAAGGAGCACGCTCGCTACGCCCTGGCCCGGCCGCTCGGCCGGCTGCTGGCCGACGTCGTACGGACCGCGCTCGGGGACCGGCAGGCGGCGTGGGTGTGTCCGGTGCCGTCGCCGCGGGCAACCGTCCGCACACGGGGGCACGACCCGCTGCTGCGGATTACGAAAGCTGCCGTCAGATCCCTGCGCAGACAGGGAATCGACGCTCGCACGGCCGGCGCGCTGCGGGTCGTCGGGCGCCCCGACGACCAGGCCGGTCTGTCCGCGGAACGCCGGACCGCCAACCTGGACGGGGTTTTCGGGGTGCGTTCGCGCTGGGCTGAAACGCTGATCGATCAACCGGTCCTGCTGGTGGACGACGTGATCACCACCGGATCCACGCTCACCGAAGCCTGCCGCGCCTTGGAATCCCGGGGAATCCGGGTGCTCGGCTGCGCGCTGCTGGCCGCGACCGCGAGACACCGGACGTCTGGTTCATGAGAACTTCCCTACCGGTTTTCGCCGAAGCCGACTAGCGTTGGCCTATGACACCCGCTAGGGCTTGTCGGGCAGTGGAGTGGCGAAGGACCGGATCAGCCGGATTCCTTGCCACCGGGTCCGACGGGTTCGACAGCGGGTGTTCTCGTTTCGGGCACCGTCACCACGAGCACGGGGGTCCGAACACGTAAAAGAAGTCGCCGATCGATGGAGGTTTCCGTGGACGTCGTTGTCAAGGGTCATCACTGCGAGGTCAGTGACCGCTTCCGGCAGTACGTCGAGGAAAAACTCGAGCGAATCGAGAAAGTCGATCATCGGGTACTGCGGTGCGAGGTGGAAGTCAGCCAGGAGAAGAACCCGCGACAGCACGATCGGGCGATGCGTGTCGAGCTCACCATGTACACCAAGGGTCCGGTGGTCCGCGCAGAGGCGTGCGGCGAGACCAAGCAGGCGGCGTTCGACGTCTGCCTGGACCGGCTCCGGTCCCAGGTCCGCAAGGCGGCCGACCGGCGCCGGGTGCACCGGGGTGAGCGGACGCCGGAAGGCCTGCGGCACGTGAACGCGAAGCAGCCGGTTGCCGGCAACGCACCTCTAGTGGAGGAACCAGTCGCCGAGGACGAGGTGGCGACGCACAAGTACGGATCTCTCACGGTCACCGGCGACGGTCCGCTGGTGATGCGCGAGAAGACCCACACCGCCAAGCCGATGACCCTGGACCAGGCGCTCTACGAGCTCGAACTGGTCGGGCACGACTTCTACCTGTTCGTCGACGCGGACGAGAACCAGCCGAGCGTCGTCTACCGCCGTCGCGGCTACGACTACGGCGTGATCAGGCTGGCCGTCTGAACCGTTCGCTCGTTGGTGGCGAGCCTCGCGAGATTCGGGAGGAGATACCGCAGCCGCGGGCCGGGCAAACCCGGTCCGCGGCTTTTTTACGCCTGATTGACGCTCGGTGCGGGAATGCCGAATCGGTCAGCTCCTGGCGACCGCTTTTCCCTTCCCGGCCCGCGCGCGACAGCGTAGTTTCCGAGGGTGCGGAAGGAGTCCCTCGTCCCCGGAAGCCGGGCCGCCATGGTCCGGCACCGCGTCTCGGCGCGGCTGCACGGTCC
Source organism: Kribbella sp. NPDC051936 (assembly GCF_040680955.1). Taxonomy (NCBI): domain Bacteria; kingdom Bacillati; phylum Actinomycetota; class Actinomycetes; order Propionibacteriales; family Kribbellaceae; genus Kribbella; species Kribbella sp. NPDC051936. The sequence goes on along the minus strand of NZ_JBFAXS010000015.1, from coordinate 110,666 downwards.
GCTGTCGCGATTCGCGTGGTTCGTGCTCTACCTCGACGTGCTGGTGATTCCCCTGCTCCTCGCCTGGGGAGCGATCGGGGTCGCGGAGTCGGATACGGGTGGGGCGATCGAGCTCAGCGCCGGACTGGTCGCGTTCTCGGCGCTGGTGGTGGCCGTCGTCCTCCCCGCGCGGCTGCCGTGGCTGATCTCGTCGTTCGGGATCGAGACCATCCTCGCGGTGCACCGCTTGATCGCGAAGATCGCCGTCGTCCTCGTGGTCGTACACCTGGTCGCAGTGCTGGTCTTCGATCCGCGCCATCTGTCGATCCTCGCGCTCTGGCACACGACCTGGGCGGCCCGGGCCGCGGTCACGTCGACGGTGGCGCTGGTGCTGATCGTCGTACTCGCGCTGCGGCGAGTTCGGCGCCAGCCACGGTACGAGGGCTGGCGGCTGCTGCACAACGGGCTGGTCGCGGTGGTGCTGGTCACCGCGTGGCTGCATGTCTGGTGGCTCCGGCATCTCGTGTCGCACGCGCTGCTGGCCGCCTGGTTCATCCTCTCCGGACTGCTCGTGGCAGGGCTGGCTGTGCGCCGGTGGATCGTGCTGCCGATGCGCGCCCGCCGGTACGCCTACGTCGTGGCTTCGGTGCGCGCGGTGCCGGGCGACGGTGTGACGCTGGTGATCCAGGCGGACGGGCATCCTGGGCTGCCGTTCGTCGCGGGACAGTTCGTCTGGCTCAAGATCGGGTCGACGCCGTTCGTTTTCGAGGAGCATCCGTTCAGCATCGCCTCGACGGCCGAGCACCCGGACCGGATGGAGTTCACCATCAAGGCACTCGGGGACTTCACCGAGTTGCTCGTCGGCCTGCGACCCGGCCGGCGCGTCTTTCTGGACGGTCCGTACGGCGGCTTCACCATGGCGGGCCTCGACAGCGCGCCGGGGTTCGTGCTGATCGCGGCCGGGGTCGGGGTCACGCCGTTGCTCAGCATGCTCCGGACGATGGCCGACCGCGGCGATCAGCGTCCGGTCCGGTTGATCCTCGCGGCCCGCCGAGAGAGCGAACTGATGCTGCTCCCCGAAGTGGAGGAGGTCCGAGCACGGCTGCATCTCAAGGTAGTCAAGGTGGTGAGCGAGCCCGGACCGGAGTGGACCGGTGAGACCGGGCGGATCGATCACGACGTGCTCAGCCGCAATCTCCCGCGCCGGTACCACCGGCTCCACTATTACCTGTGCGGCCCGCAGCCCATGGTGACCTCGGTCAGCCACGACCTGGCCGCACTCGGTGTTCCGCTGCGCCGGATCCACACAGAACGCTTCGGCTCGGTTTAGGCCCTAGCTGTCGATCTGCTGCTGCAGCTCCGCCGCGTACGTCGCGACCTCGGCGTACACGCCCGGGTTGCCGGCGTCCGCGCAGCCGATGCCCCAGGACACGACACCGAACAGGCGGCCGTTCAGGACCAGCGGGCCGCCGGAGTCGCCCTGGCAGGAGTCCTTGCCGCCCTCTTCGTACCCGGCGCAGATCTCGCCGTCGGCCGTGTAGCCCTCGCTCGCGTACGCCTTCTCGCAGTACGCGTCGCCGAGGACCGGTACGTCGACCTTCTGGAACGTGGCCGCCGGGCCGGTGCCCTCGGTCTCGCCCCAGCCGTACACGATCGAGGCGGCGCCGGCTGCGTCAGCCGCCTTGTCGGTCTCCAGCGCCAGCGTGTCGACACCCTCGAACGGGGTCGCGAGCGTCATCACGGCGACGTCGTGGCCGGGCGACTTGCCGTACTCAGGGTCCACCCAGATGCTGCTGATCTTCGATTCCTTGCCGGTGGACTTGTCGGCGAGGTCGTCGCGGCCCTGGATCGCTGTGTACGTCGACGCGGCCTCGGTGGAGCAGTGCGCCGCGGTGACGATCTTGTTCGCCGCCACCAGCGTCGACCCGCAGTACTCACCGGTCGGGTCGGGGGAGTTGCTGTTCGACAGCTGGATGGCCCACGGCGTGTCGGCGGTGTGGGCGATGGCGCCGCCGACGATCCGGGTCTCGGGTCCGTCCGGCGACTGCGCGGCCGACGCGGAGCCTGCTACGGCCACCGCACCGAGGGACACCGCGGTCAGTACGCCGGCCGCGAGGGCAGCGCGGACCACCTGCTTCTTTCCTGTCATGCCTCACTCCAGGGTGATAGGGGCCGCACGGGCGGACGGCCTCCTGGCAGGTTCTCCCGAACACCATGCGTAGCGCACCTCCCACTTTCGGTAACTCCGGAGTTATGCCCACGGCTCCAGAGCCAACCTTGAGCCCGCCTCAACCGGTTTCGAGCCGTCGAAATGGTTGGTGGGTGCCCAAGGTGGGGGGAAATGTCGGTGGGTCCCGGCACAATGCGGGACGTGACTACTCAGGTGCTGTCTACGGCTCAGGCGCGACGGGTCGCGCTGGCGGCGCAGGGGTTCATGGACCCCCGGCCGAAGGGCGTTCCCGACGCGCGGGCGCTGTCCCGGGTGCTCGGCCGGATCGGGCTGATCCAGATCGATTCGGTCAACGTGCTGAGCCGCACGCAGTACCTGCCGCTCTACTCGCGTCTCGGGCCGTATCCGCGGGAGCTGCTGGACCGCGCCGCCGGCAAGGCCCCGCGCCGCCTGGTGGAGTACTGGGCGCACGAGGCGTCGCTGATCCCGGTCGAGACGCATCCGCTGATGCGCTGGCGGATGGCCCGCGCGACGACCGAGGCCTGGGGCGGCCCGCGGTCGATCGCGAAGGAGCGGCCGGACCTGATCAAGCAGGTGCTCGCCGATGTGCAGACCCACGGCCCGCTGACCGCCCGCGAGATCGACGACGACGTGGAGCGGGCGCGGGACAACTGGGGCTGGAACTGGTCCGACGTGAAACGCGCCCTGGAGTTCCTGTTCTTCGCCGGGGAGATCACCGTCGCCCGGCGCAACCAGCAGTTCGAGCGGCTGTACGACGTCCCCGAGCGGGTGCTGCCCCGCGCGGTGGTCGACACGCCGACGCCGACGCTCGACGAGGCGCACCGCGGGCTGGTGTCGATCGCGGCCCGGGCGCACGGGGTGGCGACCGCGCAGTGCCTGCGGGACTACTTCCGGACCGCGCCCGAGCCGACGCTGCAGGCGATCGCGGAGCTGGTCGAGGAGGGCGAGCTGCTGCCGGTGCAGATCGACGGCTGGAAGCGCCCGGCGTACCTGCACCGCGACGCCCGGCTGCCGCGCCGGGTGAACACCCGGGCCCTGGTCAGCCCGTTCGACTCGCTGGTCTTCGAGCGCACCCGGACCGAGGTCCTCTTCGACTTCCGGTACCGGATCGAGATCTACGTGCCGGCCGAGAAGCGCATCCACGGGTACTACGTGCTCCCGTTCCTGCTCGGCGACCGGCTGGTCGCGCGGGTGGACCTGAAGGCCGACCGCCCCGGCGGCGTGCTGCTCGTCCAGTCGGCGCACGCGGAGCCGAAGGCGCCGGTGGAGACCGCCGAGGAGCTGGCCGCGGAGCTGGTCCAGCTGGCCGGATGGCTCGGGCTGGACCAGGTCCGGGTGGCCGGCGGCGGTGACCTTTCGCCAGCGCTCAGTGACGCCCTGCGAGGCTCCTGAGCAGATCCCGGGAACTTTCCGGCGCTCTCACGCGTGGGTCCGGTAAGGCTCGAGGCACGCTGCGGGCGTGGCTTGGCACACCCGGCCCCGTACGATGGGGGACGCACGCCTTCCCGGGAGGGGTCGGCGCGCCCTGTCGGCGTTCGGCCGCAACCCAGGCTTCAGCAGCAAGGAGTGAACTCCCCACCATGAAGGTTGTCGACAAGGTCCTGCGGATCGGCGAGGGCAAGATCCTGCGCCAGCTGCAGGGCATCGCGAAGATGGTCAACTCCATCGAGGACGACTTCGTCACGATGTCCGACGAGGAGCTGCGCGCGCAGACCGCGGAGTTCAAGGAGCGGCACGAGAACGGGGAGTCTCTCGACGCGCTGCTCCCGGAGGCCTTCGCGGTGGTCCGGGAGGCGGCCAAGCGGACCCTGCACCAGCGGCACTACGACGTCCAGATCATGGGCGGCGCGGCGCTGCACCTGGGCAACATCGCCGAGATGAAGACCGGTGAGGGCAAGACGCTGGTCGGCACGCTCCCGACGTACCTGAACGCGCTGTCCGGCAAGGGCGTGCACGTGGTCACGGTGAACGACTACCTGGCCAAGTACCAGGCCGAGTGGATGGGCCGGGTGTACCACTTCCTCGGCCTCGACTACGGCGTGATTCTGCCGGAGATGTCGCCCGCGGAGCGCCGGATCGCCTACGCCAAGGACATCACCTACGGCACCAACAACGAGTTCGGCTTCGACTACCTGCGCGACAACATGGCGGGCAGCATCGAGGACTGCGTCCAGCGCGAGCACAACTACGCGATCGTGGACGAGGTGGACTCGATCCTGATCGACGAGGCCCGGACCCCGCTGATCATCTCCGGCCCGGCCGAGGACTCCCAGCGCTGGTACGTCGAGATGGCCCGGATCGCGAACACGCTGAAGGCCTGGACGCTGGCCGACGAGGCGGAGCTGAAGCGGAAGAACCCCCGGGTCACGGACCTCGAGATCGACGAGACCAAGCGCCGGGTCGCCGACTACGACGTGGACGAGAAGAAGCGCACGGTCGCGATCCTCGAGCGCGGTATCGAGAAGGTCGAGGACCGGCTCGGCATCGACAACCTGTACGAGTCGGCCAACACCCCGCTGATCAGCTACCTGAACAACGCGCTGAAGGCCAAGGACCTGTTCCACCGGGACAAGGACTACGTCGTCGTCGACAACGGCGAGGTCCTGATCGTCGACGAGCACACCGGCCGGACGCTGCACGGCCGCCGCTACAACGAGGGTCTGCACCAGGCGATCGAGGCCAAGGAAGGCGTCGAGATCAAGGAGGAGTACCAGACCCTCGCGACGATCACGCTGCAGAACTACTTCCGTCTCTACGACAAGCTGGCCGGCATGACCGGTACGGCGATGACCGAGGCGAACGAGTTCTCCAAGGTCTACAAGCTCGGCGTCGTCCCGATCCCGACCAACAAGCCGATGATCCGGGTCGAGGAGCGGGATCTGATCTACCGCACCGAGGACGCCAAGTTCGACGCGGTGGTCAAGGACATCGTCGACGTGCACGCCACCGGTCAGCCGATCCTGGTCGGTACGACGTCGGTGGAGAAGTCCGAGCGGCTGTCCCGGCAGCTGCTCAAGGAGAACATCAAGCACGAGGTGCTGAACGCGAAGCAGCACGCGCGGGAGGCGGCGATCGTCGCGGAGGCGGGCCGTAAGGGTGCGGTCACGGTGGCCACCAACATGGCCGGCCGTGGTACGGACATCATCCTCGGCGGCAACCCCGAGTTCCTCGCCGACAAGGAGCTGCGCGCCCGCGGTATCGACCCGGCCGAGGACATCGAGCAGTACGAGTCCGAGTACCCGGAGATGCTCGAGCAGTTCGAGAAGCAGGTCAAGGAGGAGCAGACCGAGGTCCGCGAGCTCGGCGGCCTGTACGTGCTCGGCACCGAGCGGCACGAGTCCCGCCGGATCGACAACCAGCTGCGCGGTCGCGCCGGCCGCCAGGGCGACCCCGGCAAGTCCCGGTTCTACCTGTCGCTCGAGGACGACCTGATGCGGCTGTTCAAGCGCGAGATGGTCGACTGGGCGATGTCGCGGAACAACGACGACTCCCAGCCGCTGGAGAACAAGGTCGTCACCAAGGCGATCGCGTCCGCGCAGGGCCAGGTCGAGGCGCAGAACTTCGAGACCCGGAAGAACATCCTCAAGTACGACGACGTGATGAACCGGCAGCGGCACGTCGTGTACGACGAGCGCCGCCGCGTGCTCGAGGGCGCCGACCTGCGCGAGCAGGTGCAGGACATGCTCGAGGAGACCGTCACCGGCTACGTCCAGGGCGCGACCGCGGACGGCTTCGCCGAGGACTGGGACCTGGACGCGCTGTTCACCGCGATGAAGACGCTGTACCAGACCGAGCTCACCGAGGAGGAGCTGATCGAGGAGGCCGGCGGCGAGAAGGCCGGCCTGACGCAGGACTTCCTGATCGAGCGGTTCATCGAGGACGCCACCGCGGCGTACGAGCGGCGTGAAGAGCTGCTCGGCGAGGAGGCGATGCGAGAGCTGGAGCGTCGCGTCGTCCTGAGCGTGCTGGACCGCAAGTGGCGCGAGCACCTGTACGAGATGGACTACCTGCGCGAGGGCATCGGCCTGCGCGCGATGGCGCAGCGTGACCCGCTGGTCGAGTACCAGCGCGAGGGGTACGACATGTTCGCCGCGATGATGGAGTCCATCAAGGAGGAGTCGGTCGGCTTCATCTTCAACGTCGAGGTCGACGTCGAGGCGATGCGCGCCGAGATGGAGCTCGCGAACGAGGCGGCGCTGGCCGACGAGGACAGCCTCGAGGGCAAGCGGATCCAGGACATCCTCACCCCGGGCGCACCGATCGCGGAGTTCGCCGGCCGGACCACCGACGAGGAGCGGCCGCAGGACACCCCGCGGCCGCGGGACACGCCGCGCCTGCGCGCCAAGGGGCTCACCAACGAGCAGCGGCCCCAGCGCCTGACGTACTCGGCGCCGACCATCGACGGTGACGACGAGGTCGCGATGCACACCGACGCCGTCGAGGACGGCAAGCTGGAGTACGCCGGCACGCCGCGCAACGCCGCCTGCCCGTGCGGCTCCGGCAAGAAGTACAAGCGCTGCCACGGCGACCCCCAGTCGGACGTCTACAAGTTCTGACGCAGCTCCATCGACGGCCGGTCCCCATCCCGGGGGCCGGCCGTTCTGCGTCCCGCGTGGTGTGGCGCGGGACATGGTGTGGGGGCGGCGAGTGTGGTGCGCTGGGGGTATGTGGCTGACGGAGCGGTTCGGGCTCGCGGTGCCGGTGGTGGGGGCGCCGATGGCGAATGTGAGCGGCGGGAAGCTGACGGCGGCGATCTCGGCCGCGGGCGGGTTGGGGATGCTCGGCGCGGGGTCCGCGGTCTCGGCCGACTGGATCCGGACCGAGGGCGCGATCGCCGCGGCCGGCGGGGCGCCGTACGGGATCGGGTTGATGGCCTGGTCCGTCGAGGATCACCCGGAGCATCTCGAGGCGATGCTGGAGCTGAAGCCCGCTCTGGTGTCGCTGAGCTTCGGGAACTACCGGCCGTACGTCGAGACGCTGCAGGCGGCCGGGATCGTCGTCGCGACCCAGGCGGGCACCGTCGCCGATGCCCGCGAGGCGGTGGCGGCCGGGGTGGACGTGATCGTTGCCCGGGGCGCCGAAGCCGGCGGGCACGGGCGGAACGCCGTTGCCACGTTGCCTTTGCTGCAGGCGATCCTCGACCTCACCGACCTGCCGGTGCTCGCCGGCGGCGGGATCTCGGGTCCGCGCGGGCTGGCCGCGGTGCTGGCGGCGGGTGCGGCGGGCGGGTGGATCGGTACTGCGTTCCTCACCTGCGTCGAGGCGCTGACCAAGGAGCCGGCGCGGCAGCGGATCATCGAGGCGGACGAGACCGACACCGTGTACGGCACGGTGTTCGACGCCGCGTCGCGGGCGGGCTGGCCGGACGAGTTCGGCGGGCGGGCGCTCCGCAACGCGTACTACGACAGCTGGGAGGGGCGCGAGCAGGAGCTGAAGTCGGACGACGCGGGTCATGCCGAGTACGTCGACGGAACCAGCGCCGCCGACCCGGCCCGCGCGTCGATCTACGCGGGCCAGGGCGTCGGCGCGCTTACCGGTCAGCCGACGGCCGCCGAGGTCCTCGACGGCTTCGCGACGTACCGCGACTATCTGAGCGCCGCCCTCAACGGCGTGTCCAAGTAGTTGCGATGAGCAAGCACCATCTCGTCGCACAGCTCCCAGATCCGCTCGACCGGTAGCGCGGCCGCGGTCGCCGGGTCGACCATCACCGCCTGGCGGATCGCGCGCGGGTCTTGCTGGATCGCTGCCTGGACGACGAGTTCGGCGACGCTGAGGTACGACCGGTTGAGCGCCGCACACTGCGCCGGAAGCTCGCCAACCGCGACCGGCCGGAGCCCCGAAGCATCCACCAGACAAGGAACCTCGACGACGCCCTCGGCCTGCAGATTGGAGATCAAGCCACCGGTGGTGTTCGGGAGGTTGGCGTAGATGGTGCGGGAGGTGTTGGTGACGATGCTGTGGATGATTTGGGGGGCGTACTCCAGGGTGGGTTCGACGTCGACCGGATCGCCGGCCTTCAGGGCATCGCGGGTGTGTTCGTAGGACGCGAGGTTGTCCGCGACGATGTCGAGGTAAGCGCCGATCGGGAGGCGGAGGCGTTCGATCTCGGAGCTGTGTCCGAGGTACCACGGGACGTACTCCGCGGAGTGTTCGCTCGTCTCGGTCGGGTAGCAGCCGAGCCGGCGGTACATGTCCACCCGGACCCGCCGGCGTAGCTCCGGGTCCGCCGCGATCGCCGCGTCCAGCCGGTCGTACAGGTTCTCCGATCCGCGCTCGAACCGCAGCACCCACGACTGGTGGTTCACGCCCGCGGCCAGGTAGCTGACGTCCTCGTACGGTACGCCGACCAGCTCGGACAGCCCCTGCATCGTCCAGTAGACCGAGTGACAGAGCCCGACGACGTTGCGGACCCCGAGCGCCTTCAGGTACCAGACGTTCATCACCATCGGGTTGGTGTAGTTGAGCAGCCATGCGTCCGGGCAGACCTCGGCGATGTCCTTCGCGAGCTCCCGCAGGACCGGGAACGTCCGCAACGCACGGAACACGCCGCCGACGCCGAGGGTGTCGCCGATCGTCTGCCGGATCCCGTACCGGGCGGGGATCTCGAAGTCGACGTGGGTCGCCGCGTTCATCCCGACCTGCACGATGTTGATGACGAAGTCGGCGCCGTCGAGCGCCGCCCGCCGTTCCAGATGCGCGGTGATCCGCGGGACGATGCCGCGCTCCCGGGCGATGTACGACGCCGCGGCCGCGGCGGTGTCGAGCCGCTCGGGGTCGATGTCGTGCAACGCGATGTGCACAGGACCCAGCTCGAGCGCGAACAGGTCGGCCAGCAAACCCTGCGTGAACACCACGCTGCCCGCCCCGACGAACGCGATCTTGGTCATGGCGCCACACTCCCGAGGGCCAGGTCCCAGTCGGGTTGGGCAGCTGTACCGCCGGCCGCGCGCGTCGAGAGGGAGCCGCAGGCAGCCGCGATCGCCAGCGCACGCTCGGGTTTCGAGCCGTTCAGTACGGCGGCGACCCAGCCGGCGTCGAAGCTGTCGCCCGCGCCGACGGCATCGACCGTGTCCACCTTCAACGCCGGCGCGGTGATCACCCTGGTCCCGTCGTGGGCCAAGGCGCCGTCCGGGCCGTTCTTGACGACCACGTGGGTACCGCGGCGAGCCAGGCGCCGGGCCAGGATGCCGGCGGCGTCCTCGACCGAATGGTGGCCGGTGAGGGCCAGAGCCTCGGCCGCGTTGGGCAAGAAGTAGTCGGTGACCCGCAGGACCGGGTCGAGAATCATGCGGTCCCACTTGCCGGCCGGATCGTCGTTCGGATCCAGCGAGGTGGACGCCTTGGCCGCCTTGGCCTCTTTGAAGATCCCCGCCAGTCCTGCCGCCAGTTCCGGCATCAAGTAGAACGAGGCGGCATGCACATGCCGCACCGACCGAACGAGGGATGTGGGGACGTCCTCCGCCACAGTGTTCGGCAAACACCCGGGGGACGTCAGGATCGCGCGATCGTCCCCCGAGGTGAGGATGGTGGTCAGCGGCGTCGGGAGCGATGGGTCGACCACCAGCGCGTCGACATTCACGTCCCGGTCCGCGAGCGACGTACGGACGAAGTCACCGGCCAGGTCGTCGCCGACGCGGCCTGCGAAGGCGACGCGGAGACCGAGCCGGGCCGCGCCGCAGGCCATGATCGACGCGGAGCCGCCGAGGACCAGGGAGCCGCCGGGAACGAGGCGTTCCCGTTGGCCGAAGAGGATCGGCTGGTCGACGGGCCCGACGACCACGTCGGGATTCGCGTCACCGATCACGAGCAGATCGAACATATTTGTCTCAGCCTTTGAGTCCGGTGGAGGCCAGTGAGCGGATGAACGCCTTCTGGGCCAGGAGGAACCCCAGCAGCACGGGCAGGACAGTGATGACGTTGCCGGCCATCACCGCCGACCACTGGGTGTGGTGCTGTCCCTGGAACGTGGTCAGTCCGAGCTGGAGGGTGTAGGTGGAGTCGCTGTTGATCGCGATCAACGGCCAGGTCAGGTCGTTCCAGGTCGCGAGGAACGTGAGGACGGCGACGGTGCTCAACGCCGGCCGCGCGAGCGGCAGCACGATCGACACCAGGATCCGCAGCCGTCCGCAGCCGTCCAGCCAGGCCGCCTCCTCGAGCTCCCGGGGGAGCGAGACGAAGAACTGCCGGAAAAGAAACACCGAAAGCGGCGTCACCAGCGACGGCACGATGAGCGCGCCGAGCGTGTCGATCAGGCCGAGCTGTTTCATCACCAGGAACGTCGGGATCATCGTCAGCTGGAACGGGACGACCATCGTCGCGAGCATCAGCCCGAGCACGAGCTTCGAACCGGCGAACCGGATCCGCGCGAACGCGTACCCGCCGAGCGAGCCGAGCACCAGGTTCGCGGTCACCGCCACCGCGGAAACCACCAGGGAATTCAGGAACCACCGCGGAAACAGAGCGTTTCCGAGCACGTACCGGTAGCCGTCCAGCTTGATCCCGTGCGGCCACAGCGCCGGCGGAAAACGGTTGATCTCCGCGTTGCTCATCACTGAACTGACCAGCAGCCAGAGCAGCGGCAACGCGAACAGGAGCGCCAGCGGCGCGAGGACGAAGTGCCAACCGCTGATCCGCCTCATCGAGCAGCCACCCGCTTCCGGTAGAGCTGCAGGGCGACACCGATCACGAGCAAGGCGACCGCCAGGGTGTACGCAGCCGCCGCGCTGTAGCCGGCTGTGAACGTCTTGAAGGCCTTCTCCCAGATGAAGTACACGATCACTGTCGTCGAGCCGAGCGGCCCGCCCTTGGTGGTGACGAACACCAGGTCGAACACCTGCAGCGCGTTGATGGTCTGGAACAGCAGCAGGAAGATCGTCACCGGCGTCAGCGCGGGCAGCGTCACATGCCGCAGGACGCCCCACCGGCCGGCGCCGTCGATCCGCGCGGCCTCGACGAGATCGGTCGAAACCCCTTGCAGACCGGCGAGATAGACGATCACGCAGAACCCGGTGCCGCTCCACAACGAGATCGCGACCAGCAGGTACAGCGCCTGGCCCGGATCGCTGAAGAACCCTTGGGCCGGCAGCCCGACCTTGTGCAGTAGGGAGTTCGCGACACCGAACTCAGGATCCAGCACGAACGAGAACAGCACACCCTGCGCCGCGGCCGACACCACGAACGGCACGAACACCAGCGTCCGGTACAGCCCGATCAATGCGATCTTCCGGTCCAGTGCGATCGCGATCGCCAACCCGGCGACCACACTCAACGGGACGTAGAGCGCCGTGTAGATCAGCGTGTGCACGACCGCCGACCCGAACGCCGGGTCCTTCACCAGCGCCTGGTAGTTCGCCAGTCCGACCCACTGGCTCGGGGACACCAGATCGTTCACCTGGAACGACAACAGCAGCGACCACACCACGGGGACGACACCGAGGCCGAGGATGAGCACGACCGACGGACTCACGAACGCCCACCCGGTCGCACCTTCACCACGCGCCCGCCGCTTGGCGGCCCGGCTCCGCGGATCGACGGTGAAGGTCCCGACCACGCTGGCCATCAGCTCGGCACCGCCAGCACCTGGTTGCACTGGTCGACGGCCTGCTTGAGTGCGTCCGCCGGACTCTGCTTGCCCAGCAGGACGGCGGCGATCGCCTCGCCGACGTGCTGCGAGATCTGCGGGTACGTCGAGATCGTCGGCCGCACCTTCGCGGTGTCGAGCGCGGTGACGAACACGTCCAGCCCGTGGGTCGCCGCGGAATGCTTCTTCCACTCGGGCATTTCCGCGGTGGCCTTGGTGATCGGCAGGCTGCCGCCCTTGATGTCCCACTGCAGGTCCTGCGCCGGATCGGCCAGCCAGCTGACGAACTCGGTGGCGGCCTGCACCTTGGCCTTGCCGTTGTCGAAGATCGTCCAGGTGTCCGGCCCGGAGATCGTGATCGGCTTCCCCGAGTACGACGGCAGCGGGACGACGCCGTAGTCGAGGCCGGCGTCCTTCAGCTCGGGGAGCTGCCAGGGGCCGGTGGCAACCATTCCCATCCGGCCGCCGAGGAACACCTGGTACAGCTGTTCGCTGCCCGGTTTCGGGTCGACGTACAGCGACTTGTCGGTGCGCAGCCGGTCCAGGGTTTCGAGGGCCTTCGTGCCGACCGCGTCGAAGCCCGCCTTCTTGCCGTCACCGCTGACCACATCGCCGCCGAGGTCCCAGATCATCGGCCAGATCCGCCAGACCGTGTCCTCGTCGCCGACACCCGGCCAGCCGGTGCCGAAAACGCCCTTCGCCGGATCGGTCAGCTGTTTCGACGTGGCCACGAAGTCGTCCCAGGTCCAGCCTGCCGCCGGCGGCGCCACCCCGGCGGCCGCGAACAGTTTCTTGTTGTAGACCACGCACAGCGAGTCGAGCAGGGCCGGCGCGGCCCGGACCTTGCCCTTGACGCTGACCGCGTCCTTCACGGCCGGCCAGTAGCCGTCGACCTTCAGTTGCCCGGTGAGATCGGCGACCTTGGGGCTCTTGGTGAGGCTGGCGAGGTCCGACCCGAAGATGTACGCGATGTCCGGGTAGGACCCCGCCGCCAGTCCCGCGGTGACCTTCTGCAGCATGCTGTCCGCGGTCACGCCGCCACCGCCGCCGACCACCTTGATCTTCGGGTGCGACTGGTTGAACGCGGCGATCAGTGAGTCGATCGCGGCCTTGCCGAGGTCAACCTGGCCGTGCCACAGGTCCAGCGTCACGACGCCGTTCGGATCGGCTCCCTCGTCGTCGTTCTTGCCGCAGGCGCCCACGGTGCCGACGGCCGCCACGGCCGCGGCCGCGCGCAGGACGTCACGGCGGGACAGGTTTCGAGCATGCTGAGACATGACGGTCTCCAGAAAGGTGTGGACGAAAGGAGTTCAGCAGGTCTTGCGGACGTACCCGGGGTCGCCCGGGACGGAGACGTCCACATCGCGCTGCACGATCGAGAGCGTTCCGCCGTACTGCGAACACGCTGTCCGCCGGCCGCTGTCGGTGTACTCGATCACGATCACGTTGTTGCCAAAGGCATCGACGTAGTCGCCGCACTCGTCGTACTGGCCGCATTCCTCGGCGACTGCGAAGTCGAGTCCGACGGCTGTCCGCGCGCCGGCCAGTTCGACTGTGTTCTTCTGGCCGATCGCGAGGTTCTTGCTGTGGGCGTGGGTGGCCAGCAGGGTCAGGTACGCCTTGGCCTGCCCGGCGGTGAGGAGGTTCTTCGAGCGCGTGTAACTGTCGTAGTTGTCCGGCTCGATCGCCCGGTAGCCCTTGGCGGCGCAGCCGTCGATCCAGCCGTTCACCTTGGCGGCGATCCGGGTCCGCTTGTCGGCGGTACGGAGATCGAGGAGCGGTTCGCCCCAGTCCTCGTCGATCACCAGGTTGCCCTTGGCATCGCGGAGCAGCAGGTCGGCGGCCCACTGGCCCTGTTCGCCCGGCTGGACCTGGAAGGCGTTGACGTAGCAGATGTTGTAGAGGCCCGCGGCGGGCGCGGCGGTCCGGTCGCGGGTGACCACCTGGACGCCGGCAGGTGGGGTGTACGCGCCGCCGATCTGGTAGTCGAACTTCGCGTGTGCCGGCGGCAGTGTGACGGCCGCGTCGGCGGCGGTTCGGGTGAGGGTGGAGGCGGTGATGGTGACGGCGACTGCGAGGGCGGTGGCCGCGGCTGCTCCGAGCAGGCGGCGGGTGAGTCTGGACACGATTGCTCCATCGGTCCCGGGGACGCGACCCCGCCTCGGGTTTCTCACCACCCTGGCGCCGGAAAACCGGACTTCAGGCCGTCGGCCTGGTACCGGCTGGGTGCGTCGCTGCCGACCAGTCAATCCCTCGCCCGCCGCGGCCGTCAAGCGATCAGCTGCAAACGAGTGCGCGGAACTGGCCGCAGATTGCGGTACTGCGCATCGATCGAGATCTTGACAGCCTCGGTTTTAACCGGTTTAGATGCTCTTTAAACCGGTTTAAAGGAGATCTCGGGTGACCAAGCGACCGACAATCGCGGATGTGGCGCGCCGGGCCGGCGTGTCCAAGGGATCGGTGTCGTTCGCGCTCAACGGGCGGCCGGGGCTGGCGCAGGCGACCGTGGACAAGATCCTCGCGGCCGCCGACGAGCTGGGCTGGCGGCCGAGCAACCGGGCGCGGTCGCTGTCGATCTCGAAGGCGTTCGCGCTCGGCCTGGTGATCACCCGGGATCCGGCCGTGCTCTCGTCGGACCCGTTCTTCCCGGCGTTCATCGCCGGGGTCGAGAGCGTGCTGTCGACGCAAGGCCAGGCCCTGGTCCTGCAGGTGGTCGCCGACGGCTCGGAGGCGGACGGCTACCAGCGGCTCGCGCAGGACGCGCGGGTGGACGGGGTGTTCCTGTCCGACCTCCGGCACGACGATCCGCGGATCGAGTTGCTCGTCGAGCTCGGCCTGCCCGCGGTCACGCTGAACCGGCCGGACGGCGAGTCGCCGTTCCCGGCGGTCACCCTCGACGACCGGCCCGGCACGAGGGCGGTCGTCGAGCACCTGGTCGAGCTCGGGCACACCCGGATCGCGCACGTCGCCGGCCAGCCCGCGTTCGTGCACGCCACGGCCCGCTCCACGGCCTTCGTCGAGGCGCTGGCTGCCGCCGGGCTGGAGCCGGTCGCGGTCGAGAACGGCGACTTCACCGCGGCCGGCGGTATCGAGGCGACGCGGCGGTTGCTCGCGCTGCCGCAGCCGCCGACCGCGATCGTCTATGCGAACGACCGGATGGCGATCGCCGGTCTGGGCGCCGCCCAGGCCGCCGGCCTGACGGTGCCGGACGACCTGAGCATCGCCGGCTTCGACGACAGCGAGCTCGCCGAGTACGTGCATCCCGGTCTGACTACGGTCCGCGCCGACCCGTTCCGCTTCGGCGAGACAGCGGCCCGGACCCTCAACCGGGTCGTCGACGGCGAGACCGACGTACCCGACGTCGAGCTCCCGCCCGCGGAACTCGTCGTACGACGCTCCACTGCTGCACCCCCTGCCTAGGAGGAACCCCCTATGAAGTTGCAAGCTGGACTGCTGGCCGTCGTTCTGGCCGGCTCGCTCGCCGCGTGTGGGAGCGGCGGTGACGGCGCTGGTGACGCCGACGCCGCGGCCAAGGCCCGCGGACCGATCACGATCTGGTACTCGAACAACGCCGAGGAAGTGGCCTGGGGCAAGCAGATGGTCGCGGCCTGGAACGCCGAGCACGCCGACCAGAAGATCACCGCGCAGGAGATCCCGACCGGCAAGTCGTCCGAAGAGGTGATCGGCGCCGCGATCACGGCAGGCAACGCGCCGTGCCTGATCTTCAACACGTCACCGGCGTCGGTGTCGCAGTTCCAGAAGCAGGGCGGACTGGTGCCGCTGGACGCGTCCTACATCGAGGAGCGCTCCGGTGACGTCGCCCAGCAGTACAAGTCGCCGGACGGCAAGTACTACCAGCTGCCGTGGAAGTCGAACCCGGTGATGATCTTCTACAACAAGAAGGTGTTCGCGAAGGCCGGCATCACGAACCCGTCGCTGGCCACCTACGACGAGTTCCTCGCGACGTCGCGGAAGATCGTGGCGTCGAAGGCGGCGAAGTTCGCCATCTACCCGGCGCCGAGCAACGAGTTCTACCAGTCCTGGTTCGACTTCTACCCGTTGTACGCGGCCGAGAGCGGCGGCAAGCAGCTGGTGGCCGACGGCAAGGCGACGTTCGCGTCCGACGAGGGCAAGAAGGTCGCGCAGTTCTGGCGAACGATGTACGCCGACAAGCTGGCGTCGCCGGAGAAGTACACCGGGGACGCGTTCGTGGACGGCACCGCGGCGATGGCCGTGGTCGGTCCGTGGGCGATCGCGACGTACAAGGGCAAGGTCGACTGGGGCGTCGTCCCGGTGCCGACGTCCGCGGGCAAGCCGGCCGCCGAGATTCACACGTTTTCCGACGCCAAGAACGTCGCGATGTACTCGGCCTGCAAGAACCGCGGGACGGCGGCGGACGTGCTGAAGTTCGCGACCAGCAAGGACCAGGACGGCAAGTTCCTGGCCGCGACCGGGCAGATGCCGCTGCGCAAGGACGTCGCCTCGGCGTACGCGGACTACTTCGCGAAGAACCCGGACTACAAGACGTTCGCCGACCAGGCGTCGCGGACCGTCGAGGTCCCGAACGTGCCGAACTCGATCACGATCTGGCAGACCTTCCGCGACGCCTACTCCAAGTCCGTGATCTTCGGCCAGGAGGACGTCGGCCAGGCCCTCGACGGCGCCGCACAGAAGGTCGACCAACTCGTCAAGCAGTCATGAGGTCGCGTGGTCCGCTCGGCCGGATCCTCGGTGAGCATCCGGTCGGGACCGCGTTCGTCACGCCGTACGTCGTTTTCCTGGCCGCGGTGTTCGCGTATCCGCTCGGGTTCGCGGTGTACATGTCGTTCCACGACTACTTCTTCGCCGCGCCCGGCGCGATCGTGGACCGGCCGTTCGTCGGGTTCGACAACTACGTGGCGGTGCTGTCGGATCCGGCGGTCCGGCGGGCGTTCGGCAACGTGCTGGTCTTCCTGGTGATCAATGTTCCGCTGACCGTCGTGCTGTCGCTCGGGCTCGCGAACGCGCTGAACGCGGCGATCCGGTGGCGGACGTTCTTCCGGGTCTCGTACTACGTGCCGTATGTGACCGCGTCGGTCGCGGTGGTCGGCGTCTGGCTCTTCCTGTTCAACTCGAACGGGCTGGTCAATTCGGTTCTGGGGCCGTTGGCTCCCGATCCGTCCTGGCTGGTGAACTCGTCTTTGGCGATGCCGACCGTCGCGATCTACGTGACGTGGAAACAGCTCGGCTTCTTCATCCTGCTGTACCTCGCCGCGCTGCAGAACGTCTCGAAGGACCTCTACGAGGCGGCGGCGATGGACGGCGCCGGGCGGTGGAAATCGTTTCTCAACGTGACTGTTCCGGGGGTGCGGCCGGCGACCACGTTGGTCGTGCTCGTCGCGACGGTGACGGGCGCGAACCTCTTCACCGAGCCCTACCTGTTGACCGGTGGCGGCGGACCGGACGGAGCGTCCGCCTCCCCGGTGCTGATCATGTACCAGCGCGGGATCGAGCAGGGGAATCCGGATATCGGGTCGGCGATCGGCGTGCTGCTCGTCATCGGGGTGCTGGTGCTCGCGTTGCTCGAGCGGCGGTTCGTCGGGCGGGAGGAGGACTGATGAAGCTCAAGTTCGTCGCGCTGCTGATCGGTGCGTTCGTCTTCCTGTTTCCGTTCTACTACATGCTGATCGGCTCCCTACAGGCCGAACCGGATCCGACGGTTTCCGGAGCATTTCCGTCACCTGGCAACCTGACCGGCCACAACTACGGCGAGATCAACAAGGCCATCCACCTCGGCCGCTCGCTGCTGAACTCCGGCATCTTCACCGGCGGGGTCATCCTCGGCACCCTCGTGTTCGGGGTCCTCGCCGGCTACGCGCTGGCTCGGCTGCGGTTCCGCGGCCGCGCGCTCGTGTTCAACCTGATGCTGCTCATCCAGGTGGTGCCGTTCCAGCTGCTGACGATCCCGCTCTACGTGCTGATCGTGCGCAGCTACGGCCTGGCCGACAGCTATCTCGGGATGACCCTGCCGTTCCTGATCAACTCGACCGCGGTCTTCGTGTTCCGGCAGTACTTCCTGCAGTTGCCGGCCGAGCTCTTCGACGCCGCCCGGATCGACGGTGCGTCGGAGCTGGGCATCCTCTGGCGGGTCGCCGTACCGCTGGTCCGGCCCGCGCTGCTGACCGGCGTGCTGCTCACGTTCATCGGGCCGTGGAACGAGTTCCTGTGGCCGTTCCTGATCACCAAGCAGCAGGATCTGCAGCCGCTCGCGGTCTCGCTGTCGAACTACCTGACCACGGTGTCCGCCCGCGCCGCGAACCCGTTCGGCGCCGTGCTTGCGGGCGCCTGCGTGCTCGCCGCGCCCGCGGTCGCCCTGTTCATCGTCTTCCAGCGCCGGTTCATCTCGACGAACCTGTCGTCCGGCGTCAAAGGCTAGTACTGCAGTGTTGATTTTCTGAAAGGGCTTTCCGTGACTGTTCCTTACACCCTTACCCGTGTCGGAGTCCTGATGACGCCCGAGCCGGGCAACGAGTTCGAGGCGGAGGGGGTGCTGAACCCCGCCACCGGGCACACTCCCGACGGCCGGCTGTATCTGCTCCCACGGCTGGTTGCCAGCGGCAACATCTCTCGCGTCGGCCTGGCCGAGGTCGAGCTGACCGACGGCGTCCCGGTCGGCGTCCGGCGTGAAGGTGTCGTGCTCGCACCGGACGAAGGCTGGGAGCGCGGCAAGAACAACGCGGGCGTCGAGGACCCCCGTGTCACGTTCGTCCCGTCGCTCGGCCTGCACGTGATGACGTACGTCGCCTACGGTCCACTCGGGCCGAAGCCGGCCCTCGCGGTCTCGTCGGACCTGCGGGACTGGCGGCGGCTGGGGCCGCTGCACTTCGAGTACCAGCCGGATCTGGACACCGACCTGAACCTGTTCCCGAACAAGGACACTGTTTTCTTCCCTGAGCCGGTGCCCGGTCCGGACGGCGAACCGGCGTACGCGATGCTGCACCGGCCGATGTGGGACCTCGGCTGGTTCCGCGAGGGCGAGGGCGTCCACCTGCCGGCCGGAGTCACCGACGACCGCCCGGGGATCTGGGTCTCGTTCGTCCCGGTGTCGGCGGTCGAGCAGGACCTGCGCAACCTCGTCCACCTGCGGCAGCACCGGCTGGTCGCGATGTCGGAGTACCCCTTCGAGGAGCTGAAGATCGGCGCCGGGCCGGCGCCGCTGCGGATCCCCGAGGGCTGGCTGGTGATCCACCACGGCGTCACCGGCGAGCAGCCCGAAGGCTTCGACCCGACCACCCAGAAGGTCTGCTACGCAGCCGGCGCGCTCATCCTCGACGCCGCGGACGTGACCCGGGTGGTTGCCCGCAGCACCGAACCCCTGCTCGTCCCGGAAACCGAGGAGGAAAAAGTCGGAACGGTGGGGAACGTCGTTTTCCCGACCGCGATCGAGGAGGTCGACGGCGTGCGGTACGTCTTCTACGGCATGGCCGACGCCGCGATCGGCGTGGCCAGATTGGACCGCCTGCCATGAACCCGACCCGCCGCACCGTCCTCGGCGGAGCACTCGCGGTGGCCGCCGCCTCGGCGGTCACCGTCCCCGCTGCGGCCACGCCCACCCGCCTGTCCAACCTCGCCCACCTCGACTATCTCCGCACGTCGGTCTCACCGCCGCCCGCTGCCGGCCACACCACCTACGGCTCCGCTCCGCTCGGCGTGCTGTGGACGTACGCCGACCGCCAGGCCGACGGCTCCTACCAGCGGATCGGTGGCGGCACCTACGATCCCGCGACGAACACCTACGGGCAGGGCGCGTACAACGCGGACGACATCGCCCGGGCGGCCGTCGTCTACCTGCGGCACTGGACGCTGTTCCACCAAACGAGCTCGCTCCAGGCTGCCCGCGACCTGCTGCGAGCACTCGCTTTCCTGCAGTCGCCCAACGGAAACGTCGTTCTGTGGATGCAACCCGACGGCGCCCTGAACCCCAGCGCCGAACCGGTCGAGCTGCCCGATCCGTCCGACTCCGGCCCGTCGTACTGGCTGGCCCGCACGGTCTGGGCCCTGGGGGAGGGATACAGCGTTTTCCGCCGCACCGACCGGGCCTTCGCGGGCTTCCTCCGCGAACGGCTCGAGCTGGCGATCGCCGCGCTGGAGCGTCAGGTCCTGACCCGCTACGGCCAGTACAACCTGGTCGACGGCCGCAAGCTCCCTGCCTGGCTGATCGTGAACGGCGCCGACGCCACGTCCGAAGCGGTCCTCGGACTGTCGGCGTACATCGAGGCTGGCGGATCGCCGGGAGCGCGTCGAGCCCTGAGCCGCTTCGCCCAAGGCATCGCAGAGATGCAGGCCGGATCCACCCGCGAATGGCCGTTCCGGGCGATCCTCCCCTGGGGCGAGTCGATCTCGGACTGGCACGCGTGGGGCGCCCAGATGCCCTCGGCCCTGGCCGCAGCCGCTACCGCCCTTGGTGATCCCGGCCTGCTCACGGGGGCCATCGGCGACACGGCAGGCTTCACGCCGCTCCTGCTCACGGCAGGCGGCGCCGACAACGGCTGGCTACCAGTCCCGATCGACCGCACCCAGATCGCGTACGGCGTCGACGCGCGCCTGCAGGCACTGCTCGCGATCGACCGCCCCGGCCAGAAGCACCTCGCCGCCTTCGCCGCCGCCTGGTACTTCGGCGCCAATCGCGCCGCCGAACCGATGTACGACGCGGCCACCGGGCGCACGTACGACGGCATCTCCGGCGACGGCGTGATCAACCGCAACTCCGGCGCCGAGTCCACGATCCACGGCCAGCTCTCGATGCTCGCCCTCGAGGCCCATCCAGACGTCGCTCGCCTGTCGGGCGAAACGGAGTACGAGGGCCTGCACGTCGTCGAGGCGGAATCGGCCACCGGCGGCGCGGTCGTCACTCCACCTTCGGCCTGGACCGGGGAATCCCAGTGGAGCAACGGCGCCTACCTGTCCCTCGACGGTACGGCGACCTGGACGCTGCCGGCGTCGACGCACCCGCGACTGGTACTCCCGGTCGTCAACCTCGTCGACACACCCGACCCGGCGAAGACCACCTGGACGAGCGCTGGGCTGACGCTCGGTACGCTGACTCACAGCTGCGGCCCGCAAGGAATCTCCGCGGCACCCGGTGCTCTTCAGCCGCTGACACTCGCCAAACCGCTGCCTGCCACCGCGACCACGCTCAGCGCGCAGTCGACAGGCACGGCTCAGGTAGATGCAGTACTGCTGCTTCCGACCATCAGCAGCCTCAGGATCGGATCGGCGACGCTCCTGGTGAGCGTCGACACTCGTCCGCGGGTGGTCGGTGCCGGTAAGCGTGCGTACTCGTATGACTCCAGCGGCCGGCTGGTTGCCCGCGGCACTCCGCTCGTCGTACCGGATGGGTTCACCGTCGTGCTCGGCTGAGCGCCTCCGCACACCAGTCGGCCAGGTACAGCAGTGCTTGGCCGCGCTGGTGGAACAGATACCGGCTGTCGACCTGGCGGTGGTAGGCGTTGTGCGTCGCGTCCGAGGCGCGGCCGAGCAGGCCTGGCAGCAGCCACGCGTACTTCACGCCGGACGCCATCACCGCGAGCCGTACGTCGTCCGGGTCGCCGCGCCAGCCTGCCTCGTGCAAGCCGTCGAGGTAGTTGGCGATGCAGGTCTCGGCGAGCTCGGGCAGGCGCTCGACCGGCCAGAACAGGTCGAACACCGCGTCGGGGATGTAGTTGCCGATGTCCTCGCCGAGGGCCCCGTCGCCGAGGAACGACCAGTCGAACAGCGCGAGCTCGCCGGACGGTCGCTGGATCACGTTCGACACCCAGAAGTCGAGGTGGCAGCGGGCCCGCGGGAGGCTCGCGACCAGGTCGAGCAGGGCGTCGCGATGGACCAGCAGTCCGGTCCAGGCCTCGCGAAGTCTGGCCGGCCAGGTGTCGCGGATCAGCGGCTGCTGCCACGCGGCGTCGTCGGTCATCAGGTGCCACGGCACGTCGCGGGTCGTCGAGTAGTCGCGGAGGAAATCGATCGACGTCCACGGCCGCTCGGGCGCGGGGCGGGCCTGCCAGCGACCGCAGGCCCGGGCGAGCGCCGCATGCTCCGCGAGGCTGAAGTGCGTGCCCGGCGTACCGTCGATGTCTTCCATCAGCAGGACGGCGCCGTCCTGCTGGTCCTCGGTCTGCGCCGCGGGCAGCACCAGTCCGGCGTCGGCGAGCTGTTCGCGGAGCTCGTCGTCGCGATAGACCTCGAGCTCGCGGCGCCAGTAGTTCCAGTGCCGCGGGTCGGTCGACGCGGCCCACGGACCGGACGTGTCGGCGGGCCGCCGGAGCTCCTTGCGTACGGCGGTCCGGCCGTCGGCGTACGTCACCCGTTCGACGTTCGCCGTCACCGCGTTGAGCGGATTGTGCCGCAACGTCGTCGTACCGACTTCGGTCATGCAGAGCAGTGTCTCAGCCCAGCAGGATCTTCGGTGGCAGACCGGTGAGGGCTTTCACATCGCGGGAGAAGTGGGCCTGGTCGGCATACCCGGTGAGCACGGCGACGTCGGCGAGTGGGAGTCCGGTGCGGGCGTGGTCGAGGGCGACGTTCATCCACAGGACCCGGTCGAGCATCTTCGGCCCGTACCCGAAGGCGTCCAGGCAGCGGCGGTGCAGCTGCCGCTCGCTTAGGCCGATCGTCCCGGCCAGCCGGGCCACGCCGGCCGTGCCACGCAGCAGACCGCCGCGGACACTGCGCAGTACGTGCGTGGTGAGCCGGTCCGTCGGCTCCTCGAGCAGTCTCGCGACCTCGAGGTCGAGCGCTGTCGCGTGATCGGGGGCCGATCGGATCCGGTCCAGCAGGCGCCGGCTCCGGTTCGGCGACCACAGGTCGGCGAGGCGGACCCGCTGGTTCAGCAACTCGCGGGCTGGGACGCCGAGGAAGCCCGGCGCGGCACCCGGCGCGAACCGGATCCCGGCATACCGCGTGCCGCGCGGCGCGGCGCCTGTCCAGGCGCGGTTGTCCGGGCCGGCGACGATCAGGTCGTCGTCCATCAGCAGCAGGTCCATGCAGCCGTCGGGGAGGATCCGGTACTCACCGCCTTCCGCCGTCCGTGTCCACAGGTCGGCGCCGGCGATGCGCGCGGGGCGCTCCCGGTACGGCTCGACGGCCACAGTCACCTCTCCAGTCTGCAACGCGCCGCCGACAGTTTGGCGACGGCGTGTTCGGGCATCAGAGATGGTGTGATGCGTCGCGACGATCTGTCAGGGGTTCCGCTGCTCGGCCGTACGATCGCGCCCGAGGGGTCCGGTCTGGTGCTCGCCGAGTGGGAGGCCGACGGCCGGACGTCGGACGAGGTGGCGTGGCAGGCGCCGCTGCACGTCCACCACACCGACGACGAGGCCTGGTACGTGCTGTCCGGGACGATGCGGATGCGGATCGACGGCGAGGACTACGACGTACCGGCCGGATCGGGGATCATCGGGCCGCGCGGGGTGCCGCACACGTTCGGGAACCCGCGCGAGGAGCCGGCGCGGTACGTGCTGGTGATGTCTGCGACCACGCACGCGATGCTGCGCGAGCTGCACGGCGGGTTCTCCGGCGACGTCGCGGCGCTGTTCGAGAAGTACGGGTGTGCGTTGCTCGAGTGATTCAGACCAGGACGTCCAGGACCGGTACGTCGACCGGCAGGTACTTGACCAGGGCAACGTTCTCGCGGACCAGCTCGTCGCGGACCGCCGTCCCCGTGCGCCGGTCGATGACGGTGCGCCAGATCTCGTTGCGGCGGAAGTACTCCGCGCCGACCCGGAGGAACCGCTCGTCCTTGGCGAACACCCGGTACGACGACGCGGCCGGGACGTCGGCCAGGATCTCGCCCTCCAGGTAGCGGTCGCCGACGCCGACCCGCAGCTGGAACGTCTGGTCGGTGTCGTTGCGGAACTGCAGATCCACGTAGTTGTAGACGATGCTGCAGCCCACGCCCCACGGCAGCACCCGGCCGTTGTCGGGGAACGGGTCGAAGCTGTGCGTGGACCGTTGCGTCACGGTCAACGGCGAATGCAGGACCATCCAGTGCAGCAGGTTCGCGAGCTGGCAGATGCCACCGCCGATCCCCGGCTTGGCCTCGCCGTTCGACAGCCGCATGCCTTTCAGATAACCCTTGCGACGGGTCGCGTTGCCGACAACCTTGTTGAACGAGAACGTCTCGCCGGGGCGGATCAACAGGCCGTCGACTTGTGCGCAGGCGAGCTTCAGGTTCGCGACCTTGTTGTGCTGCATCCACATCTCGGTCTCGCCGAGCTGTCGCAGCAGCAACGACTTGTGCCGCTTGATCCGCACCGGCAGGTCTTTCACGCCGTGCGTTGCGGCGTACGGCGTGCTGGACGTCATCCAGTCCAGGCGCTTCACGGCGCGGTGGTACCGCACGGCCAACGGGTACAGCAGACGCACGCGCTCACTCCAGCGCCGCCGCCGTACCGCCGGGAGAATGCGCGCCTGCTCGGCCACACTCAACTCCCGCACACCGACCTGCCACGCCGACGTGGCGGTTGTGCTCTCCGACATCCTCGTTCCCCCGAACCCAGACGATCCCGGCCACCGTACGTCGCCGGGACTCCAACCACATGACAGAACCACCACAATCAAATTGCGCCCGGTATGACGCAGGGGTGGAGCCGCGAGTTCAGCCGACTTTCGCACGCCCGATCCCAAGCTCGACGGCCAGCCTGATGCAGACCCAGCGGTTGCGGCGAAGCTCGGAGCGGAGGGCAATCGCGCGGGAGCGGCTGCCGCGGACCTCATCCGACTTTCGCGCGACTGGTCGGTCCCGCTCGACGGTGAGCCGGCCGGTGCACACCCAGCGGTCGCGGCGAACTTCCAGGCGTCAGGCGAGCATGCGTTGGCGGTCGCCGTGAAGTTCAGTCGACGGCGCGCGGGCAGCTGCCCGTTGGGGTCAGTCGACCTTCGCGAAGGTGGTCGGCCACGCATGCTCGAGTCAGCCGAGTTCGAGGGCGGTGCAGACCCAGCGGTTGCGGCGGACTTCCAGGCGGAAGGCGACTGCGCGGGAGCGGCTGCCGTGGCGTACGTGTGCGGCGACCTCGGCGATGAACGGCTCCGGCATGAACACCCGCACCGAGCGCACGACGCTCTTCTCCTTCGCCCCGCGGGTGCCGGCCGTCGAGTTCATCCCCAGGAGCCGCACCCGCCGGTTCAGTTCCATGAAGACCGCATCGTCGGCGAACCGCACAAGCTGCGAGATCGGCCGGTCCCCGGCCAGCACCTCGGAAATCGCCTGGGCCAGCCGGGCACTCCAAGCCCGCACCTCCGGCAGCCGAAGCGCCTCCCTCCCCGGAACCCCGCCCGGCCGCGCGACCTTGGCGCCGGTTTCCTTGGCGCCGGTCGTGGCGGGTGTCTTGCGGGCAGTCGTGCCGGCTGTCGTCTCGGCTGCGGTTGTCTCGGCGGTTGTCTCGGTGGCTGTCTTGACGGCGGCTGTCTTGACGGAGGTTGTCTTGGCTGCCGTTGCCTTGGCACCGGCTGGCGCGCCGGCGGTTGCCTTGAGCGGCGCCTGGGCCCCGTCAGGTTGCCCAGGCGCCGCGACCGCGTGCGTGGCGCCAGCAGCTTCCGGCACCACGCTGAGCTTCCGGTCCTTCCCTCGCGCACCGGCGACGCTCGGCGCGTCTGCGTCGCGCGGCTCATCTGAGACCGGGGTGGATGCGATGCCCAGCCGCCGTACGGCCTCCAGGCGCAGCGCGAGAGCCCCGTCCGTCAACTGATCGGCGTACCGCGTCGTGGCCGGCACGCCGTGCGCGTCGCCGCCGACCGACGCCAGCCGAGGACGGCCGACCTCGGCAAGCATCTGCCGAGCGTCCCCGGCGGTTCCCACGGCGGCCGGCGCGCCGACCCGCGCGGGCCGCGCTGTCGGCGTGGTTGAGGTGGTCGGCGTGGTTGGGGTGACGGCCATCTGAACCTCCGGTGTGTCCGGGCGGGTGAGCGTCGGGTCTTGGCGAGCGCCTGCGGTGCCGGTGGTGCCTGCGGTGTCGGTGGTGTCCGTCGTGGGGGTGGGGACGGCGGTTAGGGGAGCAGCGGGGCGTACGTCGTCCAGGGGGAGGTCTTCCGGCTGGAGGTTGTGGGGCTGGCTCATGTCACTGCTCCTGGTGATGGGGCGGGAGGTGGTCGCCGGTCGGCGTGGGTGGGATGCGGAGGACCTGCCCGGGGTAGATGAGGTCGGGGTCGTTCCCGATCACGTGGCGGTTCGCGGCGTACCATGCCGGCCAGCGTGCGGCGATCGCTTCCGCCGTCGCGTCTGGCCCGAGTTCGCGGGCGGCGAGTTTCCAGAGCGAGTCGCCTTCCCGTACGACGACGCGTACCGGGACGGTCGGTCGCAGTTCGGTGTACCGGGTGGGCGCGCCGTCGGCCGGCCGATCCGGTACTCCCACCCGCGACCCGCCCGTCGGCCGCTCGGTCCTGCCCGGCTTCTGCGTCGTGCTGCTGGAGTTGCCGGGATCGACGGGGCGGTTCGGGGTGGGGTCGTCCGGCGGGGTGGGGGTGGAGCTCAGGCGGACTCCGGACGGCGGTTCGGTCGCGTGGCGGTCGGTGTGAGCCTGATCGGAACTACCGAGCTCGACGGTCGAGCGTGGCTCCGTGGCTCGGAAGTCGTCGGCGGAGTCGTCGGCTGTGGTGTTGCTGGTGCTCGTGCGGTGGGTGCCGGCGTCCGCCCCGAGCTGCACGGTCGAGGCAGGCTCGGTGGCGCGGTAGTTGTCGGTGGCCTGGTCGGCTGCGGTGCTGCCGGTGTTCGTGTGGTGGGTGTTGGTGTCCGGTCCGAGTTGGACGGTGGAGGCGCGTTCGGTGGCGCGGTAGTCGGTGTTGGCCTGACCTGAGCTACCGAGCTCGACGGTCGAGCGTGGCTCCGTGGCGCGGTCGTTGTCGGCGCTGGTGCGGTGGGTGCTGGTGTCCGGTCCGAGGTGGACGGACGAGGCGCTTTCGGTGGTGCGGAAGTTTGCGGCGGGCTGGGTCCATTGGTGGACGTGGGCGGTGTCGTTGGGGGCGGCTTGCGCTACGCCGACGGTGAGCGGGGTGACGGCTGCTACGCCGAGGCCGGAGCGCAGGAGGGTCCGGGCGGTTTTGGTGGTGATCCGGCCGGCTACGGCGCCGGACAGGGTGCCGATCGTGCCGGGGATCTGTTCGAGGACGGTGAGCAGCACGGCCAGCACCAGCCAGCCGTACGCGATCCAGGCGATCGTGCCGACCGCTAGGACGGTCAGCGAATCCAGGTCGTACGTCCGCAGGCCGGTGATCGAGCCCGCGGTGATCCACCGCAGCAGGAGACCGACGCCGGCCAGCGCGACGATCGCGAGCGTGCCTTTGACCACCCGGATCATCGCGTTCATCCCGCTTCGCTCCCAACCTATGAGTTTGCGTTAGTTTGCTTGGGCTTGACCACTATAGACCGGTTCTACGTCGGCTTTGCAAGTCCTTAACCCACGCAGCGTCGGTTTCCACTGCGGACAGTGACGGCCGGGCGGCACCCGCGACCGGTAGGTTCACGGTCATGCGGTGGGATGCGTTGTTCGCGGACCTGGAGTCGCAGTTCGAGGCGCTCCAGGACAGTGACCTGTACGGCGAAGTGGCCGATCGGATCCGGGCCGAGGTCGGGAAGATCACCGTGCTCGACCGACTCCGCGGCGCGGTGGACACCGTCGTCCGCGTCGAGCTGAACGACGCCGACCCGGTGCGCGGACAGCTCAGCCGGGTCGGGAAGGACTGCCTGCTGATCGAGACCGAGCGCTACGAGGAGTGGCTGATCCCGGTCGACGCGCTGATCGCGGTCCACCGGCTCGGACCGTGGGCGGAGCCGGCGGTCGGGGCCGTCGAGGGCAAGCTCGGTCTCGCGCACCTGCTGCGGGGAATCGCCCGGGATCGCTCACCGGTCACGCTCTTCTGCAGCGGCGGGGGTCCGGTCACCGGCACCATCGACCGCGTCGGCGCCGACTTCCTGGAGATCGCCGAGCACCCGCTCGACGCACCGCGGCGGCGCACCGAGGTCTACAACGTCCGCCTGGTCCCCACCCAGGCCCTCCGAGCCCTCCGCCGCCGCTGACTCTCGTCGCCCCCGGCGCCAGCCCGCCGGGAGAGCTCGGGTCAGAGGTGGGCGTCCTCCGTGGCGTCGGCTTCCTCGCCGAACGGATGGGTGTCGATGAACTGCTTGGTCTCGGTGTAGAGCCGCTCGATGTACTTCTCGAGCTCGGTGGCCTCGACGCGCCACTGCCCGCGGCCACCGATCTTCACCGCCGGGATGTCGCCGCGCCGGACCAGCGCGTAGACCTGGTTCGCGGAGATGTTCAGGACCTCGGCGACGTCGGCGAGCTGGAGGAATCGCGGTCCCGGCATCGTCGTCTCCTTCGGATAGTGGCTGGTTCCTTCAGTTTGCCACGGTTGGCGAACGGATGACCGAGTTTGTCCCCAGGCTGTGACAGCCTGTGGATGACCGTTCACCGTGCGATCGGCGACCAGGCAGAATGTCGGCCGACACCGATCCACCGACTGGGGAGACGACGTGGTCGAGACAGCAGTGCGAAGTGGCTTCGGGGCGCCGTCCGCCCCGGCCCAGCGCAACCGCAAGGCGCGCTGGAAGGACGGCCGCCTGGTGCTCGGCGTGCTGCTGGTCGCCGTCACCGCGCTGGCCGGCGCCAAACTGCTGTCGTCCGCCGATGACACCACGACGATCTGGGCGGCCAAGCACGAGCTGAAGACCGGCACCCCGCTGACCGACGACGACCTGACGACGGTCCGGGTCCGGTTCACCAGCGGCGACGACTCCAAGCGCTATCTGTCGGCCGACGCTGACCTGAAGGGCCTCGTCGTCGGTCGCACGGTCGGCCAGGGCGAGTTCGTGCCGAAGGACGCCGCCGTTACCGCGTCCGACCAGGACCGCACCGAGTTCCCGCTCTCGGTGGCCTCCGGCCGCCTGCCGTCCGACACCGCGCCGGGCGACGTGGTCGACGTCTGGGTGGTGCCGAAGACCGAAGGACAGCCCGCGCGGCCGCTGTGGAGCAGCGTTCGCGTGCTGCAGATCGACTCGGTGAAAGGGGTCGCGGGCAGCACGGCGCGCCGGCAGGTGACGATCGCGCTCGCCTCGACCGACCTGCCACGCATCCCGGCCGCCCTCACCGCGATCAGCGCGGGCGAGCCGACCCTGGTCCGGAAGGACGGCTGATGTCGGTCCCAGTCCTGCTGGCCGTCACGGGGGCGCCGTGGGAGGCCGACGTCGTCCGGCGTACCGAGCGAGCGCCCGGGATCCGCGTCGTCCGGCGCTGCGTCGACATCGCGGACGTGATGGCGGCCGCCGCGAGCGGTCAGGCCCGTGCCGTCCTGCTCGCCGACGCGCTGCCGCGGTTGTCGTCCGACGCGGTCGCCGCGCTGCACGCCCGCGGCATCGCCGTGCTCGCCCTGGTCGACCCGACCGAGACCGGCGCGCCGTTCGGCGCCGAGGACCGGCTCAGCCGGATGGGGATCGAGCGGATCCTACCGGCCGACGTGAGCCCGGCGGACCTCGGCCGCGCGGTGGCCGACGCGGTCGAGTCCGGCCCTCCGATCACGAGCTCGCACTTCGCGGGCGGTTTCGTGCCGCTCACCCCGGAGGCCGCGGCCAACCCGCAACCGCCCGCCTTCCCGCAGGGCACCGGCCGGCTGGTCGCGGTCTGGGGCCCGACCGGCGCGCCGGGCCGGACGACCGTCGCGGTGAACCTGGCCTGCGAGCTGGCGGTGCGCCGCGTGCCGACTCTCCTCGCCGACGTCGACGTGTACGGCGGGACCGTGGCCCAGATGCTCGGCATGCTCGACGAGACCTCCGGCCTGGCCGCCGCGGCGCGCTCGGCGTCGAACGGTTCGCTCGACGTGACGACGCTCGCGCGGCACGCCCGCGAGCTGAACCCGCACCTGCTCGTCCTGACCGGACTCAGCCGCGCGGACCGCTGGACCGAGCTGCGGCCCGCGGCCGTCGAGGCGATCTGGTCGACGGCGCGCTCGCTGGCGCCGATCACGGTGATCGACGCCGGGTTCTGTGTCGAGACCGACGAGGAGATCTCGTTCGACTCGCTGGCGCCGCGCCGCAACGGGGCGACCATCGCCACGCTCGAGGAGGCCGACGAGGTCGTCGTGGTCGGTACGGCGGACCCGGTCGGACTGACCCGCCTGATCCGCGCGGTCCACGAGTTGCGCGCCGTCGTACCGTCCGTCACCACCCGCGTCGTGGTGAACCGGCTGCGGTCCGGTTCGCTCGGCGGATCGCCCGCCGACGCGGCCCTGGACGCGCTGCGGCAGTATGCCGGTGTCGACCGCGCCGCCCTTTTGCCGTACGACCTAGGTGCGGTGGACACCGCCGTGGCGCACGGGCGCAGCCTGTCCGAGGCCGCCAGGTCGAGCAAGCTCCGCAAGGCGTTCCAGCAGCTCGCCGGCGCGGTGGCCGACGACCTGCATTCGGTCCCCGCCTGACCGCTCACTCAGGGATGATTCGGGGGACAACCCCACCGACAGCGGGGCCGCGATGTGCCAGGGTTGGGGCATGTCCGATGTCCAAGGCCGACCGCGGAGCTCGATGAGCGTCGAGCGGCGGTACGGGATCGCCATCTCCGTCGCACTCATCCTCGGCGGGGTGTACTGGGCGCTCACCGGCCTGACCGAGGGCACCAAGAGCAGCCAGAGCAGCTATCCGGTGCAGGGCGGGGCGCTGCTGGTGAAGGGCAGCTCGGCGTCGATCGAGGTGCGGCCTGG
The DNA here is from genome assembly GCF_040680955.1 of Kribbella sp. NPDC051936. Classification (NCBI taxonomy): domain Bacteria; kingdom Bacillati; phylum Actinomycetota; class Actinomycetes; order Propionibacteriales; family Kribbellaceae; genus Kribbella; species Kribbella sp. NPDC051936. The sequence continues at coordinate 80,202 of NZ_JBFAXS010000015.1, read as the reverse complement.
CGACGGCACCGAGGTGCGGGTCGACCGCCAGTCGGAGCGGAACGTGTTCGGCTCGGACCCGAAGGAGAGGTACGACCAGGGCGACGGCAAGCTCGAGCTGGACAGCGGCGGGTGCGGGTTCCTGTCGTTCGGGTGCAAGACGAGCTACGTGCTGACGGTGCCGCGGGACGTGAAGCTGACGGTCGAGAACAGCAGCGGCAAGGTGACCGTCGCCGGGATCGAAGTCGGGGCCGTGCTGAAGACGAGCTCGGCCGACATCGAGGTGCACGACGTCGGCGGACCGCTGGAGCTCCGGTCGAGCTCGGGCGACGTCGAGGGCGACGGTCTGACTGCGACGTCGGTGACGACCCACAGCAGCTCCGGCAGCGTCGCGCTGGACTTCACCGTCGCCCCGCAGACGGTCGACGCGAAGACGAGCTCGGGTGACGTCGACATCCGGATCCCGTCCGGCACCGAGTCGTACAAGGTCGACACCGACACGTCCTCGGGTGACGAGTCGGCGAACGTGAAGATCGATCCGAACGCCACCCGGACGATCCGGGCGAAGACCTCCTCGGGCGATGTGAGCATCGAGTACAGCCACTGAACCACAACCATTGAACACGGGGCGTGAGGGCGAGGGCCGGGAGGGTGAGGGCCTCCGCCGTCTGAGTAGGCTTGCGCGCATGGTTGAGGTGCGGGCGGTGCCCCGAGGTCTGCTGGTGGACTGGGGCGGCGTGCTCACCTCGGGCCTGGAGCCGGCGTTGCGGCGCTGGGCCGAGCTGGACGGTTTCGACTTCGACTCCTACCTCGCGGCGGTCATGAAGTGGCTGCCCAGCGAGAGCGTGACCGCCGAGCTCAACCCGGTGCACGCACTCGAACGCGGCCAGCTCGCCGTCCCGGATTTCGAGCGCAAGCTTGCCTCGATGCTCGTCCGCCACGACGGGACGCCGGTGCCCGCCGAGGGACTGATCGAGCGGATGTTCGCGCACTTCGAGCACCAGCCCGCGATGTCCGCACTCGTCCGGCGCGCCAACGAGCGCGGGATCCGGACCGCGCTGCTGTCCAACTCCTGGGGCAACACCTACCCGCGCGACACCTGGGACGGCATGTTCGACGACATCGTCATCTCCGGCGAGGTCGGGCTGCGCAAGCCCGAGCCGGAGATCTTCCGGCTGGCCGCCGGCCGGCTCGGCCTGGAACCGGCCGAGTGCGTGTTCGTCGACGACCTGCAACTCAACGTCGACGGCGCCCTGGCGGTCGGGATGACCGCGATCCTGCACACCGAGTACGACGAGACCCGGCGAGCGCTGGAAACCCTGTTCGGAGCCGACCTGACGTGACCGTGACCACCCCCGCATCCTCCTCGATCCGTCCCGCCGGCCGCCGTGGCATCGTCATCGCCGTCCTGGCGTGCGCGGCCCTGGTCGCCGTCGGCGCCTGGATCACCCATCTGTACGGCGGCATGATCGACCTGCGCGTCTACCGGATGGGCGGCTCGGTCCTGCTGCACGGCGACTCGCTGTACGACGCGAAGCTGCCCGGCGGCTCGAACCTCCCGTTCACCTACCCGCCGTTCTCCGCGATCGCGATGGTCCCGCTGGCCGCCGTACCGTGGGCGGTCGCGCTGGTGGCGTGGACGACGATCTCGGTGCTGGGCATCACCGCGCTGTGGCGGGCCAGCCTGACCAAGACGTTCTGGTCGTTCATCACCCAGCGCAAGCGGACGGCGGTGCTGGTCGCGCTGACCGCGCTGTCGCTGTTGCTCGAGCCGGTCTGGCAGACCATCCAGTTCGGGCAGATCAACCTGTTGCTGACCGCAATGATCCTGCTGGACCTGATCCGGCCGAACGACGCGCGCCTGCGCGGGTTCTGGCTCGGCGTGGCGATCGGGATCAAGCTGACGCCGCTGCCGTTCCTGGCGCTGCTCGTGGTGACGAAGCAGTGGCGGGCGTTGCGCAACGCCGTCCTCGGGCTGCTGGCCACGATGGCGATCGGGTTCGCGATCGTGCCGCACCAGTCGTGGCGGTACTGGACCGACGTGATCCTGGACGCGAACCGGGTCGGCGGGATCGCGTACACCGGCAACCAGTCGTTCAACGGCTTCCTGCACCGGATCGGTGACGAGGCGAGCTGGGTGCAGCCGGCCTGGTTCGTGATCTCGGCCGTGTTCGGCCTGCTCGTGCTGTGGCTGGCCCGGAAGTACTGGCTCGCCGACGAGCGCGTCACCGCGATCTCCGTGATGGCGCTGGCCGTGCTGTACGCGTCGCCGATCTCGTGGAGCCATCACTGGGTATGGATCATTCCGCTCGGCGTCAGCGTGATCCGGGGCGTCAACCGCGTCTGGGGCCTCAACCCGGCGGTCGTGACCGGCGTCCTGTTCTACGGCCTGTTCGTCCTGCGCTCGATCTGGTGGGTGCCGTTCCGCGACGACCGCGAGCTCAGCTGGAGCTTCTGGCAGTCGATCCCCGGCAACTCGCACCTGATCGTCGGGATGATCGCCTTCGTCCTCCTCCTGATCACCAGCCGCGGCCTCGCGAAGCCTCAGGAGGAGAACAGCAAGAGCAGGCCGCCGCAGGTGTAGCCGACCATCACCACCAGGAGCGGGATCTGGCCGGCCAGGGCCTTCGCGCGGGGGAACAGGGCGACGGCGCGGTCGTGGGCGGAGACGACGCCGAGCAGGTGACCGAACACGACCGCCGCGACCTGGACGACCGCGATCGTCGCGCTGTGGTTGGTGATGCCGGTGTTCACCGCGAGCAGACCGGTGCCGAAGACGTTCGCCCCGTTGCTCAGCGGATCGCTCAGGTAGATCAGCGTCCGCTGGCCCTCCAGGATGAACAGGGTCAGGTAGTGCGCGACGACGTACCCGAAGACGATCGGTACGAGCGAGTGCGCGAACAGGCCCGGTAGTGCCGTCCGTGAACTGTCGGACAGGCGGCCCGCCAGGATCGTCGCCCCGGAGTAGGTGACCAGCACGAACAGGATGAAGACGATCAGCGCGGCGGTGCCGAGCCAGGTCATCGAGATGTCCTGGTTCTGCGCCCACCCGATCCAGGCGGACGAGTTCGAGAACCCGTCGTACGCCGTGGAGCCGAGCAGCGCCGCGACCAGGCCGACGAGTCCCGGCAGCGGGCGGAGGCCGTCCAGGTTCTCCAGCGGCCGCCGCGCCACCAGGCGCCCGTCGGTCCGACGGCCCCACGGCGACAGCCGCGACATCAGCGTCGCGTACGCCTCGAACGGGTCGCCCTGCGCGAACCAGCGGTCGCCGAACAGCACCGCGCCGAACATCGTGATCACGGCGTACAGCGCGATCCAGGCCTGCAGCACCGGGATCGTCGCGCGGTCCGGCGCGACCAGTTCGAGCCAGGCGAACGCGAAGATGCCGAGCGCGGCCGGCCACAGGCCCACCCAGGACGGGAGCTCGAGCAGGCCCTTCGACGGCGGCTGGCGGAGGAGCTTCGACAGCAGGAGATGGATGGTGCGCAGCGGGTTCAGGGTCCGCCAGACCGGGCCGAACAGCAGCGAGATCGGCGCCAGCCCGACCCAGACCAGGATGTAGATGAACCCGAAGATCGGGTTCGTCAGCCGGTCCACGCCGAACAGCAGCGCCACCATCGCGTAGAGGAACGTCGCCAACCCGAACAGCCGCACCAGCCACCGGAACCAGCCGGCGTCGATCAGCCAGCTGATTGCGGGAGGCAACGGTACGCCGGACGCGTTGCCGCGGTACTTCGGGGTGCGCCAGGCGACCCCGAGGATGACGAAGGACAGCGCCACCGCGACCGCGGCGCCGCCGACCGCCAGCCCGAACGGAATCGGCAGGTCCTGCCGCCCGCCGATCCCGTGCAGCGGCAGAATCAGTGGCAGCAGCAGCGGCACGCTCACGAGACGACGAGCTTGGCGACGAGCTTGCCGCTCTTGTGGGTCTCGACCTCGAAGGTGCCCTTCATGTTCGCGGTGAACTTGACCGAGGCCGCCTTGCCCGGGGTGAGCTCCAGCTCCTTGTCGTAGCCGTGGATGTGCAACTCCTCCTCGGCGTCGCTGACGGCCTTGATCAGCACGGTCTGGCCGGCCTTCACCTTGACGGTCGCACCGCTCGGATTGACCTTGCCGTTGGCAACGGTGATGTCGACGGTCACGTCGGCCTGCTCGCCGGACGGGTCCGCGGTGTTCGACGGGGCACTGGTGTTCGGCGAGCCCGGGGTCGGCGTGTTGGTCGGCAGGGTCGACGTCGGCGTACTGGCCGGGGCGCTCGGCGAGGGAGTGCTGCTGCCGCTGGTGTCGTCCCCGCCGCAGCCGACCAGGAGCAGCAGGCCGAGGGTGGGCAGGAGAGCGGTGGCGGCACCGCGAGTGAGCGTCGAACGCATCGGTCCAGGAGCCTTTCGGGGGTTCGAATGAGTTCTCAGGGTGCGGGACACACCCTCTTGCCTGACGAACACGGATACCTCAGTGTTCCCTGAGAGGGCGTTCGAAGACACTGCGCCTACTCCGCCGAGCACCTGCTCGCTACGGCGCAGTGTCTCCGAACGCCCTCTGCGGCCAGTGTCGCAGCCCACTGTCCGTGGGGGCCGCTAGGGTGAGAATCCGTCGAACTGAGAGGAAGGTGGCCAGATGCCGGACCGGTTGACGTCGCTCGACCTCACCTTCCTCAAGGCCGAGTCGCCGGCCACTCCGATGCACGTCGGCACGGTGGACATCTTCGAGCCGCCGGTGCACGGCGACGAGGGCTTCGACTACGAGAGCCTGGTCGCGCTGATCCGGGACCGGATCGCCTTCGTGCCGCGGTACCGGCAGCGGGTCCAGCAGGTCCCCGGCCGCTTCGCCGGGCCGGTCTGGGTCGACGACGAAGAGTTCGACATCACCTTCCACGTCCGCCGGTCCGCCCTGCCGCGCCCCGGCACGCACGCGCAGCTGCTCGAACTGGTCGCGCGGATCATGTCGCGCCGGTTGGACCGGGCCCGCCCGCTGTGGGAGATGTATCTCGTCGAGGGGCTGCAGGGCGACCGGTTCGCGATCATCGCGAAGTCCCACCAGGCGCTTGTCGACGGCAACAGCACGGTCGACATCGGCCAGGTCGTGCTGGACTCGACCGCGCACCCCCGGGACACGCCGACCGACACCTGGCAGCCGGACCACCCGCCGTCCGCGCTCGAGCTGCTCGCCGGAGTGTTCACCGACGCGACCCGGCACCCGACCGCGGTCCTGGAGCTGGCACGCGCCGAGATGGCGAGCCTGACCGGGGCCATGTCGGTGCGCGAGGCGCTCGGCGGCGTGGTCGGCTCGCTGGCCGCGCAGCGGCACGCGCAGGAGAGCTCACTGCACGTGAAGACGTCGGGACAGCGCCGGTTCACCACCGTGCAGACCGACCTGGAGGACTACCGGACCATCCGCGCCGCGCACGGTGGCACGGTCAACGACGTGATCCTCGCCGTGGTGGCGGGCGCGTTCCGGGCCTGGATGATGACCCGCGGCGAGGGCGTCGGGCCGACCCGGAGCGTGCGGGCCGTGGTCCCGGTCAGTATCCGCGACGACGAGGACGAGGAGCCCACCTCGCTCGGCTCCCGGGTGATCGCCTCGAGCGTGAACCTGCCCGTCGGTGAGAACTCCCCGGTCATGCGGCTGCACCAGATCTCGTACCAGACCAAGGTGCACAAGGACACCGGCCGGGCGGTCAGCGCCCGCTCGCTGGTCGGCATCGCCGGGTTCGCCCCGACCACGCTGCACGCGCTCGCGGCGCGGGTCGCGACCGCCACGGTCCGGCCGATCGACGACGTGGTGATCACCAACGTCCCGGGTCCGCAGTTCCCGCTGTACGCACAGGGCGCGCCGATGCTCGCGTCGTACCCGGTCGTTCCGTTGATGCCCGGCCAGGGTCTCTCGGTCGGCGTCACGTCCTACGACGGCCGGGTGTACTACGGTCTGAACGCGGACCGCACCGCCATGCCGGACCTCGCTGTTTTCGCCCAGTGCGTGACCGACGCGCTGGACGAGTTGCTGGAAACGACCAGGGGCAGCCGGAACCGCGCCTCCCGGGGCCGGAAGAAACCCCGCGGCACCACCAAGAAGGCGGGCTCATGAGGGTCTACGTACCGTCCACGCTCGGGTTGCTGGCGGCGGCGTGCAACGCCGGCGAGATCGGCCCGGCCCCACTGACGGCGTACGCCGTGACCCCGGCGCTGCGCGAGTGGTACGCCGAGGGCGACGACGAGGAGCTGGAGTTCGCCGCGATGGCGCAGGCGGCCCGCGCCTCGGTGGGGCTGCTGGCCGCGGACCTGGCGACGGCGCGCCGGCGGGTGGTGATCGCGGCCGAGGTGAGCGCCGTGCCGCCGGCCGACGGGTCGGTGGAGCTCGGTGACGCCCGGCTGGAGCTGCACGTGGTGATCCCGTGGCGCTCGGTGGCCTCCGTGCACCTGGACGCCCCGCAGGCGACCGCGGTGATCGGCAAAGCCGCCGAGCTGTGGGAGGCGGCGCAGAGCGGTGACGACGACGCGATCTTTGCCCTGGATTCGTGCGAGGGTGAAGACCTGCTGTGGTACGCGACACAGGAGATCCCCGATCTGCTCGCGGCGGAGGGGCCGCGGAGCGGGCTGAGCTGACAGGGAGCTGATGGCGATGCAGGCGATCTGGAAGGGAGCCATCTCGTTCGGGATGGTGACGATCCCGATCAAGGTGTTCTCCGCGACCGAGGAGAAGGACATCTCGTTCCGCCAGGTGCACGTCGCCGACGGGGGCCGGATCCGGTACAAGCGGATCTGCTCGGTCGACGGCGAGGAGGTGCCGTACTCCGACATCGGCAAGGGGTACGAGATGCCGGACGGCCGGATGGTGGTGCTGGACTCCGACGACTTCGCGGACCTGCCGCTGTCCAGCAAGAAGGTCATCGACGTGCTCGAGTTCGTGCCGGCCGACCAGGTCGACCCGCTGTACCTGGGCAAGTCGTACTACCTGGCCGCGGACGGCGGCCCCGGCGCGAAGCCGTACGTGCTGCTCCGGGACGCGCTCGACGGCTCCGAGCTGTATGCGCTGGTCAAGGTCGCGCTGCGATCCCGGGAGAGCCTGGGGCTGCTGCGGACCGTCGACGACGTGCTGGTGTTGCAGGTGATGCTGTGGCCGGACGAGATCCGGGACAAGTCGTTCGCAGCGCCGCCGGAGGACGTCGAGATCCGCTCCCAGGAGAAGGCGATGGCGTCGTCGTACATCGACACGCTGCGCGGTGAGTTCGACCCGGACCAGTACCACGACGAGTACCGCGAGGCGCTCGAGAAGGTCGTGATGGCCAAGGCCGAGGGCGTGCCGCTGCCGGAGTCCGAGGAGGAGGAGCCGGAGGGCGCCGAGGTCGTGGACCTGGTCGCCGCGCTGCGTGCCTCGGTCGAGGCCGCGAAGGCACGGCGTGCGGGCGGCGGCTCCGGTGAGGCCGAGCCGGCCAAGAAGGCGCCGGCGAAGAAGGCCGCAGCGAAGAAGGCGCCGGCCAAGAAGGCGGCTGCCGCCAAGAAGACAGCTGCCAAGACGACGGCCAAGAAGGCCGCCAAGAAGACCACCAAGAAGTCCGCATGAGTGACCTGCCGACGCCGCCGACGACGACCGAGATCCCGACGGACGCCTCGGAGATCCCGGACGATCCCAGCGCCGTGGTGGTGAAGCCGGGCGCGTACCTGCTGGAGCTGATCCCGGTGCCGGTGTCGGACGTCGACCGGGCGAAGCGGTTCTACACCGAGCAGTGCGGCTTCCATCCGGACGTGGACGTCTCGCCCGCCGACGGGGTCCGGATCGTGCAGCTCACCCCACCGGGTTCGTTCTGCTCGATCACGCTCACCACCGGCCTGCCCGCGACCGAGATGCCGGCCGGCTCGCTGCGTGCCCTGCACCTGGTGGTGAAGGACATCGAAGCCGCTCGGCAGGAGTTGATCGGCCGCGGGGTCGACGTGAGCGAGACCGAGGACCTCGGCGGGGTGTTCTACGCCTGGTTCGCGGATCCCGACGGCAACACCTGGGCGCTCCAGCACATGCCGTGGCGGAAGTAAGGCGGAAGCAGCTCAGGCGCGTTCGTGGTTGACGGTGCTGGCGTGGCACCATGCTGGTGTCACGCCCAGCCATCCGCACTCGGCGTGCCACACGGTCCACCCCACGATCGAGGAGTCCTGCACCATGGATGCCGTCACCGCTGTACCGACGCCTGCCAACGAGCCCGTCAAGGGATATGCGCCCGGGTCGGGTGAGCGGGCGAGCCTGGAGGCGAAGCTCAAGGAGCTGACCGCCGCGGGAGCGATCGACCTGACCTGCACGATCGGCGGCGAGCAGAAGCTCGGCGGCGGCGCGCCGATCGAGGTGGTGCAGCCGCACCGGCACGCCCACGTGCTGGGCACGCTCGGTAACGCGACCGAGGCGGACGGCAAGGCCGCCGTCGACGCGGCCCTGGCCGCCGCCCCGTCCTGGCGTTCGCTGTCCTTCGACGATCGCGCCGCGATCTTCCTGAAGGCCGCCGACCTGCTGGCCGGCCCGTGGCGCGACACGCTCAACGCGGCGACGATGCTCGGCCAGTCGAAGACGATCCAGCAGGCCGAGATCGACGCCGCCTGCGAGCTGATCGACTTCCTGCGGTTCAACGTCGCGTTCGCGCGGCAGATCGTCAGCGACCAGCCGATCTCCTCGCCGGGCGTGTGGAACCGGGTGGACTACCGGCCGCTCGAGGGCTTCGTGTACGCGATCACCCCGTTCAACTTCACCGCGATCGCCGGCAACCTGCCGACCGCTCCGGCCCTGATGGGCAACACCGTGGTGTGGAAGCCGTCGCCGACGCAGCAGTTCGCCGCGCACTGGACGATGCGGCTGTTCGAGGCCGCGGGCCTGCCGGCCGGTGTGATCAACCTGGTCACCGGCGACGGCATCGACGTCAGCAAGGCGGCGCTCACCCACCCGGACCTCGCCGGTATCCACTTCACCGGCTCGACGAAGACGTTCCAGTCCCTGTGGGGCACGGTCGGCACCAACATCGCGTCGTACAAGACGTACCCGCGGCTGGTCGGCGAGACCGGCGGCAAGGACTTCATCCTGGCGCACCCGTCGGCCGACCCGGCGGTGCTGAAGACCGCGATGGTGCGCGGCGCGTTCGAGTACCAGGGCCAGAAGTGCTCGGCGGCGTCCCGGGCGTACGTCGCGCGCTCGGTGTGGGACCGGATCCGTGACGACCTGGTCGCCGAGACCGAGGCGATCACGATGGGCGACGTCACCGACTTGTCGAACTTCATCGGCGCGGTGATCGACGACCGCGCGTTCGCCAAGCACAAGGCGGCGCTGGACCGGGCCGCGGCGACCGACGCGATCCAGGTCGTTGCCGGTGGCACCTACGACGACAGTGAGGGGTACTTCGTCCGCCCGACCCTGCTGGTCTCCGACGACCCGGCCGACGAGATCTTCAGCACCGAGTACTTCGGCCCGATCCTCGGCGTGCACGTGTACGACGACGCGGACTACGACAGTGTGCTGAAGGGGATGGAGCACTCGGCGCCGTACGGGCTGACCGGTGCGGTCATCGCGCAGGACCGGCACGCGGTGGCGGCGGCGTCGGAGTACCTGCGGTTCGCGGCGGGCAACTTCTACATCAACGACAAGCCGACCGGTGCGGTCGTCGGCCAGCAGCCGTTCGGCGGCGCGCGGGCCTCCGGGACGAACGACAAGGCCGGCTCGATGTGGAACCTGATCCGCTGGGCCTCCCCGCGGTCCATGAAGGAGACCTTCGCCCCGCCGACCGACCACCGCTACCCGCACCAGGGCTAGGACCTAGGCCCCGGGCTGGTGATCCAGCCAGGGACCGGTCAGGGATTACCCGGGAATCGGGCCGCGGCGGGAGCGCCGCGGCCCACGCTCTCGTTGTCCGGGTATGCATGAGACCGACCTGCACCTCGAGCCCAACGAAGCCTCCGACCTCTGCCGCGTGTTCGGGCCCGACGTCCTGGCCCGGAACGGCTGGGACCGCGCGTTCGTCACGGTCCTGGACGAAGCGACGGCCGAGGACGCGCTGGCGCTGCTCGTGCACGCGGCCGGCGCCCCGCTGGACGAAGGCTGGTCGGCGCGCCGCGTGCTGACCGATGCCGGGGTGCACGCCGGCAAGACCGAGGACGCCGAGGCGTGCGCGTCCTTCAACGGGTACGTGTACCTGCTGGGCTCGCAGTTCGGGAAGAAGGCCGGCCCGTTGGCGGCCAAGCGGTCCTGGATCGCGCGCGTCAAGGAGGAGGCGATCCTCGCCGGCGAGCCCGCGGAGCTGGAGATCGTGCGGCTGCGCTTCGGCCTGCACCGCGCGATCAACGACGCGCTGGCGGACGTGGAGCTGGTGCCGGTCGGGCCGCTCGGGCAGCAGGCGTACGTCGACGCGACGATCGAGCGCGGTCTGGCCAAGGCCAAGAGCTGGAGTGGGACGATCCACCCGGCGGACCACCCGGTCAACATCGAAGCGGCCGAGTTCCTAGCCAACGGCAACCTCGTGCTGGGGCTGCGCTACCCCGTGACCGCCGACGGGCACCCGCTGCTGGTCGAGCTGACGAATGTCGATGAGCTGTTCGACGACCCGGACGCGGTCCCGGTCTGCGGCGACGTCTGGATCCTCGGCGACGTCGGCGGTGTCGACGCACCGGCCGGGCTGCGCGGTCTCGACACGCACGGCGAGGACCGGTTCGACGCGGTGATCGGCGATCTCGACGCCTCCGGCAAGTCCGCCACCGTGCTCGCCGACCACCCGGAAGGAGCCCTCGCGGCGTCGGAACACGTGCGGTTCGAGCTGCCGCCCGGCGGCGGGGTTGTCGGGAGCAAGGTGATCCACCACTTCGGCGACGTCCGCCGCGTCGAGGGCGTCGCGGTCGACCACGAGGGCCACGCCCACTACGTCATCGACGAGGAAGGGCATGTCGCCCTCCGCACGCTCGTGTTCGACTAGTCGGCGAGACCCCGCCGGACGGTGATGTAGAACGTGGTCAGGTCGTCGATCAGCGCCTCGATCTGCCGCGGGGCGCTGAGGTCGGCGTCCAGCAGCCAGTCCGAGATCAGGTCGAACATGCCGCCGATCAGGCCGATCGCGACAGCGTGCCGGACGGCGCGCTGGTCGTCGGGCTGCGGCCCGTCGTACCGGTCCCAGAGCTCGTCGTACCGGTCCCAGAGCTGGACGAGGAAGCCCGCCGCCCAGCGGCGGTTGGCGCGCCGCTGCCGCTCGACCGACGCCGAGATGCCGGAAGCCATGCCGAAGGTGACCTTGGTGATCCGCGGGTCGTCGACCAGGGCGTGCACGAATGTCGTGAGCAGCCGCGGCGCCTCCTGCCGCTCGTTGCCGGTCGCCTGCGCGGCGGCGCCGGTCATGAGCTCCTCGAGGCGTTCGGAGGTCCGCCGGAGCAGCGCGAGATAGCACTCCTCGCGGCTGGCGAACAGCTCGTAGAAGCTCTTCGTCCCGATGTGCGCCGTGCTGCAGATCTGCTCGATCGACGTCCCGAGGTACCCGTGGTCGGCGAACAGCTTGAGCGCCGCGTCCAGCAGCCGCTCGCGTCGCTCGGCGAACTACCCGTGATCTACTGATCACCGAACGACACCATACGGGGAGTTGTCATGCGTCACCGCCTCCGCCGGACCGCCACGGTCCTGCTTGCCGCGTCTCTGCTCATCGCCACGCTGAGCGCACCTGCCGGCGCGGCCACGTCGGCCGGGTTCGACGACTGGACCTGCCAGCCGTCAGCCGCGCATCCGAACCCGCTCGTCCTGCTGCACGGTCTCGATCGAGCAGTCGTCCCACGAGGTCGCCGCGTTCGTCCAGCGGGTCCGTCAGGCGACCGGTGCCGCGAGGGTCGACATCGTCGGGCACAGCGAGGGCGGCTTCCAGTCGGTCTACGGCCCGAAGGTCCGCGGGTACGCCGGCCAGGTGGGCAAGGTGGTCGCGCTGGCGCCGCCCACGCACGGTACGACGTTCGGCGGGCTGGTCAGCGTGGGCGACTACCTGGGGCTCCGGCCGCTGGTCGACCAGGTACTGCGGCAGTTCGGTTGCCCGGCCTGTGACGAGTTGATCGTCGGCGGGTCGGCGGTCGCGAAGCTGACGCAGGGCCCGATCGCGCAGCCTGGTGTGAAGTACACGATGATCGCCTCGCGCTTCGACGCCTTGGTGACGCCGCACGAGACGTCGTTCATCCGCGGGCCCGGTGTGACGAACCAGTACGTCCAGGACACTTGCCCGCTGGACACGGTCGGTCACGTCGGCCTGACTTTCGACCCGACCGTGGCCCAACTGGTTGCCAACGCGCTCGATCCCGCTCACGCCAAGCCGGTCGTGTGTGCCTTCGGGCCGCCGCTGTAATTCGGCGGCGAGGGCTGCGAGTCGCTGCTTATGCTCAGCGGCATGACGGGCGGCGCGTACGGGGACCTGATCGACCTGGACGCTGACCATCGCGACGTCGAGCGGGTGCTGCGGGAGTCCGGGTGGACGCCTTGCGGTGCAGGGGACTGGGCGGTCGCGTTGCGGGCGCCGGACGGCCGGGCCGCGGCGCGGATCAGTCCGTTCGATCCGGCGGGGCCCTACACAATCGCGCTGTATCGCGAGGCGGCGCACACCCGTCAGCTTCCGCGGGTCTTCGGCCATCGGCGGCTGGCAGGCGGCGGGGATCTGCAGTTCCTGGAGTGGCTCGATCCGCTCGACGCGGACGAGGCCGCCGGGTTCCACCGGGCATTGGCCGCGCGCGAGCCGGCGGTCGCCGAGCTCACGGACGCCGTACGCCGGGTGCACGAGCGCGCGGCGCGGGAGCTGCCGTGGTTCGCGCCGAGCCTCGACGACAACCCGGACAACATCATGCGCACCGCGGACGGGCGTCTCGTGGCGGCGGCCCTGTTCAGCGCGGACGGGCCGCGGCTGTACGCAGCGGTCCTGGACGAGCCGGGGCTGGTCGCGGCGAGCATTCCCGAGGCCGAGCGCCGGTTCATCACCGACATCCCGCTCACCAACACCGGCGCGTGGCCGGCCGAGGTCCGTGCGGCGATGCGGGCCGGTCTGGCCGCCGCCGACGCGACGTCGGCCAGATAGCGGGTTGTGTGACCGCTGGCGGGTTGCAGTGGGCCGGCGGTGAAACAACCTGCTAGCTGGGCGCGGCGGTCAGGCGGTTCGGTGGAGTGGCTGGGTGGGTGGGTCGACCAGGAGGGCCGAGCCGCACTTGACGCAGATCCACTCGTCGGGTTCGTCGACCAGGTAGTCCGAGGGGTCGATCCGCTCGAACGGCATCACGGCGGCGCAGAACGCGCAGTACTGGTCGGCGCCGGTCGCGGGCGGGGTCCGATCCCGCTTCTTTCGCAGGGTGCTTCGCATCGGAACGGTCACCTCCGGGACAACACTTCCTCTCAGGTTGCCACCGGAGGCGACGCGGTCAGCGCAACGACACGGTCTACTTCCCACTCCACTCGTGGCCGAGGTCGTGCTCCTTCTGCAGGCCGGAGCGGATCGCGTCGACGACGAACGGCTCGAGCTTCTTGCCGATCAGCGGGATCGCGACCTTGATGTCGAGGTCGATCGACTGGACGGTCTGCGCGCCCTCCGTGGCGATCCGGGCCGTTCCTTTGAGGGTCACCGGGGTGTTCGAGATCACGCCGGACACGTCGGCGGTCCGCGTGCCGTCGGCGGCCGCCGCGTGCCAGGTCTCGGTCTGCACGACGGTCAGCGTCTCGCCGACGAACTTCCGGGCCATGTCCGGGATGTCGGTGGCCGCCATCTCCCGGGAGACCCGGACGACGGTGTCGGCGCCCGACGTGCTGACCTGCACGTCGTACGACAGCGCCTTCGTCTTCTCGCAGGCCTGCTCACGGAAGGCGGTGTCCGTCACGATCGCGAACACTTCCTCAGGGGTGGCGTCGTACGACGCCGACATCTTCAGCTCCATGCGGTCATCATGGCATTTCCGGCGTCGCCCGAGGTCATGGTGCCGCGTTGAGCAGGTCGAGCGCCGACTGCTGGCGGGCTGCGTCGAGTTTGTCGACCGGGCCGTACCAGCGCAGGCCGTACTGGTCCATCGGGGTCCGGTCGGCCGCGAACGCGCGGTCGGCCTGGCGTTGCAGGTAGGACGTGTACGGGTGGTCCGGCAGCGCGGCGTTCAGCTTGCCGAGGCCGCGGGCGTGCGCGCCCTTGAACGACGGGCCGTCGCCGCCGCAGTCGCCGTTCTCGCACGGCTCGCGGAGGATGCCGTCGGCGGTGTGCAGCGCGGCGGCGGTGGTGGCCGCGTCGGCGAGTTGGCGCGCGGACGTCAGGTACGCCGAGTTGTTCGTTGCCTTCGACAACTCGGTGAGCGCGCCGATCAGCACACCCTGGTTGTACGTCCACGCGGTGTCGCCGTTGTTCTTGCAGGTGGACAGGTCGATACCGTCGTTGACCAGGTGTGAGGCGTTGATCATCCCGGTCTGCTGGAACCAGGTCCACCCGGCCTGCGCGCGTTGCAGGTACGTCGTGTCGCCGGCGATCCGGGTGTGCAGCTGCGCGTTCAGCTGGATGTAGAGCGAGTTGGTGATCGCGTTCTTGTACGTCTTCGCCTCGCTCCACCAGACACCGCCGCCGCAGGTGCCGTCCCAGTACGCCGCCATGTGGTCGGCATCCACGCGGGCCGTCTGCAGATACCGCGCCTCGCCGGTGAGGTCGTACGCCGCGACCCACGCGAGACCCCACCACCCGGTGTCGTCGATGTAGTCGTTGCGGAACTGGCCCTCGAACTGGCCGTGGTTCAGGTCGTACGTCTTGCCGATCGCGTACTTGTAGCTCGGCATCCCGCTGATCCGGGCGTTGTCGATCAGGGCGTTGAGGGCGTTCGCGGAGTTCCACCAGCCCGTGGTGTCGAACAGTCCGCTGGACAGGTTGTAGTTCTGCATCAGCGCGGTCGCGGCCGCCGTACGACGGTCCCAGGCGTTCCAGGTCGTCCGGGCCCAGGGCGTGCAGGCGACGTCGGCGCGGTCGCCGGCCTTGCCGCAGGCGCGCAGGGCCCCGACGCCGAGGTTGTTCCAGTCGTCGACGTTGTACATCTGCGTGCGCCAGCCGCGTTGCCCGCTGGGGATCGCGGTGTTGCCGAGGCGGCTCCCGCCGGACCAGGTGCGGCCGCCGTCCATCGAGCGGTCCAGCCAGACCTCGTCACCCGGATTGCCGTTCTCGATCGAGGCCCAGCCCATCGCGTCGCTGTCGTCGAAGTGCAGGGTGATCGTGCGGCCGAAGAGCGTGGTCGAGACCGGGGCGCGGTCGCCGGGCGCGAGCGCGGGGTCGCGCGCATCGCAGTACTTGTTGCAGATCGTTGCCTGGGTGGTCATGGTCACCAGTGGGGTTTCAGCCGGCGCCGGTGGCGGCGCGCCGAGAGCGATCAGCAGGGACAGGCTGGAAACGATTCCAACGGACATCACAGATCTCCCTGGGGCGGTAGGAAGCGACTGGGGTGGTGGGGCGGGGAAGGAATCGGCGCAGCGGTGTGACCGAAGGTAGGTGGGTCGCGACGCTACGTCAAGACATCAGGAGCGCCGCGACGATCGCGGTGGTGAGGACAAGCGTGAACGTGATCGTCACCCGGCGGCCGCGGGCGCGGCGGCGGGAGTGGGCGGTGCGGTCGGGACGCGTGGTGCAGGGGTCGAAGCCGAGCTTGTCGGACGGTGCGAGGACGCCGCCGAGCCGCGCCGGGAACGAGCGCCGCTCCGCCTGCCGGGTCGCCTCCTCGATCACCCGGCGGCGCATGAACTCGCGGTGCCTGGTCGCCGGCAGCCGGACGTCCGGCGGCACGGTGAGGCTCGACGGCAGCGCGAGATCGGCCGGCAGCGCGAGGCCCGCCGGGAGCGCCCGCTGGACCACGGCGTGCGCCGCCGCCACCCGCCTCGCCCGGCTGATCGAAGGCGGGAGGATCAGGTAGGCGAGGTGGACCAGCGACCGGTAGTCGTCGAGCAGCAACGCCTCGATCAGCGGCTCTTCCCTGGTGGGACCCTGGACGGGCCCCGGGACGATCGGTGTCTCGACCGTGGCGGACATGCGGCTCCTCAACTCGGCGTACCCAAGGTCCAACGAACGAATCACTGACCAGTCACGAAGTGGTCGGTTAGTCTCCGTGTCATGAGCACTGGTGACGGCGTGGCGGGGCAGTGGGGCGGGGTCGACGTGAATTTCGGTGAGGAAGGCGGGCGGCTGACGTACGGCAGCTACCTGCGGCTCGCCGAGCTGCTCGACCAGCAGCGGCTGGAGTCCGACCCGCCGGCCCACGACGAGCTGCTGTTCATCACGATCCACCAGGTGTACGAGCTGTGGTTCAAGCAGGTCCTGCACGAGCTGACCGCGTCCCGGGACGCGATGCTCGCCGGCGAGCTGTGGCTGGCCGAGCACCTGCTGCGGCGGGTGCACACGATCGAGCGGGTCCTGACGCAGCAGGTGGACATCCTGGAGACGATGACGCCGCAGGACTTCGGCGAGTTCCGGCACCGTTTGTCGCCGGCGTCCGGGTTCCAGTCGGTGCAGTTCCGCGAGGTCGAGTTCCTGTCCGGCGCGAAGGACCCGTCGTTCGTCCGCCGGTTCCGCGGTCTGAGCGACGCCGAGAAGGACCGCCTGCGGCGTCGGCTGGAGGAGCCGACACTGTGGGACGCGTACCTCGAGGTGCTCCGGAAGGCGGGCTTCGACACCGGCTCCGAGGACGCCGTCCGCGACGCTCTCCGCAAGGTCGCCGGCGACCGCTCCCACTACGCCGCCGTCTGGGAACTCGCCGAGGCCCTCGTCCAGCACGACGAACTGGCCGCCGCCTGGCGCGCCCGCCACGTCGTCATGGTCGAACGCATGATCGGCACCAAACCGGGCACCGGCGGATCCTCTGGCGCCACCTACCTTCGCAGCCGCCTCGACCTCCGCTACTATCCGCTCCTCTGGAACCTGCGTAGCAACCTGTAGCCCACGGAAGGCCGCCCATGAAGCTCTATGCCGACACCGGGGCGAAGCGTTTCGGGCAGGTGGTCGGCGATGTGATGCTGGTGGCGTGGGTGTGGGTTTGTGTGCAGCTGGGGCAGGTCGTTTTCCAGGTGACCGACGCGTTGGGGGCGCCGGGGCGGAAGGCGGCCGAGGCGGGGGACGGGCTGGCGGGGGATCTGCGGCGGTTGTCCGAGCCGATCGGGAAGGTGCCGGCGGTGGGGGACCAGTTGCGGTCGCCGATCGACGGCGCCGCCGGGGCCGCGGGGAAGCTGGCGCAGGCGGGGCGGGACCAGGCGCACGCGGTGGAGCAACTCGCGTACGTGCTCGCGGCGGTGACGATCGGCTTGCCGGTGCTGTTCGCCGTGCTGATCTGGGTGCCGCGGCGGATCCGGTTCGCGCGGCGGGCCGGTGCGGCGCAGCGGTTCATCGACAGCGCGGCGGATCTGGACCTGTTCGCGCTCCGGGCGATGGCGAACCAGCCGATGCACAAGCTCGCGAAGATCTCCGACGACCCGGTCGCCGCCTGGCGCGACGGCGACGCGGACGTGATCGCGCGGCTCGCCGGCCTGGAGCTGCGCTCCACCGGACTGAAGCCGCCCCGGATCTCCACCACTCAGTAACCCCACGTCTGGGCCGCGCTCAGTGCGCCGTCAGGCGTGGCCGAGCGGCCGGGCCGGAGGTTGGTGAGTGGTGGGCGTCCGCTTGATTCCGGCTTGAGGTTGCCTTGAGCGGGCGGAGGATACGCTCGGTGGCATGGCGCGGGTGCTGCTGGTCGAGGACGACGATGCGATCCGGGCGTCGTTGGGGAAGTCCCTCACGGCGGCCGGCCATGTCGTGTCGGCGGTGGCGGCCGGCGCGGACGGGGTCGCCGCGGTCGCGCGCGAGCGGCCGGAGGTGCTGTTGCTCGACCTCGGGCTTCCCGATCTCGACGGGCGCGACGTGCTCGCGATGGTGCGCGCGGTCAGCGACGTACCAGTGATCGTGGCGACGGCGCGCGACGACGATGCGAGCGTCGTACGGCTGCTGGACGCGGGCGCGGACGACTACGTGATCAAACCGTTCAGCGCGGCGCAGATGGATGCCCGGATCCGCGCCGTCCTGCGTCGGCTCGGGCACGACCAGCAAGGCGAGACGACGGTCGAGATCGGCGGACTGCGGATCGATCCGCGCAGCCGTGAGGTGACCGTGGACGGCGCCGCGGTGGATCTGACCCGGAAGGAGTTCGACCTGCTGCTGGCGTTGTCGCGACGGCCCGGGGCCGTGGTGACCAAGCGGGAGCTGCTCGCGGAGGTCTGGGGGCTGCCGTGGGGCGGCGGCGACCGGACCGTCGACGTACACCTTTCGTGGCTACGGCGGAAGCTGGGCGAGACGGCCGCCGCTCCACGGTTCATCCACAGCGTGCGCGGTGTCGGTATCAAGCTCGCGGCGGACGGGTGAGCATGCGCCGCCGCATCCTGCTGCTCTCGGTCGGCATGACCACGCTGGTCGTGCTCGCGTTCGCCGTACCGCTGGTGGTCCTGCTCCGCAGTACGACGGCCAACGAGTCCAAGGACAAGGCGCGGTACCTGGCCGAGAGCGTCGCGTACTACGTCGGCGAGAAGGGCCGCACGAACGACGACATCACGGCGTACATCAACGGTCTGGCGGACAAGCCGGGGCGGATCTCGGTGCGGATGCCGGACGGTACGACGCTGGGCGAGCCGCCGCCCGGCGGGGTGCCGACTCCGAAGGAGGTTCCGGCCGGGTACGGCGACGACCCGGACGGCGACGACGGCAAGGGGCCGCCGAAGCTCGGCGACGCGGACTACCGCGACGTCGACGGCGGTCTCGCGGTGGACGTCGGCGTCGGTACGCCGGCCGGGCCCGCCTCGGTCTGTGTCTTCCTGACCGCCGAGGAGTTGTACGACGGCCTGGTGCCGCGCGTCCTGTTCCTCATCGGCGGCAGCCTGCTCGTACTGCTGCTCAGCATCGCCGGCGCCGAGCTGGTGTCGCGCCGGCTCGCGCGTCCGCTGGAGGAGACCGCGAGTACGGCGGAACGCCTGGCCCGCGGTGACATGGACGCCCGGGCCCCGACGACCGGACCCGCCGAGGTGGCGAAGGTCGGCGCCGCGCTGAACGGACTCGCGGACCGGATCGACGAGGTGATCGCGGTCGAACGCGAGGCGGTCGCGGACCTGTCGCACCGGCTCCGTACGCCGCTGACCGCGCTTCGCCTGCAGGTCGAGGCGCTACCGGACCGGGAGAGCGCCGAGGAGCTGAACACCCAGGTGAACAGTCTCGAACGGACGCTGACCGCGGTGATCAGCGCCGCCCGCCGACCGCAACGCGAAGGACGCGTGCCGCACTCGGACGCGGTCGAGGTGACGCGTCAGCGGGCCGCATTCTGGGAGCCGCTGTTCGAGGACCAGGGCCGCGAGCTGGCGCTGGACCTGCCGGACACGCCCGCGACCGTGCGCTCCTCCGCCGAGGACCTCGGCGCGGCACTCGACGCCCTGGTGGAGAACGTCGTCGCCCACACCCCCGACGGCACGCCCGCGCGGATCACTCTGACCCGGGCGGCCGGCGTCGTACGCATCGTCGTCGCCGACAACGGCCCCGGCATCCCCCTCGGCGCCGGCGAACGCGGCCGCAGCGACCGAGGCTCCACCGGCCTGGGCCTGGACATCGCCCGCCGCTGCGCCGAAGCCGCCGGCGGCCAACTAACCCTCCACCGCAACGAGGTCGAACTGACCCTTGCGGCGACGTAGCGACGCTCGCAGGACGACGAAAGCCGTACCTACTGAACCAGTCCTGTGAGGACCGTCAGTGCGCGCTCGAGGTGTGGTGCTGCGTCGTCGGCTCGGGTGGCGGCCGCCAGCTCGACGGTCGCCGAGCCGCTGAGCGCGCGGTAGGCGACCCCGGGAACCTTCAGCTCGGCAACGGGCGCGGGCACGATCGCGATCCCCAGCCCGGCCGCGACGAAGGTCACCAACGTTGACGTCTCCGCCACCTCGTGCCGTACCCGCGGCTCGAACCCGGCCGCCCGGCAGCGTGCGAGCACGGTGTCGTGCATCACCGATCGCCCGGCGCCCGCGTGGATCACGAAGTCCTCGTCGGCCAGCTCCTCCAGCCGCACGCGGCGTCTACCGGCCAGCCGATGGCCGTCGGGTACGGCGACGATCAGCGGATCGGAGCGCAGTACGTCGACCCGCAGCGACTCGTCCTCCACCGGCGGCCGTAGCAGCCCGAGGTCGATCCGCCCGTCCGCGAGCGCCTGGGCCTGTTCGGGGGCGAGCATCTCGCCCTGGACGGCGACCTCCACGTCGGGCAGCTCCTCGCGCAACGTCCGCACCAGATGCGGCAGCAGGCTGTACGTCGCCGAGCCCACGCAGCCGATCACGAGCCGCCCTTGGAGCCCCGCCGCGACCCGCTGGGCTTCACCTGCCGCGGACGACACCGCCGCGATGATCTGCCGGGCCCGGACCAGGTACGACTCGCCGGCGGGTGTGAGCTCGACGCGTCGCGTCGTACGCCGGAACAACTGCAGGCCGAGCTCGCTCTCCAGCCGGCGGATCTGCTGCGACAACGGCGGCTGGGCCATGTGCAGCCGGGCGGCGGCGCGCCCGAAGTGCCGTTCCTCGGCGACGGCGACGAAGTACCGCAGGTGACGGAGCTCCACGTGATTGATACTGGCAGAGTCTCAGTCGAGCGTAAATGAGTATTTCTCCATATCGGTCCTGGCGGCCTACCGTCGAGGGCATGAGCGATGTGGTGATCTGCGAACCGATCCGTACCCCGGTGGGCCGCTTCGGCGGTGCGCTGGCCGCGCTGTCGGCCGCCGACCTCGCCACGGCCGCTCTCACCGAACTCGTCCGCCGGACCGGTCTGGGCGAAGGTGATGTCGACGACGTCGTGCTCGGCCAGTGCTACCCGAACGGCGAGGCGCCGGCGATCGGGCGGATCGCCGCCCTCGACGCGGGCCTCGGCGTCGGCGTACCCGGGGTGCAGGTCGACCGCCGCTGCGGATCGGGCCTGCAGGCCGTGCTGTACGCGGCAGGCATGGTCGCCACCGGGGCGGCTCGGCTGGTTGTTGCCGGCGGCACCGAGTCGATGTCGCAGGTCGAGCACTACGCGCTCGGTCTGCGGACCGGCGTCCGCGGCAGTGTGGAGCTGAGCGACCGCCTGATTCGGGCCAGGGAAACGGCCGGCGGCAAGTTTCATCCGGTGCCGGGCGGGATGCTGGAGACGGCCGAGAACGTCCGCCGCGATTACGGCATCTCCCGTGCGGAGCAGGATGCGGTCGCGCTGCGGTCCCACCAGCGCGCCGTCGCCGCGCAGGCCGAAGGCCGGTTCGCCGACGAGGTGGTGCCGGTGGAGGTTCCTGGCCGGCGCGGTACGAGCACGCTCGTCACCGCCGACGAGCACCCGCGTCCCGACACTTCGCTCGAGGGCCTCGCCGCGCTTCGGCCGGTCATGCTCGCACAAGACCCCGGCGCGACCGTCACCGCGGGCAACGCCAGCGGGCAGAACGACGGCGCCGCCGTCTGCGTCGTCACCACCCGAAAGGAGGCTGAGCGCCGCGGCCTTCGCCCGCTCGTGGCACTGCGCTCGTGGGCGGTCGCTGGTGTGGGGCCTGAGGTGATGGGGATCGGTCCGGTGCCGGCCACCGCCGCGGCCCTCGCGCGCGCCGACCTCACCCTCGACGACCTGGACCTGATCGAGCTCAACGAGGCGTTCGCGTCCCAGGTCCTCGCCTGCCTGCGCGAGTGGAAGGTCGACCCGCTCGACGAGCGCCTGAACCCGAACGGCTCCGGGATCTCCCTCGGCCACCCCGTCGGTGCCACCGGCGCGCGGATCCTGGCCACCCTGTCCCGCGAACTCCACCGGCGCGACGGCCGGTACGCCCTGGAGACCCTCTGCATCGGCGGTGGTCAGGGCATCGCCGCGATCTTCGAGGCCGTCCGGTGAAGCTCGCGTGCGCGGTCAGCCGCCCGGACGCGCCGATGGAGGCCGAACGGGCCGACGCGGTGACGCCGGCCGTCATCGCCTATCTCCCGGAGGACGGCTCGTGAGCCTCGACAAGGTCGTCGCCACCCCGGCGCAGGCGGTCGCGGACATCCCGGACGGTTCGAGTGTCGCGGTCGGCGGGTTCGGGCTGGCCGGGATCCCGTGGTTCCTGATCGAGGCGCTGCTGGAGCAGGGCGCCGGTGATCTGACCGTGGTGTCGAACAACTGCGGGGTCGACGGTGCCGGACTCGGCCTGCTGCTCGAACGCCGGCGGATCAGCCGGGTGATCGCGTCGTACGTGGGGGAGAACAAGGAGTTCGCCCGGCAGTACCTCGCGGGCGAGCTGACCGTCGAACTCACACCGCAGGGCACGCTCGCCGAGCGGCTGCGCGCGGGTGGCGCCGGGATCGGCGCGTTCTTCACCCCGACCGGCGTCGGCACGCTGGTCTCCGAGGGCGGGCTGCCGTGGCGGTACGCGCCGGACGGCACCGTCGCGGTCGCCTCACCGGCCAAGGAGGTGCGGACGATCCAGGGCCGGGACATGGTGCTCGAGGAGGCGATCGTCACCGACGTCGCCCTGGTCCGCGCGGCAGTCGCCGACCGGGCCGGCAACTGCGTGTTCCACGCTTCGGCCCGCAACTTCAACCCGGTCGCGGCGATGGCCGGCCGGCTGACGATCGTCGAGGCCGAGCAGGTCGTCGAGGTCGGCGAGCTTGCCCCTGACGCGATTCACCTGCCAGGTGTTTTCGTGCAGCGCGTCGTACCGCTGACGGCAGAGCAGGCCGGCCGGAAGTCGATCGAGAAACGTACGACCCGGCCGCGGGAGGTTCGACGTGCCGTGGACGCGTGATCAGGTGGCTGCCCGAGCGGCCGCCGTGCTGAGCGACGTCGTACTTCGACTCCGCGACCAGCTTCGCGATGATCCGCGGCGCCCGTCACGCTCACCTGGTCAGAGGGGTACTGACAGGGTCTGGTAGGTGCGTGGCGACGACGTAGCGTGAAGGTATGGCCGTCAACAACGACCTGCGGGAGTTTCTCACCACCCGTCGGGCAAGGCTCACCCCCGATCAGGCCGGTCTACCCGTGTACGGCGCGAACCGGCGGGTAGCCGGCCTCCGGCGCGAAGAGGTCGCCCTGCTTGCCGGGATCAGCGTCGAGTACTACACCCGCCTGGAGCGCGGAAGTGCCGGCAGCGTCTCGGAGAGCGTCCTCGACGGGCTCGTGCACGCGCTGCAGCTCGACGAGGCCGAGCGCGACTACCTCTACCGCCTGGTCCGTACGGCGGCCACACCCGCGACTCACGCACCGCGCCGTACGCCGGGGAAGAAGCGTGTGCGTCCGGTCGTCCAGCGCATTCTCGACCAGATGCCGATGCCGGCGTATCTGCGCAACAGTCGCTTCGACGTGCTCGCCGCCAACGACCTGGGCCGAGCCCTGTACAGCCCGCTGTACGACCAGGCTGGGCCTCACAGGCCGCCCAACAGCGCCCGCTTCTGCTTCCTGGACCCCAGTGCGACAGAGTTCTTCGTCGACTACGACAAGGCAGCCAACGACTGTGTAGCGTTCCTGCGGGCCGCGGCCGGAAGCGATCCCTACGACAAGGATCTCTCCGACCTCGTGGGCGAGCTGTCCACCCGCAGCGAGGACTTCCGCCGCCGCTGGGCCGCCCATGACGTCCGCTACCACCGCACCGGCCGCAAACGCTTCCACCACCCGGTCGTCGGCGACATCGAGCTCGACTACGAAGCGTTCGAGCTCGCCGGCGATCCCGGCCAGCGCGTCAACATCTACACCGCACCCCCCGACTCGCCTGCCGAGGAGGCACTGAACCTCCTCGCCAGTTGGACCGTACGCGAGCCCCTCCGAAGGACTCTTTGATGCAGACCCTGACGCTCAACAACGGTGTCCAGATGCCCGCGCTCGGCCTCGGCGTGTTCCAGACGCCGCCCGACGAGACCCGTGCCGCCGTCGCGGCCGCTCTCGATCTCGGCTACCGCCATATCGACACCGCCGCGGCGTACGGCAACGAGCGCGAGGTGCACGGGTTCGCCAAGAGCGCGGGCAAGCTCGGCGTCGAGCAGATCGACCTGCTGATCCTCCACCAGGCGCTGCCGAGCGATTTCGGCCGGACGCTAGAGGCGTACCGTGCCCTGGAGAAGCTCCTTGCCGACGGCAAGGTCCGCGCGATCGGCGTCAGCAACTTCATGGTCGACCACCTCCGCGCGCTCCTCGACGCGACCACCGTGGTCCCGGCGATGAATCAGTTGGAGATCCACCCGTACTTCCAGCAGCGCGAGGTTCAGGCGTTCGACCGCGACCACGGCATCCTCAACCAGGCCTGGTCGCCGATCGGCGGCATCACCTTCTACCGCGACAGCGGCCACGCCAGCGCCCTCGAAGATCCCGTCATCGGCAGCATCGCCGCCGCCCACCGCAAGTCATCGGCCCAGGTCATGCTCCGGTGGGGCCTCCAGCAGGGCCGCTCGGTCATCCCCAAGTCGACCAGGCCCGCGAGAATCGCCGAGAACCTCGACGCCTTCGACTTCGAACTCACGCCCGGCGAACTCGCCACCCTCGACACCCTCGAAACCGGCAAACGCGGCGGCCCCGAGCCCGACGACATCACCCTGACCGCCTTCGGCCGCCCGATCCCCGAGGCCTGACCCGCACAGTGGAGGCGGAAACGTGAGTACTTGGACTGCTGACGAGTTGAACACCCTGGACCGGCTCGGCGAGATCCGCGTCGCCGGGCGTCGCCTGGACGGATCGCTGCGCACGCTGACGATCGTGTGGCACGTCGTCGTCGACCGAAAGCTGTACGTGCGATCGGTGCGCGGCGCCGAGGGTGGCTGGTACAAGGGGGTCGTCCGGCATCACGAAGGTGCGATCGCGTGGGACGGGACGACCAGGGAGGTCACTTACGTGCCGGACGACACGGCCGACGACCGGATCGACGCGGCCTATTTCGCCAAGTACGGCAACGGATCGCCCAGCCGCGCGATCACGAACGCCGCGGCGAGAGCCACCACGCTGCGCGTCGAACCACGGGAATGAAGTGGCCGTTGGCAACGGATAGCGATGACATCGGGTAGTTGGTTGATTACTCTGTGATCTGTTGTGTGCGCGACTGCCGACAGGAGACGGGGACCGTCCGGGTCGGTGCTGCCGGCAACGGCTGAGGCCGGCACCGTCCAATGCGGTACGGCGTTGCTGCCCGAAGGGGCGGGCATTTCGGGGACCATCACCGCGACCGTGGTCGCCGGGTACACCGGCACCCTGGAGAACATCCACGCCATCGCCGTACACAACGCCGGTCCGTCGTCCGCGGCCGGAGTGCGCCGGGTCTGAGGCCGTGCAGCTTGCTGCAACCCTGTATTCAAAGGGCCTTGGGCTCGGCTATAGTCGGCCGATCTCGAGCTCTTCGAGATGACACTGGAGGGGGAACTCCTATGAAACTGCAGCGCTTTGCGCTCTCGTTGGCCGGCGCGGGCCTGCTCGCGGCCGCGGCCGCATCCGCCCCGGCCGCAGCGAGCGGCCAGGCCGACCCGAAGCCGTACTTCTCGGAACGAACCGCCCGGCCGCTGTCCGCGAAGGCCGCGGTCGCCGCCACGCCGTGCGTCAGCGCGGTCGGCGTGCCCACCGCGGCGGGCACCATGCAGGAGATCGACGCGACGCCGTCCAGGCCGCCCACGCTGCCGCAGGCCGACATCTTCGAGCCGTTCGCGTTCGTCGGCACCCGCGCGGACGCGACCTGGTACTTCGCGACCAACGCCACGCAGACCCAGTTCTACTACTACGGTCTGCTGCTGCAGGGCGGGAACCTCTACCGGCACACGACGTACCTGCCGACCGACGAGGAGAAGCCGCCGGTGCCGACCTTCAAGAAGGTCGGGTCGGGCTGGACCAGCTTCAAGTCGATCGCGACCTCCAACTACAGCGTCGCCCAGCCGCGGCACGCGTACCTGTACGGCCTGAACACCAACAACAGCCTGTACCGCTACGCCATCGTCGGCGCCGGATTCAAGGCCCTCGGCCCGATCCCGGGCTTCCGCGGCTTCAAGGCGATGACGGTGATCAGCGAGACCGCGACGTACGACACGCTGCTGATGACCACGACCACCGGCGCGCTGTGGACCGCGCACATCCCGGTCGCGGCGGGCGCCAAGCCGGTCATGAAGCTGATCCGCTCCACCGGCTTCGCGCAGTACGAGTCCATCGTCGCGCAGGGCTGCGGCACCCGCGGCGGCACGCTGCTCGTGTTCGCCGACCACGACACCCAGACCGCCGACCAGTACGCGATGAGCAAGGCGAACGGCACCGCGACCGCGATCACCAAGTACGGCAAGATCCCAGCCACCTTCAACGGCGTCACGCACGTGTCGCTGACCACGCACTACGAACAACTGGTCGGCGAGTAGTCACACCCACCTGGTGCCGCGCCGGTCGAACCGGCGCGGCATCAGTCGTTGTCAGCTGTCGAGCGTCCAGAAGCGGGCCGTCGCCGGCGCCTCGACCCGCCAGACCGGCGGCGACGTCGGGTAGACCCGCGTACTCAGGACGCGGCCCGCGCTGGTGAAGATTTCGAGCACCGACCCGTCGAGGAAGATCCGCGCCGCCGGCCGGCCCGAGGCCGGGTCGAAGGCGTCGCTGACCCTCATACTGTCGCGGTGGCTGTGCGGGCCGAGGCCGGCCTGGGAGCGGTCGACCGTCAGCGTGTCGGTGTCGAGCTCGATCACCACACGCTCCTGGTCGCTGAAGTGGATCACGACCCGCCCCGGCCCTTCCGGTACGGCGATCTCGCACTGCGGCCCCGTCGTACAACCGTCGGCGGGCACGCCAGGCCCCGTCCGCAGGGTGTCGACCGTCGGAACCGGGGCGCTCCGGAGTGACGAATCGGCCCCGAGCCAGACGACGCGGGGCAGCGAGATGACCCCCGCCCAGTCGTCGTTCCACCCGGGGCGGTCGCGCCCCTCGGTCAGCCAGCCGAACAACAGCGGGCCGAACCGGCTGTCACGCAAGGCCGACGCGGCGTAGAAGTTCGTCCCGTGATCGACCCGCTGTGGAGCCGGCGGCCCGTCGACGCCGAACGACAGCGCCTCGCCGGGACCGCCCTCCGGTGACCACGAGGAGACCACCGCGATCCGCCGGCCGTCGATCGTCAGCATCTGCGGACATTCCCACGCGGCGCCGGTGTCCTCGCCGTCCACGACGCCGCGAGGCAGTTCGGCGAGCGGTCCGGCGTCCGTCCAGTGCTCCAGATCGTCCGACCGGTACGACGCGATGCTCGCGCCGCGTCCGGCGTACCCGGCGCCGACCGCCATCCACCACGAATCGTCCTCCCGCCAGACGAACGGGTCGCGGAACATGATCGCGCCGTCGGACGGGTCGGGCACCACCTGGCGCGGCGGCCCGAACGACGCGCCGCCGTCGTCGGACACCGCGGTGAGGACCGACTGGTACGGGCGCTCCTCGACCCGGCCCGAGTAGAAGGCCCGGATCCGGCCGTCGTCGAGCACCGTGTTGCCGGACCAGCAGCCGTCGGTGTCCGGACCGCCCGGCCGGGGCGCCATCGCGGGCCGGTGCAGCGTCCAGCGGACGTAGTCGGTCGACGTCGCATGACCCCACTCGACCGGGGCCTGCAGGTCGAGCACCGGCCGCGACTGGAAGTACAGATGGACGTCGTTGCCGAGCTCGATCGGCCCGTTCGGGTCATTGAGATAGCCGCGCGGCGGCCGGACGTGGAACGCGGGACGGAGATGCGCGACCGTGCCGGCCGATCGGGCGGACTGGATCTGGGTCACCGTGAAGCTCCTGCCGTGATTCCTGCGATGAAGTACCTCTGGGCGAAGACGAACAGCACGACGCTCGGCAGGATCGCGAGCACGACACCGGCCAGCACGACCGAGATCGAACCGGTGCCGAGATTGCCCTGCAGACCGACCAGGCCGAGCGGCAGCGTGAAGCTGTCCTGCGACTGCAGGAAGATCAGCGGCCGGTAGAACTCCGCCCAGAAGCCGGAGAAGTTCAGGATCGCGAGCGTCGCGATCGCCGGGCCGGCCATCTTGGCGTAGATCATCAGGAAGGTCTGGAAGTGCCCGGCGCCGTCGATCCGTGCGGCCTCGCCCAGTTCGCGGGGCATCTGCAGGAAGTACTGCCGCATCAGGAAGGTGCCGAACGCGCTGCCGAGCGCCGAGACCACCAGCGACAACGGGCTGTCGGACAGGCCGAGGTACCGGACGATCACGAACACCGGGATGATGATCGTCTGCAGCGGCACCATCATCGTGGCCAGGAAGATTCCGAAGATCACCGAGCGCCCCGGGAAGCTGACCATCGCGAACGCGTACCCCGACAGCGTGCAGGTGATGGTCTGGCCGATCACGATCAGCCCGGTGACGACCACGCTGTTGACGAAGAACCGGCCGATCGGGATCCGGTCGAAGACCGCGCCGTAGTTGGAGAAGTCCGGGTGCAGCGAGAACCACTGCGGCGGGTTGGTGAACGCCTCGGCCGGTGTCCGCAGCGACGTGGTGACCGTCCACAGCAACGGGCCGAGGGCAACCATCGCGGCGATCACCAGGATCGCGGCGCCGGTGACGCGGCCGATCCGGGCGAGGGTCGTGGTGGAGTGGATCATTGGTAGAACACCAGCTTTCGTGCCGCGAGGAACTGCAGCCCGGTGATCACCAGGATCGCGGCCAGCAGCACGATCGCGATCGCGGAGCCGTAGCCGAACTGCAGGTTCTGGAAGCCCTTCTGGTACATCGCGATCGTGACCGTCGTGGTCGCCGATCCCGGGCCGCCCTTGGTCATGATGTACGGCTGGTCGAACAGCTGCATCGCGTTGATCAGGGCAACCACCGCGGCGAACAGGATCGTCGGGCTGATCAGCGGGATCTTGATCCGCAGCAAGGTCCGCAACGGTCCGGCGCCGTCGATCTGGGACGCCTCCAGGACATCGGCCGGCACCGACATCAGCGCGGCCACGAACAGCACGAACGTGAACCCGGCCTGCTGCCACACCGCGATCAGCACGATCGTGGTCGCGGCCGCGAAACCGTTGGTCAGCCATGGCACGTTCGGGATCCCGAGCAGGCCGAGGTAGTAGTTCACGACGCCGAACTTGTAGTCGAACAGATAGCCCATGAAGATCGACACGGCCGCCGTCGACGCAAGCAGCGGGAGGTAGAACGCGGTCCGGAACACCGTCCGCGCCCAGATCAGCCGGCGCTGGTTGACCAGGACCGCGAGCCCCAGCCCGACGGTCAGCTGCAGGACGACGATCGCGAGCGCCATGCCGAGCGTCACGCCGAACGACTTGAGCACCGGGCCGTCGGTGAACAGCCGCCGGTAGTTCTCCAGCCCGACGAATTCCGGCGACGAGATGACATCCCAGGAGAAGAACGACAAGCCGAGCGACGCGACGATCGGGATCGCGGTGAAGACCGCGACGAACAGCACCGACAACCCGATCATCGCGAACCCGAACCGTGTCTCCCCGTGCGAGCTCGGGTGGCTGCGCGGCTTCACCGCCGTCCGCCGTACCTCCGCGGTGACGGCAGTCATCAGCCGGCCCCCGCAGCCTTCTCGAGGTCGGACTGCAACCCGTCGAGGGCCGCCTTGGCGTTGCCGGACGAGATCGCCTCGGTGGTGCGCTGGTTGAGCGCGGTCGCGAGCGCGTTGTAGTACGGCGGAGCCGGGATCGGGGCGGTGTCCGGGTGCTTGGTCAGCGTGTCGTAGAAGACCGACCAGTGCTTCGGGCCCGTCTTCGCGTACCGCGCGGCCGTCACCAGGGACTTGCGGCCGGGCGTGGTGACGTTGCCCGGGAACACCAGGTCGAACGTTTCCGGCTTCACCAGTAGCTTCAGGACCTCCCAGGCCAGGTCCTTCTTCTTCGACGACTTGAAGATCGCGTATCCGCCGGCGCCGAACAGGTGCCGCTGGCTCTTCCACTTCGGGAACATCGTGACGTCGAAGCTGCCGTTCTTCATCCCGGCGTTGGTCAGGCCGCCGGCCCAGAAGCCGCCGCCGATCGACATCCCGATCCGGTTCGACGCGAACAGGCCCTGCAGCGTGCCGCCACCGCCGACGTCGGGCGACGGCGACAGGCCCTTCCTGGTCAGCTCGATCATGTAGTTCAGCGCCTCGACGGTGGCCTCGGAGTTAGCGGTCGGCGCGCCCCACTTCCAGCCGCCCTTGCGGCCCGCGGCGGCCGCGTCACCGGCGTACGCCTTGCTCCACAGCCAGTCGCCGCCGTCGTACTTGCCCTCCTCGAGCAGGTTGGCGTTGTTGGCGTACATGAACGACGTCCAGCTGCCCCAGAGCCGGACCACCCAGCCGAAGGCGTTGACGCCCTGGAACTTCGCGATCTTGGTCGCGGCCGCCTCGAAGTCGTCGAGGGTCCAGTTTTCGCTCGGCGGTACGACGCCGGCGCGCTGGAACAAGCCGGTGCTGTAGAACATGTTCCCGGCGTTGAAGCTGTCCGGGAGCTCCCACAGGTGGCCCTGGTACATCATCGACTCGACCAGGGCCGGGTGGATGTCGGCGAAGTACTCCTTCAGCGCGTCGAGGTCCTTGGTGACGTAGTCGTCGAGCGGGACCGCGAGCTCCTTGGACGCCATCAGTTGCAGGCCCTCGGTGGCGACGCTGATGATGTCCGGCGGCGTCCCGGCGGCGATCTGGGTCAGCACCTTCGCCAGGAAGTCGTTCCAGTCGGTGCCGTTGATGGCCGAGATCTCGAACTTGATGCTCGCGTCGAGCTTGGCGATCTGCGGCTGCAGGCGGTTCTGCAGCTGGGTGGCCGCGGCCTGCTCACCGAAGTACAGCATCTTCAGCGATTTCGGCGAGCTGCCGCCGTCCTTGCCGCAGGCGGCCAGATCGGCCAGTGCGGCCAGGCTGAGACCACCGGCTCCGGCCTTCAGCAGAGTACGGCGGGCGAGCGCGCCGCCGGGCGGACGAGTACCTGTCATCTGGGTTCCTCCTTGACCGCGCGGGCGGCCCGGCAAGGCCGCCCAATACGTATTGACCCGGGACCGTAGCAGCGGTGTGCGGTGTGACGCAATACGTATTGGGTCGATCTGTGATAGGAAAATGACGGCGGCGACGAGGCCGCGCAGCGCAGAGGGGGACCATGGCGAAGCAGCCGGCCGGCCGGCCGAAACGGGTCACGATGACCGACGTCGCGCGTCGTGCGGGGGTGTCCCAGCCGACGGTCTCGTTCGTGCTCAACGACCGTCGTGACGTCGCGGTGGCCGAGGAGACCCGGCGGCGCGTCCTCGAGGCTGCGGCCGAGCTCGAGTTCGTCCCGAACCGGGCCGCGCAGCTGCTGCGGTCGAACAAGTCGTTCACGGTCGGCGTCGTGACGAGCGGCATCGTCTCCCAGCCGTATGCGGGTCTGATCGTGCTCGGCCTGCAACAGGTCGTCCAGCCGGCCGGGTACGTGTGCATGGTCGTCGACACCACCGACGACCCGGGACAGGGTGACGACGCCGTGGCGAGCCTGGTCGGGCAGGGCGTCGCCGCGATCGTGTACGCGTCACTTTCGCCGAAGCCGTTGCACCGCAGCCCGCGCCTCGACGGGATCCGGACGATCTTCGTGAACTGCTGGCCGGAGGAGGGGCACGCCGACACGGTCCTGCTCGCCGACGAGTACGCCGGTGGGCGCGCCGCGGCCGCATCGGTCTTCGACCGCGGGCACCGCGACGTCGCCTTCCTCGGCGGTATGCGGAACGACTACGCCTGCAAGGAGCGCCGCCGCGGCTTCGACGACGCCGCCCGTGCGGCCGGTCTGCGGCCGGCCGACCTCGTCCACCGGTACGGCAACTACCAGATCGGCTCCGGGTACGACCTCGCGACCGAGGTGGTGGCGGAGCACGGATCGACCGCGCTCGTGTGCGGCAACGACCGGATGGCGATCGGTGCGCTGCTCGCCGCGCACGCGCTCGGCCTGGAGTGCCCGCGCGACATCAGCATCGTGGGCTTCGACGACCAGCCTGACGTCGCGGACCAGGTCCGCCCGGGGCTGACCACCGCCGCACTGCCGCACCTGATGCTCGGCCGCCGCGCGGGGGAGCTGGTGCTGTCCCCGCCCGACGAGGCCCCAGAGCGGATCATCGTCGACTGCGAGCTGATCGAGCGCGACTCGGTCGGCGATCCGCCGCGCCGGCGCCGGCGCGGGACGCCGCAATGATCCACTGGCGCCCGTCGTCGGGCTTCGTCGGTGACGTGATTCCGTTCAGTCATGCCGGGCGGATCTGGTTGTTCTACCTGCTCGACGAGCGGCCCGACGACCCAACCGCAGGGGAGGGTGGGATGCCCTGGGCGTTGCTGTCGACAACGGATTTCGTGCACTACACGGACCACGGCGTCGTCCTGCCGGCCGGTGGTCGCGACGACGAGGACTTCGACTGCTACACGGGAAGTGTGGTCGCCGACGGGGACCGGCTGCATCTGTTCTACACCGGCCACAATCCGCGGCGCGGCGATGCGGACGGCTCGTTCCAGGTGGTCTGTCACGCGGTCAGCGACGGCGATCCGACGCGCTGGACCAAGCAACCCGCGCTGTCCTTCGGTGCGCCGGAAGGTTTCGTGCCACAGGACTGGCGTGATCCGTTCGTCTACCGGGTCGGTGAAACCTGGCAGCTGGTGCTCGCTGCGCGGTACGCCGATACGCCCGATCGCCGGTGCGGTGTGGTGGCGCGGCTGACGTCGACCGATCTGGAGAAGTGGGAACTCGCGGAGCCGCTGTGGGAGCCGCACCGGTTCATCACCCAGGAGTGCCCGGACGTGTTCCAGTGGGGCGACTGGTGGTACCTGGTCTACTCCGAGTTCACCGACGCGTTCCAGACGCGCTACCGGATCGCGCGCGGTCCCGACGGGCCGTGGCTCGCACCCGCGCGCGACACCGTCGATGGGCGGGCGTTCTACGCGGCCAAATCGGTCGAACACGACGGACGGCGGTTCTTCGTTGGCTGGATCCCTACGAAACAAGGGGATTCGGACACCGGTCCGTGGCAGTGGGCCGGTGACCTCGCCGTCCTCGAGGCGCATCAGGAGGACGACGGCACGCTGGCGTTCGGGTTCCCGCGTGAGGTCGTCGCGGCGCACGGCGACGTACAGGACGTGCAGGTGTCGCCGCTCGACCGCGCGGATGCCGTACCGGGGCAGGGCGCGATCGACCGGTACGCCGCTTGGATCGGTGAACCCGTTCCCGAGCGGTGCCTGATCACGCTGACCGTCGACATCGATGCCGGAACGCAGTCGTTCGGCTTGCTGCTGCACGCCGGGCCGGACGGCGAGGACGCGACGATCGTCCGCCTGGAGCCACAGGCGAACCGTTTGGTCATGGATCATTGGCCCCGCGGCCGCACGGGCGCTGCGCAGTGGCAGGTTCGCGGCGACGTGCCGTACGTCGTGGAGCTCGAGCGTGCCTGCCCGCTGCCGCCTGGGCGGCATACGGTGCAGCTGCTGCTGGACGGGACGACCGGTCAGGTCGTGGTCGACAACCGGGTCGCGCTGAGCTTCCGCCGGTACGACTTGGGGCTTGGGCAGCTGGGCCTGTTCGTCACAGACGGCGGGTTCGGCTTGGTGGCTCTGAAGGTGGCCCGGTGGCCGGGGTACATTGCAGCACCTTGACAACCCCGACGCCCACGGGAGTTCGCATGCGCCGTACGCCACTTGTCCTAGGTATCGCCGCCAGTCTGTGCGCAACACTGATGCCGGCGGGTGTCGCCGAGGCGGCCGGGCCGAGCAGTGTGCGCCGGGTCGGCACCGAGGAGTTCGCCGACCCCGGATTCGCGCACTTCGGCTCGAAGTACTACCTGTTCCGGACCGGCGCCGGCTACG
The DNA here is from genome assembly GCF_040680955.1 of Kribbella sp. NPDC051936. Lineage (NCBI taxonomy): Bacteria > Bacillati > Actinomycetota > Actinomycetes > Propionibacteriales > Kribbellaceae > Kribbella > Kribbella sp. NPDC051936. The sequence continues at coordinate 46,469 of NZ_JBFAXS010000015.1, read as the reverse complement.
GCGCGCGCTGGACGACGAGCAGCGGCTGGTCGGCGGTCCACAAGTCGATGGCGGCGATCCCGGCCTGGGTCGATCACAGCAAGCCGTTGCTGTGGGCACCGGAAGTCTTCCAGAGCTCGGACAGCCGCGGGGCCTTGTACGTCATGTACTTCACCGGCGAGTCCGCGTCCCGGCACGTGCACTGCATCGGCGTCGCGACCTCGCGGCAGCCGGCGGGCAACTACACGCCCGGTGCCAAGCCGGTCGTGTGCTCGCCGTGGGTCTCGCGCGGGTACGAGGCGATCGATCCGGCGGCGTACCGCGCCAAGGACGGCAAGCGGTACCTGATCTACAAGAGCGACTACCGCAACGCGTCCGGCTTCCAGATCCGCGCGGTGCAGATGGACACCCAGACCGGTACGCGGGTCGTCGGCAACAGCATCGCGAAGATCGTCAGCTCGACCAGGATCGAAGGCCCGTCGGTGATCGCGCACGGCGGCAAGGTGTGGTTGTTCGCCTCGCGCGGTGACTACGTCAACTGCTCGTACAACACCGACGTATGGTCCGCGAACACCTTCTGGGGCGGGCGTTTCACACGGGTGAAGACCTTGATGACGACCACGTCGACCCGGCTCTGCGGTCCCGGCGGAGCGACCGTGCTGAACGTCGGCGGGATCACGCGGATCGCGTTCCACGCGTACGTCGACGCCAACCACAACGGGGTGAAGGACTCGAACAAACGGCAGGCGTACACCGGCGTCGTGAAGTGGACCAGCGCCGGCAACCCCTACCTCGGCTAGGTTCGCGCCTTCTTGGCGGTGTCCCGGACCACCCCGGCCGCGACCTCGCGGAGCTTGACGTTGCCGGTCTGCGACGTCCGGACGAGGAACGTGAAGGCCCGGTTCGCGTCGAGCTGGTAGCGCTCCATCAGGATCCCGATGGCGGTGCCGATCGTGGTCCGGCTCTCGAGCGCCTCCGTCATCGTCGACTCCTGCCGGCTCCAGCCCAGCAGGACGGCGGCCCAGTCGGCGTACATGCCCGCGATGTAGTGGGCGTCGGCGTCGAAGGTCTGCGGCTCGTCGGCGTACAGGTTGAGCGCGCCGCGGACCCGCGGTGCGGCCCGGAACTGGAACGAGAGTTGCGAGTGCATCCCGAGGGCGGCGGCCTTCGGACCGTACTGCGGCCACCGGTCGTCGCTCCCCAGGTTGTCGACCTGCACGACCGGCTCGCTGAGCGCCGCGTCGAGGCACGGACCCTCGCCCAGGTCGTACTGCAACTGGTCCACCTCGGCCGCGAGCGGGTCGGTCGGCGCGAGTGTCTCGATCGTGCCGTCGGTGCTGGTCACCGAGATGCTGGCGCCCGTGATGCCGGGGATCGTCGCGACCACGCTGGAGGTGATCAGGTCGAGCGAATCCTCGGCCGTGACCGGCGTTCGCAATGTGTCGGCGACCGTGCCCATCAGGTCGGCCAACTCCGGTAGTTCCATCGCAGTACCCTCGACTCGAATGGTCGGCGGCGCCGACCGGTGGATTCATTGTGCGTCTTCCGGGCCACCGTGCCCAGCACGACCCCACCGGCCGGAACGTGCCCGGACCGGCGGCCTGCGGGGGACGGATCGCCTATGATCCCGACGATCCAGACCAGGACCCGGCGCGCGCCGGTCCACGTTGCCGATGGGGAGTCCGTTGCGAACAGACGACGAGCAGATCGTGCGCCGTAAGGCGGCAGAACTCGCCGACGTGGCGGTGCGGCTCCAGTCCGTCCGGGACACCACGGATCTACTGACAGTGACAGCCGAGCTGGCGGCGGCGTTCTTCGCCTGCCCACTGGTCGGCGTCGCCACGCTCGGTCGCGACGCGGCGCTCCTCGACGTAGCCGGCCCGGCAGCCGATCTGCTCCGCGACGACGCGGCGGCGCCGGCCGGTGCCTTGCGGCGTTCGCTCGAGGCTGGCGAGCCCGTGTCCGCCGACGTACGGGATGCCAGGCGCGTCACGCACGTCCCGTTGATCCCGGGCCGCGGGCGGGCCGTCGGTGTGCTGTCGCTGTACTGGCCCGGCACGGCGACCGACCTGACGTACGTCAGGCCGTTCTCGACCCATGTCGCTGTCGCCATGGAATCGCTGTGGTACCAGCACCGCTTGCACGCGTCGATCGAGACCCACCGCCTGGTCAGCTCGAGCCTCGGGGTGCTGATGGAGCGCTACGGCATCGACAGCCGGGAGGCGTACGAGGTGCTGAGCGGGATCTCGCTGGAGTACAACGTGAAGCTGCCCGAGATCGCCCGCCGGGTCATCGAGGACCGCGACCTGCCGGTCTCCCGCTGACCCTGTCCGCTCCCTGTCCGCTCCCTGTACACGGTCGTGAGCGGACAGTCGCGAGCGCGGCGGCCGGTCGCCGGATGCGGGTGTGTCAGGTTGCCCGCGCCGGGTGGCGGTGATAGTTGTAGGCGAGGTCATCGGTTTAGCCAGCAGCCGAGTATTGGCCCGCGCCTTCGCGCGCGTTGAGCCGTCGGGTTGCCTGCGCCGTCCGTTGCCAGGTGCCCGGCAGGAAGCTGCTGCTGTCATGCTCGATGAAGGTGCCGAACTCGTCCTCGCCACGACCGATGCGGGGTCGTACGTGATGGTCCGGGTCGTGGGCGACCTCGACCTGGAGAGTGCGCCGGTGCTCACCGCCGGCCTGAAGGCCCAGCTCGGACCACGCCCGATCGTGCTCGACCTGAGTGGGGTCGAGTTCATGGACTCCAGCGGCCTCGGCGTCCTGGTCGGTGCGCACAAGGAAGCGGCGGCGCGGGGTGGGGCCCTGGTCCTGGCGGCGCCCAGCCCGCGGGTGCACAAGATCTTCAAGGTCACCAAGCTGCACAAGGTGTTCGCCGTCCACGAGACGCTCGACCAGGCGGTCGAAGCGGTCGTTTCAACGGTTCCGGCCACTGGCTCGGTGACCGATGATCAAGGCTGAGGACACCACCAGCACCGGACACGCACCAGCAACGACCGGGGCTCGGCCCGAGCTCGCGGAGGACATCGCGCTGGCGATGGCCGGCTCACTCAACCTGCGTCGCTCCGTCCTGCAGCTCCTCGACGGGGTACGCCCCGAGGTCGCCGATTGGGCGGTGGTCGCGCTCGCCAGTCCGCAGGGCACCGGCCTCCAGCTGTTCGGGGGCAGCGACGTGACGGCCGAGCTGACCGTCTCGCGGCGGCGTGTGGCCGGCACGGCCCTCGGGCGGGTGCTGACGACCGGTATGCGGGAGCTCTTGCATGTCGCCGCGGGGGTCGAGGACGGCCTGTCCGCGCTCATCCCGCATTCGGTCCTGCGACACGAGGCCGCGTCGCTGCGCCCGGCGGACGTGCTCGCCATCGGCCTGACCGCGCGGGGCGCGACGCTGGGCGCGCTGATCATGGTGCGCGGGCAGGGGCGCGGATTCGGTCCGGACGACATCGCGCTGGCCGAGCGGATCGCCGCCCGGGCGTCGCTGGCGCTGGACTCCGCACGGCTGTACGAACAGCGTGGCGAGATCGCCTCGGCGTTGCACGACAGCCTCGTCCCACCGCCGCTGCCGGACGTGCCCCGTGCCGTGCTCGGGGCGCGCTATCGGCCGGCTGCCGAGCAGCTCGACATCGGCGGTGACTTCTACGACGTCTTCCGCGCGGGGGAGGACTGGCTGATCGCCCTGGGCGACGTCTGCGGCAAGGGTGTGAATGCCGCGGTCCTGACCGGCAGAGCACGTCAGAGTCTTCGGACCGCGGCGCATTTCGAACGCGAACCGGGCGCACTGCTGGGCGCCCTGAGCGCGGTCTTCCACGACGACACGTCGGAGCGTTTCATCACACTGCTCTGCCTGCGCGTTCGCGCCGGGGAGAGTCCCGAGGCCGGGGACCTGGTCGTGGAGGTCGCGTCCGCCGGCCACGCACCACCACTGCTTGTCCGCGCCGACGGCGAGGTCGAGGCCGTCGAGGCGGAAGGCGCGGTGCTGGGCGTCGTCGGCGATGCGCAGTACGTCGCGACCACGGTCCGGCTGGCGCCCGGCGATCAGCTGGTGCTGTACACCGACGGTGTCGAGGAGGCCCGCGGTGAGTCCGGGTTCTACGGCGACGACCGGCTGGCCGAACTGCTGGGTCGGCTCGCCGGTGCCGCACCCGACGTGGTCTGCGCCGCCGTCGAACAGGACGTGGTCGAGCACCTCGCCGGTCGTGCTCATGACGACATCGCCGTGGTGTCGGTCGGCTGCGCGCGGACGACCGCATGAGCGCGACCGATCTCGGAGCGACCCTGACGGCGTTCCAGGACGCCGTGGCGAAGGTCGACGTCACGAACGCACTCGGCGTCGTGGATGCGGCGCTCGCGGACGGTGCGGACCCGATCGCGTTGCTGACCCACGTCGTCGGTCCGGCCCAGCGCGTCGTCGGCGACAAGTGGCAGCGCGGGGAGTGGTCGGTGGCGGACGAGCACGCCGCGACCGCGGTGGCGATGTCCGCGACCGAGACGATCGCACGGGCAGTACGGCGTACGCCGGTGGTTCGGGGGCGGGTCGTCGTGGCGTGCGCCGAGCGCGAATGGCATGCGCTCGCGGCGATGATGATCGACTGCGCGCTGCGTTCCGACGGATGGGAGACGACGCTGCTCGGCGCGTCGACACCGACGCTGCGGCTGAGTCAGTACCTGCAGGATCTCGGCCCGGACGCGGTGGCGGTCAGCTGCTCGGTCCTCGGCTCGCTGCCGACCACACGACGCTTCATCGAGGCGTCGCGGGCCGCGGGGATCCCGGTGCTGGTCGGCGGGCCGGCGTTCGGGACCGACGACCTGCGGGCCACCAGCCTCGGGGCGACCGCCTGGGCCGCCGACGCGGCCCACGCGATCGAGGTCATCCGGACCATGCCCGCCGTGGTGCCGAGGGCGGAACCGCTGCCCGAGGCCGCGGCGGCCGAACAGGCCGCGCTCGAGCTGGCGCACGCGGCCTTGCTCGCCGACCTGACGTCCAGGTGGCCGGGACCGGAGTGCGATCTGGACCCGGATCTGGTCAAAGACTCGATCGAGCAGTTGCTGCACGCGGTCTGGGCTGCGCTGCTGACCACTGACCCGCGTCCGATCTCACAGACCGCGGGCTGGGTCACGGCACTGCTCGAGTTCCGTCACCTGCCACCGGCCTTGGCGACCGGCCTCCGGGACGAACTGACCCGCGCGCTGCGCGACTATCCGCTGGCGAGCTTCCTGTTCGCCACGTCCTGGACCTGAGCGCCGCTCATGAGGCTGCCGTAGGCACCTATTGCCCGGACCTGCTCGGCCACCAGAACCGGTCGCCGAGCAGGAAGGCCAGCGCCGGGACGACGACCGTGCGGACGAGCAGGGTGTCGAGCAGGACGCCGGCACAGACGATCACCCCGACCTGGGTCAGCGTGATCAGCGGGAGCACGCCGAGCACCGCGAAGACGGACGCCAGCAGCAGCCCGGCGCTGGTGATGACGCCGCCCGTCACCCGGAGCCCGGTCAGCATGCCTTCCCGGGTGCTCGTGGTCCGCGCCTCCTCGCGAGCCCGCGTGGTCAGGAAGATGTTGTAGTCGACGCCGAGTGCCACGAGGAACAGGAACGACAGCAAGATGACCTGTCCGTCGAGGGCAGGGAAGCCCAGGAGATGGTCGAACAGCAGCCAGCTGGCCCCGAAGCTCGCGAAGAACGACGCGATGACGGTCAGCAGCAACAGCACAGGTGCCAGCACGGACCGCAGTACGGCGACCAGGACCGCCCCCACCAGCAGCAGGATCAGCGGCATGATCAGCAGCCGGTCGCGCTGATCGGCCTCGTTCGAGTCGAGGGTCTCGGCCGCGCCGCCGCCGACCAGGACGTCCGTCCCGACCTGGTCGAGCCGCTCGCGGAGGTCCCGGACCACGGCGAAGGACTCGGCGCTTCCCGGCTCGGCGGTCAGCACCACGTCGTACGAGGCGAGTTGGTCGTTGCGGGCGCCCGGCCGGACCTCGGCGACACCGGGTGCGTCCTTGATCGACGCCGCCACCGTGGATGCCTGCTGCGCGGGACCGATCACCGTCAGCGGCTCCGTGGAGCCGGCCGGGAACGCCTCCGCCAGGATCTTCGCGCCGCGCACCGCCTCCGGCTCGACCCGGAACTGCTCGTTCTGTGCGAGACCGGTGCGGACGCCGAACGTGCCGAGCGCGAGCCCGGCGAGAACGAGGGTGGACAGCACGAGCACCACGGCCGGCCGGCGCGCGACAACCGCCCCGAGGCGGCCCCACAGCTTGCCCTCGGTCGCGGGGTCACCCACCCGCGGCACGAACGGCCAGAACACCTTCCGTCCGAACAGCACCAGGACCGCGGGCAGGACGACGAGCCCGGCGACCATCGCGAGGGCGATACCGATGATGCATCCGATCGCGATCCCGACCAGCGTCTCGGTGCTCGCGAGCAACAGCAGCGCAAGCGCGGCGATGACGGTGCCACCGCTGGCCAGGATCGGTTCGGCGACCCGGCGTACGGCGAGCGCCATCGCGTAGCCCGGTCGCTCCTCGTGCCGGAGGATCTCGCGGTACCGCGCGATCAGGAGCAGTGCGTAGTCCGTGGCGGCGCCGAAGACCAGGACGCTGACGATCCCGGTGACCTGTCCGCCGCCGGGAATCCCGAGGCGTGAGAGGACCTGGTCGGACACGCTGGTCGTGACCTGCTCGGTGAGCCCGACGACGATCAGTGGAAGAAGCACCAGGCCGGGACTGCGATACGTCAGCAGGAGCAGCAGCGCGACCACTGCGGCGGTGACGATGATCAGCTTGCTGTCGGCGCCGTCGAAGACCTTGGTGAGGTCGGTGGTGAAGGCAGCGGGACCGGTGACGGCGGTCTCCAGGCCGGACGGCAGACCGCGCAGCTTCTCGCGCAACTGGTCGACGGCTGTGGCGATCGCGGCGTCGTCGCGCTCCGGCAGGGGGAGTACGGCGAGTGCGACGCGCCCGTTCTCCGGGACCTGCAACGGCGCCCGCACGCCGACCGAGGCGGCCTTGGCCTGCGCCGCGGACCGGTCGGCGGCGGTCAGCGAGCCGCCGTCGGACCGGCTGAACACGATCAGCACGGCGGAACCGTCGGCCTGGGGGAGCTCCGCGCGAAGCTGCTCGACCTGCGCGGACTCGGCCGCGGTCGACAGGCCCGTCGCGGATCTGGGCGCGGCCTCGCCCGGGCTGGGCAGCAGCAACGCCGCGGCCGCCAGCAGGACGGCGACGAGGACGACGAAGGCGGCCGTGCGCCGACTGCGCACCAACCGGGCCGGACCTGGCACAGTGACTCCCAACGAGGCCTAGAAAACTCGATGATCAAGTATCTTGATTTCCAAGACATTAGGAGGTGGAGGTGGTGGAGCGCAAGGCCCGGTCCCCACAGGACGACCTCGTCGGCCTGGTGCAGATGCTCGTCGCGGAGGGGCAGCGGATCGCGCACGTGTTCGCACAGCGGCACGGCGTCCACGGCACCGACGTCGAGGCGCTGGTGCGGATCCTCGTCGCCGGTGAGCGCGGACGGCCGCTGACGGCCGGCCAGCTGGCCGCCGAACTGGGACTGACGACCGGGTCCGTGACGACCCTGCTCGACCGGCTCGAACGTGCCGGTCACGTCCAGCGGGAACGCGATCCGGCCGACCGGCGCCGGGTGATCCTGCGGTACGGCGAGCCCGGCCGCGAACTCGCCGGCCGGTTCTTCACGCCGCTGGGAGCCCATCACCGCGCGGCCACCAGCGAGTTCACGCCCGCCGAGCTCGAGGTCGTCAAGCGCTATCTGACGGCGTCCATCGACGCGTTCCGCGCGTACCGCTCGGAGCTGAGCGAGCAGCCCAAGCGCTGAGGCGTATCAGCGTGCGGTGACTTGGGCCTCCAGATCGCGCAACGCCTGGAGGAAGGCTTCGGAGAACGTCGGGAACGGCTGGATGACGTCGAGCATGACGGGCAGCGGGACCTTTGCGCGGATCGCCAGCGTGGCTTGTTGCAGCCACTCGCCGGCTTCCGGGCCGACGGCGTACGCGCCGGTGATCAGGGTTCCGTCCGAAACCAGCGTCAGGAAGCCGGGCTGGGTGTCGTACGAGCGGAGGTACGTCGCGGTTCGTGGCACACCGGACAGTTGCACGGTGGCCACGAACGCGCCGTCCGCGGCGCCGACCGACGCCGCCTGCGGGTAGCAGTACACGACCCGCGGCACCGCTTGGTAGTTCGCCGTCCGGGGCCTGCCGAGAATGTTGCTTGCGGCAACACGTCCCTGGTACTCACCGACGTGCGTCAGTTGCCACAGACCGGTGACGTCGCCGAGCGCCCAGATGCCGGGAGCTGCCAGCAGTGTGTCGTCGACCGGGACGCCGCGCGGATCGGGATCGATGCCGACGGTCTCCAGCCCGATGCCGTCGACCCGCGGCCGGCGGCCGGTCGCGACCAGGATCCGGTCACCCGTCACCTGCGTCGCGTCGCTCAGGTCGACCACGTACGTCGATCCCGCGAGCGCGACGCGCTCCGCGCCGGTGCCGACCCGGACGTCCACGCCGTCCGCGGTGAGTGTGGTCGCGACCGCTTCGCCGACCGCCCGGGGTTCGCGGGGGAGCAGGTGCTCGCCGCGCTCGAGCAGCGTCACGGTCGCGCCCATCCGGGCCAGTGCCTGACTCATCTCGACCCCGGTGGCTCCGCCGCCCAGGACGATCAGCCGGTCCGGGACGTCGACCAGCCCGGTGACGTCGCGGTTCGTCCACACACCGGGCAGGTCCTGGAGTCCGGGGACCGGCGGGATCACCGGGTCGGCGCCGGTCGCGACCACGATCGCGTCCGCGGTGCAGGTCCGGTCGTCCACCGCGACGGTGTGCGGACCCGCGAGCCGGCCGTGACCGCGCAGGACCTCGATCCCGGCGCCCTTGGCCCACGAGACCTGACCGGAGTCGTCGTACCCGGAGACCATGAAGTCCCGCCAGCCGAGGGCAGCGGAGACGTCGAGCGAGCCGGTGACGGCCTCCCGGGCGCCGGGCGCGTCGAGCGCCTCGGCCAGCGCCTCACCGGGGCGCAGCAAGGTCTTCGACGGGATACAGGCCCAGTACGAGCACTCGCCGCCGAGCAGTTCACGCTCCACGACGGCGACGCGCGCGCCGCCCTTGGCCAACGTCGCGGCACAGTGCTCGCCCGGTGCCCCGGCGCCGAGCACGATCACGTCGTACTCGTGCTTGCTGTCCATTGCGCACTCCCTTCGGTTGCGTCCAGGGTGGCGCGCACCACGTGGCCGCCGGGCCAGTGACTGTCCCTGGTTTTCGCGACCAGGGACCGTCACTGGTGTCGTGGTGGCCGGGCGCGGCGGATCGTGGGATCCGGGGGCATCCACGAGCCGGAGGCTGGACATGGAATTTCTCGTCACGATGACGACCCGGGTGCCGGACGGTGTCACCGAGGCCGAGGTCGCCGAAGTGCGCGCCCGGGAGGCCGCCCATTCCGCGGATCTGGCCGGGCAGGGCCACCTGAAGCGTTTGTGGCGTCCGCCGCCGGCACCCGGTCAGTGGCGAACGCTCGGTCTGTTCGCGGCGGACGACGCCGCGGCGCTCGAGGTCGTCCTGGCGTCGATGCCGTTGCGGATCTGGCGGACCGACGAGGTGACCGAGCTGTCCGCCCACCCGAACGATCCGGGGCCCGATCGGATCGCGCTCGATCCGGGCGCCGGCGAGTTCTTCACGACGTTCGTCGTGGCCGTCCCGTCCGACGCGACCGCCGCCGACGTCGACGCCATGACTGCGCGGGAGGCGCGGCGGACGCGGGAGCTCGCGGCCGCGGGACAGCTGATCCGGTTGTGGCGGCTTCCGGGGGACGGCCGCAACCTCGGCCACTGGCAGACCGCAGAGGCCGAGCTGCTCCGGAAGATCGTCGACAGCCTGCCGATGGCGCCCTGGCTCTCGGTCGACACGCTGCCCCTGACCCGGCACCCGAGCGATCCCGGAACGGTCGCGCGATGACGACACGGAACGAGCCCGCGGCCGGCGGGGCGTCGTACGCCGGGATCGCGATCCGTGGGCGGGCCGGGGCCTTGCTGGTGGCGGCGACGGTGCTGGCCTCGATGGTCGGCTTCATCGACGCCTACATGATCAACGTCGCGATCCCCGCGATCGGCCGCGACCTCGGGACCGGTGTGACCGGGCTGCAATGGATCCTGACCGGCTACCTGGTGACGGTCGCCTCGATGCTTCTCCTCGCCGGCGCGCTGGCCGATCACTTCGGCTGGCGCCGGCTCCTGATGATCGGCCTCGGCGTCATGCTGATCGCGTCGCTGTGCTGCGCGGCTGCCCCGAACACCGCGGCGCTGATCGCGACGCGAGTCGTGCAGGGAGCCGGCGGAGCGATGGTCGTGCCCAGCAGCCTGGCCTTGCTCAACGGCACCTTGCGGCCCGCGGACCGTGCCAAGGGGATCGGCATCTGGGCAGGATTGTCGACCCTCGGTACGACGCTCGGGCCGTACGGCGGAGGCTGGCTGATCGATCACGCCTCCTGGCGGTACGTGTTCCTGCTGAACGTTCCGCTGATAGCAGCGGCGCTCTGGGTTCTGCGCGGCGTACCGGAAGTCAGCCGCCCGCGTCGGGACCTCTCTGTCGACGTCCTCGGCGCTCTGCTCACCGTCGTCGGACTGGGCGGCGTGATCTATGCGCTGACCGCAGGACCGTCCGACGGATGGGGGAGCGCGACGGTGCTGGTCCCGGGCGGTGTCGGCGTGGTCTGTCTCGCCGCCCTGGTCCCGGTGGAGCAACGACAGGCAGCGCCCATGCTGCGCACGGCGCTCTTCCGGATCCGCCAGTTCGTCGCCATCAACGCCGCGACGGTCCTGTTCTACGGCGCACTGTCCGCCGCGAGCTACCTCGTCGTCCTGCAATGCCAGTTGCAGCTGGGGTACAGCGCAACCGAGGCGGGTGCGGCGCTGATCCCGGAGTCGGTGGTGTTCTTGCTCGTCTCGCCGTTCACCGGCGCTCTGGTGGCCCGGGTCGGCGTCCGCTGGCCGATGGCCGTCGGCATCCTGATCGTGGCCGGCGGATTCGCGTGGTTGTCGGCGGCGAGCCCGGGCGACAGCTACCTGAGCGCGATCCTGCCGGGCGCGCTGTTGTGGGGGCTCGGCATCGGGCTGACGGTCGCGCCGCTGACGGCCGGCGTCCTGGCTGCCGTCGACGACGCCGACCTCGGCGAGGCGTCGGCGATCAACGACGCCGCCTCCCGGGTCGGAGGCGTGGTGCTGATCGCGCTCGTCCCCGCGCTGCTGGGCGTCGGCGGCTCGGACGACCTCGTCCAGCCGCTCGGGCACCGGTACCAGACGGCGATGCTCGTGATGGCGGCTCTCAGCGTGGTCGCCGCGGTGATCACCCTCGGGTACGTCGCCCGCGGCCGCCCACCCGCCACCCAACTGCCGGCGACGCCGCGGGTTCACGGCTGCGCCGTCCCGGTGTCCACCTGACCTGAGGAGAGGGAGAACACGATGAACGGCAGTCTCGACGGGCAGCGTGTGGTCGTGATCGGCGGCAGCTCGGGGATCGGGCTGGCGACGGCCCACCAGGCCCGTAGTGCCGGCGCCCGGATCGTCGTCACCGGCCGGAATCCCGAGCGGCTCGCCGCGGCCGCCGCCGAGGTCGACGCCGAGAGCGCGCCGATCCTGGACCTGGGTGATCCGGACCGTCTCGCGCAGGTCTTCGCCGACCTTCCCGCGGACCTCGATCACGTCCTGGTCAGCGGCGGCGGGCCGTTCTACGCACCGATCGCCGAGCTGGACTTCGACTGGGCGCTGCGGGTGTTCGACGAGGATCTGGTCGGCGCCCTCCGCATCGCGCGGTTGTGCATCGGACGGGTCCGGGCCGGCGGCTCGCTCACCTTCATCAGCGGGACCGGCGCGCGCCGGCCCGGTATCGGCCTGAGTGTCGCGGCGATCGGGACCGTCGCGCTGCAGGCGATCGCCGCCAACGCCGCGCTGGAGCTCGCCCCGATCCGGGTGAACGCGGTCGCCGCCGGGTTCGTCGACACGCCGCTGTCGGCGCGGCTGCTCGGCGACCAGCTCGAGGCCCGCCGCGCCGACCTGCGGGCCACCCTGCCGATCCGGCGGGTGGTCGGCCCGGACGATGTCGCCGCGCTGATCCTGCACCTGATGACGAACACGGCGCTCACCGGAGCGACGTACGACGTCGACGGCGGTCAGCAGCTGCTGCGGCACTAACCGGCGGCCTCGCTGACCGCGTCCGGCAGGGCGTCGCGCAGCTGCCGGCGCGAGCTGATGGCGAGCTTGTCGAAGATCTTGCGGAGGTGCCATTCGACGGTGCGAGGGCTCAGGAAGAGTCTGCTGCCCACCTCGGGGTTCGACAGGCCGTCGCGGACCAGCAACGCGATCTGGAGCTCCTGCGGCGTGAGTTCGTCACTCGTGCCCGGTCCGTTCGTCCGTCGGCGCACCGTCTCTCCGGTCGCCTGCAACTCGCGGCGCGCCCGCTCGGCGAACGCGGCCATGCCGATCGACGCGAACAGGTCGTACGCCGCACGCAGCTCGGCCCGCGCTTCTCCGCGGCGCGTGCGGCGACGCAGCCACTCGCCGTACAGCAGATGTGCCCGTGCCAGGTCGGGGCGCAGCCTGGTCCCGGTGAGGTGTTCGATCGCCTCGAGGTACGCACCCTCCGCGGTCGGGCCGTCGTCCAGCAGACCTCGCGCGCGTGCCTCGATACCGCGGCCCCAGCGCTCCTCGGTGTCCAGGGTCTTGTCCTGCAACAGGCCGAGTGCGGCGGCAGCCTCGCGCGGGCGTCCGCTGCGGACGGCCGCCTCGATCTGCTCGCTCAGCGCCCACGACGACACGAACAGCTCCGGTGTGTCTTCGCTCGCGGCGACGGCCCACGGCAACGCTTCGCTGTGGCGGCCGAGGCCGTTCAGTACGACGGACCGCGCCCAGCGCGCGTACTGCGCCGCCGTACCCTGCCCTCCGGCGATCGCGCTCTCGATGGTCTCGTCGATCAGCGGGAACGCCTCGTCCGGGAGCCCGCGCAGGGCAGCCAGCACCAGCCCGCCGTACGGCAGGACGTGCGCGCCGGTCGCCTCGCGGACCGCGTCGGCCTCGGCCCGCAGCGAGGTCGCCTCGGCGAAGTCGCCGGCCAGCGCGGCGACCTGGCCGAGCACGTTGACCCCGACCGCCAGTACCGCCAGCGCGCCGGCACCGCGCGCCACCTCGACCTGCCGGGTGGCGGTCGACAGGCACGCCTCGAAGTCCCACGCGGTCGCCGCGGCCGCGGTGGCCAGCCAACCCCAGCGCAGCACCTCCTCGACCGAGGCACCCTGATCACCGAACGCGTGGGCAGCCTGTTTGAGCAGTGGCACGGCACGAGGACGGCCCTCGCCGAACAGCAACGCGAACCCGTCCAGCAGGACGTCGGAGCTGCGGCCGGGGGTCTCCGGCCGGGGCGCCGCCTCGGCCGCCGCCGAGACGTCGCGCAGACTCGGGTCCGTGGCCAGCTGACCAGCGAACAGAGCCGCACTCCAGGCGTCGAGATACGTGTCGCGTGCGAGCCGTACGTCGAGCGGCTCGAGCGTCTTGGCCGCGCGCAGGAGCAGGCCGGGCGCGTCCCCGCCGCGTTGCTGCGCGTACGCCGCCTCGGCGCGGAGCAGATCGATCCGGGCCCGGCCGAGACCGTCGAGCTTCCCGGCCTCGGCTGTCGCCAGCAGCGCCCAGGCCGTCCCGAACGCGCCGGCCTGCAGACTGGCCTGCGCGCCCGCCAGCGCGCGCTCGGTCCGGCGGACGGGGTCGCGGGTCAGCGCGACCGCCCGCTGCAGGAAGGCAGCGGCGGCGGCGAAACCGCCCCGAGCCTGCGCACGACCCGCGGAGCGCTCCAGCTCGAGGGCGACGTCCTCGTCGGGTCCGGTTGTGGCGGCGGCCAGATGCCAGGCACGCCGGTCGGGATCGGTCGCCGAGTCCGTCGCTCCGGCCAGCGCCAGATGCACCGCGCGCCGCTCCGTCTCGGACGCCGAGCCGTACAGCGCCGACCGGACCAGCGGATGGCGGAACGTCACCCGCTCACCCAGGCTCATCAGCCCGTCGATCTCGGCGAAGGCCACCTCGATCCCGAGCTGGTCGGCTGCCCGGCGGACGAGCACCGGATCGCCGATCGGCTCGGCCGCCGCGACCAGCAGGAGCCGACGGGTCGGCGCGGGCAGGGTGTCGGCCTGCCGCAGGAAGCTCTGCTCGATGCGGCCGGGCAGCTCCTGGCCGCCGAGCAGGCCGAACCCGGCCGCGAGCTGCGTCGCGGTCAGGCCGCGCGGCAGCTCGAGCAGGGCGAGCGGGTTGCCGCCGGTCTCGGCGACGATCCGCCGGCGCACCGGCTCGTCGAGCAGGAACTCGACGGCCGAACCGAGCAAGGCGTGGGCCTCGTCGGCCGGCAGCCCCTCGACCTGGAGCTCGGCGAGACCGTGCAGCTCGACACCGATCTCGCGGGCGCCGAACAACAATCCGACCGCCTCGGCGCCGATCCGGCGGGCGACGAACCCGAGCACCTGCGCGGTGGCCGTGTCGAGCCATTGCACGTCGTCGACGACCACCAGGACCGGCCGTTCACCGGCCAGGTCGGAGATCAGGCTGAGCACCGCGAGCCCGACCATGAAGCGGTCCGGAGCGGGGCCCGGCGCCAGCCCGAACACGGTCGCGAGCGCCCGGCGCTGCGGCTCGGGGATCCGGTCCAGCCGATCGAGGAGCGGCGCGCACAGCTGGTGGAGCGCCGCGAACGCCAGCTCCATCTCCGACTGGACGCCGACCGCCCGCAGCGTGCTGACGTCCGTCGCGGATTCGGCCGCGTAGGTCAGCAGGGCGGTCTTGCCGACGCCGGCCTCGCCGCGAACGACCAGGACCCGGCTCCTGCCGTTGCGGACATCGGTCAGTAACTGGTCCAGGACTGCCCGTTCCGCCCGCCGACCGAGAAGCTGCGCAGGTTGCGTTCGCTCCGCCCCCAGGTCGCGGAACCCGTCTCCACGTCCCAAACCGTCCGCCGCCCTTTCGCGGTACGCCTACGACGCGCCGAGTCCGTCCCGCCGCGGTCTGCCGAACCGCTCCAGCCTAAGACCGCGAGACCGTTGCCGGAAGCAGCCCGCGGGCCACGGCCAGCCCGTCGACCCAGGCGCCGGCGCGGACCAGTGCGGCGCCACCGCGCCGTACATCCTCGACGTCAACCTCTGCGCAGCCGCCCACATCACCCGCTTCCGGGGCATCACCTGATCTGCTACCTGCGGGGGACCTGATCCCCTCCCGCGAGGGAGGTCCCGGCGCGGTCGGCTCGCGAGGATCCTGGTATGAACCTCACCAAGAAGCTCGTCGCCCTGACCGTTGTGGCTACCACCGCTGTGGCCGGGATCTCCACCGCGCAGGCCGCTCCCAAGGTGGCTCGCGTCACCGGTGCGGCCGACTTCATGCTGCCGTTCGCCCCGGACGACGACGTACGCCACTTCGCCTTCGACGCCACGGCCGCGCCGTACACCCGCCCGATCCCCGGCGCGCCGATCGGGCTGCCGACCGATGCGCGCGGCACCGTGCAGATCTCGCACTACGTCGCCGCCTGGAAGCAGACCATCCGCGCCGAGGGAACGGTGGACTGTCTGGTCACCGGGCCGGGCGTCGCCTCGCTGACCGCCAAGATCACGAGAGCGGACGAGCCGGTCAAGGACTGGGTCGGCAAGCGGCTCGGCTTCAGCGTCCTGGACAACGGCAAGCACGATCGCGTCGGACTGTCCTGGACCGTCGTCAACCTCACCCAGAACGCGTCCGGTCAAACCGAAGAGGCGCCGGTCGGCACCTGCATGTCACCGGCCCCGTTCGCGCCGGTGACGAAGGGCGACTACAAGGTCCGGCACGTCGAGCTGCCGCCCCTGCCGGAAGGGTGACGTCAGCTCGGCGGCAGGCCCAGCACCCCGCGGACCGCCCGCATGGTCAACTCTTTGTCGTGCGGCGGTCCGCCGACTGCGGCGGTGACGCCCTCGAGGGCACCGAGGTACGCCGAGGCGAGTGCGCGCGGCGGCGGGCCGGCGGGAATCGAGCCGGTCCGCCGGCCGCGGGTGATCAGCTTGGCGATCGTGTCCTTCAAGGGCGTCATCAGTTCGGTGAGTGCCTTCGTGACGGCGTGGTCGCGGCCGGCGAACTCCACCCGCAGGCTCATCAGCACCGCGGCGACGTCGCGCCGGCAGTAGATCGCGTGCGCCTGCGCCGTCCACAGCAGCCGCTCGGCCGGGTCGGCGATCGCCTCCGCGGGGTCGCCGACCTCGGCACGCCAGGTGCGAGACACCCAGTCGATGACGGCGAGTGCGAGCTCCTCCTTGTTCGCGAACTGGTGGTACAGCGCGCCGCGGGTGTATCCCGCCTCGCGGGCGATGTCGTCGAGCCGCACGTTCCCGTAGCCGTACGTCGAGAAGCCTCTCGCCGCGGCCTCGAGCAGCTTGTTCCGGGTCAGCTCGATCCGCTCCGCCTGCGTCCGCCGTTTCACACCATCATCATACATTCACGCATGTATGTATGTGTGAGGCAGCTCGCGTTGCCGGGGATGTCGCGGCGGGCGTAGCTTCCAGACCATGAGCGATGATTCCGGACAACCCGCCGTACGGAAGTTCTACGACAGCCTGGCCGCACACGACCCGGCTGCCCTGCGCGATGCCGTTCACGAGGATTTCGTCCTCACATTGAGTCCCGGCCTGCCGCTCCCGGTCGACCGTGAGTTCCGCGGCCGTGAGTCCGCGGTGCGCAACCTCTGGGGCCGGCTGGCGGACGGCGTCGAGCTGCACTGCGAACCGGATCGTCTGCTTCCGGTGGCGCCGAACGAGTTCGTTGTCCTGGGCCACTATCGCGGCGATGGCTGGCGGGCGCCGTTCGCCCACATCCTGACCACGAAGGACGGCCGGCTCCTGTCCTTGCGGCAGATCACCGACACCCGCTGTTGGCCTGAGCTGATGGCAGCCTCATGAACGCGACCGCGTTCCGGGTCGGAGCCGTCACCTGGACCGTGACCGGCGTCGGCCACACCGTCCTGAGCTTCTTCCTCCCCAGCGACCCGGAGCTGGACGCCGTCATGCGGGCGAGCCAGTTCGAGATCGGCCCACTGCGGCTCAACGCCGAGTCCCTGCACCGCGGCGTGAGCCTCGTCATGGGCCTGGCGGTGATCGTCGTGGGCGCGCTCCTGTGGATGATCGCCGACACACTCCGAACCGCTCCGGATCGCCTGCGCCCGTACGGGATCGTCGCTTTGATCGCAACGCTCCTGGCTTTGGCGATCGCCGCACTGTGGGTCCCGGGCCCGCCCCTCGTAACCTTCTCCGTCGCCACCATCGCCTTCTGCGCCGCCCTGTTCACCAAGTCACCGACCCGCGCGACGGCTACGCACTGACCGCGCGCGATCGGTCGTGCGGCCCTGCCATCCGGCGCTCCGGCACAGGGCCCGGCGGACTTTCGTCAGCGGGGGAGTTTGCGGGTGTCGACGAGTTCCTGGGCGACGTCGCGGAGCTTGCGGTTGTTGTCCTGGGAGTAGCGCCGCAAGACCTCGAATGCTCGCTCGTCGTCGAGGTCGAAGCGTTCCATCAGGATGCCCATCGCCTGACCGACCAGCTTCCGGGCGTCGACCGCGGCGGCGAGGTTGACTTCGTTGCGGGCGCTCGCGACGGCGACCGAGGCGTGCCGGGCGAGGATCTCGGCGATCGCTTCCTCGTCGGGCCCGAATCCGCCCGGCTGGGTCGAGTACAGACCCAGCACGCCGACGACGGAACCTCCGGTGTGCAACGGGACGTCGAGGACGCTTCGCACGCCGAGCTCGAGGACCTTCGCGGACCATTCCGGCCAGCGGTCGTCGGTTTCGGTGTCCTCGACGCGCACGACGGAGTGGTCGCGCATCGATTCGGTGAGTGGGCCCTGCCCGCCGTCCACCTGCAGCTTGTAGATCTCGGCCACCAGCGGGTCGGTCACCGCCGGGATCTCCAGCCGCCGGGGCCGGCCCGAGATCAGCGCGACGCCGGCGTGGGAACAGCTCAGCGCCTGTAAGGCGAACTCGACCACGGCGTCGACGGTCTCTTCGATCCCGCCGGAGTCGTGCAGGTCGAGGGCGAGCTGGGCGAACCGGTCGGCCGAGGTGAGTTCGCGCGACCTGATCTGAGGCGCGCAGTCGCTCTGGCGACGGGGGTGTCCGGCCAGATGCCCTTGGTGTAGCGCGGCTGTGCTCATAGCGTCAAGGTAGCTTGACGGCGAACCGGCGTCAAGATAGCTTGACGCCATGGGTCATCGGCGCAACGCCGGTCGACGAGATATCTTGACGAGATGGGTGGTGACATGGCACAGCCTCCGTTGGCCGCGGACGACAGGGGTATGGAGGAGCTGCTCGGCGTACTGCGGGTCAGCGATCGGCGCGAGTCGTACGAGCGCCGCATTGCGGAAGCCGAGGGTGCCGGCCGGCCCGTCACGTCGCTCGTGAAGGCGTTGGGAAACCTGCCGGGCGTGACCGGACTGGAAGCACTTCAGGCCAGCCGGCGGTTGGTCGAGCTCCTCACCGGCGCGCGTTGGCACATGATCCGGCAGGCCCGGGAAGAGGGCTCCAGCTGGAGCCAGGTCGGCAGCGCGCTGGGAATGAGCAAGCAAGCGGCGTACGACTTCTACCGCCGCAAGCTCGACCAGCAGGACGCTTCGAACGACCCTGAGGCCAGCAGCTCAGCTCGTTCACGAGCGGCGCAGGGCGCGAACGCCAACGGCTGAGGACTCGGCCGCGGCAGGTGAGGTGTGACGTGGCGGCCTCGCCGGTGGGATGCCGTCCCGGTGGCCGCTGCACGTGTTTCGCATGACCCTCTCGGTGCCGCGGGCCGCCACGTCACGCACTCGGTTTGCTGTGGTGATGCCGTACTCGACTGGTTTTCACTGGGTTGCGATGTGGGCGGCGCTCGCCGATCCGCTCAGATGAACCACCACCTTCAGCCGTCAGGCGTTGATCTGTTTCTGGCTGTCGGCACCGGCGATCGCGATCCGCCGCGGCTTGGCCCGTTCGGCGATCGGGATCCTCAGCGTCAGGACGCCGGCGTCGTACTGCGCCTCGATCTTGTCGGTGTCCAGCGTCTCGCCGAGGAACAGCTGCCGGGAGAAGACCCCGAGCGGCCGCTCGGCCACCTGCATCTCGACGCTGTCCGGAACCTCCGGCGGACGCCGCTCCGCCTTCACCGTCAGCACGTTGCGCTCCACATCCAGGTCGATCGCGTCCGGCGACACACCGGGAAGATCGAAGGCGATCACGTACTCGTCGCCCGAACGGTAGGCGTCCAGCGGCATCGGGCTCGGCCGCGACCAGCTCCCTTGGCTCCCCGCGCCGGAGACCTGCTGCGTCAGTCGGTCGAGCTCCCGGAACGGGTCTGTGCGCATCAACATCTGTCCTGCACCTCCTGATCGTCGATGGAATCGGTGGTGTCAACACGCACTCCTGTTCTAACATGTCATCGAAACGATGACAAGATCCGTTGTCAGCATCTTGACGACATATGACGCCAGATCGGAGTAGCGGGTGACCAGCAGAAAAGACACGGGCGATCGACTCCGCGGGCTCGAGCTGCTCGAGACGCCCGGCGCGCTCGCGGACGCCGACGCCGAGCAACTGCTCGCCACCCTCACGACACTGCATCGCCTGCGCGCGTACTTCGACCAGTGGGAGCCCGTGCTCGTCGACGCCGCCCGCGACCGCGGCGCGACCTGGGCCGACATCGCACCGACGCTCGGCCTCGCCAGCCGCCAGGCCGCCGAGCGGCGCTACCTACGGCTGAAACCCCATGCCGCCGACCAGCCGGACACCACGCGCGAGCGGCGGGTCCAAGCTGCTCGTGACCGCCGCTCGGGGGATCGCGCCGTCGCGGGGTGGGCCCGCGACAACGCCGCGGACCTGCGCCAGCTCGCCGGGCGGATCACCGCCCTGCCGTCCGACAGCTCCAATCCGTCCGCGGCCGGAGCGGCTCCCGCGATCGACCGCCTCCGCGACGCACTCGGCGGCAACGACCCGGCCGACCTGATCCAGCCGCTGACCGCCGCCGGCCCCGAACTCCGCGCCACCCACCCGAGCCTGGCCGACCAGATCACCGTCATCTCCGAGACGGCCGACACCATCCGCACCGCCGACCTTGCCCGCCGCACCCCGCCAGGAGGCCCCGAGAAATGACCCACCTTCCCGTGCCCAGCACGCGCCCGGACGGACGCACCACGAACCACGACCGCACCGAGTCCCGCCGCGAAGCCGGATGCGAGGCCGGATACATCGAGACGTACTACGCGGACGGCGCGTGGTGTTCACGACGGTACGACAGCGACATCCCGTTCGCGGACGGGGACGAGGAGCTGGAGCAGATCGCCCTCGGCTCCCAGGTCGCCCGCTGGAACCGGCTGCCGCACGTCATCCGTGCGGCCGACGGCAGCATCACCGAGACGATTCCCGCACCGTGACATTCGGCGGCCTGATCCGAGGCGCCCACACCCATCAGTTGGGGGTGGGAAAGTTTGCGGGGTGGCCGGTACGCGAAACCGTCCGCCGCCCAGGCAAAGCGGGCCGGACATCTCCGCGTCGAGACCGGCAAAGGTCAAAGGGATTCAAGCCGCAACCAGGTCGTGAAGCATCCGCAGTGCGTGAAAGGTGGCTTGGGCAACCACTTGTGCGGGATCACCCTCGAACACGTTGTGGCGGACGTGTTCCGTCGACAGGTAGTGGACAGCCGCGTACACGGTGCCGGCCGGATGCCCCTCGTCCGGCTCTGGTCCGCCGACGCCGGTCACTGCCACGGCGACGTCTGCTCCGAGGAGGCGGGCAACTCCACGGGCCAACTGGGCCGCGCAGCGCGGCGTCACCACCGGACCTGGATCGACGTCCAAGACCTTGAACTTGACGTCCGCCGCGTACGCCACGACTCCGCCGGCGAACCAGGAACTCGCCTCCGTCGCCGCCCCGAGCGCGCTGGCGACGGCGCCGCTGGTGAGTGACTCGGCGACGGCCACGCGAAGCCCGGCCGCGAGTACCGCACGGCCTATCCGCTCCGCGATCTCCGCGGTGTCCGCGTCAGGCATGGTGCTGTCAGACATGGTGACCCTGCGGTACCCCTCGGCATGCCTACCGGCTTGCTATCGGCCCACCGGCCTCGCGTCCCTCGCCTGGCGGTGCTCGCATCGCAGACAGAGCCTCACAGTCGGTATCGCTCGGAGACGATGCAGTGGAAGCATCTCCCCGCACATCTCGCAGGCGCCGAAGACACCCGTGGCAAGGCGGGACAGCGCGGCGTCGATCTCTTCCAACGCCCGTACCGCCCCGGCCTTCAGCACGGCCCGCACCTCCGCCACCGCCGGCGAGAAGGGCGTGGTCTCCTCGCGGGCCAGATCCATCAGTTGATCCAGCCGGAACTGACGTTCCTGACACAACTCCCAGCGGAACCAATCCACGTCCATCGCGGCTTCGCTCCGCCGTACCTCGGTCGATCGCTCCTGGCTCATCGACAGCCTCCTCGTACGAGGTGACAAACTCAGGCCGCTTTTTGACCGTCCGGAAGGAGATCGCTCCTCAGCGCTTCCGTGTTGTAACCACGCCTCATGTACCCCGCCGCAACCCCGGTCAGTCGGATCAGAGCCCGACGATCTCGGCGAAGTCCCGGATCGCGCCGGGATCGGTCGACTGGTGGAAGCCAATCACCAACTCGTCGACGCCGGCCTTCTCGTACGCCGCGACCCGTGCTCGGACCGTCTCCGGCGTGCCGTAGAGCAGGTACGACGCGAAGTCACCGGGATAGAACGCGCCCATGCTCGGGTGGAGTTGCGCCTGGGCAGCCTCGTCCGTATCGGTCACCAGCGCGCCGGTCGTCGCAGTGACCTTGATCGAGCCGGCGTTCCGGCCGACGTCCGCGGCGTGCTTGCGCAGGATCTGCAGCTTGCGCTCGATGTCGGCAGGCGACGTCATCAGATTGCAGACGTCCGCGAACTCGGCGACGATCCGGAGCGTCACCTTTTCACCGCCGCCGGCGATCATCAGCGGGATGCGCGGTGTCTGGACGCCCTTCGGCTGCACCATGGCGTTCTTCAGCGAGTAGAACTCGCCGGTGAAGTCGCTGACCTCGTCCGTCCACAGCGACTGGATCACCTGCACGGCCTCGCGCAGCTCGCGAAGTCGCCGGCCCGCGCCGGGGAACTCGTACCCGAACGCGGCGTAGTCGGCCTCGTACCAGCCCGCGCCGATCCCGAAGGTCAGACGCCCGCCGGAGAGCACGTCGAGTGTCGAGGCCATCTTCGCCTGCAGGGCAGGGTTCCGATAGCCGTTGCCGGTGACGAGTTGGCCGACGCGGATCCTGGTGGTCGCCCGGGCCACCGCGGTCAGGAGGGTCCACGCCTCGAACAGGTAGCGGTTCGACGGCGGGATGGTCTGCAGGTGATCCGGCAGCCAGACCTCCGCGAACCCGGCGGATTCGGCGGTCTGCGCCAGCTGGATGATCCGCTCGACCGCATCCACCGGATCGCTGAACGACGACAGATCACTGCCGAAGCCGGTGGGGAGGAACAGATTGAACTTCATCGTCGGGCTCCTGCTTCGTCTGGCCGACCTGGCACGACGCGGCCAGGCTGTCGAGAGGTACTGACCGGACGAACCCGCGAAAGGAATCGCTCTCCCGGCTGTGCGCTTCAGGGCGCCGCATAGGAGTCGGTGCGGTGGGCACCGGGTTGGTGTCCACGTGGTGCCGGACGGTTGGAGGTTCTGATGCCTGGTAAGTCGGCGAATGTGAAGAACGAGAAGCAGTACGAGGCACTCAAGGACAAGGGGATGTCCAAGGAGCGTGCGGCGAAGATCGCCAACTCGCCGAAGGCCAGTGAGCACGGCGGCAAGCAGAGCGGCAAGGGTGGCTCCAGCAGTCAGGGCGGCACCACGGCCCAGAAGAAGAAGGCCGGCCGCAAGGGCGGAAAGGCCGCCGCCAAGAACTGACCCACGGACGCGCGACCTGGTTCTGACAGTGATCGGGCACGTCGGATGGTGTCGCCGGTGTCGTTGTTGTCATCGGATGGGGCGGCTTTCGCCTGCCGCACCTTGCGCCAGGTCCGGCGCGGCAGGCGAAAGCCGGTCTCGGGGGTGTCTTCGACCAGACTTCCGGAGGAAACAATCAAGCGCTTGGAAGGTCATACCATCGCTGCCTCCGCAGAGCCAGAGAAGTTGATTTCGCAGTCACCGCGCTGACTCGGCACGACCGTTGCTGCAGTGGTGTCAGCGGTCAGATTTCAGGAAGTCCGGTGCTCCGCCGGTCCGGAGGGCGTCCGCCTCGAGCCACGCGGCCGTCTCGAGGGGGTGCCGGCGTTCTATCTCGCTGAGGAGATACTGCCGTGCCTCTGCGGCCGTCGCGGTGTGCTCGGCGTGCAGAGCACGGACAAGCTCCGCTCCGGTGGCACGCCAGACCGAATAGAGCTCAGCGTCGGACCAGTCGGCGAGCCGCGCCGGCACCTGCAACCCGGGAGCGGCCGTTGCGGGCTTCGGCTTCCGGCGGAGTCGTGAGACCGCCGCCAGAACTGTCCGGATGGATCGGTGAAGCGCCATCGTCAGGTCGGGCGTGGTTCGGTCATCATGCATTCCCTTCGAGCGGTCGTCACCTGTCTAGCGCGCGAGCCGGTCACGGTGCGGGTCAGGTCGCGGAACGTCACGTGATCTCAAAGTTCTCTCAGTGCCACCGTCAACTGCTACCGGCTCCGTAGGGAGTCGTAGTCGGCGGCGGTCAGGGGCGCGGTCGTCAGGGCGCCGTCGGCCAGCAAGGCTTCGACCGGCACCCCGTCGCGCGCGAACGTCACCTGGTCGATGGACTGCACCGCCGTGAGGGACAGGACGATCTGCCCGACGGCGAGGATGTTCTCGGTCGCGGACCTGCCGCCGGTCTGGCCGGACAGTTCGAGGACGACGCGACTGCCTCGGACCTCGACGATCGTCAGGATCAGGCCGGGCGGCAGCGCCGTGGTGATACCGCCGGCCTGTTCCCGGTCGGTCGGTCCCGCAAGCAAGGCGTCGACAACCGCGCTGAGCCCGTCCGCGGGCGTCGTCGTGGGCACCTCGCGCACAAGCGTGACCAGCTTGTCGTCGCGGACGAAGCTCACCTGGACGGCGGGCCTGCCGGTGCTCGGTATGGGCGCCGCCGAGGAGGGGCGAGCGGTGCGCTGCAGGCGGGACGGGATCTCGCCGGAGGCGATCGGCGCCGGTTCGTCCTGCATCGGAACGCCGCAGCCGGCGAGAACGAGCACCGCGGCCGCGAGGCAGACGACGGCGTTCCTCACGACTCTCGCTCCGCTTCCGGGAGCCGTACGACGAACCGCGCGCCGCCGCCGGGCGATGCCGTGCATCACACGGCTCCGTCATGGGCCGCGGCCATCTCGGCCACGAGCGCGAGCCCGAGACCCGTACCCGACGACGACCCGCGCTTCGCCGCGCCGGTGGCGAACCGCTCGAAGACGCTTTCCCGGTCCTCGGGCCGGATGCCCGGACCGCTGTCGTCGACCAGCACGAGCACGTCGTCGCCGGATCGGGTCACTGTGACGCCGGTGAGTCCGTTGCCGTGGGTGTTCGCATTGTCGAACAGGTTGCGGAAGAGCCGGCCGAGACGCGACTTGTCTGCTGCCACGAAAACGTCGTCGCCGTCGGGGAACGCCGGTGGTCCGGCGCCGGCTTCGCCCAGTACCTGTCGCAGGAGCCCGCCGAGGTCGATGACGGTGTTCGGACGGTGGTCGAGTCCGGCGTCGGAGCGTGCGAGTTCGAGGAGGTCGTCGAGCAGCCGCCGGAAGCGCTGCAGATCGGCGGTGACGAGATCGAGAGCCTTCCGGGAGCGTTCGGGAAGCTCGTCGCGCCGGGCGTTCAGCAGGTCGACGCTGCCGACGAGAGTGGTCAGCGGGGACCGGAGTTCGTGACTCACGTCGGCTGCCATCCGTGCGTCTCGCGTGATCCGCTGGTGGAGGGTGTCGACCATGCTGTTGAACGAGCCGACGATGGTGGCGAGCTCGGGATCGTCGGTGGCCGCCAGGCGGCGGTCGAGATCGCCCCCGGCGATCGAGGCGGCCGTGATCGCGACCCGGTTGAGCGGCGTGACCACCGACCGGCTGGCCCAGACCCCCAGCGCCGCCCCGGCCGCGGTGGCCAGCAGCGCGCCGCCGAGGAGGATGCCGCTGAGCAGACGCACTGTGCCGTCGAGTTCGGTCAGCGGGGCGATCTCGTAGAACTCGGCCTCGGCCGTGCGCACCGGGACGCCGACGACGAGGGCCGGACCGTCGGCCGACCGGAACCGCTGGCTGACCGAGCGCCCGGCGGCAATCTCCTGCTGGACCGAGGCCGGTACCGCGTCCCGGCCCTGGTCGAGGGCCGAGGCGTACCACTGGTCGTGCCATCTGAGGATGATCGTGTGCCCGGCGGGTGTCCCGGCAGCGGTCAGCACGGCCGACACGTCCGCGCCCGCGCTCTCGAGCCGTCGCTGCACGAAGACCGCGTCGGCGAAGCTCTGGTGCTGGACGACGCGCTCGCGTTGGGCCAGCAGGTACCCGCGGGCCAGCAGGTACGTGCTGATCGCGAAGACCGCGGACACCAGGAGAGCCACCAGGGAGAAGGCCGCGACGAGCCGGTGCCGCAGGCCGAACGTACGACGTCCGCGCCTCATTGCGGGTCCAGTCGGTAGCCCATCCCTCGGACCGTGACGACGACCTGCGGCCGTCCGGGATCGCGTTCGATCTTGGTGCGCAGCCGCCGGATGTGCACGTCGACGATCCGCTCGTCGCCGTAGTACCCGTGCTCCCACACCTTCTCGAGCAGGCTCGGGCGGCTGAGCACCCGGCCGGGTGGATGCGCGAGCTCGGCCAGCAGGCGATACTCGGTGACGGTCAGCGGGACGTCCCTGCCGTCGAGCATGACGGCCCCGCGCGAGGTGGACAGCACCAGGGCGCGGGCGGGGTCGGAGTCGAGGACGACGTCGGGTTCGGTCGCCTCGGCGCTGCCGCGCAGCCGGCGGCGGAGCGCGCGGATCCGGGCCGTGATCTCCTTCACCTGAAAGGGTTTGGTGACGTAGTCGTCGGCGCCCGCCTCGAGTCCGGCGACGATGTCGTGGGTGTCGGAGCGCGCGCTGACGATGACGATCGGGATGTCGCTGACCCGCCGTACCTCACGGATGCAGGTGTAGCCGTCGACCTCGCCGAGCATCAGGTCGACCATCATCAGGTCGGGCAGCGACGATCTGACGGCCTCCAGCGCCGAGGGCGTGTCGGCGGCCTCGGCGACCTCGTAGCCCTCGTCCTCGAGCGCCAGGCGCAGGACGGCCCGGATGCGATCGTCGTCCTCCACGACCAGGACATGCATAGGCATCGTCACATCCTCGCAACCGAACAGGTTGCCGTGACAGGCGGGCGGGGCATGTCATCCGATCGTAAAGAAGGCGCACCGGTGCGCTCAAACTCCGCGGGCCACAGTGGTGACATCACCCGAAACCGCCGCGGAAGGGCCGTCGATGACCGACCCCACCCACAGCCCGCCTCCCCAGAAGGCGATCGTGACCCTGTCCGAGCCGGATCTGGGCAGCGGACCGACCGCCTTGCGCTGGCAACTGCGCGGTCTGGTGATGGACGGTGTCAGCCTGGTCGTCGTCGACGTGTCCGAGCTCGACCAGATCTCCTCGACCGTGCTGGCCGCGTTGCTCGACACGCATCGCGTCTGCCGGCGGCGCGGCGGTGGCGTGGTCATCCGGCACGCGAGCCGCAGGATGTCCGACGTACTCCGCAGGACCGGGCTCGACCGCGTGTTCGAGGTCGAGGCAGCATGACGCGCCCGTACGTCGACGTCACGGTGGTCGAATTCGCCGCCCATACAGCTTTTCTCGACCCGGTCACCGGTATCGGTTACCTGGTGCTGCCGCCGGACGGATCCGACATCGAGGCGTTGTCGGATCCTCTGGTCGAAGCGGCCTGGTCCGAACGGCTCACCGACGTCGAGCGCCCGCGGCCGCTCTCCCTGCACACGGCCGACCGGCAACGGGCACTGGCCTCGCTCGCAGAGACCGGATGGAGTCTGCTGCACGACGAGGACGGCGCGGTGGAGTCAGCAGGACGGACACGCGACGGGCGCCGGGCCGTGTGCATTTACGGACCGGCGACGACAGAACAGCCGTCGTACGAGGCGCTGGACTGCGCCATCATCGCGCTCGACATCGCCGCGGACCTGGACCCGCGCACCACCTGCGCCGAAGCTCCCAGCGTCCGCTGGGACTGAACCCGCGCAGCACGGGCCGTCTGCCCTGGTGCTTGGATTCTCCTAGTTTCGCAGGGCTTCGAGCTCGTCCCGGTGCTTGTTGACCCACGTTGCGAAGGACTGCAGCTCGGGGTTCAGTTCGCGGACCTTGGCGAGGTTGCGGTCGCCGGTGAAGTCGTCGTGGTTCTCGGCGTAGAACTGGAACATGTGCGTCAGGTCCTCGTCTCGGAGCTCTGCATCTCGCCTGTTGGGGGAGCCTTGCAGATAGTGTTTCCGCAGGTCAGATGCCCAAGTCAGGTCCTGCGTCGAGGTCTTGTGCGGCGAGATCCAGTAGATGTGTTCTGACGGTCTGTTCCGCCACTGTTCCGTGAGCCGCTAATGAAAAGATGCGGCCGAGGCGCGAGTCGATCGCCTTGCGGGCGCGATCGTGCGACGACGGCAGCATATGAGTGTAGAGGCGCAGCGTGAAGCCCGGGTCGCCGTGGCCGAGGTACTCCGCGAGCTCCTTGATATTGACACCGTCGGCCAGCGTCACACTGGCGTAGTAGTGCCGCAGCGCATGCATGCCGGTTTCGCGGTTCGTGGTGTACTGGAGGGCTCCGCGCGCGTTTCTCACCGGCTGCGGGATGACGCCGGCGGCCGCGAGCGCAGGAAGCCAGACCCGCTCGTTGAAGCCACGGGCCGCGATGCGCCGGTCGTCGCGCCATCGGAAGAGGATATTTGCCTCGTGAGGCTCGCCGGTCGGCTGTTCCCAGGGCAGGCGGTACGGCCGCGGCTCGAAGGCGTCGATGTGCTGAAGCAGTGTCAGCGCGGCCCCCTCGGACATCGGAACTGTGCGTTCTCGATCGTTCTTTGGCAGGGCGAAGACGAAGTGTTTCCCCAGACGCTTCACCTGCCGCCGAACACGGATGACCATCTCGTCGAAGTCGATGTCCTCCTGGGCGAGGCCGAACAGCTCCCCCTGGCGCAACCCCGCTGCTGCGCCGACCGTAGGAATCGCTCGATACTGCACCGGGTGGCACTCGACGACGCGCTCGACAGTCTCGTCACTCCACGCAGTGATCCTTCTGGTCTTGGGGACCGGCACCTTGACCACCTTGGCCTTGGACGGATTCCGCTTGATGATGTCGTCATCGACCGCCAGTTCGAATGTCCCGTGCAGCACAACGAAGGCCGTTCGCGCCGTCGCTGTCCCCTTGCGCCGCTCGAGATCCGCGATCCAGTTCGCGATCTCGGATGGCTTGATGCTCTTCACCTGCCGCTTACCGAACTCCGGAAGCACATGCAGACGCCAAGCCGTCTCATACCGGACCACTGTTGTCGGATCGACCACCCGCGATCCCAGCCAGCTCTGCGCAAGAGTCTCGAACCGCACCGTGCCGGCCTGTGGGTCGACGTACTCGCCACGAGCGACGTCAGCCTCCATCTCGGACGCAAATCGGCTGGCCCGCACCTTGGTATCGAACGCCCGCGACTTCTCCTTCCCGTCCGGTCCTACCCATACCGCCAACCACCGCTTCCCTCGCCCCCACCTCTTCTCGTTCCGCTCGCGCTTGACCGACCCATCAGCCTGCACGACAGCCGTAGTCCACAAATCCTTGGCGAACGCCATTCGAGGACCTCCCACTCGATGCCTCAACGAGCCCGCTCAACGCACGAGCCCGCGAGACTTCGAGACCGGCCACTCGGTGCGCGAACCATGCCGGTTCTGAATCCGACCAGCGGTGCCGGAGGTCGACACGCCCGAAGCGTGCCATTGACGTTCGAAACTAAAGCGCAAGGCTATGATCGTCGCTGTAGACTTCAGGAGGCGACTGTGGATGCAGGGCGGGCTTGGGCTCTGGAGACGTTCGGCATGTACGGCCCGACGTTGCGCGACGAAGTCGCGCGGCACGTGCGGGAAGAGCACGAACTCAGCCTCGACGCTCAGGACGCCTCGGGCCACCGCTCGGCCAGTGTCTACGGCCAGTTCTGGCGCGGGATTCTGGAGCGGTTCGAGCAGTTCGAGAGTCTGCCCGGCGTCGTGCTCGTACGCCCTGGCGGGGCGCCGTACCGGATTCCAGTGATCAACGGCGTCGCGGTCTTTCCTTGGCGGTTCGCGAGCAGCGGTCAGACGGAGCTGACGCAGACGCCGTTCGTGACATCGCCGGCGCGCTTCGAGGCAGCGAATCTCGGTGGCGTTGCCTTACAGGAGCCGTTGATCGATCTCGAGCCTCCGGACCCGAACCTCAGCGAGGAGGAGTTGCGGCTCCTCGACCTCTTCACGAGTACGACGAACGCGCCCGAGGTGAGCTCAAGCCGCATGGTGATCGTCGCGATTTCCAGCTCCGTGCACGGCTTGCATTCGGTGAACTGGGGAGAGGTCTGGTTGACAGCTGACGGGTACGTCGACTGGAAGTCCTTCCATGAGAGCCTGCTGCGCCTGCAGCCGACGCTGCCGGTGTCGGCATCCCCGGCCCGGACGTTCACCTCTGGCGACGTGCCGTCGAAGTTCCCCGCGATCGACGAACAGGCCTCGGATACCTCGGCAGATGGCTGACGACGGTCTTGACGGTCCGGAGCTGACGCTGTTCGGCCGCGCCGGCAATGGAGGCTTGACTGCGATAGCCAATGGGTTTGATCCAGGGCGCCTGACTCAGGCTCGGGTACTTGCCGAGCTGACGAAGGCGGAGCTTGCGGACAGGGTCGGTGTCTCCGCGGCAGCTGTCGGGCAATACGAGGCCGGCTCGACCAAGCCTCGCCCAGAGTTGGTGCGCGCGATCGGCCGTGCCCTCGGCGTCGCGCCCGAGTTCTTCGCCCTCGGACGCCCGTTCGGACGCCTCGATACCTCGGACGCACACTTCCGTAGTTTGCGGTCTACTCGCGCGAAGGATCGTGCCAAGGCGGTCGCACATGCCGAGCAGCTCTGGGAGCTCACCAACGCTCTGGAGAAGCGAGTCAGGTTCCCCGACCTCTCGCTGCCCGAGATCCCGGAGGGCACGTCGCCGCGAGAAGCGGCGCGCACATTGCGGCAGGCCTGGGGGATGTCGCGTGGTCCTGTGCCTCATCTCGCAGCGACGATGGAGTCGCGAGGGATTGTCGTCTGCCTGATCCCGCTGACGAACGAAGCTGTCACGCGGGTGAAGGCATACTCCACCGATGCGCTCGGGCGCCCACTCGTCATCGTTACACCCGAGCGCTTCAAGTCCGTCTACGAGTACCGATTCACCTGTGCACATGAAATCGGCCATCTACTGCTGCACCCGATACCCCTACCGGGCGACCGGAAACAAGAGCGAGAGGCGGACCAGTTCGCGGCCGAGTTCCTCACCCCTGGTGCGGAGATTCAGCCGCTGTTGCCGAAGACGGTGCGGATGGCGGTACTTGACGCCTTGAGCCGGACTTGGGGCGTGTCGATCGAGTCATTGATCTACCGGATGGGCGAACTACGGTTGGTGTCCGACGTATCGATTCGGCGGGCGCACCAGCGCCTTGCGCAGATGGCGGAGTTCCGACGACCGGAGCCGTTGACCTCGTATCCCGGTGAGATCCCGACTCTGTTGCAGGAGGCAATGGAGCTGGCCAGGCGTCAAGGCCTCGATCACGCGGCGCTTGCCCGCGAGCTCTGCTGGACTTCGTCGCACCTGGGCGAATTGCTCGGACAACCCGACGAGCGTCCCCGTCTTCACGTCGTGCGCTGACTCCGAAACAACCTATGCGAGCCGCGGCGGGTGCAGCTGCGACCAGGGCAGTTACGTGACCTGGGCTGATTTCCACCCGAGATCTCACGAAGCGTTACACGGCTGACTGACTAGATCGAGGACGTAGCTGCAGTTCGTGAGTCAGTTGCGGAGCTGGACGATCCCCAGCGCGTTCGCTCCCGGGTCGACGATCCACGCAGCCCACGCGAAGCCAAGGTCCGCGATGCCGTCGACGGTCTTCAACCCGGGCAAGTCGTAGTCCTCGACGTCGACCCCGCGAGTCCGGAGTTCGTCCACTTCGGCGCGAAGGTCGTCGACGAACCATGTGGCTTGAGTCTGGGTGTCCGAGGTGCCAGTCGTGCTTCTCGTGATCTCCAGTCGGGTCCCGCGACCGCAGTGGAACACGAGGTCGTCCGCTCCCTCGCTCAGGATCGCCAGCCCGAGCCGCACGTGATAGAAGTCTCGCGCCGCCTCCAGGTCCTTGGCTAGCAGCACAGGATTGATCGGGTAGTCGCCAAGCATGAGTCGTCCTCCTTCGAGTGCCGTGCTGGGTCGACCGACACCACACTCGCGAGAGCAGGTGCCGATCAACATCAGTGCGTCGAACCCCTTCCGACGGTGTCTTCGGCCACCACAAGTTTCCGCAACACCGACTCGCTGAACACCCGGGGCAGCTACCGGGGTCTCGCCCCGGTAGCGCACCAGGTACCGGGGCGACGGGGGCCGACCGGCCGGGGCACCACAGGGCCGGACCCGGGTCCTGCTGAGAAGCCTCAGCGATCCACGCTGCTGCCTAGGTCTTGGCCCCAGTTTGAGGAGCACGAGGGCGACGTGGTGTGACTCCGACCGCAAGAAGCACGAAGTCCACAGACCGGGGCTTACCCGGGCGGACGCTTCGTGCGCTGTTCGCTCGTCCTCAGGCGCCCCTCGCCGCGGGGCCGCCGCTCGTAGCGGGAATAATGAGGCCCGGAGGGGTCAAGCGGGATTAGCTGTCCTCCATAACCGACCCGGCTGGGATGCCGTTCCAGCGGGCCATGCGCTCACCACGCACGAAGCCGCGGAGCACCCGGCACGCGCGGTCAGGGTCCGTCCGTACTGGTGACGACCCTCGTGTCGTGGGTGTCAGAGCTCGCAAGCGCGGCAGCGAGCTCGCGGCGGGACCGGATGTTCAACTTCATGTACACGTTTCGCAGGTGCCACTCCACGGTCCGGGGGCTCAGGAACAGCCGCTCTCCGATCTCGGCATTCGATAGGCCGTCCCGCGCGAGGCTAGCGACCTGGCGTTCCTGCGCGGTTAGCTCGTCGAACGACTCGACGCTGCGGCGGTGGACCTTCTCACCGGTCGACTCCAACTCCGAGCGGGCCCGGTCTGCGAACGCTTCCATACCGAGGTCGGCGAACAGGTCGAACGCGGTGTGGAGCTGGTCGCGGGCCGTCAACCGCCGGTTCTCACGGCGCAGCCACTCGCCGTAGAGCAGGTGTGCCCGGGCCAGCTCCGGCCGCAGTGGCGTCTGGGTCAATCGTTCGATGGCCTCGCAGTAGAGCTCCTCGGCCTTCGGTCCGTCGGCCGCGAGCGCCTCGCTTCGCGCCTGAATACCCTGCGCGAAGTGGGACCGGCAGAGCCGGGTGGTCCCGTCCAACCTGATCAGAGCCTTGCGTGCCAACGCCGGGTTGCCGGACCGCATCGCGCTTTCCACGAGCTCGGGCAGGATCCAGCCGAACACCCAGTGGTTCGGCGTCCCATCCAGGGCCTCGGCTGCGGCTCGAGCAGCCTCCTCGTACCGGCCCAGGCCGTTGAAGAGCACCGCAGACGCCCACCGGGCGCGGGCGGCGGTCGAGCCGTCTCCGCCGAACTGGTCGATCGCGTGCGCGATGGTGGCCGACGCCTCAGGTTCACGGCCCTGCATGGCCCGTAGCCGCAGCAGCGCGTAGGGCGGGAACCGACTTCCGGTCGCTTGCGCGACGCTGTCGAGCTCGGCGACCAGGGCCGCGGTGTCGGAGAACTCGCCTTTCCAGGCGGTGGCCATGCCTAGGTAGGTGAGGTGCACGGGCAGTGCGGCGAGCTCGCCGGCCTCCCGGACGACCTTGACGTTGCGTTTGGCGGCTGCGTACCAACCGTCGTAGTCCCAGATCGCAGCGTAGGCGCCGACAATCATCCAGCCCCACCGCAACACGTCATGGGTGGACATGGTCGCTGCGGTCTGGGTTGCCCGCGTCAGCAGCGGGTGGGCTGCCGCGTGTCCGTCGAGGGTCAGCAGGGCGAGCCCGTCCAGGAGCAGGTCGCGCGGGTTTTCGTCGGCCACTGGACTGGGCAGCGCCCGCGCTGCCTGGGAGATCTGGGGCAGGAACTCGCGTGCGGCCCGCTCTTCGCCCAAGCCGGCGGCGCCCCACGCGGTCAGGTAGGTCTCGCGCGACAGGTCCTCGTCGTACGGTTCGAGTTGGCGTGCGGCGCGCAGCAGCAGCGGTGGTGCGTCGCTCCACAGGCCTGCAGCGAACGCGACCCGGGCGCGGAGCAGGTCGCAGCGGCTGTGTTGGTAGCCGTCCATGGTCCCGGTCTCCGCGGTCGTGACCAGGTCGAGCGCCCGCTCGAAGGCGCCAGCCTTCAAGCTCGTCTCCGCGGCAGCGATGGCGCGTTCGGTCCGCAGCGTCGGGTCCTCGCTCAGCGCAACCGCCCGCTGCAGGAACGCTGCAGCAGCCGCGAGCCCACCACGCGCCCGGGCCCGGTCGGCGGACTGCTCCAACTCGGCGGCCACGTCCTCGTCCGGGCCGGCCGACGCGGCGGCCCGGTGCCATGCGCGGCGGTCGGGGTCGTTCTGCTTGTTCGTCGCCTGCGCCAACGCCAGGTGGACTGTGCGGCGGTCCTCGGCGGAGGCGGCCTGGTAGACCGCGGAGCGCGCCAGCGGGTGTCGGAAGACCACTCGGTTGTCGATGCTCAGAAGGCCCGACGCGATCGCGGAGTCCGCGGCCTCGGGTCGGATCCGCAGGCGTTCGGCAGCGTTCCACAGCAGCAGCGGGTCTCCGATTGGCTCGGCAGCGGCGATGAGCAGCAGCCGGCGCGTCTTGGCCGGCAGATCTTCGAGGCGCCGCAGGAAGCTTTCCTCGATGCGTCCCGACAGCGTGTGCTGTCCGACCAGCCCGAACCCGCCGGCCAACTGGGTGGGGGTCAGCCCGTTGGGGAGCTCGAGCAGAGCAAGCGGGTTGCCGCCGGTCTCGGCGACGATCCGGTCGCGGACCATCTCGTCGATCTTGAACGGAACGGCCGAGTCCAACAGCGCCCGGGCTTCGCCGTTGCTGACACCGCGCACAACCATCTGCGGTAGGTCGGCCATCGTGTCCGGAACCGTTCGGGCCGCGAAGACGATGCCGACCCGTTCGGCCAGGAGACGGCGCGCGACAAATGCGAGCGTCGACGCCGAGTTGTAGTCCAGCCACTGGCAGTCGTCGATCACGCACAAGAGGGGTCGTTCCTCCGCCACGGCAGCGAACAGGCTCAAGGTTGCGAGGCTGACCAGGAATCGGTCCGGTGCTGCTCCGTCGCTCAGGCCGAACACGGTCGCGAGGGCGCGCCGCTGCGGGCCTGGAATGTCGTTGAGGTGGTTCAGGAGTGGCGCGCACACCTGGTGCAGGCTGGCGTAGGCCAGCTCCATCTCCGACTCGATCCCCGCCGCCCGCGTTATAGCTACGCCGTCTGCGACGCCTGTCAGGTGCCCCAGCAACGCGCTCTTGCCGATGCCGGCGTCGCCGCTGAGCACCAGGGCACGGCTCTTGCCCCGTCGGACCGCGGCAACCAGGTCGCCGAGGTAGCCGCACTCAGTCGCTCGGCCACGCAACTCGGGGACAGCCGCTACGGTTCGCACAGCCTCCACATGGATGCGGACGGCGGGCAAGGTAGAGCGTAAGGGGCTGTCGGCGGGGTTTCCGCTTGTTGGCTCTGGATCCAAGACCCGACTCCTTTCCGCGGAGGCGATAGGCGCACCCGTGTGGCAAGTCGCGGTCCAGGGCCCGAGCTCCGCGGCCGCGGCTAAAGGTTCCCGGCCTTCATCTGCTCCTCGATGTGGTCGGCCTGCCGCAACGCCAGCGCCACGATGGTCAACGTCGGGTTGGCCGCGGCGCCTGTGGTCATCACGCTGCCGTCGGAGACGAACAGGTTCGGCACGTCGTGTGCCCGCCCGTACTCGTTGACGACCCCGTCCTCGGGCCGCGCGCTCATCCGTGCAGTCCCCATGTTGTGGGTGTTCGGGTACGGCGGTACGCGAAACGTCCGCGTGGATCCGACGGCCTCGTAGATGGCCTCGCCGGCTGCGTAGGCGTGTTCACGCATCGCCAGGTCGTTGGGATGGTCGTCGAAGTGGACGTTCGGCACCGGCTGCCCGAACTGGTCGAGGACGTCGGTGTTGAGAGTGACGCAGTTCGTCTTCCGTGGGACGTCCTCGCCGACCAGCCACATCCCGGCCATGTGGTCGTACTGCTCCATCACGGCGGCGTAGTCCCGGCCGTACCCGCCCGGGACCAGGAACGACGCGAGGAAGGCCGGGCCTAGCGACAGCGGCTCGATGTAGTAGCCGCCGACGAACCCTCGGGCCGGGTCGTTGCGGGACTCGTCGGTGATGATGCCGGCCATCGTCTCGCCCCGGTACATGTGCACCGGCTGCTCGAAGGTTGCGAACACGGACCCGGTCAGGTGGCGCAGGTAGTTGCGGCCCACCTGGCCGCTGGAGTTAGCGAGCCCGTCGGGAAACTGGGACGAGGTCGAGTTCAGCAGCAGGCGGGCGGTCTCGATGGCGTTCCCGGCCACGCACACCAGGCGCGCGGTCTGGACCTGTAGGTGACCGTCGGGGTCGGCATACACGACCCCAGTGACGCGCCCGGAACTGTTGTGCTCGATTCGGATCGCCATACAGCCTGGCCGCAGGTCGAGCCGGCCGGTCTTCTCCGCGGGCGGGATCTCGGCAGTCAGGGTGGACCAGTGCGCGCGGGACTTGTCACCCTGGTAGTTGAACCCGTCCTGGATCGTGCCAGGGCGACCAGCTCGGGGAACCGGGTTGATCGCCATGCGGCCGGTGGACACGCCTGTGTAGCCGACGCGCTTTGCCCCGTTGGCCATCACCTTGTAGTTGTTGTTCGCCGGCAGCGGCGGGATCCCGTTGGTGCGGGTGACGCCCATTCGCTCCTCGGCCTTGCCGTAGTACGGCTCGAGGTCGGACAGCTCGATGGGCCAATCCAGCAGACTGGTGCCCTCGATCGGGCCATGCGTCGAGAGGGTCCGGAACTCCCAGTCCTTGAGCCTCGGGCATCCGCCGGCCCAGTGCACCGTCGTGCCACCGACGGCCTTGCATGTCCACGCGGGTAAGGTCGGCCAGTCGGTGGCGATCTGCCAGGATCCGGAGGTGGTGCGCGAGTCCAGCCACGCGAGCTGGGCCAGCGAGGGCCACTCGTCGTTGATAAAGTCCTCGGGCTGGTGATGCTCGCCGGCCTCAAGGAGCACCACGTTGACTCCCTTGTGGCACAGCTCGCTGGCAAGCGTGCCGCCTCCCGCGCCTGATCCGATGACGACGACCTCGGCGTCGGTCAGGGAGAAGCGGTGGGGGATGGGCCGGTCTGGGCTGTCGAAGGTCACGGTTCGTCCTCGGGGTCAGGAAGCCAGTCGAGGTCGTTGAAACCGCGGGTCAGGTAGCCGCCCTTGTCGAAGGACGGGCCCTCGTACCCGCAGAGCTCCCAGGTGCGTGTGTCGGAGTACACCTCGACTACGGCGAGGCTGCGGACGAGGTTGAAGAACTCGGTTCCCGCCTCGGATGCAACGGTGGTCAGACGCACCTCCTCAGGGAGTTCGAGAAGTTGGTCGTTGGCGGTGAGAGTGCTCAGCGCAGTGCTGATGACGGCCGCGGTGGCCGCGTCCTCGCCAGCTGCGTCGGCGAGCTTGGCCGCCACCCGGGCGTACACCTCATCAGGCAAGGTGTCGTGCGGGTACATCGCTCGCGAGATCGACGCCACGGTCATGACAGCCTGGTCGTCCAGACGAATGGGGTCGGGCATGGTCGCTCCATCCAGGGGGTCGCTGAGCGATCAGCGACCAAATACCCCCAGGCTCCTCTGGGGATGCTACTCCTCGCCCTTACGGGTGCAAAGGGGCCGCGAAACAACCAGCGAACCGCGCTCGCCGGTCCACAGCAACCGTCCGCAATCCCCGCGCTACAAGGCGAAAGCGCCCGCGACCACGCCTTCCGAGAGGGGCGGAAGGTCTAATCGTCGGCGCACCTCGGCAGGAGTGGCTCAATCGGGCGAGGCGCGCCGCGGGCCGACCCGGGTGCCAGTGTCATGGGATGCCCGTGCTGAGCACGGGCGCATAGCCGCCACGGTCCAGACACGCTGGAGACGTCCCCCACTGCAATCCCAGTGCCATCCCAGACCGAAAGGTCCGCCATGACCGCCGAACAGTCCCGTTCAAGATCAGAGAGCCGCGCCCCTGGCTTCGAAGGCGCAACCGGGTGGCTGAACTCCACCCCACTGACCGCCCACGACCTTCTCGGGAAGGTCACCCTCGTCAACTTCTGGACCTACACCTGCGTGAACTGGCTCCGCCAGCTTCCGTACCTGCGCGCCTGGGACGCCACCTACCGCCCCCACGGCCTGGTCACCGTCGGAGTCCACACCCCCGAGTTCGGCTTCGAGCGCCGGGTGGACAACGTCGAGCTCGCGGTCCGCGAGATGGGGATCTCCTACCCGGTCGCACTCGACAGCGAGTACGCCGTATGGGCCTCCTTCGCCAACCGGTACTGGCCGGCGCTGTACTTCGTCGACCGCGAGGGGCGGCTCAGGCACCACCACTTCGGGGAAGGCGCCTACGACCGGTCCGAGCAGGTGATTCGCGAGCTGCTCGGCGTACACGACCTGCCCGCAGCAGCAGCCATCGAGGCTCAGGGCGCGGAGGTCGCTGCGGACTGGGACCACCTGCAGTCGCCAGAGACCTACCTCGGGTCCGCGCGCAGTGACAGCTTCGCCTATCCCAGCGGCCCACGATTCGGGCAGCCGCACACATACACCGAACCCCCGCCGCTGCCGCTGAACCACTGGTCTCTGCACGGCACGTGGGCGATCGCCCAGGAGTCCTGCACCATGACTGAGGCAGCCGGGTCGCTCGTCATGCGCTTCCACGCCCGTGACCTGAACCTCGTGATGGGACCCACCGACTGCTGCGACACCGTCCACTTCCGGGTCACCCTCGACGGGCAAGCGCCCGATGACGCCCACGGCGAGGACGTCGATGCCGAGGGCTTCGGCGCCGTCACCCACCAACGGCTGCACCAGCTGATCCGGCAGACCGGTCACATCGAGGACCGCACCTTCGAAATCACCTTCCTCGACCCAGCCGTGCAGGTCTTCGCCTTCACATTCGGCTGAACCCGCGCCTCAGGAACGAGGACTGACCCGCGATGGCACACCACCCAGCAGACCCCAGTGGCCGGGTCAAGAAGGCGGCCGCGAGCCACAGTCACAACCGGGGTCGGCGGACCCTCCCTGGGCCGGTTGCGTATGCAGTTGCCGCGTACGTGATCGGCCTAGGCCTGTTCGGCTCGGTCGCACCATCCCCGCTGTACGAGACGTACATGGAGCTGTGGTCGTTCTCGACGCTGACTCTGACGCTGATCTATGCGACCTACAGTTTCGGGGTGCTGGCGACACTGATCCTCGCCGGCAGCGTCTCTGATGATCTCGGACGCCGCCCCGTCTTGCTCGCCGCTCTCAGCGCCCTCATGGTCTCCACCTTGCTATTCATCGTCGCGAGCTCCGCCGCCTGGCTGTTCGTCGCGCGGGGCCTACAGGGCGTGGCCACCGGCGCCGCCGTCGGCACCGCCAGCGCTGCGCTGCTCGACTTCGCCGGCACGCGTGGGCCGGCCAAGGTGAGTCTCACGAACGCGGTGGTGACCACGACCGGCACCGGCCTGGGAATTCTCACCACCGCCGTGCTCGTCCAGACCGCATGGGCGCCCCGGGTCGTGCCCTACCTGATCTTTCTCGGACTGCTCGCAGCGGCAATCGTCGGGTCCTACGCGATGTCTGAACCGGTCGAGTCCACCAGGCGGTTCCGGCTCAGGCTCGAACGGCCGCACGTCCCGGCGGGTGTGCGCGGCCCGTTCATCCTCGCCAGCCTCGCGGTCATCTCGTCGTGGTCGGCCGGTGGTCTCTTCTTCTCGCTCGGACCCAGTCTGGGAGCTGCGCTGTTCGAGTCGACGAACACGGTCGTCTCGGTGCTCGGCATCGTCGTACTCCTCGGCACCGCCGCGGTCGCCCAGCTCGCGTTCGGGTACACCGCACCCTGGCTGGGGGCCACCCTCGGCTCGATTGCGCTCGCGGTCGGCATCCTCGCCATTGCAGTGGCCACCCACCTCGGATCAGGTGCTACTTATCTCGTCGGATGCTCGGTCGCCGGGTTCGGCTTCGGTATCGCGTTCCTCGGCGGCCTGCGCAACCTCCTCGCCGTCATCCCGCCCCCGCACCGCGCGTCGGTCATGTCTGCGTTCTACGTCGTCGCGTACGCGTCGCTGTCGATTCCCGCCGTCATCGCCGGGTTGCTGGTCAAAGACCTCGGTCTTCAGAGGACCTTCCAGATCTTCGGCGCCGTAGTGGCCGTCATCGCACTCGCTGCTGCTGTGATGGCCTGGGCGTCCCGCAGCGCGTCGGCCTGGGCTTTCCTACGCTCCGGGGACGGATCGT
The DNA here is from genome assembly GCF_040680955.1 of Kribbella sp. NPDC051936. Classification (NCBI taxonomy): domain Bacteria; kingdom Bacillati; phylum Actinomycetota; class Actinomycetes; order Propionibacteriales; family Kribbellaceae; genus Kribbella; species Kribbella sp. NPDC051936. Next base: position 6,884 of record NZ_JBFAXS010000015.1, on the reverse strand, counting down.
GAGACCCGCGCGACGCTGTCCGTGACCGGGGTGATCCATCCGGGCGCTCGGTCTACGCGACACGGTGAGCGGCGGCCCAGTCGCTGTCGGGGGGCAGGAAGTGCCGGAGGACGGCGACGAGTTCCTCGGGTCCTTGTTCGGCCACCCAGTGGCCCGTGCCGGGGATGACGGCGGCGCGGACGTGTTCGGCCGCGGGCATCATTCCCTGGGCGACCTTGTCGCCCCAGCTGAGCGAGCCGCCGATGCCCAGGACCGGGATGGTGAGTTTCGTGGTCGCGCGTTGCGCGTTCTGGTCGAGCATCTGGTCCCAGGCGCGGTAGAAGCCGAACGAGGCGCGTAGCGCGTCCTTGTCACGGTTGTAGAGGCTGATGTAGTAGTCGCGGGCGTGTGCGGGCATGTCGGTTCCGCCGCCCTGCACCTGGAACTCGTATCCGAAGAACGCGTCCGCGTGGTCGTGGACCATGTCAACGATGAGCTCGTCATCGACGCGGTTGAACGGGATGTGCCACAGCCGGTTGTTGACGGTCTCGGGGGTGAACAGCGGCGGGCCGGGTGGCACCACCCCGGGCGGTGCCGGCACCTCTGCGACCGCGAGATGGTGCACCCGGCGTGGGAAGTCGGCGGCCAGTGCGTAGGCGATCGCCAGACCAGTGTCGTGGCCGACGACCGCGAACCGCCCGTAGCCCAGCGTCGACATGAGCTCGGCCATGTCCGCGGCAAGCGTCGCAGTGTCGTACCCGGTCGCCGTCAGCTCCGTCAGGCCGATGCCGCGTTGGTCGACAGCGATCACCGTGAAGTCCCGCGCGAGGCCTGGCATCACCAGACGCCAGGCGTACCAGTTCTGGGGCCACCCGTGGATCAGCAGCAGGGGCGGGCCTTCACCCCCGACGACAACGTGCTGACGGATGCCGTTGGCCTGCACGATCCGGCTCTCGAAGGTCCAACTGAACAACGGAGGCAGCTGCGGAGCGGTCAGCACTGACCCGAACTCAGCGGCCCCAGTGCCGCTAGGAGCGCTCCCAGAGGTGTCCGCGGGCATGTTCACAGGGCCGTTCGCGGTGCCGGTCAGCACGGGGCATCTCGGGCTGTGAGCCGCGGTCACCGCCGCAGAAGGTGAGCTGGGTTGGCCTTCGCAGTGAGCGCGTGCGCACGTGTTCATTGGAAGTCCTCTCTCGACGACGACCCGGGGCTGGGCCGTCGAGATCAGGTTGGCAGCTCCAGCCGTCTCTTCCACCCGTAGTACCGCTGGCACCTACACGGGGTCGCGACCCCGGTGGACAACCCCGGGGTCACCACGGGCGCTCTTCTCCGGCCGCCTCGGCACGCTTCTTGAAACCCGGACGCAAGTCCATCCACCCAGGAGGAGCCCATGGCTACCACAGTTGACGAGCGGACCAGTGCCACAGCGGTACGACCGTTCAAGGTCGAGGTCCCGCAGGCAGACCTTGACGACCTGCGGGCCCGGATCGCCGCCACCCGATGGCCCGAGAAGGAGACCGTGGACGACCAGTCCCAGGGGCCGCAGCTCGCCACCGTGCAGGCGCTGGCGCGCTACTGGCTCGAGGAGTACGACTGGCGCAAGTGCGAGGCCAAGATCAACTCCTTCCCGCACTTCCTCACCGAGATCGACGGCCTCGACATCCACTTCATCCACGCGCGCTCGCCGCACGAGAACGCGAAGCCGCTCCTCGTCAGTCACGGGTGGCCGGGCTCGATCGTCGAGCAGCTGAAGATCATCGAGCCGCTGACCAACCCGACCAAGTACGGTGGCAGCGCCGACGACGCGTTCCACGTCATCGTCCCGTCCATGCCAGGCTACGGGTACTCCGGCAAGCCGACCGAGAAGGGCTGGGGCCCGGACCGCATTGCCGCGGCGTGGGACGTGCTGATGAAGCGCATCGGCTATGACCAGTACTTCGCGGCCGGCGGGGACTGGGGCACCATCGTCGTGGAGCTGCTGGCCGTCAACCACCCGGCCTCGGTGCTCGGCGTGCACGTCAACATGGCTGGCGTCATCCCCCCGGAGATCGACGTCCAGTTCTTCAAGAATGTCCTGGGGGCCTCCCCGGTGCTGCCCAACCTGCCCGCCGACCTCACCGACGACGAGCGCAAGTGCTGTGAGGAGCTCGACAAGGTCTGGACCGGCGGCGTCAGCTACGCCCTCCAGATGGCGGCCCGTCCGCAGGTCATCGTCGGCCAGGCCGACTCCCCGGCCGGGCTCGCCGCCTATCTGCTCGACCACGACGCCAAGAGCCTCGCGATGATCACTCGGTCGGTCAACGGCGAGCCCGAGGGCCTCACACCCAGCGACGTCCTCGACAACGTGACCCACTTCTGGTTGACGAACACCGTGGTGTCCGCCGGCCGCCTGTACGCCGAGAACTCGTACTCGTTCTTCGGCGTCAAGGGCGTCACCGAGGTCCCGGTCGCCGTGAGCGTGTTCCCCGACGAGCTGTACCCGGCGCCGGAGACGTGGGCACGCAGGGCGTACCCCAAGCTCGTCCACTACAACCGGCTCCCCAAGGGCGGCCATTTCGCAGCGTGGGAGCAGCCTGAGCTGTACGTCGACGAGGTTCGGACCGGATTCCGCACGTTGCGGTAACTGCGAACCGATCACCATAACCGAGCATCCCCACCTGGCGCGTGCCTCGACCCGCATGCATAAGCGGGGCTGAGCGACCCCTCCCGAGAGCCACTCACGTCGGTCAGCCCCGCACCCAGCGCACCCCCAAGCAACCCCCAGCACCCCGGTAGTCGCCGGAACGCAGCAGAACGGTTCGAGACGCCGCCGGCGCCCGCCAGACCCAAGGCCAAGGAGGTCTTGTCATGTCTCAAACGTCACCCACACCCCCACCCGACAGGTCGGACACAACGATCACCGACATCTCTCCAAGCACGTCGACGTCCGGGGTCGCCTCGACCCGTCGGACGTTCCTGTCCCGTTCAGCCGCGGTAGCGGCCGCGGCCGCGGCGACGTCGATCGGCACCCAAGGGTTCCGCACCGCGGCGGCCGCTGTCACGCCGGCCCGCCGGACCTCAGGCGGGACGGCGGTGCGCCGGTTCCGCGTCCACGAACCCAGGAGCAAGCTCGTCGACCTCAAGAGGCGTGTCCGCGAGACCCAGTGGCCGGAGAAGGAGACCGTCGACGACCAGTCCCAGGGCCCGCAGCTCGCCACGATGCAGGCACTCGCCCACACGTGGAGCGAGCAGTACGACTGGCGGCGGTGTGAAGCCCGGATCAACTCTTTCCCGCACTACATCACCGAGATCGACGGCCTGGACTTCCATTTCATCCACGCACGCTCCAAGCACGCCAACGCGATGCCCATCGTCATCTGCCACGGCTGGCCCGGCTCGATCGTCGAGCAACTCAAGATCGTCGGCCCGCTGACCAATCCGACCGCGTACGGCGGCAGCTCCGCAGACGCGTTCCACGTCGTGGTGCCCTCGATGCCTGGCTACGGGTACTCCGGCAAGCCGACCGCGAAGGGCTGGGGCCCGGACCGGATCGGGCGTGCCTACGTCGAGCTGATGCGACGCCTGGGCTACAAGAAGTTCGTCGCCGCGGGCGGCGACTGGGGCGCGATCGTCGTCGAACTGATGGCGGTCGACGAGCCGGCGGGACTGCTGGGCATCCACACGAACATGGCCGGTGTTGTCCCCCCGGAGATCGACTCCATGTTCCAGAAGAACCTCCTCGGAGCTGCGCCCGTGCTCCCGAACCTGCCGGCCAACCTCACCGCGGACGAGCGCATTTGCTGCGAGGAGCTGGACAAAGTGTGGACCGGTGGCGTCAGCTATGCGCTGCAGATGGCCTTCCGCCCTCAGGTCATCTATGGCCAGGCCGACTCCCCGGTCGGGGTCGCGGCGTACCTGATGGACCATGACGCCAAGAGCCTGGCGATGATCACCAGGTCGATCTCCGGCGTCCGTGAGGGTCTCTCGCCCTTCGACGTGCTCGACAACATCACACACTTCTGGCTGACCAACACGGTGGTGTCTGCCGGACGCCTGTACGCGGAGAACAAGTTCTCGTTCTTCGGCGTCAAGGGCATCAAGAACGTCCCGGTCGCGGTCAGCGTGTTCCCCACCGAGCTCTATCCGGCCCCCGAGACGTGGGCACGGAAAGCGTTCCCGAACCTGATCCACTACAACCGGCTCCCGAAGGGTGGGCACTTCGCAGCCTGGGAGCAGCCGAAGCTCTACGTCAGCGAGGTCCGCACCGGCCTCCGATCGCTGCGCAAGAAGCTCTGACCAGCAAGCACGAGCGCCCGACGAAGTCCGGTGACGGTTCGACAGCCATCCGCGTCGATACCGTCACCGGACTTCGCTTCGCGTAGTCCCCGAAGCCTGGGGTGATCCCGGCCGACCTGAGGTAGAGCGGAGCGCCCCCCGGGGTGCCAGTCCCCAGTGACAGGGTGGACCGCACTGCGCGCTCCAATACGACATCCGTGTCGATGAGTGATCAGCAGGCACGGAACACGACCTGGCCGCCTGACTCGGACACCTGACCCTGGGGCCATAGCCCAGTGGTCGACCCGGGCGCTGCTCCCCGGTCGTTGGACAAGCCTCGAGGTATCCGTTGAACCGCCGTATGGAGGGAGACACAGTCATGTGGGACGCACCTGAAGAAGTCCGGAGCCGCCTCTCGCACGACCGTCCGTGTCCATGCTGCGGCCACGCGACGCACACCTACCTCCCGTGCAGCGACACCTGCTCCTGCGACGCGGATGCGTCACCGAACGCGGATCCACTGGTCGCCTAACCGCAACGCCGACGCGTGACCGCGGAACCGCGCCTCGAGGTGTGTCTCGCTGCTCTTGGAGTCGGGCCACGGTGGGCGACCGCGTGTGTGCGAGGCGACCAACCCCGTGGTGAAGTCCGGTGCCGCCGCTGGCGCAACCGACGCGGTCGCCGCGGGACCTTGGTGCACAGTCAGCCGCGTTTGCTCGAGCTACGGACCTCGAGGCTGTCGTTCCACCGCGAAGGGAGCTGGTTCGGATGGACGAGACCGTTAAGGCGGCAGTGCAGGACGACCCGGCCGGACAGGTAGAGCTCTCCGGGCCCGCGCCGTCCTGGGACGCGATAGTGAACCGTCACTACGCCTTCGTGTACCGGCGGTGCCTCGTGCTCGCCCGGGACCCGCAGGATGCCGAGGACCTCGCCCAGGAGACGTTCGTCAGGGTCTTCCGGTCGTGGGCGACCTTCCGCCGCCCCGGAAATGTCGAGGCCTGGCTCAACCGCATCGCCACCAACATGTTCATCAACCTGGTCCGTCGCCGCAGCCGCGCGAAGATCTACCCGTTGTCCGACACCGATAACTGGCTCCCCGCACAGACGACCCCTTCGGCGATCGAGCTTGTGACCGACCAGATCCTCGACACCGATGTTGCTGAGGCGCTCGAGGCAGTGACTCCGAAGTTCCGCACCGTCGTGGTGCTCAACGACATCGCCGGGGTACCGCGAGACGAGATCGCCGACCTTCTCGACTTGAAGCCGGCGACGGTCAGCACCCGCCTGTACCGCGGGCGCGAGCAATTGCGTGGTTCTCTCGCACACCGCCGTCGCACCGCGGGGCGGCGCCGTCCAGGCCGTGCTGAGGAGGCTGCGCGATGACTGCCGTTCCCGACCGGCCGTCTCCCGTCGACGGCGCCCTGCCGCCCAGGACGGGCCGCACCGTCATGAGGACAGCCGGCACCAGGACGGATCGATGCGGTCGGCGACGCTACCCGCCGCCGGTCCCCATGGTCCCCGCGCCCAAGCCGTACTGACTACGAGCACCGGCTGGACGTCGAGAGTCGCCGGCAGTACTGCGGCAGAAGGCGGTCGTGGCAAGAGCCGGCTCCGCGAGACCCAGTGCGGCCGAGCCATCCAGCGGTCGGTCATGGTCCGCACAAGCACGAGTCATGCGTGCCAGGTCACCTGTCCCCGGCACCCCGTAGTAGGACCCAGGGGTGACACTGGGGCGTTCGACCGCGGAGCAGGGGCATGCTCATGGTGCGACCACCCGCCGCCCCTAGGAGAGGACCCGACCATGACGACTGAACCGCAGACCGCGATCCTGGCTGGAGGATGCTTTTGGGGCGTCCAAGACCTCATCGACAAGCACCCCGGCGTCATTTCGAGCGTGGTCGGCTACACCGGCGGTGACGTCCCCAACGCGACTTACGGCAACCACCGGGGGCACGCCGAAGCCATCAAGGTCACCTTCGACTCCGACCAGCTCTCCTACCGCGAACTGCTGGAGTACTTCTTCCAGATCCACGACCCCTCGACGAAGAACCGGCAGGGCAACGACCGCGGCAGCGAGTACCGGTCCGAGATTTTCTACACCAGCGACGAGCAACGCGACGTCGCTAAGCGCACGATCGCCGACGTGGACGCGTCCGGAATTTGGCCGGGCAAGGTGGTCACGGCAGTCACCCCCGCCGGGCCCTTCTGGGACGCCGAGCCCGAGCACCAGAACTACCTCAAGCGGTACCCGTCGGGATACACGTGCCACTACGAGCGGCCCAAATGGAAGCTCCCCAATGTCCGCGTTCAGTAACGTCGGGACACCGCGCGTCCGTGCCGGTACGGGACACCGTCCAGCGCAGCCGATGCACGCCGAAGACTCATGTCGAGGGACGTGAGCCTACCGATGACACGGCGCGGTTACCTGGGCAGTTTCGCCGCGGACGGCGTCCTGACGAGAACAATCAGGGTCACCTGTCCGCTGCGGAGGCGTGCGTCAATTGCGAATGGTCTGACATTACGACGGCGAGCCTCGCGAGGTGACAGCAGTGTCAGCAAGCACAGAGTTCCCTGGACCGGTCAAGTGGGTCGACGATCGCCTCGGCATCGCGAAGATCGGCAAGAAGAACCTGCGGAAGATCTTCCCCGAC
>NZ_JBFAXS010000014.1:0-133039 GCF_040680955.1 Kribbella sp. NPDC051936 | reverse complement strand
TTGACCTTCGACAAGCCAAGAATCCCTCACCAGACAGGCACTTCCGTGCGTTACGCGCCGTCCTCAACCTCCACGACGTGAAATCTCGAGGCTAGGTGAGGTCCGCCTCCGGGTGGCGGCCCCACACCATGCGGACGTCCGGGGCCCGCTCCTCGTTGGCCGCGCCGTCGGTACGGCGAACCTCCTGGAAGCCGTGCCGCGAGTAGAAGGCCTGCGCGCGCGTGTTGCTCTGGAACGTCCACAACGCCAGACCGCCGGGGCGGAGGTCCTTGGCCAGATCGACGAGGGCCGAGCCGATGCCCTGGCCGGCCGCCTCCGGGGCGACGTACAGCTGGTCGAGGTCGTCGCCGTCGAGCGTCAGGACCGCGACGATCCGGCCGTCGTCGAGCGCGAGCCATGTCTGCCCGTCCGGCAGCAGTACGTCGGCGAACCAGGTGGCGACCTGCTCCGCGGTATGGATCGCCGGCGGCAGCTGAGCCCCGTCGGCGTGGCGGGACCGCCACCACAGCGCGGCCGCCTCACCCGTGTCGGACGGCTCCAGCAGACGCACCAGGAGGTCGTCGATCAACGCAGCTCGGTTCCGTCCGGGATCACCCGGCGCTCGCCGTCGGGCGCGGTCACCTCGACGTCCCCGACCACCACCACGTCCTTGCCGAAGGCAACATCGCCGCGGACCTCCAGCCGGTCGGCCCGGACCAGCGACGGCACGCCGGCCGCGAACCGGGCGTCGAAGTCGGCGAGGATCTTGAAGTACTCCGGGTCCAGGTCGACGTACGGCTCGTCGCCCTCGTGCGTCGTGGTCAGGTCGCCGGCCTCGTCGAGCTCGTACACGTCCGAGCGCAGCACGAGTAGATCGTTGGTGGTCTTGACCGGCTTGAACCTGCTGCGGTCGACGACCACGGCCTGCGATCCCTCGAAGGTCTCGATCGCGGTCCCCATCCCGGTCTCCAACTGGATCACCTTCGGCGAGGACGGGTCGGCCGGGTCGACGGTCTTGCGGTTCACGATGATCGGCAGCCCGAGGATCCCGTCGTGCCCCGCCATCAGGTCGGCGAACCGGTCGAGGTCGATCCAGAGGTTGTTGGTGTTGAACATCTTGTGCCGGGTGATGTCCTGGAAGTACTGCGTGTCCTCGTCCGCGACCTGCGCGCTGTCGCGCAGGATCAGCCGGCCGTCGGAGGTGCGGACCGCGACGTGACCGCCCTTGCGGTCGGACCGCGTCCGCCGGCAGACCTCCATCCCGAACGGCACGTCGTGCTCGGCCATCCAGGCCGCGATCCGCGCGTCCGGGGTGGCGCCGAGGTTGTCGGCGTTCGAGATGAACGCATGCCGGAAACCGCGTTCCCGCAGCGCGTCCAGGGTGCCGGAGGCGACCAGGGCGGTGAACAGGTCACCGTGCCCGGGCGGGCACCAGGCGAGCTCCGGGTCCGCCTCCCACTCGGCCGGCGTCAGGTCGTCGGCGAGCAGCTTCGGCTCCATGTTCTGCAGGAAGTCGAGCGGCAGGCCGTCGACCGCGAGCCCGTCGTATTCGCTCAGGATCTGCAGCGACTCGGTCCTGGTGCGGAACGAGTTCATCAGCACCAGCGGCAGCGGTACGTCGTACGCCCGCCGGGTGCTCAGGATCTGGCGGGCGATGATGTCCAGGAAGCTCAGCCCGTTCTTCACCGGCAGCGCGGACTTCGGGCCGGTGACGCCCATCGACGTACCGAGGCCGCCGTTGAGCTTGATGACCACCGTCTCGGCGAGCGCGGCGCGAAGCGCGTCCGGGTCGGTGTCCAGGTGGTCCAGGTGTGGCAGCTCGCCCACCGGCTCGATGTCGGCCTCGCGGATCTTCCCCTGCTGACCGGACTCGAGCAACTGGTAGTAGTGCGTGAAGACGCGGATCGCGACATCGGCAGCGCCGGCCGCTCGCATCTTCTCCTGCGCTTGTCTGAGACCCACCTCACCCATGCACCAACCCTAGGGGACGCACGGTAATCCCAGTGTTGCGCGCGTCACGCTCATACGATCGGACTGTGTTCCAGACGAAGGCCGTGGCGCGGCAGCATTTCCTGGCGGCGCGGGGGCAGCGGCCCCGCGCGGACGGACTGCTGGCGAGCGCCCAACAGGTGCTGCCCGAGGTGTACCGAGTCGCGCTCTACGTGTCCAGGGGGCCGGAGCCCCAGACCGGGGCGCTGATCGACTGGCTGCTCGCGACGCACCGCGAGGTGCTGCTGCCGATCCTGTACGCAGACAACGACCTGGGCTGGGGCGTCGCACCCGGCGCAGCGGACCTGGTACCCGGTCGGCTCGGTCTGTCCGAGCCGCCGATCGACCTGGGCTCCGACGCGATAGCCACCGCCGACCTGGTCATCTGCCCGGCCGTGGCAGTCGCCCGTGACGGCGTACGCCTCGGCCGCGGCGGCGGCTCCTACGACCGTGCGCTCGCCCGCGTCCGCCCCGGTACGCCGGTGTGGGCAGCCGTCTACGACACGGAGATCGTCGACGCCCTCCCCTGCGACACGCACGACCGGCCGGTCGACGCCGCACTGACGCCAAACCGGTTGATCCCGCTGCGAAGATCAGGAGATGACTGAGACCGCGGTTCAAGCCGCAGCCACAGCCGCACGTTCCCTCGGCCTCACGGTCACCGACCCGACTGTCCTCTACGAGGCATTCTCGACAGTCGTGCACCTGCAGCCGTCCCCTGTCGTCGCACGGGTGCCTATGAACCTGCCCGGCGACCTGCAACAGGAACCAGGGCGCCAGCAGCGCGAGCTCGACGTGGTGACCTGGCTGGTGAACCAAGGTGTGCCCGTGGTGCCGCCTAGCCCTCTGGTACCGCTGAAACCGGCGGAGCAGGACGGGCTGACCATGACCTTCTGGACGTACGTCGAGGTCGACAAGGCCGCTGAACCGGACTACATCGCGGCGACAGCGCGAGTACCGGAGCTGCACGCTCAGCTCGCGAGCTACCCGGGCGAGCTGTCCTGGATGACTCCGTTGCGGCTGATCGGATCCGGTCTGGCGACAGCCGAGGCAGTGCCGGGTCTGCTCGAGCAGGACGACCTGGACCGGGCGAGAGCCGAATGGAAGGTGCTGGAGCCGATCCTGACCAGCAGGTCCGGTTTCGAGGCGGTCTTCCCGTCCGCGACCGTCCAGCCGCTGCACGGCGACGCCCCGTCGTGGAATCTCATCACCACCGTCGACGGGCCGCTGTGGGCCGACTTCGAGGACGTGTCCGTCGGCCCGCTCGAGTGGGACCTCGCCGGCTTCGGCCCGGACCTGTGCCACGCGTACGACGAGGGCGCACGCTCCCGCGGGCTCCCGACGCTGGACCCCCGCGTCCAGCAGGTGATGGACCTGGCCCGCGCACTCCAGGTCCTGGTGTGCACCCCACTGGTCCCACAGTTCCCCGGACTGGCCGACGGCATCCGCATGTTCGCCGCGCAGTGGCGGGAGATGCCGTTCGCTGCTGGACTGAGCTGATGCTGCAGAGATACGTCGACAGCGGTGTAGTGCCCGGTCTGATCAGCCTGTTGAGCCGAGGCGACGAGACACGCGTCGAGGTGCTCGGCAGAACGGCGTACGACGGCCCGGAGCTGCAGCGGGACAGCCTGTTTCGCATCGCGTCGTTCACGAAGCCGATCGTCGCGGCCGCGACCATGGTCCTGGTCGACGAGCTTCGGCTGTCCCTGGACGCGCCAGTTGACGACGTGCTGCCGGAGCTGGCGCACCCCGTCGTACTGCGGGATCCGGACGGACCGCTCGACGACACAGTGCCGGCGGACCGGCCGATCACGGTCAGGGACCTGCTCACGTTCCGGCTCGGGCTGGGCGAATCGGACAACGCCTCGCTGCGGCAGCGAGAGGAGGAACTGGAGCTCCATACCTTCGGGCCGCCTGTGCCGCGGACTCCGCTCGAGCCGGGCGAGTGGATGCAGAGGCTCGGCACACTGCCGCTGCAGTACCAACCGGGTGAGCGCTGGCTGTACTCGACGGGCTCGCATGTGCTCGGCGTACTCATCGCGCGGGTTTCTGGTCAGCCCCTGGAGGACTTCCTGCGCGAGCGGATCTTCGAGCCGCTGGGGATGCGCGACACCGGGTTCACGGCGGTGGATCCGGGGCGGCTGACGACGGCGTACATCGGTGAGGACCTGCTGGACCCGGCTGCGGAGAGCCAGTGGTTGACGCCGCCGCCGTTCCCTGATGCGAGCGGTGGACTCATCTCGACGGTCGACGACTTCCACGCCTTCGCGCGGATGCTGCTCACCGGCGGCGCCGGCGTGTTGTCGCCGGCAGCGGCTGCCGAGATGACGACCGATCAGCTCACGCCGAAGCAGCGTGCCGCGGCCGCCGGCTTCCTCGGGCCGGAGACCGGCTGGGGCTACGGGGTGTCCGTCAGCGCCGACCGGTACGGCTGGGCGGGCGGTCTGGGCACCCTGTGGTCGACAAGTCCGGTCGACGGGACGATCTCGATCCTGCTGACCCAGCGGGCGCTCTGGACGTGGCCGGAGGAACTGTTCGCCGAGGCCGTCGCGCCCGCCTGGTGACTACCGGTCCGGCTTGGTGAACGTCAGGGAGTGCTTGCGGGTGGCCTCCACCGCGCCCTTGGTGTAGGCCCACTGCAAGGTCTCGCCCTTGACCCACAGGTCGGTCTGGTCGGTGTAGTTCGAGGAGAACGCGTGGCCCGAGACACCGGTCAGGTTGACCCAGCGGGACTTGTCGAAGTCCGACAGGTCGACGACCATCCGCATCGACGGGGTCGCGGTCACGGCGTACCCCTCGGCGGCGTCCCAGCCGGTGGCGTCGACGATCGACGCCCCGCCGCCCAGCTCGTACGGGCCGCGGTTGAAGATCTTCCGGACCAGGCTGATGTCCGACGTCCCCAGCGTCTGGTTGGTCAGCGTGAGCTTGTGCAGCCGGCCCCACTGCCAGTTGGACGGCTCCCGCGCCATCTTCTGGGTGATCTCGGTCCGCGCGTTGATCAGCGCCTCGCGGAGGATGTCGTCGCGGCTCTCCCGCTGCGGCGTCCCGATGTTGTCCCACCAGCCGCTGTTCTGCTGCGCGATCAGCGTGTGAACCACCTCGAACCACCGGGAGCCGCCGTCCGGCCAGGTGCCCTCGGGCATCTGGTCGTGGAACGTCAGCGCGAGCAGGTTGCGCCAGACCACGTTGAAGTACGCCGCGGCGGCCGAGTCCGGCGGCTGGGTGTAGTCCCAGTTCCGCAGGGTGTCCTGGCCCTGCTTGTCGAACGCGTCGTCGATGCTGATCCGGAGCAGGTACGGGACCAGCATCTCGGCGATCTTGTTCTTGGTGTCCAGCTGGATCGACGCCATCGCGTTCGCGTCCAGCTTCCCGGCCGCCTTGATCCGGTCGAGGATCTGCTGCGACCGGTAGCCGTAGTCCCAGGAGTTCGTCAGGTAGTAGCTGTACGCGTTCGGCACCACGGCCTGGTTGGCGGTGACGATGATGCCGTCCGGCGGGTCGAACTCGGTCGGCAACGCGTCGAACGGGACGTATCCCTTCCAGGCGTACTTCGGGTCCCAGCCCGGGACCGGCCAGTCACCGCGGCCGGTGGTGCGGATCGGGACGAGCCCGGGCGCCTGGTAGCCGATGTGGCCGTCGGTGTCGGCGTACACGAGGTTCTGCGAGGGCACCTCGAACTGCTGCGCGGCGGCCCGGAACTCGGTCCAGTTCTGGGCGGTGTTGATCGCGAACAGCGCGTCGGCGGTCCGGCCCGGGTTGAGCGCGGTCCACTGCAGTGCGACGCCGTACGCCGTCGGGTACTTCGCCTGCGCGGCGGCGGACTCACCCACCTTGCGCTCGTCGTCGCCGACGTCGGAGATGAGCGGGCCGTGCCGGGTCTCGCGGACGGTGATCTTCACCGGCTCGTCCTCGCCGGCCACCTTGAACGTCTCCTCACGGGTGGCCATGGCGCGCCACTTGTTGTTGTAGAGGACGTTGTTGCCGTCGATCCGCTCCAGGTACAGGTCCTGGACGTCGGGGTCGAGGTTGGTGAAGCCCCAGGAGATTGCGTTGTTGTGGCCGATCACCACGCCGGGCAGACCGGAGAAGCTGAAGCCGGAGACGTCGAACGGACACCTCTTGCCGACGTTGTTGCAGTGCAGGCCGACCTGCGTCCAGATGCCCGGCATGGTCGCGCCCAGATGCGGGTCGTTCGCCAGCAGCGGTTTGCCGGTGGTCGTGTGGTCACCGGAGACCACCCAGGAGTTCGAGCCGACGCCGTCGCCCTGGCCGAGTAGCTGGGGCAGGCCCTTCGCGACCTTCTGCACCGAGTCCAGCGACTTCAGCAGGTCCTGGGTGAGCATCCCGCGGCGGAGCTCCGGGCTGACCGGCGCGGTGGTGAACTTGCCGTCCTTGCCGATCGAGCCGCCGGACAGGATCGGCTGGTTCCGGTCGTACGGGTACTGCGGGTAGAGGCTCTCGACGTTGCGCGCCGGGAACGCCGACAGCAGCTTCGTCCGGGTGACCTCCTCGTCCAGGTTGCCGCCGAGGTCCCACGCCATCGCCTTCAGCCACGCCAGCGAGTCCGCGGCGGTCCAGGGCTCGGGGCGGTAGTTCTTCGGCCCGCCGGGCTGGAGGGAGAGGACGCCGTACTCCAGGCTCAGACCGGAGCCGCTGTGCGTGGCGAGGTAGGCGTTGACGCCGCGGGCGTAGTCGTCGAGGTACTGCCGGGTGGTCGGGCTGAGCAGCGGCAGTTCCTTCTCGGCAACGCGCCGCCAGCCGAGGGTCCGGGTGAACTTGTCCGTCTCGAGCGCTGTCTTGCCGAACAGCTCGCTCAGCCGGCCGGACGTGACGTGCCGGCGGAAGTCCATCTCGAAGAACCGGTCCTGGGCGTGCACGTACCCCTGCGCGGCGAACAGGTCGGCCGGGCTGTCGGCGTAGATCTGCGGGATGCCGTTGGCGTCCCGGACCACGCTGACGTCGGCGTCCAGGCCGTCCAGCTCGATCGTTCCGTCGTACGTCGGGAACGAGTGGCGGACGACGAAGACGACGGTTCCCGCGATCACCAGGAGGACCGTGGCGAGGGCGATTCCGCTGATGATGACGACTCGAAGCAGGCGACGCACGGACCCAACCGTAGAGAATCCCCCCGTCCTCCCCAAATGGGGTCCCTCACAACTTTGCGTTGCTCTGCGTCGGCTGGACATGGACGCAGAGTTGAGGTAGGTGGACACGGGTTTGGAATACTTCGGGCGGCTGACGCATTATTAGCAGTCGGGTAGTAGGAGTGCCAGCGGCCTGAAGGGAACCGACCGTGCCGACGTACCAGTACCAGTGCACCGACTGTGGCGAAGCGCTCGAGGTGCGCCAGAGCTTCACGGACGACGCTCTGACCGTGTGCCCGAACTGCGAGGGCAACCTGCGCAAGGTCTTCAACGCCGTGGGCGTCGTGTTCAAGGGCTCCGGCTTCTACCGGACCGACAGCCGGTCGTCCGGCAAGGGCTCGGCGCCGGCGAAGGCCGAGTCGTCGTCCTCGTCGTCCGGCTCGTCCTCGTCCTCTTCTTCGTCGACGTCCGCGGGGTCGTCGTCCACCGGGTCCTCGGGATCGTCCTCGTCCTCGAGCAGTTCGTCGTCGTCCTCGGGCTCCAGCGCGGCCTGACCGCCGCCTGTGGACAACTGAAGGGCGGTTGCCGGAGAAACTCGTACCTTCTCCGGCATGAAAATCCCCTCCCCTCGTGACCTGCTCCGGGCCGCCCGGTGGCACCGCCGGCTGCTCGCCGGAGTCGCCGCCGCGGCCGCGGTGTACTTCGGACTTCTCGCCCTCTCCCCCGCGCCGCCACCGACCGTCGCGGTGCTGGCCGCCGCTCGCGACCTGGCCGGCGGCGTCACACCGGCGCGCGACGATCTGCGGACCGTCGACCTACCGGCCGGTGCGGTGCCGACCGGTGCGCTCAGACCGGGCAGCAAGCTGACGAATCGCGTGCTCAGCGGACCGGTCAGAGCCGGCGAGCCGCTCACCGACGCCAGATTCCTGGCGCCGCCGGCCGTGCCGTCCGGCTCTGTCGCCTACCCGTTCCGCGTCGACGACGCCGACGTCACCGCCCTCCTCCGCGTCGGCGACCGCATCACTCTGTACGCCGCGGCGAGCACCACAGCGGACGCCGCGACCGTGCTGGCCCGCGCCGTTCCCGTGGTCGCTCTGCCGTCGCCTCGATCGACCACCTCGGGAGCACTGATCGTGGTCGCCGCCGCGCCGGAGGCGGCCGCCCGACTGGCGCAGGCCGGGGCGAACGCACGGATAACTGTCGCGCTGACGCCGGACACGAGTTGATCACTCGTCGGATTTGTCACGGCACGATGTGTCACGATGCGGCGCGGTCGCTCGCTCTGACGAACCTGCAGCCCTAACTTGTCGGGGGACAACCACCCGCTTCGTGGAGGCACCCACATGCTCAAGGGCTTCAAGGAATTCATCATGCGCGGCAACGTCGTCGACCTCGCGGTCGCCGTCGTCATCGGCGCAGCGTTCACCAAGATCATCAATGCGGTCGTGGACGGCTTCATCAACCCGCTGGTCGCGGCGATCTTCGGCAAGACCGATCTGACCGGCGTCTGGAACTTCGAGATCAACGGTGCGAAGTTCTCGATCGGCCTGATCCTGGACGCGGCGCTGAACTTCCTGTTCGTCGCGGCGGCCGTCTACTTCTTCATCGTGATGCCGCTGAACAAGCTGGCCGAGCGTCGCCAGCGCGGCGAGGAGCCCGAGCCCGCCCCGCTGACCACCGACCAGGAACTGCTCACCGAGATCCGGGACCTGCTGAGCGCCCGTCGGTAACACCTGCCGCGGCAGGTGGACGCAAACCCTCAGCCCCTGAGCTCGCCGACGTCCACCTGCTCACCGGCATAACGCATCCAGCGGTATGGGACCGGCTGACCGTCGTTCCACTCCTCCATCAACGCGGCGGGGACATCGACGAAGCCACTGCCGTGATATGCGCGGATCGCCGGGGCGTTCTCCGGCCGGACCCGCAGGAATACCTCCGAGTACCCGGCGTCCAGAGCCGGCCCGAGCAGCGCCCGCACGAGTTCGCCGCCGACCCCACGACCCCGGACCTCCGGATCGACGATGATCCGGGCGAGTTCGACCTCGTCCTCCTCGTCGTCCAGCCAGACCTCGCCGTACCCCACCGGCCGCTCGCCGTCGAACAGCAGATAGGAGTGGATGTCGGAGTCGACCGTCCGCCAACTCGCCAGTAGCTCGTCGGGGAACGGGTAGACCACCCGCCCGGACAGCAACGCCACTTCCTTCTCGTCCAGCGCCCAGCCCGCGACCTGGACGCCGTACCCGTCGTCGAACCCCCGAAGCTCCACGCTCATCCCCTCAGTTGACGAACTCCACGATCGTTCGCACCAGCTGATCCAGGTAGGGCGGGCCGTTCCGGTCACGGAACGCGGGCGTCGGCGGTTCCGGACACCCGGCCAGCTCACGACTCCCCCGGATCGACCGCAGCAACGCGTCGACCGTCTTTCGCTGATGCGACGGATTCTCCGGCACCGACGGCAGGACCGCCACCCGAATTCGCTCCAGCGACGCCAATTCGTCGTCCGCCACGCCCCGCAGGACGCCGCCTGCGAGCAGCCCATTCGCAGCGGCCGGCGGGCACCCACGACTCACCATCCCGGCCCGGGCACGCTCGTTCGCGGCGGCGTCGTCACCCGTCGCGGGCCAGGCCAGAAGGAGGCGATCGACCAGCTCGGGAAACCTCAGCGCCAGCAGGACCGCGACAGTACACCCATTGGAGGCCCCAACGATTCTTACCGGACCGGAACGTTTCGCCAGCTGTTCACCGAGAGCCTCGACCTCGGCGTCCCATCGGTCCGCACCTTGCGGCCGGTCGGGGGCAAGTACTTCGGTGTCCAGGGCGGCGCGCAGACCATCGGTGATGCCCGTCGTACCCCAGAACGCGTCCGCGTCCATGGCTTCCCAGAGGCCGCCGTGGACGAGGAACACCGCCGCCGTCATCCGTGGTGCGGGGGGACCTCGTTCAGGATGCGATCGTCGTCGTCACTGCCGAAGTCGTTGTCACCCCAGGTCCGCGGGTCGTCGTCGCGCGTCTGGTCCGGCAGCAGCGGCTCGTCGTCTTCGTACGGGCTCGTCATGCCTCCAGATTACCGAGTCGGCGCGACGGTCCGGGATCGAGTTCGGCCCTCATCACCGCTGCGGGCGGATTGTCGGCGGCCGCACGGAGCGGCGGTTGCGGCCAGTGCCCGGACGTTACAGCTGCGCCTCGGTTGGGGATCGATCCGGCGACGTGACCGGATAGACGCGCCGCCGTGATGTTCCGGCACGCGCGACGTGACCCCGTTCCACCATCATGGTGGACCTTGCCAACCCGGAAGGACCGAGTCGTGAGTGCACAACGGACACGGGGCCTGATCGGTGCGACGCTCGTCGTGGCTGTGCTCGGAGTTGCCGCCGCCTGCGGCACCGAGGACGCCTCGTCCCCGCCCGCCGCCCAGCCCACCCAATCGCCCACCCCCTCCGCCAGCCCGTCAGCAAGCCCGAGCGGTACGCCGAGCATGGACTGCCCGGACACCATCGCGGCCGTCCGGGCCGCCACCGACAAAGCGGTGTGGGGCCAGGGAGCGGCAGCCTCGAAGTTCAATCCCGTCAGCGTCGCGATCTGCCAGTACGAACCACAGGCGACCGGGCCGGACTACGCGACGGTCACCACCAAGCGGATGGGTCAGCAGGCCACGGAACTGCTCGCCCTGATCGACGCGGCGAAACCCGTCGCGAAGAAGCCGGCCGTCTGCACCAAGGAGCTCGGCCCCACGTACGTCCTGCGGTTCACCGACAACGACCGCGGCGTGCTGTCGTTCACCGCCGAGGCGTTCGGCTGCCGCCGCCTCGTGGCGACCTCCCTGGAAGGCCAGGGCAAGCCTGGTGCCCTGCCGGCGCCGCGCCAGGTGACCGCCGAGCTGACCAAGTCACTCGGCCTGCGCTGACCTCGCGCGCGGACGCGCACCCCGAAGCCGTCCGACGTGGGGTCAACCCGCGCCTGCCTTGCGGGTCCCTCTCGAGGTCGACCCGCGAGGCAGGTTGCGGCGGTCGCCGCTGTGCCGCACCCTCGGCCTGAGGGAGGGCCGAATGCGAACGATCCGGCTGCTGTGCGCGCTCGTCCTCGCCTGCACGGCCTGCTCGACTCCGGAAACGGAGAGCAGCCCCTGCACCCAGGGCTTCAGGTGTACGACGCTGCACGTGCCGCTCGACCGGCAACGCCCTGACGGCCCGTCGCTCGACCTCTCCGTCATCGCCGCCGACAACGTCGACGCGCCGCGCGGCGTTCTCCTGCTCCTCACCGGCGGTCCCGGCCAACCCGGCGTACCGCTGCTTCGTAACCTGCGCCGCAACGTGCACCCTGACGTGCTGCGCGAGTACCGGCTCGTCATGTTCGATCAACGCGGCACGGGATCCAACGGCATCAACTGCCCTGCGCTGCAAGAGACGGTGGGCGGTTCGGACTTCCTCACCCCACCCGCCACAGCCGTCGACGAGTGCGCTCAGCGCATCGGGCCCGGCCTCGGGTACTACGGCACGCCGGACACCGTCGAAGACATCGAGCAGCTGCGCCAGTCCCTCAAGGTCGATCGGCTGACGCTGGACGGCACGTCGTACGGCAGCTTCACCGCCGCGCAGTACGGCCTCAAGTACCCCGACCACGTGCAGGCGCTTGTGCTGGACTCCGTCGTACCGCACAAAGGCTTCGACCCGCTGGGCGTGGACCTCATGGCAGCATCCGGCGAGATCCTCGAGGCAACCTGCCGCCAGGACGTCGCGTGCACGACTGATCCGGTCGAGGACCTGGCCTGGCTCGTGCAGAACGGTGTGAGCGGCACCGACCTGATGGAGACGCTGTCGGTCGCCAGCCTCAATTCGGTCAACCCGTCGCTCAAAGGCATCCCGGCGATCCTGCACGCCGCCCGCAACGGCGACGACGCCGGTCTGAAGCAGCTGTTCTACAAAACCACCAGCAAGGGCCTGACCTACGACACGCTGTCCGCGGGCCTCCACATGGCAACCCTCTGCTCGGACCTCCGGTTCCCCTGGTCCGGCAAGCCCGACCGCAAGGCCGCCCTCGACGACGCGATACGCCGCTTGGACCCGAAACAGCTGTACCCGTACGACGTGGCGACCGCACGCAGCCAACTGATGATCCAGGGCTGTCTGCGCTGGCCGGCCGCCCGCGTGTCGACGTACCCACCCGAGCAGGAGCTCCTGCCGCGCACACTGATCCTGCACGGGAGCAACGACCTGTTCTGCCCACTGGACTGGGCCAGATGGGAGGAGGCGCACGCGCGCGACGCGAAGCTGGTCGTCGTACCGGGCAGCGGCCACAGCGTGCAGCGCGATCCGCGCGGGCAGGAGGAGGTCCGGGAGTTCCTGCTGCACTAGAGATCGAACTGTGTACGAACCGCTGCATCAGCTGGGCGACTCGATGCGTCTAATAGACGTGAGGAGTTGTACGCCCAGCCAGGGAGTGGCGAGTGGAGTTCGAGGAGTACGTGTCCGCCCGTGGACAGGAACTGGTGCGGCTCGGGTTCACGGTCTCCGGCGACTACCAGCGGGCGGAGGATCTGGCGCAGATCGCGCTGATGCAGGCGTTCCGTTCCTGGCGGAAGGTGCGCACCGCGCACGACCCGCACCACTACGTCCGGCGGATCCTCGTGAACGAGTACCTCTCGATGACGCGGCGGCGCTCGTTCAGCGAGGCGCCGACGGCCGACCTCGAACCGCGCCGCACCGTGCCGGACCACGCGACACACGTCGTCAACTCCGACGACCTGTGGCGCGCGCTGGCGACCTTGTCCGCCCGGGAACGGGTCGTGCTCGTCCTGCGCTACTACCAGGACCTGGACGACCGGACGATCGCCGACGTGCTCGGCATCAAACCGTCCTCGGTGCGCGCGACCGCCAGCCGGGCGCTCGCCTCGCTCCGCAAAGCCAGAGACTCCACCAGAGACTCCAACCGTGTTGATGAGAGGTTGTCGTGAGCAACACCGATCTCGAGGATGACCTGCGCGGGACCTTCGAACGGGCCGCGGCCTCGGTTCCGGAGGCCGACGGGCTGACCGAGCGCGCCACCGCCGGCGCCCGCCGCGCCCAGCGGCGTACCTGGTTCGTTTCCGGTGCTGCCGCGGCCGCGGTGGCAGCGATCGCCGTCGCCGGGTTCGGGCTGGCCGGCTCGCAGGACAAGCCGACGCAAACGCCGGTCGCCACCGGCGAGGCAACCGCTGCTGTGGGCGCGACACCACAGGTGTTGTCCGGCCAGGCCGTGGCCGGCAAGTGGCGGGCCGTGCAGATGGTCGGCACGCGGGCGCTGAGGGAGGCGCGACCCGAGGATCCGGTGCTGGTGTTCAAGCTGGACGGGACCTGGACGGGCTCCGACGGCTGCAACGGGCTCCAGGGGACGTACACCATAGGTCAGCGTGGCGCGTTCACCGCGACGGTCGGCCCGCAGCACCTGGTCGGCTGCGAGAACGTGCCGCACACCGGCGTACTGCAGGCCGCGAAGCGGATCGCGGTCAGCGGCGACACGCTTCAGCTCTTCGGCGCCGACGGGCGTCAACTTGCCAGTTACGCTCGCGCACGGTAGTCGAATCTGCTCGCGGACAGTGATCAGGGCTTGACGGAAAGGAGCCCTTGACCGGACCATCTAGTGGTTTGGTCCACCGATCTGGGGAGCTTCGTGCGACTCTCTGTCACCGTCCCGCTGGTCACACTCGGCTCCGTCTCACTCTTCGCAGTCGCCCTCACCGCACCCTCCTCGGGAGCGGTGACGGGCGCCGCGGCGTGCTCCCACGCGCAGCCGGGTACGAGCTCGACCGAGGCGAAACGGCTCGCGCAGCCGACGTCCGCGTCCGACGCGCGACCGCTCGGCGAGTCCCTCGGTGACGGCATCTCCGCAGCGGTCCAGTCGCTCGAGCCGCTGGATGCGAGCGGCCGCCCGACGTCCGGCCTGCCGTACGGGCTGAGCCAGGGCGTGATCGGCGTGGTCGGCTCGGCGACGAGCGGCTACAAGGTCGTCGTCGACTCCGCGAAGCTCGACGCGAAGAAGTACCAGTCCGCGATGGCGCGCAAGCTGCCGGCCGCGGGCAAACCGCTGGTCAAGGTCGAAGCCAGCTGCCGCTCGGCGCAGTCGATCGCGGACGCCTGGAACGCGGTCGGCGACCGCGCGTGGTCCGCCGACGCGTCGCGCACGACGTACTCCGCAGACCTCGACCCGGTCAGTGAGAACGTCGTGGTCGAGTACGACCAGGCGACCACCTCCGCCGCGTCGCTGGCCGGGCTTCACAAGCTGACCGGCGTACAGCTGGTCGCAGGGGCACTCGCCCGGACGTCGCGGCTGAGCGACACCCCGAAGGGAGGTCATTGGGGCGGCGCCCGCATCACCTCGTCGCTGAAGAACTGCAGCGCCGGCTTCTCCGTCATACGGCGCTCCAACGGCCAGCGCGGGTCGGTCACCGCAGGCCACTGCGGCGCACCTGGCACGGTCTGGAAGTCGGGCCCCAACTACTACGGCACCACCACGGTCCGCACGAACTACCCGGACTACGACCAGGCCCTGGTCACCGGCAGCGCGTACGGCGCGAAGATCTGGACGGACGGCCCCGGCGACAGCGTCAACACCCGCACCGTCACCGGCGGCGGCGACCCGGGCGTCGGCACGGTGATCTGCCAGTCCGGCAGCTTCAGTACGTCGCTGTGCAACCTCACGGTCCGCTCGACGTCGGCCAAGTACTGCGACGCCGACGGCTGTACGACGTACGTCATCCGCGCCACCCGCGGCGGTCTGGTCGCGATCATCGGCGGCGACTCCGGCGGCCCGGTCTACTCACGCCGCGGCGCCAGCTCCGCCACCGTCCGCGGCATCACCTTCGCCGGCGCCGGCTGCGCCGCCTCCCGCTGCACCACCCTCTACGCCGAACGCTACAAGTCCATCACCGGCCACCTCGGCGTCACCGCCCTGACCGGCTGACCCACCCCCCAACTCCGCTAAGCTGTCCCCGCGTGCGCCCCCGTAGCTCAGGGGATAGAGCGTCGGTTTCCTAAACCGTGCGTCGCAGGTTCGAATCCTGCCGGGGGCACCCTGTGATGTCTCAAGACATCGGCGACAGGTGAACCCACGATTCGTGGGTTCACCTGTTGTTCTTGGGGATGGGTCCGGGTGGTCTGCCGGTGGGCTGGTAGTCGCGGCTGGGGTCGAGGACCAGTTCGCGCAGGAGCTCGCCGGTGGCGGCGTCGACGACCCGGATGTCGAGGTCCTGGACCAGGATGAGGACGTGGGTTCGGGCGTGGGTTCGGCCGATGCCGAGGTGGTGGAGCCGGCCGTTGACCCTGAGGGTGACGACGCCGGTGTGGTCGATGCGGTCGGTGCGGACCCGGTGGTGGACCTCGCCGGTCCGGTCGCCGCTGGGGCCGGCTTTCGGGCGGGCGGCGTAGGCGGTGGCCGGGGTGCAGTTGTGCGGCAGGGACCGGTGCGGCCGGTGCTGGTTGTAGTACTCGGTGAAGGCGTCGAGCAGCACCTGCAGGTCGGCGGTCGTGGTGGGCTGGATCGGTTGGGCGCGGAGCCATTTCTTGAGGGTCTGCTGGAACCGCTCGACCTTCCCGCAGGTGGTGGGGTGGTTGGGTCGGGAGTTCTTCTGAAGAATGTTCAGCTTGCGGAGTTCGGTCTCGAGGCCGTTGCGGCCGCCTTTCCCGCCGGACAATCTCGTCGTGTAGACCATCCCGTTGTCAGTGAGCGTGGAGGCCGGGATCCCGTACTGCGCAACGGTTTCGCGGAACGACGCGACCACGATCGGGCCGGTGATCCGCGGGTGGGCGGTGACGCTGAGGGCGTAGCGGGAGTGGTCGTCCAGCCAGCTGATGATCTCCACGCCGCGGCCGGCTGAATTGCCGACGCCGGCCAGCTGGTAGTGGGTGAAGTCGGACTGCCAGCACTCGTTGGGCTGCTCGGCAGCGAACCGCAGGTACGACGACCTGGGCCGCTTCCCGGGATCGGGAACGACGACGCCGGCCCGGGTCAGGATCCGGTGGATCGTCGCCCGCGACAACGCTGTCTGGTGGTGGTGCTGCAGGTGCCAGCCGATCGTGTCCGCGCCCGCGTCCAGGCCCCGCTCGGACAACTCCTTGCGTAGCCGCAGTACGAGCTCCACCGTCTCGACCGGCGTCGCCCCGGCGAAGTCTTCGGACGCCGCGACCGCGGCTCGAACGCCGCGTCCCCCTCGGCCAGATACCGGGCCTTCAGCTTGTAGACCCACGCCCGGTGCACCCCGTACCGCCGGGCCACCTCAGAGGCCGACTGCCCCTCCACCAACAACGCAGTGATGACCAACCGAGCCTTCGACATGCCCGAGCATCCAGCCCACCTGCCCTGTCGCCGATGACCTGAGACACGTGTCGCCTATGTCTTGAACCACAACACTGTCGGGGCGCCAATGGGCTTCCGCGCGCGGATTACGGTGGGGGGTATCGCCTACCATGCCGGAACTCTCACTGTGACATTGCTGAGGGGATCGATCGGGCGGCCCCAAGACCGTGCGCCAAATAGCCGCTCATGAGATCGACACCCCCAGGCGCCCCGCGCGAGCGGGGCGCCTGGGCGTCGGCCTGTGCGGGATCGCTGGTCAGCCTCTCGCGGCGTCTCGGATGAGTTTCGCCACGATGTCGGGGTTGCTCATCATCGCGACGTGAGAGCTGTTGATCTGTACGACGGTCGAGCCGGCCCGGGCCGCCATGGCGCGCTCCGCCTCGGGCGGGATGATGCGGTCTTGATTGGCGACGAGGTACCAGCTTGGGATGGTCTTCCAGGCCGGTGGGCCCGAGGGCGTCACGAGCGAGGCGAGGGCGCCGGGACGCTGAGTGGCGGCCATGAATCGGGTAGTTGCCTGCGGCAAGTCCTGGGCGAAGAGCTGGTGGAAGTAGGCCGGGTCGATGTAGGCGTCGGCGTCCCCTTCAGCGGCTCCGCGGAAGGGTCGGAGCACGAGGTGTTCGGTGACCTGGGTGTGCCCGCCACCCAAGGTGTTCGCGGCGGCTACGCTCTCGCCCTCGTCCGGGGCGTAGGCGGCGACGTACACGAGGGACTTCACGTTGGGGTTGCCGGTGGCGGCATTGGTGATGACGGCGCCTCCGTATGAGTGGCCGACCAGGACGATCGGTCCTTCGATGGTGGCCAGGAAGTCGCGGAGATACGCGCCGTCGGCGAGGGGGCCGCGCAGTGGGTTCGAGAACGCGAGGACCGGGTAGCCGGCGTCGAGCAGGCGGCCGGCAACTGCGTTCCAGCCGCTGGAGTCGGCGAAGGCGCCATGGACGAAGACGATGGTGGGCTTCGCCGCAGAGTGCAGGGCCGAGGTGCGCACCTGCTCGGGCGTGGTCTGCGCCGAGCCCGTCGAGGCGGTGGCAGTCAGTAGTGATCCGCTGAGCAAGGCCAGACCTGCGGCCAACGCTGTAGCCAGCACGTGCAGACGGCGTGGGGTTCGGAGCGTCATGATGCTCTCCTTGGGGTCGGTACCGGTCGATGCATCGTGGATCGACCTCGGGCCGGCGCGGACCACGTGAGATGCGTAGTGGTTATCACTGGTGGGCACGACGCGACCGGTTTAGGGTCGGCGGTTATGGGAGTGGAGGGGGGTCTGCTCGGGCGGGATGCCGAGCAGCGACAGGTCCGCAGTCTGCTTGGGCACGCGCGAAATGGGCGCGGCGGTGCATTGCTTGTGTCCGGCGAGCCAGGGATAGGAAAGACCTCGCTGCTGGAAGCCGCTTTGGCGGGTGCGACCGGTATGCGGCATCTGCGGGTTGATGGCTACGAGGCAGAGTCGACAATCCCATTCGCCGCCCTGCAACGCTTGATGATCCCGCTGGCCGCGTACTTGGACGTGCTTCCGGGCCGCCACCAACAGGCGCTGCAGGTGGCATCAGGGGTGGCTGACGGCCCGCCACCGGATCGATTCCTGGTCGGGTTGGGCGTGCTGGGAATGCTCGCGGCCGCGGGCGAGGTAGAGCCGGTCGTGTGCGCGGTTGACGACGCACACCTGCTGGACTCTGAGTCGCTGGACGTGCTTGCGTTCGTCGCCAGACGACTGGAGGCGGAGTCGGCTGCAATAATTTTCGCCGGCCGCGACGACGCCAGTCTCGCGGCGCAGATGGCTGGCGTACCCACGCTCGCTCTCGCGGGCCTCGCTCCCGAGTCGGCGATCAGGCTGCTGATGTCCTCCCTGCCCGAAGTCATCGACCCGGCGGCTGCAACTCAGATCGCTGCGGCGACGGGCGGCAACCCGCTTGCGCTGATTGACCTGGCAAACGAACTCAGCATCAAACAGCTGACCGAGTCCAGTTTCGCCGACGAGCCGTTCCCGGTCGGACACCACCTCGAAGCGTTCTACCTGCGCCGCATCCGCCACCTCCCTCCTGATCTGCAGCAGTGGTCGCTGATCGCAGCAGCCGACTCCACCGGGAACGTCGACCTGATCCGCGCGGCCGGGCAGGAACTCGGATTGCCTGACAGCGTGGCGGACGCGGCCGAGGCTGCCGGTCTGGTGGTGCTCTCGCCATCAGCGCGGTTCCGGCACCCGCTGGTACGTTCGGCGGCCTACAACTCCGCCCAAGGCGGACAGCGGCGGCGTGTCCACGGCGCGCTGTCGGTGGCGTCGGGTCGGTTGGGGTTGGTCGAGCTGGAAGCCTGGCACGCCGCCAAGGCCACGCTGGGCACCGACCCTGCCGTGGCGGATCGGCTGGAACGCGTTGCCGACCTGGCAGGGCGGCGCGGTGGCTTCTCGTCGCGCGCCAGGGTGCTGGCCCAGGCCTCCGCGCTGACGCCAGAGGGTGGTCGCAGGTACGCGCGGCTGGTGGCGGCGGCCGAGGCGGCCTTGGCCGCCGGCGCGGCACAACTGGCCAAGAGCCTGCTTGACGACGTGGACGAGGAGGCCTTGGACCCGGTCTCGCGGGGCCGACTGATCTCGGCCCGTGCCAGCATCGCTCTGTTCACCGCGGACCCGGCACTGATGAACGGCGGGGCGAACATGCTGGCCGCCGCCGAATTGTTCCATGGTCACGACGCGGTGTTGGAGCAGAACGCGCTGATCAAGGCGTTCGAGTACACGTTGCCGGCCGAACGCCTCGCTCGAGGCGCGACTCTCACGGAGCTCGGCGCCCGGATGCGGAAAGGCGCCGAACTCGGCGATGGAATCGCCGCGACTATCCTGCGCGCCCTCAGCGCGCACATCCTGCTGCCTTACGACGAGGCGGTCCCGATCATGCGGACTGCCGTGGACGCCATCGCTCAGCTGGGCCCGGAGGCCCTGTTGCAGTACGGAGCGATCAGCGTCGCCCTCACCACGGCGCTGTGGGACGCCACTGCGCGACGTGCCTGCCTCGAGGCCACCGCCGACGCCGCTCGCGACGCCGGCTCGCTGCAACTGCTCGACACCGCGCTCTGGATCATGTCCCTGGCCGAGCTCAAGGGCGGAACTCCGCGACGGGCGGGCCAGTACATCGAGCAGGTCCGTGAGCTGCGCCGCGCCATCGGCTACGACGCCGAGCATGTAGTCAACGTCGCCCTCCTGGCCTGGAGCGCAGCACCCCGACCCCAAATCGAAATGATCGCCGACGGCGCGAGCGCGATGGGTTTCGGCGGCGTTCATGCCGCCGGGGTGGCAGCCCTCGCCACCCGGGACCTTTCCGAAGGCCGTTACGGCGACGCGTACGGCCGACTGAAGCCGCTCGTGGACGACCCCTTCCTCCAGGTCACGCCGCTGGAGATCCCCGACCTGGTCGAGGCCGCGGTCCGCAGCGGGCACCTCGAGGAGGCAGCCGACCTGGTGCAACACCTGGAAGAGCTGGCGCGCGCCAACGGGTCGCCATGGACAGCCGGTCTCGCGCAGCGGTCGCGGGCGCTCGTGGACGACAACAGCGCCGAACCGCACTATCAAGCAGCCATCGCAACGCTGGCCCCGACCGACATCGAGGTCGAGCTCGGTCGAACCCACCTCCTGTACGGCGAATGGCTACGACGGGCACGGCGACGCCGTGACGCACGGGAGCAGCTGCGCCAGGCCGTGGATATCCTCGAGCGCGCCGAGGCGCCGGGGTTCGCACAACGCGCCCGGAACGAGCTGGAAGCCATCGGAGAACACGCGCCCGCAGCCGGCGAACCCGGCCAGTTCGACCTCACAGCCCAGCAGCTGACCGTCGCGCGGCTCGCCGCGGCCGGCCACACCAACGCCGAGATCGGCGCAACCATGTTCCTGAGTGTCAACACCGTCGACTACCACCTGCGCAAGGTCTTCCAGAAGCTCGGGGTCTCCTCTCGTCGGCAGCTCGCCGACCGAATCCACCCGCCGTCCTGACGGACCCGCACTCGTCAGGACTACGTGCGGTACGTGGTCCGCATGGGCCCGTACCGGTACAGGCTCGGGGAAAACCTCACTCAAGGAGGCCCCATGCCCTACATCACCGCCGACGACGGCGCCGAGATCTTCTACAAGGACTGGGGCGCCGGCGGCTCGCCGGTTGTCCTCAGCCATGGCTGGCCGTTGAACTCCGACGCCTGGGAAGCCGCAGCCCGGTTCCTCGCCGAACACGGGCACCGCGCCATCGCCCACGACCGCCGCGGCCACGGGCGCTCGAGCCAGACCTGGAACGGCAACGAGATGGACACCTACGCCGACGACCTGGCCTGCCTCATCGACGCCCTCGACCTCAACGACCTCACCCTTGTCGGCCACTCCACCGGCGGCGGCGAGATCGTCCACTACCTCGGCCGCCACGGCAGCAGCCGCGTCTCCCGCCTCGTCCTGGTCTCCGCCGTGCCGCCGCTCATGGTGCGAACCGACGACAACCCCGAAGGACTCCCGATCGAAGTGTTCGACGAGATCCGAGCAGGCGAGGCCGCCGACCGCTCACAGCTCTACCGCAACCTCGCCGACGGCCCATTCTTCGGACACAACCGCAACCAGGATGTCGACCAAGGCTTCCGGGACGCGTTCTGGCTGCAGAGCATGGCCTGTGGTCACCGCGGCGCCTACGAGTGCATCGCCGCATTCTCGGCCACCGACTTCCGCCCGGACCTGGAGAAGGTCGACATACCAACCCTCGTCATCCACGGCGACGACGACCAAATCGTGCCGTTCGAGGTCGGCGGCAAGCGATCCGCCGAGCTGATCGACGGCGCCGTACTGAAGGTCTACGAAGGCAGCTCCCACGCACTGCCAGACACCGACCGCACCCGGCTCCACGCCGACCTGCTCGAGTTCATCGACGCCTGACCAGAGGGAAACAACATCATGAACGACACTCCACGTCCCGACACCGTCGTCCTTGTGCACGGCCTGTGGGTGACGCCACGCAGCTGGGAGAACTGGGTCCAGCACTACCAGGCCAAGGGCTTCACCGTCCTCACCCCCGCGTACCCCGGCTTCGACATCGAGGTCGAGGCCCTGCGCGCGAACCCCGACCTGATCGCGAACCTGACCGTGCCAGAGACCGTCGACCACCTCGCCGCCGTGATCGAGAAAGTCGAGACTCCGCCGATCATCATCGGCCACTCCTTCGGCGGGACCCTCACCCAGCTGCTGCTCGCCCGCGGCCTCGGCTCAGCAGGCGTCGTCATCGACTCCGCCCCCACCGAGGGCGTCCGTGTGAGCCCGCTGTCCCAGGCCAAGTCACTGTTCCCCGCATTGAAGAACCCAGCGAATCGGCACAAGGCCGTCGGCTTCACCCCCGAGGAATTCCACTACGCCTTCACCAACACTCTCACCCAGGAGGAGTCCAAGGCCGTCTGGGACCGCTACGCGATCGCTGCGCCGGGCTACTGGGTCTGGGAATACGGTCTGTTCGCCAACTTCAAACCCGGCCACCAGGACACCTGGCTCGACTACTCCGCCGACCGCGCTCCGCTGCTGTTCATCGCCGGCGAGAAGGACCACATCATGCCGCCGGCGGTGAACAAATCGAACGCCGACCACTACAAGAAATCTCCCGCCCTCACCGAGTACCACGAGTTCGAGGGCCGCGACCACTGGACCTGCGGCGCCCCCGGCTGGGAAGCCGTGGCCGACTACGCGCTCAACTGGGCGCTGAAGCACGCACGAATCTCCATCCGCACCACCGAGTCCTGACCGGCAACCGAGAACAGAACGGGCGGTCCGTCCATGGTTCAGATGACACACCTGGGCGGGCCTACCGTCCTCCTCGAGCTCGGCGGCTGGCGGATCCTCACTGACCCCACCTTCGACCCACCAGGACGCAAGTACAAATTCGGCTGGGGAACCTCCTCCACCAAGACCGCCGGCCCCGCGCTCCAGCCCGACGAAATCGGGCCGATCGACGTCGTGTTACTCAGCCACGACCACCATGCCGACAACCTCGACGACCGCGGCCGCGACCTCCTCCCCGCCGCGGGCACCGTGATCACCACCAAGACAGGTGCCCGGCGGCTCGCCGCCCCTGACGTCCGTGGTCTGGGTACCGGCGAGACCACCACGCTGGACGCATCAGGGAAGGAACACCTCTCGATCCGAGCCACGCCCTGCCGCCACGGCCCAGCCCTGAGCGGACCCGTCACAGGCCCAGTCATCGGATTCGCCCTCACCCTCGGAACCGCCGCCACCGTGGCGGTGTGGATGACAGGCGACACAGTCCTGCATCGACCGATCCGCCGACTCGCCCGCCAACTCAACGTCGACGTACTCATCATGCACCTAGGCAACGTCCGGTTTCCCATCACCGGGCCACTCCGCTACTCCATGAACAGCCGCGACGCGGCGTCCCTCCTAGCACTCCTCGAACCACGGCTGGCAGTACCGGTCCACTACGACGGCTGGTCACACTTCAGCGAACCGACTGACCATCTCCGCACCACACTCGACCACGATGCCGGCAGCCAGCGCGTCGTCAGGTGGCTCGAACCCGGCCGACCCACCCAGCTGTGATCCTCAGGTCCGGTGCCGGACCGACGCCGGGCTTGCATCTGGCCGGACTGGACTGCTGGTTGCATCCTCGACCAGGAGTCCGGTTCAGCCCCACTGGGCTCGAGCGGGTCCGCGGCGCTGAAGCAGTTCAGCATGGGAACAGGGTGGGAACAAACAGGTGTCGGCCCGAGCCGACAGGAGTCAAGAGCGACCGAACTAGTGATGGTTGCTTACGCCTGAAGGGGTACATGTCGAGGGGATGGGTCGGTTTCCTAAACCGTGCGTCGCAGGTTCGAATCCTGCCGGGGGCACCCTGCGATGTCTCAAGACGTCGGCAACACCCGAACCCACGATTCGTGGGTTCGGGTGTTGGTCATTTGGGGTGTTTGGGGACGGGCCCTGGGGGTCTTCCGGTTGCCTGGTAGTCCTTGGTGGGGTCGAGGACGAGTTCGCGGAGGAGTTCGCCGGTGGCGGCGTCGATGACGCGGATGTGCAGGTCGTGGACGAGGATGAGGACGTGGGTTCGGGCGTGGGTTCGTCCGATGCCGATGTGGTGTAGCCGGCCGTTGACCCGGAGGGTGACGACGCCGGTGTCGTCGATGCGGTCGGTGCGGACGCGATGGTGGACCTCGCCGGTCCGGTCGGCGGTCGGGGTTGCTTTCGGCCGGCTGGTGTAGGCGGTGGCCGGGGTGGCTCGGTGCGGCAGGGACCGGTGCGGGCGGCGGTGGTTGTATTCGTCGGCGAAGGTGTCGAGCAGCGCCTGGAGCTCGGCGATGGTGGCGGGTTGCGCGGATTGGGCGCGCAGCCATTTCTTGATCGTCTGCAGGTGGTCGGGTGGTTAGGCCGGGAGTTCTTCTGGACCACGTTCAGGCGGCGGAGTTCGGTCTCGAGGCCGTTGCGGCCGCCTTTCCCGCCCGACAGCCGGACGGTGTAGACCATGCCGTTGTCGGCCTCGGCGGCTTGCTCGCGATCGCACACGACCGTCGTCCTCCGTACCTGCGCGAGGCCGACCGGTCACCTGCACCAGTTCGGCATGAATCACCCGGACCGGATGAGGCATCTGCCCGGTACCCGCGATTCCATCGAAGGCGGTGATGACGACAGCTACGGGTCGCGCGCCCGCGACCAGGGAGGGAGAGCTCAGCTCATGGACGACCAGGCCGCGACGCCAATCCTCGACACCCTGACTGCGATGACGGCGGCATCGCTCATCGAGTCCAACCTCGACCCGCACACCCTGATGGTGGCGCGACTGGCCGCTCTCGTCGCCGTCGACGCACCCGCCGAGTCCTACCTGCTGAACATCGGCCCAGCCGCCGAGGCCGGCCTGACCGTCGAGACCGCCCAGTCGGTGCTGGTCACCGTCGCACCCATCGTCGGCGCGCCCCGCGTGATGTCGGCAACCCGGAAGATCGTCGACTCCCTCGGCGTCGTCGCGCTTGCTCTCAGCGACGCCGTCCTGACGGCCGCCGCCGAGGACGCCGCCAAGTCCCGGGCCGCACAAGCGGACGGGTCCAACGAATAGTCCCCGTTCACAGCACCCGTGTTGACCGGAAATCCCCGAGCTCCTCGGCGCTGTCAGCCAGCAGGACCTCGAGACAGTGCACGCCGTAGACAACTGCGCCAAGGTCACCCCCAGGCCCAGCGGGGGGACGCCAGTCGTCGCCTGCGAGGCGATCACCTGGGTCCACTTGAGCCCGGGCGGTGGCCCGCCGGTTCGGTGAGCGCGACAACGCCGAGGACGCCGCCACGGACGAGGGCGACTGTCCGACCAGCATCTTCGGTGGTCCGGGGGGTGCCCGTTCGGGCCGACTATTGCCCCGTCCCAGCGACAGCGCGAGTCAGTCCAGAGCTGGGTTAACGGCCCGCTGCGAGGCCGCCTCCGACCTTGCTCAGTGAAAGTAGCCACTGCAGATGAGTACGTCGGTCCGGTGGTTAGTCGTCGCGATGGGTGTGAATCGGCCGGATGCCGGCCGGGCGCTGTGCGTTGTCGAATATGTCCTGGTCGTTCAGCCAGGAGGTGATCACGTACGCGAGTTGACTGGAGTGACTGAAGTTGACGGCGTGAGCAGCTTGGTCGATCTGGACCACGCTCACGTGACCGGGTGCGGCCTGGCCAACCTCGCGTACTCGGCGCGGGGGTGGCATGAGGGGATCTCGTCCACCCAGTACGGCAAGGGTGGGAACCGGTGTGTGGAGCAGCCGCTCCAAGGACGGGAAGCGGGTGAGCTCATGAAACAGCCTGAGGCCATTGATCGGCCCGAACCGCAGATAGTCAGGCAGCGCGACCGGGATCATCCTCGGGCTCTCCCGGACTACGTCGAGAGCGAGTTGGCCGATGGCACGCGCGAGCGGCTGATTTTGCAGGCCGCCCGCAGGAGAGACCAGGACCAGGCGGTGCACCCTGTCCGGCGCCGCGTGAGCGACCTCCAGGCCGATTGGACAGCCCATGGAATTGCCCACCAGCACGGCTTGATCGACACGCAACCGGTCGAGGATGGCGATCAGCGCATGGGCTAGTTCCGGGATGTCGAGCACATGATCACGCCGCTCGCTGCGCCCGTAGCCAGGGAGATCGGGCACCACGTTGACCCAATGGTCTACGAGGAGGCGGGCTGTCGGCATGAGATAGCTGCCAGAGATGCCGAAGCCATGGACATGCACGATCGGCGGTCCACTCGCCTCGACGCTGCGGCGGCAGCGGACCGCGCAGCCCTGCACTGACAAGTACTCGTCAACCCAGCAATCCCTGCTCGACGAGTCCGACAGCCTCCTGCGCACCGGCCTACTCCTCCGATATCCCTGGTCCCCATTGAAGCCCAGCATCGGTGACCGGCTCCGCTGATGCGGTGCGGCCGATCCGTGGCGCCTTTCCACGACCAGAACTGACGCCGTCCGCTCCTCGCCCTGGCGGCGTGGAGCGGACGGCGGTCGGGTGGATCATTTTAGGACCTCAGCCAGCGTTTCGCTGTGTCGGCCCGTACTGCAAATTGAGGATTCGCGACCGAGGCTGCACTCATGACGGAGCAGTCTGAGACTGGCGGGATGCCCGAACGACGTGGGCTCGAACCGGAGATCGTCTGGCGAGTGTTGGCGCCCTCGCGGCGGCTCCGCCTCGCGCCAAGCAGGAGGGTCGCGCGCACGCCTGCTGGACCGGCTCGAGAGCTCGGTCCCGTGGCTGAGGTCCGATCAGGCGGGCGATGTGTCGCCAGGAAGCGATTACCGGAACCTGCGCAATTCCAGGCCGAGGCTGCGCAGGTCGCTCGCGTTGACTTCGCCCGCACGCGACCGTGCGTATTTCGGTGCCGTGGCAAGCCACAGAGTACAGACAGGGCCTAGGCCTTCAGGTAGGCATCGATCTTCGGTACCAGTTCGGCCAGGGGGCGGTGCATGTCCAGTTCGAGGTATTCGGTCGCCGGACGCTCGATCCGGGTCATCCATTCGTGGAACAGAGCTTCGCCGTCCACCGGATCGCCTGCCACGTCCTTCGGTAAGTCGTTGAGCGAAGGGCGGTGGCTTCTCAACCGTGGGCGTCGGCGGAGTCGCTCGTCGACGACCTGGAGATCGGTGACCTGGCACTCGATGTACTTGTACGTCGCGCCCTGGGCAGCGGCGATCGACATCCCCTCGGTGAGGATGCGGGGCCAGAAGCAAGGGCTGTCCATGACCACGTGATGACCCTGCGTGAGCAGATGCCGCGCCATCCCGTACATGGTCTCGTACGCCGCCTTCGTGCTGGCGGCAAGATCGAAGCCGGCGTCCAGGATGGCGCTCTTGATGACGTCGTAGTCGACGGCGACCGCTCCGTGGGCTGCCACGACGTGGGCGGCGACCGTGGACTTTCCGGAACCAGGGACGCCGGACATCTGCAGCAGAAACATAATGACGAACCACCCTAGCAACGGCGGAACCTGGTACCCCTCGCCGAGTCGTTGCGCAGTCCCCGGAGCCGACCGATCATGGGGCATCGATCGGGCGGTGCGTCGTCACCGCCTTGGGGGAAGGGGAATCGGAATGAGAAAGTTCGTGCTGCTCGTGGGGGCTGTGCTCGCGCTGATGCTGGGGTTGATCACTCCAGCGGCGGCCGCCACCCCGGGCGCCTTGACGCCGGCACAGGCGTCAGCCAACTGCGCTGCCTTCTTCGGCGTCGCGCAGGGCCCCGAGCCGTTGTCGGCCTGTCAGTGGGACATGCGGCGGATCGGGGTCGGTGCGGCGTCGTACGCCAACGCCACGGGTGCCGGCGTCAATGTCGGGGTGATCGACGGTGGCGTCGATCTGACCCATCCCGACCTGACCGGGCATCTGGACGTCGCCCGTTCCTGCTCGTTCATCTTCTCGACCACGCCGACAGCCGATCCGCAGGAGATCGCGAACGGGAACTGCGCCAACAAGGCCGCCGTCCAGGATCTGCAGGGCCACGGCACCCATGTGGCCACCACGATCGCGGGACGGCTCAACGGCACGGGTATCGCGGGGGTGGCCCCCGACGCCACGATCGTCGCGATCAAGGCCTGCACGATCGCGGGCTACTGCTTCGCCGACTCGGTCGCGGCCGCGCTCCGGTACGCCGGTGACCAGCGTCTCGACGTCGTC
The DNA here is from genome assembly GCF_040680955.1 of Kribbella sp. NPDC051936. Classification (NCBI taxonomy): domain Bacteria; kingdom Bacillati; phylum Actinomycetota; class Actinomycetes; order Propionibacteriales; family Kribbellaceae; genus Kribbella; species Kribbella sp. NPDC051936. Next base: position 105,532 of record NZ_JBFAXS010000014.1, on the reverse strand, counting down.
AACCTGAGCCTGTTCGCCGACCCGTGGCTGTACTTCTGCGGCAACGACGCCCAGCAGCGGGCGCTCCTGCAGGACCTGCAGAGCGCGTCGCGGTACGCACAGCAGCGCGGTGTCGTGATCGTGGCAGCGGCCGGCAACGAGGCGCAGGACCTCGGACACCCGACGACCGATGTCATCAGCCCGGACTGGCCGCCGGACGCGGCAGTCGAGCGCATCGTGCACAACAACTGCCGCGTCGCGCCGGCTGAACTCCCCGGTGTGGTTGCGGTATCGGCGTCCGGCGTGAGCACGCTTGCCAGCTACTCCAACACCGGCGGTCCGACCGTCGACGTCACCGCGCCAGGTGGCGACGCGGCTCAGACCCCGGGTACGACGTACGGCCGGATCCTCGCCGGCTGGTCGAGCACCGACGGAACCGGCCAGTGGGAGGCTCTGGCCGCTGCAGGACGCGGGGTCGAGGACGCCAGCGGAAATCGCTGGGTCTGGATCAGCGGTACGTCGATGGCCTCGCCGCACGTAGCCGGCGTGGCGGCCCTGATCCGGGAGTTGCACCCGAACTGGAGCCCAGGTGCCGTGGCGGCGCAGATCCGCCGCACTGCGACACCGACCGCTTGCCCGGCCAACTGGCCGGCCGATGACGTCCGCCAGTGCACCGGCGGACCGTCCAGCACCACCTTCTACGGCGCCGGAATGGTGAACGCCCTGGCGGCCACCTCCTGACGTCAGCCCGGTCAGCGGGGCGGGACATGTTCCCGCCCCGCTGTCATTCGGGGAGACCGGCCAGATCGGCCATCAGGTGCATGTGGTGGTCGAAGTAGCCGGAGCGGGCTTCGATCATGCCGTCGAGGCGGCCGAACACCTCGAAGTTGAGGACGCCGTACAAGTGCGTCCAGGCGACCAGCACGCGGTCTAGCTGATCCTCGGGTATGGCGCCGCCGCGGCCCGCGATGAGGCGATGCAGATCATCGTGGAGCGCCGAGGGCAGGTCGGCCGACGGCGGGTCGGCGTCGGCGACGATCGCGGCCAGCAGCAGGATCACCTTGGTCGCCGGCTCGACGGTGTCCGGTGGCGCCGCGTACCCGGGCACAGGGCTGCCGTAGATCAGGCCGTACTCGGCCGGATGCGCGAGTGCCCAGTCACGGACGCCGGAGCACACGGCGAGCCACCGGCCGCGGAGGTCGTCGCGCGGTACGGCGGACTCGGCGGCGCCCGCGGCATCGGCGAGGTCGTCGTAGGCGTCTATGATCAGCGCGGTGAGGAGCGCATCGCGGCTCGGGAAGTACCGGTAGAGCGCCGAGGCGACGATGTCGAGGTCGCGGGCAACCGCGCGCAGCGACAGGTTGGCGCCGTCGGTCGCGAGGTGCCGACGGGCGACCGCCTTGATCTCCTGACTCATCTCCGATCGGACGCGGGCGCGGAGCGACGGTGCTGACATGGCCTCAGTCTGACACAGGCCGAGAACGCTGGTGCGTAACGAGAACACTGTTCTTGACAAGACCCGCCGCAGTGCAGTGAACTGTTCCGAGAACAGTGTTCTCCACACGGAGGGGTCCCATGTCTCTGCAGATCGTCGTCGGCGCCGGGCCGGTCGGCACGGCCACCGCTCGCAGGCTCGCCGAGCGGGGCGAGCAGGTCCGCGTCATCACCCGCTCCGGCAGCGGCCCGGAGGGCGTCGAGCGGATCGCGGCGGACGCGACGGATGCCGCTCTGCTGGCCCGGTACGCCGAGGGCGCGTCGACGATCTACTCGTGCGCCGGCCCGCCCTACCACCGCTGGCCGACCGACTGGCCCCCGCTCGGAGCGGCGCTGGTCAAGGCGGCCGAAGCGAGCGGGGCCGTGCTCGTCACGACCGGAAACCTCTATGGGTACGGCGCCGTGGACCGGCCGATGACCGAGGACATGCCGTTGCGTCCGAACTCGATCAAGGGACAGGTGCGGGCCAAGCTGTGGACCGACGCCCTCGAGGCGCATCGCGCCGGGCGGATCCGGACCGCGGAGGTGCGGGGCTCGGACTACCTGGGCGCCGGTGCGCTGACGACGTTCAGCGTGATGGTGCTGCCCAAGGTGGTCGCCGGCAAGCGGGCGTCCGTACCGGCCGATCTGGACGCGCCGCACACCTGGACCTACGTCGGCGACGTCGCGCGCACGTTGATCGCGGTCGGCGACGACGAGCGCGCGTGGGGTCGCGCGTGGCACGTGCCGAGCGCGGAGCCGGTATCGGTCCGGGCCCTCGCGGCCCGCGCGGCCGACCTGGCCGGCGCACCGCCCGCGCGGATCGCCGCGATGCCGGTGACCGCGTTGCGTCTGGCCGGACTGTTCAACCCGGCAGCGCGCGCACTGGTCGAGACGCAGTACCAGTGGCGGCGCCCGTTCGTCCTCGACTCGACCGCCGCGACTGTTGCCTTCGGCATCAAACCGGCGCCGGTCGACGACGCACTCCGCGAATCCGTCGAGGAACTGCGGCGCTAGTACGGCGGAGAACGTCAGCGTCCGGTCGTACCGCGCTCGATGCGGTACAGCACGTTCGGACGCAGCGGACCTTCGGATGCGGAAGGGTTGTCGAAGTCGTCGGCAGGGTCGCGGGTCATGCCGATCCGGCGCATCACCGCCTGGGAACGATGGTTGAGAGCCGTCGTCACGGCAAGGATCTCGGGGAGTTCGAGAGCGTCGAAGCCGTACGTCAGCACCGCCAGCGCGGCCTCGGTGGCGTAGCCGTGGCCCCAGGCCGATCGGGCGAGCCGCCAGCCGATCTCCACTCCGGTGAACGGCATGTCGTCGTCCACCCGGTCCAGGCCCGCGAAACCGATGAACTCGCCCGTGGCCTGCACCTCGACGGCCCACCAGCCGTAGCCTCGCTGGTCGAACTCGGCCTGGAACGCTGCCACCGAGGCATCGCTCTGTTCGCGGGTCAGCAGGTCGCCCAGGTGCTCACGGACCTCGGGATCGGCATTCATCGCCGCCCATGGTTCGAGGTCGGAGTCTCGCCATCGGCGCAGGACGAGGCGATCGGTACGCAGTTCAGCCATGCCGTCCAGCCAACGCGAGCCGTGCCCCTCGAGGCAATCGTTTTTTCTGGAGCGGCGCCGGCGCCAACCGGGTGACGCCGGCCGGAGTCTCACCACCGGGGGCCTAGGCTGTGCGCGTCGACCGGAGAAGGGCAGTGATGAGTTCCAGGAGACCAAGCCGGTGGTTCCGCCGGCTCGTCGTCACGCTGGTGGTGCTGGCGGTCTTGGCGATCGTCGTCGATCGCGCCGCCGCGTACGTGGCGGAGAACCAGCTCGCGTCGATGGCCGACAAGGAGGCCAAGCAGTACGACGTACGCTCGGCCGGCACGTCGGTGAAGATCGGCGGCTTCGGGTTCCTGCCGCAGCTGGCCAAGGAGGACTTCTCCAAGGTCACCTTGACGATGGAGAAGCCGACGTTCTCCGGCGTCCCGGGTGAGGACCTGAAGGTCGAGCTGCAGAACGTGCACGTGCCGCGATCGCTGCTGACCCAGCAGTCCGGCGCGGTGACGATCGATACGACAGATCTGCAACTGCAGCTCTCGCCGCGCGAGTTGGCCCGGCTCGCCGTTCGCAGTACGGGGCTCGAAGGGCTGTCGCTGGCCGTCGTCGACGGCAGGCTGCACGCGAAGGCTTCGATCCGCGGCTTCAACCTCGACGTACCGATCACGCCGCAGGTCACGGACGGCCGCGTCGCACTGGCGCTCGGCCAGATGTCGGACTCGATCCCGTCGTACGTCCAGGACGCGATCCGCAGCCAGCTCGCGACCGGTATCACGCTGCCCGAGCTGCCGTTCGGCGCCCAGCTGACCGGGATCCGCGTCGTGGACAACTCGGTCGTCGTGACCGCGGCCGCGAAGGACCTGAAGTTCAACGGATGAGTCCCTTGGGTTGCGATGGTTCGCGATATATCGTCGAACTATCGCAATCACTTTTCGTGAGGGACGGGTGGTCCAGATGACCGGATCGGCGTACGCCGCGGGCTGGCCTTGGGCGCAGTTCGCGCGGCACTGTTCAACCTTCGACGACATCTTGGACGAGTTGCGCGCGGCGATGAGCGGTCACCGCGGGCACCAGGGGCATCGGGGGCATCAGCAGAACTTCGGGCCGCCGTGGGGCATGTTCGGCGGCGGCGGGCAGATGTTCGGGCCGCCGTGGGGACCGCCGCCGCGCTGGCGTGGACCGAAGGCGCGCCGCGGCGACGTCCGGGCGGCGATCCTCGCCGTGCTCGCGGAGCAGCCGATGAACGGCTACGGGATCATCCAGGAGATCGCCGAGCGCAGCGGCGGCGTGTGGAAGCCGAGCCCGGGCTCGATCTACCCGACGCTGCAGCAGCTCGAGGACGAGGGCCTGGTGACCGCGGACGCGGAGGTCGGGCGGCGGACGTTCCGGCTGACCGACGAGGGCCGCACGTACGTCGCCGAGCACCAGGACGAGGTGTCCGCGCCGTGGGAGGCGATGAGCGCTCCGTCGGGTGACGACGAGAACGGGTTCAAGCCGCTGTTCGGGCAGGTCGCGACGGCGATGTGGCAGATCCTGGCGAGCGGTACGCCGGAGCAGCAGGCGAGGGCCCGCGAGGCGGTCGCCGACCTGCGCCGGAAGCTGTACGGCATCCTCGCCGAGGAGGACGACGGCAACGAGCAGGACCGTTCATGAGCTCCGCCGATCGGGACCGCCCCCGGCGAGGCGGTCCCGGTGGCCGGCCACGCAGGCGCGGTCAAGGCTGGGACGGACAGGTCTGGAACGGGCAGGGCTGGTTCGGTGAGCCGGGCGGTCGTCCGCAGCAGCACGGCTGGGGCGGAGACTGGCACGGCCGCGGTTGGAGCGGCGAGTGGCGAGCCGCCGCCTGGAACACCGACCGCCCCGACGACGCCTCGGACAATGCCGGCCGCGACGCACGCTGGGCCGACGCCGGCCGCGACGACCCGTCAGGTGCGCAGACCCCGGAGCGGCCGCGAAGCGACGTGAAGCGGGTGCGCATCGGCGACGCCGAGCGGGACCGCGCCGTCTCGATGCTGAGCGAGCACTTCGTGGCCGGCCGGTTGACCCAGGCCGAGTTCGAGGAGCGGAGCGAGGTAGTGACACGGGCACGGTACGCCGACGACCTCGAGCCGCTGTTCGACGACCTGCCGGCATCGACGGAACTGCAGGTCGCGCCAGCCCCGGCCGCTCTCCGCCGTCGTACCGGTCCGCCGCCGCCGTTCCTGATGCTGGCGCCGTTCCTGATGATCGGCCTGGTGGTCACGTCGGTCGCGCTCACCGCGCCCTGGCTCCTCTGGGGCATGTTCTGGATCATCCTCATCAGCGGCATGTCCCGCAGGCGTCACTACCGCTGACCGACCCTGACCTAGAGCCGCCCCCGGGTCCGCGGGATCTCCTCCGCGAACTCCACGACGAACCCGTCCGGGTCGGCGACGTGGACCGTCCGGTGTCCCCACGGACGGTCCGCCGGCCCGCTCAGCACCGGTACGCCGGCCGCCCGCAGCCGCTCGGCGTACGCGTCGACGTCCTCCACCGGCACCACCACTTCCCCGCCCGCGCCCGGCGTCACCGCCCGCCCGGTCAACCACTCCGCCCGCCGGCGCTCGTACAACGCGAAACGCACTCCGCCGGCGTCGAACTCGGCGTAACCCGCATCCGTGAACTTGTACGCCAGCCCGGCCACGTCGCGGTAGAACCGCACGGACACGTCCAGGTCCTCGACGTACAAGATGACGTACCCGATCTCCATACCGCCAATTGTCGGCGCCGCGCCGTATCTTCGCGCGCAGATGATTGGATGACCTGTATGGCGACTGTTCTCCGCTACGCGGCTTTCACGTCCGACCCGGCCGGGGGGAATCCGGCGGGTGTGGTGCTCGACGCGGGTGGGCTCGACGACGCTGCGATGCAGGCGATCGCGGCCGAGGTCGGGTACTCCGAGACCGCGTTCCTCACCGGCGAGGGCGACGTCCGCCCGGTGCGGTACTTCTCCCCCAAGGCCGAGGTCCCGTTCTGCGGTCACGCGACCGTTGCGACCGCCGTCGCGCTGGCGGAGCGGACCGGCCCCGGCGAGATCGTCTTCGCGACACAGGCCGGTGAAGTCCCGGTGACCGTCGACGACAACCTGCGCGCCACACTGACCAGCGTCGAGCCGTACGTCGAGCCGGCCGGCGAGCTCGGCGACGTGCTCGACATCCTGCGCTGGTCACCCGACGACCTCGACCCCGCCCTGCCGCCGCGGATCGCGTACGCCGGGGCGCGGCATCTCGTGCTCAGTACGGCGACCAGGCAACGACTGGCCGACCTGGACTACGACTTCGACCGCCTGCTCGCGTACATGCTCGACCGCGACCTGACCACGCTGCAGCTCGTCTGGCGGGAATCGCCGGCCGTCTTCCACGTGCGCGACCCGTTCCCGGTGGGCGGTGTGGTCGAAGACCCGGCGACCGGCGCCGCCGCGGCCGCGTTCGGCGCCTACCTGCGGGAGCTCGGCGAATCGCGGCCGACGATCACCCTGCACCAGGGCGCGGACCTCGGGCGGCCGAGCCTCATCACGGTCGAGCTCCGCCCGGACGACAACCGCGTGCGGGTGAGCGGCAACGCCGTACCGATCACGGCACCCGCGTGAGCCACTCCTCGGTGCCGAACTTGGCGCCGACCCGCTCCTCGGCCTGCGCGACGGTGCCGGCCGAGATCACGCCGTCCGCCAGCCCGTAGCGGTTCCGGAAGGTGCCGACCATCCGCGAGATCACGTCCGCACGGTCGAGACCGGTCTGGCTGCGCAGCGGGTCGACGCGCTTGTTCGCGCTCGTGGTGCCCTTGTCGGACAGTTTCTCCCGCCCGATCCGCAGGACCTCGAGCATCTTGCCGGCGTCCATGTCGTAGGCCATCGTCACGTGGTGCAGCACCGCGCCGCCGGCGAACCGTTTCTGCGCGGCACCGGCGATCTTGCCCGCCGGCGAGGTGATGTCGTTGATCGGCTGGTACGTCGCCGCGATGCCGAGATCGTTGAGCGCGCCAATGACCCAGTCGTCGAGGAACGCGTACGACTCGACGAACGACAGGCCGGACACGAGCGACTCCGGCACGTACAGCGAGTACGTGATCGTGTTGCCCGGCTCCACGAACATCGCGCCGCCGCCGCTGATCCGCCGGACGACGGTGACGTCGTGGCGGGCCGCGCCCCCCAGGTCGACCTCGTTGCGCAGCGACTGGAAGCTGCCGATGATGACCGCGTTCGACGCCCATTCCCAGACCCGCAATGTCGGCGGCCGCTGCCCCGACCCGACCTCTTCGGTGAGCACCTCGTCGAGGGCCATCTGCAGCGCCGGATCCCGCGGTACGTCGTGCACGAACTCCCACTCGTGGTCGCGCCAGCCGGTCGCGCCGGTCACCGCCCGCCGGACCGCGACCGCGACGGCCTCGGGCGAGAACCCGAGCATCTCGACGCCGTCGCCGAGCGCGCCGCGCACCCGGGCCGCGATCTGGGCCGCGGACGTGTCCACCTGCAGACCGGCCAGCGCCCCGTTGATCCGCTCCAGCGCGTCGTCGGGCTCCAGGAAGAAGTCTCCGGAGATCTGCGCGTTCCGCACGTGGTCGTCGACCAGATCCAGGTCCGCGACGACGAGCTTCCCGCCCGGGACCTTGTACTCACCATGCATATTCAGCACCAACTTGCTCTGGTCAACAGTTGTTCCCGGGACGGATACTCCCACCCATGGGGGAGATGAGCATGAACAAGGCGATCCATGCCGCTGTCCGGCGGGATCTGGATCGGTTCCTGGACGCACTGGAACGGTTCCCGGCCGGGGACCGCACGCGGGCCGTGCAGCTGGCCACGGCCTGGCAGAACTTCGACAGTCAGCTCACCCGGCACCACGAGGGTGAGCACGAGATCGCGTGGCCGGCGCTGGAGAAACTCGGCGTCAGCCCGGAGTTGCTGACGCAGCTGGACGCCGAGCACGACACGATGGCGGCCGCGCTGGCGGCGTCGCGGACCGCGATGGGTACGTTGCGACGCACGGCGAGCGCGGAGGACGCCGCGGCCGCACACGCAGCGATCCAGGAGCTGCAACGGGTCACTGTCGAGCACCTCGAGCACGAAGAGGCCGAGATCGAACCGGTCTACCTGGCCAACGAGGGCTCGCCCGAGCTGAAGGCGATGGGTCGCGAGTTCGCGAAGGTCGGCCCGGCGCAGGGCGGAACCTTCTTCGCCTGGGCGCTCGACGGCGCCACCCCGGCGGAGTCCGCCGCCATCACCGGCACGGTCCCGAAGCCGGTCCTGGCCGTGATCGCCGGCGTCTTCGGCCGCTCCTACCGCAAGACGGTGGCCCCGACCTGGCGCGCCTGACGACGGACGGCTACGCGGCCGGCTTGAGGCGTACGGCGACCTGCCAGACGCGGGCGCGGACCGTGTCGATGTCGGCGGACGCGTCGACCTCGTGGTGGATGCCGCGGCCGGCGTAGAACTCGATCAGCGGAGCGGTCTGCTCGTGGTAGACCTCGAAGCGCCGGCGGATGACGTCCTCGGTGTCGTCCGAGCGGTGCTCGATCTCGGCGCGCCGGAGCAGCCGGTCGACGAGCGCGTCGGGCTCGACCTGCAGCACCAGGGCCGCATCGAGTGAGCGGCCCTGGCCGCTGAGGATGTCGTCCAGGACGCCGGCCTGCTCGAGCGTGCGCGGATACCCGTCCAGGACGAAGCCCGGACGGGCGTCCTTCGCGGCGAGGCGGTCGCGGACCATGGCGTTCGTGACCTCGTCGGGCACGTACTCCCCGGCGTCGAGGTAGCGCTGCGCGGTGCGGCCGAGTTCGGTGCCGTCCTTGATGTTGCGGCGGAACAGGTCACCCGTGGAGATGACGGGCACGCCGAGATGTCCGGCCAGGTGACCCGCATGCGTCCCCTTGCCCGCGCCCGGCGGTCCCATCAACAAGACAGTCGTCATGGCGCCCCTCCTGACCCCTGGTGAGTCCCCCAGATTATGGGACCGGCCGCGCCCGCGGTACGGCGTACGTCACTCCAAAATCCCGTCCTACGTCACATCCGCGCGTTACTGTCCGCAATCGTCGTCAGAACTCCATTTCCGGGCGCAGCTCGATGACGTCGCCCGGACCGGCGAACTTGGCCGCCAGCTCCTCGGCCCGGGCCCGGGTGGCGCAGTCCAGGACGAAGAAGCCGGCCAGCTGCTCCTTGGACTCGGCGTAGGGGCCGTCGGTGTTCACCGGGCGCTTGCCCTCCCAGCGATAGGTCCGGGCGGTCGATGGTGCGTCCAACGCCAGACCGGTGACCAGCTCGCCGGACGCGGACAGCTCGGTGAGCATCTCGTCGAACTCCTTGCCCATCGCGGCCCGCTCGTCCGCCGGGATCGCGCGGCCGACCTCGGTGAAGTCGATCGTCGGGTGACCCCACGGCTGCGGGTTGGAGTGGATCAGGACCACGTACTTCATGACAGAACCTCCTGTGTCGGTATCCCGTGCACCCCGGACGTCGGAGGCGCCGGCAGGCCCTCGACATTCTGCCCCGATGTATTCCAGCTCACATTCGGTCACACTCCGCCCATCGGGCTCCGTCAGCGCTGCAGAGGCACAACGAGGAACGGAGAAGCTGATGATCCTGGTGACAGGCGGTACCGGAACGATCGGCCGCCGGGTGGTCCCGCTACTGCAGGCGGCCGGCAGCAAGATGCGCGTCCTCAGCCGGCACGCGGACGACCGCGGCGACGGCGTCGAGTATCTGGCCGTCGACCTCCTGACCGGGGAAGGGCTGGACCGGGCTCTGGACGGCGTGGACGTCGTCCTGCATCTGGCCGGCGGCCCGAAAGGCGACGAGATCGGCACCCGGAACCTGGTCGCGGCAGCCGAGCGCGCGAAGGTCGGGCACCTGGTGCACATCTCGGTGACCGCGGTCGACCAGCTGCCGCTCACGTACTTCACGTCGAAGCTCGGCGCCGAGCAGGCGGTCCGCGGGTCCTCGGTGCCGTGGACCGTGCTGCGAGTCGCCCAGCTGCACGACTTCGCCTGGAACGCCGTACGGACGATGGCGAAACTGCCCGTCCTGCCGGTGCCCGGCGGCCTCCGGTTCCAGCCGGTCGACAGCCGGGACGTGGCCGAGCGGCTCGCCGAACTCACGCTCGGTGAGCCGCAGGGTCTCGTCCCCGATCTGGTCGGACCGAAGGTCTACAGCCTGGCGGAGCTGGCCCGCGACTACCTGCGAACCACCGGGCGGCACCGGTTGTCAGTGCCGATCCGCGTCCCGGGCAAGGCAGGCAAGGTGTACCGCGCGGGCGGCAACCTCACGCTCACCGGCGCCACCGTCGGCACTCACACCTGGGAGGAGTTCGTGGCGGCGCAGGTGTAGGGCTCCAGCAGTTCCACCAGGTCCGGCGTCCGCCGGCGCGCGATCCCGGCCAGGAAGTCGGCGACCTGGACCCGTGGATCAGATCTGGAGTCGACCTGGACGAACGACCGCAGCGGTCCCGGCTCCGCACCCGCGGCGAGGAACGCGCCCAGCCTGGCCACCCGGCCCGGTGTGAGCGCGCTCTGCTCGTCGTGCACCACGGCGACCTGGCGACCGTCGGCGCTCCAGTACAGCACCGTCTCGGCGAGTGCCGGGACCAGCGGCTCCAACGGCGGCGGAAGCTCCGGGTCCTCGTCGATCAGCCGCTGCATCACCTCCTCGACGCGGGACCGCGTCAGCCCGCCCAACGCCGGGACGTCGGCCGGCATCGTCGCGAAGAACCGGTCGACGGCGGCGTGGTCCATCAGCCGCACCCGCTTCGTCCGGGCCAGGTCCACGAAGGCGGCCAGGAACCCGGTCCGGCGCCGCAGCGCCGCGACGAGCTCCGAGTGGTCCGTACCGAGGCTGGTGCCGGCGCCGTACGACGGCTCCTCGGTGAACAGCTCGACCACCCGCGCGGCGACGTACGCGGTCTTGTCGATGACGTGGACATGGGCGTGCCCCTGCAAGGTGGTGAGCAGCCACTCGAGGGCGGGCCGCTGCTCGGGCCGCAGCAACTGGTTGGACTTGTACTCCGTCCGGCGGTGCAGCCGGGTTCGCAGGACGTCGATCACGTCGGCGGCCGCGGGGACGGACAGATCGACACTGGCATGGGTGATGACGGGTGAGGCGGGGTCGAGCAGGTTGGTTCCGGAGAACCCCGACTCGTCACACGCGACCTCGACCCAGGACTGAGACGTCATGGAAAGACCGGCTCCAAGGCTGATGGACTGCACGCTGAGGGGCCCGTCCACGGGACGGGCTTGATCGGACGCGCCGGGAGTCATCGGGCGCGGTGACGATCAGTGAGCGGCAGCAGCCTTGGCAGACATGCGACCCATCATGGTCCGGGTGCTCGCCGGACACCAGCGAATTCCTACGGTTTGCGGGCCAGGGCGACCAGGACGAGCCGGCCGGTACCGGACGCGTTCAGGGTCCGCTCGCCGTCCGGCCACCAGGAGGCGAGGTCGACCAGGCCTGGCCCGACCAGGTCGAGCCCGGTGACGAGCTCCGCGATCTCGTCGCGGGTCCGGAACCGGATGTGCGGGAACGCGTCGCGCAGCTTCTCCTCGATCGCGGTCGCGAACTCCGCCAGCCGGCCGCCGTCGCGCGGGTTGAGCGGATGCGTGAGCGCCAGGTAGGAGCCGGACGGCACCGCGGCCAGGTAGTCCGCGACGACACCGGCCGGGTCGGGGATCGAGTGCAGCACCAGGCCGAGCAGGATCCCGACGGGGCGGGTCAGGTCGAGCGCCTCGGTCACAGCGGGATGGGTGAGGACCGCGGCCGGGTCGGCGACGTCCGCGTCGGCGAAGAAGCTGCGCCGGTCGTCGGCGAGCAGCGCCTGGCCGTGCGAGACCGCGGTCAGGTCGTTGTCGACGTACACGACCTTCGCCGCGGCGTCGGCGCACAGCGCGATGTCGTGGGTGTTCAGCGCGGTCGGCAGGCCGGCGCCGAGGTCGAGGACCTGGTCGATCCCGCCGTCCGCGCTCATCCGGCCGATCGCGTCGGCCAGCCAGCGGCGGTTCTGCCGGGTCAGCTCGGAGATCTCGGGCGCGATCTTCAGCAGCTCCTGGACGAACTGCCGATCGACCTCGAAGTTGTTCTTGCCGCCGAGCAGCAGGTCGTAGACCCGGGCCTGGGAGGCGCGGGCGAGGTCGATCGCGGCCGCTTCGTCGGCGCGCGGCGGCCGGCGCGTGTCGTCGTGTCGGGGCATCGCCGCACCGCACCTCGATCCGTCAGCCGTGATCCGGAAAGCTGGATTCTCGGAAGGCTATCCATCCAGCCGTCCGCGGACCGCACCGGGGCCGCCGCCGATGAGTTTTACCCGCCTCGTTCGTCTCAACACCACCCGAACGAAAGGAACGACGATGGCGAAGGTTCTGTACTCGGTGACGATGTCGGTGGACGGCTTCATCACCGGCCCGGGCGGAGACATGCAGTGGATGCGCCCGCACCTCGGCCCCAACCCGGAGGTCGACGCCCTGATCCCCCGGATCGGGTCGCTACTGATCGGGCGCCGGTCGCACGACGGCGACGATCCGTACAAGGGCGAGGCCGGCGAGGGCGAGGCGTTCGGCGGTGGCTGGAGCGGACCGGCGTACGTCGTCACGCACCGGCCGCCGCCCGCGCCGGACGCCGGCGTGACGTACGTCGACGACTTCGCGAAGGCACTCGCCGAGGCCCAGGAGGCGGCCGGCGACAAGTACGTCAACGTCATCGGCGCGAACATCGCCAAGCAGTGCATCGAGGCCGGCGCGCTGGACGAGGTCCTGCTCCTCTACGCCCCGGTCATGCTCGGCGACGGCACCCGCCTCTTCGACCACCCAGGCGGCCGCACCGTCCGCCTGGAACGCCTCAGCACCACCGAGACCCCGCTCGCCACCAGCCTCTGGTTCAAGGTGCTCAGGTAATCCCTCAGAAGTCGGCAGCGGTGGAGTGCATGACGGCGCGGATCTCGACCGAGCGGCCGCTGGCTCGGCTGTCCGGTAGCAGGCGGGCGAGTTCGACGGCGCGGTCGCGGTTCTCGACGTCGATCACGTAGTACCCGTCGATCCGGTTCGGCTCGGCAGCCGGTAGGCAGACCGACAGTTGGCGGTCCGCGAGCAGTTCGCCGCCGACCAGTTCACCGGCGTCCTGGGCGACCCGCTCGAACTCGTCGCGCTGCAGCCGCGGCTCGCCCTCACCCTGCAGGATCAGTAAGAACTTCATCGGCGCTCTCCTCTCACAGGTACGACGGAGTCGAGCGCGCGGTCTTGACATGATGACCGGATGTTCGTGCAGACCGACCGGCTGATCCTGCGCCGCTTCACCCCCGCGGACGCCGAGCAGTTCGCCGCGTACCGCTCCGATCCGGCCGTCGCCCGCTTCCAGTCCTGGGACGCACCGGTGCCGCTCGACGACGCGCGGCGGACGGTCGAGCGGTTCGCGGAGGGCGATCCGGAGGAGCCCGGCTGGTTCCAGTACGCCGTCGACCTGAACGGCGTACTGATCGGCGATCTCGGGCTGAACCTGTCCGAGAACCTGATGCAGGCCGACCTCGGGTTCACGCTCGCGACGCAGTACCAAGGTCAGGGCTACGCGTCCGAAGCCGTGCGCGGGCTGCTGCACCACCTGTTCGTGGACCGCGAGCTGCACCGGGTGTCCGCCGAGGCCGACGCCCGCAACACCGCGTCGGCCCGGCTGCTCGAGCGCGTCGGCTTCACCCGCGAAGGACTGCGGCTGTCCAACTCCTGGTTCAAGGGCGAATGGACCGATGACGTCCTGTTCGGCCTGCTCCGCGACGACTACCTCAGCCGGCTGCCGCCCACGCCCGGGCCGTCAGCTTGACGGACCCGTCCGCCTCGATCGGCAGCCGCGCCCGGACCGCCTCCCGCAGTGCCTCCTGGTCCGCGGGATCCAGGCTGCGCAGGTACGCCGGCGCGACGCCCTGCCCGCCGAGGAACGGCTGCCAGTAGTCGTCGAACGACGCGAAGTCCGTCGGTACGACGATCTCGCGCGTCCGCACGTCGGCGAATCCGGCCTCGCGGAACATCCCCTCGAGGCCTTCCGCCGTACAGAACGGGAACCGGCGGCCCTCGTCGTGGTCCCGGTCCTGCGGCCGGACGTCGAGCATCCCGTCGAAGAAGTACCGCATCAGCTGCATGCCGCCCGCGTAGTCCCACACGTACGCGGCGACCGTCGTACCGATCTCCCGCATCCGGCGCAGCGCCTCGACCCGCTCAGGGACGAAGTTGAGCACCAGGCCCGCGACCACGACGTCGAACGGGCCATCCGGCAGCTCGGCCGCGGACCGGACCTCGAAGGACGCTCGCGGGTCCTGGACAGCCTGCCGGGCGTAGCCGATGAAGCCCTCCGACGGGTCGATCCCGAGCACCGACGCCGGATCGGCCGTCCCGAGGATCGTGCTGGTCAGCGCGCCGGTGCCGCAGCCGACGTCGAGCCAGCGCAGTCCGGCCGGCTGCTCCAGCCAGCCGACGAACTGCGGTGCGACGAGCCGGCTCCAGCGCCCGACGTACGACTCGTAGATTCCCCCGCTCGACCATTCAGTCACTTGCGCAGGATAGACGGCAGCGAGACCCCCGTCAGTCCTTCCGAGACCTGCCACAGCCGGGCGTTGAGCTCGGGATCCGTGGCGCTCTTCGGGTTGCGGACCAGCGTGGTCGGGCCGACCAGGCCGAAGCGTCCGGCGGGTCCGTAGTACTCGCCCGACTTGGCCGCGGGGTCGGCGGCGGCGTACAGCAGCGGCTCCGTGCCGATCTCGACGTCCTGCTTCGGAAGCGGGTTGTAGCGCATCATCAGCCGGTTGAGCAGCGAAGGGCGCTCGCGGCCGAGGGCTGCGCCGGCGGTCTGCAGGTTGGTGCGCGTGTAGCCGGGGTGCGCCGCGACGCTGACCAGGCCCCAGTCCCGGTCGACCGACAGCTTGGCGAGGTGGTTGCTGAGCATCAGGTCGGCGAGCTTGGACTGCGCGTACGCCGAGGTCGGGCGGTAGCGCCGCTCCCACTGCAGGTTGTCGAAGCCGATCCTGCCCAGGTACGCCGCGCCGCTCGACATGGTCGCGATCCGCGGGGCCGGGGCGGCCAGGATCAGCGGCAGCAGACGGACGGTGAGCGCGAACGGGCCGAGGTAGTTCGAGCCGAACTGCAGCTCGAAACCGTCCTTGGTGGTCATCCGGGCCGGCGGCGTCATCACGCCGGCGTTGTTCACCAGCAGGTCCAGGTGCTGCTCGTCGGCCGCGAGCTTCTCGGCGAACTCCTGGACCGAGGCGAGATCCGCGAGGTCGATCCGCCGCACCTCGAGCTGGGCGTCCGGCTGCTCGGCGAGGATCTCGGCGCGCGCCGCCGCACCCTTGGCCGGCGTCCGGACCGCCAGCACCACCCGCGCACCGGCGGCCGCGAGCCGCTTGGCAGCCTCCTTGCCGGTCCCGCTGTTGGCGCCGGTGACGACGACGAGCTTGCCGGACTGGTCGGGGACGTCGTACATGATCCACACTCCATAAAAGACTGATGGTCTGTTATGACTCGACGTTATCAGACCGATGGTCCGATAACAACAGACCATCGGTCTGTAGACTGTGGGCATGACTTTCCAGCGCGCCCGGAGTGCCGAGCAGCGAGCCGAGCGGCGGCGGGCGATCCTCGCCACCGCAGCCGCGATGCTGACCGAGATGCCGGTCGCGGACGTCAGCCTGAACGAGCTGAGCCGGCGCGTCGGTCTGGCGAAGTCGAACGTGCTGAACTACTTCGACTCCCGCGAGGCCGTCCTGCTCGAGCTGTCGAGCAGCGAACTGGCGGCCTGGGTGGAGGATCTGGCGAGCGCGACGGCGGACCTCTCCCCCGCCGCGGAGACCAGCGAGCGGGCGGAGCGTCTGCTCGCGACGATCGTCGGCACACTGGCGAAGCGGCCGGTGCTCTGCGACCTGATCAGCTCACAGGCGGCGGTGCTGGAGCGCAACATCACGACCGGGACCGCGCTCGCGTTCAAGCGCGCGGCCGCGGTCGCGTTCGAAAGGATGATCGCGGTGATCGCCGGCGTCCTGCCCGAACTGGGGCCGGACGGGGCGGGCCGCTTCATCGCCCACGCGAGCCTGCTCGCGGGCGCGCTGTGGTCCCACTCCCATCCGGTCCCGGCGATCCTGGCCGCCTACGAGGCCGATCCGGGCCTGGCCGCACTCCGGCTGGAGTTCGAGCCGGCCCTGACCGACGGCCTTCGAACCTTGCTGTACGGCGCGCTGCCGCGTCAGGGCAGGTAGTAGTTCGGGTTCGGCAGCTTGAAGGTGCGGTCGGCGTAGCCGCCCTTCAGGTCGGAGAACTGGTCGCCGAAGTTCGCGACGATGTCGTAGCCGAGGGACTCGATGTGCGCGCGGGTGGCCGACTTGTAGTGGATCGTCGTGCACGCGCCGTTCGGGTCGTTCGCGCAGGCCTGCTTGAGGTAGTCCGGGTAGTTCGCCACGGCGGGCTTGGTGAACAGGCCGTCCTCGCCGTTGCTGAGCGTTGTCGGCTTCGGGTAGCCGGCGTCGATGCCGATACCGTCCGCGGTGAGGTTGCCGAGGGTGGCCTGCTCCTGCGCGGCGCCGCGCCCGGTCAGGAAGAAAATCGCGTATCCCTCACGTTCGGCGGTCTTCACCATGTCGACCATGCCCGGGACGGCCGGGAACCGCTGGTTCAGCACGTAGTCGGCGTTCGTGGCCGGGTTGAACGCCCAGTTGCTGAAGATCTCGTAGTTCCAGGTGGCCAGCGTGGTGTCGTCGACGTCGAGCACGATCGCCTTGGTCTTTGCGCCGGTGTGATGCGAAGCGGAGATCCAGTGCGTGCCCGCCGCGGCCGCCTTCTGCGCTTCCTTCGCGTAGTTGCCGTCCGCCGCGAACGTGCCGGAGCCGAGCGGGTCGCCGTAGTAGTTGCGCAACTGCTGGCGCAGGACGTCGATGTTGGTGACCTGCTTCTCGCTGTGCGGCGTCGACGTCTGGATCGCGGGCTGCTGCGTCGCGACACCGGCCGAGTACGCGACCCCGCCGACGACCGATGTCATCGCGACCGCCGCGACGCTGCTCAGAACCATGCGGCGGGACGGCCGGCGCCAGGTACGGGATGCCCGGAATGCCCGGAATGCCCGGAATGTCATGGTGACCCCTCCAAAACCGGAAAAGCTTGCGAGAGGCACGCTAACTCCATCCGTGGCCGATGTACCTGCCGCACGCCGCAACTCCAGGGGAAACCTGCGTTCAGACAGACTTCACGTAGCGGTGGCACGGGACCGGGATGCTGCCGGTGCCGACGGTCGCCGGGTAGTCGAACGCGCCGCCGTCCCGCCAGCCGTTGCGCTCGTAGAACCGGCGGGCCCGCGCGTTACCGGTCGCGACGGCGAGCCAGGCTTCTTGGTGGCCCGCTGCGCGCACCTGGCGCTCGGCTTCGGTGAGTAGCTTCCCGGCTACGCCCGACCCGCGATGCGCGCCCGCGACGTACACCTGCTCGACCTCGTCCCCCACCACCATCACGAATCCCGCGACCTCGTCCCCGGCGACGGCTACGGTGGTGTCCCCGATCCGTTCTGCCGCGCGGGTCCAGAACGATTCCTCGGTCCGTACGGCGACCAGTTCGTCCGGCACATGCCCCAGGTGCCCGTCACGCCAGCCGGCGTACCAGATCGCCGCCACCGCCTCCGCGTCCCCGGCAACAGCAGGTCTCACAGTCATGCCGTCAGGGTAAGCACCAGCGAGGCGCACGCCATGCCCAGGAAGAAGACCGCGAGGAAGAACTGTGCCGTGAAGTCCGCGACGCGCACATGCGTGTACAGCGCGCAGACGAAGAACAGCACCAGTCCGATCGCGGCGGCGGCCGTCAGCGCCGGCGACCCCACCAACAGACCGGCGAGCAGGCCCAAGGCACCGGCCGTCTTGAGGGTCCCGATCGGGAAGCTGAGCCAGGACTCCGGGACACCGGCCTTCACCATCCCGGGCAGGATCGCTTTCCAGTGCAGCAGAGCGGCGGTGCCGGAGAACGCGTTGATCGCGACGGTCACCAGGACGACGAGCCGTAGCGTCATCAGATCTCCACGTGGGTGAGCTTGTCGGGGTTGGTGATCGCGTAGATGCCGGTGACTTGGTTGCCCTCGACATCGAGTACGACGACGGCGAACGGCGTGTCGCCGGACAGCAGCAGGGCGGACGGATCGCCGTTCACCCGTCGGTAGCGCACGTCGAGGGACGGCACCGGGCGCCGGACCCGGTCGCCGATCAGCAGTGGGCCGATCCGGTCCCGGCCGAGCACCGGGTGCAGCCCGGCCGCGCGTGCCTTGCCGCCGCCGTCGGCCCACAGCGTGACGTCCGGCGCGAGCACCTCCAGCAACGCGTCGAGGTCGCCGCCGACGACCGCGTCGACGAACCGCTGCGTCACCTCGAGCCGCACCTGCGGATCCGCGACGAACCGCGGCCGTCGCGCCTGGACGTGCTCGCGGGCGCGGTGGGCGAGCTGCCGTACGGCGGCCGGTGTCCGCCCGAGGATCTCCGCGACCTCGGTCAGCTGGTACCCGAACACCTCGTGCAGCACGAACACCGCCCGCTCCAGCGGCGACAGCGTCTCCAGGACGACGAGCACCGCGAGCGACACCGCCTCGCTGCGCTCCACCGGGTCGATCGGCGTCACGACGGGCTCGGGCAGCCAAGGCCCGACGTACTCCTCTTTGCGGCGGCTGAT
The DNA here is from genome assembly GCF_040680955.1 of Kribbella sp. NPDC051936. Classification (NCBI taxonomy): domain Bacteria; kingdom Bacillati; phylum Actinomycetota; class Actinomycetes; order Propionibacteriales; family Kribbellaceae; genus Kribbella; species Kribbella sp. NPDC051936. Next base: position 86,867 of record NZ_JBFAXS010000014.1, on the reverse strand, counting down.
CGACGTACGCCGGGCCAGTGCGGCGTTCACCGCGACGCGCACGAGGTACGCCCGCGGGTTCTGGACGCCGGACCGCCCCGACCAGGCGAGCCAGGTCTCCTGCAGCACGTCCTCGGTGTCCGCGACGCTGCCCAGCACGTTGTACACGATCGAGAACAGCAGCTCCCGGTGCTCGAGGAACTCCTCCGTTGGGTTCATACCGCTTATGAGGTTTCCGGCCGGCGAAGTGTGACATCGCCCCGGTGAACCCGGCGCGACCCTACGCTGACTGCGCCGGGCTCATCGAGGAGAACAATGGCTACTGGTCTGATCCACCCCGACGATCCGTGTTTCTCCTGGACGGACTCGGTCGCCGAAGCCGTCAGTGAGACCACGAACCGCCCCATCCGCTGGCGCGGCATCGACATCGTGCAGAAGCCGGCGGGATGGACGCCGCGCGACCCCAAGGACGACCTGCGGCAGCTGAGCATCCCGCTGTTCCTGCCCGAAGACCAGGCCGACTCGATCCGCGACGCACACGCCCGCAGCGCGGCAGGGCTTCCGGTGCGGGACCAGGCGAAGCTGGTGCAGGCGACTGCGTACATGACGGCCCAGTCGGCCGGACTGAGCAGCCCGGAGCCCGACCACATCGGCGGGATCTGGGAGGTCGAGGCCGCGCTCGACACCGGTCTGGCCGACGTCTGGACGCAGGAACGACTGGCCGAGGTCTGGCCGAAGACCGAGTCCGCGAAGTTCCTCCCGGCCGACCAGGTGCCGGACCTCACCTTCCCCGGCCGGGATCCGGCGGCCGCGGCGGCGGCCCGGGCGCTGCTGACCGAAGTCGTCCGGCAGCAAGGCGGTACGCCGGCCGGACCCGAGGACTTCGCCGCACTCTCCGACTGGATGCTGTCGGTGAAATCCGACCAGCGCTGGGAAGCAGTGATCTCGCTGCTTCCGGGCACCGACGAACTGTCCGAGGGCGAGCACTGGCGAGCGCTCGGCACTCTGCGGCGCGACTTCTCCGCGGCCGTCGAGCAGGGCAAGCCGGAACTCGCGGCCGACTCCGTCCGGACGGTCGCAAAGAAGGTGGATCCGCTGCTCAGGCGGCTCACTCAGGACCCGGCGATGACGCCGCTCACTCCGGGTCGTACGCCAGGTTCGGCCGCAGCCAGCGTTCCACCTCCGCGACCGGGAGCCCACGACGGACGGCGTAGTCCTCGATCTGATCGCGGCCGAGACGTCCGACGCTGAAGTACCGCGACGCCGGGTGCGCGAAGATCAGCCCGCTCACCGCGGCGGCCGGCGTCATCGCGAACGACTCGGTCAGCCCGAGCCCGATCTTGTCCGCGCCGAGCAGCTCGAACAGGTCCAGCTTCTCGGTGTGGTCCGGGCTGGCCGGGTAGCCGAGCGCCGGCCGGATACCGCGGAACCGCTCCGCGTGCAGGTCCTCCAGCACCGGCTCCGCGTCCGGCTCGAACCACGCCCGCCGCGCCTCCAGGTGGATCCACTCCGCGAACGCCTCGGCGAGCCGGTCGGCCAGCGCCTTCACCATGATCGCCCGGTAGTCGTCGTTGCGGTCCTCGTACGACTTCGCGAGCGCCTCGGCGCCGTGGATCGCGACACCGAACCCGCCGAGGTGGTCCCCGGCCGGTGCGATGTAGTCCGCCAGGCAGCGATTGGCCCGGCCGGCGGGCTTCTCGGTCTGCTGGCGCAGCATCGGGAACGACCTGTCCAGCCCGTCCAGGACGATGTCGTCGCCCTCGCTGTGCGCCGGCCAGAACCCGTACACGCCCTCGGCGGTGAACGACCCGTCGGCGATGATCTCGTCCAGCAGGGTGTTCGCGTCGTCGAACAGCTCCCGCGCGACCGGCTGCTCCAGGATCGCCGGGTACTTCCCCTTCAGCTCCCAGGCCAGGAACAGGAACTGCCAGTCGACCATCTCCCGCAGGGTCTCGATCGACGGCGACACGTGCCGCAGCCCGGTGAACGCCGGCACCGGCAGCTCGCCGTACTCGACCGGCTCCTTGTTCGCCCGCGCCTCGGCCAGCGTCAGCATCGGGGCGCGCTGCTTGTTCGCATGCTGCTCCCGGAGCCGCTCCTGCTCGATACTGTTGCTCTTGGCAAGCTCTACGGCGCGGTCGGCGTCGAGCAGGTCGGACACCACACCGACCACCCGCGACGCGTCCAGCACGTGCACCGTGGTGTTCTCGTACGCCGGGGCGATCCGGACCGCGGTGTGCTGCTTGGACGTGGTCGCGCCGCCGATCAGCAGCGGCAGCTTCAGCCCGCGCCGCTGCATCTCGTCGGCCACCGACACCATCTCGTCGAGGGACGGCGTGATCAGCCCCGACAGGCCGACCGCGTCCGCGCCCTCGGCCACCGCGGTGTCCAGGATCCGTGCCGCCGGCACCATCACGCCGAGGTCGATCACCTCGTAGTTGTTGCAGCCGAGCACCACGCCGACGATGTTCTTGCCGATGTCGTGGACGTCGCCCTTCACGGTCGCGAGCACGACCTTGCCCTGGCCGCGGACCATCTCCGCGCGCCCCTCGCGGCGGGCCTGCTCCTTCTCCTCCTCCATGAAGGGCTCGAGGTAGGCCACCGAGCGCTTCATCACGCGCGCGCTCTTCACCACCTGCGGCAGGAACATCTTGCCCGCGCCGAACAGGTCGCCGACGATCTTCATCCCCGCCATCAGCGGACCCTCGATGACCTCCAGCGGACGCGGCAGCTGCTGCCGCGCCTCCTCGGTGTCGTCCTCGATGTAGTCGACGATGCCGTGCACGAGCGCGTGCGACAGCCGCTCCTCGACCGAGCCCTCCCGCCAGGTCAGGTCGATCTCGCGCTGCTTGCCCTTGCCCTTGACGTTCTCGGCGAAGGCGACCAGCCGGTCCGTGGCGTCGTCGCGGCGGTTGAAGATGACGTCCTCGACCAGCTCCAGCAGGTCCTTCGGGATGTCCTCGTAGACCGCGAGCTGGCCGGCGTTCACGATGCCCATGTCCAGGCCGACCTTGCCGGCGTGGTACAGGAACGCGGAGTGCATCGCCTCGCGGACGATGTCGTTGCCGCGGAACGCGAACGACAGGTTCGAGATCCCGCCGCTGATGTGCACGCCCGGACAACGCGCCTTGATCAGCGGCAGCGAGTCGATGAAGTTCTTCGCGTAGTCGTTGTGCTCGGCCATGCCGGTCGCGACGGCCAGCACGTTCGGGTCGAAGATGATGTCCTCGGCCGGGAACCCGATCCCGGTCAGCAGGTCGTACGCCCGGCCGCAGATCTCCACCTTGCGCTCGACCGTGTCGGCCTGGCCCTGCTCGTCGAAGGCCATCACGACCGCGCCGGCGCCGTAGTCGCGGATCTGCCGGGCGTGCGCGAGGAACTCTTCCTCGCCCTCCTTCAGGCTGATCGAGTTCACCACGCCCTTGCCCTGCACGTGTTTCAGCCCGGTCTCCAGCACCGACCACTTCGAGCTGTCGATCATGATCGGGATCCGGGCCACCTCGGGCTCGGTCGCGATCAGGTTCAGGAACGTGGTCATCGCCTGCTCGCTGTCCAGCAGGTCGGCGTCCATGTTCACGTCCAGCAGGTTCGCGCCGCCGCGGACCTGCTCCAGCGCCACGTCGACCGCGGCCTGGTGGTCGTCGCCCTCGATCAGCCGGCGGAACTTCGCCGACCCGGTGACGTTGGTCCGCTCGCCGATCATCACGAACCCGGTGTCCGGCCCGATCCTGAACGGCTCGAGCCCGGAGAACCGGGTGGTGTGGTCGGTCCGTACGACGTCGCGCGGCGCGAGGCCGCGCACCGACTCGGCGATCCGCTCGATGTGCGCGGGCGTCGTACCGCAGCAGCCGCCGACGATGTTGACCAGGCCGGACTCCGCGAACTCCTGCAGCAGCGCCGAGGTCTGGTCGGGCGTCTCGTCGTACCCGCCGAACGCGTTCGGGAGGCCCGCGTTCGGGTGCGAGGCGACGTACGTGCCGGCGAACCGCGCGAGGTCGGCGACATGCGGGCGCAGCTGCGCGGCGCCGAGCGAGCAGTTGACGCCGACGACCAACGGGTCGGCGTGCTCGACCGAGCTCCAGAACGCCTCGACGGTCTGCCCGCTCAGGGTCCGGCCGCTCAGGTCGACGATGGTCACCGAGATCCACAGCGGCAGCTGCGGCGCGACCTCGCGGGCCGCGGCGACGGCGGCCTTCGCGTTCAGCGTGTCGAAGATCGTCTCGATCAGCAGCAGGTCGACACCGCCCTCGGCGAGCGCCGCGATCTGCTCGGCGTACGCGTCCTTCACCTGCTGGAAGGACACCGCACGGTACGCCGGGTCCTCGACCCGCGGGCTCAGCGACAGCGTCACGTTCAGCGGGCCGATCGACCCGGCGACGAACTTGTTGCCGGCCTCGTCGGCGGCCTGGCGGGCCAGCCGCGCGCCGGCGACGTTCATCTCGCGGACGTAGTTCTGCAGGCCGTAGTCGGCCTGGCCGATGCTGGTCGCGGTGAACGTGTTCGTGGTGGTGATGTCGGCGCCGGCCGCCAGGTACTGCCGGTGGACGTCGAGGATCAGATCCGGCCGGGTCAGGTTCAGCAGGTCCGGGTCACCGGTCACGTCGTGCGTGTGGTTGCCGAACCTATCGCCGGTGAAGTCCGCGGTCTGCAGCTTGGCGCCCTGCAGCATCGTGCCCCAGGCGCCGTCAAGGACCGCGATCCGCTGATCCAGCAGCTCCCGCAGCGCGGTTTCACTCATCTGCCAACCCCTCCAGAAGAAGAACTCTCCGGAGGCGCCCTTGCAGTCGGTGACCCAGGTCGAGCGTGGCGGACCTGGGTCCGTTGCAGCGCCTCTCGGCCTGGATGCTCCATGTTAGTGGCGTCACACCTGACGCCAAGCGCCCTGTCCACATTCTAGGACGGGTGTTCAATCAGTGGATGAGACGCTGGACCGCCGGCGCGTAGAGGGCGACGACGATTTCCAGGCCGGCGGCGGCGATCGGGCCGGTCTTGTCGATCGCGAGCGCGGCGCCGAGGCCGAGCAGGTGCGCGGTGATCAGGCCGGCCCGCAAGTCGGCGTCCGGGCCGGTCAGGCGGGCGGCGAAGGCCCGGGTCACCTGATCGCGGAAGTGTTCTCGGATCAGCGCGCGTTCGTCGCCCTTGCCGGCCGCGAACACGACGCGGACGAGCAGGTCCTGGTCGTTCTCGCGGCGGTACCCGACCAGGGTGCGGACGGCGTGCTCACCGAGTCGCTCGTTCGGCGCGCCGAGCAGCAGCTGGGCCGCCTCGGTGAAGTCCGCGACCCGCTCGAAGAGCGCTTCCTTGCCGCCGAAGTGCTTGACGATCAGGGCCGCGCTGACACCCGCTTCGGCGGCGACCCCGCGCAACGTGACCGCGTCGTACGGCTCCCGCGCGAACGCCTTGCGGGCCGCGCGGAGGATCGCCGTCCGCCCGGGATCGGTCACGGCGTCGTGACCTCGTACGCCGGCGCGGGACGCCGGACCGGGATCAGCAGCACCAGCCCGGCGGCGACCAGGGCCGCGGCACCCGCGATCACGAACACGATCAGGTAGGCCGACAGCGCCGGCGCGACCCGGCCCGCGTTCGTGAGCGTGATGTTGGCGAGCACGGTCGCGACGATCGTGCTGCAGATCGCCTGCCCGATCGTGCGCATCAGCGTGTTGAGTCCGTTCGCGGCGGCCGTTTCGGTCACCGGCACAGCATGCATGATCAACGCCGGAAGTGCCGAGTACGCCACGGCCGTTCCGGCGCTCACCACCGTCGCGCCGACGACGATCCCCGCGACGTTGCCGCTGGTGAACAGCCGCACGACGTACCCGGCCGCCATGATCACGGACGCGATCGCCAACGTGAACCGCGGCCCGCGAGCGGCGGAGATCCGTGCGGACACCGGCGACAGCAGCACCATCGCGACACCGCCGGGCAGCAGACACAGGCCACTGACCACGATGGATTCGCCCAGCCCGTACCCCGTCCAGGTCGGCTCCTGCACCAACTGGGCCGTGGACAACGAGTTGGCGTAGAACGCGAAGCCGATCAGCAACGCGCCGAGGTTCGTGAACAGCACCTGGGGTCGCGCGGACACCCGGAGATCGACGAGTGGGCTGGTGGTCCGCAGCTCGTACCAGCCCCACAACGGGATCAGCAGCACCGCGGCGCCGTACAGACCGACGATCGTCGGCGTACTCCAGGCGCTGCTCTTCGACACCGCGAGCAGCAGGCAGACCAGGAACCCGCTCAGGCCGAGCGCGCCGACCACGTCGAAGCGGCCGCTGGTGCGAACGGCCGACTCCGGCACGATCAGCAGCACCAGGACGATGTCGAGCAGGCCGAGTCCGAGGTTGATCCAGAACATCGTGTGCCAGTTCGCGTACTCGACGACGAGCGTCGCGGCCGGGATGCCGAACGCGGCCCCGATGCCGAGGGTCGAGCTCATGATCGCGATCGACGGGATCACCCGGCGCGGCGGCAGCTCGTCGCGCAGGATGCTGATGCCGAGCGGTACGACCGCGACCGCGGCGCCCTGGAACGCGCGGCCGACGATCAGGACGCTGAGGTTCGAGCTGCTCGCGCAGAGCAGGGAGCCGACGACCATCGAGGACAGGGCGATCAGCAGCACGCGGCGTTTGCCGTACATGTCGCCGGCGCGGCCGAGCAGCGGCGTGAACACCGCGCCGGTGAGCAGCGTGACCGTGATCAGCCAACTGACGTCGGACGCCGGGCTGTGGGTGATCGCGGGCAGTTCGGGGAGCAGGGGGACGACGATCGTCTGGCTGATCGAGACCAGGACGCCGCAGAACGCGAGCGCGGCGAGGATCAGGCGGGGGCGAGCGGGCACGGTCGGCGGAGTCCTCACGGTGGTGAACAGTTGTTTACTCGAGGCATCGTAAACGCTCGTTCACCCCATCCGGAAGTGGACCGGGAAACCGCTCACCGATTGGACCAGGGTGAGCGGTGAACAGTTACCTACCGTGGTGCGCATGAGGATCTTCGTCGCCGGCGCGACCGGCGCAATCGGCCGCCGCCTCGTCCCGCTCCTGGTCGCCCACGGGCATCAGGTCACCGCGCTCAGCCGTCGGGCCTCGGCTGTCGACGGCGTGACGACCGTCGCCGGCGACGTGTACGACGCGGAGCGGCTGCGGGAGTTGGTCGTGGCGGCGCGGCCGGAGGTGGTGATGCACCAGCTGACCGACCTCGGGTCGCGGGACTTCGCCGCGAACAGCCGGCTCCGCCGCGAGGGCACCCGCACCCTGGTCGACGCCGCACTCGATGCCGGCGTACGGCGGATCGTCGCGCAGAGTATCGCGTGGGCCTACGAGCCCGGTCCGACGCCCGCGACCGAGGCCACCCCGCTGGACCTGCACGCCACGGACCCCCACCGCCGCACGACGGTCGAAGCCGTCGCCGCTCTCGAGACGATCACCGCCGAAGCGCCCGAGTGGGTCGTCCTCCGCTACGGAATGCTCTACGGGCCCGGCACCTGGTACACCAAGGGCGGTCTGATGGCCGACCTGGCCGCGGCCGGAAAGCTCCCCGCCGGGCCCGACGTGACGAGCTTCCTCCACGTCGACGACGCCGCCGGCGCGGCTGTCGCCGCCTTGTCCTGGCCGTCCGGCCCCGTCAACGTCGTCGACGACGAGCCGGCTCCCGCCGATGCGTGGGCCCCGGCGTTCGCCGAATCGGCCGGCGCGCCCACACCGACGTACGCCGGTCCACGAACCCCGTGGGCCCGCGGCGCCTCCAACACCCACGCCCGCACCCTCGGCTGGACCCCCACCCACCCCACCTGGCGAGCCGGGTTCGTGTAACGGGCGCGAACGAGAGATCGGGCCCGGCGCTCCGAGGGGGAGAGAGCGCTCGGGCCCGATCTCGACGGTCCGCTGCAGCGAGGGGAGCGCTGGGGTCAGCGGACCGGGCCGGTGATGAGTTCGATGGTTGCCTTGTGGGTCTGGCCGGCCTGGTCGGTCCAGCCGACCTCGACCTTGTCGCCAGGGTGCTGCTGGTTGAGCAGCTCGGACAGGGCGTCCGGCGACTCGACGGTGTGCCCCGCGAACGAGGTGATCACGTCGCCCGCCTCGATCCCGGCCTCGTCCGCGTGGCCGTTCGCGACCACGTCGCCGACGACGGCACCGGAGGCACCGGTGGTCGGCACGACCGAAATCCCGAGCATCGCCGAGTCACCGATGTGGACGTCGGCCGACGCCTTCCCGTTCTCGATCTGGTCGGCGATGTCGAGCGCCTGGTTGATCGGGATCGCGTACCCCTCGGTCGTCGTCCCGCTGCCGTCGCCCTGCCCCGAGCCGTTGCCCTGCCCCGAGCCGTTGCCCTGGCCCGATCCGTTGCCGGACCCGTCGCCCGAGCTGTCACCCGGCCCGTTGCCGAAGCCGTTGCCGTTACCGAAGCCGCTGCCGTTGCCGGTCCCGTCGCCGTTGCCGAACGGGAAGCCGTTGCCGTCGCCGGTGCCGCCGTCACCCCAGGCCGCGAGCGTCGCGGTGGCGCCCTGTGCGGTGGACGCGGCGGTCTGTCCCGGCCGGCCCTGCCCGCCGTTGTTGCCGCCGTTGCCGGCCACGTCCACGCCGACCACCTCGCCGTTCGCGTTCGCCAACGGCCCGCCGGAATCGCCGGCCTGGATGTTCGCGTCGGTCTGGATCAGGTTCGTCAGGTTCTCCGGGTCCTGCCCGTTCTCGTCGGTCGCGGTGATCGCCTGGTTGAGTCCGGTCACCTTCCCGGCCGCGTAACTCGGCGTCCCGCCGACGCCGCCCGCGTTGCCGACGCCGACCACCTGGTCGCCGAGCTTCACCTGGTCGGAGTTCCCGGTCTTCGCGGTCTGCAGGCCGGACGCGTCCTTCAACTTCAGGACGGCGATGTCGTGCGCCTCGTCGTACCCGACGACGCTCGCGTTGTACGTCTTGCCGTTGCCGATGTCCGTCACGGTGATCGACGTCGCACCCTCGATCACGTGGTGATTGGTGAGGACCTCGCCGTCGGAGGTGAGCACGATGCCGGTACCGGCCGCCCGCGCGTTCTCGTAGCCGAGGACGGTGTTCACGTCGACCAGTCCCGGTGACACCTGAGCTGCCACGGCCGCCGCGTCGAACGCCTTCTGGGACAGCTGCGAGCTGTTCGTGCCGGCCCGCTGGTCGAGGCCCCAGGCAACCGAACCGGCGACGAGCACCGCGGCCAGCCCGAGCGCCCCGGCACCGAGCAGCCGCCGTCCGCGCTTCTTCGGCGCCGGAGGCTGCCCCCCGAACGGGTACTGCGGCGGCCCGTACTGCGGCCCGTACTGAGGCCCGTATTGAGGTCCGTACTGGTACTGCGGTCCGTACGGCTGCCCCTGCTGCGGCACCTGCTGGTACTGCGGGTACTGCTGCCCGCCGTGCTGCGGCCCGTTGTACGCTCCCGGTCCAGCGCTCTCGTTCATCTGCTGTCGCCCTCCTCGGCCAGTTCCCTCTGCCTTCGAGTAGAGCTCGCCAGGCTGAGAACTCCATCGGGCCGGCCAATGAATCAGCTGAGAATCTGCTGCACCGCCGTCACCACCGCGCGCCGCCGCAGGGCCGGGTCCGGCAGCTCGACGCCGAGCTCCGGATTCATCGACGACCAGCTCGTCGCGATCGCCTGGATCAGCGACAGCAGGCTGACCGGGGTGAAGCGCTTCGGCACCGCCCGCCGGCGCATGCCGCGCTGCAGCTCGTCCAGCCGGCTCCGGTTGACCGCGACGATCGCCTCCAGCGGACGACCGTCCGGCCGCTCGAGCCGGTACCAGACCGAGAGCCGCAACCGGTCCGGGTGCTCCTCGAAGTAGTCGAACACCCGCCCCGCGTACGCCGGCAGGTCGTCGACGTCGAACCCGACCTCGTCCAGGTACTTCTCCAGCGACGCGCTGAACACCGCGTCGAACAGGTCGTCCTTGTTCCCGAAGTACGCATAGAGCATCGCCTTGTTGCAGCCGGCCACCTCGGCGATCCGGCTCACCCGGGCGCCGGCGATCCCGCGCGCCGCGAACTCCTCGGTGGCGGCCTCCAGGATGCGGGCCCGGGTCCGGTCTGCGTTCCGTTGCTGCATACCGCGAGCTTACCAACCAACTGGTTAGTTGATTTCCAACCAACCGGTTGGTTAGATAGAGGTCATCCAACCGAACGGTTAGTTAGGAACGGAACATGAGCAAGATCTGGCTGGTCACCGGCAGCTCGCGCGGCCTGGGTCGCGCGCTGACCGAGGCGGTGCTCGCAGCCGGCGACCGCGTCGTCGGCACCGCACGCAAACCCGAGCAACTCGACGACCTGGCCGCGAAGTACGGCGACCAGCTCCGGGCGGTCGCCCTGGACGTCACGGACGCCGGCGCCGCACGGGCCGCCGTCCGGACGGCGGTCGAGGAGTTCGGCGGGCTGGACGTGGTGGCGAACAACGCCGGCTACGCGAACAGCGCGTCGATCGAGGAGATGGCCGACGACGACTTCCGGGCGCAGGTCGAGACGAACCTGTTCGGCGTCGTGAACGTGACGAAGGCCGCGCTGCCGGTGTTCCGCGAGCAGCGCAGCGGGCACTTCCTGCAGTTCTCGTCGATCGGCGGCCGCGCCGGCGGGACACCGGGGATGGGCGCGTACCAGACCGCGAAGTTCGCCGTCGAAGGCTTCTCCGAGGTGCTGACCAACGAGGTGCGCCCGTTCGGCGTGAAGGTGACGATCGTCGAGCCGGGCGGCTTCCGGACCGACTGGGGCGGGTCGTCGATGGAGCTCGCCGACGTCCACCCCGACTACGAGACCACCGTCGGGGAGATGCACCGGCGCCGGATCGAGATGGACGGCAAGCAGCCTGGCGACCCCGCGAAGGCGGCCCAGGCGATCCTCCAGGTCGTCGCGCTCGACAACCCGCCGCTACGGCTCCTGCTCGGCACCGACGCCCTCACCCTTGCGGACAGCTCGTCGCGTTCCCGCGCCGACGAGGCCGCCACCTGGGCCCACCTCAGCACGTCGACCGACTTCAGCTGACGCATCTGCTGGGTGGGCGTCCGCGGGTCAGCCGCGGAGGTCGTGGAAGAAGGCCCGGACGTCCGCGACCAGCTCCTCCGGGACTTCGAGCGCCGCGAAGTGCCCGCCGTGGTCGAGGTCCGTCCAGCGGGTGACGTTGTTCGACGTCTCGCAGTACCGACGGATCGCGACGTCATGGGCGGTTGCCAGGACAGCGGTCGGGACGCCGGAGCTCGGGCGCGGTGCCCAGGAGCGCGGCTGGGCGTAGCCGATGTACGCCGCCGAGCCTCCGGTGCCGGTCAGCCAGTACATCATCACGTTGGTCAGCAGCCGATCCTTGCTGATGATCTTCTCCGGCAGGGTCTCGGCCGGATACGTCCAGGCCTTGAACTTGTCCATGATCCAGGCGAGCTGCGCCACCGGTGAGTCGACCAGCCCGTACGCCACTGTCTGCGGCCGGGTCGACTGGATGGAGATGTAGCCGAACTCGTCCTTCATGAACTGGCCGATCCGCGCCATCTTGTCCTGCTCCAGCGGAGTGAGCGTCTGCAGTTCCTCCTCGGACATCTGCAGCGGCGGCAGGTTCGTCCCGCCGTTGGTGTGGACGCCGACGACGTGCGACGGCGCCGCCCGCCCGACCTCCGGCGACACCGAGCCGCCCAGGTCGCCGCCCTGTACGCCGTACCGCTCGTAGCCGAGCTCCGCCATCAGCGCCGCCCAGACGCGCCCGATCCGCGGGAACGTCCAGTCGCCGTCCGCCGTCGGCCCGGAGAAGCCGAACCCGGGCAGCGACGGGATCACCACATGGAACGCGTCCGACGCCTGGCCGCCGAACGAGACCGGGTCCGTGAGCGGCCCGATCAGGTCGAGGAACTCGACGATCGACCCCGGCCAGCCGTGCGTGAGCACCAGCGGCAGCGCGTCGGGCTCCGCGGACCGGACGTGGATGAAGTGGATCCGCTGGCCTTCGATCTCGGCCGTGAACTGCGGATACGAGTTCAGCTCCTTCTCGGCGGCGCGCCAGTCGTACGACGTACGCCAGTAGTCGACCAGCGACGCGAGCCAGGAGACCGGGACGCCGGTGTCCCAGTCGTCGCCGGGCAACGGAGCGGGGAGGCGGACGCTCGCCAGCTTGGCGGCGAGGTCGTCGAGGGTGCTCTGCGGGATGTCGATGCTGAACGGCTTGATCATGTCTCCACCCTGACAGCCGATTAGGACAGCTTCAGTCCTAGCTGGCTGGCAGACTGACAACATGATCGAGACGTCCGCGCGACTGCTCAAACTGCTGAGCCTCCTGCAGCAACCCAAGGAGTGGAGCGGCGCCGCCCTGGCCGGCGAGCTCGGCGTCGGAGTCCGGACGGTACGGCGCGACGTCGACAAGCTGCGCAACCTGGGCTACCCGGTCGACGCCGTCCCCGGGGTGGCCGGCTACCGCCTCGGCGCGGGCGCTGCCCTCCCCCCGCTGCTGCTCGACGACGAGGAGGCCGTCGCGGTCGCGGTCGGACTGCGCGCGGCCGCCCAAGGAACCGTGGCCGGCACCGAAGAGGCATCGGTGCGCGCGCTGACGAAGCTGGAGCAGGTGCTGCCGTCGCGGCTGCGCTATCGCATCGAGCTGCTCCAGCAGATCACGGTCACACCCGCGAGCGGCCCGTCTGTACAACCCGACGTGCTGCTGGCCGTGGCCGCCGCCAGCCGCGACCATCAGCGGCTGCGGTTCGACTATTGCAACCACGACGGTACGGCGACCGCGCGGACGACGGAGCCGCACCGTCTCGTGCACACCGGGCGCCGGTGGTACCTCGTCGCGTGGGACGTCGACCGCGACGACTGGCGCACGTTCCGCGTCGACCGGATCGCGCCGCGGATCCCGACCGGCCCGCGCTTCACCCCGCGCGAGGTGCCGGAGCTGGCGACCACCAACCGAGGGGTCGCGTACGGCGGCTACCGCTACCGGGCGCGCGTCGTGGTGCACGCGCCCGCCGCGGAGGTGGCCGACCGCTACGGGCCGAACGTCGCGTCGGTGACGCCGATCGACGAGGCGACGACGCTGGTGGAGACCGGCGCGAACTCGCTCGACCAGGTCGCGCTGTACCTCGGCATCCTCGGCCTGCCCTTCGAGGTCCAGGACCCGCCGGAGCTGGTCCACGCGATCCGCGAACTCACGACGCGCCTGTCAGCATCGATCGCGGGGGCCTGACCGGTACCGTTCAGACATGCAGGATCGGTACGTCGAGACCGTGCTGGGCCGGATCCGGGTGCGCGTCGACGGGTCGGGGCCCGCGATGCTGTTCTGGCCGAGCCTGTTGATGGACGGCACCCTGTGGTCCGCGCAGGCCGCACATTTCGCGGACCGTTACCGGGTGATCCTGGTCGATCCGCCCGGGCACGGCGGCAGTGCGCCGCTCACCGGGCCGTTCACGTTCGAGCAGTGCGCCGACGTGATCCTGGCGATCGTCGACGACCTCGGCGTCGACCGGATCCACCTGATCGGCAACAGCTGGGGCGGGATGATCGGCGGCACCTTCGCGGCCCGGTATCCGGACCGGCTCGGGATCGCGGTCCTGATGAACGCCACCGCCTCCCCGGCCGGACGGCGGCAACGGTTCGAGTACGGCGTGCTGGTCGGCGCGGCGCGGCTGCTCGGCGGGATCCGCGGACCGCTCACCGGGCCGGTGCGCGACGCCTTCCTCGGCCCGACCGCGAAACGCGAGAAGCCCGAGGTCGTTGCCAGGGTCAACGAGCTGGCGCGCACGGTGGACATCACGTCCGGCCGGCACGCCGTCACCAGCGTGGTCCCGCACCGGCCCGATCAGCGCGCCCTGTTCGGCAGCATCCGGACGCCGGTGCTCGTGGTCGCGGGCGCCGAGGACCCCACCTTCGGGGTCGCGGAGACCGAGGAGATGGCCGACTCGATCCCGGGCGCGCGGTTCGTCGTCCTCGAGCAGTCCGCCCACCTCGCGGCGCTCGAGTCGCCGCAGGAGGTGAACGCCCTGATCGACGACTTCCTCGCCGATCAGGGCGATGCCGAGGATTAGCTGACGACGGCTCCGGTCTTCGGGTCCAGGATCAGCTTCGCGGTGTTCGGGTGCGCCCGCCAGCTGAACATGCTGTTCAGGCTGCCGGCACGCTCGTCGAACGAATGGTCGCCGATCCGGCCGGTCCGCCAGTTGTCCTCGATGAACTTCAGGATCGAGGTCTGGTCGGTCAGCGTGTGGTCGACGTGGTTGGTCTTCGCGTACGGCGAGACGACGAGCAGCGGCAGCCGCGGACCGTACCCGCAGCGGTCGGCGTACCCGCCGGACACCGGCTTCGTCCCGCACAGCGCACTCTGGTCGAGCGCGGCGTCCTTCGAGCCGTTCACGCTCGGCGGCGTGACGTGGTCGTACCAGCCGTCGGAGTCGTCGTACGCGATGACGACCGCGGTCGACGACCAGTCCTTCGACTTCTGCAGCGCGTTGAGCTCACGGACGACGAACGCCTGCTCGTCCAGCGGGTCGGAGTAGCCGGCGTGGCCGTCCTGGTACTCGCCGGCCTTCAGGAAGCTGACCGCCGGCAGGTTGTTCGCCGCCAGCGCGGCGTCGAAGTCCGACGTGTCGTACTGGTGGTTGGCCTGGTCGGTGTGCCCGATCGCGGCGACCGACGACGGCGGCAGGTGCTTCGGGTTCGCCGTGGACTTGTAGTACTCGAACGGCTGGTGGTGCGGGCTGTAGTCCGTCGACGCGTTGCCGCCGACGTTGGTGTGCTGCGCGCCGCAGACCGCCTTGCCGTTGGCGGATCCGGTCGGCTTGAAGCCGCCCTGGAACCAGCCCCACGTGACGTGCTTCTGGTTGAGCAGGTCGCCGATGTTCTGCCCGTGCATCACGGCCAGGTTGTTCGCCGACTTGCCGTTGTTGTTCGAGCAGTCGTCGTAGAACGGGTCGGGGTCGTTCGTGACGGTGCCGATCCCGTGCGCGTCCGGCGACTGGACGGCGTACGCGTCGGTCGTCGGCTGCTCCGTCTTCGGGTCGTACGCCTGCGCGCCGTGGGTCTGCCCGGAGATCAGGTTCAGCGCGCCCGGCGTGGACGGGCCGTACACGGTGCCGAACGAGTTGTCGCTCATCGAGAAGTGCTGCGCGTAGTTCCACAGCGCGGTGACGGTGTTGCCGTCGTAGTAGTCCATCACCAGACCCGGCTCGCCGAACAGGACGGGCTGGCCGGTGCACTTGTCGGTCTCGGTGTTCTCGACGAACTTGTCGTCCTTGCCGCCGTCGACGGCTTTCTGCTCCGGCCCGTAGCCGTGGTTCTGGTCGCAGGTCAGCGCCTGCGCCGGCGACAGCCGCTTCGGGTCGTACATGTTGGGGTTGCCGGTCAGCAACTTCCCGGACAGGCCGTTCACCTTCGGCGTGTGCCGGGCCGCCGTGAACGGCGTACCGTCGGTGTTGGCGGCCTTGGGGTAGGTGCCGAAGTAGTGGTCGAACGACACGTTCTCGCCGAAGATCACCACCAGATGCTGGATCGGGGTGGTGGGGCGGACCACCTGATGCCAGTCGGCGGGGTTCGCCACCGGGTACGTCGCAGCGGCGTTGGTCACCTGCTGGGCGGCGCCGGGGGCGCTACAGGCGGCCAGCAACAAGCCCGTCGCAGCTGCAACGGCTGTGGCGGCGACAGGGAGTCTTGCGCGCATGCCTTTCCTCCTGAAGTAACTCATCCGAGCAACGACCGCCCGAAGTGGTCGCTGCCGTCCCGAACACCGGGAAGCACAAAGAAGTAGCCGCCGCCGACCGGCCGGATGTAGTCGACGAGGGGCTCGTCGGCCAGCCTGGTCTGCACGGCCTCGAACTGCCGGGCGATGTCCTGCTGGTAGGCGCAGAACAGCAGCCCCATGTCCAGGTCACCGACCGCGTCGGCGCCCTTGTCGTAGTTGTAGCCGCGGCGCAGGAACTGGCTGGCCGCGGTCTCCACTGTCCGCGGGTTGGCCCTGCGGATGTGGCTGGTCAGCGGGATCGCCGTACCGGTCGGGTCGGCCGCATAGTCCGGGCGATCGGTCTCGCTGCTGCCGTCCAACGGCGCTCCGGAGTCGCGGCGGCGGCCGAACATGTTCTCCTGCTCGCCGACCGGCACCCGGTCCCAGAACTCGACCAGCATCCGGATCTGGCGCAGCACCTGGTAGCTGCCGCCCTCGGTCCACGCCGGCTCACCGTTCCCTGTGCCGACCCAGACGAGCTTGTCGTGGTCGGCCGGCGCCGGCTGGACGATGCCGTCCTTGAACCCCATCAAGTTGCGCGGCGTACCGGCCGGCCGCGGCAGGCTCCGGAAGCCGTCGACCCGCCAGCGCAGCTGCATCGCGCCGCGCGTGTGCCGCGCAACGTCCCGCAGCGCGTGCAGCACGGTGTCGGTCTCCGACGCGCACAACTGCAGGCTCAGGTCCCCGTGGCACAAGCTCTCGTCCAGGCTGTCGTTGGGGAACTCCTTCATCACCGTCAACCTCGCCGGCTTGCGATCCTCCAGGCCGTACCGCTCGTCGAACAGCGAGGCTCCGACGCCGACGGTGACGGTCAGGTCGTCGCCGGGCATGTCCGGACCGAGTACGCCGGAGTCGGCCGGCGGGGCGGTAATGCCGAGCGGCGCCGGTGCGCCGCCCGCCGTGAGCAGTCGCGCCCGGTCCGTCAGCGTCCTGAACAGGTCGGTCAGCTCATGCTTGCCGACAGCAATCACATCGAAGGACGCGAAGATCGCCTGCTTCTGCTGGGCGGTCGTGACACCGGCCTGGTGGACGCCATGGAACGGCACCGCGGTCGGTGTCGCCGAGTCGGCAGACGCCGGCAGCCCGGCGACCACCGCCGCACCGGTGCCGGCGAGCGCGCCACGGAGGAAGGACCGACGCCCGACGCCCGTCACGATGCCCTCCGGACTTCGCAGATGGTGGCGACCGGTGCCAGCTTTTCCAGCAGCTCGCCGACGGCGCCGTTGAGCTGTTCCCGAGTCGTCCGGTCCAGCCGTTCGACCGGGGTGCCCTGATGCGCCGTCAGCAGCGCGCGCACTCGGTCTTCCCACTTCTGCACCTCAGGCAGACCGGCATAGCGGGGTTTCAGCACCGGGTTGAGGACGGCCAGCACGTTCGCCGTGCCGTTCAGGTTGGCCAGCGCGGTGTTCAGCGACGTACCGCTGCCCTGGTCGTTCTCGCCGGTCAGCTCGAACTGGAGCGCATTCTCCATGATCTCGTGCGCACGCAGCCCGAGGTCGTTCGGATCCACCTGCTCGTCAGGTAGATCCTTCTGCAAACCGTGGACATCAGCCGCCAATTGATCCGCGACAGGCTTCAGCCCGGCGGCCGAAGCCTGGTGCCACAGGCCCTTCTCCAGCCGATGGAAGCCCGAGCCGGAGCCGTCGATCTTGTCCGCGAAATCTCCGAACGCATCGTAGGCCGCACCAAGGGAGTTGTACGCCAGATGCGCCGGCAGCCAGTCGGCGCGAGCAGCCGCCAGGTCACCGGCGTCCACATCAGTACGCAGCTTGTCCGTCTTCACGACCAGGTCTGCGACACCGCGAGAGACACCGGCCTGATACTTCTTCACCAGCGGCAGCAGGTCGTTCTTCGTGACAGGTACGACGGCCGGGCCGCCCGCCGCGTCGCCGGTCAGCGTGACGGTCGGGCCGGTGATCACATCGGTGTCCTCGATCAGGCAGCGGATCGCGTACCGTCCGGCGCCGAGCTGCACCTCCATCGAGGCGCTCGTGTTCGGGCCCAGCCCTTCCACCTCGCCGTACACCTTCGAGGTGTCGAGCTCGACCACATCCACCTCGGCAGCCGCGTCGCCGGTGTTGTGCACGACAAGCGTCTGCCGACCGGCCTTGGTACCGGTCCAGCCCTGTCCGCACTGACTGCGCGACACCGTGATCCCGGTCGAGGCAGCGCTCGCGTCGGCCGAGCTCTTCCACGGTCGCCACACCGTCACCGCGAGAAGGGTGCCCAGGACAACCACTGCGACAGCCGCCGGCACGGGACGTGGACTGCGCACGACGGAGGGCTCCTGGGGATCGGCGATTTATATTCGCCGGTAATGCTAATTCCGCGATCGCCGCCCGAAGGCCTTGTTTGCCCAGGCGTCACGCACTGTTCGTCAACGACGGGCCGGAACTGAGAGCCGGCTGAGATCGGAAGCCACTACGATCTCCCCCGCGAACTCGGCGGCGGCCTCCTCGTGGAAACGCTCGGGCTCCAGATACCGCTGGGAGAAGTGCGTCAGCACCAGCTTCCGGACACCGCACTCGGCCGCGACCCGGGCGGCCTGCCGGGCGGTGAGATGCCCGAAACGCCGCGCGAGCTCGGCTTCGGACGACAGGTACGTCGACTCGATCACGAGCAGATCTGCGCCGTCGGCCAGCCGCAGCACGTTCTCGCACAGCCGCGTATCCATGACGAACGCGAACCGTTGGCCGGGCCGCGGTTCGCTGACGTCCTCCACCCTGACAGTACGGCCGTTCACCTCCAACGACCCGGCCCGTTGCAGACGCCCGACGGCCGGTCCGGTGACGCCGTACGCCGCGAGCTTGTCCGGCAGCATCCGGCGGCCGTCCGGCTCGATCAACTGGTACCCGAAGGACTCGATCGGGTGCTCCAGCCGGCGCGCCCACAACTGCCCGAAGGAGCCGACGGACAACAACCCGTCCTCCTCGACCGGCTCCTCGAGCAGCTCGGCCCGCTCGTAGAACGACGCGGCGTACCGCAACCGCGTGAAGTACGTCTGCCCCGATGCGGGATAGTGCGCCCGCACCGGATGCGGTACGTCGTCCAGCGACAGCCGCTGCACCACGCCCGGCACCCCGAGGCAGTGATCGCCGTGGAAGTGCGTCACGCACAACCGGGTGATCGCACCGGCGGCGATCCCGGCGAAGATCATCTGCCGCTGCGTCCCCTCGCCGGGATCGAACAGGAACCCCTCGTCGTCCCAGCGCAGGAAGTACCCGTTCTGCGTCCGTTCGCGGGACGGCACCTGGCTGCCGGTCCCGAGCACGACGAACTCACGCAAGCGCGGCCACCGACGTCGGCGGCCGGCGCTCGGCCCGATCGGCAACCTCCGCGGGAGTCATCAGTCCGTGGGGTTCAGGCTGGTGCCCAGCGCCTGCCAGTCCAGCACCGGCGCCGCCAGCTTGCTGATGGTGGCCAGCAACCCCAGCCGGGCCGCCCGGAGCTCCGGGTCCTCGGCCATCACCAGGATCTCGTCGAAGAACGCGTTCACCGGCTCGACCAGCACCGTCGCGGACGCGACGAAGTCGGCCAGCGCGGTCGGCGCGACGCCGATCTTCTGGACCGCCTCGTGCAGCACGACCTCGGCGGGCTCGGTGAGCTTGCCGGCGTCGTACTCCGCCGCGGTGCCTTCCGGCACGATCCGGCGGACCCGCTGGAGCACCGCGACCAGATCGGCGAACTCGCTGTTGCCGACCAGGCCGTGCAGCGTCTCCAGGGTCTCGTCGGCGACCACCGGAGCAGTTGCCAACGGCAACACCGCGGCCACCTGCAGGTGGTCGTCGCCGCGGTCGAGCAGCTGCTGCTCGTACCGCCGGACGGTGAAGTCGGCGACCTCGTCGAGGGAGTCGGCCGGTACGTCGATGCCCTGCGCGCCGATCTCGTCCGCGGCCGCCTTCAGCCCGATCGGCAGCGTGATCGCCCGCAGCTCGGGGTGCTCGCGCAGGATCGCGACCACACCGGTCGCGGCGCGCCGGAGCGCGAACGGGTCGGAGCTTCCGGTCGGCTTCGCCCCGATCCCGAACAGGCCGGCCAGCAGGTCGAACCGGTCGGCGAGCGCGAGCAGCGCGCCCGGCGTCGTGGACGGCACCGGGTCGCCGGCCGACCGCGGCAGCTCCATGTCGAACAAGGCCTGCGCGACCGCCTCGGTCTCACCGGCGCGCCGGGCGTACTCGCGCGCCATCGTGCCGGCCAGGCTGGTCAGCTCGACCACCATCTGCGAGCCCAGGTCGAACTTCGCCAGCTCGGCCGCCCGCTGCAGCGTGGTCAGGTCGTCGCCGCCCAGCTCGACGACCTCGGCGAGCTTCGTGGCCACCCGGGCGATCCGGCCGGCGCGGTCGGCCATCGAGCCGAGCCGCTCCTCGAACGCGAGCTTGTCCAGCTCGGCCTTCATCGACTCGAGCGGGGTGTCGAGGTCGGCCCGCCAGAAGAACGCGGCGTCCTCGTAGCGCGCCCGCAGGACCGCCTCGTTGCCGGCCCGCACCACGTCCTCGTCCACCGAACCGTTGGCCACGGCAACGAAGTGCGGCAGCAGCTTGCCATCGGCGTCCCGGACCGGGAGGTAGCGCTGGTGCTTGCGCATCACGGTCGTGAGGATCTCGCCCGGCAGATCCAGGTAGTCGGCCGCGAAGCCGCCGAGGATCGGCGTCGGCTCCTCGATCAGGTTGACGATCTGGTCGACCAGCGCGGCCTCGCCTTCGACGTCGACGGTGCCGCCGACGGTCTTCGACAGCTCGGTCGCCGCGGCCACCACCGTCGAGCGGCGACGCGCCGGATCGGCCTCGATCCCGTGGATCCGGAGCAGGTCCAGGTACCCCTCGGCGGAGGCGATCTCGACCTTCGGCTGCGCGGCGGTCCGGTGCACCCGGGTCGTCCGGCCGGCCGCCAGGCTGGACACGGAGACCGGGACGATCTCGTCGCCGAGCAACGCGACCAGCCAGCGGATCGGCCGGGTGAACGACAGCTTGGCGTCGTTCCACCGCATGTTCTTGTCGGAGCGCAGCCCGGCGACGATCTCGCTCAGGACGCCGCTCAGCACCTCGGCCGCACCGCGGCCCGGGTCCGGCTTGGTGACCGCGACGTACTCGACGCCGTCGACGTCCAGGTCGTGCAGCTCGCTCTCGTCGACCTTCTGACCGCGGGCGAACCCGGCGGCGGCCTTCGTGATGTTGCCGTCGGCGTCGTACGCGGCCGACTTCCGCGGACCGCGCACCACCCGCTCGGCGTCCGGCTCACCGGCCTGCACCTCGGCGACGAACGCCACCACCCGGCGCGGCGTCGCGTACGTCGTGATCTTCCCGTGGCCGAGCCGCGTCGCGGCCAGCTTCTCCTCCAGCGCGGCCTGCACCGCCGCGGCGGTCTTCGTGACCTCGGACGGCGGCATCTCCTCGGTGCCGATCTCGAACGTCAGCTGCCGGGTCCCGCTGATCTTCGGGAACTCGGTCGGCTCCGGCGCGGCCGGCGGGAGCTCGGCGAGACCCAGCGGGTGCTTCAGCTCCTCGCGGCGCTCCGCCCACAGCCGCGACACCTCGCGGGCCAGCGTGCGCATCCGGCCGAACGCCTTCGCGCGCTCCGTCGTACTGACCGCGCCGCGGGCGTCGAGGACGTTGAACGTGTGCGAGCAGCGCAGCACCTGGATGTGCGCGGGCACCGGGAGCCGGTCGTCGATCATCCGGCGCGCCTCAGCTGCGTACTCCTCGAACAAACGCTTCTGTGACTCCACGTCCGCGTCGTCGAGGTAGTAGCGGCTCATCTCGTACTCCGCCTGGCCGAAGGCCTCGCCGTACGAGATGCCCGGCGCGTAGGCGATGTCCTTGAAGTGCGAGACGCCCTGCAGCGCCATCATGATCCGCTCGATGCCGTAGGTGATCTCCACCGACACCGGGTCCAGCGTCATCCCGCCGGCCTGCTGGAAGTACGTGAACTGGGTGATCTCCAGGCCGTCCAGCCAGACCTCCCAGCCGAGACCCCAGGAGCCGGTCGCCGGGTTCGCCCAGTTGTCCTCGACGAACCGGACGTCGTGCGCGTCGATGTCGATACCGAGCGCGGTCAGGCTGTCCAGGAACAGCTCCTGCGGGTTGCCCGGGTCCGGCTTGAGCACCACCTGGAACTGGGTGTGCGTCTGCAGCCGGTTCGGGTTCTCGCCGTACCGGCTGTCGTCCGGCCGGACACTCGGCTCGACGTACGCCACCCGCCACGGCTCGGGACCGAGCACCCGCAGGATCGTCGCCGGGTTCAGCGTCCCGGCACCGACCTCGGTGTTGAACGGCTGCACGACCATGCAGCCACGGTCGGTCCAGTACTTCGTCAGCGCGAGCAGCGCGTCCTGCATGGTGAGCACAGCAAACCTCGAGCCATCGTCGGGGGGATCTCGCAGCGAAGTCTATTAGGCGTGCGCGGGTGCCGGCTCCCGGATCTACTATCGGCGGGTGACGGTAACGGATGCGCAGGGGGCGGTCGACGCGGTCTGGCGGATCGAGTCGGCGCGGATCGTCGCGGGCGTCGCGCGGATCGTGCGGGACGTCGGGCTCGCGGAGGAGCTGGCGCAGGACGCTCTGGTGGCGGCGCTGGAGCAGTGGCCGGAGTCCGGCGTACCGAACAACCCCGGCGCCTGGCTGATGGCGATCGCCAAGCGGCGGGCGATCGACCTGATCCGGCGCAAGGAGACCTACCAGCGCAAGCTCGCCGAGATGGGCCACGAGCTGGAGATCGACGGCGACAGCGTCGAGGACGACGTGGAAGCGATCCTCGAGGACCACATCGAGGACGACCTGCTCCGGCTGGTGTTCACCGCCTGCCACCCGGTGCTCACCATGGACGCACGGGTGACCCTGACGCTCAAACTGCTCGGCGGCCTGAAGACCGACGAGATCGCCCGGGCGTTCCTCTCCCCGGAGGCGACGATCGCGCAGCGCATCGTCCGCGCCAAGCGCAACCTGGCCAAGGCCGAGGTCCAGTTCGAGGTGCCGTCCGGGCCGGACCTGCTGGAGCGGCTCCAGTCCGTGCTCGAGGTCGTCTACCTGATCTACAACGAGGGCTACTCGGCGACGGCCGGCGACGACTGGATGCGGCCGGCGTTGTGCAACGAGGCGATGCGGCTCGGCCGGCTGCTCGTCGAGCTGATGCCGACCGAGCCCGAGGTCCTCGGGCTGCTGGCGCTGATGGAACTGCAGTCGTCGCGGGCGAACGCGCGCGTCGGCGCCGACGGCGAGCCGGTGCTGCTGCTCGACCAGGACCGCCGCCGCTGGGACCGGCTGCTGATCCGCCGGGGCCTCGAAGGAATCGACCGTGCCTGGGCCCTGGAGAAGCCGCCCGGCCCGTACCTGCTGCAGGCCGCGATCGCCGCTTGCCACGCCCGCGCGGCCGACCCCGAGGACACCGACTGGGCCCGGATCGCCGGCCTGTACGCCGTCCTCGCGCAGGTCACCCCGTCACCGGTAGTGGAGCTGAACCAGGCGGTCGCGATCTCGATGGCGTTCGGCCCGGAACAAGGCCTGCGGGCGGTCGACCTGCTCGCGGACGACCCGTCGCTGAAGGACTATCACCTGCTGCCGAGCGTCCGCGGGGACCTGCTGTTCAAGCTCGGCCGGCTCGATGAGGCACGGGCAGAGTTCGAGAGGGCGGCGGCGCTCACCCGCAACGAGCGCGAGCGCAAGCTGCTCCTGGAGCGCGCCGCCGCCTGCTGACCCTCGACGTACAGATCTACGGTGCAGCGCTACTTGTGCCGGCGCGCCATCCAGGCCACCGCGCCCGCGCCGAGAACCACCGCGCCGCCGACGGCGGCCGTCACCTTCGGGTGGCTCTTGCTCTTCTGGGGCAGGCCCTTCATCGCGTCCGGTACCTGCTTCATCAGCTGACCGGTCTGCCCGGCCGCGTCCGAGACGCGATGCCCGGCGCTCGCCGCGGTCTCCTTCATCCGGTTCGGCACGTTCAGCCGCCGGCTGATTTCCTGGACCGTGTCGGCCAGGTGCTGCCTGGTGTGGTCGAGGTCCTCGCGGAGCGTCTGGCTCTCCGTCATCGGCTCCCGGTGTGCAGCGTTCTTCGTGGTGCTCATGGGGTGCTCTTCCCTTCTGGCTGGTGGCCCTTGAGCGCTTCCAGATCCTCGTGCACGCCGTCGACGGCACGTTTCGGGACGGGCGGGGCGGCACGACTGACGTGCCGCTTGCCGAGCAGTGCGGCCACAGCCGCGATCACGAACAGGACCGCTGCGACGATCAGCGCCGACAACCAGGCGGGCAGCGCGGTCGCGAGCCCGAGGATCGCCGCCGCGATCAGGACGCCGAGGCCGTACAGCGCGATCGCCCCGGCCCCACCGAACAACCCGGCGCCGACACCGGCCTCCTTACCCTTCTCCTTCAGCTCGACCTTGGCCAGTTGCACCTCGTCGCGCACCAGCTGGCTGAGGTCACTGGTCGCCTGGCTCACGAGCCAGCCGATGTTCGCTTCCCGGCCGTTCAGCTCCGTGAGTCCGGTCTCACGCCGGACCAGTTCCGGACGTGTGGTCATGGCCGCCTCCCGTACTCGATTGCCGCACCGGTACCCAGACGCACCGGTCGTCACGCAGCGGATCCGCTCGAAAGTGATCTGCGTCACACCCTGTCGAACGGCGGGTCCCGGTGCTCGACGCAGTGGTGAGATCGTCACCCACCGGGAGGAAACCATCATGAACACCGTGGTCTCGAAGGACGGCACCACCATCGCCTACGACCGGCGCGGCGACGGCCCGGCCCTGGTCCTCGTCGACGGCGCGCTCTGCTCCCGCGCGCAGGGTCCGATGCCCGAGCTCGCCGAGGCGCTGGCGGACCGGTTCACCGTCCACAACTACGACCGGCGCGGCCGCGGCGACTCCGGCGACGCGAACGAGTACTCGGTCGAGCGCGAGATCAAGGACCTGGCCGCCGTGATCGAGGCGGCCGGCGGGTCGGCGTACGTCTACGGCTCGTCGTCCGGTGCGGCACTGGCGTTGCGGGCGGCGGCGGCCGGGCTGCCGATCGAGAAGCTGGTCGCGTTCGAGCCGCCGTACGTCGTCGACGACAGCCGCAAGCAGATCCCGCGCAGCTGGGTGTCCGACCTCCAGGCCCTCGAGCCGAACGACGCGATCAAGTACTTCTTCACCAAGGGCATCGGGCTGCCCGGGGCCTTCGTCACGATGATGAAGCTGATGCCGGCCTGGAAGCCGATGAAGGCGATCGCACACACCTTGCCGTACGACGCCCAGGTGCTCGGCGGCAACTGCTTCGGCGACCCGATGGACGCCACCCAGTGGGCCGGGATCGAGCAGCCGGTGCTGGTCGTGAACGGCGGCAAGAGCCCGACCTGGATGAAGAACTCGACCCGGGCGCTCGCAGCGGCGGTACCGGGCGCCGCACACACCGAGGTGCCGGGTCAGAACCACGTCATCAAGGCGGCGGCGATCGCCCCGGTGATCGCCGGGTTCTGTGCCTGACACGCGAAGGGCGTCCGGCTGCACGCCGGACGCCCTTCGTCGTACTGCGGGGTGTGTCAGGCGCCGGTGATCAGGGCGCCGGCGCCGGCGCGGGCCGCGTCGAACCGAGCCTGGGCGTCGGCCCAGTTCACGACGTTCCACCACGCCTTGACGTAGTCGGGCTTCACGTTCTTGTACTGCAGGTAGAACGCGTGCTCCCACATGTCCAGCATCACCAGCGGGATCTGGCCGGCCGGCAGGTTGCCCTGCTGGTCGTACAGCTGGTGGACCAGGAGCTTCCCGGCCAGCGCGTCCCAGCCGAGGATGGCCCAGCCGGAGCCCTGGATGGTGGTCGCCGCCGCGGTGAAGTGGCCCTGGAAGGCGTCGAACGAACCGAACGCGTCGTCGAGCGCCGCGCCCAGCTCGCCGTCCGGCTTGTCGCCACCGTCCGGCGACAGGTTCTTCCAGAAGATCGAGTGGTTGACGTGACCGCCGAGGTTGAAGGCGAGCGTCTTCTCCAGCCCGACGATCGCGCCGAAGTCACCCTTCTCGCGGGCCTCGGCCAGCTTGTCGAGGGTGTCGTTCAGACCCTTCACGTAGGTCGCGTGGTGCTTGTCGTGGTGCAGCTCCATGATCTCGCCGGCGATGCTCGGCGCGAGTGCGCCGTAGTCGTAGGGGAGGTCGGGAAGCGTGTACGTGGTCAACTCTGCTCCTTCGTCAGGGCCCCGCGCGAGGGCCGATATCTCCGATGTCCTGTCTCAGCGGCACCAGCTTGAAACTTCAACCACGGTTGAGGTCAAGTCGCCACGCGGACGAACGCGGCGTCCCGACCGGTGCCCGATGCGACCGCCCGCACACCCCGGCGTACGCACCGAACACCCCCAGCTTCACATACTCTCCCCGACAACCCACGCGCGAGTCTCACCTCGACCGGCGGACGGCTTCCAGCAGGTCGCGCAGCGTCTTCGCGAACGCCTCCGGACGCTCCACGAAACCGGTGTGGTCGCCGGGGAAACGGGTCGGCTCGACGCCCAGGCCGGCGGCGAGCGCGGTCGAGGTCCGGTCGCAGAGCTGACCGGTGGACTCCGCGCCGATCCCGACCACGACGTCGGCCGCGCGGAGCCGGTCGAAGTCCGGCAGCCAGCTGATCGACTCGCGCATCTCGTGGCCGAACCAGAACCGCTCGGTCGCCAGCTGCTCGGGGTCGCGGTCGGCGCCGAACATCATCTCCACGACCTCGTCGGGCAGCTGGATGTTCGCGACCGCGAAGAACTGCTTCCAGGCGCCGGTCACGTCCCCGGCGAGGTAGTCGGCCATCAGCTTCTCCGACTTCGCCAGCAGCTCGTCCGCATCCGGCAGCAGCCGGTCCAGCGGCGGTTCGTGGGCGATCACGGTCCGGACCAGCTCCGGGTGGTCCTGCGCCAGCGCCAGCGCGCTGACCGCTCCCCCGCTGGAGCCGAGGACGACGGCGGGCCCGGCGTCGACGTGCCGGATCAGCCGGGCCAGGTCGTCGGCCCGCTGCTCGGGCCGCGACGTACCGCCGGCCTCGAGCGTGCTCCGCTTCACGCCGCGCGGATCCGTCGTCAGCACGGTGTGGTCGGCCGCCAGCAGCTCGGCCAGCGGCGCGAACGCTTCCGCGTCCATGGGCGCGCCGACCAGGACCACCAGCGGTCCTGATCCGCGCACCTCGTAGTACAGCTCTGCGTCGGAAACCTTCAGTGTGTTGTTCATGGCAGTGCCACGAACGGGACCGCCCCGAATGGACAGTCAGCTCGAGAAGACGTCCGCGTCCGGTCCGAAGTCGGCTTCCTCGACGACCCGGCGGACCTCGACCTCCTGGCCGAGGGCCTCGGCCAGCCGGGCCGCCCACTCGATCGCCTCGTCGCGGTTGCGGACCTCGACGACGATCATCCCGCCGACCAGCTCCTTGGTCTCCGCGAACGGGCCGTCGGTCACCGTGCGCTTGCCGCCGTCGACACTGACCCGGGCGCCGAGCGAGCTGCGGTGCACGCCTTCGGCGAACAGCAGGACGCCGGCCTTCGACAGGTCCTCGACGACCCCGCCGACCGCCTCGGCCACCTCCGGCGCCGGCAACTTCCCGGCCTCGCTGTCGGCGTCCGCCTTATTGATGATCATGTAACGCATCGCTGCCGCTCCTCGTGGTTTCGGTTCATCACTTACTCTCACGTCGAGCAGGCCCCCGCCGGATCGACACCCTGGGCTCAGAACATTCCCTGGTCACCTCGTACGGCCTGCGCGGACTCCGGCCCGACGGTCAAGCTGAGCCGGCCATTTGAGGGGTTGACCCCTGAGCTTGCCGGTTGACCCTGCGGCATGCGAGGGGTCAACCGGCCATCTGAGGGGTCAACCCCCCAGCCGTGCAGTGACTGCGACGGCACTAGTTGGGCTGGTCGCCGGCCGGGTTGTAGGCGCAGGCGTCGGCCAGGTTCTGGGTCGGGCCCGGGGGTGCGGTGGTCGTCGGGGCGGCCGGCTTGCGGGTGGTGGGCGGCTCGGCCGGGGTGGCCGGTGGGGTGGTCGTCGGCGGCGGCGTGGACTCGAGGGCGTTCTCGACGGTGTCGCGGAGCGCCTGGTAGTCGGGGTGCAGGTACTTCAGGCGGAGCTTCTCGGAGTCGAGCGTGACGTTCGAGACCGTCCCCGACTTCACCTTCAGGGCCAGCTGCACCATCGCGGGCAGCAACTCCTGCGGGATGTCGGTCCGCAGCAGGTGCTGGCCGGCGCGGGCGATCGCCTTGTACTTCGTGACGAGCGTCTGCGGATCGGCCGCGTCGACGATGCTCTTGATCACGCACCGCTGCCGGATCTGCCGCTGGTCGTCGTCGGCGCCGTACCGCCCGCGGGCGAACCACAGTGCGTGCCGTCCGTCGAGGTGCTGGTCGGGTCCGGGTTCGATCCACTCCTTCGGCGGGATGTGCGAGCTGCTGATGCCGCCCATCGCGACCCGCTCGTTGACGTTCACCCGGATCCCGCCGAGCGCGTCGACGATCTCCGGGAAGCTCTGCAGGTTGACCTGCAGGTAGTAGTCGAGCTTCAGCCCGATCGCCTCGCCGACCGACTGCTTCAGCACGTCCGCGCCCTCGTTGTCCGACGGCCCGAGGATGCCCGGGTGTGCGTCCGGCACGTTCTGGTACATCGCGGTCAGCATCCACTCCAGCCGGCCGTCCAGGCTCAGCCCCTCCTTGCCGAAGCCCGCCGGGTAGTACTTGTACAGCGGCGAGTCCGGCGGGAACGGCATGAAGGTCAGGTTCCGCGGCAGCGAGATCAGCGCCGTGTTCCCGGTCCTGGTGTCGATGCTCGCGACGATCACGGTGTCGGTGCGCACACCCTCGCGGCTGGGCGCGTCGTCCCCGCCGAGCAGCAGCAGGTTCAGCCGCTGCTTGTTCTCCCACGGGTCCTTGGTGTTGACCGTCGACGGCCGGGTCGCGCTCTTGCTCTCACCCTGCGCCTGGAAGACGTCCTGCACCAGCGTCCGCTGCGCCAGCACGCTCTGGACACCGACCGCGGCCGGCGCGGCGATCGCGAAGCACAACAGCCCGACGAACAGCGCGCCGAAGGCCCGGCCGCCGGCGCCTCCCGTTGCCGGGCGCAACGACCGGTGCGACGCCACGACGACCACGATCCAGGCGAACGCGAGCGCGCCGATCGCCACCGACATGATCAGCAGCCGGCTCGGTACGACGGTGGCCGCGAGCACCTCGGTACGCCGGGTCAGACCGACGTACACGCCGAGCCCGACCAGGCCGAGGAAGAGCGTGAGCACGAACGCACCGATCCGCCGCCGCCCGCCGATGATCAGCCCGAGTCCTGGAAGGAGCGCGCCCAACAGGGTGGATCCCAGCAAGTTCGGCATCGACCGCGGCCGCTTCGCCGTCGCGCGCGCAGTCCCCATCGGCACCCCTGTCTCCCCGTCGATCCCCCGCTATCAGTGTGCCCCGAAGGATGCACGCTGTACCTGTTCAGACGTGTTACAGGGTCAATCGGTTGTCAAACGGTCAGATGAGCGCCGTCGAACCCGTCGGTCTCGACGAGCGACCGGACCACGGCGGCGATCCGGTCCGGCGGCGTCCACCGGCTGGTGTCGGCGCCCGGCATCGCGGCGCGGTTCGCGGGGGTGTCGATGGTGCCGGGCAGGATGGTGTTCACCCGGATGCCGTCACGCGCGTACTCCGCGTGCAGGGCGTCGGCGAACGCGATCACCCCGGCCTTGGCGGTGATGTACCCGGCCGCGCCGGAGAACGGGTGCTGCGCCGCGCGGCTCGACGTACAAACGATCGCTCCACCACCGGCCGCGACCAGGTGCGGCAGGACCTCCCGGGTGATCAGGTACGTCGGCCGCAGGTTGAGCCGCAGGATGCTCTCGAAGTCCTCGACCGGCGTCTCGTGCACCCGCGCGCCGGACGCGAACCCGCCGACGAGATTGACCAGGGCGGTCAGCGGGGCGTTCTCGTCGGACGCGGCGAGCGCCACGACGTCCGCCGTACCGGCCGGGTCGAACGGGTCGGCGACGATCGGGTTCAGCGCCGGGTCGGTGCCGAGCCGGGCGAGCGACTCCTCGGAACGCCCGGGGACGACGACCCGCCACCCCGCGCGCAGGAACTCCGCGGTCACCGCCACGCCGAGCGCACCGGTGCCACCGGCAACCACCACTGTGTTGGTCATGGCGGCCAGCCTAGGTCCAGCCGGGACTAATCAGGTCGCGGTGGGGACGGGGCGCGGCTAGGTTGGGCGGTTGTGCGGATTCTGATGCTGGGCGGGAACGGGTTTGTCGGGCGCGCGATCGTGGACGACGCGCTGGCCCACGGCCACGAGGTGACGTCGTTCAGTCGCGGGAAGAGCGGGGCGCCGCTGCCCGCGGGCGTGCCGCAGCTGATCGGGGACCGCGAGGCCGGGGACTACGCGGCGCTGCGGACCGGTGAGTGGGACGCGGTGGTGGACACCAGCGGGTTCCGGCCCCGGGACGTCGACCAGGCCATGGACGTGCTCGGCGACCGGGTCGGGCGGTACGTGTTCGTCTCGAGCCACGCGGTCTACGTCCGGGACCTGCCGGCCGGGACCGACGAGACCGCGCCGCGCCGTGAGCCGCTGCGCGATGCCGACGTGCTCACGAACGACACATACGGCCCCTGCAAGGTCGCCTGTGAGGACGACGTCGTCGAGCGGTACGGCGATCGCGCCACGCTCGTCCGCCCCGGCCGGGTCACCGGGCCCGGCGACTCCTCCGGTACGGCGCTGTACTGGATCCGCCGCGGCGCCCGGGGTGGACGGATCGCCCTCCCGACCAGTCCTGAGGCCCCGCTGCAACTGGTCGACAGCCGCGACGTCGCCGGCCTGATCCTGCGTCTCGTCGCCGACAACCGCTCGGGCGCCTACAACGCCGTCGGCCCCGACTCCACCATCGCCGAACTGATCCACACCGCGGCCGACCTGTCCGGCACAACCGCCGACATCATCCCGATCCCGTTCGACGCCGTACCGCCGCGCTTCCCGCTGATGGACCCCGAAGCCGAGTGGGGCGAACGCCGCCGCAACCCAGCCAAGGCCCGCGCCGCCGGCATGCCCGTCACTCCCCTCCGCCAGACCGTCGCGGACGTCCTCCGCTGGGACCGCGACCGGGGCGTCCCACCCCTCGCCATCGGCCTCACCCCAGACGCCGAGGCCACCCTCCTCGCCCACCACAATTTGCCTGGCTGACCCACCAAATTCCGGGTTCTGCACCCTGGTTGCGGGTACAGAACCCCTCATTTCGCTGGCTGACCAGCCAAATTCGGGCGGGCGGCCTACTCGGGCAGCGCGAGGGTTCGGCCGGCGTCCCGGGCGGCGTTGATGGAGCGGGTGAGGGTGTCCTTGAGGGCGGCTGCCTCGTCGGTGAAGCCTTGGACCACGGACGTGTCGCCTACGGGTTCGGTGCGGGCGAGGAGTTCGATGTAGCGGTCGCCGTCCTCCAGTGCCGCCTCGGCGCGCAGGGCGGCGTCGGCGGAGCGGACTCGGTCGGCGTACTGCTCCAGCAGGTCCACCTTGCGGGTGATCGCCTGTGCCGAGAGCGCGAGTGCCCGGCGCTGCGGGCCGAGGACGGCGTCGAGCTCAGCGGTCGCCATGCCGCGTGCGACGTCCGCCTGCCTGGCGCGCAGTACGGTCTGCTCGCGGAGGACCTGCGCGATGTCCCACAGCTGCTCCGGCAGGACCAGCTCGTTCTGCACCTCGTCGAGCAAACCGCGCCGGGTGACCGTTGCCTCAAGCACCGTTTTCACCGCGCGCTGCGCCCGGGTCAGCAGCCGCGCGGCCTGGTCGTCGAAGTCCTGCGGCAGCAGGTACTTCCGGTGCTGCAACCGGACCGCCTTGTGCCCGCGGTCCTCGACTGCCGTCTTCACCAGGATGCCGCCGGTCGCCAGCACCGCGACCCCCGCCAGCCCGACGGATCCCCACGCGGCAACGGACGCCGGCAGCGTGGCGGCCATGATGATCAGCGCCAGGATCCATCCCCCGACACACACCGCAAGCCACACCAGCAACGTCCCGAACGTGTTGCCGGGCGCCGCCGACCACGACGTCTGCCGCTTCGGCCGCGGCGCGTCGGCCGCCACGAACAACTCCGGCCGGCGCTCGTACAAGCGCCGTACGGCGACCGGCACACCCGGCGCGAACACAGGCTCCATCGCCACCTCCGGAGAAGACGTCAGCACTCAGCGTAAGGGGTGTCCGATGTTCCCGCGCCGTCGCGAGGAGGTGCTCGGTGCGGTGCATCGGCGTGCGGGGGCGAAGGTCTCGATGCGGCGCATCGTGGCCTTTGCACCCGTGCGGCGGGGTGCCGTGCCGGGTGCCGCGCAGTAGGCGCGGGGACATCAGACACCCCTTCTCCGCGCGGACAGACCATCGAGGAAGATCGCCAGGCCGAACTCGAACAACTGGTCCAGGTCGTAGTCGTAGTCGAAGCCGTCGGCCAGGAGTTCCTGAAACGCCGTCAGGTTTCCGGCCGCGATCATCGCCGCCAACTGGTCGCCCTGCCGGTCGGCCCACTCGTCCGCGGTCACGCCGGTGTCCTGCTCGGCCTGCGCCTCGGACTCCATCACCAGCGCGATCCCCCGCACATACGCGAACAGGCTGATCGTCGCCGACAACGCCGCGCTCTTCCCGAACCCGCGCAACGCCCGCAGGACGGCGTCCGTGTGCGGCAGCAGCCGCGGCACCAACTGCGGCCGGCTCAAACTGATCGCGCTCGCGAGCCAGAGATGCCGCCGGTACGCCGCCCAGTGCACGCGCGCCACCGCCGTCACCGCGTCTCGCCAACTCCCGGAGACGTCCCGCAACGGAAACTCGCCGATGACCGCGTCGACCATCTGGACGACGAGCGCGTCCTTGCCCCCAACGTAGCGGTAGAGCGCCATCGTCGACACCCCGAGCTCGGTCGCGATCCGGCGCATCGACAACGCCGCGAGCCCCTCGGCGTCCGCGATCGCGATCCCCATCCGGACGATCTCGTCGCGGTCCAGGTCGGGCACGTCATCGGGACCGGCAGCGGTACGCCGGGAGCGCGGCGGCGGACCGACCACGGTCCCGACGCCGGGCGAGGCATGCACGAGCCGGTCGGCCTGCAGCACCTGCAACGCCTTGGTCGCGGTCGCCATCGCCACTCCGAAGTCGCGGACCAATGCCCGCGTCGACGGCACCCGCTCGCCCGGCCGCAGTTCCCCGGCCTCGATCCGCCGCCGCAGCTCGGCGGCGATCACCTGGTACGACGCTTCGCCCATCACCCCTCCTAGTGCACGTACATCGTACGCGCACTATGCCACAGACGCTCACCCTGTTGCCGTCCGCAAGCATCTGGCTGTGGTCGGGGCGCCGTACTTCGTCCGTCTGCTGTGGCGAACGCGGGTGCCCACGCGCTGATCGTCGTGTCAAGATGGGCCGCATGCTGCGCGAACTGCACCTCACCGGCAACCCGGACGCCGACAAGTTGCTCAACGACGACCCGTTCGCCTTGCTGGTCGGCATGCTCCTCGACCAGCAGTACCCGATGGAGCACGCGTTCTCCGGCCCGCTGAAGATCGCGAACCGGATGGACGGTTTCGACCTGCACAAGATCGCCGCGACCGACCTGGAGACGTTCGTCGAGCTCTGCGTCACCCCGCCGGCGATCCACCGGTACGGCGGCTCGATGGCCCGCCGGGTGCACGCGCTCGCGCAGGAGATCATCGCGAAGTACGACGGCGACGCCGCCAACATCTGGCTGGCCGGCCGCCCGAAGCCGGACGGCGCCGAGGTGCTGAAGCGGCTCAGGGCGCTACCGGGGTTCGGGGAGCAGAAGGCGAAGATCTTCCTCGCCCTGCTCGGCAAGCAGCGCGGTGTCACGCCGAAGGGCTGGCGCGAGGCGGCCGGCAACTACGGCGACCGCGGCTCGCGGCGCTCGATCGCCGACGTCACGGACGCCGCGTCCCTGGGCGAGGTGCGCAACTTCAAGAAGGCGGCGAAGGCGGCCGCCAAGGCCTGATCCACGAGACACCGGCGCCCGATCTGTAGCAGCCGGGCGCGGGTTGTCCCTTGTACTCCACGAGATTCCCTGCGAAGTCCGGCGTACCGCTCTATGCTCGCTAGGGCACGGGAGGAGCGCGGATGGACATCCGGGATCTGGATCGCAGGGCCGGTGCGGTGCTCGGGGAAGTCGTGATGCAGGTCCGGCCTGAGCACCTGTGGTTTCCCACCCCGTGCCCGGACTGGACCGTCCGGGGCCTGATGCGCCACCTGGTCAGCCAGAACGAGGGCCTGGCCGCCGCCGCGCTGAACGGGACCGCCTCCGTCCACACCTGGAACAGCGGCCGTCTCGGCGACAACCCGGCCGGCGCCTATCGCCGCTCGAACGTGCGGGTCGCGGACGCATTCGCCGACGGAGGTGCGCTGGACCGGCTGGTGGAGGTCCGCGAGTTCGGCTCGTTCCCACGCCGGATCGCGCTGACCTTCCACCAGCTCGACTGCGTCGTGCACGCCTGGGACCTGGCCCGCGCGATCGACGTCCCGTACAACCCGCCACCGGACATGGTCGAGCAGGCGCTCCAGCTGGCCCGCCGGATCCCCGACACCGACGCGAACCGCGGCGCCGGCTACGCGTTCGAACGCAGCGTCAAGGTCTCCGGCACGGCCCCCGACTTCGACCAGCTACTCGGCCTCCTCGGCCGCAACCCGGAGTGGGTCTCCCCGCTGGACTGAGTAGTCCGGCAGGTCGATCGCGTCCGGCTTCGCGATCGCTGCCTTCGCCAGGGTCCCGGCCATCAGCCGCGACGTCATGACGCGCAGCACGAGATCCCGGTACGCGATCCCGAACCTGCTCATCGGCATCGCCATCTTGATCCCGCCCGGCGGCAGCTCCATCCGCTGCTCGACGTACGCCCGCATCCGGCGCTGGTACGCCGGGAACGCCCGCGCGTGATCGCCGTCCGCGGCGGCCAGCTCGCCCGCGAGGACGTACGCACCGACGAGCGACAGCGCCGTACCGTGGCCGGCCATCGGGGAACCGCAGTACCCGGCGTCACCGACCAGAGCGATCCGCCCGCGGGACCACTCCGGTACGACGACCCGGCTGGTCGAGTCGAGGTAGAAGTCGTCGGCCGCGGCCAGCAGGTTCAGGATGTGCGGGGCGTGCCAGCCGAGCCCCTCGAACCGCGACCGCACCTGCTGCTTCTGTGCCTCGACGTCCCGGCGGTCGTACCTGAGCACCGGCGACCGGAAGCTCAACAGCGCCTTCGCGAACCGCGGATCGCGATCCGGCCGCAGGCCGACCCAGCGCCCGCCCGGCGCGGTGTACAGCTTCATCCAGTGCTTCAGGTCCTCCGGCGCCTCGACCGTGAAGTACGACGTGTAGCCGCCGAGGTGGTGCACGAACTCCTCCTCCGGCCCGAACGCGAGCCGCCGGACCCGGGAGTGCACCCCGTCCGCGCCGAGCACCAGATCGAACCGCCGCCGGGTCCCGCTCGCGAACGTGACGTCGACGCCGCTCGAGTCCTGCGTCAGCTCGGTGACCGAGTCGCCGTACAAGTACTCCACCTCGTGCGTCGCGTCGGCCAGGATCCCGGCCAGGTCGCCCCGCAGGATCTCGATCTCGGCGACCGGCCCCGCGCCGTCGAGAAGCTCCGCGGGCATCGCGGCGGACTGCCGCCCGTCGGCCCGCACGTACGCGAGCCCGCGCTCGTGCAGCTGCCGTTCGGCGACCGCCGGCATCAGCCCCATTCGCTCGGCGACCACCCGCGACACCCCGCGCAGATCCACGGTCTGCCCGCCCGGCCGCGGCCCCGGCGCGATCTCGACCACCGTGGGCGCGAACCCGAACCGCCGCAACCAGAACGCCACCGCCGGCCCCGCGATCCCGCCACCGGAAATCAGCACAGTCTTCATCTCACAACCCCTTAGCTAGTGCGCGTACGCCGTACACGGTGCACTAGATTGGGGAGCCGGGGCCAGCGCGCACTAGTACACCGGCCGTGGTGCACCAGGTCCGCCCGGCGGGGGCGGACCGCCACCACTCACCAAGTGCGGCTGACCGGCCGTGTACGCCCGACGCTGAGCGTGCGACCGCTGCGGCGGGCTTGGTTGGTGAGTGACCCAGGTCCGCCTCAGAGTGAGAGGGCCAGCCGGGTCGCCTGCTCGATCGCCCGCTTGGCGTCGAGTTCGGCGGCTACGTCGGCGCCGCCGATGAGGTGGATCGGGCGGCCGGATTCCCGCAGCGCCTCGGCCAGGTCGCGGACCGGTTCCTGGCCGGCGCAGACGACGATGGTGTCGACCGCCAGGACGCGGGCCTTCTCGCGCTTCGGGCCGAACGTGATGTGCAGGCCTTCGTCGTCGATCCGCTCGTAGTTGACGCCCCGCAACTGCTCGACCTGCTTGTTCTTCAGCGCGGCCCGATGGACCCAGCCCGTCGTCTTGCCGAGCCCGGCGCCGATCTTTCCGGCCTTGCGCTGCAGCAGATACAGCGTGCGCGGCGACGGTTCCGGCCGCGGTACGGCGAGCGCGCCCGGCAGTTGTGTCGGATCGCCGACGCCCCATTCCGCCTTCCAGGCTTCGAGATCCGGCGACGTACCGGTCAGGAACTCGCTGACGTCGACCCCGATCCCGCCGGCCCCGATCACCGCGACCGAGTCCCCGACCGGCTTGCCGTCGCGGACCACCTCGACGTACGAGAGCACCTTGGGATGGTCGATCCCGGGGATCGCCGGCACCCGCGGTACGACGCCGGTCGCGAGCACGATCTCGTCGAAACCGGTCAGGTCGTCGACGCCGGCCCGGCGGCCGAGGTGCACCTGGACGCCGGTCAGGTCGAGCTGCCGCCGGTAGTACCGGATCGTCTCGGCGAACTCCTCCTTGCCCGGGATCCGGCGCGCGATCCCGAACTGCCCGCCGAGCTCGGCGTCCGCCTCGAACAGCTCGACCCGGTGCCCGCGCCCGGCCGCCGTCACCGCCGCCGCCAGCCCGGCCGGCCCGGCCCCGACCACCGCGATGCTCTTCGTCCGCCGGGTCGGCAGCAGCCGCAGCTCGGTCTCGCGGGCCGCCCGCGGGTTGACCATGCAGCTCGCCTTCTTCTTCGCGAACACGTGGTCGAGGCACGCCTGGTTGCAGGCGATGCAGACGTTGATCTCGTCGGCCCGATCGGTCGTTGCCTTCAGCACCCACTCCGGGTCGGCCAGGAACGGCCGGGCCATGCTGACCAGATCGGCGTCGCCGCGGGCCAGCACCTCCTCGGCGACCTGCGGCAGGTTGATCCGGTTCGACGTGACCACAGGGATCTGCACGTGCGGCTTGAACGCCGCGGTCACGCTGGTGAACGCGGCCCGCGGCACCGACGTGACGATGGTCGGGACTCGCGCCTCGTGCCAGCCGATCCCGGTGTTGATGATCGACGCCCCGGCCGCCTCGATCTCGCGGCCGAGCGTGACCACGTCGTCCCAGGTCTGCCCGCCCTCGACCAGGTCGGCCATCGACAACCGGTAGATGATCAGGAACTCGTCGCCGACCCGCTCCCGGGTCCGCCGGACGATCTCGACCGCGAGCCGGCGGCGGTTCTCCGGGCTGCCGCCCCAGCGGTCGGTCCGCCGGTTCGTCCGCTCGGACAGGAACTGGTTGATGAAGTACCCCTCCGAGCCCATGATCTCGACGCCGTCGTACCCGGCGTCGCGGGCGAGCGCCGCGCAGTCGACGTACGCCTGGATCTGCTTCCGGACGCCGCGATCGGACAGCGCCCGCGGCCTGAACGGGTTGATCGGGGCCTTCAGCGCGGACGCGGAGACACTGAACGGGTGGTACGAGTACCGGCCGGCGTGCAGAATCTGCAGCGCGATCCGGCCGCCCGCTTCGTGCACGGCGCCGGTCAGCAGCCGGTGCCTGCGCGCCTGCCGCTTGGTCATCAGCGTGGACCCGAACGGCGTGAGCCAGCCGGTCCGGTTCGGCGCGTAGCCGCCGGTGACCATCAGCCCGACGCCGCCGCGGGCGCGCTCGGCGAAGTACGCGGCGAGCTTGGGCAGGTCACTCAACCGGTCCTCGAGGCCGGTGTGCATCGACCCCATGATCACCCGGTTCGGCAGCACTACATGGCCGAGGTCGAGCGGCTCCAGCAGCTTCGGGTACGAACTCATCGGCTGTCCTTCCGGAGGGCGTCGATCACCTCGTCGCACCAGGCGACGAAGGACTCCTCGGCGCGGATCCCGCCGCGCAGTACGAGGTACTGATGCAGATCCCGGCCGTGCAGCGTGGCCGGCTTCGGGAAGTCGCGTTTCTGGATCCCGCGGTACACCTCGCGCCGCGTCGCGTGCTCGGCCCGGTGCCGCTCGATCTCCTGCAGCACCACGTCGACCGAACCGAGCGAGGCGCCGCGCAGTTTCACGCCGAGCCCGTCCCGGAGGACGGCCGGGTCCTCCGGCTCGGCCAGCCAGCGCGACAACTCCGCACGCCCGGCCGCCGCGACCCGGTAGACCTTCTTGTCCGGGCGGCCGTCCTGCGCGATCTCGGTGTGTTTCACCCAGCCGGCCTCGTCCATCCGCCGCAGCACCCGGTAGATCTGCTGGTGCGTGGCCGGCCAGAAGTACCCGATCGACCGGTCGAACCGCCGGGCCAGCTCGTACCCGGACCCGGCCCGTTCGGTCAGCGAAACCAGAATCGCGTGCTCCAGCGCCATTCCTGGAGCGTACCTATGCAACTCGTTGCAGTGCACTTGATTGCATTCCAGGTCACATCGCTTGTCCGGACAAGGTTGATGAGGTCTGAGAGAATGGTTGCAGACGCCATCTATCCCGGAGCGGAGTATCCATGAACCACCCGACGAAGACGACGTTGCCCGGTATCGGCTTGCGGTACGACCTGGTCACCGACGCCGGCAAACACGTCTCGGTGGTGGTGCACAACGACGGGCGCCGGTTCCTCGGCTTCCACAATCCCGAGGACGACGACGAGTGCCAGGCCAGCGTCCCCTTAGGGCAGGACGAGGCCGCCGCGCTCGCGAGTCTGCTGATCCCGGAACCGCTCGACCCGGTCCGCGGTGAGATCGAGATCGACCTGGTCACCGAGCACATCCCGGTCACCGCCAGGTCGCCGTACTCCGGGCGGACGCTCGGTGACACCCAGGCCCGCAGCCGGACCGGCGCGTCGATCGTCGCGGTCCTGCGCCGCACCGGGGCGACGCCGTCGCCGACGCCGGACTTCCGGTTCGCAACCGGCGACACGCTCGTCGTGGTCGGCACCCGCGAAGGTGTGGACGCCGTGGCCGACCTGATCGCCGGGGGCTGAGCATGCACGAGAACATCA
The DNA here is from genome assembly GCF_040680955.1 of Kribbella sp. NPDC051936. Taxonomy (NCBI): domain Bacteria; kingdom Bacillati; phylum Actinomycetota; class Actinomycetes; order Propionibacteriales; family Kribbellaceae; genus Kribbella; species Kribbella sp. NPDC051936. The sequence goes on along the minus strand of NZ_JBFAXS010000014.1, from coordinate 47,977 downwards.
CCGCCCTGCTGATCGAGCTGGGCGCGGTCATCCTTGCCCTCGGCATCCTCGGCCGGATCGCCGGCCGGCTCGGGTTCTCGCCGATCCCGCTGTACCTGCTGGCCGGGCTCGCGTTCGGGCACGGCGGCCTGCTGCCGCTGGCGGCGAGCGAGGAGTTCGTTGCCACCGGCGCCGAGATCGGCGTGATCCTGCTGCTGTTGCTGCTCGGACTCGAGTACACCGCGTCGGATCTGGTCGGCACGCTGAAGACGCAGTACATCTCCGGCGCGGTCGACTTCCTGCTGAACGCGTTGCCCGGTGCGGCTGTCGCGTTGCTGCTCGGCTGGGGCCCGGTGGCGGCGGTCGCGCTGGCCGGCGTCACCTGGATTTCCTCGTCCGGTGTGATCGCGAAGGTCGTCGGCGACCTCGGACGGCTGGGCAACCGGGAAACGCCGGTGGTGCTCGGGATCCTGGTGCTCGAGGACCTGTCGATGGCGGTCTACCTGCCGATCCTCACCGCCCTGCTGGCCGGTGTCGGACTGGCCGGCGGGAGCATGACGCTGCTGATCTCGCTCGGCACGGTGAGCATCGTGCTGTTCGTCGCGCTCCGATACGGGCGGGTGATCAGCCGGGCGGTCTCCTCGGACAACCCGGAGATGCTGCTGCTCGTCGTCCTCGGCCTGACGCTGCTCGTCGCGGGGATCGCACAGCAACTGCAGGTGTCGGCGGCGGTCGGCGCGTTCCTGGTCGGGATCGCGTTGTCCGGCGAGGTGGCGCACGGCGCCCGGAACCTGCTCAGCCCGCTGCGGGACCTGTTCGCCGCGGTGTTCTTCGTGTTCTTCGGCCTGAGCACGGATCCGGCGAAGATCCCGCCGGTGCTGGCGGTCGCGTTCGGGCTGGCGATCCTCACCGGGCTGACCAAGATCGCCACCGGCTGGTACGCCGCCCGGCGCGCCGGCATCTCGCCCGCGGGTCGCTGGCGGGCCGGCGGGACGCTGGTCGCGCGCGGCGAGTTCTCGATCGTCATCGCCGGTCTCGCGGTGGGTGTCGAGCCGAAGCTCGGCCCGCTCGCCACGGCGTACGTCCTGATCCTCGTCATCCTCGGACCGGTCGCGGCCCGCTACACCGAGCCGATCGCCCGCCGCCTGACCCGCAAACCGCGGCAGCCGACCGACGCCCCGGCCGCGGAGCGTCTGGACGACACAGCCACGGCGCCATCGTCACCCACAAGCTGATCGGCGACGCGGACCGCCACCACTCACCAACCACCGCTGGTGCCCCGACTACTGCCGGGCTTGAGCGTGCGCCGACTCGTGCACTGCCAGTTGGTGAGTGCGGGGCGTCCGCCCGACCGGCGGAGCGTCAGCGTGCGCGGATGCCGGCGGCTGCCCGGGCGACGGTCTCGGCGATCCGCCGTGCTCGCGTCTCCGGGCGCTTCGCGAGGGTGATCCATTCGAGGATCGTGCGGCGGGTGGACGGTGGGAAGGCGCGGAACTGCTCGTCCGCCTGCGGGTCGGCCGCGAGCGCGGCCTGCAGATCGGGCGGGACGATCAGGTTCTGCGCGTCCGCCAGCAGGTCCCACGTGCCGGTCCGCCGGGCGTGCGCCAGCAACTCCTCCCCCGGCGCGCGCATCAGGCCGGCCGCGGTCAGCCGCTCGACCCGCTCGCGATTCACCTTGCTCCAGGTGCTCCGCGGGTTCCGCGGTGTGAAGCACTGGTACGTCGTCCGCTCGTCGCGCCGCACCGTCTTGCTGTCGATCCACCCGAAGCACAGGGCGTGCTCGACCGCGGCCGCGAGGTTCAGGCCGTCGGCCTCGCGGTGCACCACGAGCCAGACGGATCGTTCACTCCGGCCGTTGGCTTCCAGCCAGGCACGCCACTCGTCCGCATCCACGCAGTCCAAGGTCTCCATGGGACCAGCTTGCGCCGGATAAGTGCTCATCCAATGAGCAGTTTTTCTCCGCGTTCGTGCGCGAGCAGCGCCCGCTTGCGCTCGATGCCGCCGCCGTACCCGGTGAGACTCCCGGTCGATCCGACCAGCCGGTGGCACGGGACGATGATGCTGACCGGGTTCTTCCCGTTGGCCAGTCCGACCGCGCGGGCCGACTGCGGCTTCAGCCCGAGGTCCGCGGCGAGCCCGCCGTACGTCGTGGTGACGCCGTACGGGATGTCCTGGAGAGCGGCCCAGATCCGGCGCTGGAAGTCCGTCCCGGTCAGGAGCAGCGGTACGTCGAAGGTCGTGCGGCCGTGGTGGAAGTACTCGTCGAGCTGCTCGGCCGCACCGGACAGGGCGGAGTCGTCGCGATCGCCGAATCTGGTCCGATCGGGGCGGTACCGCTGCTTGTCCATGAACAGGCCGGTCAGCTCGCCCGCGTCGGTGCCCACCAGGGTGAGCGGACCGAGCGGGCTGTCGACGACGGCGTACGTCACCGGGTGGACTCCCACTGCGCGCGGTCGATCCGGTAGAACACGTGCCGGCGCAGCCGATGGCCTTCCGGGATCCGCGGGTGGTCGAAGTCCCCGGGCTCGTCGTGCGTCATCCCGATCCGCTGCATCACCCGCTGGGACGGCAGGTTGGTGGTCGTGGTGAACGACACCACCTCGTCCAGCCCGGCCGGGCCGAACCCGTGCGCGAGCGCAGCGCGGGCCGCCTCGGTCGCATAACCGTTGCCCCAGGCACCTTTCGCGAGCCGCCAGCCGATCTCCACGGCCGGCATGAAGTGCGCCTCGAAGCTCGGCACCGACAATCCGGTGAAACCGATGAACTCACCGGTGTCCCGGACCTCCAGCGCCCACAGGCCCCAGCCGCGCTCGTCGATCAGCGGCCGGTTCCGGTCGATCAGCGCGTCACTCTGCTCGCGCGTCTGCGGCGCCGGGAAGTGCTCCATCACCGCCGGGTCGGTGTTCAGCGCTGCGAACGGTTCCCGGTCGGAATCGCGCCAGTTCCGGAGCAGCAGGCGGTCGGTGGTCAGTTCGGTCATCGTCACTCCGCGGGGATCGTGTTGATCGCGTGGTCACCGTTGGCCCACAGGTACTGCACGGCGTACGCACGCCAGGGCCGCCACGCGCGGGCGTGGTCGGTCAGGAGTTTGGGGGCCTCGGGCAAGCCTAGGTCACGCGCCGCGTAACGGATACCGAGATCGCTGGCCACGAAGGCGTCCGGATCACCGAGCGCGCGCATCGCGATCGACTCCACCGTCCAGGGCCCGATCCCGGGCAGGGCGGCCAACTGCTCGCGCGCACGGTCCCAGTCGGCGCCGGCCCCGAGGTCGATTTCACCGGCCGCGAGCGTCGCGATCAGCGTGGTGAGCGTCGTACGGCGGGACTTCGGGAACGCGAGCGTCTCCGGGTCGAGCCCGGCCAGCGCCTGCATCGTCGGGAACAGGTGCGTGAGCCCGCCGGACGGGTCCTCGATCGGCTCGCCGTGCTGCAGGACCAGGCGCTGCGCGTGGGTCCGGGCCGCCGCCGTCGACACCTGCTGCCCGAGCACCGCCCGGACGGCGAACTCCTCGCCGTCGACGGTGTGCGGGACACGTCGGCCCGGGGCCTTCGCGATCAGCGGAGCGAGCACCGGATCGGTGCCGAGCAGGTCGTCGACGGCGACCGGGTCCGCGTCCAGGTCGAGCATCCGGCGGCAACGGCTGATCGCGATCGCGAGGTCGCGCTGGTCGGTCAGCGAGAGCTGGCAGGCGATGTGGTCCGGCATCGGCCGCAGCGCGACGACACCGTGACCGTGCGGGAGCCGCAACGTGCGGCGGTAGTGACCGTCGCGCCACTCCTCCACCCCCGGTACGCCGGTCGCGATCAGATGGCCGAACAGGTTGTCGGGCGTCAACGGCGCGCGGAACGGGAGCCGGAGCGAGATCGTGCCGGGCGCCGCGGTCGTCGTCCCCCGGCGAGCCCGCCGGCGCAGCTCGGTCGGCGCCAGCGCGAAGACTTCCTGAACGGTCTCGTTGAACGTCCGCACGCTCGAGAACCCGGCGGCGAACGCGACGTCCGCCATCTGCAGCTCGCTCGTCTCGATCAGCAGGCGCGCGGTCTGTGCCCGCTGCGCACGGGCAAGCGCGAGCGGGCCGGCGCCGAGCTCGGCCTGGAGCTGGCGCTGCACCTGACGGACGCTGTAACCGAGCCGGCCGGCCAGGCCCGGTACGCCGTCGCGGTCGACGACGCCGTCCGCGATCAGGCGCATCGCCCGCGCGACCAGGTCGGCGCGATCGTTCCACTCCGGCGAGCCCGGGCTCGCGTCCGGCCGGCACCGCTTGCAGGCCCGGAAACCGGCCTGCTGGGCGGCGGCCGCGCTCGGGTAGAACCGCATGTTCTCGACCTTCGGCGGCACCACCGGGCAACTCGGCCGGCAATAGATCTTGGTCGTCAGCACCGCCGTGAAGAACCACCCGTCGAACCGGGCGTCCTTGGACTGCACCGCGCGGACGCATCGCTCCCTGCACTCGTACACGCCCTCCAGCATCCCTGCCGCCACCGACAGTCGCTAGCGGATTTACGACCTGGAGGTGGAGGGCCGGTCGCGGGAATGCGACATGAGGATCCGGTGGCGGATTCTCGCCAGCGTCGGCGGACCCGGGCCGCTGGACTGGAAGACATGAACGAACTGATTGGCAAGAAGGCCCTGGTGACCGGCGGCAGCCGCGGGATCGGCGCGGCGACGGCGGTGGCGCTCGCGGAGCGCGGAGCGGACGTCGCGATCACCTACAACTCGTCGGCGGACGCCGCGGCCGCGGTGGTGAAGGAGATCGAGGCACTCGGGCGGCGCGGATTCGCGTACGCCGTCGACTCGGGTGACGCGGTCGCGGTCGCGGACGGCGTCCGCCGGGCCGCGGAATCCCTGGGCGGGCTGGACATCCTGGTCAACAACGCCGGCGTCGGCGCGATCGCCCCGATCACCGATCTCGCACCGCAGGACGTCGACCGCGTGCTCGCCGTGAACATCCGGGGCGTGTACGCCGCCACGCAGGCCGCCGTACCGCTGCTGTCCGACGGGGCCCGCCTCATCCACCTGGGCAGCTGCGCCGCCGCGCGCGTGACGAGCCCCGGGATGACGCTGTACGCGATGAGCAAGGCCGCGCTGGTGGGCCTGAGCAAGGCGCTCGCCCGCGAGCTCGGCGCACGCAACATCACCTCCAACGTCGTCCAGCCCGGGCCGACCGACACCGACATGAACCCGTCCGACGGCCCGTTCGCGGCGCCCCAGATCGCCGACCTGGCCCTCGACCGCTTCGGCACCCCCGCCGAGGTGGCCGCCGCGGTCGCCTACCTGTCCGGCCCGCACGCCGCGTACATCACCGGCACCGAGCTCACCATCGACGGCGGCCACACCGCCTGATCCACCCGGCACCCACTCCGTCACCGGAGGGGATATCCCCTCGAGTCGGGGGTTCTTCGTTGACATACCGCGGGAGAACCCCCAGCAAGAGGGGTTATCCCCTCGAATGGGTGAACGGCGGCGGGCCGAGGTGGGCTCGGTTGTCGGTGGGTGGGGTTAGCGTCAGGTGGGTGAAGTTCTCGGTGACGGTGGGGGCGGTGGGGGTCGGGCGGGATCCGCGCGGGCTGGCGGAGCTTGCCCGGGTGGTGGAGGACTCCGGGTGGGACGGGTTCTTCCTGGAGGACTACCTCGTCTACCAGGGGGACGCGTCCCACCCGACGTACGACCCGTGGATCTGTCTGGCCGCCATGGCGATGGCCACCGAGCGGATCCGGATCGGGACGACCGTCACTCCACTGCCCCGGCGCCGGCCGTGGAAGGTGGCTGCCGAGGCGGTGGCACTGGACCAACTGTCCGGCGGCCGGATGATCCTCGGAGTGGGCATCGGGGATCCCGGCGATCCGTTCCTGGAGGCCAACAGCCCGCGGGTCCTGGCGGAGATGCTCGACGAAGGGCTGGCGATCATCGACGAGCTGTGGACGGGCCGCCCGGTGACCTTCCGCGGGAAGCATTACACGCTGGAGAACGCACAGCTGACGGCGCGGCCGGTGCAGGCGCCGCGGATACCGATCTGGGTAGGAGGCAACTTTCTTGTGCCCGCGGTGCGGCGGCGGATCCTGCGGTGGGACGGATCGTGTGCTTACAAAGGCAGTACGGACGCACCGCGGCAGATCACGCCCGCGGATGTCGTCGGGCTGTTGGCAGCGGGCGCGTCCGACGTGAAGGTGAGTGGCGGGGACCCGGGCGCGTTCGCGGCGGCGGGTGCCACGTGGTGGGGGCGGTGGATCGCGCCGATGCCGGCGGACGAGACCCTGGCGATCGTGCGCCAGGGGCCGCCGGCGCTCTGAACCGTTGACAGCGCGACGGCTCCGGTGCAGACTGCGGATGTTTTTAACGTTCAAAACCCCCGGGGGAGGTCGCTGTGGCTACCTTGAAGCAGGTTGCCGCCCACGCGGAGGTCTCCGTGCAGACGGTGTCGAACGCGCTGAACGCTCCGCACCGCCTCCGCCCGGACACGCTCGAACGGGTGAACCGCTCGATCGAGCTGCTCAACTACCGGCCCAATCGTAACGCCCGCAGTCTGCGCACCAGCGCGGTCGAACTGATCGGGTACTGCGTGCCGAGCTGGCCGAACCAGACGCACCTGGTGATGGACCAGTTCCTGCACGCGCTGTGCGCCGCCGCGGAACGCACCGGCCGGCACATCCTGCTGTTCACCGCACCGGGCGGCGTCGACGGTATGCCGACGTACGACGACCTGCACGCGCGCCGGCTGGTCGACGGGTTCGTGCTGTCGCAGACCGAGACGCACGACCCGCGGCACGGGTGGCTGAAACAGGAGGGCATCCCGTTCGTCAGCTTCGGCCGGGTGTGGAAGGAAACCACCCAGCCCGGCGCGTGGGTCGACGTCGACGGTGCCGCCGGCTCCGCGACTGCGGTCCGGCACCTGCACGCGACCGGCCGTCGCCGGATCGCGTTCCTGGGCTGGCCGAAGACGTCGGGCCTGGCCGAGGATCGGGCCGGCGGGTGGCGCGACGCGTGTACGGACCTCGGGCTGCCGACCGCCGGGCTGGCGGTCCGTTGCCGCGAGGACACCATCGAGGACGGCGCCCGCGCGACCGCGCGGCTGCTCGACGACGACGGCGCCGTCGACGGGATCGTTGCCCTGAGCGACATCCTCGCGCTCGGCGCGCTCCGCGAGCTGACCCGCCGCGGTCTCGCTCCCGGCCGCGACGTCGGCGTCACCGGCTTCGACGACTCGCCGCTCGCGGAGGTCGTCTCCCCCGGCCTGACCAGCCTCCGGCAACCGATGGACCGGATCGCCGAGGAGCTGATCACGATCCTGACCGGTAGGCCCGGTGACACCGCACCGGCCGGACGTCTGCTGCAACCGGAACTGGTGATCAGGGGCAGCTCGGCCCCTGGCTGATTTCGGCGCTTCTCCCCGGGCGCCGCGAGAAGGAGGAACCGCCATGACTCCCTATCCGACCAACCGAAGTAGCTCCGCCCCGCCCCGAAGCAGACCGGCCCGCCGGACCGCCGGGATCGCTCTGCTGGCCGCCGCGACCGTCCTGGCCGGCACCGCCTCCGCGATCGCCGGACCGGCCGCCCGGTCCTCGACCACGACCGCCGTCGCCACCGGCGGGTCCGAACTCTCCGAGACCACGCGCCTGACCGATCGCCGCTCGCTGGTCGTCGGCGACCGGGCCTACGCGATGGGCGACGAGTCCGGCCTGTACCCCGCCGCCGGGTGGCACGTCCGCGGCGAGATGGGCGGCTTCTGGTCGCAGCCGATCAAGCTCCTCGACGGCATCTGGTTCGGCCTGGACGGGAACTGGCTCGGCAAGCAGATGCCGGCCGCGAAGTACACCAGCGGACACGGCTACAGCCGGATCGACTACTCCGGCGCGGTGAACGTCCGCCGTACCGACTTCGTGCCGGACGGCATCCGCGCGACGCTCGTCGGTCTCACGCTCAGCTCGAGTACGGCGAAGACGGTCAAGCTCGACGTCGACGCGCACTCCGAACTCATGCAGTCGTACCCGTGGGGCTGGACCACGCCGAGCGCCGCGGACGCGAACCTCCCGGACACCGGCGACTTCACCGGCAGCGCACTGCGCTTCCGCGAACAAGGCACCCCGACGTACCCGAACGCCGCCGCCCACGACTACGCCGCGTTCGTCGGATCGTCCCTGCGTCCGTCGGACCACCAACTCGGTCCGGATCACCGCGGACCGCAGAGCCCGGCGGTGATCTGCCCGGCCGACGGTACGACACCCGCGCGGTGCGACGACTCGCTCGTCGGCAAAGGCACGGGCGGCCGCCTCACCTACGACGTACCGCTCGCGGCCGGACAGTCGAAGACCATCTGGTTCGCGGTCGCCGGATCCGATCAGGGCAGCGGCGCCGCGGAACGCGAGTACGGCAAGGCGTTGAGCAATCCGGAAAAGTTGCTGCGGGCAAAGACCTCCGCACGGCAGCAGATCGACGCGCAGTCCGCAGTGGACCTTCCTGGTGACCGGCTGCTGCAGCAGAGCGTCGAGTGGAGCAAGCAGAACCTCGCGGACTCCGTCCAGGAGGCGCGCAACCTGCGGATCCGGGACGTGAACGAGGGCAAGGACTACCCGGCACCGGTCGGGACCGTGCCGGCCGCGCGCTGGTTCGGCGCCGGCTTCCCGGACTACCCCTGGCTGTTCGCGACCGATGGCGAATACACCGCGTTCGCGGCCGTCGCGGCCGGTCAGTTCGACACGGTGAAGGAACACCTGCGCGCACTCCGCGACGTCAGCGATCTGCTCAACCAGCGCAGCGGCAAGGTCGCGCACGAGGTGACGCCGACCGGTGACGTGTACTTCGGGTCGAACCAGAGCGCCGGCAACACCGACGAGACGGTCAAGTTCCCGAGCACGGTCGCGCTGCTGTGGCGGTGGACGGGCGACGACAAGTTCCGCGACGAGATGTACGACTTCAGCGTCCGGAACCTGCAGTACGTGTACCGCGAGCTCGACAAGGACAACGACGGCTGGCCCGAAGGCCTGGCGAACGTCGAGCGCGCCGGGATGGGTGTCGAGAAGCTCGACAGCACCGTGTACCTGGCCCGCGGCCTGCGGGACCTGGCCGACCTGGCCGCGTCCAGGCACGACACGAAGGTACAGCAGTGGGCGACCGCCCGGGCGACCGACCTCGAGTCCCGGTTCGAGGCGCAGTGGTGGGTGCCGGCCGCGAAGGGATACGCCGACTCGGTCGACGACCCGGCCGATCCGGCGAACGACAACACGCCGATCTTCCAGCGGCACTGGATCGGCGTGACGCCGATGGAAGCGGTGCTGACCCGGCCGGGACAGACCTCGCCGCTCGCATCGGACGCGCACGCGAGGGTTGCGCTCGACCAGCGCGAAACGGCTTGCTACACAGGCGAGTTCGGCCTCTACCACACCGGCACCGGTCCGACCTCTGACCCGGCCGGCAACCCCGGCCCGTCCTGCGACCCGGTCGTCTCCCAGGTGAAGAGCGAGCGCAGCATCTTCGGCCTGAACACCTCCATCATGGCCGTTGCCGAGGGCAACTTCGGGCGGCTGGGCACGAAGCAGCAGCAGGTCTACACCACGGGCAACGCGCGGATCCAGCTCGACCCGTCGGTCTGGGAGCTGCCCGGCGCGATGCCGGAGATCGCTCCGTCGCCCGACTCCGCGGCGAACATCGGCCGGCCGTTCTACGACCGCTCGATGGCGCTGCAGGCCTGGGGCGCGTACGGGATCGTCTGGCCGGTGATCCACCAGCAGCTCGGCGTCGACCCCGATTTGGGGCACGGCCGGATCGCCGTCGTACCGCAGCTGCCGGAAGGTCAGCAGAAGGTTGCCGGCAGCAATATCAAGGTCGGTCGTGGAGCCGTCGATGTGTCGGCACGCCTTACAAATAAGGCGTTGTCGACCGAGGTGACCGTGAAGGGCGTCGGCGCGGCGCTCACGGCCGGCGCCGTACTGCCGAAGGGCGCCACGGTGCGGAGCGTGGCGGTCGACGGTCACGCGGCGACGTACCAGCTCGTCACGACCAGCCGTGGAACGGAGGTCCGGGTGCCGGCGCGCGGTGCGCACACGGCGCTCACCATCACGCTGCAGTGAGTCCGACCTGAGCTGAGCCCTGGCCGGCCGGTGCGCGACCGTTCCGCGCACCGGCCGGCCTTGTGCTGCCCGGATATCGGCACCGCGGAGTCTTCGAGCGGACCAGAAAGCGGGCCCCTCCGAGTATGAGTCGGAGGGGCCCGCACAGCTGAAGGAAAGTGACGTCTCCAGCTTCCCGAAGCGGGTCCGTAGATGCCGGCAGACCCCGTCACCGGTCTACCTCGGTGGGGATCCCCACCGCGAGGGCACTCGGTTTCCGTTCGACCCGCCACCCCGATCGAAGTAGCGTGTCGATATTTCTACCGCTGCCGACGGGCCCGCACAACCCCTTCCAGGCAGCAGTTTTCCGTCGTCCACAATGATTGCGCACCCATCCACAGAATTCGTCCGAGTTATGCACACCCCCTGTGCATAACGTCCTCAACCTTTCGTTGGTTTGACTGCCATCGGTCGCAGAACGCGATAGCCGGCGTACACACCGAGTGCGCTGACGACGAGGACCGCCGGCACCGCGATCGCGAGCGGCGGACGGCGGTACCCGATGTTGTCGAGCACGTCCGCGAGCCACTGGGCGACGAGCAGGAACTCGGCCGCCGCGGCCGGCAGCAGCGCGAGCGGCAGCAGTACGATGCCGCGCCAGGCCCCGAACCGGACGAACGTGATACCGAGCAGCCAGCCGGTGACCTCGTGCGACAGGATCAGCAGGAAGAACTCGGCGAAGATCAGGCCGGCCTGCGTCGTGCTGGTGAACAGGTGCGGGTTCGTCATCGTGTCGGGCCAGCCCTGCGCCGCGTAAAGCAAGCGTTCCAGCTGATACATCAGCACCCAGAGCAGCGAGGTGCCGGCCGCGGCACCGGCGAGATAGATGCCTGAGGCAAACGAAAACATCCGGCGGGTGATGCCCTGGGAGATCAGCAGCGCGAAGTACGCCGGGGTGACGGTGATGCCGACGGCCATCGAGAAGTACTTCGGCGACTGGGTTCCGTAGTCCCACGCGCTGCTGGTGACGCCGCTGGTGACGAGCTGGACGGCGAGTCCGCCGAGGAACAACGCGACCACCATCACGGCCCAGTAGCCGAGCAGCATCGGCCGGAGACCGATGACCAGCGACCACAGCACGTTCTTCAACCGGTGTACGTCGGTGGCGCCCCGCGGCAACGCCGTGCTCCGAACCGCCGTGCTCATGCCTTTGCTCCCGTGAGGTGGACGAAGAGGTCCTGCAGACCGACCGGGCCGATCTCGAGGCCGGCCGCGGTCGCCTGCGCGAGCAACGCCGGGTCGAGGTCACCGAGGACAGTGGTCGACTTGGTCCCGCCCAGTCGCTCCTCCGCGAGCACGGTGAAGCCCGCGGTGAACTCGTCGACCGCGCCGGCCGGTCCGACGATCGAGGCCCCGCGACCGCGCAGCGCGTCCACCGGCGACTGGGCGACGAGGCGGCCTCGATCGAGGATCAGGACCTCCTCGAGCATCGTGCTCACCTCGCTGACCAGATGGGTGGACAGCACGATCGTGCGCGGCACTTCGGCGTAGTCGGCGAGCAGCACGTCGTAGAACAGGTTCCGCGACGGCACGTCCATGCCCAGGTAGCTCTCGTCGAAGATCGTCAGCGGGGCGCGGCTGGCGATGCCGACGACGACACCGAGCGCGGACTTCTTACCGCGGGACAGCTTCTGGATCTTCTTGTTCAGCGGGATCTCGAAGCGGTCCAGGAGGTCGCCGGCGAGGTCGGCGTCCCAGTACGGGCGCAGCGCGGCGGCGAGCCCGACGGCGTACTTCACCGGTACGGCGTCCGGGCGGTCGCCGGACTCGCGGATCAGGCAGACGCGACTGGTGACGACGGCGTTCTCGTACGGCTCCTGCGCCGCGCCGAGGTCGCCGCCCTCGATCAGCACCCGCCCCTCGTCGGGCCGCCGGAACCCGGCCAGGGTCGCGGCGAGCGTGCTCTTGCCGGAACCGTTGCGGCCGAGCAGCCCGTGGATCTTCCCCGGCGCCAGCCGCAGATCGAGCCGGTCCAGCGCGGGCACACCGGCGAACCGGACCGAGACGTTCTCGGTCCTGACAGTCAGGGCGGTCATCAGGCTTCTCCGTAGGTCCGGACGTGCTGGACGATGTCTTGCAGCGGGATGCCGATCGCCTTCGCCTCGCGGATCATCGGATCGACGACGTCGGCGAAGAACGAGTCGCGGCGGCCGGTGCGGAGCAGGTCGCGGGCGTTCGGCGTGACGAACATGCCGATCCCGCGCTTCTTGTAGAGGATGCCGTCGTCGACCAGCTGGGCGAATCCCTTGGCCGCGGTCGCCGGGTTGATCCGGTAGAAGGCGGCGTACTGATTGGTCGACATCACCTGTTCGTCCTCGGCCAGCGCGCCGGAGACGATGTCGTTCTTGATCTGCTCGGCGATCTGCAGGTAGATCGGACTCCGGTCGTCGAACATCACCCACCCCCTTCCTCGGTTCGTTACCTGAGTAATGAACCGTAGCGCCTGACCGGGTCACCCACCCGCGGAGTACTGCGACTGCTGGAGAGACTTCTTCAGCGCCGGTACGACGGGACCGACGCGGACCGCGAGCTGCGCGAGGCGGTCCTTGTGGCGGGTGCGCTGGTCCTTCGTCAGCACCGTGCGCAGATCCGCCGTCGACGCGAGGACGACGACGGACGCGTCCCGGAGGTCCACGCGGGACACAAGCCGGGACGGTCTCAACGTGTCGTTGGCGCTCTGCAGCAGGTGGCGGCGTACCAGCGGATGGCGCAGCGTGATGCGGTCCGCCGGGAAGATCCTGAGCACCCGGCGCGGCTCGACCTTGATCAGTCGCGCGCGGGCGAGCTCGTCCCGAACCTGCCGCACGGTCGCACCACCCCGCCGATCGATCCAGTGCCGCCAGCGCCGTGGACCGGTCGCGCTCAGTTCCTCCAGCACTTCCGCTGCCACCACGTCCGCAGGAGCCGGCGAGTTCGTCACACGGACCCGGCCACCGTCGTCGACCACGTTCCCGCTCAGCTGCAGATCGACCAGTACGGCGGCCCGCAGCACCTTGCCCAGCTTCGACCGGGCCGTCAGCCGGCCCCGCTCCGGATCGTAGGCCAGCAGGAGAACCCTGGCAGCCGCGGAGTCCGGCACCCCTACGTTGCCAAGAGCAACAACCTGAGCGCCCCGCGACCGGGCCGCCCCGGCCGGTCCGCTCCGGCCCGATCCCACCGGCCTCCGCGGCTCTCGACGAGCCGGGCCAGGCCCGGTGGTCACGCTCTTCCTACTCATCGGCTTCCTCCTTGGACGGCCGGCCCGGGCGGCGCTGTTTGGTCACGCCGCTCGGCAGTCGGCCGGCCTCGGCCAATGCCCGGCGGAGCAGATACTCGATCTGGGCGTTGGTGCTGCGCAGGTCGTCGGCCGCCCATCGGGCCAGCGCGTCGTGCACCGCGGGATCCAGCCGGAGCAGGACCTTCTTCCGTTCGACGGCCACGACGGGCTCACTGGTACAGCGAGCCGGTATTGACCACCGGCTGCGCGTCGCGATCGCCGCACAGCACCACCATCAGGTTGCTCACCATGGTCGCCTTACGCTCCTCGTCCAGGTCGACCACCTCGTGCTCCGACAGCCGGTCCAGCGCCAGCTCGACCATGCCGACGGCGCCCTCGACGATCCGCTGGCGGGCCGCGACGACCGCACCGGCCTGCTGGCGGCGCAGCATCGCCTGGGCGATCTCCGGCGCATACGCGAGGTGGGTGATGCGGGACTCGATCACCCGGACACCGGCCGCCTGGACGCGCGCGGCGATCTCCGCCGACAGCTTCTCGGTGATCTCGTCGGTGCTGTCCCGCAGCGACAGGCCGCCGTCGTCGGTGTGCACGTCGTACGGATAGCTGTTGGCGATGTGCCGGACGGCGGTCTCGGTCTGGATGGCCACGAACTCGACGAAGTCGTCCACCTCGAACGTCGCCTGCGCGGTGTCCTCGACCTGCCACACCACGACCGCGGCGATCTCGATCGGGTTGCCGTCGGCATCGTTGACCTTGGCAACAGCCGTCTCGTGGTTGCGGATCCGGGTGGAGACCTCACGCCGCGAGGACAGCGGGTGCACCCAGCGCAGGCCGTCCGTCCGGATGGTTCCGGCATACCGCCCGAGGATCTGCAGCACCCGGGCCCGTCCCGGCGAGACCGCGGTCAGCCCGCCGGCGACGATCAGCGCGGCCAGGAACACCAGGATCCCGAGCGTGATGAGCACGCCGTTCCCGTCACCGGCGCCCAGCACGAACACCAGCACGCCGACCACCGCGAGCACGAACGCGAGCCCCGCCATCGGCCACCCATTCAGCTCCCGCCCGGCCCGCTCGACGACCTTCGGGGCCGGCATCTCCACCGCGACATCCACCATCACATGCTCCTCTCGAATAGCTCCAAGGTAGCAAAGTGATATCACATTTACAACAGCCGCCCGCCACGAGGCGGGAGCGGCAGATGTCAGGGCAGGCGGGTGGCGAGGGATTCGAGGTGCGACTGCCACAGCGTGGAGTGCGAGTTCGGGAGCGGGTCGATGGCCGACGGACCCCAGGCGTGGATGGGGCGGATGCCGTGCAGCGCGTTGAGGAGCCAGGCCTCGGTGCTGTTCTGCAGGGCCCGCGGAGTGATCGAGCGTTCGATGATCTCGACGCCCTGCGCCGCGGCGATGCGGCGCAGCAACTGGGCGGTGACCGACGCGAGCAACGGGCGGTCGGACTCCGGGAAGCAGAGGGTGTCGTCCTCCCACCACGCGACGGCCGAGTACGCGGCCTCGAGGACCGTCCCGTCGGCGTCCAGCAGCAGGATCTCGTCGGCGCGGTCGGCCGCGGACTCCTTCAACTTGCCGAGCAGCTCGAGATCCGGCCCCTTCACCCGCGGCGCGGTCCGCGGATCCGGCCCTTCGTGAACGGCGACCCGCACCCGGCCGCCGATCGGCGGCGCCGGGCGAAGCTGGACGGCGAGCTCACCCGAAGCGCGCAGCTCGAAGCGCGGGAACCAGCGCCCGAACCCGGGCAGCCGCCCGATCTGCTCGTCCCAGAACCGGTCCGCGGCCACCCCCGCCGCGGCACACGACCGGACGAACCGCTCCCGATGCAGTTCCAGCCCCCGAACCTTGCCATTGGCAACCAGGAACGAGTCCGCCACCTGCAGTTCCGTCATTCTCCCCCACCTTGTCCGCCGACGGCAGCCAGTGCCTTCAGCACCATTTCCTCGTACTCCGCGACCGGGTCGGAATCGAGCACGATCGCACCACCCGCCCCGACCACGGTCTCGTCCGGCGTCAGCACCGCCGTCCGGATCACCACGCTGAGATCCGCCCGCCCGTCCACGCCGAGGTAGCCGAGCGCGCCCGAGTACACCCCGCGCGCACTCGACTCGAGCTCGTCGATGATCCGCATGGTGCGGATCTTCGGCGCGCCCGTCATCGAGCCCGGCGGGAAGCACGCCCGGACGGCGTCGACCGCGGTCACTCCGTCGCGCAGCCGCCCGCGCACCGTCGTCACCAACTGGTGCACGGTGCGGTAGCTCTCGACCTGCATCAGCTGCGGAACCGTCACGGTCCCCGGCACGCTGACCCGGCCGAGGTCGTTGCGGATCAGGTCGACGATCATCAGGTTCTCGGCGCGGGTCTTGTCGTCCTCGGCCAGCGCCTTCGCCGCGAGCTGGTCCTGCGCCGGGTCGAGGTCGCGTGGCGCGGTCCCCTTGATCGGCCGGCACTCGGCCCACCCGTCCGCGTCCACGGTCAGGAACCGCTCCGGCGACGAGCTGGCCACGGCGAGATCGCCGTACCTGAGGAAGGCGGCGTACGGCGCCGGGTTCGCGGACCGTTGCCAGCGGAAGAACTCGAACGGGTCCGGCACGGCCGGCAGGCGGATCCGGTTCGTCAGATTGACCTCGTACGTCTGGCCGGCTTCGAGCTCGGCCAGGACGCGCGCGATACCGGCCAGGTACGTCGCCCGGTCCTGCTCCAGGTGCGCCTCGAGATCCATCCGGGCGATCGCCGGGACGTCGACGCTGCCCATCCACCAGTTCGACGCGGCCTCCTCGGCCCGGTCCAGCCAGTCCTCGCCGCCGTCCACCGCGACCAGGTACGTGAGGTCGCGGTCGTGGTCGATCACCAGAAACCGGTCCGCCCAGATCCACAGCGCGTCCGGGGTCGAGGCCTCGTGCGCGGCCGCGCCCCCGGTCAGGGCCTTGAGCTCGTAGCCGAAGTATCCGACGTACCCGCCGCAGAACAGCCCGGTCAGCTCGGGCGGCGGCTCCGTGGCCCGGGCCGCGAGCAGCTCGTTCAGCTCGGCGAAGACGTCGCCGTCGGCCACGTCCCGGACCACGACGTCGGCGCCGGCCGTCGTCCCGAGGACCGAGATCCGCCGGGGCGCGCGGTCGGTCAGGCTGCCGTCGAGCCAGAACGCGACCGGTTCGCCGGCCAGCAGCTCGCGGTAGACCGTCTCACCGTCGAGCGCCCGGTCGAGCGTCCGGACGGACCAGCGCAGCGCACTCACGAGCACACGGTACCGACTGGCGGCCGTCAGGAGGTGGCGAGTGCCACCTTGGTCCGCATCGCGGTGATCCGGCGGATCGGAATCGCGACCTCGAGGCCGTCCTTGGACTCGGCGCGGTCGGCGAGCCAGGCCGCGGCGGTGTCCCGGCGGGCGTCCGGCGTCCCCGGCAGGTACAGGGCGTTGACGAGGCGTGTGGCGTCGTCGCGGCTGTGGATCATGTACACGTACCGCTCGCGCTGGCTCTCCATCACGTCGAACCCGGCGTGCTTCAGCTGATCCTTCAGCTCGGTGATCTCGCCACCGGCCGGGAACTGCGGCGTCGAGCGCAAGCGTGTTGTCAGACCGCTCAGCGTGCGGATGTCGCCCCGCCGCAGCGGCCGTACGGCGGGCACGATCGCGGCCAGGACGCCGCCGCGCCGCAGCACCCGGGCCGCCTCGGCGAGCACCTCCGGCAGCGGCTGCAGCACCATCAGGCCCATCGAACAGGTGACGACGTCGAAGACCTCGTTCGCGAACGGCAGATGCAGCGCGTCCGCCTGTACCTTCGGGCCGGGCGCGCCCTCGAGCTGGGCGGCGTTGTTGTCGACACCGACCACCCACCGCCCGTACAGCTCGCGGGCCACCGGGCCGTTGCCGCAGGCGAGGTCGAGCACCCTGCGCGCCTCGCCGGAGACGGCGCGGACGAGCCAGCGGTACGGCGTGTGGTCGCCGGCCACCGCACGCGACAGCAACGCCTCGGTGCTGCCCGGGGTGGCGGTATGGAACTCCCGCAGGTACTGCGGCCAGTCGACAGGATTCTCAGACATCGCGGCCCGACGCTACCCGCAGTACACCCGACGTGCCGCATCGGGTGCACTGCGTTAACAGAGAGTTGACCAGGTGGGACTGTCAGACGCGGCTGACGAAGATGTGCCCGGCGGTCTCGTCGCTGATCACGCCGCCGGCCTCGCGGCTGCCGACCAGAACACCCTCGGCGTCCAGCGTGGAGTCGACCTCGCGGCCCGGCAGGGCCCCGGCCTTGCGCAGCACCGCCATCGCGCCGTCGTCGGTCTGCACCGGCTCGGCGATCCGCCGCACCAGCACCCGCACGCTCTCGCCGGTCGCGGCGTCGAGGACCTGGTCGAGCGGCTCGACGCCGATCCGGAAGTCCCCGATGTCGCTGACCTGGTGGTCCTTCTGCAGCTCCTCCAGGCCGGGGATCGGGTTCCCGTACGGCGATTCGGTCGGGTTGCCGAGGAGCTGCAGCAGCCGCAGCTCGACCGCGTCGCTCATCACGTGCTCCCAGCGGCAGGCCTCGGTGTGCACGTCCTCCCACTCGAGCCCGATCACGTCGACCAGCAGCCGCTCGGCCAGGCGGTGCTTGCGCATCACCCGGACCGCCTGCTTGCGGCCGACGTCGGTGAGCTCCAGGTGGCGGTCGCCCTCCACCTTGATCAGACCGTCGCGTTCCATTCGCGCGACCGTCTGACTGACCGTCGGGCCGGACTGGTGCAACCGCTCGGCGATCCGCGCCCGCAGCGGCACGATGCCTTCTTCTTCCAGCTCGTAGACGGTCCGCAGGTACATCTCGGTGGTATCGATCAGGTCGCTCACGACAACCATTCTCACCTATTGAGGCAAGCCTTACCCAATTCCGGCTGGGTACCGGTGCAGGATGAGCTCGATGACATCGGTGATGTGGTTCCGGCGAGACCTCCGGTTGACGGACAACCCCGCGCTCCTGGACGCGGTGACCGCCGGCGACGGCCGGGTTCTTGGCGTCTTCGTCCTGGATCCGTTGCTCTGGGAGCGATCCGGCGACCCGCGGCGGGAGCATCTGGCCGCGTCGCTGCGCAGCCTGTCGAAGTCGATGGGCGGCCGGCTCGTGCTGCGGAAGGGCGATCCGGCAACCGTTGTCCCGGCCCTTGCGGAGGAGGTCGGGGCGGCCGGCGTCCACATCGCCGCCGACTACGCGCCGTACGGGCAGCAGCGCGACCGAGAAGTTGAAGCCGCATTGAACTGTCCGCTGGTGCGCACCGGCTCGCCGTACGCGATCGCGCCCGGGCGGGTGCTGAACCAGCAGGGCCGGTCGTACATGGTGTTCACGCCGTACTTCAAGGCCTGGCTCGAGCACGGGTGGCGCAAGCCCGTCGACGCGCCGCCGAAGGTGACCTGGGTGCAGGCCGACGGCGACGACCTGCCGGACGGCGACGCGGACGGCGCCGGCGAGCAGGCGGCGCTGAAGCACTGGAACAACTACCTCGAGAGCGTCGCGGAGTACGACGACCAGCGCGACCGGCCCGACCTCGACAGCACGTCGCGGATGTCGATCCCGTTGAAGTACGGCGAGATCCACCCGCGGACAATGCTCGCGGACCTGTCCCGCCGGCGCAGCGACGGCGCGAAGGCGTACGCGCGCGAGCTCGCCTGGCGCGAGTTCTGCGCGGACCTGTTGTCCCGCAACCCGCACGCCGCGTGGAAACCGCTGCGGTCCGA
The DNA here is from genome assembly GCF_040680955.1 of Kribbella sp. NPDC051936. Lineage (NCBI taxonomy): Bacteria > Bacillati > Actinomycetota > Actinomycetes > Propionibacteriales > Kribbellaceae > Kribbella > Kribbella sp. NPDC051936. The sequence continues at coordinate 28,963 of NZ_JBFAXS010000014.1, read as the reverse complement.
GTTCGACAACATGCAGTACGACGAACCGGACGAGCTGTTCGACGCGTGGCGCGAAGGCCGCACCGGCTTCCCGTTCGTCGACGCGGGCATGCGGCAGCTCGCCGGGAGCGGGTTCATGCACAACCGGGTGCGGATGGTCGTCGCGTCGTTCCTGGTGAAGGACCTGCACGTGCACTGGAAGCACGGCGCCCGGTGGTTCATGCAGTCGCTGCGGGACGGCGATCTCGCATCGAACTCGCTGAACTGGCAGTGGGTGGCCGGCTGCGGCGCGGACGCGGCGCCGTACTTCCGGATCTTCAACCCGATCACGCAGGGGCTGAAGTTCGACCCGCAGGGCGAGTACGTCCGGCGGTGGGTCCCGGAGTTGCGGGACCTCGCGGGCAAGGCCGCGCACGAGCCGTGGAAGCACGGCGGCGCCGACGGATATCCCGCTCCTGTCGTCGATCATGCCGAGGCGCGCCAGGAATCCCTTCGCCGCTACGACGCGATCCGCTGACGCGGACCGCCGGCACTCGTCAACCGCCGCTCGGCGGCTCACCTCACGCTCAGCACCCCCGCGGTCCGCGCGGTTGGTGAGTGCTGCGCGTCCGCCCCTTGACGTCCACTTGCCCTGCACATCTATAGTGCTAGTTACCTAGATGAATGGGGTTATGGATGATCGAGTTCCATCTGGACGGCCGGTCGGGGGTCTCGCCGTACCAGCAGATCGTTCAGCAGGTCCGGAACGCGCTGCGGCTCGGACTGCTGCGGGAGGGTGACCAGCTGCCGACCGTGAAGGACGTGGTGGCGGCGCTGGCGATCAACCCGAACACTGTGCTCAAGGCGTACCGCGAACTGGAGCACGAGGGCCTGGTCCAGGCCCGGCCCGGGCGCGGCACGTTCGTCACCCGCACACTCACCGACAACACGCTCGCCGCCCACGGCCCCCTCCGCCAGGACCTCCGCCGCTGGCTGGCCAAGGCCCGCAAAGCAGGCCTCGACGACGAAAGCATCGAGGCCCTGTTCCTGACCACCTTTCGGTCCGCCGCTCAGGAGGACATAGCGTGAACACGGTTGTGCGAGCCCAGGGGCTGGGGAAGAAGTACGGGCGGCGGTGGGCGCTGACCGATTGTGATCTGGAGGTGCCGGCCGGGCATGTCGTCGGGCTGGTCGGGCCGAACGGGGCCGGTAAGAGCACGTTGCTGAATCTGGCGGTGGGGATGCTGACGCCGAGCGCCGGATCAGTGGAGGTGCTGGGAGCGGCCGCGGGGACGCAGCAGGCCAAGGTCGGGTACGTCGCGCAGGACACGCCGACGTACAGCCGGCTGAGTGTCGCGGACCATCTGCGGCTCGGCGCGCGACTCAACCCCGCGTGGGACGAATCCCTTGCACAGCAACGGATCCAGCACCTCCGGTTCGATCCGAAGCAGCGGGCGGGGCGGCTGTCCGGTGGTCAGCGCGCACAGCTCGCGCTGACGCTCGGCCTGGCCAAGCGCCCCGAGTTGCTGATCCTCGACGAGCCGGTGGCCGCGCTGGATCCGCTGGCCCGGCGCGAGTTCCTCCAGGACCTGATGGAGGCGGTCGCCGAGCAGGAGCTGAGTGTGGTGCTGTCCTCGCATCTGGTCTCCGACGTGGAGCGGGCCTGCGACTACCTGGTCGTGCTGGTGGAGTCCCGCGTCCAGGTCAGCGGCGAGATCGACACGCTGCTCGCGACTCACTTCCGGCTGACCGGGCCGCGGCGCGACCAGAAGGATCTGCCGCGCGATCAGCACGTCGTGACCGCGAGCCACACCGACCGGCAGTCGACGTATCTGATCCGGACCGACAGGCCGATCCTGGATCCGGCCTGGACGGTCACCCAACTCACGCTCGAGGACCTGGTGCTGGCCTACATGGGCCGCGACGTCCAGCCCGAGCGCCCGGCGCTGGAGGTGCAGCGATGATCTGGCTGACATGGCGGCAGTTCCGCGTCCAGTTCCTGGTGGTCGCCGCGGTGATCCTCGCGGCCGGCATCACGCTCGCGATCACCGGACCGGGGCTCGCCGACGATTACCGGCGGCTCACCACCTCGTTCATCCAGAACCTCGGCTTCCAACGGCTCAACCCACTGTTGTACTGGATCGGCCAGATCCTGCTGTACGCCGCTCCGCCGGTGATCGGAGCGTTCTGGGGAGCGCCGCTGGTCGCGCGGGAACTCGAGACCGGCACGTACCGGCTGGTGTGGAGCCAGAGCATCGGCCGGAGGCGCTGGCTCGCGACCAAGCTGGGCCTGGCCGGAGGCGCCGCGATCGCGATCACCGGGCTGCTCAGCCTGGCGGTGACCTGGTGGTCCGACCCGATCGACAGCGCGATCAACGCCGGGCAGGACTCGAACACCTACCTCCCCCGGATGTTCCCGTCGGTCTTCTCCGGCCGCGGGCCGGTCCCGGTGGGGTACGCCGCGTTCGCGTTCGCTTTCGGTGTCGCGGCGGGGCTCGTGATCCGGCGTACCGTGGTCGCCCTCGCGGTCACTCTGACCGTGGTGATCCTGGTGCAGATCCTCACACCGACACTGATCCGGCCGCATCTGCTCGAGCCGACGGACAAGTACATCGTCGCGACCGCGGAGAACGTCCGGGGTTTCGGGCTCACCGGGGACGGGCCGAGTCCGCAGGTGAAGGAGCTCGAGGTCGCGACCGGGGCGGTCGGCGCCTGGAAGCTGTCGGACGAGACCGTGGACAAGTCCGGCAAGGCGGTCAGCACGCTGCCGTCCTGGGTGATCGACTGCGCGCCCGTGCCGCCCGGGATGACCCAGCAGGGGACGAGCCCGGCGGATCGGAGCGCGTGTTACCACCGGCTCGCCGACGAGGGGTACCGGCAGCACGTGCGGTACTACACGGCGAACACGTTCTGGAATCTGCAGTGGCGTGAGTTCGGGTTGTTCCTGGGGCTGGCGTTGCTGCTGTGCGGGTTCAGCTTCTGGCGGATCCGGCGCGACCTGTCGTGAACCGCCGTACCACCAGGGCCGCGGCGAGGAAGGCCGCGGCGACGAGCGCCGACGTCCAGGGCAGGGTGACCGCGAGCACGACGCAGCCGGTCAGGCCGAGCACGTTGACGGCCCGCGGCCAGCGGCGCTGCTCGGCCGGCTGGGTGAAGGCGGAGGCGTTCGCGATCGCGTAGTACAGCAGGACACCGAAGGACGAGAAGCCGATCACGCCCCGCAGATCGGTGCTGAGCACCAGGATCCCGACCACCACGGCGAGCGCGAGCTCGGCGTGGTGCGGGACCTGGTAGCGGGGATGGACGGCGGCCAGCCAGGACGGCAGGTCGCGATTGCGGGCCATGGCGAGCGCGGTGCGGCCGACGCCGGCGATCAGGGCGAGCAGGGCGCCGAGACTGGCGAGCGCGGCACCGATCCGGACGACCGGTACCGCCCAGACCGCACCGGCCCCGTCGACCGCGGCTGCGAGGGGCGCCGCGGTCGACGCGGGGTCGCCGGAGCGGAGCAGCGCCAGGGCGACCGCGAGATAGATGCCGATGGCAATGACCAGCGCGATCGTGATCGCTCGCGGGATGGTGCGCGCCGGTTCGCGGACCTCCTCCCCCATGGTCGCGATCCGCGCGTAGCCGGCGAACGCGAAGAACAGCAGGCCCGCCGACTGCAGGACGCCGTACGGCGTGGCGCCGGCCGTCGCGTGCTGCTGCGGCGCACCGGTGAACAGGACGACCAGCACGAGGGCGAGGATCGCGAGGGTGCAGGTGACGAGGATCCTGGTGAGGCGCGCCGTCCTGGTCACGCCCCGGTAGTTGACGGCCGCGAGCGCGAGGACCGCCGCCAGCGCGATCAGCCGGCGCAACCAGTTGATGTCCGTAACGTAGGTGGCGAAGGTCAGTGCCATCGCGGCGCACGAGGCGGTCTTCCCGATCACGAAGCACCAGCCGGCCGCGAACCCCCACCACTCGCCGAGGCGTTCGCGGCCGTACACGTACGTCCCGCCTGACACCGGGTAGACCGCCGCCAGTTGCGCCGACGACACCGCGTTGCAGTAGGCAACAACCGCGGCGATCACGAGACCGATCAGCAGGCCGGAGCCGGCCGCGCGAGCAGCGGGTGACCAGACGGCGAACACCCCGGCCCCCACCATCGACCCCAGCCCGATCAGCACCGCGTCCCCGAGCCCCAACCGCCGCGCCAAGCCGGCGCCGGCCGGGGACGCCTGCCGGTCCGTGCCGGACTTGGCCTGCCCCGGGTCGGGCCGGCGCTGCTCGTGCTGGGCGTTGTTCACGTCAGATGCCCGCCGCCATTGCCGCCGCGATCTTGGCTTCGGCATCGGCGACGGCCTCCTTCGGAGCTTCGGGCATCAGTTCCGCCCACAGCGGGAGCATCTCACGGCGCGCTTCCAGCATGCCGAGCGGACGCGGGTAGAACCAGACGTGGAAGTGCGCGGAGCCGTCGCCCCAGCGGTAGACGTGGACGCGGGCGATGTCGCCGACGGACAGGATCGCCCGCTCGATCCGGGCGACGACCGGGCCGTAGCTCTGCGCGACGTCGTCGGGCAGGTCGGCGAACGAGTCGTGGTGGCCGCGGCTGGCCAGCCACACCAGCCCGGGGATGGTGACTCCGGTCGCGCGGCACAGCGCCCAGTTGTCGTCGTACCAGATCGGCGGCTCGTGCTCGGAGTGCTCGAAGTCGGCGAGCCAGTCGCACAGACCGCAGTGCGGTCCGCCGGGTTCACCGACGCGGGGCGGTTCCGGGATCACCCGCGGCTGCGGCTCGAGGCGAACCAGCGGTTCGGCGTACGGAAGTGTCATGGCGGCCTCCAGCGAGAAACGGTTGTCGATGCCGCCAGTGAAACATGCTCGTTGCAGAAAATGCAACAGGCATGTTTCACGCTTCGACGACGCCGCGGAGCACCAGGTCGAGCGTCAGGCGCCGGGCCCGGGACCGCGACCAGTGGTGCCGGCCGCGCATGTGCACGTAGGTGAAGGCCGCCGACACCATCAGCACCTCGGCGACGTCGCTGACCCGCCCGTGCGGGTGCAGCGTGCCGTCGATCTCGCCCTCGCGGAGGAACCGCTCGAACGGATCCAGGAACGAGACCGGCCCGTTGCGTGCCTGCTCCTGGTGGAAGACCAGATCCGACGACAGCATCAGCGGCAGATGCCGGTCGATCACGTCGAACAACGCCTCCAGCGTCCGGACCAGGCCCTCGCGCCCGGTCCCGGAGCCGGCCAGCACCGGCCACATCGTGTCCCGGTAGTCGTCGGCCAGCGCGTCGAGCAGCGAGTCCAGCAGGGTCTCGACGGTCAGTCCCTGGCGCCAAAGGGTGACCCGGGACCGCCTGACCTTCTCCGCGACCCGCTCCAGGGTCACACCGGACCAGCCGTGCTCGGCCAGGACGGCGATGGTCGCCGTCCTGAGCGTCTCGTCCACCGCCACCGTCATCCGCGGCCCCTCACTCTTGTGCAACACGGTCGTTGCACTGCACCATGACTGTACCAACCGTCGAGGAGGACAGCGTGGACACCAGGACCGAGATCCAGGTGCGGTTCACCGACCAGGAGCGGGCCGGGCTCACCGCGCTCGCGGCCGGCCTGCGCGGCGTGGCCGAGGCCGACCTCACCGAGGAGGACGCGCTGGTCGCGGCCCTGGAGCTCGCGCTCACCCGCTTGATCGAGGACTTCGAGGTCCCCGACCCGGCCGCCCGCGCCGAGGTGCAGCGCGCCCGCGACGACCTCCGCGCCCACTGGACCCGCGGCAGCGCGACCCTCTAGACCGGCTTCAGACCGCCTTCAGTACGCCGAGGAGGCGGGCGACTTCGGCTGCTACCGCGTCGCGGGCGGGGCCCAGGTACTTGCGGGTGTCGACGAGCTTCGGGTTGTCGGCGAGAACCTGGCGGACCTGGTCGGTGAAGACGTTGTTGAGGTGGGTGGCGATGTTGACCTTGGTCATGCCGGCCTCGACCGCGCGGGTGAGGTCGGGGTCCGCGACACCGGAGGACCCGTGCAGGACGAGCGGTACGGCGACCGCTTCGTGCAGGCGGCCGATCAGCTCGAAGTCGAGCGTCGCGGTCCGCTCGGTCATCGCGTGGGAGGAGCCGACGGCCACCGCGAGCGCGTCCACACCGGTGGCTTCGGCGAACGCGACGGCCTCGTCGGGGCGGGTGCGGGCACCGGGCGCGTGCACGCCGTCCTTGCCGCCGACCTCACCGATCTCGGCCTCGACGAACACCCCGTGGTCGTGACAGAAGGCGGTGACCTCGCTGGTCGCGGCGACGTTGTCGGCGTACTCGAGCTTCGACGCGTCGTACATCACCGACGTGAACCCGAGCTGCACGGCTTCCGTGACCAGGTCCCGGTCCATCGCGTGGTCCAGGTGCACGACGACCGGCACCGAGGACGCGGCGGCCGCAGCGAGCGTCGCGACGCCGATCGGCTTCAGCGCGCCGTGGTACCTCACCGCGTTCTCGCTGATCTGCAGGATCACCGGCGCACCGACCTGCTCGGCGCCCGCGATCAGCGCGGTCGCGTGCTCCAGCTGGATCACATTGAACGCGCCGACCCCACGGCCAGCCTTGGCGGCGGCCAGCACGACCTCGGCACCGGATACCAACGGCATGAGTTCTCCTAATTCACAGTCACTTGAGGCTGCCAACGCCGGTAGGCGGCGAGATCGATGTCGCCGGCAACGGGCGTCAGAACCGCGGCGGCGGACGCCGCCACCGCGGACTTGAGGACGACGGACCAGTCGGGCTCGGGCGACTCCGCGATCGCCGCGGCGACGACCGCCGTACACGCGTCGCCGGCGCCGGTCGGATTGCCGCGGACGGTCTTCACCGGCAGCGCCCGCCAAACACCCTTGTTGCTCGCAGCAACCATGCCGCGAGGCCCGTCCGTGATCACGGCCGCGGTCGCGCCGAGCGCGACCAGCTCGGACGCGCCCTCCTCGACCTCGACGTCACCGATGGCGGCACGCAGCTCGGCCGCGTTCGCGCGCACCACCGCACCGGCGCGGGCCGCGGCGCTCAGCGCGTCACCGCCCGCGTCGATCACGGTCAGGACGTCGTGATGCCGGGCGCGCACCGCGATCTCGGCGTACGCGTCGGCCGGCAGTCCCGGTGGCAGGCTGCCCGAGCAGGCGAGCACGCCGAGCCGGCCCCACGGCATCCGGTCGCCGAACGCGCGCCACTCGTCCGCGGTCACCGACGGCCCGGACTCGTTGAAGATCGTCGCGTCCCCGTCCACATCGTTGACGATGGCGACGGTACGGCGGGTCTCGCCGGCGATCGGGGTGAGCAGCGCGGTCAGCCCGGCGTCGAACAGCTCCTCGGCGACCAGCTCACCGGTGACGCCGCCGACGAATCCGAGCACCAGCACCTGGTGCCCGAGGGTCGCCGCGACGCGCGCGACGTTCACGCCCTTCCCGCCCGCGCGCCTGCGGATCCGGTCCACCCGGTGGCTGCCGCCGACCCGCAACTCGTCGACCTCGTAGGTGACGTCCAGCGCGAGGTTGAGGGTGACGGTGCCGATCAGTCCAGCCACGACCCGGCCCGCATCACCTTCTGGACGGCGTACTCGTCGTCGAGCAGCACCAGGTCGGCCCGCTTCCCGGTCTCGATCGAGCCCACGTCGTACCAGCCGAACGTCTGGGCCGGCGTCGTCGAGGCCATCCGCGACGCGTCCACCAGCGACACCCCGGCCTTGACCGCGTTCCGGAACGCGACGTCCATGGTCAGCGTGCTGCCGGCGATCGAGTGCGAGCCGTGGGCCAGCGTCGCCAGGCCGTCCTTGACGTCGACCGCGAGGCTGCCGATGTGGTACCGGCCGTTCGGCATGCCGGTCGCCATCATCGCGTCGGTGATCAGCGCGATCCGGTTCACACCGGCCGCGGCGAGCGCGACCCGGACGACCTGCGGGTCGAGGTGCATGCCGTCGTTGATCACCTCGAGCAGCAGCCGCTCGTCGTTCAGCGCGGCGCCGACCGGGCCGGGGTCGCGGTGATGGAACGGCCGCATCCCGTTGAACAGGTGGGTCGCCACGGTCGCGCCCGCGTCGGCGCCCGCGACCATCTGCTCGTACGTCGCGTCGGTGTGCCCGAGGGCGGCGACCGCGCCGGCGTCGACGACCTGACGGATCGCGTCCAGCCCGTTCTCGAGCTCCGGCGCGATCGTCACCATCTTCACCGCGTCGCTCAGCACCTTCGCGACGTCGTCCTCGAGCGGCGGCCGCAGCAGCGACGGCTCGTGCGCACCGCAGCGCGCCTCGGACAGGAACGGCCCCTCGAGGTGGACGCCCGCGATCACGCCGTCGGCGATCAGCTCCGCCAGGCAGGCTGTCTGCGCGACCAGCTCGTCGAGCGGCGCCGTGACCAGGCTGGCGAGCGTGGTCGTCGTCCCGTGCTTGGCGTGGAAGGCCGCGACCTTGCGCGCCTCCTCGGGATCGACGGTCGAGTACGTCGACCCGCCGCCGCCGTGCGTGTGGATGTCCACGAACCCCGGGACGACGGTCACGTCGCCGAGGTCCTCGGGCCGTTTGCCGTCGGCCGGCATCCCTTCGGACCGGCGGCCGAACGCGCGGATGTCCTCGCCGTCCACCTGGATCCAGGCGTTCTCCAGAACGTCGTCCGGCGTCACCACACGGCCCACGCGGTACGTGGTCACGAAGCCTCCTCAGCGCGGTCCCAAGCCATCAGCGCGGCGCCGAGCATGCCGGCTTCCTCGCCCAGCACCGCCGCCACGATCTCGGGCTCGCGCTGGAACGTCAGGCGCGCATGCACACCTTCGCGCAGCGGCTGCAGCAGCGTCTCGCCGGCGCCCACCAGACCGCCGCCGATCGCGATCCGGGTCGGCGCGACCAGAGTCGTGTAGAGAACCAGCGCGTCGACGAGCGCGGCCAGAGCGTCCTGCCAGACCTGCGCGGCGTCCGGGTCCCCGGCCGCGAGCAGTTCCATCACCTCGCGGGCGCCGTCGACGGTCCTCCCGGTGCGGGCGGCGTACCGCCGGGCCAGGGCCGCCGCGGACGCGACTGTCTCGAGGCAGCCCCACTGACCGCAGGCGCAGAGCTCGGCGGCGTCGCCGTGGATGAACTTCGAGTGGCCGAGTTCACCGGCGTACCCGTCGCCGCTGACCAGCGAGCCGTCGACGATCATCGCGGCCGCGATCCCGGTGCCGAGCGGCAGGAACATCGAGTTCGTGGTACCGGCCAGGGCGCCCTGGCGCAGCTCGGCGTACCCGCCGGCGCGGACGTCGTGGGCCAGCACGATCGGCACGTCGTCGCCGCCCGTCGACCGGACCGCCGCCTTCAGTTCGGCGAGCACCGGCGTCCCGACCCACTCCAGGTTCTCGGCGCCGACGGTGCCGTGCTCGGCGTCGATCACACCGGGCACGACGACACCGATGGCGCGCACGCGATGCCCCTCCGCGGTCGCCTTCTGGCTGAGCTCGACGACGGTCTCCAGCAGGGCGTCGAGCACGGCGCGGCCGCCGTCACGTACGTCGGCCCGGGGCGTCGGCCTGGTCTCGCGGTGCAGCACGGCACCGTCCGCGGCGACCAGGCCGCACTTCATCCGGGTTCCACCGAGGTCGACGGCAACCACGACTTCACAGGGGTCCACGGAGCGCCATTATGCAGCGTTACCCGGCAGTCCGAACATCCATGAGCAAAACCCGGACAAAACTCACCCGGACCAATGCGCACGTGGTCCCGTCGATTCCGGCGTCAGGAACCCAGTCCGTGGTCGAACGCGGCCACCAGGAAGGTGACCAGGTTCTCCGCGAGCTTGCCCGGATCCTCGGGGCCGGCGGCACCCGGCGTCGGGGACAGGGCCTGCGACTGGTGCAGCGCGAGCAGGCCGAGCATGTTCGCGTACCCGAAGGCGACGGCGTCGGGTGACGCCTGCGGCAGTGCCTGCTGCAGGGCCGCCAGGTACCTGCTCTCGATCGGCTCCGACTCGGCCGCGTACAGCTCCCGGATCCGCCGGCTCGGATCGAAGGCGATCCGGCCGATGAACCGCGCGACCACGGCGCCACGCTCACCGCGGCGCAGCACCAGTTCCAGGCCGGGTTCGACGAAGGCCCGGATCAGGGCCTCCGGCGCCGGCGACCCGCCGGCCTCCAACTGGTCCAGCCGGCGCCGGCGTTCGGCGTTGACCGGGGCCATCGCTCGAGACACGGCGGCGCGCAGCAGAGCTTCCTTCGAACCGAAGTGATAGTTGACCGCCGCGATGTTCGCGGCTGCCGCGACCGTGATGGCCCGCAGCGACGTTCCCTCGTAGCCCCCCTCACCGAACCGTTGCTCGGCGACGTTGAGCAACCTCTCCCTGGTCGTCTCGACCGGTGTCTCCACAGAGTTCTCCTTCCCCCCGGCTACTGCTCGCGCAGGCACCCCACCTGCTCACGCGCAGTAGCCTGCAGTCAGCATAGTTCAAACGGTCGTTTGAACTGGAGGGCTCAGCTCACTTGTCCCGAGAAATCCTCAGATTTCTCTGAAACCCTTTTCTTCCCATCGACCTCTTCCTTCACACCTCCACCACAGCCCGTGCGCGAACGAGTGAAAACTGTGAGTGCCTTATGCTCGCGAGCCATGACTTTGGTGCGGGTCGAGCGGCGGTTCCAGGGGCCGGAGCGGTCGGGCAACGGCGGGTACGTCGCCGGCCGGGTCGGGACCGCATTCGCAGCGGAACTCGGGGCGGAGTCGGTCCCGAAGGTGACCCTGCGGATGCCGCCGCCGCTGGAGAAGGACCTGGAACTGACGGCCGGCAAGCTCACGGACGGTGACGCCGTGGTCGCGGAAGCGGTACCGATCGACAGCGATTTCCTCGCCGACGCAACGATCGATCCGGTGCGACCCGACGAGGCCCGCGCGGCCGAGGCGTCGTACCGCGGGTTGCACGGCCACCCGTTCCCGACCTGCTTCGTCTGCGGGCCGTCCAACCGGCAGGGCCTGCAGCTGAAGCCCGGACCGATCGGCGACGGCCGGACGGCGTGCACGTGGACGCCCGCCGCGGATCTGGCCACCGACGGCCTGGTCGACGAGGTGTTCCTGTGGGCAGCTCTGGACTGCCCGGGCGGCTGGACGATCGACCTCGAGGGACGCCCGTCCGTGCTCGGCCAGCTCACCGCCTGCGTCGACGCCCGGCCGGAAGCCGGCGAGGAGTGCGTCGCGCTCGGCCGCTACCTCGGCGAGGACGGCCGCAAGACCTACACCGCCAGCACCCTGTACGACGCCGACGGCCGCGTCCTGGCCCGCGCGAAGCACACGTGGATCACGGTCGACCCGGCGGCGTTCAACTAGCTGCTGTGCGGGCGGCGTGGGCGCGGACCTTCGCGCGGTTGCCGCAGGTCGCCATCGAGCACCAGCGGCGACGGCCCCGCGGGTCGAGGAACAGCCACCCACACGAAGGGCAGGTACGGACGTGCGCGCGGTCCTGGCCGGTGAGCAGCTCACCGGCCCGGACGGCGAGGTTGTGCAGCGGGAGCTCCAGGTCCTCGGGCAGCTCCCACTGTGCGCCGCCCTCGGAGCGCGCGAGGTGCCGTCGGCCGGAGGCCTTCTCGATCAGCCGGGCCGCGGCCTCGAAGGCGTGATCGCTCGCCTGCCCGGTGAGCACGTCGTACAGCTCGGCACGGAAGTCGAGCGTGGCCTGCAGCCGCCGCGCCGCCTCGCCCGCCCCGGCCTGCTCGATCAGGCGGAGCACGGTCGCCGGTGACAGCAGGCCGACGTACGAGTTCCAGATCAGAAAGGCCTCGTACGACGTCAGCCACTCGGTCCGGGCGGGGCCACTGCCTGTCCACTCGGACCGGGTGTTGACGAAGTCGAGCACCGGGTGCGCGCCGACCGGCTTGGGCAGGACGACGCCCTGCACCAGCTCGACATGGGACGGCAGCGCACTCATCGTGTCACCGCGCGGGCTGCGAGGGCTGCGTGGTCGGCTGCGAGGGCTGCGTGGTCGGCTGCTGGCTGGTCGTGGTCGGCACCGGGATGCTGATGTTGCCGTTCTGCGGGATGACCATGAACTGGACGCTGCCCGACTCGATCGCGGACTTCAGCAGGTAACCGTTGGGCCCGAGGAGCTTGACCTGCTGCTGGACCGACTGCAGCTCCACCTGGACCTGCTGGTTCTTCTGTTCCTGGGTGGCGCGGGCCAGCTCGGCGCGCTGCTTGGCCTCCAGGCCGTCGATGATGCCCTTGTCCAGCGGCATCGGCTTCTGCACCGTGAACGACAGCTCGCCGCAGTCGTTGTTGCCGTTGTACCCCGGGCCGCAGAAGTAGTCGCCGCCGACCGCGGCCGGGAGCAGCCGGGTGAACTCCTTGGCCGCCGCGGACTGGAACTGCGACTTCATCTTCTCGTTGTTGTAGAGCTCCGCCCAGCCGTAGTTGGTCGCGACCGCGGACAGCGCCCGGTCGATCTGCGGGCGGAAGTAGCTCTGCAGCATGTCGTTCCAGCCCTGCTCCTCGTACGCGTCCGTCTTCAGGCCGATCCGCTCGTGGAACGACTTCAGCACGTCCTTGTCGCGGTTGAGTGTGAAGTAGACCTGGACACGGACGCCCAGGCGGACGTTGTCCTTGCTGACCACGGTGACCTCGTCGGCCGCGTCGGTGTCCGCGCCGTCGCCGCCGATGATGTACGAGCGCTGGTCGATCGGGTACGTGTACAGGGTGTCGCCCGGACCGATCATCTTGTTCGTCGAGCCCGGCGGAACGACCGACTTGAACTTCTTGTCCTCGATCACGCCGCCGCCGTAGTGCAGGCCGATCCGGTTCGCGTCGGTGTTGGCGAAGTTGAAGATGTTGAACAGCACGATGACCACGATCACGGCGAGGATCAGGAATCCGATCACCTTGACCTTGCCGCTGCCGCCCCCCTTGGGCTTGATCGCCGCAGCAGCGTTCCCCAGCTTTGCCATCAGTCGTCTAGCTCCTTGTGTTCTTTCAAGAGTCGCCGGACATCGGCGAGGGTCAGGTCGGCGGTGACCGCCACGTCCCGCGGCACCGACGGATGCGAGCTGAGCGTACGCAGGCCCTGCTCCGCAGCCGCGACCGCCCGCTCCAGCGCCCTGACCTCGTGCATCAGCGCCCGGTGTTCGGCGTTCAGCTCGGCCAGTGCCTGCTCCGCGTTCACGGCCCGGCGGTACGACGCCCACGCAACCCAGGCGGTTCCGATCAACAGCACGATCGCCGGCAGTCCGAGTCTGATCATGTCCTGATTGTGGTTCATCCCTGGGCGAAAAACGGTTGAAGGGCGAACCGCGTGGCAGTAGGTTCGCAGTACACGCGAAGGGAGGTGGTCCAACGCATGAATTGCTATCGGACTCGTGAGGTGGCGGCGGGCTAACCGCCAACCACAAGTTAGTGGGCATGTGGTCGGCCAATCCAACGCCGCCACCGGGCCCGCGGGCAGTCAGGCCAGTCCGCCTGACCCAGAGTTCGGCCACCCGGTCGTGTCCCTGGAAGCGCTCGCGGGCTTCTTTCTGTCCGGACCGCTACTCAGGGGCCGGGCAGTCCAGCCCGAGCGCCTGGCCGATCTCGAACAGCTGCGCCTCGAAGTACGCCGCCGCGTCGGGCAGCACCCAGTGCAGCTGGCCGAAGATCTCCATGCAGATCAAGCCGTACAGCCGCGTCCAGTAGGTCAGCGACAGGTAGATCGCGCCGGCCGGCATCCCACCGAAGTGCTCCGACTCCCGGGTGAGCTGCGCGACCAGCTCGGACCCGAGCACCTCGTCGGGCGGGTACGGGAACGGCTTCCAGTGCCAGATCTGCGCCACCAGCTCCTTGAACACCGAGCCGAAACGCATCGCCGCCTGATGCCCGGGGGTCTCTTCGTGGTCCTCCGCGTCCGGGCTCGGCACCGCCGTACCGAACAGCAGCGCGAACTCGGCCGGGTGCGCCAGGCCCCAGTCCCGCAGGCCGTTGGCGAGCAGGTACAGCCGGGCGCCGAGATCCACTTCGCCGTCCGTGGACTGCAGGTCCATCAGCGCCGCGGTCAGCTCGTCGTACAGCTCCGCGATCAGTGCGCTGATCAGGGCCTCGTGGCTCGGGAAGTACCGGTACAGCGCCGGCGGCGTGAGGCCGAGCTCACGGGCCACGGCCCGCAGACCGACCGCCGCCGTACCGCCGGACACCAGCAGCCGGCGCGCCGCCGCCTTGATCTCCGCCACCGTCGCCGCGCGTCGCCGATCCCGGCTGTCCACCGTCAGAACTCTCCTTGACATCACCGTAGGGGACGAGCATAGAGTGAACACCGTTAACAGTTAACGCTGTTCACTCAAGCTCCTGCCGCTCAATCTACGCCCTGGGGGACCGTTCCGTGTTCGAGACGCTCGGCCATTTCGCCTACCGGCGGCGCCGTCTGGTGCTCGCGCTGACCGGCCTGTTCGTCGTCCTCGGCCTCGCCTGGGGCACCGGTGTGTTCGGCTCGCTCGCCAACGGCGGGTTCGACGCGCCGGACACCGAGGCCGCGAACGCCGTGAAGACCATCGAGCAGAACGTCGGCCGCACCGGTACCGACGTGGTCGTGCTCTACCGCAGCCCGTCGTCGACCGTGGCCGATCCCGCGTTCCGGCAAGCGGTCGAGCAGCACCTGTCCGGGCTGCCGGCCGCCGACGTGACCGAGGTCGCCACGTACTGGGGCACCAAGTCACCGGTCTTCGTCTCCAAGGACCAGCACAGCACGTACGCCGTGCTCACGCTGGCCGGCGCGACGCCGGAAGACCGGCTCGAGACGTTCCACCGGATCGCCTCGCAGGTCCGGACGGGGCCCGCCGGGCTGGAGACGAAGGTCGGCGGCGAGGTCGCGGTCTTCGACGAGGTCAACACGCAGACCGAGCACGACATCGTGAAGGCCGAGTCGATCTCGACACCGATCGTGCTGGTACTGCTGGTGGTCGTGTTCGGCGGCCTGGTCGCCGCCGCGCTGCCGCTGTTCGTCGGAGCGCTCGCGATCCTCGGCGCGTTCGTGCTGCTGCGCGGCCTGTCCGCGATCACCGACGTGTCGATCTTCTCGATCAACATCGTCACGATGATCGGTCTCGGGCTGGCCATCGACTACGCGTTGTTCATCGTCACCCGGTTCCGCGAGGAGCTTGCTCGCGGCAACGATGTGGAGACGGCGCTGACCGCGACGATGGCGACCGCCGGGCGGACGGTGGCGTTCTCCGGGGTGACCGTCGGGGTGGCGATCAGCAGCCTGGTGCTGTTCCCGGTGATGTTCCTGAAGTCGATGGCGTACGGCGGCGCGGCCGCGGTGGCGATCGCGATGCTCGCGGCCCTGACCGCGTTGCCGGCGTTGCTCGCGGTCCTCGGCCACCGGGTCAACAACCTGCGGATCTTCAAGACCCGTCGCGCGGCCGCCGAGCACGGCGCCTGGTACCGGCTGGCGCACAGCGTGATGCGGCGTCCGGTGCGCTACGTGCTGATCCTCGTGCCGGTACTTCTGGTGCTGGGGATTCCGTTCCTGAGCGCACAGCTCGGCGGCGTGGACCACCGGTCGTTGCCGGCCGGCGCCACCTCGCGAACGGTGACCGAGACGCTGCAGCGCGACTTCCCGGGAGCCGGCGGGTCGGACATCTACGCGGCGGTGCGGTTCTCCGCCGCGCCGACCGATCCCGCGGCGGCGCTGGCGCCGTACATCGCGTCGTTGCAGCAGGTGCGGGACGTGGAGAATGTACGGCTGGGTGGTTACAGAGACGGGGTCGCGTCGGTTGTTGTGCACACGCACTACACCGCGCAGGAGCTACCGGCGCGGGACGTCGTGCACGGGGTAAGGGCGGTGCCGGCGCCTGTTGACACTGAGGTCGAGGTGGGCGGAGAGACGGCCGCCGTCATCGATCTGCTCGACGTGCTGAAGGAACGCGCGCCGTACATGGCCGGCTTCATCGTGGTGGTGACGTTCGCGCTGCTGTTCGTTGCCTTCGGCTCGTTCGTGCTGCCGGCGAAGGCGCTGCTGATGAACGTGCTGTCGCTGTCCGCGGCGTTCGGCGCGATGGTGTGGATCTTCCAGGACGGGCATCTGTCCGGGCTGCTCGACTTCACGCCGGCCGGGTTCCTGGACGCGACCAACCCGGTGCTGCTGTTCGCGGTCCTGTTCGGGTTGTCGATGGACTACGAGGTGTTCCTGCTCAGCCGGATCCGGGAGGAGTACGACCGGACCGGCGACAACACCCAGGCGGTCGCGCTCGGGCTGCAGCGGACCGGCGGGATCATCACCAGCGCGGCGTTGCTGCTGATCATCGTGGTGGCCGCGTTCTCCACCTCGGGCATCGTGTTCGTGAAGATGATCGGCGTCGGGCTGGTGATCGCGATCGCGCTGGACGCGACCATCGTGCGGGCGCTGCTGGTGCCGGCGACGATGCGGCTGCTCGGCCGGGCGAACTGGTGGGCGCCGCGTCCGTTCGCGCAATGGTGGTCGCGGCACGGTTTCCGCGAGGAACCTCAGGGCTGGAGCCTGAGCAGCTCCCACGAGGACGAGCTGGTACGGCGGTAGGCGAGGCGATCGTGCAGCCGGCCGGTGCGGCCCTGCCAGAACTCGAACGCCTCCGGCGCGACCAGGTAGCCGCCCCAGAAGTACGGCGTGGAGATCTCGGTGCCCTCCGGCCACTGCCGTTCGTACGACGCGTACTGCAGGTCGAGCTCCTCGCGGGACTCCACCGGCTGGCTCTGCTGGGACGCCCACGCGCCGAGCTGTGACTCGCGCGGGCGGCTCGCGAAGTACTCGTCGACCTCGTCACCGGGCAGCTTGGAGACGGTGCCCTCGATCCGGACCTGCCGCTCCATCGCGTGCCACGGGAACACCAGGGCGCAGTGCGGGTTCGCGGCCAGGTCGTCGGCCTTACGGGACTGCTGGTTGGTGAAAAAGACGAACCCGCGCTCGTCGACCCGCTTCAGCAGTACGGTCCGCGCCGATGGACGTCCGTCCGTGTCGGCCGTCGCGAGCACCATCGCGTTCGGCTCTGCGAGGCCGACCGCCCTGGCCTGCTCCAGCCAGGTCTGGAACTGCACGACCGGATCGGCAGCGACCTGACTCTCGAGCAGCTCGCCGAGTCCGTACGTCTCCCGCATCTCCGCAAGGTCCACAACCACGAGCCTACTGACGGCCGCGCTGGATTCGCCGACAGGCCCTCCACAACCTGCTGCGTCCGACCGCGCGCACCAGCGGGCCGCGACGACGCGGCGCCGGCGGCTTGGGTGTGACTGCTGGAGCTTTGGTGGGTGCGTTCGGTATGTGCCGGTTCACCTCGGCCACGTGCTGGTCGAAAGTGGCGCGCCAGAGCGCCTGACGGAGCGTCGCCTCGCCTGCCGCCGAGCTGGCCCCGGCGACGGACGCGGCCCAGAGCGTGCCGAGCGACTCGAATCCTTCGACGTGGCGGAGCAATTGCTCGATCAGGTCGCGGTCAGCTGCGTCGGCGAGGCAACGGACCTTCGCCGGGCGCCTGCGCGTGCTGACCGTCGGACTCGGAGTGAAGAACGGTACGTCGGCCCACGCGGGCACAAGCCGTCTGACGAGTTCGCGGTGCAAGGCGTTCTCGACGCGTTGGGCGGGGTCGAGCGCGAAGGCCGACCGGACGAACGACGGGATCAGGAGCGGCGAGACGACGCCGGCGCGCTCCCCCGTCGTACCCCAGCGGCGCAGGCGTTCGACGACGTAGAAGTAGTCGAGCATCGTCGCGTTCTCGATGCCGCCGTGGACCGCGGCCCGCAGGACCCGGTCGACCTGTTCGGCGACGGCTGAGCGTGCTTCGTGCGCAGGTCCCGCGGCCGGCACCAGCCGGGCTTGCAGATGGTTGCTAAAGGCCTGCAGCTTGGGCTGCAGCGGCAGCGCGTCGAGCTGCAGGACGTCGCGCGGGTAGAAGTGGCCGTGCGCCACCTCTCCGCCCGCGCCGCCGATCGCGAGATGGGCGACGCCGGCGAGCGATGCCGGCGGAGTGTGGAAGAGGTAGCTGGCCGGCCGCAGCCCCTCGGCGTACCGGTGCCAGCGCAACGCTCGGTCGACCATCTCCAGCGACGGTGGTGCGGCGATCGGCTTGGCCGGCGCAGGCTTGCCCGGTGTCCTCCGGCTCACGACGTGCTCGACCGGCTGCGGCAGCAACTCGACCAGGGACTCCGCGACGTCCAGTTCGCCGGGGACCGCGTCGTAGCTGTTCAGCTTCAGGTCGACACCTGCCGCCAGGAAGGCGCCCGCGACCACCCGCGAGTCACGGCCGCC
The DNA here is from genome assembly GCF_040680955.1 of Kribbella sp. NPDC051936. NCBI lineage: Bacteria > Bacillati > Actinomycetota > Actinomycetes > Propionibacteriales > Kribbellaceae > Kribbella > Kribbella sp. NPDC051936. The sequence goes on along the minus strand of NZ_JBFAXS010000014.1, from coordinate 10,809 downwards.
GCTCAGGTCGACCGTCGGCCTGCCCGGCCACAGCCGTCCGACCGATCGCGCCACGTCCTGCAGGGCGGCCGCCGTCTCCTCCACCGTGTCCGCGGTGTCCGCGTTGTCTGTCGACCAGACACTGGTGGTCTCGATCCGGCTGACGGTGCGCTGCTGACGGTAGCCGTCGGCAACGATATGTGTTGCGCCGGGAACGGTCAGCACCCCGTCGTACGGCGTGCTGTCGTCCATGAACCAGCCGCAGGCCGCCGCAAAGGTCCAGCCCCTGGGCGCTGCCGCGGCGGGCACGCCCGCGAAGAGCAAGGCTGCGGCGGGCCGATTGCTCCAGACCCATCCGTCGCGCAGCCGCAGCTGGAACAGCCGTCCGACGCCGACCGAGTCGGTGAACAGGTCGAGGCGTTCCGCATCGGGATCCAGGACGGCCATCGTGAACGGCGGCGCCAGGTCGAGAAAGCTTGCCGGAGTACGCCGTACCGCCTTCGCGAGGTGCGCCGGGGCGTCGTACGGCTCGATGTCGCCGATCAGCCGTTGATAGCCGAGCGGCGCGTGCACACTGGCCACGCGGACGTCACCGGTGTCATGCCAGGACGGCCAGAGGCAGGAGCCGTCGTGGCGGTCCCACATGTGCAGTCCGACCGTGAGGCCGTCGTACCCCTGGTGTTTGGCCTCGTTCCGCCAGAGAGCGCCGTAGTACGCCTCCACGCGCGCACGGCCGGCAGCGGGCCGCGCCGCGCTGTCGTTCGCGAAGGTGTAGGCGATCAGCGTTTCCATGCAGAGCCAGATGCGGGCTCCGCCGGGAAAGTTACCGCGGTGGTTGCTGCTGGCCCGGGTGTTGTGGCGGCTGGTACGGCTGCTGGCCCGGGTAGCCGCCCCACTGCTGCGTGGGGTAGGTCGACTGGTAGCCGGAGGAGTCCTGGAGACCCGCCGGCTTGGGAAGCCTGGCCAGCTTGGCCTCCTGGCTCCAGCGCCGGATGCCGACCAGCAACAGCGGTATGCCGAGCAGGATGACCGAGCCGTCGAACAGCAGGTACGACGAGCCGAACCGCGACCCCGGGAACTGGAAGAGCTTCACCAGGTCGAACGACTGCCGCACCGGCAGCAGCATGACGGCCAGCCCGACCACGGTCAGCAGCAGCCCCGATCCGGTGGTCACGCCGGCGCCGATCGCCGGCGCCATCATCAGCAGGCCGAGCACGACCGCGATGACGACCAGCAGCGCGAGCCAGGGCAGCAGTTCGCCCAGGTTGTCGCGGAACAGTTGCAGACGCACCGTCAGCCGGGTGGTGGCGTAGGACGCCGTACCCACGGCGACGTAGGTGGCGATGACGCCGATCACGAGCCCGAGGGCGGGGAGGGGCTTGGTCATGCAGCGAGACTAGACCTCGGTGCGGTCCACCCCGGGAACCTCCGAACCGGTCACAAATCTGTCCGCGCGCCGTCACCGAGAACTATGCTGCCTGAGCGCCCAGGGTGCGCGGGCTCTCCTGGTGGGCCTGTGTCCCGACACGAGGACGAGGGAGTCGCATGTCTGATCCGAGGACCGAGGTGCAGCACGGGCTGGAGGGTGTGGTCGCGTTCGACACGCAGATCGCCGAGCCGGACAAGGAAGGTTCGGCGCTCCGCTACCGCGGCGTGGACATCGAGGACCTGGTCGGCCGGGTGCCGTTCGAGAATGTCTGGGGCCTGCTCGTCGACGGCGCGTTCACGCCGGGTCTGCCGCCGGCCGAGCCGTTCCCGCTGCCGGTGCACACCGGCGACGTGCGGGTCGACGTCCAGTCCGCGCTGGCGATGCTGGCACCCGCCTGGGGGCTGCGGCCGCTGTACGACATCGACGACGTCCAGGCCCGCGAGGACCTGTCCCGCGCGGCCGTGATGGCACTGTCGTACGTCGCGCAGGCGGCGCGCGGCATCGGGCAGCCGATGGTGCCGCAACGCGAGGTGGACAAGGCGACCACGATCACCGAGCGGTTCATGATCCGCTGGCGCGGCGAGCCGGACCCGAAGCACGTGCGGGCGGTCGACGCGTACTGGACGTCCGCGGCCGAGCACGGGATGAACGCGTCGACGTTCACCGCGCGGGTGATCGCCTCGACCGGGGCGGACGTCGCCGCGGCGCTGTCCGGTGCGGTCGGTGCGATGTCCGGGCCGCTGCACGGCGGCGCGCCGGCGCGGGTGCTGACGATGATCGAAGGCGTGGAGCGCAGCGGCGACGCCCGCGCGTACGTGAAGGGTCTGCTCGACGCGGGCGAGCGGCTGATGGGCTTCGGGCACCGCGTGTACCGCGCCGAGGACCCGCGTGCCCGGGTGCTCCGCCGTACGGCGCGTGAGCTGGCGGCGCCGCGCTACGAGGTGGCCGAGGCGCTGGAGCAGGCCGCGCTGGCCGAGCTGCGCGAGCGGCGTCCCGACCGGGTGCTGGAGACCAACGTGGAGTTCTGGGCGGCGATCGTCCTGGACTTCGCGGAGGTGCCGCCGCCGATGTTCACGTCGATGTTCACCTGCGCGCGGACCGCGGGCTGGAGCGCGCACGTGCTGGAGCAGAAGCGCACCGGCCGGCTGATCCGCCCGTCGGCGATCTACTCGGGCCCGGCGACGCGTCCGGCCGACTCGGTCGAGGGCTGGAACCCTTCCTGGGCCTAGCGGTCCTGGCTCGGGGTGCGGCCGGTGCGCTGCTTGTACTGGCGGCTGAAGTAGGGAACGTCGGTGTAGCCGAGGGCGGCGGCCGTTTCGGTGACGGTCATGCCGCTCTCGGTGAGCAACTGGTGTGCGCGGTCCATCCGCGCCTGGATCAGGTACTGCGCGGGTGACATCCCGAGCTGCGTGACGAAACGACGCGTGAACTGGGCCCTGCTGAGCGAGGCGCGGCGCGCCATCTCCGCAACGGTCCAGTCCCGGCCGGGGTCCTGCCGCAGCTGCCTCGCGATCTCGTCGACGGGGGCGTCGGTCGCGCTGCGGCCCGGGTGATGGACGGCGTCCCGGACCAGCACGACCAGTTGCTCCAGGCACAGTTCGGCCTGGTGCCGGCCGGACGGGTCACCCCGGCGGTACGACGCGTCGCTGGTCCGGGCGAGGACGCCGAGGAACTCGCGGTCCGTCACCTCGCCCCAGCGAGGCTCAGGTGCCACGCCTGCGCTGACGCCGGGATCGGGGCCGACGTCGAAGTGCATGCCGAAGACGAGCAGCCGCCGGTGCGGGTCGTGCGTTGCCCGCGGCGCGTCACCCGGCTCGAAGACCGCGCACACGCCCGGGCGCAGCTCGCGCCGCCGGCCGGCGAGTTCAAGCTCGCCACGCCCGTCCAGCACACACCAGAGCAGGTGGTCGGACAGCGGGCGCGACGTCCAGGACCAGCTCGCCTCGCAGCGCCAGAAGGTCGGCGCCGTCATCCGCTCGATCCGCAGCCGATGCGACAAAAGTTCAACTCCTCGCGTGGATCGTCCGTGGCCGTGCGTCACGCCTCGGCAGGAAAATTGGAGTCGACGGAATCCTAGGACAGATTCGCGGGAGTCGTGCATGAGCGTTTCATACAACGTCGCCGAGGTTCATCGGGCGGAGTTCGAGCGGACCGGGTACACGCTGGTGCGGGGGCTGTTCTCCCCTGCCGAGGCCGAGCGGCTGCGGGACCACTACATGGACGTCCGGCAGCACGGGCCGCGGGCGCACGACTTCGCGGGTCACACGTCCACCGACCGGGACCCGCTCAAGCGGTACCCGCGGATGGCGCAGATGCACCGCTGGGACGACGAGTCGCTGCTGTGGATGATCGACCCGCGCATCGACGAGGTGATGACGACGCTGCTCGGCAGGTCGCCGTACGCGGTGCAGACGATGATCTACTTCAAGCCGCCGGGCTCGCGCGGGCAGGCGCTGCACCAGGACAACTTCTACCTGAAGGCCGATCCCGGGACCTGCGTCGCGGCCTGGATGGCGCTCGACCGGGTCGACGAGGCGAACGGCTGCCTGGAGGTCGTCCCCGGGTCGCACCGGTGGCCGATCCTGTGCACGGAGAAGGCCGACACCACGGTCAGCTTCACCGACGTCACCGTCCCGCTGCCGACGGCCGAGGCTGCCGTACCGGTGGTGATGGAGCCGGGCGACGTGCTGTTCTTCCACGGCGCGCTGGTCCACGGCAGCAACCCGAACACGACGACCGACCGGTTCCGGCGCGCGCTCATCGGTCACTACATCGAGGGCGAGGCCGAGCGCGTCGCGCAGTACTACCACCCGGCGCTGCGGATGGACGGCACCGAACTGACGCTCGAGGTGGCCGAGGGCGGCGGCGCCTGCGGCGAGTGGACCGACACCCCCGACGGCCTGGTCGCCCTCCTCACCGGCACCCAGACCATCGACCGCAAGCACGAGTAGCCCGCCGCCCCCAGCCCGTCTTTCAGCCCGACTTTGTGCACCGGATCCGTACGGCGGGGCGCCCGGCGCGCGGATCCGATGCACAAAGTGGACCTTGGCGGGGCGGGCTGGGGACGGTGTGCGAAGATGGGGTGCGCTGACAGCGTCGTCGGCCTACTAGTTGGCAGACGACGAAGGGAACGCGCTGGTGACCAGCGAGATTCAGATTCCTGCAGAGCTCAAGCCCGCCGACGGCCGCTTCGGCGCCGGTCCGTCGAAGGTGCGTCCGGAAGCCGTCGCCGCACTGGCGACCGAGGGCGCGAAGCTGCTCGGCACCTCCCACCGGCAGGCGCCGGTGAAGAACCTGGTGAAGCGCGTCCAGGAGGGCGTCGCCGAGCTCTTCCAGCTGCCCGACGGGTACCAGGTGGTGCTCGGCAACGGCGGCTCGACCGCGTTCTGGGACGTCGCGACCTTCGGGCTGATCCGGGAGAAGAGCCAGCACCTGAGCTTCGGCGAGTTCTCCTCGAAGTTCGCCAAGGCCGCTCAGCTGGCGCCGCACCTGGCCGACCCGACGATCGTGAAGGCGGAGCCCGGCAGCCGCTCGGTCGCGGTGGCCGAGGCCGGTGTCGACCTGTACGCGTGGCCGCACAACGAGACCTCCACCGGCGTGATGGCCCCGGTCAAGCGCCCCGCGGGCGCCGACGAGGGTGCGCTGGTCGCGATCGACGCCACCTCGGGCGCGGCCGGCCTGCCGGTCGACCTCAACGAGGCAGACGTCTACTACTTCGCACCGCAGAAGGGCTTCGCGTCCGACGGCGGCCTGTGGATCGCGCTGATGAGCCCGACGGCGCTCGCGCGCGTCGAGGAGATCGCCGCGTCCGGCCGCTGGATCCCGGCGTTCCTGGACCTGGCGACCGCGGTCGACAACTCCAGCAAGAACCAGACCTACAACACCCCGTCGCTGGCCACGCTGTTCCTGATGGCGGAGCAGACCGACTGGATCAACAGCCAGGGCGGCCTGGAGTGGAGCGTCGCCCGGACTACGGACTCCAGCAACCGGCTGTACACGTGGGCCGAGAAGTCGGAGTACGCCACGCCGTACGTCACCGACCCCGACGCCCGCTCGCTCGTGGTCGGCACCATCGACCTCGACGACGCGATCGACGCCACCGCGGTCGCGAAGACGCTGCGCGCGAACGGCATCGTCGACACCGAGCCGTACCGCAAGCTCGGCCGCAACCAGCTCCGCGTCGCGATGTTCCCCGCGGTGGACCCGGACGACGTCGAGAAGCTGACCCAGGCCATCGACTACGTGGTCGAGAACCTCAAGTAACAGCGCTGCCCTTCACAGCCGCCGCTCCCCGTCCGGGGGGCGGCGGTTGTTCGTTGGCGTCAGGAGTGTTGCCGTCGGCGGGAAGTGGAAGTCGACTGGCCTGTTAGCCGGGCGTTCTCGGCCTGGCGGTCCTGGCGCTCGCGGCGGCCGGGCGGGAACGTGACGACGGTGATGATCAGCGCGAAGAGCGCGGCGCCGACGATGATCCAGCGGAAGTTGTTGCTCTTGCCCGAGCTGGAACTGTTGCTCTCGGTCGCGCTGCCGGGCTTCGGGGTGGTGCCGGCCGCGGGCGGCTTGGAGGCGGCGGCCTTCGCGGGGACCTGGACCTGGTAGACGGCCGAGTTCGGGCCTTCGCTGCCGACCAGGACGGTCTCGTCGGTGGGGCCGACCGCGACCGTCTCCCCCTGCCCCAGCGGCGCGCTGCCGCGGGCGATGGCGTTCGGCGTCTCGCCCCACGCCACGGTCGTGACGTCGGCGTACGTCCGCAGTACGACGCGTTGGCCGTCCGGCATGAACGTGCCGTCGGTGATCACGCCCGACGGCGCCGCGGCGAGCTTGGTCAGGTCGTTCGTGCCCTCACGGGACGGGGCGGGCGGTGCCGCGTAGATCGCTCCGGTGCCCTTCAGCGCCTTCGTCACGATGTACAGCTGGCTGGTGCCCGGCTCGATCAGCAGGGTCTCGGCGTCGTGGGCGCCGTCCGGGTACTTGAAGTCGTACCGGTGGTACTTGACGTTCGACTCGTCCTCGAGCGTCTCGGGCTCCGGGATCGTGTAGATCTCGATCTGGTCCCGGTTCGCCTTGTTGTCCCCGATGTCCGCGATGTAGATCGTGCCGTCCCGGTCCACGCCGAGCGCCTCGACGTCGATCACCTTCGCGCCGAAACGGAGCACGGCCTTCACCTTGCCCGCGGTGTCGACGGCGAAGACCCGCCCGGTGTCACCCGAGTCGTTCACGGTCCAGTAGACGCCGGGGTGCTTGACGCTCTTCGCCAGCCCCGACGACTCCTCGATCCGGCTGTCCCGGATCGTGAACAGCTTCTTCGGCGCCGGCGTCGTCGGGCCCGCGTCCGGGCTCGCGCTCGCTGTCGATGTGGGCAGCGCCACACCCGCAAGGGTGCAGAGCGTCGCCGCCAGCAGCGCGAACGCGGTGCGGAGCTGCCTCACGACACCACCTCGGCGCCGGGCTTCGCCGGCTGTTCCGATTGTGGGAGGAGCAGTTCGGCCAGGCGGGGTGTGACGTGCCACTCGGTCACCATCGCCTGGTACTCGGCGCGCAGGTCGGCGGTCGGCTTGGCACCGGTCCGCGCAGCGCGGAGCAGCAGATTGCGCGGCGTGTGCTGACTGTCCACGAACTGCACGACCTCCACCCGGTAACCGACCTGTCGCAGCACCGCCGCCCGCAGGGAATCCGTCAGGACGTCGGCGAACCGCTCACGAACGATGCCATATCTCGTCATCAGCGCATAAGGCGCCGGTGGTGTGACGCTCTTGAGCTGCTTTTGGATGTCGTGATGGCAACACGGAGCTGCCAGCACCAGCGAAGCCTCCCAGCCGACGGCCCGCGCGAGCGCGTCGTCGGTCGCGGTGTCGCAGGCGTGCAGCGCCAGCACGACGTCCGGCCGGACGTCCAGCTCCGCGCCCTCGATCGTCGCGTCGAGGAACCGCAGGTGCTCCTGCCAGCCGAGCGCCTCGACCACCCGGGTGTTCCGTTTCCGGGCCGCTGGGTTGTGGTCGATACCGGTCATCCGGACGTCGTGCCCGGCCGCGGTGAGCAGGTGGTACGCCGCCAGGGTGAGGTACGCGTTCCCACAGCCGAGGTCGACTACCTGCAGCGGCCTGTTCTTCGCGATCCGCCCGGCCGAAACCGCCTCGTCGAGCGCTGGTGCGAGCAGCTTGCAGAACTCCTCGATCTGCTTGTACTTCGCCTGCCGCGACGGCTTCACCCTGCCCTGGTGGTCGCTGATCCCGAGCTCGATCAGGAACGGCGCGGCGGGGTCGAGCACCCGGCGCTTCACCCGGTCGTGGCTGGTCGCCTGCTCCCGGCGGTCGTCCTGCCGGTGCAGCAGCTCCTTGCCCTTCTTGGTGTAGCGCAGCCGCAGCGTCTCCGTCGTCGTCTCGACGTGCCACGACCCGTACGGCAGGTCGAGCAGCTCGTCGACAGCCTTGTCCAGCTCTGCCTCAGGCACGTTCCGCGTGTGGGCCTGGCGCTCGTCGAACTCGGTGATCTGCAGGTGCCGCTGCCCCTTCAGATCGACGTACCGCACCTCGACCCGGAGGTACGCCGGCGCGTCCAGCCCTCGCCGCCGCCCCGAGGCCAGCGCGCGCACCAGACCGCTCCGATCGAGCAGGGCGGCGCGGATCACCCCCAGCGCTCCGGACTCCTCCGGCCGCGCCGGCTCGTCCGACCGCACCTCTGGCTGCATCGCGCCATTGTCGCCGACCACTCGGGTCGATCACAAAAGGGTCTCCTATCGACTGCCTACTCCGGGTAACCGAAATCCGGATGCCGTGCCGTCGGCGCTGCGTGAGACTAGGTCCCGTCTGGTTATCCAGCGCCGTCGCGAGGAGGTGCTCGGTGCGGTGCATCGGCGTGCGGGAGGGAAGGTCTCGATGCGGCGCATCTAGGCCTTTGCACCCGTGCGGCGAGGTGCGGTGCCGACTGCCCCGCAGTGGGCGATGGATCACCAGACAGGGCCTACGCCGATGGTGACGACGCCTCGCACGATCATCGACTGGGTGGTTCGGTCGGTCTGCGGCCGCGGCGTCGAGTGTCTTGTGCCTCTCTCCGGCGGAGGGATGAACGAGACCTACCGCGCCGACCTGGCCGGCGATGTCCGGGTGGTTGTCCGGATCGCGCGCCAGAGTACGCCGTGGTTCATCGACGAGGCGCACTTGATGGGGCAGGCGCGCGCTGCGGGCGTTCCGACGGCAGAAGTGCTCGGCCTCGAGCATCTGGACCACGACGGCGAGCTGCTGTCCTTCTCGATCCAGCAGTACCTGCCTGGCCGTTCCCTGGACGAGCTCATGGGCGCACTGCCTGCGACTGATGCAGAGCGCCTGGCTGTGGACGCTGGCGAGATTCTGGCGCGGGTTCACAGCGTCACACCGGACGTCGGGCGCGGTATCCAGCACGACCTGCGGCTGCCCGAGGAGACCGCCGTCACCCGGATCCTGCGGATCGTCACCGAGACCCTCGACACATCGGCAGCGCAGGTTGTCGAACGCGGCGCCGACTTCCTGCGCCAGGTCGTGACGACCACTCCGCCGCCTGCCGTCTCACTTGCCCAGGGCGACTTTCTGCCCAAGAACCTCCTGATCCACGACGGCACCCTCAGCGGCGTCATCGACTGGGAATTCGCCGGCCCCGCCTCCCCCGCCTTCGACCTGGCCCGCTGGGAGGTCTCCGCCGGCGCCCCTCTCCACGACCGCCCAGACCTCCTCCGCCGCGGCTACGCCCGCACCACGGACCCAGCCAACCCCACCCTGACCGCCGCCTTCGCCATCGACTGGACCCTAGAACTCCTCGCCTGGAAAAACCCTGCCACGCCAGCCCAGTTCCAGCGCTGCGTAGACGTAATCACCCACCACCTCTCCCCCTAGACGACGCCCCGGCCTGCCGAACAGCACGCAACGCCCAGACACACGGCTCCCGACGGCACACCCCAGCGCAAGGCGACAGGCCCACCAGCCACAGGCAGACCAACGTCCCCAGGCCACCAACTCAACAGCCCGCGACGACAACACCCCCTGCCACAACCTCACGCGACAGCACGCCCAGCCCGACAACCACCCCGGCCGGCCACCACACAACGGCCAACCGCAAGCAACTCACCCGAACAACGACTCCACAAGCCGGCCGACCAGCTCACGATGCCCACGCACACCGCTGCCCACAGAGTCACGAGACAGCGCGACGACGCGGCTCGGGGACAACGCGACTCGGGGACGGCGTCCGGCTCGGCTGCTGCCACGACGGTCGCGCGCAAGCAGGTCAGGCGAGCAGTTTCTGCAGCTCCGGGAGACGGCTGAACAGGTCAGGGAGACCACGCACACCGTTGCGCACGGACTCATGGGACAGCGCCAACTCGGGACCGGTGCTTGCCTCGACACCGGCGAGGCAGCGCAGGATGTTCCACCTCATGTGTCCCAACCAGCCGTCGATCATGTACGCGAACCAGCTCGGCCCCGGTGGCGGCAGCACCCCGCCCCCTGCGACGTACCCGTCGAGCACCGCGCGGAAGACCTCGGGCTCGACGCCGTCGAATCCACGCCCCTTCGAGAGGCTGAGCGCGGTCGAGCCGAGCTCACCGGACAGATCGGTCATCCCCGACAACTCCCAGTCGAGCACCACCGGCCGTCCGTCGCGAGCAAGCAGGTTCCACGGCTGAATATCCCTGTGGGTGAACACAACAGGACCGGGACGTTCGCACGCGTCGACGAACTGGGCAATCGCAACAAACGTCTCGACACGGGAGGCAAGCTCATCCGCCCACGGCTGCCCGCTCGCCACCGCCCGCTCGGCAAGCTCCGGCCAGTCCCGCGGCGTCGGCTCGTCAACCACCCCTCGAGTCCACTCGACGTCGAGCGAATGGATGAGCGCGAGAATCTCCCCGACCTCGAACGCAAAAGCCACCGCCACCGGCTCTTCAGGCACCTTCTCCCCCTCGACCCACCGGTGCACAAGCAGGTCACTGCCGGCCCAAATCGGCTCAGCCATCGGGACACCAGCAGCAAACGCCGCCCGCTCGAACCTGAACACGTCCTCGACGCGATAAACCCAGCGCCGATCGACCCGATTCAACTCCTTCACCGCAAACGACCCTTGGTCGGTCTCGAGCCGATACATCCGATTGGCAAACCCGCCATGCACACGAACCATCGGCCCCCGCGGCACACCAAGAAACGCGAGGCTTGAGAGCACACCGTCGTCCGCAGTCATCCCACGCAATCTAGGCCCCGCACCTCGCCAACGCACCGCAATTACCCGCACACAAACCCCACGCAGACCATCCCCGGCCCCTCCTCCCCCACAGCAAACAAGGCGCTGTCAACGCCGGTCGAACCTTGACCCAGCTGTTCCGGGTGAAGGTTGACCCACCCGGTTTGGTTGTTGGTTGTTAGTCGTTGGTTTTGGTGGCG
>NZ_JBFAXS010000013.1:0-160525 GCF_040680955.1 Kribbella sp. NPDC051936 | reverse complement strand
CAGCGCCGGAGCCCCGCCCTGCCCAGCCCGATCCCCCCTCAAAACCCCAACCCACAACCACTCATCAACCAGCCACACGAAAGATCGAGGCTAGGCCCTGTGTGGTGATCCATCGCCTACTGCGGGGCACTCGGCACGGCACCTCGTCGCTACGGCGCTGGATCACCACACAGGACCTGGAACCTGGCCGGACTTCTTGGTGCACCCTCCGGGAACTATCGCCTGGAACGGCGGATCCGTGGATTAGGGTCGAGCTCGTGAGACGAAGTGTGGATGAGCATCTAGAGGTCGTACTCGGTCGGGTCGCGGCCCTGCCGGCGTTCGACCAGCCGTTGATGGACGCGGTCGGGCTGGTGCTCTGCGAGGACATCGTCTCGGGGGTGAGCCTGCCGGGCTTCGACAACTCCGCCATGGACGGATACGCCGTTCAGGCGGCCGACCTGGCCGGCGCCTCGGACGAGAACCCGATCAGCCTGCCGGTGGTCGGGGAGTTCCGGGCCGGGCACAGCGAGCCGATCGTGGTCACCCCCGGGACCTGTGTGCGGATCATGACCGGCGCGCCGATGCCGCGCGGAGCGGACAGTGTGGTGCCGGTCGAGTGGACCGACGGCGGGACGGTCAGCGTGCGAATCACGCAGCAGCCGCCGCTCGGCGGGTCGGTGCGGCGTGCGGGCGAGGACGTGACGGCCGGGGCGCAGGTGCTGGACGGCGACACGGTCCTCGGCCCGCGGCAGATCGCCGTGCTCGCCGCGGTCGGCCGGGCGCGGGTGAAGGCGAGACCGCGGCCGCGGGTCGTGGTGATCTCGACCGGGGCCGAGCTGCGCGAGCCGGGCAGCCGGTTGGGCGACGGGCAGATCTACGACTCGAACAGCTACACCCTGGCCGCGTGCGCGCGGGACGCCGGGGCGGTGGTGTATCGCGTCGGCATCGTGGACGACGACCCCAAACGGATCATGGACACGCTGTCCGACCAGTTGGTCCGCGCCGACCTGGTCATCACCACCGGCGGCGTCAGCATGGGCGCGTACGACATTGTGAAGGAGGAGCTGTCCAAACTCGGCACGGTCGACTTTCCGCAGGTCGCGATGCAGCCGGGGAAGCCGCAGGGATTCGGGGTGATCGGTGAGGACGAGATCCCGATCTTCACGCTGCCCGGCAACCCGGTCTCGGCGTACATCTCGTTCGAGGTGTTCGTGCGGCCCGCGCTGCGCAAGATGATGGGCCAGATGCCGTACCGGCGGGCGCTGGTCCCGGGCGTGACGCTGGACGGGTTCAGCTCGCCCGCGGGGCGGCGGCAGTTCGTCCGCGCGGCGGCCACATCCGGCGACGAGGGCTGGATGGCCAGTACAGTCGGCGGGCACGGCTCACACCTGCTGGGCGGGTTGAGCCGGGCGAACGCGCTGATCGTGGTGCCCGAGGACGTGACCTCGGTCCGCGCCGGCGATCAGGTCGAGCTGATGCTGTTAGGGGATGTCTGATGACCGAGCCGCCACCGGGCCTGACCCATGTCGACGAAACCGGGGCCGCGCGGATGGTCGACGTCTCGGCGAAGGAGACCGGCGCCCGGCGAGCTGTTGCCAGCGGCAAGGTTCTGGTCTCGGCCGAGGTGGTCGCGGCGCTGCGCGGCGACGGCGTACCGAAAGGCGACGCTTTAGGGGTCGCGCGGATCGCCGGCATCATGGGCGCGAAGCGGACCCCAGATCTGGTCCCGTTGTGCCATCCGATCGCGATCACCGGCGCCAAGGTCGACCTGGAGGTCGCCGACGACGCTGTGCTGATCCAGGCGCAGGTGAAGACCACCGACCGGACCGGCGTCGAGATGGAGGCGTTGACCGCGGTCGCCGTCGCCGGGCTGGCCGTCATCGACATGGTGAAGGCGCTGGATCCGGCCGCGGTGCTGACCGACGTGCGGGTCGAGCTGAAAGAAGGCGGTAAGACCGGGCACTGGGAGCGGCCGTGAGGGCCCTCGTCGTCAGCGTCTCCAACAGGGCGGCCGCTGGGGTCTACACCGACACCACTGGTCCGCTGATCGCGTCGCGGCTGGCGTCGTGGGGTTTCGACGTGTCAGGGCCTGAGGTCGTGCCCGATGGCGCCCCGGTCGGTGATGCGCTCCGCGCAGCGGTCGAGGCGGCGTACGACGTTGTGCTGACGACCGGCGGCACCGGGATCTCCCCGACGGACGAGACACCCGAGCAGACAGCCGCAGTGCTGACGAAGGTCGTGCCGGGCATCGCCGAAGCCATCCGGGCGTACGGCGTGGCCAACGGCGTACCAACGGCCTCGCTGTCCCGCGGGCTGGCTGGAGTCGCCGGGCGCACGGTCATCGTCAACCTGCCTGGTTCACGGGGTGGTGTGAAGGACGGTCTCGCCGTGCTGGAGCCGTTGCTGCGCCACGCGGTCGAGCAGGTGCACGGCGGCGACCACGTCCGGACGGACGGCGACTGATGGCAGTTGTCCAGTGGCCGGTCGAGCTGAAACACGGCCAGGTCGGGCTGCGACCACTGCGAGCCGCCGACGGTAGCGAGTGGGCCGCCGCACGCCAGCGAAACGTCAGCTGGCTGCGGCCGTGGGACGCGACGCAGCCACCGGGTGCGGACGACGGTGCGCGCACGTTCCGCGCGATGGCACGCGACTGGAACCGGCAGGCACGGTATGGGCGGATGCTGCCGTTCGTCATCACGTACGGCGGTGCCGCGGGCGCCGGCGCGCGGGCGAAGTGGCCGCTGGTCGGGCAGCTCACGGTGTCCGGGATCACGTACGGCTCGGCGCGCTGGGCGAACCTCGGCTACTGGGTCGACGAGCAGTACGCCGGTCGCGGGATCGTGCCGACCGCCGTCGCGATGGCCGCGGACCACTGCTGGTTCACCCTCGGCCTGCACAGGATCGAAGTGGCCATCCGCCCGGAGAACAAGGCCAGCCTGCGCGTCGTGGAGAAGCTCGGCTTCCGGTACGAGGGCGAGCGGCCGAGGTTCCTGCACATCGACGGCGACTGGCGCGATCACCGCATCTTCGCGCTCAACGTCGAAGAGGTCGGACCCGGTCTCGTAGCGCGACTGGTGTGACTACCCTGCGTGCTATTCACATCAGTCACACGAGTCTTCTTGCGACACACCGGCTCACGTACCTCATCTGGCCCCCGCCGCGCCTTAGCGTCGTCGCATGGGGACGACAGGGCTGATCTATGTGGCGATCGTCGCCGCGTGGGCCGCCTACCTCGTCCCGATGTGGCTGAAGCGGGGCGACGAGGCGCGGCGCCGCCCGGTGGTGCCGTCGTCCGCCGAAGCGCGCGTCCTGTCCCGTGACCCGTCGCGGCCGCGGTACGTCGTACGCCCGGCCGGTCCGACCGCCACCGACGACCCGTCGCCACCCAAGCGGTACGTTCCCAACCGAGCCCGCCGGGTGGCCGCGATGCGCCGTCGGCGGGTGCTGTCGATCCTGACCCTTTCGCTGCTGTCCGTCGTGGCCCTCGCCGGACTGGCGATGCTGCCGTGGTGGTCGGTGGCGATCCCGGGCGCGTCGATCGCCGCCTTCGTCGTCCTCACCCGGGTGCAGCTGCGCCGCCAGGCCCGCGCCCGCGCGGAAGCCGCCGCGGAACGCCGCGCCCGCGCTCGGGCACGCCACGACCGCGGCCCCGCCGGCAAGCCCGCGCCGTCGCCCGACGAGGAGATGACCATCGAGGTCAAGCTCCCCGCCGAGCCCACTCCGGAGCCCGAGGTCAAGCAGCCGTCGGAGGGCCTGTGGGACCCGGTGCCGGTCACGCTGCCGACGTACGTGCTCAAGGAGAAGGCCCCCGACCGCACCGTCCGGACGATCTCGCTGACCGACGACGAGGTCTTCTCCAGCGCCCGCACGACGGACCCCGCCGACAAGCCCGCGATCGCCGAAACCGTCGCCCCCAAGCCCGAAGAACTGCCCGAGGTGAAGCGCGCGGTCGGCGACTGATATCCGGTTTTAGTCTGCGGGCCTCTACGTGTTAGAGTTTCGCGGTCGCCAGGGAAACCAGGTGACCAGCTCGGGGCTGTGGCGCAGTTGGTAGCGCGCTTCGTTCGCAACGAAGAGGCCAGGGGTTCGAATCCCCTCAGCTCCACGAAGACGATGGGCGACTCGTGTCTGCGGAAAGCGCAGACCGGGTCGCCTTCGTTATTTGTGCGGCTGCGCTTCGCTTGCCGCGGAGCGGGGGCTCCGCCACCCGCACCCCCTGCGCCTTCGCTTCGCTCGGCTCCTGGGCTGGGTTGGGCAGTCGAAGCGGAGCTTGGCTCGGGCCCGGTGGTTCGCGTCGTAGGTCTTCCTGACCTCAGCCTCGCTATGGGCTCAGGTCAGTGAGGTGGTGGCGGTGCGGAGGTCTTCCAGGGCTGCTAGGACGTGTGGGGCCAGGCCGGTGTCGTCGTGGTCCAGGTCTGTCCATTCGGTGTAGCCGCGCTTGAAGGCTAAGACGCCTAGTTCGGCGGCTAGGTGGGCCAAGGGGTCGGGGATGCCTCGGGAGAGGAGGGCCTCGGTCATGGCGGTGGCGAGGCCTACGCGTTTCAGGGTGTCGCGTTCTTGGAGTTCGGTGCTGGCGGCGATGGCGGCTTTGAGGCGTGGGCCCAGTTCGCGGTTGATCGGGCCCATGGCGTTCGAGGCGCGTTCGAGGCCCACGGCGACTGCCTCGAGAGGAGTGGCTGTCTCGGGTGCTTCGGTGATGCCCTCGACGAGCAGGCGGCACAACGTTTCCTGGCCGGCCACCAGGAGTTCCCGCTTGTCGGGGAAGTGGCGGAAGAACGTGCTCTTGGTGACGCCGGCGCGTTCGGCGATCTGGGCGACCGTCGTCGCGTCGTAACCCTGGTCGGCGAACAGGTCCACCGCGGCCAGGACCAGCCGATCGCGCGCGCCGGGTTCCCATCGAGCCATGCGGCCATTCTAGGTGATGGGACCTTTGTCCCGTCAGGTGCTACGGTGATGGGACAAAGGTCTCATCACTCCAGAGGAGCATCTCCATGCAGGTCTTCATCACCGGCGGTACCGGGCTGATCGGATCCGCCGTCGTCCGCGAACTGCTCGACAACGGCCACACGGTCCTGGGTCTCGCGCGTTCCGACGCGTCCGAAGCGACGCTGGAAGCCGCCGGCGCGGACGCCGTCCGTGGCGGGCTCGCCGACCTGGATGTTCTACGCGCCGGTGCGGCCAAGTCCGACGGTGTGATTCATCTTGCCTTCAGCAACGACTTCAGCAGCCCGGAGGCGCTCGCGGCGGGAATCGCCGAGGAGAGTGCCGCGCTCGCGGCCATGGGGGAGGAGTTGGTGGGCAGCAATCGTCCGCTCGTGACCGTGTCGGGTACGCCGTGGATTCCGGGCCGCGCCTCGACCGAGGCTGATCCGCTGCCGACCGAGGGGCCCGTCGGCGGGCGAGGTCGGTCCGTCATGGCAGCCCTCGCGCTGGCTGAGCGCGGTGTGCGAAGCGCCGCCGTACGGATGCCGCGCACGGTCCACAATCAAGGCGACGGAGGATTCGCCGGCCTGCTGACGCAGATCGCGCGCCAGACAGGTGTCTCCGGCTATCCCGGTGACGGCACGCAGCGCTGGCCCGCCGTACACGCGCTCGACGCCGCCGTACTCTTCCGGCTGGTCCTCGAGAACGCGCCGGCCGGGACCGCGTGGCACGCCGTCGACGACGAAGGTGACGCCGTACGAGACATCGCTGCCGTCATCGGTCGCCGCCTCGGCCTCCCGGTGCAGTCGGTCCCGGCGGAGACGTACGGCCCACTCGGCCCGATCTTCGCCGCAGATCAGCCGTCTTCCAGCGCCCACACCCGCCAGGCCCTCAACTGGCAACCGCGCCACCCGCGCCTGCTGAAGGACCTGGAGAACGTTCAACCAGCTTAGGAAACGCGGAAGCTAATCTTGACTCATTCCAGAAAACGCGGAAGACTGCGGGGCGTGCCGACAGTGGATGAGCTCCAGGGGTTGTTGCGTGGAGCGTCGTTGCGGGTGACTCGGCCGCGGCTGGCTGTGCTGGCCGCGGTGTACGGGCATCCACATGCGGACACCGACTCGATTATCGGTGCCGTGCGCAACGAATTGCCGCAGGCGTCGCACCAGGCGGTGTACGACTCGCTGCACACGTTGACCGCGGCGGGACTGGTGCGGCGGATCCAGCCGCTGGGGTCGGTGGCGCGGTACGAATCGCGTGTGGGGGACAACCATCACCATGTCGTCTGCCGCTCGTGCGGCGCCATCGCCGATGTCGACTGCGCGGTCGGGCATGCGCCCTGCCTGACCGCGTCGGACGACCACGGGTTCGTCATCGACGAGGCCGAGGTCATCTATTGGGGCCTGTGCGCGGACTGCGCACGACGTACCTGACTTCCTTTGAAAACGTCCAGTCCTGGAAGGAATCCGATGTCCGAGAACCATGAGCCCCTGCCCGGCGAAGCCTCCGCGGAGAGCCGCGGCGCCGAGACCGGCGGCTGCCCGGTGAACCACGGTCAGGGCGTGCACCCGACCAGCGGGAACGCCAACCGCGGATGGTGGCCGAACCAGCTGAACCTGAAGATCCTGGCCAAGAACCAGCCGGTGTCGAACCCGCTCGGGGAGGAGTTCGACTACGCCGCCGAGTTCGCGACGCTGGACCTGGCCGCGGTCAAGGCGGACATCGCCGACGTGCTGACCACGTCGCAGGACTGGTGGCCGGCCGACTTCGGGAACTACGGCCCGCTGATGATCCGGATGGCCTGGCACAGCGCCGGCACGTACCGGATCCACGACGGCCGCGGCGGCGCCGGCGCCGGTCAGCAGCGGTTCGCGCCGCTGAACAGCTGGCCGGACAACGGCAACCTGGACAAGGCCCGCCGGCTGCTGTGGCCGGTCAAGAAGAAGTACGGCCAGAAGATCTCCTGGGCCGACCTGATGATCCTCACCGGCAACGTCGCGCTGGAGACGATGGGCTTCAAGACCTTCGGGTTCGCCGGCGGCCGCGAGGACGTGTGGGAGCCGGAGACCGACGTGTACTGGGGCCCGGAGACCAGTTGGCTCGCCGACGAGCGGTACTCCGGTGAGCGCGACCTCGAGCGTCCGCTCGGCGCGGTCCAGATGGGCCTCATCTACGTGAACCCCGAAGGCCCGAACGGCAACCCGGACCCGGTCGCGGCGGCCCGCGACATCCGCGAGACGTTCGGCCGGATGGCGATGAACGACGAGGAGACCGTCGCGCTGATCGCCGGCGGCCACACGTTCGGCAAGACCCACGGCGCCGGCCCGGCCGAGAACGTCGGCGCGGAGCCGGAGGGCGCGCCGATCGAGGCGCTGGGCCTGGGCTGGAAGAGCACGTACAACAGCGGCAAGGGCAAGGACTCGATCACCAGTGGTCTCGAGGTCACCTGGACCACGAAGCCGACGCAGTGGACGAACGACTTCTTCGAGATCCTGTTCGGCCACGAGTGGGAGCTCAGCAAGAGCCCGGCCGGCGCGAACCAGTGGGTCGCCAAGAACGCCGAGGCGATCATCCCGGACGCGTACGACGGCCCGAAGAAGCTGCCGACGATGCTGACCACCGACCTGTCGCTGCGCTTCGACCCGATCTACGAGCCGATCTCGCGGCGGTTCAAGGACAACCCCGACGAGTTCGCGGACGCGTTCGCGCGGGCCTGGTACAAGCTGACCCACCGCGACATGGGCCCGATCGTGCGGTACCTCGGCTCCGAGGTCCCGAGCGAGGTGCTGATCTGGCAGGACCCGCTTCCGGCCGTCGACCACGAGCTGATCACCGACGCCGACGTGACCGCGCTGAAGGCCGCGATCGCTGCCTCCGGCCTGTCGGTGTCGCAGCTGGTTTCGACCGCGTGGGCGTCCGCGTCGACGTTCCGTGGCAGCGACAAGCGCGGTGGCGCCAACGGCGCCCGGATCCGCCTGCAGCCGCAGAGCGGATGGGAGGTCAACAACCCCGACGAGCTCGCGCAGGTACTGCGGACGCTCGAGGGCATCCAGCAGTCGTTCGCGAAGCCGGTCTCGCTCGCGGACGTGATCGTCCTCGCCGGCGGTGTCGGTGTCGAGATCGCCGCGAAGAACGCCGGGTACGACGTTGTCGTACCGTTCACGCCCGGCCGGGTCGACGCCTCGGCGGAGCAGACCGACGCGGACTCGTTCGCCGCGCTCGAGCCGGTCGCGGACGGGTTCCGCAACTACTACGGCAAGGGCAACCGGCTGCCGGCCGAGTACCTGCTGCTCGACCGCGCGAACCTGCTCACCCTGAGCGCGCCGGAGCTGACCGTGCTGGTCGGCGGCCTGCGTGTCCTGGGCGCCAACTACGACGGCTCGAAGCACGGCGTGCTGACCGAGAACCCGGGCACGCTCACGAACGACTTCTTCGTGAACCTGCTCGACCTCGGCACCGAGTGGCACGCCACCGACGAGAGCGAGGAGACGTTCGAGGCCACCGTCGACGGGGCGGTCAAGTGGACCGGCACCCGCGCCGACCTGGTCTTCGGCTCCAACTCCGAACTCCGCGCCGTCGCCGAGGTCTACGCGAGTGACGACGCCAAGGAGCGGTTCGCCACCGACTTCGTCGCCGCCTGGCACAAGGTCATGGAGCTCGACCGCTTCGACCTGCACCGCTGACGAAACCGAACAGGCTCCCCCCGCGCCGGGGGGAGCCTGTTCGCGTTTTCAGCGGGTGTGACCCTGCTTGGCTTCCTTGCCGCGGATGACGGCGGCGAGGGTCTTGTCGTCGACGCCGGCGTCCTTCAGCTGCTGGTAGTTCTCGTGCGGGCTGCCGGGCGGCGCCTGAAAGCCGGATCCGGTGAACTTGGCAACCAGCCCCGCGGCCTCGCGGGGGTCCCGCGCATCATCCAGCCGGGCCCGGGTCTCTTCTTCGCTGATCTCGTCGGCCATTCAGCACTCCTCGGATATTCGCAGCGTGTTGACCCGAGATCTTTCCGCAGGACGGGTTCAGTCAGTTGACGCAGGTACGCGGCGGGGCCGACGGCTGCTCCGAGCCGCCGTCGGGATCCACGAGGACCGGTCGGAGATCGGTGACCCGAAGGGGGATCGAGCGGCTGAAGTCGAGCGGGATGTCGCCTTGCATACCGCCGCCGGTCCAGTGCACCGTCCAGTACGCCGTCGCTGTGACGTTGTAAGTGCCGGACTTCTCACAGCGCGAGGACTTGGCGTATCTGAACCCGCAGGTCGGTGAAGCAGGCATGTCTTTCAGGGACTTGCCGGCTGCCATCTGACGCGTGAACGGCGGCCCGGCACCTTTGCAGGACACGGCCTCGCCCGCATTCCACAGGGCTGCAGGTTGTTGCAGAGGGGATTACCAGTTGGTGAAAGAGCCGTCGGGGCGGTGGAGGGTGGGGAGGGGGCGGGGTGGGGTGGGGTGGGCTCGGGCTAGGTCTCGGTCGATGTCGATGCCTAGGCCGGGGGTGGTTGAGGGGAGTACTCGGCCGGGGGTGATGGTGGGGCGGTGGGTGAAGAAGCGGGCCAGAGTGTCGTCGGGGTCCGACTGGTGTTCCTGGATGGCGGCTACGGGGGTGGTGAGGTTGAGGTGCAGGGATGAGGCGGCGGTGACGGGGCCCAGGGGGTTGTGGGTGGCTAGTTTGATGTTGTGGGTTTCGCAGGCGGCGGCGATCTTGCGGGCTTCGGTCAGGCCGGCGGCGATGGCGATGTCGACGCGGGCGTAGTCGATCAGTTCGTTCTCGATCAGTGGTGCGAACTCCCACTTGGACGCGAACTGTTCGCCGGCCGCCAGCGGTACGCCGGTTCGCGCGCGCAGCATGCGGTACGAGTCGGGGTGTTCGGCGCGGAGCGCGTCCTCGACGAAGTACGGGCGGGCGGATTCGATCTCGCGGCACAGCGTGACCGCTTCGGGTGGGTCGAGCCGGGTGTGGACGTCGAGGATCAGCTCCACGGAGTCGCCGACCGCGTCGCGGACCTCGTGGAACAACGCGATCCCGTCCCGCAGTGTCCGGCGCTCGTCGAGGACGTCGCCGTCGTGCGGCACCGAGAATCGTAGGTGGGTCCAACCGTCGGCAACGAGCGTGCGGCACCGTTCGAGGAAGCGCGGGCGGTCCGCCATCCCGTCGCCCAGGTGGACGTAGCACGGCACGTACTCCCGCACCTGCCCGCCGAGCAGCTCGTGCACGGGGACGCCGTATGCCTTGCCGCGGATGTCCCACAACGCGACGTCGATCGCCGCGATCGCGGACGCGATCACCCGGTCGGCGGGGTAGAACCCGGACCGGAACATCAGCTGCCACAGCTGCTCTGTCCGCAGCGGGTCCTCGCCGAGCACCAGCCCGCCCAGATGGGACAGCGCGCCGGCCACGGCCTGTTGCCGGGACCGCAGCCCGACCTCGCCGATGCCGTGGATGCCCTCGTCGGTGTCGACCACGACGAGCATCATCGCGTCGCCCCGGTCGGGGAGGGTGAGCACTTCCCAGCCCGTGATCTTCATCTGACCCCTGCTCTGTTTCAGGAACGTTGTCATCGCACCGTATCCCACGATTTCAGGCGTACGCCAGAGCTTCTGTGATGAAACAGAAACGAGCTGTTGACACAACCAGGAACGATTGCAAACATGTTTCAACGCTGAGTCCGAGAGCAAGGAGATCCGGATGGCCGCCACGGTCAGGGAAGTCGCGCAACTGGCGGGTGTGTCCCCGTCGACGGTGTCCCGGGTCTTCACCGCGCCGGACCAGGTGCAGGAGGCGACCCGGCAGCGGGTCACCGACGCCGCACGGCAGCTCGGGTACCGGCCCGACCCCGCGGCCCGGACGCTGCGCAGCGGCCGCACGGAATCGCTCGGCCTGGTCGTCCCGGACATCGCGAACCCGTTCTTCCCGCCGATCGTGAAGGCGATGCAGGCGCGGGCCCGCAACCACGGCTACACGCTCCTGGTCGCGGACTGCGACGAGCGCGAGTCCGACGAGCTGGAGACCATCGACGCGATCGTGAAGAAGGTCGACGGTCTGGTGCTGTGGGCCTCGACCCTGTCCGACGGCCGGCTGCAGGAGCTGGCCCGGGAGATCCCGCTGGTCCTGGTGAACCGGCAGGTCAAAGGCATCCCCGAGCTGCACATCTCGCTGACGTCCGGCATCAGCCAGGCCGCGGAACATCTGCGCGCGCTCGGTCACACCAGCTGTGTCTTCGTCAACTGCTCGCGCCCGGAGCACCTGCGGGGCAAGTCGATAAGAGAAACCTTCGACGCCCAGGGGCTGTCGGTCGTCGAGCTCGGCCCGTACGAGCCGCGTTTCGAGACCGGTCTGCACGCCGCGACCCTGGCCGTGGCGAACGGCGCCACCGCGATCCTCGCCCACAACGACCTGGTCGCGATCGGCGTCCTGCACCAACTCGCACACTCCGGGGTCGACGTGCCCGGTCAGGTCAGCGTGATCGGCATCGACGACACGCTGCTGGCCGCGATGTCGATCCCGGCCCTCACCACCATCCGGATCTCGCCGCAGACCGTGGCCACCCACGCCGCCGACCTGATCGTCGAGACCATCAACGGCGCGGAGCCGCAGTCCGCCGAGGTCGGCTCGCGGCTGATTCCCCGCGCCTCCACAGGTCCCGCGCCACACCGCGCCTGACCCGAGCAGGTCCCACCACAGTACGGCGCGCCGCCCCGCCGTACCGATCCCTCCTGGAGACATTCAATGGCTACACCCATGCGTGTTCGTGCTGCCCTGGTGGCGGCCGCGACCGGGCTGGCACTGACCGGCTGCGCGGGACTCACGCCCGCGAAGGACGACACCAAGAGCAGCGACGTCGTACTGCGGGTGCAGGGCATGCCGGCGCCGACCGACAGCGCCGCGCTGGCCCAGTTCAACCGGCTGGTGCAGGACTTCCAGGCGAAGAACCCCGGCATCACGATCGAAGGCAGCGAGAACCGGTGGGATCCGCTGACGTTCTCGGCCAAGCTGGCCGGCAAGACGATCGAGGACGTCATCCAGGTCCCGCTGACAGAGCCGCAGGGCCTGATCGCCCGCAAGCACGTCCAGCCGATCACCGAGCAGTTGAAGCAGTGGACGCACTACCAGGAGTTCAACCCGCAGGTCCTGCAGCCGCTGAGTGACGGCGCCAAGCAGGTGTACGGCGTTCCGCAGGCGCCGTTCGCGCAGGGCCTGGTCTACAACCGGAAGCTGTTCACGCAGGCCGGTCTGGACCCGGACAAGCCGCCGGCGACCTGGGACGAGGTTCGTGCGGCCGCCAAGCAGATCAGCGCCAAGACCGGGAAGGCCGGGTTCGTCCACGAGTCCAAGGGCAACACGGGTGGCTGGCAGTTGACCATGCTGACCTACACCCACGGCGGCTCGATGGAGACCGAGCAGGACGGCAAGGTGGTTGCTGCCGTCAACGACCCGGCGACGAAGCAGTCGCTGGAGCTGCTCAAGGCGATGCGCTGGGCCGACAACTCGATGGGCCAGAACCAGCTGATGGACCAGGACGACGTGGTCAAGCAGTTCGCCGCCGGTCAGGTCGGCATGTTCATGGGTACGCCGGGCACGTACAAGCTGGCCAAGACGAAATTCGGCATGAAGAGCACGGCCGACTACGGCGTCACGTCGTTGCCGCAGGCCGGCGGGAACGCGACCCTTGGCGGCGCCGAGGTGTTCATGGTCCCGGCGTCGGTGCCGAAGGAGAAGGTCGACGCGGCCGTGAAGTGGCTGCTGTTCGCCCAGGCCGAGGCGCAGTACGAGCCGGCGGTCGCGGCCGAGCGCGCGAAGGAGCTGGCCAAGGATCCGAAGGCCGCGGTCGGCGTACCGACCCTGCCGATGTTCAGCACCGCGCAGCAGCAGAAGATCGACGCGGCGATCAAGCCGTACGTGAACGTGGAGCTCGAGCACTTCCGGCCCTGGCTGGAGGGTACGCCGAAGCTCACGCTGAAGCCCGAGCCGCCGCTCGCGGCGCAGAAGCTCTACACGATCCTCGACACCGTGGTGCAGTCCGTGCTCACCAAGAAGGACGCGAACGTGGACGCGCTGCTCACCAAGGCGCAGGCGGACGCCGACAAGATGCTCGCCGCGGAGCAGAAGTGACAACACTGCTGGAGCGCCCGGAGGTCACCAAAGCCGAACCTGTGGCGGTGGCCTCCCGGCGGCGGGCGGGACTGCGCCGGGAACTCCTCGGCCTGCTCTTCCTGGCGCCTGCTCTGCTGGTCTTCGGGCTGTTCTCGTGGTGGCCGATCGTGCGCGGTCTGCTGATCTCGTTCCAGGAGACCAATCTCGTCGACCCGGCGGTGTGGGTCGGCCTGGGGAACTTCCAGGCGGTGCTGACCGATCCGCTGGTGGGGACGGCGATGACGAACACCCTGTTGTTCGTCGGCCTCGGGCTGGTGATCGGCTTCCCCGCGCCGATCGTGCTGGCAGCGGTGATGTCGACGGTACGGCGGTTCGCCGGCGTGTACCGGGTCGTCGTCTACCTGCCCGTCGTCGTACCGCCGGTGGTCGCGATCCTGCTCTGGAAGTGGTTCTACGACCCCGGCTCCGGTCTGTTCAACCAGCTGCTCGGCCTGGTCGGGCTCGGCCCGTACCCGTGGCTGCAGTCGCCGCACACCGCGATGCTGAGCCTGGTGCTCGAGGCGACGTGGGCCGGGATGGGCGGCGCCGCACTGATCTACCTGGCGGCGATGACCGGCGTACCCGCGGAGCTCTACGAGGCGGCCGAGAGCGACGGAGCGGGGATCTGGCGGCGGATCTGGCACGTGCTGCTGCCGCAGCTGCGTCCGGTGATCGGGTTGCTGCTGCTCCTGCAGCTGATCGGCACGATCCAGGTCTTCACCGAGCCGTACATCTTCACGCAGGGCGGTCCGGACGACGCCACGCTGACCGTCCTGCTGCTGATCTTCCGGTATGCGTTCCAGGACGGCCGCTACGGGCAGGCCGCCGCGTTGTCCGTCCTGCTCGCGCTCGTTCTCGCTGTGCTGTCCGCGGTCTACCTCCGCCTGACCAGAAGCTGGAGCACCAAGTGAGCGAACCGATGACGACGTTCACGTCGAGCAACGACCTGCGCAGACCGGGTACGGCGTTCGCGCTCCGGGCGGTCCAGGTACTGACGCTGCTGGTCCTGGTGGCGATCGGGATCGGGCCGCTGTACTGGACCGTCAAGGGCGCGGTGTCGTCGCCGACCGAGATGGTGACGAACCCACTGCGGCTGTGGCCGGCCGAGGCCGAGCTGGGCAACTTCGCCCGGGCCTTCACCGAGCTCCACGTCGGGCGCTACCTGGCCAACACGGTGACGGTGGTCATCGGCTCCTGGGCGGTGCAGTTGCTGGTGGCGATGACGGCGGGGTTCGCGTTCGCGGTGATCCGCCCGCGGATCGGCCGGTACGTGTACGGCGCGATTCTCGCCACCATGTTCGTGCCGTACACCGTCTCTCTCGTCAGCCTGTTCCTGACTGTGCTGGACGTGAACCTGCTCGACACCTACTGGGCGATCTGGCTGCCCGCGGGAGCGAACGCGTTCAACGTGCTGCTCGCGACGCGGTTCTTCGAGGCGTTGCCGCAGGAGCTGTACGACGCCGCGAAGGTCGACGGCGCCAGTACCTGGCAGCTGCTCACGAGGATCGTGCTGCCGATGAGCCGGCCGGTGATCGCGGTGATCAGCCTGCTCGCGATCATGCACTCCTGGAAGGAGTTCATCTGGCCGCTCGTGGTGATCTCCGACCCGCGGCTGCAACCGATCAGCGTCGCGCTGGCGAACCTGGTCGACTCGGCTCCGCTCGACGAGCTGATCGCGGCGATGGCGATGGCACTGGCGCCGCCCGTGCTGGTCTTCCTCGTGTTGCAGCGCTACGTGGTCGCCGGGCTCGGATTCACCGGGGTCAAAGGATGATCAGCCGGCGAGCAGTCCTCGGCGGCGCCGTGGCCGCGGCGGCCGCCGGGAGCGCCACGAGTCCGGCGTACGCGGCCGATGTGCAGATCACCGACACCGCGAACACGATCACGCTGATCGGGGCACCTGACACTGGTGAGGTCAGGGTGCTCGACGGCGGCGGGGTTCAGCGCTTCGCCCTGACGACGTTCGAATACGCGTACGGGACCGGCACGAGCAAGGTCGTCGTCCGGACCACCGGGATCACGAAGATCGAGGCGAACGGTGGGCAGCAGTTCACGGTCACGTACGGCGCTCCGGTCGGCCAGGTCGTCGGCACGTTCACGGTCGGTCTGCGGAAAGCACGGATCCGCTGGGACGTGACCGGCGTGACGGACCTGCGGACCGACAGTTTCCGCGTCGCGCGGGTCGTGTCGGGGACGGCGACCGAGCACTTCGACCCGGTCGTGTTGTGGAACCGGGACCGGGATCCGGGCACCGGCGCGCTGCGCGGCGGCGTACCGTACGAGACGACCAACGGTGTCTGCTACTCCTACACCTGGGCCGACAACCGTGCCGTCATCCGTTTTCCGCAGAGCACGGTTGCGTTCAGCAACAACGGCTTCCTGCATGCGGTCGGCGACGACAGTGGTTTCCTGGAGAGCACGATCGTGCTCGGCGCGATGCGGCCGCACTCGGCCGGCGTCATCGCGCGCGACGGCGATCTTGGCATCGACCTGTGGACCGCGCAGCCGTTCGGCCTCTGGAACACCGGCGGCGCCAGGACTGTCAGTTTCGAGGTGGTCAACGCGGCGCTGAGCACCCGGACCGTGCGCGTCGACTGGGTCGCGCGGGACTGGAACGGCGGCTCGACCAGCGGTACGGCGAGTGCATCGGTCGGGCCGCGCGCGGTCTGGAACGGGAACTTCTCCGTCACCCTCGGCGCCCGCGACATCCGCTTCGTCGAGGCGGTCGTGTACGACGGCTCGACCGAGGCGGCGTTCGCCCGAACAACGCTTTCCGTGCTGTCCGCCTACACGTACGGCGACTCCGAGCAGAGCATGTTCGGGATGGGTAACTTCGCCTACCTGTCGGAGCCGTCGAGCACGGATGTCCTCGGGCTCATGAAGCTTGTCGGCATGCAGTGGATCCGGACGGCGTATCGCCAGTACAACGCGCTGCCGGCCTCGCCGGGCCCGACCGTGGACGCACTCGACCAGGCCGGTTTCCTGCACAACATGCAGCTCGCCGGCACGCTGCCGTGGGGCGTGGACGGAGCGGCCTGGGCCGACGACATGGTCGGCAGGGCGACGTACTCCGGCGCCCGGTACTACGAATGCGCCAACGAGCTGAACCTCACCGCGTCGGACAAGACACCGGCCCAGTACGTGAACGACGTCCTCGAACCGCTGCGCGCGGCAATGACCGCCAAGGGCGCGACGTTCAAGGTGATGACGTGCGGCCTGGCCGGATACCCCGAGCAGTGGGTGCAGGACTTCGGAGCCGCGGGCGGCTGGGACCACGTCGACGTACTGGCGTACCACCCGGGCCGCGGAAACTACACCGCCGACTACGAGCCCGCGGAACCGTGGACGAACGAGACCCGCTGGAACTTCCTCGGCACCCTGAAGAAGGCAACCACGGCGAAGGGCACCAAAGAGCTCTGGCTGACGGAGGCGTACGCCGGAACGCAGCCGAACCGCTGGTGGACCGACACCTACCGGAACGCCCCGGAAAACGTTCTACTCCAGCTCGCGCTGGCCAAGGCGTACGGCGTCCGCTGCGTGACCTGGTACACGCTCAACGACTCGATCCAGCAGCAGCCGATGGAAGCCGATCCGGACAGCGTCGAGTACCACCACGGACTGCTGCACCGCGACCTCGGCGCGAAACCCTCGCTGCTCGCCTTCGCAACCGCCGCACGCTGGCTCGACCAGTCCACGTTCGCCGGCTGGGCGGACCTGGGCGATCCGGACCTGTTCGGGCTCGTGTTCAACACCCCGACGGGCAAGGTCAATCTGCTCTGGTCCCGCAAGGACGGCTACATCCTCAACAACGACCCGGCCCGCCGCAGTCAGGCGAGCCCTGCCTACTACCGCAGTCCCGAGGCCTGGGAAGACCCATGGCCGACCAAGACGAACGTCACCGTCCCGACGCCGGCCGCGACCACGTCGGTCCGTGAACTGAACTGCCTCGGCATGGACGTCGGCACACACCAGGCAAGCAACTCCCAGGTGACCGTCACCCTCGACGGCGCACCGCGGATCTTCATCGGTCTCTCCCTGCCTCTCCAGACCACCGGAGGATTGTCATGAAACCCACCAGGCGGACGTTCGTCGCCGGATCGCTCGCCGCCGCGGGTGTGGCCGGCGGCCTGCTCCCCGCGGGCGTCGCCCGCGCCGCGACGGCGTACACGATCACCGCGGACGGCATCACCGTGTCCGCCGAGACCGACGGCACGATCGTCGTCGGCGACGGCACCGAGCGGATCCGGATCGCGCACTTCCAGGTCAAGGACACCGTGCTCGGCGGGCAGCGCACGTTCGGCGGCAAGCCGTCGCTGGTCACGCTCCCGGACGGTCGCCAGGCGATCCGCGTCGACTACGTGATGGGCGCCGCCGCGAAGACGATCACGGTGACCGGCACCTTCGAGGTCACCGCCCGGCGCCTGCACATGCGCTGGGACGCGACCAGCTCGAACCAGATGTACCTGAACTCGCAGTTCACCCGCACCGTCGTCGGCCCGACCGCCGCGGAGTACTCGACCGCGGTCACGCGCTGGAACCGCGACGCCGGCGGCGGCGTGCCGTACGAGACCAACGACGGCATCCTCTACACCGAGACCTGGGCCGACACGAAGGCGTACTTCCGGCTTCAGTCGAGCCGCCCCGACTGGACGACAGCCTCCTGGATGCACATCGTCGGCACGTACGACGCGCTCGGCGTCCTGCGGCACGAGGCGGATCTCGTGTTCGGAAACCTCCGTGAAGTTTCCGCCAACGCGGCTGCCGTCGGCCGCCCGGTCGGCCTCGACGTGTGGACCGACCAGCCGTTCAACCTCTGGTACGAGACCGGCCACGCGATGCCGGTCAACGTCCAGGTCGTGGCCGGCAGCACCGTCACCGCGCCGGTGACACTGAGCTGGTTCGCCCGCGACTTCGACGGTACGACGCTGACGAGCGGATCGACCGTGCTCACGCTGGCGCCCGGCCAGAGCGCCGACCACACGATCGTCGTACCGGCGCTGCAACAGCAGGGCGTCGCGTTCCTGGAGGTGCAGGCGGGCGAGGCGTTCGCGCGGACCACGCTTTCCGTGCTCCCGTCGTACGACTACCAGGGCGGCGGCATGTTCGGGATCGCGAACTATCCCTGGCTGCTCAAGCCCAGCAAGGCGGACGTGGCGACGCTGCTGCAGAAGATCGGCGTCGCGTCGGTCCGGATCGCCTACAACGGCGCGCCCGGCATCCCGCCGGCCGAGCTGGAGGCGCTGGGCATCACGCCGAACATCCAGCACGGCGACGTGGTGTTCGACGCGACCCCGGAGCAGGCGAAAACCTGGGCCGCCGAGCTGGTCGACGTGGTCGTGGACGCCCGCGCCCGGTACTTCGAGGTCGACAACGAACGCAACCAGCCGTGGATGTCCGGCCTGTACGCCGACAAGTACATCCGCGACGGCCTGCGCCCGGTGGTCGAGCGGCTCGCCGAGGTCGGGTCCGACGTGAAGGTGATGAACAACGGCCTCGGCGGCATGGACGTGAACTGGGTCGACAGCTTCCACGCGCACGGCGGCTGGGACCTGATCGACGCGTTCGCGTTCCACCCGGGCCGCGGCAACTTCACGCCGGACTACGCGCCGACGCCGGACGAGTGGGTCACCGGGTCCAACGGCAGCTACTGGAACTTCCTCGGCGGCGTCCGCGAGGCCAAGCGGCGGATCCGCGAGTACGGCGGCGGCAAGGAGCTGTGGCTGACCGAGGCGTACGCGTGCACCCGGCCGAACCAGTGGTGGAACGACACCATGCGCCAGGCGGCCGAGAACGTGCTGCTCACGATGGCGCTGGCGAAGGCCGAGGGCGTCGACGGCGTGAACTGGTACCAGCTGTACGACAGCACGATCCACCATCCGCAGGAGGCCGATCCGGCGAACCCGGAGTACCACTTCGGCCTGATGAACCGGGACCTGTCGGCGAAGCCGTCGCTGCTGGCGTTCGCGACCGGCACCCGGGTGCTCGAGGAAGCCGAGTTCGTGCGCTGGCTGGACCTCTCGAAGATCGAGCGGCATCTGCAGGGCCTGCTGTTCATGACGCCGGACGGGCCGCTGTCGGTGCTGTGGAGCCGCAAGGACGGGTACCTGCTGAACGTCGATCACACCGAGGGCCAGGCGTATTACCCGCACCCGGAGGTGTGGGAGGACGACTGGCCGACCAAGACCCACCTCACCGTCCGCGGCGGCGAACTGGTCGAGATCGACTGCATCGGTCGGCGGCGGACGCTCAGCGGATCGCGGATCAAGCTCACCCTCGACGGTGCTCCGAAGCTGTACCGCGGGCTGTCCGCGCAGCCCGAACAGCAGCTCCGGCTCGCGTGAACCGGGTCCTCGTCACCGGAGCCGGCGGCCGCATCGGGCGAGCCGTGGTGGACGCCTTGCAGGTACGCCGCGTCGCGGTCACCGCCCTGGTCCTGCCGGGGACACCGTGCCAGGCGGATCGAGTGGTCGAGGGATCCGTGTGCGACCTGGCCGCGGTGCGGGCCGCGATGGCCGGGGTGGACGGTGTCGTCCACCTCGCCGCGCGGCCGGCGCCGCACCGCGGGACGCCGTACGAGGTGTTCGGCGAGAACACGCTCGGCACGTTCACGGTGCTGGAGGAGGCCGGGCGCGCCGGGGTCCGGAACGCGGTGGTCGCGAGCAGCCTGGCCGCGAACGGGCTGCCGTTCGCGGCCGGGCCGCTCAGCCCGGCGTACGTCCCGCTCGACGCGGCGGTGCCGAGCCAGGCCGAGGACCCGTATGCGTTGTCGAAACTCGCCGACGAGCAGACCGCCGCGATGATGGCGCGCCGGCACGGGACGACCGTCGTCGCGCTGCGGTACCCGTTCGTCGGCGGTTTCGCCGAACGCCTCGAGGAGCACGCCCGCAAGGTCGCCGGCGACCCGGCGCTCGGCGCCGCCGACCTGTGGTCGTACCTGGAGACCCGCGACGCCGCCCGCGCCGCCGTGCTGGCCTTGCGGGTCCAGGGCGGTTCGCACGTCTTCCACGTCGCGGCCCCGGACACGCTGGCGCCGTACCCGACCCTGGACCTGCTCCGCCGCTACCACCCGAGCACCGCGATCCGCGCCGACCTGCCCGGCCGTACCACCCCGCTCGACCTCGGCCCCGCGCGCGAGCTGCTCGGGTTCACCGCCGAACACACGGTGTAACGGCGCTACGCTGGTCGCGTTCGGACACGGGCGGAAGGGGTCTGACATGCGGTTTCACCATGATCGGGAGCCGGCGGGAGACCTCACTTTCAGTGATGTGTTCCTGGTGCCCAATCGGTCCGGCGTGGCGTCGCGACTGGACGTGGATCTCTCGACCAGCGACGGTACGGGAGCCTCGATTCCGGTCGTGGCGGCGAACATGACCGCGGTGTCGGGGCGGCGGATGGCCGAGACGATCGCGCGCTGCGGCGGCCTCGCGGTGATCCCGCAGGACATCCCGGTCGACGTGGTGTCCGAGGTCGTTGCCTGGATCAAGGAGCGGGACCCGGTCCACGACACCGCGCTGACGCTGCCGCCGACCGGGACCGTCGGCGAGGCGCTGAACCTGCTGCCCAAGCGCAACCACGGCGCGGTGATCGTGGTGGACCAGGGCCGGCCGGTCGGCGTGGTGACCGAGGCCGACTGCTCCGGGGCCGACCGGTTCACCCAGCTCGACGCGGTCATGTCGCGCGAGTTGCTGACGGTGCCCCAGGGGATCGATCCCGAGGCCGCGTTCGAGCTGCTGCACGACGGCCGCCACCGGCTCGCCCCGGTGGTCGATGCCGGCAACCGGATCGTCGGGATCCTCACCCGCCAGCGCGCGCTCCGGGCGACCCTGTACGACCCGGCGCTGGACGGCAACGGCAAGCTCCGGGTGGCCGCCGCGATCGGGATCAACGGCGACGCGGAACAGAAGGCGAAGGCGCTGCTCGAGGTCGGGATCGACGTCCTGGTCGTCGACACCGCCCACGGCCACCAGGAACGGATGCTCGAGGTGGTCGAACAGATCCGTGCCCTCGGGCCGCGGGTGCCGATCGTGGCCGGCAACGTCGTCACCGCCGAAGGTGTCACCGACCTGGTGAACGCCGGCGCGGACATCGTGAAGGTCGGCGTCGGGCCCGGGGCGATGTGCACGACGCGGATGCAGACCGCGGTCGGCCGGCCCCAGTTCTCCGCCGTACTCGAATGTGCGGCCCGCGCGCGGGAGCTCGGCAAGCACGTCTGGGCGGACGGCGGCGTCCGGCATCCGCGCGACGTCGCGCTGGCGCTGGCCGCGGGCGCGTCGAGCGTGATGATCGGGTCCTGGTTCGCCGGCACCTACGAGTCGCCCGGCGACCCGCACCGCGACAGCCAGGGCCGGATCTACAAGGAGAGCTTCGGGATGGCGTCCGCCCGCGCCGTCCGCTCCCGGACTGCCGAGGACTCCGCGTTTCAGCGGGCCCGTAAGGCCATCTTCGAGGAAGGCATCTCGACCGCCCGGATGTACCTGGACCCGGAGCACCCGAGCGTCGAGGACCTGCTGGATTCGATCGTGTCCGGCATCCGGAGTTCGTGCACGTACGTCGGCGCTGCCACCCTGCCCGAGTTCCACGAACGCGCGGTGGTCGGCCTGCAGACGGCCGCCGGGTACGCCGAAGGCAAGCCGCTCGACACCAGCTGGCTGTGATCGTGGACAACGCCCTCATCCCCAGGATGAGATCGCCGGGCGGCCGGAATCATGCCCCGGGCGATGGTGACGGTCGGCCATCGGTGGGACCTTGTAGGCAACAGGGGGAGGAAGGGCACCGGAACCATCCGTCGGGGGGTCGGGGATCTCGCTGGGGGCAGCGGGTCCGATCGACGCGGGGGCTCAACAGTCACCGGTGTCCTGCTCGTGGTCGCGGGTGGTGGCAGAAGGTTCGACCGAGGCTTGGGAGGGCGACTCGGGGGCCTGCATCCCACCACCCGCGACTGCTGTGCGGTGGACGGCCCTTGATCACGTGCGGGTGACGGCGCATAGTCGAGTGATCGATACCGCACTGGTTGTGGGGAGTCGCCGTCGTGGAAGGAGAAAGGGCCGTCCCGCTGCGGGTTGACGCGGAGACGGCGATCATCCTGCGCGAGGCGTACCACAAGATCGAGGCGCTGTTCAGATCCGACCACTACGGTCTGTACGACTACGTCCGGGTGGTGGCCGGCAAGATCGCGCATGTCGACGCGTTCTTCGTCGGCTTCCTCCAGGGCAGCAACCGGGTCCGGTACCCGTACGGCTACGACGACGGCGACTACGTCACCCCGGACACCCACATCTTCGGCCCGGACGGGCAGACGGCCTGGCTGCTCAAGCACCGGCACACCTACCGCTTCGCCTATGACGACGGTGCCGTGCTGCACGCCGGCGTACCGGTCGGCGACCCGGCCCGACGGTCCCGGGACGCGGTCACGGTGCCGATCTTCCGGCCGGCCAAGGACGGGCCCGACCAGTTGTTCGGGCTGCTCTCGATGCAGAGCTACATCCCGAAGTCGTACGACGACAACGCGGTGCGGGCGTTCGAGTGGCTGTGCGAGGTGGTGGAGCGGGTGCTGAGCCGGGAGGGCGAGGACCGGGAGGCGCTGCGCCGTCTGCCCGCGGGCGATGTCGGCCCGAACCTGCTGACGTCCGACCATGTGATGGAGTACCTGACGCACCGGGTCGCGTCGATCCGGGAGATCGCGACCGAGGCGCTGGACGAGTCGGGGCTGGGGGCGCCGGTCCGCACCCATCTGGAGCGGATCGTGGACACCGCCGAGCACATCCAGTCCGAGCTGATCGAGATGCTGATGGAGACCGACGAGGCGCCGGAACGCCGGTTCACCAGCCTCACGAAGGCGCAGCAGGGGGTCGCGCTGCTGCTGGCCGACGGGCTCGACAACGACCAGTTGGCCGCCGAGCTCGGTGTCAGTCTCAACACCGTCAAGACCCACCTCAGCGCGATCCTCCGCAAGTACGGCCTCCGCAGCCGGTCCCAGGTGGCCGACGACGTCCGCAAGTACCTCGCCCGCTAGGACATGCCCTAGTACGAGCGGGCCACGTACGCGACCACACCGGGCTCGTCGTCGCTCAACGGGAGCGCGCCGTCGGCACGCTGCAGGCAACGGACCGTGACGCCGGACTCGGCCAGACGGTCCTCGCCCTCCTCGCCGACCGCGTCGTACGGCAGGGTCGCCCAGCCGGACGCGGCCGCCTCGATCGCCTCGTCCACCGTCGACACAGCCGTGACGCGAGCAGCCCGGCGAGCGGTTGCCTCGGCCAGCAGGTGCGCCTGATCAGCCTCGAGCGCCGACACCACCGCCATCGCGAGCCCGGACAGCTCGACCGCGGTCTTGGCCGAGTCGCGCAGGCGCCGTACGACGGTTGCGGTGCCCGCGGCGAGATCGCGCGGGCCGAGCTCGATACGAACCGGGACGCCCTTCAGCTCCCAGTTCACCGCGCGTCGCCCGAACGGCTGGTCGGTGCGATCGTCCACGCCGACCCGCAGGCCCGCCGCGCTCAGCTCGTCGGCGATCCGCCGGGCGGCGGCGGTCGACTCGTCCTTCACCGCGAGGACGACGACCTGCACCGGAGCGACCGCGGGCGGGACCCGGAGACCGGCGTCGTCGCCGTGCACCATGATCAGTCCGCCGACCATGCGCGTCGTACTGCCCCAGGAGGTCGTCCAGGCGAGCTCGCGCCGGCCTTCGCCCGACAGGTAGCCGATGTCGAAGGCGCGCGCGAAGTTCTGCCCGAGCTCGTGCGAGGTCGCCATCTGCAGCGCCTTGCCGTCGCCGGTCATCGCCTCGAGCGTCATCGTGTTGATCGCGCCCGCGAACCGCTCCCGCCGGGTCTTCCGGCCGGCGACGACCGGGATCGCCAGCACGTTGACCATGACGTCGCGATAGACGTCGGACAGGATCCTGGTCGCGAACACGCGCGCGTCCTCGGCGGAGACATGGGCGGTGTGGCCTTCCTGCCACAGGAACTCCGTCGTCCGCAGGAACAGCCGCGGGCGCAGCTCCCAGCGGACCGCGTTGGCCCACTGGTTCAGCAGCAGGGGCAGGTCGCGGTAGCTCTGCACCCACTTCGCCATGTACTCGCCGATCACGGTTTCCGACGTCGGCCGGATCACCGCGGGCTCCTCGAGCTGCTTGCCGCCGGCGTGCGTCACGACCGCGAGCTCGGGGCTGAAGCCCTCGACGTGCTCGGCCTCGCGCTGCAGGTAGCTCTGCGGGATCAGCAGCGGGAAGTACGCGTTCTGCGCGCCGGTCGCCCTGATCCGGCGATTCATTGCCTCCTGCAACAGTTCCCAGATCCCGTACCCGTACGGTCGCACGACCATGGTCCCCCGGACCGGCCCGTTGTCGGCGAGCTCGGCCTTGGCGATCACGTCCTGGAACCATCGGGGGTAGTCCGTCTCCTGCGACGCGAGAACGGAACGGGAAGCTGTCATGCCGGCCAGTGTAGGAACCCGATCGTGGGCCCGGCCACGCATTTCTGACGGCCGCTCAGCCGAAACTCAGTCGGTGGAATTCACATCGCGGTCCACGGTCGTTCATCGTCGGGCCGAAAAGTTGGCTCGTGTTCCCCGTGGACTTGGAGGAGTTGTGAGAGTACGTCGTACGCCTGTGATCTCCGTCTGCCTGGCGCTGATCGGGCTCGCGGTCGGCGGTCCCGCCGCCGCCGCGGACAGTGGTCCGCAGACCTACACCTTCGCCGTGATCGGCGACATCCCCTACGGCCCGGCGCAGATCGCCCGCTTCCCGGCGGTCGTCGACCAGATCAACGCGGACCGGCCGGTGCAGCTGGTGACGCACCTCGGCGACATCAAGGACGGTTCCTCGGTCTGCAGCGACGAGTACTTCGCGCAGGTGAAGACCCAGTTCGACCGCTTCGCGGATCCGCTCGTCTACACCGTCGGCGACAACGAGTGGACCGACTGCCACCGCGTCAACAACGGCGGTTACAACCCGTTGGAGCGCCTGGCCAGGATTCGCAAGGTGTTCTTCCCCGAACCGGGCCGCACGCTCGGGCGGCACTCGGTCAAGGTCGAGAGCCAGGTCGCGCAGGGCATTCCGGAAGACGTCCGTTTCACCCGGGGCGACGTGGCGTTCGCCGCCCTGCACATCGTTGGCAGCAACAACAGTATGGCGCCGTGGACCGGCCGGACGGCGCCGACGCCGGAGCAGACCGCCGAGGTGCTGAACCGGACGGCGGCGGTCATGCAGAGCATCCGCGACACTTTTGCCCAGGCGCGCGACGAGCACAACAAAGCCGTCGTACTGCTCACCCAGGCCGACATGTTCGACCCGACGGTGACGTCGCCGTCGTTCGCGGACTACTACGCGTTCCAGCCGATCGTGCAGGAGATCGCCCGGGAGGCGGCGAACTTCCGCGGCCCGGTGTACCTGTTCAACGGTGACAGCCACGTCTACAACAGCGACAAGCCGCTCGCGGCCACATCGTCGTGGACGAAGTTCTACGGTGTGACCGCGCCGGTGGACAATCTGTCCCGGATCACCGTTGACGGCTCGACCGGCGACAACGACTACCTCCGCGTCACGATCGACTCCCGTCACCCCGCGGTCCTGAGCTGGACCCGCGTCCCGTTCACCTCCTGAACAAGGCAAAGACGCCCGGTGAGCAGGTCGCCGGGCGTCTTTGCGTACTACGTCACAGCGAAGCGAGCGCGTCGTTCCAGGTCTTGGAGGGACGCATGACGGCGGCTGCCTTCGCGGGGTCGGGCTGGTAGTAGCCGCCGAGGTCGACGGGGGTGCCCTGGACCGCGAGGAGCTCGTCGACGATGGTCTGCTCGTTCGCCGCGAGCGTCTCGGCGAGCGGGGCGAACGCCTTGGCCAGGTCGGCGTCGTCGGTCTGCTGCGCCAGCTCCTGCGCCCAGTACAGCGACAGGTAGAAGTGGCTGCCGCGGTTGTCGATCCCGCCGACGCGACGGGTCGGGGACTTGTCCTCGTTCAGGAACGTGGCGGTGGCCCGGTCGAGCGTGTCGGCCAGGATCTGCGCCCGGGCGTTGCCGGTCGCCTGCGCCAGGTGCTCGAAGCTCGCGGCCAGCGCGAAGAACTCGCCCAGGCTGTCCCAGCGCAGGTAGTTCTCCTTGACCAGCTGCTGCACGTGCTTCGGGGCCGAGCCTCCCGCGCCGGTCTCGAACAGACCGCCACCGGCCATCAGCGGAACGACGGACAGCATCTTCGCGCTGGTGCCGAGCTCGAGGATCGGGAACAGGTCGGTCAGGTAGTCACGCAGCACGTTGCCGGTCACCGAGATGGTGTTCTCGCCGCGGCGGATCCGCTCCAGCGAGAACGTGATCGCGTCCACCGGCGCCAGGATGCGGATGTCCAGGCCCTCGGTGTCGTGGTCGAACAGGTACTTCTGCACCTTGGTGATCAGGTTGGCGTCGTGCGCGCGGGTCTCGTCCAGCCAGAACACCGCCGGGTCGCCCGTCGCCCGGGCCCGGTTGACGGCCAGCTTCACCCAGTCCTGGATCGGGGCGTCCTTGGTCTGGCAGGCGCGGAAGATGTCGCCCGCGGAGACGGCCTGCTCCAGGACGACGGTGCCCGCGGTGTCGACGAGGCGGACGCTGCCGGTGGTCTGGATCTCGAAGGTCTTGTCGTGCGAGCCGTACTCCTCGGCCTTCTGCGCCATCAGGCCGACGTTCGGCACCGAGCCCATGGTGGCCGGGTCGAAGGCGCCGTTGGCGCGGCAGTCGTCGAGGACCGCCTGGTAGATGCCCGAGTAGCTGTGGTCCGGCAGGACCGCGAGGGTGTCGTGCTCCGCGCCGTCCGGGCCCCACATGTGGCCCGACGTCCGGATCATCGCCGGCATCGACGCGTCCACGATCACGTCCGACGGGACGTGCAGGTTGGTGATGCCCTTGTCGGAGTCGACCATCGCCAGCTTCGGGCCGGCCGCGAGCTCGGCGTCGAAGGAGGCCTTGATCGCCGGCCCCTCGGGCAGCGACGCGATGCCGTGCAGGATGCCGCCGAGGCCGTCGTTCGGCGTCAGGCCGGCCTTGGCGAGCACATCGCCGTACTGCGCGAACGTCTCGGGGAAGAACGCCCGGACCACGTGGCCGAAGATGATCGGGTCGGACACCTTCATCATGGTGGCCTTGAGGTGGATCGAGAACAGCACGTCCTCGGCCTTCGCCCGGGCGACCTGCGCGGTGAGGAACTCGCGCAGCGCGGCCACGTGCAGGACGGACGCGTCGACGACCTCACCGGCGAGCACCGGGACGGACTCGCGCAGAATCGTCGTGGTTCCGTCGTCGCCGACCAGCTCGATCCGCAGCGATCCGTCGGACTCGATCACCGCGGACTTCTCGGTGGCCCGGAAGTCGTCGGTGTCCATCGTCGCGACGTTGGTCTTCGACTCGGCGCTCCACGCGCCCATCCGGTGCGGGTGGGTCTTGGCGTAGTTCTTCACCGAGGCGGGGGCGCGGCGGTCGGAGTTGCCCTCGCGCAGCACCGGGTTCACCGCGGAGCCCTTGACCTTGTCGTAGCGGGCCTGGATCTCCCGCTCCTCGTCGGTCTTCGGCTCGTCCGGGTACTCCGGCAGCGCGTAGCCCTGGGACTGCAGCTCGGCGATCGCGGCCTTCAGCTGCGGGATCGAGGCCGAGACGTTCGGCAGCTTGATGATGTTCGCGGCCGGCGTCTTGGCCAGCTCGCCGAGCTCGCCGAGCGCGTCCGCGATCCGCTGGTCGTCCTGGAGGTACTCCGGGAACACCGCCAGGATCCGGCCGGCCAGTGAGATGTCCCGGGTCTCCACGCCGACACCGGCCTGGCCGGCGTACGCCTGGACGACAGGGAGGAACGAGTACGTGGCGAGCGCCGGAGCCTCGTCGGTGTGGGTGTAGATGATCGTCGAGTCAGTCACGGGCCCACCTTATCCGGCGGACGTCGGACTCCTACGTGGGCCGGATCACGCACCGAGGGCAGCTAGCACAGGTCGTCCGGGTGCGCCAACGTGATCCCGGCGGCGACGGTCACCGCGCTCGTGAAGGCCAGCGTGTCGATCGGGGACGCCGCCGCCACGGTCGCCCCGGCCAGCGAGGCGAGGCCCTTGGCGCCGTCCCAGGTGCAGTCGACGAACGCCGCCTTGGCCGCCTTGACCTGGGAGAACTCCACACCGGCCAGGTCACAGCCCCGGAACACGGCGCCGGTCAGGTCGGCGGACACGAAGTCGGCGTTCTGCAGCCGGCAGTCGGTGAGCTCGACCTTGACGAACTTCGCGAACCGGAACGACGCGAAGTCCAGCACGGTGTCGCGGATCGTCACGTGCTGCAGCACCGCGCCCGGACCGGCGAACCCGATCATCCGGGCGCCGGCGATCGCGACCCGGGTCAGCGCCGCGTCGGACCAGCGGGAGTTCGCCAGGTCGCACTGGGTGAGCTCGGTGTCGACCAGGATCAGCTTCTCCAGATCCGAACCGGCCAACTTGCTCCGGGTGAAGCGGCAGCCGTGGATCTCGACGTGCTCGGCCTCCAGATCGCTCAGGTCCACATCTTCCAGCCCGAGATCGAGCAGTCGCTCCTCGTCCTCGATCTCGTCGGGCAGGCCGGACTCGAGCTGGGCACGGACGCGGGGCGCGGCGATCTTCACGGTCCCGACCGTAGCCGGGGTCACCGACAGGTGGCGGACCTGCGCCACTCACCAAGCGCCGGGCACGCGGCCTGGCTCACGCTCAGGCGGCGTCGTGGTGAGGCCATCAGTCGAGGTTGGTGAGTGGCGCAGGTCCGCCTCAGGAGCGCAGGTAGTGCGCGGCGGCGCCGATCAGGGCGGAGTGTTCGGTGTCCTTGGTCGCCGAGGCCGGGAAGTCGAGAGCCGATGTCACCAGGTCGAAGGCGCCCGAGATCGAGCCGCCCAGGACTGTGTGAGTTACCCCGAAACGCTCCAGCCAGGGCCTCAGCGCGTCCGCGAGGTCGGTGAACGCGGCGCGCAGGACGGCGAGAGCGGTGGAGTCGCCGGCGCGGGCCTGGTCGGCGATCTCCTTGACGCCGGGGGCCTCGCGGCCGGTGCTCTCGGCGTAGCGGCGCAGGATCGCGCGGGCGGAGATCGAGTCCTCCAGCGGCTTCCCGGCGTACGACGTCTTGTACAGCTCACCGCCCGGCGGGACCGTGTCGCCCTCGCGGACCACCTGGCCGTCGGCGAGGAACGCCGTACCGATGCCGGTGCCGATCGTGACGCCGACGCAGCGTGCGGCGCCGCGGACCTCGCCCGCGGTCCACTCGCCGACCGCGAACGCCTCCGCGTCGTTCACGAACAGCAGCCGGTCGATCCCCAGCTCCTCGCTCAGGGCGGCGCCGAGGTTGAACCCGTACAGCCGGTCGAACTTGCCCTGCCCGCGGTACCACGCGACGCCGGTGGCGAAGTCGAACGGACCGGGCAGCGCGATCGCCAGACCGGTTGCCAGCGGCAACTTCCGGGCCGCGTCCGCGAGCTGCGCGACCACCGCCTCGGCGGCCGCCCGGGACTCGAGCTCGGCCCGGTCCACCTCGGTCACGTCCCACGTTCCGGGCGCCACCACGGCCGCCGTGACGTGGCTTCCCCCGATCTCCAGCACAGCTACGTCCATCCGCACATCATCGCAGCAGGTCAGTACTCCGCCCGGAACACCTGCTTCCCGGCGCGGTCGTACATGCTGATGTAGATCGGGTCGGCGTTGCCGTTCCTGATGTCGGCGGTGTACACGCGGTGCACCCAGTACCCGTCCTTCATCGTGGCGTCCGCGTGCTGTCCGAGGCCGGCGAACGCGATCCGGGTGACTCCCTCCGGCACCCGGCCCGCGTAGCTGTAGACGACGCCCATACAGGCCGCGAAATCGGGCCGCTCGACCTTCGTCGGACCGCACGCCTGACTCCAGTACCGCTGGATTTGGTAGGCGCGGGTGATGATGCCGGTATTGAGCAGGGTCGCCCCGAAGCCGCCCAACTGGTGGCCGCGGATCGGTACGCCGGCCACGCAGTACGCGTACTGCGATCCGTCGGGCGACCGGCGGACCGTGATCGTGCCGTCGGCATCGCTCGCCTCCACGACCTTGTCGGTCCACCCGCTGCTGACCTGCCGGCGCCAGGCGCCGTCGTTCGCGGTCCGGAAGAAGTCGTCGGACTTCGCGCACAGATCGGTGACGGCGGCGGGAGCGGGCTCGCTGGGCGTCGTCGCCGGTTGTGGCTGCGTGGTGATCCGGCCGACCAGTACCGCGGCGACCACGGCGGTCGCCGCGGTGACGGCCGTCGCAGCGGTCAGAGTCGCGCGACGGACCCGGGTCCGGTGCCGGCCGGCGGCGACCAATTCCGTGACGTCCGGCGCGAACGACGTACCGCGCTCGGTGGCCCGGTCCAGCAGGGTCTTCAGGTCGTT
This sequence comes from Kribbella sp. NPDC051936, assembly GCF_040680955.1. Classification (NCBI taxonomy): domain Bacteria; kingdom Bacillati; phylum Actinomycetota; class Actinomycetes; order Propionibacteriales; family Kribbellaceae; genus Kribbella; species Kribbella sp. NPDC051936. Next base: position 130,145 of record NZ_JBFAXS010000013.1, on the reverse strand, counting down.
CGTCATCTTGTCCCCACAAACTCGGAGAGCTCGGCCAAGGACGGGTGTTCGCGCAGTTTGTCCAGAGCGCGCAGCGTTTGGCTCTTCACGGTTCCGGGGCGGCAGTCGAGCGCGATGGCGGTCTCCTCGACGGACAGCTCGTCGAAGTACCGCAGGACGACGCAGGCGCGCTGGCGGGGCGGCAGCTCGGCGAGCGCCTTGGTGATCACCAGCCGGTTCTCGACGACGCCCAGCGCGTCGGCGTCCGCCTCGTTGGCGAAGTACTCGTCGCCTCCGACGACCTCCTGGCTGGACTTGCGGCGGAGCCCGTCGAGAGTGGTGGAGACGACCACCTTCCGCGCGTACGCACCGGTCGCGCCCTTGCGCTGGATGCGGCCCCAGATCCGGTACAGCCGGATCAGTGCCTCCTGGGTCGCGTCCTCGGCCCGGCGCCAGTCCCCGCACAGAAGGTAAGCGGTCCGGCACAGAGAGTTGGCGTGGTGGGTCACGAACTCGACATAGTCCTGCTCCGTCTCCGGTCTCACCCGCGACTCTCCCCAGTCATGCCGGGTCAAACGTGGTGGGGTACACGTTCGGTTGCACGACGACGGCACTCTTTTCAGTGCTTGAGCACTGAGGGAACGCCCGCGCCCTCCCGACCGTACAGTGACTGCGAGGGGATGAGATGCCGACCGAGAGCAGGACGACGTCCGTGGTCGCGGCGCTGAGCGTCGCGGTGGCGGTGGTCGGTCATGCCCTGGTCGGGGGCGGCGGCGTGCCGCTGGGCGTCGTGCCTCCGTTGGCCGCGCTGGCCGGTGTCTGCTGGCTGCTGGGTGAGTATCTGGCAGGCGAGCGGTTGCTGACCGGCCTGGTGCTCGGCGGGGTGCAGCTGTTCGTCCACGTCACGCTGGACTCGGTGACCATGCACCACGGCATGTCTCTCGCGACCAGCGTGCTGATGACCGCGGCGCATCTCGCCGCGCTGCTGGCGGGCGTTCTCGCGATCGGCCGGGCGCACAGCTGGCTCCATCGGGTACGGCGGCTGTTCGCGCGCCTGCTGCCCGAACTGCCGGTGCTCCGCCCGGTACGGCGGCTCGCGGCGGAACACGTTTTCTTCGCGGCTTGGACGCCGGGCGGGTCCACGCTCGGCACGAGCCTGTCCGGGCGCGGGCCTCCCGGCGTACGAGGCATCGCAGCTGCCTGAACCGGCCGACCGTGCCGGACTACTCGTATGCCCCGAAAGGTTCTCTCATGCCCAGGAGATTCGCCCTGCGTGCCGCCGCGATCGGCGCGGCGTCCGCACTCGTCGTGATCGGCGCCGCGAGTTCGGCGTCGGCCCACGTCTCGGTGTCGTCGCCGGACGCCAAGCCCGGCGGGTACGCCAAGCTCGTGTTCCGCGTGCCGACCGAGTCCGACGACACCAGCACCACGAAACTCGTCGTCTCACTGCCCACGGACCATCCGTTCGCGCACGTCGGTGCACAGGTGAAGGACGGGTGGAAGGTGGAGAAGAAGGAGACGGAACTGCCCGCGGCGGTGAAGGTCGGGGACGTCACGCTGACCAAGGCGATCACCATGGTCACCTGGACCGCGACCGCGGGCGGGATCCCGGCGAACGACTTCGACGAGTTCGCGCTGTCGGTCGGCAAGCTGCCCGAGGGGGTGGACTCGCTGAGCTTCCCGGCGGAGCAGACCTACAGCGACGGCGAGGTGGTGAAGTGGGCCGACGTCGCGAAGGACGGCGCCGACGAGCCCGAGCACCCGGCGCCGGTGCTGAAGCTGACCGCGGCGGTGACGCCGGTCGCGGCGACGACGTCGACCGATTCCTCCGACACCGTCGCGCGCTGGCTGGGCGTCGGCGGACTGGTGGTCGGGCTACTCGGTCTCGCCTTCGGACTCCGGTCCCGCCGGCCCGTGGCGGTCGCAGGGGAGAAGCAGTAGCCGTGCGCCGACTGATCGCAATACTCGTCGCGTCGCTGGTCGCGCTGGTGGTCTCCACCGGCGTGGCGGCGGCGCACGCCAAGCTCGAGTCGATGACGCCGACCGACGGTTCGTCGATGGCCGCGCCGCCGACGAAGGTGGTGCTGACCTTCAGCGAACCGGTCGGCGCCGCCGGGACGCAGGTCCAGGTGAAGTCGCCGGGCGGCACGAACGTCGCGACCGGCGACGTCCAGGTGGTCGACAACACGGTCACCCAACCGGTGGGCGCGATGATCGAGGCCGGCAAATACACGGTCGAGGCCCGCGTGGTCTCGGCCGACGGTCACCCGATCACGGTCGCCGGGTCCTTCACGGTCACGCACGCCGGTCACCCGGCGACCCAGCCGGCCGGGGCCCCGACCCAGGCCGAGGGGAACTCCAGTGTCGTGACGATCGTCGCCATGTGCCTGGTGATGCTCGTCGTCGTGGCGCTGGCCGTCGTCATCGTCCGCCGCCGCCCGGCCGCCTGATGGAGGTCAGGCGTCCCCGGCTGCTCGTCCTGGCGATGGTTGCCGCAGGCATCGGTGTGATGCTGGTCGCGCTGCTCGCCGCCGGCGGTGCCCCGGGGAAGCCGGCCGACGGGCTGCTCGGCGCGTCGCTCGGTGTGTCCTGGGCGGTTCCGGTCCTGCGGTTCCTCGCGGACGCGGCCGCGGTGGCGACCGGCGGGGCCGTGGTGGCGGTGATCCTCTTCCTGCCGGCGAAGGACGGGCAGCTCGGCGCCAAGGCGATCCGCGCCTGTCAGGACGCCGCGCTGGCCGCCGGGATCTGGGCGGTCGCGAGCATCGGCGGCCTGGTCGCGACCGCGACGGTGATTCTCGGCATCCCGCTGTCCCACCTCGCCGAGCACGCCGAACCGGCCGGCCAGCTGAGCCAGGTCCGTGCGCTCGCGGCGGCCGTCGTGCTCACCGCCGTACTCGCCGTCGTCCTCAGCGGCACCAAGACGCTCCGCACCGCGCGGCTGGCCGCCGTACTCACGATCGCGGCTCTGACCGGCCCCTTGCTCACCGGTCACGGCGCGCTCGACCGCACCGACCTGTGGTCCGTCCTCGCGACAACCTCGCTCGTCGTCCACGTCGTCGCCGCGACCGCGTGGATCGGCGGTCTGGGTGCCGTGCTGCGTTACACCCGCTCGCGCGAGGCCGTCGAGATCTTCAGCACGCTCGCCCTCGTGTGCGCGGCGACGATGGGGGTCACCGGGCTCCTCACCGCCGAGATCCACCTCGACGGACGGCAGAGCGGCTGGGGCCTGGTCACGCAGTGGGTGACGACCGGGTACGGCGCGCTGGTGTTCGCGAAGGCCGTCGCGTTCGCGATCCTCGTGACGATCGGCTGGTGGCACCGCCGTACGACGCTGCCCGAGCTCACCGCCGGCAACCCGGCCGCGTTCCGCCGGCTGGCCGCGGTCGAGCTCCTCGTCATGGCCGGCACCGTCGGCCTCGCCGTTGCTCTCTCGCGCACTCCCTAGCGCGAGTCGATGACATGTCAACTTTTGTCCGTACAATGGGCAGATGGTGGAACCGCGGTGGCTCGGCGAGCAGGAGGCCGCACTCTGGCAGTCGTACCGCGACACGCATCGTGAACTGATGCGTGCCCTCGAGGCGCGGATGATCACGAACTCGGGACTGTCCGGCGCCGACTACGCCCTGCTGCACCCGCTGTCCGAGGCCGAGGACGGCGTGCTGCGCACCCGCGACCTCGGCCGGTCCGTCGGCTGGGAACGCAGCCGCCTGTCGCACCAGGTCAGCCGGATGGAGAAGCGCGGCCTGGTCTGCCGTGAGGAGTGCACCTCCGACGCCCGCGGGTCGATGGTCCGCCTCACCCCGCTCGGCCGCAAGGCGATCGATTCCGCGGCCCCCGACCACGTCGCCGCCGTTCGTACCTACTTCTTCGACCACCTCACCGCTGAGGAACAGACCCAGCTCGCCATCCTCCTGGACCGCGTCGCCGCCGGCATCCCCAGGACCTGCGTCACCCCGGACTGCGACGAGTAGGCGGGACCGAAGGACAGGACGTAGTGCCCTTTGCCGACCGTTTGGCTCGGCGGCAGAGCGCGCGCGTGCACCGGTCGGGCGGACACCTCCTGTCCGTCGGGGCCGGTGACACGCCGTTACGGTGGGCGGGTTCCGGCATGCCCCCGGAAGAATGATCGCGTCGGGTTCGGATGCGCGCTGGATTTGACAATCGTTTTCACTAAGGTGAGGATGTGGCGCGTGTCCGAGGCTTTGGGTAGGCGTGGGTTCCTGGGGATGGCCGGGGGTGCCGGGCTGGCGGCGATCGCCGGCTGCGGGGCGGACGGCGGTGCGGCGGCGCAGCCCAAGCAGGGCGGGCGGCTACGCGCTGTGTACGCCGGGGGCGGGGCGAAGGAGGTGCTCGACCCGCACGTGCAGAGCCTGTTCGTGGACATAGCGCGGCACAAGGCGATCTACGAGAAGCTCGTCGAGCTCGGGCCCGATCTGCGGCCGGTGGGCCGGCTGGCGTCGACGTGGGAGCACGACGCCACGGCGACCACCTGGCGGTTCAGGCTGCGGGACGCGACGTTCCACGACGGCGCCAAGCTGGTCGCGGACGACGTGCTGTACAGCTTGAGCCGGATCGTGGATCCGGCCGTGCCGGAGCGGGTCGCGCAGTCCTCGCTCGCGACGCTGGATCTCAAGCGCAGCAAGGCGATCGGCCCTTCCACGGTCGAGCTGGTGCTGAAGCAGCCGAACGCGGAGTTCCCCGCGTTGCTGGCCGGCATCGGCACGCAGATCGTGCGGGACGGCTTCAAGGATCCGGCCAAGCCCATCGGCACGGGTGCTTTTCGGCACGTGTCGTTCGAGGCCGGGCGCTCGCTGGTCGCCTCGCGGTACGACGGGTACTGGGACGAGCCCGCGCGGATCGAGGAGCTGCACATCCTGTCCGCGGACTCCGAGGCGCGGGCGACCGCCGTCCAGGGCGGGCAGGCGGAGTACGCCAACGAGATGACCGCGACGTTCGCGCGCACCGCGGAGGCCGGGAAGACGGTCCGCATCGTGGCGTCGAAGGCCAGCACGATGCAGGCGTTCGTGATGAAGGTCGACCGGCCGCCGTTCGACAACCCCGACGTACGGCTGGCGTTCAAGCTGGTGGCGGACCGGCAGCGGCTGGTCGACGTGGTGCTCGCCGGGCGCGGCGAGGTGGGGAACGACCTGTTCGGCAAGGGATATCAGTACTACCCGGCCGACCTGCCGCAGCTCGAGCGGGACGTCGACCGCGCGAAGTCGCTGCTCGCGAAGGCCGGGCTGGCGGGCAAGGAAGTCGAGATCTTCACCGCGGACGCGTCGGCCGGGTTCGTCGAGGCGGCGACGCTGTTCGCTGAGCAGGTCGCGGAGGCCGGTGTCCGGCTCAAGGTGACCACCGGGAGCCCGCAGACCTACGCCAAGGACCTGCTCACGAAGGGTGCCATCGGCAACCACCGGTCCGGCGCGATGCCGATCCCGCAGTACGTCACCGACCGGCTGCTGTCACACTCGCCGTTCAACGTGACGCACTGGCGGCGGCCCGCGTTCGATGCGGCGTTCGCGGCGGCGCGGGCGGTCACGTCCGAGGCAGAGCGGTCGGCGAAGTACGGCGTACTGCAGAAGACGGTGCGCGACGAGGGCGGGATCCTCGCGTGGGGTCTGCCGGACTACCTGATCGCGGTGTCGGCCAAGGTCCAGGGCGTGCAGGCGGTGCCGCCGAACACGCTGGACCAGGGCCGGTTCGACAAGGTGTGGCTGGCCTGAATGCGGTCCTACGCCGTCCAGCGGGCAGGGCTCGCGGTCGTGCAGCTGGCCGTGCTGTCCGTGCTGGTGTTCGTGCTGACCTCGTTGCTGCCGGGGGATGCGGCGGAGATGCGGTTCACCGAGACGCTGACGCCGTCGCAGGTCGCTGCGCTCCGGGCCGAGCTCGGCCTCGACCAGCCTCCGGCCGAGCGGTTCGTGCACTGGCTGGGGGACGTGCTGACGGGTGATCTCGGGACGTCACTGATCAGCGGGGGACCGGTGGCCGACATCGTGCGGGACTCGATCGGTGCGACGCTCGTGCTCACGCTGACGACACTCGCGGTCGTCGTACCGCTGGCCGTTGCCCTCGGCCTCGTGATGGGCACACGCGAGAACGGGCGCCTGGACCGGGCGATCACGTCCGTCACGCTGGCGTTGTCGGCGATCCCGGACTTCGTGATCGCGGTGGTCCTGGTCGCGGTGTTCGCGCTGAAACTCGGGTGGTTGCCCGCGACCTGGGTCGGCGGGGATCTCCTGGCGTCGCCGGCTCTGCTGATCCTGCCGGTCGGGGTGCTCCTCGGCCGGACGGTCTGCCTGTTGTCGCGTCAGGTCCGGGCGGGGACGGTCGCGGCCTTGAACGCCGAGTACGTGACCCAGGCCCGGCGGTTGGGCATCCCACGGCGTCAGCTGCTGCTGCGCCATGTCCTGCCCAACGCGGCGGTTCCCGGCGTACAGGAGCTGGCGCGGACCGGTGACACGCTGCTCGGCGGAGTGCTGGTGGTCGAGGCGATCTTCGCGATCCCGGGCTTCGCGACGGCGCTCGTGGACGGTGTGGAGACGCGGGACGTCCCGACGGTGCAGGGCCTGACGCTTGTGCTGGCCGTCGCCGCGCTGCTCATCAACCTCGGTGCGGACCTCGTCTGCAACCGGCTCGTACCCCGGACGGAGGCGCTCCGATGAGCGTGCTGCGCGGGGCCGCGGGATGGGTGGCGGTCGCGCTGTGTGCGGTGCCGTTGGCGGTGGCTGTGGTGGGGCCGTTCCTGCCGTACGACGCACGCGCTGGGCTGCCCTACTCGTCCGAAGGCTTGCTGGGGACGGACGGGCTGGGGCGCGACGTGCTGGGGTTGTTGCTGGTCGGTGGGCGGACGGCGCTGGGGATGGCGTTCGGCGCGGTGGTGCTGGCGTACCTCGTGGGCGGGCTGGTCGGCCTGACGGCCGCGTCGACCCGGCACCGCTGGTTGGACGAGGGGATGATGCGGCCCCTCGACGTCCTGCTGCCGCTTCCGTCGTTGCTGGTGATCAGCGTGGTCGCCGTCGGCTGGCAGGCGTCCGCGCCGGCGATCACGGTGGCCGTCGCCATGGTGAACGTGCCGACCGTCGCGCGGCTGGTCCGGGCAGCGGCCTTGGACGCAGCCAGCGGACCGGTGGTCGAGGCGCTCCGGATGCAGCGGGAGTCGTGGTTCACGATCCAGCTCGGGTACGTCGGACGCTCGGTGCTCGGGCCGGTCGCGGCCGATCTCGGCACGCGGATCACGCTCGCGGTGTTCCTCGTCGCCTCGGTCAACTTCCTCGGCCTCGGCCTGAGCCCGACCGCGCCCGACTGGGCGGTCAGTGTGTCCCGCAACCGCGAGGGCCTGCTCCTCCAGCCCTGGTCGGTGCTCGCCCCCGCGCTCCTGCTCGTCTCGTTCACGCTCGGCTTCAATCTCCTCGCCGACCGCCTCGTCCACCGTTCCCGTCGTCTTGTCGGGAGCCCCGCATGAGCCGCGACCCGCAGACGACCGAGCCGCTGGTGGGTGAGCCCGGCGCGGTCGAGCCTCGCGAGGCCGAGCCGCACGGGGAGTCGGCGGCCGGCGAAGCGTTGGTGCGGGTGGTTGGGCTTTCTGCGGTTGCCGGGGTGGGGGTGTTGGTGGACGCGGTGTCGTTCGAGGTTGTGGCGGGGGAGGTGACGGCGCTGGTCGGGGCGTCCGGATCGGGGAAGACGACCTCGGCGCTGGCGTTGCTCGGGGAACATGGCGACGGGGTTCGGCTGGGCGGGCGGGTCGAGGTCGGCGGGCGCGTGGTTGTCGATGGCAACGGCGTGACCGCCGCCGCGGCGGCGGTGCGCGGCCGAGTGGTTGCCTACATGCCGCAGCACCCGGGAAGCGCGCTCAACCCGGCGCGGAGGATCGGCGCGACGTTGCGGGAGCTGGCGAAGCTGCACGGCGGCGATGCCGAGGAGGCTGTCCGCCAGGCGCAGCTACCCGGCGATGACGCCGTCCTCAAACGTTTTCCGCATCAGTTCTCCGGCGGTCAGCGGCAGCGCGTGGCGCTCGCGCAGACGCTCACCTGCCGCCCTGAGGTGCTCGTGCTCGACGAGCCGAGCACCGGCCTCGACTCGGTCACCCGGCTGCAGCTCGTCCACGAGCTGAGGGAGCTCACGGCCGCCGGTCTCGGCATCTTGCTGCTCAGTCACGATCTCGACCTGGTCCGTGCGCTCGCCACCCGCGTGGTCGTCCTCGACGCCGGTCAAGTGGTCGCCGCTGGCAGCACCGACGTACTTCCGCCCGCGCCGGACCTGGACACCCCGGGAACCACCACGGCGGGCAAACCGTTGCTAACGGCAATGAACCTGAAAGCCTCGCTGCGTCCGCGCGGCCGTGACGTCGTCCTGCACGGGGCCGATCTGTCCGTCCGCGCCGGCGCCTGCCTCGGCATCGTCGGGCGTTCCGGCAGCGGCAAGACCACGGTGGCGCGCTGCCTGGCCGGACTGCACGAGCGCTACACCGGCAGCATCCTGCTCGGCGACCAGCCGCTGCCGGTCCTGCGCAAGCGCACCCGCGACCAGCACCGCCGCGTCCAGTACGTCTGGCAGGAGGTCCGCGGCTCCTTCGACGAACGCCGTCCCGTCGACCAGCAGGTCGCCCGTACGGCGCAACGCCTGCGTGGACTCGCGCCGGACCGGGCCCACGCCGAGGCCGCCGCCACGCTCGCCCGGCTCGGCGTCGCCGCGATCACCGCCGCCCGTCCGCCGAGCCGTCTGTCCGGCGGCGAGCTGCAACGGGCCGCCCTCGCGCGTGCAGTGCTCGCGCACCCCGACGTCCTGATCTGCGACGAGATCACCACCGCCCTCGACGACCTCGGTACGGAGCTGGTCCTCGACCTCCTGACCGAGCTCAAGCAGCGCGGTACGGCGCTGATCTGGATCGGTCACGACCTGCGGCTGGTCGCGGCCGTCGCCGACCGGGTGATGGTCCTCGACGCCGGCCGCGTGGTCGAGCAGGGACCGCCCGAAACCCTCACCACCGAACCCCGCCACGCCCTGACCCGCCGACTCGTCGCGGCTGCCCGGATCGGTCACCCCTCATCTCCGCCCGTGCCATCCATCGACACAAGGAGCGAACCGCGCCGATGACGCGACTGCACGACCACCTGGCGGAGGCCATCAAGGATCCCGATCCGATCCGGGTCAGTTCCGCCGCGGGCGACGACCTGATCTGCCTGCGGTTCGAGACCATGAAGGTGTACTCCGCGCTCGGCGCCGTACGCCATCTCCTGGAGACCGGGCGGGTCCGGCCCGGCGACACGCTGATCGACAGTTCGAGCGGGATCTACGCGCACGCGCTCGCGCTCGCCTGCCACCGGTACGGGATGAAGTGCCACATCGTCGGCTCGACCACGGTCGACCGGACGCTGAGGATCCAGCTCGAGATCCTCGGTGCGACCGTCGAGCAGGTGCCGTCGTCGAACAACCTGCAGCTCGACCAGAACCTCCGGGTCCGGCGGATCGGCGAGATCCTCCGCGACAACCCGTCGTACCACTGGATGCGGCAGTACCACGACGACATCCACTATCTCGGGTACGGGGCGGTCGCGGACCTCGTGGCGCGGCTGGTGCCGGCGGGTCCGCTGTGCCTGGTCGGCGGCGTCGGGACCGGAGCGTCGACCGGCGCGATCGCGGCGTACCTGCGCGAGCGCGGGCGGGACGTGAACCTGGTCGGCGTGCAGCCGTTCGGCAGCGTCACGTTCGGGGCCGGGCACACGCAGGACCCGGAAATGATCATCGCCGGGATCGGCAGCTCGATCGAGTTCCGGAACGTGCGGCACGAGCTGTACGACCGGCTGCACTGGGTCTCGTTCGACTACGCGATGTCGGCGGCGGTCGACCTGCTCCGCACGTCCGGCGTTTTCGCGGGACTTTCCGCCGGTGCGGCGTACCTGTCGGCGTTGTGGGAGCACAACTGCGACCGCGGGCGGAAACACGTTTTCCTGGCCGCGGACACCGGGACGCGGTACGTCGAGTCCGCGTTCGCGCGGCACGCCGAGGCGCGGCCGCTGGCGTCGCTGCGGCCGCGCGAGATCGACTCGCTGGACGAGCTCGCGGTGCCATGGTCGGCGATGTCCTGGGACCGCCGGGAGTCCGCGCAGGCCCGGCGCGAGGAGTGCACCACAAACCCGAAAGGCTGGCCGATCTCCCATGACCGCTCACGTGGCTGATCTCATCGCTTCCGTTCTGGCCGGATCGCGTGGTCCTGCACCCGCAGAGTTCGACGTCACCAGTGCGTTCTGGCTGCACCACACCACCCGGCTGCCCGGCGCCGACGTCACCTACCGGAACTACTACGTGCTGCTGCGAGTGGGCGAGGTCTTCGGTGCCTGCTCCTTCGAGGCCGGCGAGCTCGACCCGGCGTACTGCGCCGACACCTCCGGCCGCACGCTCGCCGACGTACTCTCGTCCGACGATCCGCTCCCGGTCCGCATCGCGGCGCTGGACGCGTACCTGGCCGCGGTCGAGCCGCACCACACCTCGCCGTACGCCGAGGAGGTCGTCCTCCCCGCCGGTACGCCGGATGTCCGCGCCCGCGCCCGCGACGCCGCCGTCGCCGGACTGCTCGACGTTGCCGAAGGCACCAAGGTCGCGCTGATCGGCGTCGTCAATCCGCTCGTAGACGCGATCACCGAGCGCGGCGGCAGCTGTCTGCCGTGCGACTTCAATCTTCGGGAAACCGCGTCCGGCCTGCCCGTTTCCCGTGACATGGCCGAGGTGGTCGACGCCGCCGACGCGGTCGTCGCCACCGGGATGACGCTGTCCAACGGCAGCTTCGACCTTCTCCTGACTCGTTGCCGTGAGCAATCGAGGCCGCTCGCGGTCTACGCTCAGACCGGCAGCGCCGTGGCCCGCGCGTTCCTCGGTGCGGGCGTCACCGCGCTGTCGGCGGAACCCTTCCCCTTCTCCCAGTTCAGCTCCCGCCCGAGCAGCCTCTATCGCTACAGGACGGACACATGACACAGACCCAGCCGGTCACCACCGAGGTGCCGGGCGACCTCCGGATGGCCAAGCGGCTGTGGCCGTTCCTGCTGGCCTCGACGGTGAGCCTGGTCCCGTTCACGGTGTTCGGGATGTACCTGGTGCCGATCGCGGACGCCGCCGGCGGGAGCGTGGCGGAGATCGGCGGCCTGCGCGGGCTCGGCGGGCTGGCGGCATTGGCGGTCGGGGTCCTGCTCGCCCCGCTGATGGACCGGGCGCCGCGCGAGCTGGTCGCGGCCGGCGGCCTGGCTCTGCTCGGTGTCTCCGCGGCATTGGGGGCTGTGGGCAACGTCTTCGCGCTGGCCGCGTTCTGCCTGCTGATCGGCGCCTCGACCTCGATCCTCGCACCGTCGATCGGCGCCGCCGCGGCCGACCGTTTCAGGCCGCCGGCCGCGGCCGGTCGCGCGGCGACGCTGGTTTCCGCGACGACCTCGGCGATGGCGATGCTGGCGGCTCCGGTCCTGGCCGGGCCCGGGCTGGTCTGGGGCTGGCGCGGCAACCTGCTGGCGGCCTCGGCGATCTCGCTCACCCTGTCGGCGGCCTTCTTCTGGCGCGGGCGCGGCCGGAAGGCGCCGATCACCGGCGAGGAGCGGGTGAGCTATCTGGCGACGTACCGCGAGCTCGCCCGGGTCCCGGGTGCCCTGCCGCTGCTGGCCGTGGCGATGCTGAGGACGGCCGCCTTCATGGGCTACTTGGCGTACCTGGCCGCGTTCTACGACGAGAAGTTCGACCTCCCGCCCGGCTGGTTCGCGCTGGTCTGGTCGCTGAGCGGCGCGTCGTTCTTCCTCGGCAACCTGCTCGCCGGCCGGTACCTGGCGACCTCACGTCCGTGGATCGCGCCCGAGCGGCTGCTCCTCGCGGGGATCACCGTCGCGCTGATCGCGGTGTCGGCGTTCTACTTCTCGCCGTCGCTCCCACTCACCTTGCTGCTGACCGCGGTCATGGGCGCCAGTCACGCGACGGTGGCGGCCTGCGTCACGACCTTGCTGGTGCACCGCAGCGGTGCGCTGCGCGGTTCCGCCCTCAGCGTCAACGCGGCCGGGATGAGTCTCGGCACGTTTCTCGGCGCCGCGATCGGCGGCCTCGGCCTGGGCCTCGGCGGCTACCCCGGTACGGCGATCACGTTCGCCGCGATCACACTCGCCGCGGTGGGGTGCGCACTGCGCGTGCAGCGCCGGAGGATCGCCGGGTAGGGGCTGGTTCCGGGATGAATCGGGGTCCTCACCGAGCCGCTGACGATATATCGTTCGGTCTTATGGAGAACCTGCCCGACCGCCCGCACCCGCACGCGCATCTGCGGGCGTCCGACACCGATCGTGACCAGGTCGTCGACGTACTGCGGGAGGCCCTGATGTCGGGCCGGTTGACGCAGGACGAGCACGCCGAGCGGCTCGAGCAGACTCTGGGGGCGAAGACCCTGGGCGAACTGGAGCCGATCACCCGCGACCTCGTCGTCCCCGGTCAGCCGCTGCCCGCAGCGCAGCCGGTGCCCGTCGCGTCGACCAGCCTGGTCCCGATCGAGGAGCCGGCCGACCCGTCGCAGAGCTTCGACACCATGGTCGCGATCTTCGGCGGCGGTGAGCGGAAGGGACGCTGGCGGGTGAAGCGCCGGACGAACGCGTTCGCGGTCTTCGGCGGGCACGACCTGGACATGACCAACGCGGTCTTCGAGGGGCGTGAGGTGACGATCTACGCGTTCGCGGTGTTCGGCGGGATCGACATCACCGTCCCCGAGGGCGTGACGGTGCGCAACGAGGGCGTCGGCATCTTCGGCGGCTTCGGCGCCCGCGGCAGCGACGACCCGGACCCGAATGCCCCCGTCGTGGTGGTCAAGGGCCTGGCGTTGTTCGGCGGCGTCGGCGGCCAGTCCTCGGTCAAACGCCACGGCAAGAAGAACAAGGGCAAAGGCCACCACGAGCTGCACTGAGCAATTCGGGTGCGACCCGGCGGCGGCGCGACCTAACCTTCGGCCATGGACTTCGTGCCGGCCGATTTCGACGTGCCCACCGAACTGATCACGCCGCGGTTCCGCCTCGAACCGCTCGGTCCCGAGCACAACGTCTCCGACCACGCCGCGTGGACCGGCAGCATCGACTATGTCCGCGCGACCCCGGGGTTCCAGGGCAGCTGGCCGCCGGCCGACGGCATGTCACTCGAGCGGAACCTCGCCGACCTGCAGCGTCACGCGGACGACTTCGCCGGACGCCGGGGCTTCACATTCACGGTGCTCGAGCCCGGCACCGGCGAGGTGATCGGGTGCGTGTACATCTATCCGTCCCGCCAGGACGAGCGGATCACCGACGTCCGTTCGTGGGTGCGCAGCGACCGCGCGGCGTTGGACAAGCCGTTGTACGACGCCGTATGCGCCTGGCTGACGAAGGACTGGCCGTTCGAATCCATCGACTACGCGTCCCGCTCACCAGAGCCGCTCCAAGACCCGTCCGGGTCCTGAAGTCGTCCGGCCCCGCTCATCCGGCCCCGCTCGTCGGGCCCCGCTCGTCGGGCCCTGCTCGTCCGGCCCGGGCGGTCGAGCGGAGTCGGCCATTCGAGGGGTTGACCCCTGAGCTTGCCGGTTGGCCCTCGGAATGCGAGGGGTCAACCCGCCAGCCGAGGGGTCAACCCCTAAGCCGTGCAGTGGCCGGGGGCAGTGGGCGGCCTGCTCGCCTGCTCGTCGTAGCGAGGCTCCGTGCTGACCGCGGACCTGGTGGCCCGGGCCGCGCCGGGTTGTGCCCGACGCCGAGGTCGGCAGCGGTGGCACTGTGCGGGGGCAGGCCGGGCGACGGGATGCCTCGACCCGGGACCCGGAACAGGCAACGGTGACCTGAGACAGGCAATATCAGGTCCCCACACACCACGTCTTGTCTCAGGTCACCGCAACTTGGTGACACGGTCCCTCGCATCACCGAAACGGTGATGGATCCGCCGCTCAGTTCGCCGCCGCCAGGAGCGCGCCGCTGCGCAATTGCAGCGGCCGGAACCGGGCGTCCCGCCCGGGGTACTCAGGCTAGATCCAGGACTTGAACCACATGCGGCTGAGCCAGTCGGGGTGCGGGAGGACCTTGTCGGTGAGGATCGGCCAGATGTAGGCGAAGTTCAGGACGACCAGGACGACGAAGGCGCCGACGACCGCGCTGCCGATCAGGCGGCGGGGCGTGGCGGTGCTCATCGCGGCGCGGGCCGGGCCGAGGATCTTGCCGAGGACCAGCGCCAGCGCCATCACCGTGAACGGGATCATCGTGACGGCGTAGAAGAAGAAGATCGGTCTGTCGTCGAACGCGAACCACGGCACCCAGCACGTCACGAACCCGACGATCGGCACGCCGAACCGCCAGTCGCGCGCGCCGATCCACAGCACCAGCGCGGCGATCAGTGCGAGCGCACCGCCCCACCACAGCAGCGGCGTGCCGAGGGCAGAGATCACCTGCAGGCAGTTGGTGCCGGCGGGCGCGTCACACCCCGGCGTACCGGGCTTGATGTCGTTGACCGCGTCGAAGCCGATCGGGCGGGCGATGATCGGCCAGCCGGCCGGGTTCGAGGCGTACGGGTGGGTGGCGTGCTTGATGTAGTCGCCGGTGTGGAAGGCGAGCACTTCCTTGTGGTAGTAGGCCAGCGACCGGAAGTCGTCCGGCACGACCTTCATCACGCCGTGCGCCGGGTTGCTCGCGGCCCAGTTGTGGTCGTAGGCGTTGTCGTGCAGCAGCCAGCCGGTCCAGGTGGCGACGTACGTGACACAGGCGACCAGCACCAGGCTGACGAACGCCGGGATGCCGTCGACCAGCGCCGACTTCACGAACGCGAACCGGACGCCGAGGGCGCGGCGGGCGCCGAGGTCCCAGGCGAACGTCATCACGCCGAACGCGGCGAGCACCCAGATCGCCGACCACTTGGTGCCGAGCGCCAGGCCGAAGCAGACGCCGGCGGCGAGCCGCCACGGCCGGATCAGCAGCCACCGGCCGACACCTCGGCGCTCGCCGTCCGGGGTCGGCGTGTCGAGGGTCTCGGCGTGCCGGCGGCGGGTCCAGTCCCGGTCGGCGACCAGGCAGGAGATCGCGGCGACCAGCCAGAACGCGAGGAAGATGTCGAGCAGCGCGACCCGGGACATCACGAAGTGCAGGCCGTCGACCGCGAGCAGCAGGCCGGCGATGCAGCCGATCAGGGTCGACCGGGTCATCCGGCGGACGGTCCGGATCAGCAGCAGCACGGTCAGCGTGCCGAACAGGGCCGGCATGAACCGCCAGCCGAACGGGGTCATCCCGAACAGCTGCTCACCGGCCGCGATCATCCACTTGCCGACCTCGGGGTGCACGGTCAGGCTCGGGGTGTCCTTGAAGACGTCCAGGTTGCCGGCCAGGATCGCCTTGTCGGCGGCGCCCTCCGGCTGGTCGATGAACTGCCGTGCGTAGCCGAACTTGAGCAGGCTGTACGCGTCCTTGGCGTAGTACGTCTCGTCGAAGACGAACTTCACCGGGTTGCTCAGGTGCCAGAACCGCAGCACGCCGGCCAGCAGGGTGATCGCCAGCGTGGCGATCCAGCCCCCGTCGAAGTCCCGCGGCATCGCCGGGTACAACCGCTCCTTGAGCGGCGGCAGCCGTCGTCCGAGCACGTCCCGCCCGAGCGTCTCCCGCTCCGCGCCGGCGTCACCGCGCCGCGCCGTACCGTCCTCGATCACAGCAGCCACGCCCGCCATCGTACGGACGCGGCGGTACCACTGCCTCCTCCGACCTGTGGAAAACCGGAACCCGCGGCGCCCGACCTCCTAGAATCACCCGTATGAGCACGCCCCGCGAGGAACTGCATGCGCTGATCGACGAGCTGCCCGACGAAGCCGCCGCGGAGCTCGTTCCCGACATGCGAGAGATCCTCAAGCACCGCCTGGAGGTGCGCCGGCGCCGCGCGGCCGAACCGCGGCCGTGGCCACCGTCCTGGTTCGGCGCCGGCACCGGCAGTCGGCCTGACATCGCGCGGCGGAGTGAGGAGATCCTGCGGGACGAGTTCGGTCGGCCCGAGTGATCGTCGTAGACACCGGCCCACTTGTCGCCGCGGTACTGTCCAACGACGCCGACCATCGTGAGTGCGTCGACCTCTTCGCCGCCGCGCACCTGAACCGGGAGCAGCTGGTCGTCCCGAGCTTCGTCATACCCGAGGTCTGCTACCTCATCCAGCGTGAGGTCGTGCGAAGGTGGAAGCCGATTTCGTGGAATCGCTCGCTGCGGGCGACTTCACGATCGCCGAGTGCGACACCGAGCTGGATCGGATCGCGGATCTGATGCACAACTACGCCGACCTGCCGCTCGGACTGGCCGATGCCTCCGTGGTGGCTGTTGCAGAGGCGCTCGGCGCACGGGAGATCGCCACGCTTGATCGGCGGCATTTCAGTGTGATCCGGCCTCGGCACCTCGACGCGTTCACCCTTCTGCCATGAGCGGGCGACTGGTGCTGGCAGGGACCCCTATCGGGGATGTCGGGGACGCGTCGGCGCGGTTGGGGCGGGTGCTGGCGGCGGCGGACGTGGTGGCCGCGGAGGATACGCGGCGGTTGAAGCGGTTGACCTCCGAGTTGGGGATTCACGTCGGTGGGCGGGTGGTCAGCTACTTCGAGGGGAACGAGCGGGAGCGGACTCCGGAGCTGCTCGAAGCGCTCCAGCAGGGGCAGACGGTCGTCGTGGTCACGGACGCGGGGATGCCGAGCGTGTCCGACCCCGGGTACCGGCTGGTGGCGGCCGCGATCGAGGCCGGCGTGGACGTGACCGCCGTACCGGGGCCGTCGGCGGTGCTGACGGCGCTCGCGCTGAGCGGGCTGCCGGTCGACCGGTTCACCTTCGAGGGGTTCCTGCCGCGCAAACCCGGCGAGCGCGGGCGACGGCTCGGCGAGCTGAAGGACGAGCAGCGGACGATGGTGTTCTTCGAGGCGCCGCACCGGCTCACGCAGTCGCTGGAGGCGATGGCCGAAGCGTTCGGGGGCGATCGGCGGACGGCGGTGTGCCGGGAGCTCACCAAGACGTACGAAGAGGTCAAGCGCGGCCCTCTCGACGATCTCGTCCTGTGGTCGAAGGAGGGTGTCCGGGGTGAGATCACCGTGGTCGTGTCCGGCGCCGACCCGCACCGGGTCATGACGCCGGAGGACCTGGCGCGGGAGGTGGCCGTGGACGAGGAGGCGGGGACGCCGCGCAAGCAGGCGATCGCCGACGTCGCGAAGCGCTTCAACGTGCCGAAACGGACGGTGTACGACGCCGTACTCGCTGCCCGGGACCCCGGTAAATAGCACTGGCGCGCGCCACTACCCTTGTTGACATGTCCGAGAAGGCCTATTACGTCACCACCCCGATCTACTACGTCACGGCCGCGCCGCACATCGGCAGCGCGTACACGACGGTGGCCGGGGACGTCCTGAGCCGCTGGCACGCGCAGCGCGGCGAGCGCAAGTGGTACCTGACGGGTACCGACGAGCACGGCGAAAAGGTGATGCGCAGCGCGCAGGCCCAGGGCATGACCCCGAAGGAGTGGACCGACAAGCTCGTCGAGGAGGCCTGGAAGCCGGCCTGGGTGGACGTCGACATCGCGTACGACGACTTCATCCGGACCACCGAGCAGCGGCACACCGAGCGGGTCCGCGAGTTCTGGCAGACGCTCTACGACAAGGGCGACGTCTACAAGGGCGAGTACGAGGGGCTGTACTGCGTGGGCTGCGAGGAGTTCAAGCTCCCCGCGGACATCCGCACCGACGAGGACGGCACCCAGCGGTGCATGATCCACGGGACCGAGCTGGAGACGGTCTCGGAGACGAACTACTTCTTCCGGCTCTCCGCGTACGCCGACAAGCTGCTGGAGCTGTACGAGTCGCAGCCGGACTTCGTCGCGCCGTCGAGCGCCCGCAACGAGGTGATCGCGTTCGTCAAGCAGGGCCTGCAGGACCTGTCGATCACCCGCTCGACGTTCGACTGGGGCATCCCGGTCCCGTGGGACGAGGACCACGTCCTCTACGTGTGGATCGACGCGCTGCTCAACTACGTGACGGCCGCGGGCTACGGCACCGACCCGGAGCGGTTCGAGGAGCTCTGGCCGGCGAACGTGCACCTGGTCGGCAAGGACATCCTCCGGTTCCACGCGGTGATCTGGCCGGCCATGCTGATGGCCGCCGAGGTCGCCGTACCGAAGCAGGTGTTCGCGCACGGCTGGCTGCTCGTCGGCGGCGAGAAGATGAGCAAGTCCAAGCTGACCGCGATCGCGCCGCACGAGATCACCGACCACTTCGGCTCCGACGCCTTCCGGTACTACTTCCTGCGCACGATCCAGTTCGGGTCCGACGGCTCGTTCTCGTGGGAGCACCTGAGCGCGGTCTACACCTCCGAGCTCGCGAACGGCCTGGGCAACCTGGCCAGCCGGATCGCGGCCATGGTCGGCAAGTACTTCGACGGCGCGCTGCCGGAGCCGACCGATCACGGACCGGCTGAGCAGGCGCTCGCGGACAAGCTCGCGCAGACCGTGGCCACCGCGGACAAGGCTCTGGACTCGCTCGCGTTCCAGGACGCGCTGGCGGCGATCAACGAGCTCGTCGGCGCCGTGAACGGGTACGTCACCGAGCAGGAGCCGTGGAAGGTCGCGAAGGACGACTCGCAGCGGGCGCGGCTGGCGACGATCCTCTACAGCGCCGCGGAGGTGCTGCGCGGGGTCGCCGTACTGCACAACCCGACGATGCCGAAGACGTCCGCGAAGCTGTGGACGCTGCTCGGCGCGGAGGAGAAGCTCGGCGCGCTCAAGGACCAGCGTGTCCAGGACGCCGGCACCTGGGGCCAGCTCCCGGCCGGCGCCACCCTGACCAAGGGCGAGCCGTTGTTCCCGCGCCTCGAAGAGGCCTGAGAAAAAGTTCGGCCGGGCTGTCGAAGCCGCGGTGGTGGCTCCGATAACGGGGTGAAAGTGACCCTGATGATCGGAGCGAACGATGAGTGAGCGCGTACTTCCTGGAGTGGTCCGGCCCGCCGCGCGGGTTCGGACAGTGTTTCGGACAGTGGTTCGGACAATGGCCGTCTGGGCCGTGCGGGTGGCGCTGGCCGCGCAGTTCGGAGTCGGCGGGGCCGGCAAACTCGCCGGCTCCGACCAGATGGTGCGGATGTTCGACGACATCGGGGCCGGGCACTGGCTCCGCGTGCTCGTCGGAGTTCTCGAGGTCGCCGGTGCGGTCGGGCTGTTGGTCCCGCGGCTGGCGGGGGTGGCGGCGGCAGGCCTGGTCGGCCTGATGATCGGCGCGGTGGTCACGAACGTGGCGATCCTCGGCAGTTCGCCGATCGCTCCGCTGGCGTTCGGCGTCCTCGCCGCGGTGGTGGCGTACGCGCGGCGGCAGCAGCTCGTCGTACTCGGCCGTTCCGTCCGTCGCTGACACTCTAGGAGACCATCATGTCCGAGCAGTCACCCGCCGACGCCCTGCGCACTCTCGCGCCGCTGATCGGCACCTGGAAGGTCGAGGGACCGGGCCACCACGGCACCGTCAGCTACGAATGGTTCGAGGACGGCGCGTTCGTCGTCCAGCGGGTCGAGCTGGTGAGCGACGGCGAGACCAGTCGCGGTGTCGAGTACATCGGCGTGGACGCCGATACCGGTATGCTCCGGTCCCACTACTTCTCCAACACCGGCAAGATCCTCGAGTACACCTACCAACTGGCCGGCGGCACGTTGACGATCTGGTTCGGCGGTACCGACTCGCCGGCCAAGTTCGTCGGGGAGTTCGACGCCGGCCACACAGTCAACACCGGTGCCTGGCAGTGGCCGGGCGGCGGGTACGAGTCGACCATGACGCGCGTGGGGTGATCGGCAGTGAAGTACATGATCATGACGTTCGGGGACGAGTCGGCCTGGGACACCCTCGGGCTCGGCGGCCGGGAATCGACCTGGTCGCAGGAGCAGGTGGACGCGCATTACCAGGCGATGGGTGAGTTCTACGGCGAGCTCGCGGCCAACGGTGAACTCGTCACCGGCTTCGGGCTGGCCGACCCGTCGCACACGCTGACGATCGAGGTCGTCGACGGCCGTCCGGTCGCCTCCGACGGTCCGTACGCCGAGGCGAAGGAGGTGCTGGCCGGCTTCGGCATCATCGAGGTCGACTCGCACGACCGGGCCGTCGAGCTGGCCGCGCGGTTCTCGGCGCTGGTCGAGACCAGAGTCGAGCTGCGGCCGGTGATGGAGCAGGGCGGCCAGGAGATGTGACCGGGCCGGCCGAGGAGGTCCCGGCGGAGGCCCGGATCGAGGACCTGCTGCGCGAACTCGCGCCGCGGGTCCTCGCCGCTGTCACGCGGCGCTTCGGCCGGTTCGATCTCGCCGAGGACGCGGTCCAGGAGGCGTTGCTGGCGGCGGTGAGCGGCTGGTCCCAGGACGGCGTACCGCCCAGCCCCGCCGCCTGGCTGACGACCGTCGCCGTCCGCCGGATGACCGACATGCTGCGCAGCGAGCAGGCCCGGCGCCGGCGGGAGCAACTGGACGCGACCCGCCGGCTGCCCGAGAGCCTGCTCGGCGACGACAGCATCACGACCGCCGACCAGGACGACACCCTGGTGATCCTCTTCCTGTGCTGCCATCCCGACGTCCAGCCGGCCAGTCAGCTGACTCTCACGCTGCGGGCGGTGGGCGGTCTGACGACGGCCGAGATCGCCCGGGCACTGCTGGTACCCGAGGCGACCGTCGGGCAGCGGATCAGCCGCGCGAAGCAGCGGATCAGCCAGTCCGGCGCACGGTTCCGGCTGCCGGCGCCGGAGCAGCGCCGGCAGCGGCTCGACGTGGTGATGCAGGTGCTGTACCTGATCTTCAACGAGGGCTACACCGCCTCCTCGGGGACGACGTTGCAGCGGGTCGAGCTCGCCGCCGAGGCGATCCGGCTGACCCGGATGCTGCGCGAGAAGCTCCCGTCCGAGCCCGAGGTCGGCGGCCTGCTGGCGCTGATGCTGCTGACCCACGCGCGCCGGCAGGCCCGCACCGGTCCCACCGGTGACCTGATCCCGTTGGCGGAACAGGACCGGAGCCGGTGGGACCGCGAGCTGATCTCCGAAGGTGTCGCCCTGCTCGAGGACGTGCTGCCGCGCCGCCGGCCCGGGCCGTACCAACTGCAGGCCGCGATCGCCGCCGTTCATGCCGAGGCCGAGCGGTTCGAAGACACCGACTGGGCGCAGATCGTCGCGTTGTACGACGTGTTGGTCCGGATGTCCGCGGATCCGGTGGTTCGGCTGAACTCCGCGGTCGCTGTCGCCATGCACCGGGGACCGGCCGCGGGCCTGGAGTTGCTCGACAGCCTCGCGACCGACCCCAAGCTGGCCGGTCACCACCGGCTGGCCGCCGTCCGGGCGCACCTGCTGGAACAGTCCGGTTCGCTGGACACGGCCCGCCAGGCCTACCTCGCCGCCGCCAAACTCACCACCAGCGCACCCGAGCAGCGCTACCTCCGTGCCCGCGCTGCCCGCCTGAGCTAGGCCCTGTTCGGCCTAAACCGCGAGGTAGAGCGCGGCGGCCTGGGTTCGCGTGGTCACGTCCAGTTTGGTCAGGATGTTGGCGACGTGGAACTTCACGGTCGACTCGCTGATGTGCAGGTCGTCGGCGATCGAGCGATTGCGTTGCCCCTGGGCCAGCCGCTCGAGCACCTCCAGTTCGCGGGCGCCGAGCGCGGCCAGCGGGTCGGACGTGACGGTGAGCGGCGCCTGTGCCGTACGGAGGGTGATCCGGGCCGTCAGGCCCCACCCGGGGACGGCGTCCAGGTCCAGGTCGCCCTCGTGCAGACGCAGCCGCTCGGACAGCTGCCCGAGGTCGAGGACGTTCTCGATCCGGCCGGGGCCGTCGTCGCGCACGGTCGCCTGCAACTCGGTGCCGCTCCAGCGCCAGCCGACGCGGATCCGGGCCAGCCGGTCCTGCGTGAGCATCGCGAGCACCACCGCCCGGACCGCCACCCGGCCGGCATGCGCGACCCCGCCGGGGATCAACCGGTCGTTGCCGGGGGCATCCAGCTCGAGTTCGACCGGGCCGTGCCGGAGCAGCGCCCGCAGCGAGTCCGCGAGCCGGTCGAAGGCCTTGCCGACCGGCTCCTCGCCGCTGCAGACGCGGTCGCGCTGGGTGTCGTTGCGCAGCTCGCTGAGCCCGTTCAGCGCCAGCTCGACCGCCATCGTGCGAGCGGTCGCGTCGTCGATCCGCTGATTCCGCAGTACGCCGAGAAGCGTCGCGAGCGTCGCCGCCTGAGCTTCACCCAGCTCGGCCGCCACATCGTTGCGGGCCTCGGCGACGGCGCGGTTCTGGGCGATCGCGCCTGGTTCGCGTTCGAGAGTCAGCCGGTACATGTGGGCGGTGACGACGTCCCACAACGCCTGCAGCGCGTCGGCGGCGATCGGTTCGTCGGCCGCGCGGAGGAAGACGACGACCGAGCCACGCGGCGCACGATCGCTCGCGATGGCGAGGACCGGGTGTGTGGATCCGGCGATGTTCACGATGCCCTGCCAGGGATGTCCGGCAGTGACGGTTCCCAGCAGCGCGGCGAGGTCGGCACCGGTGATCGCTGCGGCGAGCGCGGGATCGCCGTGCGCGGTGACGGGGGTGGACGCGCACTGCGAGGCCAGTTGGGCGACGGCGCGGTGCGGGATCAGGTCTGCGGTGGCGGCCGAGAGCCGGGAGAGCAACTCCTCGGCCGGCCCGTCGATGACCTGCGCGGCCGCCGCCAGCACCTGCGCGTCGGCGGTCGGCGCCACCGGTTCCGCGTCCGCAAGCACGTCGGTTTCTCCCATGCCCTTCAGCGTACGTCGGTTGACGCGTCCACCCGGGCCCGTCTTTCGGACGGGGAAGAACTGTCCGATCGGCCAGTCGGGAATGTCCGCGGATCCGCGAGCATTTTATTAAAGCGACAACCAAATGTGTGGAGGCAATGCGATGCGAGCGGTGGTGTTCGAGGAGTTCGGCGGGCCGGAGGTACTCGAGGTCCAGGAGGTGCCGGAGCCGCAGGCGGGACCGGGGCAGGTGCGGATCAAGGTCCGCGCGGCCGGCGTGAACCCGATCGACTTCAAGGTGCGCCGCGGCTGGACGAAGGGTTTCATCGACCCGGTGCTCCCGGCCGTCCCGGGACTCGAGGTGGCCGGTGTGGTCGACCAGGTCGGTGAGGGCGCTGAGTTCGCGGTCGGAGACGAGGTCGCCGGCTGGTCGGACGGCGGTTCGTACGCCGAGTACGCGATCGCGGGGAACGTGGCGCGCAAGCCCGCGGGCGTGAGCTGGGAGCAGGCTGCCGGCGTACCCGTGGCCGGCGAGACCGCGCAGCGTGTGCTCGATCTGTTGGGCGTGAAGTCCGGCGAGACGATCTTGATTCACGGTGCCGCGGGCGCGGTCGGCTCGGTCGCGGTACAGCTCGCGAAGACTGCGGGTCTGACAGTCGTCGGTACGGCGTCGACCGCGAACCACGACTATCTGCGGTCGCTCGGCGCGGTGCCGGTCGAGTACGGCGAAGGTCTGCTCGAGCGGGTGCGCGCGGCGGCTCCGGACGGCGTGGACGCGGTGTTCGACACCGCGGGCCAGGGCGGTCTGCAGGAGTCGATCGAGCTGCGCGGCGGCACCGACCGGATCGTCACGATCGCCGACTTCGCAGCGGCCGAGCTCGGCGTCACCGCTTCCATGGCCGCGACGGCGACGCCCGCGGAGGTCCGGGCCGCCCTCGGCGCCCAGTTGCAGGCGGTCGCCGACGGCACGCTGACGATCCGAGTCGCCGAGACCTTCGACCTCGCGGACGCGGCCAAGGCTCAGGAGCTGAGCGAGTCCGGCCACGCCCGCGGCAAGATCGTCCTCGCTCTGTAGGCGGACCTCCAGCACTCATCAACCTCCGCCGGCGGCGGATCGACCGAGCAGTTCACGCGGGCGCTCGGTCGGCCGTGGCCGGTTGATGAGTGGTGCAGGTCCGGCGCTCAGACGTACGCGAACCGGGACCGCGGTGTCGGTACCTCGTCGACGCGTGGATCCCAGCGGTCTACGAAGTGCACCCCGGCGGGGATCTCGACGCAGTCCGTCGAGGTCCAGCCGCGGGTGAGGGTGGGAAAGTCCGGGACGTCGGGGTGGTAGTGCGGCTTCCCGGTTCCGAGCAGGTCGACGGCCATCGGTGCGCTTGCCGCCTGGTACCGGAAGTCCGCCGACATCCGCAGCAGCTTCGTCCGGTTCGGCATCGCGCCGTGCACGGTGAGGCTGCCGAACAGGAGCACGTCACCCGGCCGGTACGACGTCGTCCGCCACTCCGGATGGTTCTCGTCGGCCTCGGCGCGCATCATCCCCGGCCCGTCCGACGCCTTCACCGGCAGCACACCGAGCCGCGGCGACCCGGCCAGCACCCGCAACCCGCCGATCTCCGGCGGCGCCGCACTCAACGGCAGCCAGGTGGTGAGCGTGTCCACACACCCCTGGATGAACCGGTAGTCCTGATGGATCGGCGTCGGATTCGCACCCGGCGACGGGGGAGCGATCCGGCAGATGTGCGCCGGATGCGCGAACGTCTCCTCACCCAGCAACCGCGCGGTCAACGACAACAGCTCCGACCGCACAGCCAACCGGTGAAACGCCTCCGTGCTTTGGATCGCCGTATAGGCCCCGAAGAACCCGGCGGATCCTTCCTCGACTGCCCGCCCCGACGCCACCAACTCCAGCGGATCGGCATCCCGCGCCAACCAGTCACTGTCGTACAAGATCCGCGCGAGCTGCTCGTGCACATCCCCCACCACATCGGCAGGCAACAGCCCCCTGAAGAACAGGTATCCGTCGCTCGCCAGCCGTTCCCGCAGTACGCCGGCATCCAGCACGTCGCCGGACGAATCCGTCAATTCTTTCACTTGTTGTTTCCGATCTTGTCCATGGCGGCGGCGATGTCGGCGACGCCGACCTTGTTCAGGTACAGGTCGTTGACGGTCTTGTTGATCTCGGGGGACTTCGCGGTCCAGCCTTCGGCGATCGGGAGGTTGACGGTGCTGCCGGCGGCCGATTCGAGGAAGGGCTGGACGTCGATGTTCTTCTTCTTCCAGAACGCCTGGTACCCGGCGCCGGCGTCGTTGAGCGCCGGGATGATGTAGCCGGCGTCGCCCATCAGCCGCTGGGCCTTCTCCGAGCCGAGGAAGGCGACCAGCTTGCCGGCCTCGTCGGGGTGCTTCGTCTTCGCGAACATCGCCTCGGCGAGCCCGTTGATCACCACGGTCCGGCCCGCCGGTCCGGCCGGCATCGCCGCGACCCCGATCGGGAACTTCACCTCGGGCAGCGCGAACGGCAGCAGCGCGTTGTTCGCCGGGAACATCGCGACCTCGCCGCGGTAGAACATCTCGGTCGCCTGGCCCGTCGGCGGGTTGGTCCGGGTGCCGTCCGGCGACACTTTCCACTTGAACACCAGGTCGCGCGCGAACTGCAGCGCCTCGACCGACTTGTCCCCGGCGAAGTCGAAGCTGCCGTACGGCTTGTCCATCGCGTGGCCGCCGTTCGACGCGATCCAGTTCAGCCACTGGGTCTGGCTGTGGTTCCAGGAACAGAAGCCCCACTGCTTGCCGACGGTCAGCTTGCGGGCGACCTCGAGGAAGCTGCCCGAGCCGTCCGGCGCCCAGGTCAGCTCGGCCGGCATCGTGACACCGGCCTTCGCGAACAGGTCCCTGTTGTAGAGCAGTCCGACGATGCCCATGTCCTTCGGCATCCCCAGCTGCTTGTCCTCGAACTTGTACGACTGCACGACGTTCGGGTGGTACGAGTCGAGTTTCAGGCCGGCCTTCGAGATCAGGTCGTCGAGCGGCGTCAAGACACCCTTGCTCGCGAAGTCGGGGAAGTAGTCGACGGTCAGCCAGAACACGTCCGGTGCCTTGCCGCTGGCCAGCTCGGTGGTCAGCTTGGTCCAGTACTGGTCCCACGGCAGCACTTCCATCCGGACCGTGATGTCCGGGTTCTCCTTGGTGAACTCGGCGAAGACGGTCTTGTAGCCCACCTCCTGCTGCTCGTCCCACAGCCGGTAGACGAGCTCGACCTTGCCGCCGCCGGCGGCCTTGTCGTCGGACGAGCCGCAGCCGGCGAGCGCGAGCACACTGCCGGCGCCGATCAGAAATGTCCTCCTGGACAACGACATGAGAGTCTCCGACCTACTTGAGCCCGGTAACGGCGACCGAGCGGACGATGAAGCGCTGGAAGACGACGAACAGGACCAGCAGCGGCGCCAGCGCGATCAGGCTGCCGGCCATCACGGCGTTGTAGTCGACGCCGATCTCCCCCTTGAACAAGGCGATCCCGACCGACAGCAGCCGCTTGTCCTCGCTGCTGGTAACGATCAGCGGCCACAGGAAGCTGTTCCAGTTCGCCACCACGGCGAGCGTGGTGACCGTGACCAGGATCGGTTTCGACAACGGCAGCACGATCGACACCAGCGTCCGGAGCCGCCCGGCGCCGTCGATCCGGGCCGCGTCCTCGAGATCCGCGGGGATGCCGCGGAAGAACTGGCGGAGCAGGAAGATCGCGTACGGCGTCCCGAGCATCGTCGGCAGCATCAGGCCGGCCCAGGTGTCCACCAGTCCGAGCTTCTGCATCATCAGGTAGAGCGGGATCATCGTGACCACCGGCGGGACCATCAGTGTCGACAAATACACCCAGAACAGGGCGTCCCGGCCCGGGAACGACAGCCGCGCGAACGCGTACGCCGCCAGGATCGCGAACACCACCTGGCCGAGCGTGATGCCGGCCGTGACGAGTGCGGTGTTGACGAGGTAGCCACCGAAGCCGGAGTCGAACAGCCGCTCGAACGCCGCCGTACTCGGTGGCAGTCCGGGTTCCCACGGCATCGTCTCGGACAGTTGCCCGGGGCCCTTGAACGCGGTGAGCACAGTCAGGAAGTACGGGAAGATCGAGAACACGCACCCGATCACCAGCACCGCGTAGGTGAAGACGCGCAGTTTCATCCGGACACCTCATAGGTCGTACGGCGTTCGAAGTACGCGAACTGGCTGATCGTCGCGACCAGCACCACCGCGAACAGCAGCACCGAGATCGTCGACGCGTACCCGAAGTCGAACTTGCGGAACGCCTCGTCGTAGATCAGGTACGTCGCGACCTCGGTGCTGTCACCGGGACCGCCCTCGGTCATCACGAAGACCGTGTCGAAGGCCTGGAACGAGCCGATCACGTTGGTGATCAGCACGAACAGCATCGTCGGCCGCAGCAGCGGGAGCGTGATCGTGAAGAAATGCGCGACCGGTGACGCGCCGTCCAGCGACGACGCCTCGCGCAACGACCGCGGGATATTCTGCAGCCCCGCCAGGAAGAACAGCATGTTGTACCCGGCGAACTGCCAGATGTGGACGGCGGCCACGCTCGGCATCGCCAGCACCGGCGACGACAGCCACGCCGGGCCGTCGATCCCGAACAGTCCGAGGAACTGGTTCAGCGCGCCGCGGCCGGGATCGAAGATCCAGCTCCAGACCAGGCCGAGAGCGACCGGCGTGGCCATCCACGGGATGACCAGGAGCGCCCGGAAGTACCTCATGCCGCGCAGCTTGCGGTCGACCAGAAGCGCCAGGAGCAGCGACAGGATCGTCGTGCCGGGGACGCAGATCACCACGTAGTACAACGTGACCAGCAGCGAGTGCCAGACGTCCGAGTCCGCGAAGAGCTTCTGGTAGTTGGCGAAGCCGATGAACTCCGGCGTCGACAGCAGCTTCCAGTCGAACAGGCTGACCACCAGCACGATGACGACCGGCGCGAGCAGGAACCCCAGTACGCCGACCAGGCTCGGCGCAAGCAGGGCGTAGGCCGCGGCGGTCTGCCGGGCCTGGCCGATCCGGCGGGTACGCCGGGGTGCCGGCCTAAGCATCGGGATCCTTCAGCGGATGCGGGCGCGGTGAGCTCGGGACGAGCAGCTCGCGGGTGCGGTCGATGCCCCACCGGTCGAGTGCGCCGATCGGGTCGCTGGACATCCGCAGGCCGGGGCCCTGCTCGATGTGCTGCGCCCACAGCTCGCGCTCCTGGACGTCGGGCCGGACGATCAGGCAGTCGGAGTCGTTCGCCCACCACCGGCCGTGCAGGAACTCGCGCGCCACCGAGGTGGACCGGGCGCCGCGCTGGCCGGGCTGGCTGATGTCGCCGGACGGCGGCTCGACCAGCGGATCGGTGTCGGGCGAGATCCGCATGCAGTCGACGAGTCCGAGGCTCGGGAGGATCGGGGCGCCGCAGCCGTGCAGGATCCGGTTCGATCCGACAGCTTGGCGCAGCAGCCGCAGTCCGAGCCGGTACGCCGCGATGCCGTCGACCCGCTCGTGCCGCGGTCCCTCGATCGCGCCGGCGTACAGGAAGTCGAGCTTGAAGTGGTCGTACCCCTGGCGGCACAGCTCGGTGAACACGTCCTGGATGTGCCGCACGGCGCCCGGATGCGTCACGTCGAGGACCAGTTGCTCCTGGCCCCAGTTCGTGCCGGCGGAAATGCCCGGAACCAGCCATTCCGGATGTTTCCAGGCCGTCTCGCTGCCGCTCGCGACCAGGAACGGCGCGACCCAGATGCCGGCCCGGCGACCGCTCGAACGGATGTCGGCGGCGAGCGTCACGGTCGAACCGAAGTCGTCGCGCGGCGTCAGCCAGTCGCCGATCGCGGACTGGTAGCCCTCGTCGAGCAGGACCAGGTCGACACTCAGGTCGTGCTGGTCGAACTGGCGTACGTCGGTCATCACGTCGCGTTCGGTAACCTTGCCCCAATACGCGTACCAGCTGCACCAGGACGGCCCGAACACGCGCACCGGCGGCGCGCCGGCCGCGAACGCGTCGGCCCAGTCGGCGAGCGCCTGGTTGGGGTTGGCGTGCGTGCTGGTCCTGACGTCGACCTCGCCGTCGGCCTCGATCACCAGCTTGTCGCCGCGCACCTCGGCGCGGATCGACGGGACCGCGTCGGGGGAGGTGGCGGAGACGGTGGTGACCTCGCCGCCGGTCGCGACCGCGAGCAGGCCCTCGCCCTGGAAGCGGCCGGCCTCGACCCCCGGGCGGTACGCCATCACGTGATGATTCGGAGCAGTCGGGCGGGGCGGGCGGGCGTCCAGCCGGTACCAGCCGCTCGGGCTCCACGACTGCCACCCGTGCTCGAAGACGAGCGTGCCGGTGTCGTGGTCGAGCTCGGCGACGGGGCGGAAGGGCACGGGATCCTCGATTCGGTCGGGTGCAGGATCTTGCTGTGGTTCCGCTAATCTTGGAGCCCCGACGAGGGGATCCACCATGACGGAGCCTGCTGACTTCGAGCACGATCTTGCTACCCAGGTGCTCATCGAGCTGTACAGCGAGATCCCGCCGCCGAGCAAGCTGGTCACCGGCCACTTCCACAGCGGCGGCGACTACCGGGTCGTGCGGCCGGACGGTGTGGGCAGTTGGTACCTGCTCTACACGGCGTCCGGCACGGGCCGGTACCTGATCGGGCAGAACAAGCTGATGCTGCGCCACGGGGACGTCGTACTGGTCAGCCCGGGCACCCCGCACGACTACGGGACCGTCGGCACGTACTGGGAGTCCTGGTGGGCGCATTTCCAGCCGCGCCGCGAATGGCACTCGTGGTTGTCGTTGCCCCAGGCAATGCCGGGACTGTCGTACGTACGGCTGACCCGGTCGTCGGAGACCGATCGCGTGGTGTCGGCGTTCGACCGCCTGCATCGCGACGCGCAGCGGGCCGGGCTGTCCCCGACCGGCGACACCGAGCTGCACCTGCTGGAGAAGAGCGTCGCGACCGAGCTGACGATGAACGGTATCGAGGAGGTGCTGCTGACCGCCGTCGCCAGCCTGCGCCGGGAGACGCAGCACCTGGATGCGCGCGTGCACCTGGTGCTCGAGGTCATCACCGCCGACCCGGCCCGCCCACACACGTTGACCTCACTGGCCGGGCTGGCGCAAGTGTCCGTGTCCCGCCTCGCGCACCTGTTCAAGGAGCAGGTCGGCGACTCGATCATGAACGTCGTGCTCGCGCTCCGGCTGCAGCGCGCCGCCGAGCTGCTCGGAGCCACCGACATGTCGGTGGCGCAGATCGCGGCCGCGGTCGGGTTCGACTCGCCGCACTACCTGAGCCGGCAGTTCGGCCGCCGGTACGGGATGTCCCCGACGGCCCATCGCAACGCGGTCAGGAAGCCGGAGCTAGAGCTATATTGAGCTCGGTCGCCGCCGCGTAGTCCGCACCGCCGGCCAGTCCGACGAGCCGCACGTAGCGTGCCGTCGTACCTGCCGGGAGGCGGGCGATCTTCGCGTCGACCGTGCCGTCCCAGGATCCCTGCACCGCCGAGGTGAACGTGACGCCGTCGGTGCTCGTCTGGACGTCGTACGACGAGATGCGGCCGTTCGGTACGTCGGCGTCCTGGCGCGGCGTGTAGACGAGCGCCTCGATCGCCCGGGGCGTCTTGAGGTCGAGGGTGATGTACTGCGGGAGCGGGGCGTGCGGGCTCCAGTTCGAGTGCCACATCGTCGTACAGCTGCCGTCGATCGCGGCCGACGCGCTGTACGCGGCCGAGCCCTGGCTCGTGGCGGTGGCCGTCATCTCGCTCTGCGGCAGCAGCGTCAGCGGACCGAACGGGCCGTCGGCCGGCGGCGGCGTACCCGGGATCGCCGTCACCCGGCCCAGACTGGGTGCCTTGAGCAACGGGTGGGTGCGCAGGTAGGTGAGGAACACTTCCTGGCCCATCCGCGGCGCTCTGGTGAGATCCGTGTACTGCTGGAAGCCCGGATAGCCGTACTGCGCGCCGTGCAAGGGCATCGCGGCGCTCGTCGTCACGCGATAGGTCTTTCCGAGTTGCAGTGGTTTGCCGTCGATCAGCACCTTGGCCGGATCGACCCTGTCGCCGACCGGCCCGCCGAGATCGTAGGTGTAGCGGAAGTTCGCCGAGGTCGCGAGCGATGACAGCCGGCTGCAGCCGTACGCCGGTGGGATCCACTGCTGTTCCAGGACGGCCTCGACCGTGGAGCCCTTCATCGACAACGTGGTGATCGGCGAGATCCCGGCGACCGGCCACGCCCCGCCGTACGTCACCGTCCCGGCCTGCAGCCCGGCGGCGATCACGTCGACGCCCAGGTCGGCCGGCACCAGCGCGAAGTCGCCGTCCGCCTCCGACTTGTAGAGGTCCGCGACCAGGTTGCCCGTCCGGCTCTCGGCGGTGCGTGCGAAGTCGAGGTCGCGGTCGAGCTTCGTGAGCGGCTCCTGCTGACGCGCCGCCCACTTGTCGGTCCAGTACTTCACGATCTTCTGGACGCCCGCGTCCGGCGTGATGTCCTTGGTGACCGCGTGGTTGGTGGCGGTGGTCGCGTCCCGGATCACTTCACCGGTGGACGGATCGAGCGAGAGGTTCACCTCACCCAGCACGCGCCCGTGGTTGCTCGCCTCCAGGACCGGACGCGGTACGCCGTTCGGGTCCGGAATCATGCACTTGAACGCGGTGTGCCAATGGCCGCCGAGGATCACGTCGATGTCCGGCGACATCGTCCGGGCGGCGTCGAAGATCGGGCCGGTCGGGTTCTTGCACTCGTCGTACAGGCCGCCCTGCTGCCCGCCTTCGTGCATGCTCACGACGATCGCGTTCACGCCCTGGGCCTTCAGTTCGGCCGCCGCCCGGTTCGCGGCCTCGACGACGCCCTGGAACTCGAATCCGGAGCCTTCGATCGACAGCGTCTCGGTCGGCGTACCCGGAAAGCCCAGCCCGATGAACCCGATCCGCTGCGATCCCGCCCGGGCGATCCAGTACGGCGGGAGCACCGGGCGCTCGGTCCGCGGGTCGACGATGTTCGCCGCGTGGTACGCGTAGTCGGTGCCGTGGAAGTTGCGGCCGGTGGAGTCCTTGAAGCAGCTGTCGAAGCCGGGCTTGCCGTAGCAGGCTCCGGTCGTCATCCGCCGCAGGAACGGGAACTCGCGGTCGAACTCGTGGTTGCCGGCCGCGTCGAAGTCCATCCCGAGCGCGTTCAGCACCTCGATGGTCGGCTCGTTCGCGAACGCCTGCGTGTAGTCAGGCCAGCCGCTGAACTGATCGCCCGAGCCGATCAGGAAGCTGTTCGGCTTCCGGAGCCGGTCCAGGTGCGCCTTCAAGTACCCGGCACCGCCGACCTGCTGGGTGCCCGACGGGCCGGCGATGGTCAGGTTCTCGGTCTCGGACAGATACCCGTGCAGATCGGTCAGGCTGAAGACCTGCACGGGAATCGGCGCGGGCGTTTCGGCCGGCAGCGCGGTCGACCCCATCACCAGGCCGAGAAGGGCAAGAACTGAGCTGATCCGGGACATCGACTGCTCCTGTCGATCGGGGCGGAACCTCGCTGCAAGTTACTGTTCGCCGCCCGGAGCGGAACATGGCCCCGAATGCTGACTTCCTGCACGATCCGGCTGTCGGTCAGAGGTACGTGATCTGTCCCGGTGGTCCGGACTGCCAATGCGCCGGCAGGAACATCCGGGACTGACTCCGGCACGGCCCTTGGCACACCGGGCAGCCGACGGCGCTGCAGGTGAAGACCGCCCAGACGCCGTACGGCTCGGGCAGTTCGCGGTACTTCTCGGCCATCCGTCCCTTGCAGTGCAGGCATCGCGGAGCGCCCTGCACGGCTCGCGGCGGCGGTGGTACGTCGGGTCTGCCGAACAGACGGCATACGCCGCGCCAGATCGCGCGGAGGGCACGGACCGGCGGCGGCCCGACGACCAGCCGGATCGGCGGTCCGACCGGTCGGTCCACGGCCGGCCGGACCACTGCCCGGGCGTGGTAGGCGGCCGGATACCGACGGGGCCGGCCGGGGCTGGCGGACGGTTCGGGTAGGCGTGGCTGGATCGCGTTCATTGGATTCCCCCTCGAGGAGCCGCCGCGGGTTCGCCGCGCGGCTCCGAAATCCGAGTTTCGAACTGGTCTAGCTCCCACGGTCGGGCCACGGCGGTGCTCCGTGCGGGCACGCGCAGATCTCCGTACAAGGACGTACACGGCGGCGTACAGCGCCGGCGGGCGTCGTCCTGTAGCGTCGTGACTACTCGCTGTGGGAGTTGGGGCTTTGAGGGGGGCGCCATGGACGAGCCATTGGTCGAGCCGCGGACAGCTTCACCGGATCACGTCCAGACCCGGATGCAGTTCGCCGACGAGCTGACCGTGCTGCGAACCCGGGCGGGCCTGACCGTCCGGAACATCTCCACCATGGTCGGTGGCGCCCAGCCGCACAGCACGATCGGCGAGTGGTTCGCCGGCCGCAGCGTGCCGTCGGACGCGTCGAAGGCCTTGTTCGTGGAGGTTCTGCGGATCTGCGGCATCACCGGCGAGGACGAGATCGAGCGCTGGCTTGAAGCGCGCCGACGCGTCCGGCAGCTGCCCGGGCCGAAGGGCGGAAGCCCGCCGTACCGCGGGTTGCGAAGCTTCCAGCCGGCCGATGCCGAGTGGTTCTTCGGTCGGGAGGTGCTGACCGAGCAGATCGTCGACCAGGTCCTCTCACGGCACGCCGCGGGTGGCGGCATGCAAACGATTGTCGGTGCGTCGGGCTCGGGAAAGTCCTCGCTGGTGCGGGCGGGCGTGATCCCGGCACTCACCGACCGGGCCGCTCCCGGCCGGCCCGCGTGGCCCGTCGTGTTGATGGCGCCGGGCGCGGAACCCCTGCGCCAGTTGGCGTCCGGGCTGACGGCCGGTACGCGGGTCGGGTCCGAGGTGTTCGCCGAGCAGTTGGCGAGTGATCCCGCCGCGGTCGTCGAGCAGGCGGCGGCGTACGTGCAGGCGGCGCGGACCAACGCGCCGGAAGGGGCCGCTGTCCCCGCGCTCGATCGCTTGATCATCGTCGTCGACCAGTTCGAGGAACTGTTCACGATGTGTCCGGACGAGAAGGAACGCGGTGTCTTCGTCGCGGCGTTGGACGCTGTCACGCGGGCGCCGGTTCCACGGGAGTCGACGGAGCTGCGGTCGGGGGTGGCCACCGTCGTCGTACTGGCTTTGCGGGCTGACTTCTACCCGCAGGCATTGCAGTACCCCGAGATCGCGGCCGCCTTGCAGGGCGCGCAGTTCGTGGTCGGTCCGCTGACCGAGGACGAACTGCGCAGGGCGATCGTCGAGCCGGCCGCCAAGGCCGCCGTGCAGCTCGACGAAGGGCTTGTCGAGTTGCTGATCCGGGACGCGTCACCGGCGCTGGCGCCGGCCGACGCCGCGCCCTCGACGGCAGGGTCGCTGCCGTTGCTCTCGCACGCGCTGCTCGCGACCTGGCAGCGGGCCGAGCGGGGGCGCATGACGACTCATGGGTACCTGCTGACCGGCAGCATCAAGGGCGCCGTCGCTGCGACCGCCGAGGCCGTCTACAACGACTTGAACCCGGCCCAACAGACCATCGCCCGGCGGCTGTTCCTCCGGCTGGTGAATCTCGGTGACGACTTCGCGATCAGCCGGCGCAAGGTCGTGCGCAGCGAACTCGAAGGCAACGGCGCCGATCTCGGCGAAGAGGTCGAACACTTCGTCGGAGCCCGGCTGCTGACCATGGACGCGGACAGTGTCGAGATCAGCCACGAGGCGCTCATCACCGCGTGGCCCCGGCTGCGACGATGGATCGACAACGACCGCGAAGGGCTGCGGCGGCATCGGCAGCTCGCGGACGCCGCCCGGCAGTGGCGTGATCTGCAGCGGGATCCCGGCTCGCTCTACCGGGGCGGCAACCTACAGGGTGTCCGCGACTGGACGATGGCCGACCGCGACCTGAACACGCTCGAGACCGAGTTTCTCGATGCCAGTCTGCGGGCGGAGGAGGCCGAGCACGCGGCAGTCAGGCGTGGGACCCGCAGGCTGCAGCAGTTCGTGGCGGCACTGACCGCCTTGTCGCTGGTGGCTGTCGGGCTGACCGTGTATGCCTTCTGGAAACGCCGGCTCGCTGACCGGGAACGCGATTTGGCGATGTCCCGTCAGGTCGCGATCACCGCCGACAGGTTGCGGTCGACAGACCCCGGACTGGCGGCACAGTTGTCGCTCGCGGCCTACCGGATCGCCCCGACGGTCGAGGCCCGGTCGAGTCTGCTCGACGCGACCGGTTCGCCTTCGGTGACACGGATCGTGCGTCCGTCCAAGGGAGCACAGAGCGTCGTACTCAGCCCGGACGGCCGGATCCTGTACGCCGCCGGTACCGGACCCAGCGACACCGCGATCCTGATCTGGGACATCGGCGACCGGCGCCGCCCACGCAGCATCGGCGGACCGTTGACCGGGCACACGCTGCCGGTGTTCGGGCTCGCCGTCAGCCCGGACGGTCGCCTGCTCGCCACCGGTGGTCGGGACAAGACGATCCGGCTGTGGGACGTCACCGAGCCCGAACACCCGATGTCCCTTGGGGTTCTGCCGGGTAGTCCGAACGGCACGGTCTACTCGCTGGCGTTCTCTCCGGACGGCAGGACGCTCGTGGCGGGGAGCTCGGACGAATCGGTGCGTCTGTGGGCTGTCGACGATCCACGCCGGCCCTTGCCGCTCAAGGTGATCCCGGCGCTGAGCGGATTCGTGCAGACGGTGACCTTCGGCGAATCCGGCAGGGTTCTCGCGGCCGGCGATGCCACCGGTGCGTTGTACCTGTGGGATGTCGCGGATCGTCGGACGCCGCGGTTGGTCAGCCGGACACAGGCCGGGTCCGCCCAGATCAACGTCGTACGGTTCGTTCCGCGGCACGACGAGGTGCTGATCGGCGGATCGAAAGGTCTGTTCCAGCGGTGGAACGTGGCCAAGCCGGAGGCACCGGCCAAGATGGCGATGCAGATCCAGGTGCCGGAGAACTGGGTGAACGCCGTCGATCTCACCGCGGACGGCCGGCTGATGGCGCTGGGCAGCTCGGACAATGTTGCCCAGGTCTGGGATCTGGCGAGCGGCCGGCTGGTCGCCTCGCTGCCACATCCGGAGCCGGTGTCGTCGGTGGCGTTCGCCGACGGCGACCGGACTCTGGTGACGGCGGGTTCCGACGGCGTGGCGCGGCTGTGGACGATCCCCGGGCCGGTGATCACCGGACCGACCGCGGCCGTCGCCTCGGCCGCGTTCACTCCGGACGGACGGTCGTTGGTGACGTTCGGCGGCGGAGCCTTTCTGCTGAACGTCTCCCGGCCTCGAGCTCCTGCGGTGCTGGCGCCACCGCTGTTGTCGCCGCTCGCCGATCAGCCGATCAGCGGCGCCGGTGCGCTGAGCCCGGACGGGAAGACCGCGGCCGGCGGTACGACGGTGAACTCGGTCGTCCTGTGGGACGTCGGAGATCCGGCCCGACCGAAGGTCATGCCGCCACCACTCACAGGGCCGGCCGCGGTGGTCGAATCGCTCGCGTTCAGCGCAGACCGCCGTACCTTGGCGGCCGGCTCGGACGACGGCAAGGTCTACCTGTGGGACGTCCACGATCCACAGCACGTCACGCCGCTGCCGACCGCTCCTGGTCCGGACAGCAACTACGTCTACATGGTTGCCATCAGCCCCGACAGCCGAACACTGGCCGGGGTTACAGCTGACGGCATGATCCGGTTGTGGGACATGAGCGACCCGCGCCGGTTGCG
Source organism: Kribbella sp. NPDC051936 (assembly GCF_040680955.1). Classification (NCBI taxonomy): domain Bacteria; kingdom Bacillati; phylum Actinomycetota; class Actinomycetes; order Propionibacteriales; family Kribbellaceae; genus Kribbella; species Kribbella sp. NPDC051936. Next base: position 93,713 of record NZ_JBFAXS010000013.1, on the reverse strand, counting down.
CGCCTTTCCCTCGGTCAAAGGCTCCGCCGACCTGCTGTTCTCGGCTGCCTTCAGCCGCGACGGCAAGATCCTCGCGACCGGCAGCGCGGACGGGACGGTGCAACTGTGGGACGCCTCGGACCCGGCGCGGCTGTCGCCGGTCGGCGACGTTCTCCGAGGACCGGACGGCACCGTGACCAGCGTCGCCTTCGGCCCCGACGGGCACACGCTCGCCGCGAGTACCCGGAGCGGCCAGGTCTGGTTCTGGGACGTCGGCAGGCCGACGGTGCCGGCCACCGTCGCGATCCTCTCCGCTTCTCAGGCCGCGGTGTGGGCTGTCGGATTCAGCCCGGACGGCCACACGGTCGTTACCGGCGGGTCGGACCGGACAGTCCGGTTGTGGGAGATGGAGCCGGCCCGGGCCGTCGACCTGATCTGTGCCGCCGGTGGGGATTCGGTGTCGGGCGACGAGTGGGCGAAGTACCTGCCCGGTGTGCCGTACGAACCGGTGTGCTGACGCTTTTCTCCAAGCGCATGCGGGCAGGGAACCGTACGGTCAGGGGGAGAAAGGAGTTCACGATGACTGGGTATCTGGCCGTGGCCGAGATCGATATCGACGCGCCGGCGGCGCGGGTGTGGGACGTGCTGACGAGTCCCGAGCAGCTGAAGAAGCTGTGGTTCGGCGCCGAGGTGGAGACGGACTGGGAGGTGGGCAGCCCGATCACCTGGAACGGCGACTGGGAGGGCAAGCCCTATCAGGACAAGGGAAAGATCCTCGAAGTGCAGCCCGAACGGCTGCTGAAGCTCACCCACTTCAGTCCGCTCACGGGGCAAGACGACGTCCCCGAGAACTACCACACCCTCACCTACACCCTGACCGGCAACACCCACCTGAAACTCGAGCAGGACAACAACGCGACCGAGGAGGAGGCCGACCACTCCCAGGACATGTGGGAGATGCTGGTGGCCAAGGTCAAGGAGGCCGCCGAGACTCAGTAACCTGGCACGCATGGGTGATGGTGTGGAGGTGGGTCGGCCGACTCGGGAGCGGGCGGCGGTCGGGGAGGACGGGCGGTCGCGGGACCGGAGCCGGCCGGCGGTGCCGGATCCGTTGCCGATGAGCGTGGTCGACGCGCACTGTCATCTCGACATCGCCGACGGGGAGGACGGGGACTGGCTGAGCCCGGCGGAGGCGATCCGGCTGGCGTCGTCGGTCGGCGTCACCCGGATCGTCCAGGTGGGGTGTGACCTGCCGGGCGCGGCGTGGGCGGTCGAGGCCGCGACGCAGTACCCGAACCTGATCGCCGGCGTCGCCCTGCACCCGAACGAGGCGCCGAAGCTGAAGGCGGCCGGCGAGCTGGACAGCGCGCTCGCCGAGATCGAACGGCTCGCGGCGAGCTCGGACAAGGTCCGGGTGATCGGCGAGACCGGCCTCGACTACTTCCGCACCGGCGCGGACGGGCAGGCCGCGCAGCACGAGTCGTTCGCCGCGCACATCGAGTTGGCGAAGCGGCTCGGCAAGACGCTGATGATCCACGACCGGGACGCGCACGACGACATCCTGCGCATCCTGGACCGCGAAGGCGTGCCGGACCGGCTGGTGATGCACTGCTTCTCCGGCGACACCGAATTCGCCCGCGCCTGCGTCAACCGCGGCGCGTACCTGAGCTTCGCCGGCGTCGTGACGTTCAAGAACGCCCAGTCCCTGCGCGACGCCCTCGCCGTCACCCCGCTCGACCGCATCCTGGTCGAGACCGACGCCCCGTACCTGACCCCGTCGCCGTACCGCGGCAAGCCGAACGCGTCGTACCTGATCCCGCACACGGTCCGCAAGATGGCCGACGTCCTCAACATCTCCGTCGCCGAACTCTGCGGAGCCCTCAACGACAACGCGAACCGCGCCTTCGGGGGTCCCTGGTAATGGTCCGGTACGACGACGTGGACGCGCAGGTCCTCGCCCTCGCCGACTCGCTCCGAGGGGCCGACGAGGCCACCGTGGCCGCCGAGATCGCGCGTCTCAAAGCCCTGGCGGAGCAGATCGACGACGAACGCGATCGCGAACTGGCACTGATCAGAGCCCAGAAGCTACCCGAGCTGATCAGCGGACCCCGGCCCGGCAGCAGCCCGCAGTACTGGCGCGCGGCGAGCCTGGTCACGCAGGCGGTCAACGACAACGGCACGCCGGCCGAGCAGATCGACCACGCTGAGCGCGCGATCACCGAGATCGGTGCGCTGGCACGGCAGGCCCCGCGCCATGAGTTCCGCACGATCCTGCGGATGAACTCGACCCTGAAGCGCCTGATCGAGCGTCGCCGGCGTGAAGGTCAGGACAGCGGGGCGTGACCGAGGCCGAGATCTCCCCGGCGTCCTGGGAGTACAGGCTGGTGGCCGCGGTGGTGTTCGCCGTCGATCAGCGGGTCGGCGGGACCGCCGCTGCTCCCCGGACCCGCTGGACCGGGTTGCTGCTCGAAGAAACCGATCCGAACTTCCTCGGGACCGCGGGTGACGACGGCAGCATGTCCGTGTCCGTCGTCAACGTCCTGGAGCCGTTGCGCAAGGCACGGGATCTCGACCGGCCGCTGACCGCCGGCGAAGCGTTGGAGCTCCGCGACGCGATCGGGACGCTCGCCCACGAGGCCGCGCATCTGCTCACCGAGCTCGGCGACGAGACGGCGCCGGAGGCGTACCCGTACGACTCCGCGGCGGAGGCCGACAACGAAGGCCGCACCGAGTACTGGACACACGCCAATCTCGACAACATCATCCGCGATGTCTTTCCGGACGCCGGGCTGGAGCACGTGCAGGCCGCGGTGCTGTCCCAGACGAGCATCGATGCCTACCCCGCCTACACCTCTGCGGTTCGCGACCTCGATCAGGCGCTGGCGGAGCGCAGCGAGCTGACCCACGAGCAGGTCACTCACACGCTGATGCTGGCCGACGACGCCCAACGCTGGAACGTCGCGGCCGACCTGGTGATCGACGCACGTCTTGCCAAGCCCGGCCTGATGCTGGAGGCGGATCGCGCCGACGTACGCCGGCAGCTGGTTGCGCCGTTACGCGCCGCGTTCTCCGGTTTGGAGGCGGTCGAATCGGACGAGTCGCTGGGGGACGAGCAGAAGACCGCCGCCGCTACCGAGGCCGCTCAGAAGGCGATCGCAGGGCTGGACGCCGCGGTCAATCGCGTCGAACGCAAGTACCGGATCGACAACGCGCAGCGGGCGCGGCTGCTGGCCGTGACAAGCGGCCAGGCTCCGGCGGCCGGGGCGACCGGTCGCAGGACGGGCGTCGATCGCGGTCAGGCGGGGCCACGCGACGGCTCGCGTGGGCGGCAGGCCCCCGGCCGGCCGTCGGGGCCGCGGGCGCCGGGGGTCGGCTGAGGGGCCTGATAGACAGGGCTCATGGAGTTCAGTGAGGTCGTGCGGCGGCGGCGGATGGTGCGGAACTACGACCCCGAGCGGGCGGTGGCCGCGGACGTGCGGGAGCGGATCCTGGAGAACGGGCTGCGCGCGCCGTCGGGCGGGTTCAGTCAGGGGTGGGCGTTCCTGACGCTGGAGGGGGACGACCGGGAGCGGTACTGGCGGATCGCGGCCGAGGATCCGGACGAGAAGTATGTGGATTGGATCACAGGGCTGCGCCGGGCGCCGCTGCTGATCCTGGCCTTCGCGCACAAGGACGCGTACCTCGATCGGTACACCGAGCCGGACAAGGGCTGGACCGATCGCGACGAGGGCCGCTGGACCGCGCCGTACTGGTACGTCGACACCGGGATGGCGGTGCTGCTGATGCTGCAGACGGTCGTCGACGAAGGCTTGGGAGCCTGCTTTTTCGGGCCTCCTGCGGACAAAGCGGGCCGGTTGCTCAAGGAGTTCGGGGTGCCGGACGGGTTCGATCTGGTGGGGGTGCTCTCGGTCGGTCACCGGGCTCCGGACAAGCGGTCGCCGTCACTGAAACGAGGGCGCCGGACGACCGCCGAAGTGGTCCATCGGGGGCAGTGGGGTCATCACACCGCGTAAGGGTCCCGTTACACCTTTTTGCGACTCGCCGACCAGGGGATTGGCACTTCCGCATCTTCTTCGTTATGGTCCCGTGATGTTGGCCGGGATCGGGGAAGATTCCGGACGGCACAACCCCTCGGCGGGATCAGGGGCTCCGGGCAGCCAGTCCGGCGTTCGTGATCGGCCTGTGCTGTCCCACCCCGTGCCCGGGTAGCCCTACCTGGGAGCGTTAGTGCGTAAGTCCATCATCGTGGCCGTCGGTGCGACGGCCGCGTTTGCTGTCGCGGGTGGCTCCGCGGCGTATGCCGCGAAGAGCAAGACCGTCAGCATCTCCGTCGACGGCCAGGTGCGGAAGGTGCACACCTTCGGATCCACCGTGGCAGACGCCCTGAAGGCCGAGAAAGTTCAGATCGGTGCGCACGACCTCGTCGCGCCCGGTGTGGACTCGAAGCTGAAGGACGGTCAGGAGATCGCCGTGCAGTACGGGCGGCAGCTGACCGTCAACGCCGACGGCACCAAGAAGGCCTACTGGACCACGGCCGACAGCGTCAACGAGGCGCTCGCCGACCTGGGTCTGCGGTACGACGGGGCCCAGCTGTCCACCAGCCGGAGCGCGCCACTGGGCCGCCAGGGGCTGGAGCTGACCGTCACCACGCCGAAGACCGTGCAGATCGTGCACCTGGGCAAGACCGTGACGATCAAGTCGCTGGCCGGCACCGTCGGTCAGGCGCTGACCGAGGCGAAGCTGCGCTGGGACGCCGACGACCGGATCACCCCGGCCGCCGCGACCCCACTGAAGGCCGGCGTGAACAAGGTCGGTTTCGTGCAGGTCCTGCAGAAGACCGTCACCAAGACCGAGGCGGTCGCGCACGGCACCGACGAGACGAAGTCGGCGACGTTGCTCGAGGGCACCAAGAAGACCACGGTCAAGGGCACGAACGGCGCCAAGGCTGTCACGTACCTGTACACCTACCTCGACGGCAAGCTGTCGACCACGAAGGTGGTCGGGTCGAAGCTGGTCACCGAGGCGGTCGACGAGCAGGTCCTGGTCGGCACCAAGCCGAAGCCGGAGGAGCCCACCGTCACCACCCAGACCGACACCCCGGCGACCGGTGACACGAGCGCCTGGGACCGGATCGCCGAGTGCGAGTCCGGCGGCAACTGGGCGATCGACAGCGGCAACGGGTACTACGGCGGTCTGCAGTTCGACCACGGCACCTGGGCGGCCTACGGCGGTACGGCGTACGCCAACAACGCCAACGGCGCGTCGAAGGCGCAGCAGATCGCGATCGCGGAAAAGGTCAAGGCCGACCGCGGTGGCTACGGCGCGTGGCCTGTCTGCGGCAAGCGGGCGTAGTGAAACACTGACGAGGTGACCTCGTCTGATTCATCCACATCAGCCGGACCGAGACTGCTCGGTCCGGCTGATGTGCGTTCGCTGGCCGCGTCGCTCGGGGTCCGCCCGACCAAGCAGCGCGGCCAGAACTTCGTCATCGACCCGAACACGGTGCGCCGGATCGTGCGCGCCGCCGAGCTGTCCGACGGCGAGACCGTGCTGGAGATCGGGCCGGGCCTCGGGTCCCTGACGCTGGCGCTGCTCGCGGACGGTCACCGGGTCACCGCGGTCGAGATCGACCCGCTGCTCGCGCAGGCGCTGCCGTCGACCGTCGCGACGTACGCGCCCCGGCAGGCGGAGAGTCTGACCGTGGTCGAGGCGGACGCGATGGACGTGGGGCCGGCCGAGATCGGTACGCCGACCGCGTGCGTGGCGAACCTGCCGTACAACGTCGCCGTACCGGTGCTGCTGCATCTGCTCGAGGTCTCGGACTCGCTGCGGCACGGTCTGGTCATGGTGCAGTCCGAGGTCGCGGACCGGCTGGCCGCCGGGCCGGGCTCGCGGACGTACGGCGTCCCGTCGGCGAAGGCCGCGTGGTACGCCGACGTGCGGCGCGCCGGGCCGATTGGGCGGAACGTGTTCTGGCCGGCACCGAACGTGGACTCCGGGCTGGTCGCGTTCGAGCGCCGCGACCCGCCGGCGACGGCGGCGAGTCGCGCGGAGGTGTTCGCGGTGATCGAGGCGGCGTTCTCGCAGCGCCGCAAGACGATCCGGTCCGCGCTGGCCCGCTGGATGCCCGACCGTTCCCGGCTCGACGAGGTGCTCGAGGCAGCCGGGATCGACCCGCGGGTGCGCGGCGAGATGCTCGGGATCACAGAGTTCGCCGCCCTCGCCGGTGCAGCTAGGACTGGGTAAGGCACTAGCCTGTCCGACGTGCCACCTTCTGCTGAGGTCACGGTGCGGGCGCCGGCCAAGATCAATCTGGGTCTGTCGGTCGGTCCGCCGCGGCCGGACGGGTTCCACCCGGTCGCCACGGTGTACCAGGCCGTTGCCCTGTACGACGACGTGACCGCGGTCCTGCGGGACGACGACGGTGAGATCTCGGTCGAGATCGCCGGGGATTTCGCGGACGACGTACCGACCGACGAGACCAACCTCGCGGTCCGGGCGGCGCAGTTGCTGCAGGCGGAGTACGACGTCGACGAGGGTGTCGACCTGACGATCCGCAAGACGATCCCGGTGGCCGGCGGGATGGCCGGCGGCTCGACCGACGCGGCGGCGACCCTGGTGGCGTGCAACCGGCTGTGGGGCCTGCAGTTGACCCAGACCGAGCTGCAGCACCATGCGGCCGAGCTCGGCAGCGACGTCCCGTTCTGCCTGGTCGGGCACACGGCGCTCGGCCAGGGGCGCGGCGAGCAGGTCACCGAGGTGATGTCCCGCGGGACGTTCCACTGGGTGTTCGCGATCGCCGACGGCGGGCTGTCCACGCCGGAGGTGTACCGCGAGCTGGACCGGATGCGCCCGTTGCGGCGTGTCGAGCCGCCGCAGGTCCGGCCGGAGCTGATGTCCGCGCTGCTGTCCGGCCAGCCCGGCGCGCTCGCCGTTGCGCTCAGCAACGACCTCCAGGCGGCCGCACTGTCGCTGCGCCCGGAGCTCGGCGACACGCTCCAGTTCGGCCTCGACCAGGGCGCGCTGGCCGCGCAGATCTCCGGCTCCGGCCCCACCTGCCTCTTCCTCGCCGCCGACAGCCGCAGCGCCGTCGACCTGGCCGTCGAACTCGCCGAATCCGGCCGCTGCCGCATGGTCCGCCAGGCCGAAGGCCCCGTCCCGGGCGCCCGGATCCTGCCCGCGATCGTCAGCCGGTAGTACACTTAGCTAAGTGGACTAAGGAGATCTGATGAGCGAACTCGCGCAGTACAACATCCACGAGGCGAAGACGCAGTTGTCCCGGATCATCGAACGCGTCGAGCACGGCGAAGAAGTCGTCATCAGCCGCGCTGGACACCCTGTCGCCAAGGTTGTTCCGCTGCCGTCCGTACGCCGCCGTACCGGGTGGGGGTCGCTCTCGGGCCAGATCGCCTTGTCTTCTGACTGGGACTCATCTGACACCAACGAGGCAATCGCGGACGACTTCGGTATGCCGTCGTGAGCGAGCAGACCGGTTCCGGGCGGTTGCTGCTCGACACCCACATCCTGCTGTGGTGGTTGGCCGGCAGCCCCGAACTGTCGGATCAGATCAAGGAAAGGATCGACACCGAACTCGAGGTGTACGTCAGTTCGGCATCTGTGTGGGAGCTGTCGATCAAGCAGGCAGCAGGCAAGCTGACGTTGCCGGACGACTTCATCAAGTGGATTCGGCAGGGTGGCTTGAGTGAGCTGCCGATCACCATGCAGCACGCTGATCTGGCGGGTCGGCTGCCGTTGATCCATCGGGACCCGTTCGACCGGGTGCTGGTTGCGCAGGCGCTGGCCGAGAGACTCACACTCGTTACGCGGGACGGGCTCATCCAGAAGTACGACGTACCGGTCCTCGAAGCCTGAAAATTCGTTCGTCACCGGTGATCGCCGGTGCTAGCGTCCCTGGGAACACATCTCTCATCGACAGACAGGAGACCGGGATGCGCCGCGGATCGATCCACCCCATGGGTACTGATCGCTTCGACGCATTCGCGAGGACTCTTGAACTCTCTGACGATGGGTATTGTGGCGCATGTCGACGCCGGTAAGACCAGCCTGACCGAGCGGCTGCTGTACGCCGCCGGCGTGATCGACCGGGTCGGTCGCGTCGACGACGGGAACACGCAGACCGACTTGATGGACCTCGAGCGGAAACGCGGTATCACGATCCGCTCGGCGGTGGTGTCGTTCGCGCTCGGCGACCTGCCGGTGAACCTGATCGACACGCCTGGGCACTCGGACTTCATCGCCGAGGTCGAGCGCGCGCTGTCCGTGCTGGACGGCGCGGTGCTGGTGCTGTCCGCGGTCGAGGGTGTGCAGCCGCAGACGCGCCTGCTGATGCGCACGCTGCGCCGGCTGCGGATCCCGACGCTGCTGTTCGTGAACAAGATCGACCGGGTCGGTGCGCGGTACGACGAGTTGCTCGCCGACATCCGGCGGCTGTTGACGCCGTCCGCCGTACCGATGGCAACCGTCACGGACCTGGGGACCCGCCCGGCCGCGGTGGAACCGCTGGCGGTGCAGCGTTCCGAGCTGGCGGAGATTCTTGCTGAGCGCAACGATTCGTTCCTGGAGTCGTACCTCGAGGGCGCCGCGGTGGATCAGGCGGCCGAGCTGCGCCGGCAGGTCGCGACCGCGGAGGTGCATCCGGTGTACTTCGGGTCGGCGATGACCGGGACCGGCGTACCGGAGCTGATCGAGGGCATCCGCACGTGGTTGCCGCGGGCAACTGGAACGCCGGGCGACGAGCTGCGCGCGCGGGTGTTCAAGGTCGAGCGCGGCGCGGCCGGCCAGAAGATCGCGTCGGCGCGCGTGGTCAGCGGGACGCTGGCGGCACGGTCGCCGGTCGCGGTGCATCCCGTGGACGGACCGGAGTACCAGGTGCGACCGAGCGGCGTCGAGGTGTTCGCGAACGGCGCGCGGCAGCCGATCGAGCGGGTCGAGGCCGGCCAGATCGTCGCGCTGCGTGGGCTGAAGAGCATCCGGATCGGCGACCAGCTCGGCGTACCGACGACGCAGGTCGGGCGGTTGTTCGCGCCGCCGACGCTGGAGACCGTGGTCAGTGCACGCGACCGGGTGAAGTTGTTCCAGGCATTGATGCAGCTCGCCGAGCAGGACCCGCTGATCCGGGTCCGGAAGGCGGGCGAGCTGACCGTGAGCCTGTACGGCGAGGTGCAGAAGGAGGTGATCGCGTCGCTGCTGGAGTCGGAGTACGGCGTCCAGGTCAGCTTCAGCGAGACGACGCCGATCCACGTCGAACGACTGAACGGCGTCGGTGCGGCGATGCGTGACATCACCGAGGGACCGTGGGCGGCCGGTGTCGGTTTCCGGGTCTCACCGGGCAGCGACGGGCTCGAGTACGAGCTGGAGGTGGAGCTCGGCGGGCTGCCGCGGGCCTTCCACACCGCGATCGAGGAGGCGGTCCGGCAGACGCTGCACCAGGGGCTGTTCGGCTGGGAGATCCCGGACATCCGGGTCGCGCTGACGCACACGGCGTACGACAGCGCGGGAACCGTGGCGGCCGACTTCCGTCGGTTGGTGCCGTTGATCCTGCTGCAGGCGATCGCGGAGGCCGGGACGACGGTTCTCGAGCCGGTGAACCACTTCGAGCTCGACGTGCCGCCGGACACCATCTCGCGCATCCTGGCGCACGTCGCCGAACACCGCGGCGTCGTCACCCAGGCGACCGACACCCACCTGGAGGGCACGATCCCCGCGGCGACCACGCACCCCTTCGAGTCCCAGCTCCCCACCCTCACCCACGGCGAAGGCCTCCTCACCACGACCTTCCATTCCTACATCCCCGTCGCCACCGAACCCCCGATCAGACCCCGCACCGACGGCAACCCGCTCAACGAGAAGCAGTACGTCCTCCACCTGAACCAGTCGTGAGCGGACGTGTGCCACCCATCAACGGCCGGCCGGCGCCGCGGTTCACGCTCAGCAGCGGGCCGCCGACGGCGGTTGGTGAGTGGCACAGCTCCGCCCTCGTCAGTCGAACTGTTCGAGGATGGTGTGGATCTCTTGGACTGTTTCGGCGCGGTCGGGCCAGTGGGCGGTGATGCAGAGGAGTTCCCGCAGGTGCAGGAGCGGGAGGCGGGCACGCCAGCCGGGGGATGGCGGGTGGACTTCTTCGTAGGCGTCGAAGAAGGTGTCGGACAGCCGGCCGTAGATGAGGAGCGTGGCGAGGTCGGCCTCCGGCCAGCCGTAGTGGACGGCGGGGTCGATCATCGCCGGCCCGCCGTTCGGGGCGGGGAGGAGGTTGCCGTGCCACAGGTCGCCGTGCAGCAGTGACGGCGGCTGGACCGGGACGAGGTTGACCAGGTTGCCCGCGATGCGCTCCAGCCGGCGGCGGTCGTCCGCGGGGAGCTGGTTGTGGCAGTTCGGCTCCTCGAGATAGCGCAGGAGCCGGTGCTCGGCGAAGAACGTGTGCCCGTCGCCGGTCCACGGGTTCCGCTGCGGGAGCGTGCCGAGGTAGTTGTCGACGTGGTACCCGAACTTGTCCGCGGTCTGCTGATGCTGCAGCGCCAGCGCCCGCCCCGCGTCCTCCCGGTACGTCGGCGACGGTTCCGACGTACCGAGGTCCGACAGCACGATGTACGACGGCGTCACCCGGAGCACCTCGGGGACGGCGAACCCGCCGGGTGCGCGCAGCGCGTCGAGCCCGTCGGCCTCCAGCGCGTACAGGTTCTCCGGCAGGTTGTCCTGCGTCTTGACGACCACTGATCCGCCCAGGGCCGTCCGCACGCGGAACGTTCTGCTGGCGTACCCGCCTTCCAGCGGATCGGCGGCGATCGGGTCGCCGAGGGATAGGCCGTCGAGCCAGGCGGAGGTCAGCACCTGGACGATCCTGGCACGCCTCCCGCGGTCAGCTACCCTTGGGCGCGTTATGGCGGCACCTAACTTGGTCAATCTGGAAGCTGTTTCGAAGGGCTTCGGGACCCGCACACTGCTCGACTCGGTCAGTCTCGGCGTAGGCCGTGGTGAGCGGATCGGCGTGGTCGGGCGCAACGGCGACGGCAAGTCGACGCTCCTGCAGGTCCTGGCCCGGCGTGAGGTGCCCGACGGCGGCCGGATCACCCACAACCGCGACCTCAGGCTCGGGTATCTCGGGCAGAGCGACGACCTCGACCCCGACCAGACCGTGCTGCACGCGGTCCTCGGCGACGTCGAGACCTACACCTGGGCGGCCGACCCGCGGGCACGCTCGGTGATGGAGCACCTGCTCGGCGAGGTCGACCACCAGGCGCGGGTCGGCAGCCTGAGCGGTGGTGAGCGCCGGCGGGCGTCGCTCGCCAGGCTGCTGCTCACCGAGGTCGACCTGCTGATCCTCGACGAGCCGACCAACCATCTCGACATCGAGGCGGTCAGCTGGCTCGCCGAGCACGTCGTCGACCGGGCCGGCGCGCTGATCGTGGTCACCCACGACCGCTGGTTCCTGGACGCGGTCTGCACCGACACCTGGGAGGTGCAGGGCGGCCGCGTCACGTCGTACGACGGCGGGTACGCGGCGTACGTGCTCGCCAAGGCCGAGCGGGCCCGGACCGCGCAGGTCACCGAGGCCAAGCGGCAGAACCTCCTGCAGAAGGAGCTCGCCTGGCTGCGCCGGGGCGCGCCGGCCCGGACCAGCAAGCCCAAGTTCCGGATCGAGGCCGCGAACGCGCTGATCGCCGACGAGCCGCCGCCGCGGGACAAGCTCGCGCTGTCCCAGCTGGCGACCGCCCGGCTCGGCAAGGACGTCTTCGACGTCGAGGACGTGAGCCTGAGTTTCGGTGCGCGGACGATGCTCGACCACGTCACGTTCCGGCTCGGGCCGGCCGACCGGATCGGGCTGCTCGGCCCGAACGGCGCCGGCAAGACCACGTTCCTCAAGGTCCTCACGGGGCAGCTCGCGCCGGACCGCGGCCGGGTGAAGCAGGGCAAGACGGTCCGGATCGCGAACCTGTCGCAGACCCTGGAGGAGGTCGACGGCGCGGTCACCGTCCTCGACCACATCACCGCGATCCGGCGTACGGCGGCGCTGGCCGGCCGGGGCGGTGAGCTGACGTCGTCGCAGCTGCTCGAGCGGTTCGGATTCACCGGCGACAAGCTGACGACGAGGATCTCGGACCTGTCCGGCGGTGAGCGGCGCCGGCTGCAACTGCTGCGAATCCTGCTCGACGAGCCGAACGTGCTGATCCTGGACGAGCCGACCAACGACCTGGACGTCGAGACGCTGACCGTGCTCGAGGATTTCCTCGACAGCTGGCCGGGTGTCGTCGTCACCGTCACCCACGACCGGTACTTCCTGGAGCGGGTCAGTGACATGGTTTACGCGATCATGGGCGACGGCCGGGTCCGGCATCTGCCGCGCGGTGTCGAGCAGTATCTCGAGGAACTCGCGGCGGGAATTCCGCGGCGGCCGGCGTCGAATGCGTTGACACCGGCGGCGGAGATGTCCAGTGATTTGGCGGCCGCCGGAAATGGTCAGGTGGTTGAGCGTCCGACGGCTGACGCGGCAGTGGCCCGGGCGGCGAAGAAGGAGCTGAACCGGATCGAGCGGCAGCTCACGAAGCTCACCGAGGCGGAGGCGAAGCTGCATGACCAGCTGGCCGCCAGCGCGAGCGACTACGAGCGCCTCGCCGAGCTGGACGCCGAGCTGCGCAAGCTCGCCGACGAACGCGGCGAGCTCGAGACCGCCTGGTTCGAAGCGGCCGAACGCGCCGAATAGCAGGGATTCCGAGCCGCGGCGCCCCCTCCGATCCCCTGTGATTCGGAGGGGTGCGCCGAGCTTCTGGGTGAGCGGGCCCCGTGCCGGCCGGCGTTGTTCGGGCCCCGAGCCCCGGACACCGCGCGACCGCTTTCGGCGGACCACCTCTTGCCGCCGAAGTCACCGTGTTCTGACATTTTGTAGTCGATCAGCCACCGACGGTGACGACCCTAGTAGTGGGCCCGACCGGTGTCGATAGTCGACGGCTACAGCAATCTCACGATCTCGTTGCAACTAGCAACGATCGGGACGGGGTGGAAGTGACGGGTCGTCTTTTCGGATAATTCCGGCGCTATTTCGGCGGTGCTTTGTCCGCACGAACAGACGGCTTTGTCGGTGGTTACCGGCGGGTTTTGTTTCAGTGCTTTTCGAGGTCGAACGGCCGGACCAGTTCGCGCAGTACGCGGGCGATCTTCTGCTGGTCGCGGTCGCTGAGGCCGCCGAGCAGGGTGCGCTCGTGGGTGAGCAGGTCGGCCATCGCGGCGTCGACCTTGTCCCGGCCGGCGGGCGTCAGTTGCACGAGCACTCCGCGGCGGTCGTGCGGGTCCGGGAGGCGCTCGACCAGGCCGCGCGCGGCCAGTCGGTCCACCCGGTTCGTCATCGTGCCGGAGGTGACCAGGGTTTCCTTGAGCAGCCGGCCGGGGGACAGTTGGTACGGCGTGCCCGCTCGGCGGAGTGCTGCGAGGACGTCGAACTCCCACGACTCCAGGCCGTGCGTGTCGAAGGCCTGGCTGCGGGCCCGGTCGAGGTGCCGCGCCAGCCGGCTGACCCGGGACAGCACCTCCATCGGCGCCACGTCGAGGTCGGGGCGCTCACGCCGCCAGGCCTCGATCAGCCGATCGACCTCGTCCTCCATGGGTTCGAGAGTACTCATCAAGACTCTTGACATCAAGACAAGTCGCGAGGTTAGAGTATCTCGACATCAAGATAAACTCGCGTCAGAGAGGTGCAAGCCGATGCGCACGTCACCGGTGTGGAGTCCAGAGCAGTACGGCACGTACGCCGACGAGCGCGCCCGGCCGTTCCGGGACCTGGTCGAGCGGGTCCGGGCGACCGGCGTACGGTCCGTGGTCGACCTCGGCTGCGGTCCGGGCGCGCTGACCGCGACGCTGCGGCAGGTCTGGCCGGACGCCGACATCCGCGGGGTCGACAGCTCGCCGCAGATGCTCGAGGCCGCCGCGCAGTACGCCGACGACCGCCTGAGCTTCGAACTCGGCGACGTCCGCGAGTGGAGCGCCGCCGATCTCGACGTGATCGTCACCAACGCGACCCTGCAGTGGGTGCCCGAGCAGCTCGACCTGCTGCCCGGGTTCGTGCGGGCGCTGCGCCCCGGCGGGTGGCTGGCGATCCAGATCCCGGGCAACGGGGACGCGCCGTCGCACGCGATCCTGCGTGAGCTCGCCAACACACCGCCGTACGCCGAGTACGCGAAGGACGCGTCGCTGCGCCCCGACGTCCCCGGCCCGGCGGAGTACGTCGACGTGCTCAGCGCGGAGGGGTGCGTGGTCGACGCCTGGGAGACGACGTATTTCCACCTGCTGTCCGGCGACAACGCCGTCCTGGAGTGGGTGAAGGGGACGGGTGCGCGGCCAGTGCTGCAGTCGCTGCCGGACGATGTGCGGGTGCGGTTCGAGGCGGAGTACGGCGCCCGGCTGGCGGAGGCGTATCCGCAGAAGGACTACGGGACGCTGCTGCCCTTCCGCCGGATCTTCGCCGTGGCACACAAGAAGGGGTGACGATGCGACTCGATCATGTGCAGGTCTCGTGCCCGCCGGGCGGTGAGGAGGTGGCGCGGGCGTTCTACCGCGACGCGCTCGGGATGACCGAGGTGGAGAAGCCGGAGCTGCTCAAGCCGCGCGGCGGGTGCTGGTTCCGGGCCGGTGCCGCGGAGATCCACATCGGCGTGGAGAAGGAGTTCACGCCGGCTAAGAAGGCGCATCCGGCGCTGGCGGTCGACGACCTGGACGCCTTGGCGGCCCGTTTGGCAGACCTGGGCTATCCCGTGACCTGGGACAACGAGACGATCCCGGGCCGCCGGCGCTTCCACACCAAGGACGGCCACGGGAATCGGGTCGAGATCGTCTGACGGGACCGTTCGACAGGAGGTGTCCCCGTCCGGGCGGCGCACCTGCGCTCAGCCGAGCGCTCAGCGGCGGGCGAACGGGCGACACCTCCTGTCCTTCGGTGCCTGAGCGGCTCACCCGGCCCCCTCAAGGCGGGCGAGCCGCCGGCTCATTCGGTCGCCAGTGCGCCGGCGGGGGCGACCTTGGCGGCGCGGCGGGCGGGGAGCACCGAGGCGAGCAGGCCCGCGACCGCGGCCACGGCGGCGATCGCGATCAGCAGCGTCCCGGGTGCGGCGTACTCCACGCTGCCGTCGACCGTCTGGCCGCCCATCAGCGCGCTCGTCCCTGTCCAGCCGTAGATCAGGCCGAGCACGATCCCGAGACCTGCGGCGACCAGTGCCATCAGCAACGACTCGACTGCGAGCATGCGGCGCAGCTGGCGGCGGGACAGGCCCATTGCCCGCAGCAGCGCGTTCTCCCGGGTCCGCTCCAGCACCGACAGGCTCAGCGTGTTGCCGACGCCGACCAGGGCGATCAGCACCGAGACCCCGAGCAGGCCGATCCCGACGATCAGCAGGACGTCGAAGATCTTCGTGTAGCTGGTCCGCTCCGCGAGCCCGCCGTCGACCGACAGCTCCTTGACGGTCGGGATCGACTGCTGCACGGCGTCGATCACGTCCGAGCCGTCCGCCTTCGGGTCCGAGGCCAGCCAGAATCCGGTCACCGGCGCGGTCGGCGCCAGCTTCGCGAGATCCGTCGACGCGACCGTGATCGGGTCCAGCCCGTTCGACCGCTGGACCTTCACGGTCAGCTTGTGCTGCCCGGACACGATCGTCAGCGGGTAGCCGTCCGCGACGTCCAGCATCGCCATCGTCTGGCGGTCGACCAGCGCCGTACCGGGCTCGAGCCGGGTCGCCAGCGCCGGGTTGTGGATCACCGATCCGGCCGCGGCCGCGTCGATCCCGGTGACCTCGACCTCCTGGCTGCCGGACTTCACCAGCACCCTGCTGACCGGGACGACCTGGGTGATGCCCTTGATGTCGCGGAGCTGTTGCTCGGCGCCGGCCGGCATCTTCTCCTGGTACGTCGTGACCATCAGGTCGACCGGGTACTGCCCGTCCATCGACACGTCGAACGTCTGGCGCACCGACGCGATCCCGACACAGGTCAGGCTGATCAGCGTCACGCCGATGAGCAGGGCGGACGTGGTGGCCGCCGTACGCTTCGGGTTGCGGATCGCGTTCGCGACGGCGAGCCGGGCGGGTACGCCGCCACCGCGGGCGGGGAGCGCGCCGATCAGGCGGATCAACGCCGGCACCAGCAGCGACCCGATCGCGAGCACACCGAGGAACGAGAGCGCGCCGCCGGCGACACCGATCAGTACCTCTTGCAGCACGGCGCCTCCCGCCAGCAGCGCTCCGCCGCCGGCGAGGAGCAGGAAGCCCAGGATCAAGCGCAGGAGACCGGCCTTGCTCGCGGCCGCCGGCGCCACCTCGGGCCGGAGCGCGGCCAGCGGCGCCACCTTGGTCGCCCGGCGGGCCGGTACGACGGCTGCCAGCAGCGTGACCGCGATGCCCAGCAGCAGCGGCAGGAACACCGACAGCAGGTCGAGATGCAGCGGGAGCGGCGGGATGCCCCAGTCGAACTCGCGGGACAGCGCCAGACCCAGTGCGGACAGCGCGACACCGAACACGACGCCGATCGTGGACGCGACCGCGCCGACGACGGCGGCCTCCGCGAGCACCGACGTGAACACCTGGCGCCGGGACGCGCCGACGCAGCGCAGCAGCGCCATCTCGCGGGTGCGCTGGGCGATCACGATCGTGAACGTGTTGCCGATCACCAGGCAGGCGACGAACAGCGCGATCACCGCGAACATGCCGAACACGCCGCCGAGGACGTCGATACCGTTCGTCCAGCTCTTCACCTCGTGGTCGATGAAGGCCTCACCGGTGAAGGTCTGCACGCCGCCGGTCACCGCGGCCCGGGTGGCGTCGGCGAGCTGTTGCTGGGTGACGCCGGGCTTCGCGGCGAGCGCGATCGCCCGGGTGTACGCGCCCGGGTCGAAGATCTTCACCGCGGCCGGGGTCGCCACCGCGGCGGCGGTTCCGACGTACTTCGAGTCGTCCACCAGCCCGACGACGGTGACGGTCCAGGACTTGTCGTCGTACGAGCTGATCCGCAGGGTCTGGCCGACGGTGACCTTGTGCTTCGCGGCGGTCCTGGCCGGCAACGCGATCTCGTTCGTTGCGGTTGGCAACCGCCCGGACGAGGTGCCGGGGCCGGCGATCCTGGAGCTGTCGTACAGCGCGTCGATCGGGATCGTGGTCGGGCGGACCAGGTCGGCGAACGCGACCTCCATATAGGCAGTGGTCAGCGTGACGACCGACGCGGCCTCGGGGACCTTCTGCGCCTTCGCGATGTCGCCGGGGGAGATGGTCGAGGAGTCCGGGGCGACGACGGCGTCGACACCCTTGTACTGCGCGCCGATCGTCGCGTCGACGCCGTGCGACGCGGACGAGTGCACGATCATCGCCAGGGAACCGAAACCGACCCCGAGCACGATCGCCAGGCAGGCCGCGATCAGGCGGCCCAGGTGGGCGCGCAACGAGGAGAGGAGCGAGCGTCGCACGTCAGGCCCCCAGCTGGCGCAGTGCGTCGAGAACGCTCTCCGGGGTCGGCTGCAGCAGCTCGCCGGCCAGCTTGCCGTCGGCAAGCATCACGACGCGGTCGGCGTACGACGCCGCGAGCGGGTCGTGCGTCACCATCACCACGGTCTGGCCGAACTCGCGGACCGAACGCCGCAGGAAGCCGAGCACCTCGGCGCCGGACCGGGAGTCCAGGTTGCCGGTCGGCTCGTCGGCGAACACGACGTCCGGCCGGCCGACCAGGGCCCGTGCCACCGCGACCCGCTGCTGCTGGCCGCCGGACAGCTCCGACGGACGGTGCGTGAGCCGGTCCTGCAGGCCGAGTACGTCGATCAGCGTGGTCAGCCACTGCTGGTCGGGCTTGCGGTTGCCGAGCTCGAGCGGGAGCAGGATGTTGTCGCTCGCGGACAGCATCGGCAGCAGGTTGAAGGACTGGAACACGAACCCGACGCGGTCCCGGCGGATCTTGGTCAGCTCGGCGTCCGGCAGCCGGGTCAGCTCGGTCTCGCCGAGCAGGACCTGGCCGCCGGTCGGGGTGTCGAGCCCCGCCAGGCAGTGCATCAACGTCGACTTGCCGGAGCCCGACGGCCCCATGATCGCGGTGAACCGACCGACCCCGAAGTCGACCGAGACCCCGTCGAGCGCGGCGACCGCGGTGTCGCCCTGTCCGTACACCTTGCGCAGCTCGTGCGCCCGGATCGCGGTCCGCGGCTCCCCGTCCTGCGGCAGCCGCCCCGCCGCAAGCTCCCCGGTCTGCAAGCTCATGTCACTCCTTGGTTTCGTTGTTGGCCAAGAAGTTAGTGATCTCGCCGGCGAATCTCGTCGGACCGCAGACTGGAGTCCGCGTACTACCTGGGTATTACTTGCTGGGCCGGACCAGCCCGGTCTCGTACCCGAGAACGACCAGGGCGACCCGGTCGCGGAGGCCGGTCTTGGCCAGGATGCGGCCGATATGCGTCTTGACCGTTGCCTCGGACAACGTGAACAGCTTGGCGATCTCGGTGTTCGACAGGCCGCGGGCGACCTCGATCAGCACCTCGCGTTCGCGGGCGGTCAGGTCGGCCAGGTCCGGCTGCTCGGTCTGCTCGTCGGGCAGAGCGCCGGCGAAGTGCTCGAGCAGGCGTTTCGTCGTACTGGGGGAGACCACGGCGTCACCGGAGTGCACCTGCCGGATCGCGTTCAGCAGGTCGGCCGGCGGGGTGTTCTTGAGCAGGAAGCCGGCCGCGCCGGCCTTGATCGCGGCGAACGCGTACTCGTCCAGGTCGAAGGTGGTCAGTACGATCACTTTCGGTGCTTCGGGCAACGACTGGAGCCGGCGAGTGGCCTCGACGCCGTCCAGCCGCGGCATCCGGACGTCCATCAGGACGACGTCGGACGCGGTCACCTGGATCTTCTCGATCGCCTCGCCGCCGTCACCGGCCTGCCCGACCACCCGCATGTCGGCCTGGGAGTCCACCAGCATCGTGAATCCGGCCCGGACGAGTTCCTGATCGTCGACAAGGAACACCCGGATCACGTCGTCTTCCATTACTCTCCAGTCGGCAGGTTGTACGGCAGCCTGGCGATCACCTCGTAACCGCCGCCCGCCTTCGGTCCGGCGCTCACCGTACCGCCCGAGACCGACGCGCGCTGCCGCATCCCGACCAGGCCGTGACCCGGGTCCGCGCTCGGCGCGACACCGGCGCCGCGGCCGTCGTCGGTGACCACCACGGTCAGCATCTCGCGCCCGAAGTCCAAGGTGACGGAGGTCCGCGCTCCCGGCCCGGCGTGTTTCAGCGTGTTGGTCAGCCCCTCCTGCACGATCCGGTACGCCGTGAGGCCCAGTAGCGCCGGCAGATCGCGAGGCTCGCCGGTGACGTCGTACGTGACGTTGAGGCCGGCCTCCCGGACGTTGTCGATCAGCTCGGGGAGGCTGGAGACGCCGGGCTGCGGGCGGGGCTGGTTCGGGTCGAGGTCGTGCTGCTCGTCCTGTTTGAGCAGACCGAGCATCTTGCGCATCTCGGTCAGACTCGCACGGCCGGTGTCGCCGATCGTGGCGAGCGCTTTCTTCGCCGCGTCGGGGGACTGGTCGGCGGCGTACAGCCCGCCGTCGGCCTGGACGATCATGATCGACAGCCCGTGCGCGACCACGTCGTGGATCTCGCGGGCGATCCGGGTCCGTTCGTTGCTGACGGCCAATTTCGCCTCGCGGTCGCGGTCTCGCTCGAGCTGGGCGGCCCGCTCCTCGAGCTGGGCGACGTACAGGCCGCGGGTCCGGCGCCGCTCGCCGAACGCCCAGACGCCGAAGACCAGCGCGCCGAGCGCGACCATCATCGTGACCTGCTGTTTCCAGTCCGAGTTGGCCCAGTACCGCGAGGTCGCCATCAGGACGCCGAGGCCGCCGATCCCGAGCGCGATCCGGCTCAGCCGCACGTCGCCGTACACGGAGATCGCGTAGAGGGCGACGAGCAGGCCGACGTTGCCCGGCATCAGCTGGAAGCCGCCGAGCCATTGCAGCACCGCGACCGCGCAGACGCCGAAGAAGACCAGCTCGGGGTGGGTGCGGCGCCAGATCAGCGGGGCGAGCATGCCGAACGCGAGGATGCCGCTCAGGTGCGCCTGGGCCAGCGACAGGAAGCCGAACACCATGCAGAGGCTGCCGGCCAGCAGCAGATCGAACGCCCTGCTCCGGGCAGGCACCGGCCGCGCGGTCAGGATCCCCGTCATGCTGGCCAGGGTACGGGTTGGCTCTTCGGCGGGGATCATGCCGCGGGCTGATGTCGCCGTACGACCGGGGTATGCGGACGCCCACCACTCACCAAGGCGGCGCAATCGGCCGTCGGACGACCGTTCCACGCTCAGCCGGCCCGGCGGAGGTGTGGTTGATGAGTGCTGGCGGTCCGCTACTTGTGGGGCCGGGTGGAGAGCGTGGGCTTGGCCTCGAGGCCGGAGAGGCCGTTCCAGGCGAGGTTGACCAGGTGGGCGGCGACGTCCGGCTTCTTCGGTTTGCGGGCGTCCAGCCACCACTGGCCGGTGAGCGCGACCATGCCGACCAGCATCTGCGCGTACATCGGGGCGTTCTTCGGGTCCAGGCCGCGGCGCTTGAAGTTCTCGGCCAGGATGTGCTCGACCCGGGTCGCGACGTCGCTCAGGATCGAGATGAAGGACCCGGTCGACGACCCGACCGGCGAATCGCGGACCAGGATCCGGAACCCGTCGGAGTTGTTCTCGATGTAGTCGAGCAGCGCGAGTGCGGCCTGCTCGACCAGTTCGTGCGCCCGGCCGGCCGTCAACGACTGCGTGACACCGTCGAGCAGCGCCCGGACCTCGCGGTCCACGACGACGGCGTACAGGCCCTCCTTGCCGCCGAAGTGCTCGTACACGACCGGCTTGGAGACCTCGGCCCGGGCCGCGATCTCCTCCACCGACGTGGCCTCGTACCCCTTCTGGGCGAACAGGCCGCGGGCGATGGTGATGAGTTGCTCGCGACGTTCGGCACTCGTCATCCGGATCCGGCCGGACCGCCGCGGTTTGGGTTCCGTCACGTCGTGATCACGTCAGCATCATGCCGTACTTCGGGTGTTGCTCGCGGAGGTTTAACGGTCAGGCCGCTTTGAGGGTGCGCTGGGAGTTGTCGGTACGGCGCGCCTCGAGCCGCTCCTTGACCGGCCAGCGGACGTCGGAGACCCAGCCGCGCTTCTCGAAGAACCAGATGCAGCGCGCGGACGTGTCGATTTGGCCCTTCAGTACGCCGTGCCGCGCGCAGGTCGGGTCGGAGTGGTGCAGGTTGTGCCACGACTCGCCCTGGCTCAGGATCGCCAGCCACCACACGTTGCCGGACTTGTCACGGCTCTTGAACGGCCGGTCACCGATCGTGTGGCAGATCGAGTTGATCGACCAGGTCACGTGGTGCAGCAGCGCGATCCGGACCAGGCTGGCCCAGAAGAACGCGGTCAGCGCACCGGTCCACGACCACGACCACAAGCCGCCGATGACGGCCGGCGCCAGCAGGCTCACGGCGACCAGCAGCGGGAACATCCGGGACACCTTGACGATGTCCTTGTCCCTCAGCAGGTCGGGCGCGTACTGGCGCTGCGGGGTCTGCTCGGTGTCGAACAGCCAGCCGACGTGCGCGTGGAAGAACCCCTTCGTGAGGGCGCCCAGCGTGTTGCCGTACTTCCACGGGCTGTGCGGGTCGCCGTCACGGTCGGAGAACTTGTGGTGCTTGCGGTGGTCGGCCACCCAGCGGATCACCGGGCCCTCGATCGCGAGCGAACCGGCGATCGCGAGCGCGTACTTCAGCGGGCGGTTCGGCTTGAACGACTTGTGCGTGAACAGCCGGTGGAACCCGATCGAGATCCCGTGGCCGGCGATCGTGTAGAAGACCACCGCGAGCACGACGTCCCGCCAGCCGAGGAACCCGCCCCACGCGATCGGCACCGCCGCCAGCACCGCCAGGAACGGGATCCCGATGAACAGCGCCAGGGCGACCTGCTCCCAGACCTTCTTCTGCTCACCACCGAGCGTCCCGGTGTGCACCTCCTCGTCGACCGGCACGGTACGGGTGGGCGCGTCCGGAGTGGCTACGGCGGGTGGAGTCATAGCTGTTCATCCCTCGAGTCAGGGGTTCCTTACCTACGCCACCGTAACCTACGGACCCGTAGGTAAGGAACCCCTGAGCGTGTCATCCACCCCACTCATGGCAAACTGTCCCGGCAACCACGATCCCCCGTGGGGTAATCGGCAGCCCGCGAGACTTTGAATCTCGAAGACCAGGATCGAAACCTGGCGGGGGAGCAACGCAAAACCCCGGTCCGGAGCCTCCGAGCCGGGGTTTTGCTAACGGATTTGCCAACACGCCGCTACTCGATGCCCGAGTCAGAGCCGCCGACGGCGGCTGCGAATGTGTTGGCAACCTCGTCCGCGTGCTGACGGATCACATCGGCGTAAACCCGCAGCGTGATTGCGGGGTCGGCTGCCCCAGGCGCTCAGCGACGAGCGTGTCGGACGACGGTTGGAGCGGGCAATCCTCGGCGAGGGAGCCTTCCGCCGATTCAAGGACGAGCTGTACGAGGAACACGCCGAGCTGGTGCCGGTCTGGCACGCCTTTCGTGACGTGCGAGCCAAGGGCCGAGCCGTCGAGTGGCTGCTGGACGAAGGGCTTACCGGCGACGACGCAGTCCGCGATTTCGTCACCAACCACCCCGAGCCCGACCTGCCTCACTCGCCCGCCTGGATGACGCAACGTCATCTGCCGGGTATCGGACCTAGGCCCTGTCAGTCCAGATTGCGATAGCGCCACCAGTTGCCGTCGACGGGCGAGAACGGCTGCGGAGAAGTTGCTCGTAGGAAGCGCTCATCCAGCGCCTTCACCTGGACCGAGATGCGCTCGGCTCGTCTGCCGCCCCGGCGCATCAGTGATTCAAGCTCGTCACATGCGTCGAGACCCTCAGTGCCGTCACAAGCGGGACAGCCGGTCGAAGTTTCGTCGAAGCCAGCCTCGGCCCGCTTGACGATGTGCTCCCACCTCCGCAGTAGCCATTGCGTATGGAGGCCGTTGGCAGTTCTGGCATCGCGAGGCCGATGAGGCATCCCGCGTAGATCATTCCTCGTCATCTGCTGCGCCGTAACGTGACGCGACCCGGTGCGGTTTCGGCCATGGTAGGTCGGCAGCGGACACATCGTCACGCGACGCACTCATTGGCCGCCGCGAGTGAAGCGCGCTCGTGCCAGTGAGTGCACCGTAGGTCTCCTACTCTCCTGCATGAGCAACGTTGGTGTAACGGGCGAGTCTGATCGGGCACGATGGGCCGCATGCCGGAACCGCACGGACGGGCGCACCCGGCACGGATACATCGAGGGGAGGATGAATGAGGCTCGCAGCTGTGGTGTTCCCGTGTCTCGTGACGGTCTTGACCGGCTGCGGGCTTGTGCCGGGTGATCCGGAGCCTCCGGCCGACGGATTCCGCGTCGATGATGGGGTTGTCAGCATCTACGTTCCGTTGTGCGCGAACGAGACAGTCAACGGCGCGGAGATTCGGCGCTTCGACAGCAAAGGCGGCGGGCACGTCCAGTGGCGCGGTACCCGGGTCCGGGATCCGCGTCAGCATTTGGTGGTCCTCGACGCCTCAGGTTGGATCGCGAGCACCGGGAAGTTTCGCTATGAAGTCGGCATGTCTTTCGGAGTAGACGTGGACGGATCAGTTCGCAACTACGGAGGGAGTTTCCTCAACCCAGACGCCATCCGGTCGCCGTTACCTCCCGGCCAGTACGACGTCAACGGGACCGTGATGTCTGCCGACGAGATCGACGCGCAGGCCAACTGCCCAAGCCGAGCTACCACAGCCGCAGATCGTGATCGCGTTCCTGATCCCATCGATGGTTGAGCTGTGGCCGGCGGCTCACCGGACGCAGACACCAGAGCGCCATCGACTGCTGCGCCGAGCCCAGGTACCAACCAAGAGACGCACTGAGTTGCCGCAAACCGCGCATTCGCTGTCGCAGGTCACCTGGCGGACGAGTGTCGCGCATCAGTCGACGGATGAGCGAGCCCGTACTCCTGATCGGCCACGACGCCGACGACGGGCTCTGGCAACTCGTCGGCACCACGGACGCGGCCGCCGACGGCAAGCTCGGCCACCTGAGCCACGCGATCGACGAGGACCGAACCCTCCTCGACGTACTCGATCTGAACCCCGGCGAATCCGGCTGTAATCCAGGTCAGGAGAGCTAGGGTGAGGCCGGTTGCGGCGCCGGGGGCGGGGGCGTGGAGGAGGCTGCCGAGGAGGGCGCCGAGGGTGCCCAGGGTGAGGAAGGCGGCGAAGAGGATTGAGAGGGCGTCGCCGCCGGTGCTCAGGTCGCGCAGTCGCTTGGCGAGTGGGCGGTCGCGTTCCATCAGCAGCAGGATCTGTGCGCTGAGGACCAGCGCGATCACCAGGCCGAGTGCGTACGGAAGGATGCCCACAAGTTCAGTGCGAGGGGTGGGACATTGAGGCGGTTGGGGCTTGCGTTGTGGTTGGTGGTTGCGCTGAGCGGGTGTGGCGCCAGTGGGGGAGGGGCAGCGGTGGACGAAGCGCCTGCGCGGTTCCGGATCGTGCCGGACGACTATCACGTGCCGTACGCCGGGACGGCCGGTGACGGACGGCGGTTCTTTCTCAGTGACGAGCTGTTCGATCCGGCGAGCGGCGCGGCGTACGTCGGATTGTTTCTGTGGAACGCGGACGGGACGTTCGCCGAGGTGAAGGTCGACGAGGCGGTCCGGCCGGAGGGGGTTCCGCCGGGGCAGGCGGCGTCCGCCGGAGCGGATCAGGTCGTCGCGTCGCGGCTCGCCGAGCTCGGGAAGTACGTGCTCGAGCCGATCGACGTTGCGCCGTTCGCGGTGGAGGTCGACGGCGTGACCTTCGGCTGGGTGAGCGGGGACTTCGAAGGTACGTACTCGTTGCACATCGAACCGGGCGACTTCATCGCGTACTACGAGCCCTGGGACGGCCTCGGCTACGACACCTGATGGTTCGGCGGCCGGTCTCCGGGCGTGCCCGGGCTCGACATGATCCCGCTGCGTTGGCTGCACCTGACCATGCAGGGCGTCGGCTTCGTGGATGAGTTGCCGGCGGCGCGGGTGGATGCGCTGCTGGGCGCGGTTGGGGGGAGTTGCAGCCGGTCAAGGTGCGGTTCCACCGACCCGTCGTACGCCGGGAGGCGGTCCTCCTCCCGTCGGATCCGCTCGAACCGCTGCAGACGATCCGGTACGCCGTACGCGCCGCCTTCGCCGACGACTTCGGCGCAACCGGCGTACCCGAGAACGCGGACGGCTACCGCCCGCACATCAGCCTGGCGTACTCGAACACCGCACAACCGTCCGCGTTTGCCGTCGACGCGGTCTCCCTCGTCGAGATGCACCGCGACAACCGCAGGTACGAGTGGCGAACCGTCGAGGCCGTGCCGCTCGGCGGGCTGTAGCCTCGGCGCAGCCGAATCAGAGGGGACGAGGGTGGGGTTCTTCGGGAGTTATGTGTACGCCGACCGCGCGTGGAGCGAGGTTGATCCGGACGCGGAGGCCGGCGTGCCGTCGGAGCCGTACATGATCGTGATGATTCATGACAGCGACATCGCGATGATCCGGTACGCGCCGGCGGGTGTGGGGACCGGCGAGGCGTTCCTCGGGCACACGCCGCGCGCGTACTTCGGGGACCCGTCCGCGCCGACGGCGGCCGACACGGGGATCGAGGCCGCTGGACTCGCCGCCTGGGCGGAGCTGGCCGGCACGTCCCCAGCCCCGGACGAGATCGAACGCTTTCTGGCGAGCGACAATAAGCAGCCCGACGACAGGCAGGACGACGTACCTGACGAGGATGTCTTCGTGGAGCTGAAGACGGCCAGGTTCCTGCAGACCCTCGGACTTCCGCCGCTGCCGCGTTGAGTCAGGACAAGGTCTTCTTGTAGAAGACCGCGGAATCGTCGTACCCGAGTGCCAGATAGAGCGGTCCGGCCCGGCGACTGGCCAGTGCGAGGTAGGCGGCGCCTGTGGCGCGAGCCCATTGTTCGGCGTGCTCCATCAACTGGCGGCCGATTCCGTGCTGCCGCAAACTCTCATCGACCACGAGCTCCTCGACCCACGCGACACGACCGTTGGCGAGGAACGTGAGGTGGCTGTTGCCGAGGAGGTAGCCGACGATTCTGCCGTCAGCGGTCTCTGCGACCAGCAGCAGCGCGTCTGGTAC
This sequence comes from Kribbella sp. NPDC051936, assembly GCF_040680955.1. NCBI lineage: Bacteria > Bacillati > Actinomycetota > Actinomycetes > Propionibacteriales > Kribbellaceae > Kribbella > Kribbella sp. NPDC051936. The sequence goes on along the minus strand of NZ_JBFAXS010000013.1, from coordinate 67,567 downwards.
CTCGACCAGGTGCGGCCACGTCGCGTCGAACGCGGTCTTCTCGGGAGTGAACGAGGTGGCGAACGCCTGTGCGAGCGGCCAGACGTGCTCGCCGTCGTCGACGCGGGCCGGGCGGATGGACGATGTCGAGGTGGCTGACGACGAGGTCGCCGGCGACGTACAACAGGTGGTGCGGTTCGTACGCCGGATTGGTGATCCAGTCGCGATGGCCTGGGCAATTCAATACCTGCCGGGGTTGAATCGAGCCTGTGAATCTCGGCAGGTGGTGGCGCGAACGCCGGGCTCGGCGGGTGCTGTGGGCGTACTACGGAGGCTGCCCGGTCTGCCAGCACGACTGGCGGGAGCACATGCCGGGGGAGGGCTGTGGCGAGTGTCAGTACGAGATCGACCACGAAGAGCCGGAGGCGCCGTCGAGCCCGTGCACCGAGCGGGCGCCCGGCGTCACGTTCTAGCGGCCACGTCGGCGACCAGTCGCCCGAGCTCGGGTGGGTAGACGGTTTCGGTGGTGGCGTCGAGATCCTGAGCGGTCCACCAGGCGAAGCCGAGGATGGTGGTGGATTCATACTCGGAGAGCTGCGCCGGTGCAGGGGTGAAGTGGGCGACGTGGTGCAGGAGCCACTCTTCGTGGACGTCGGTGCTCTGGCCGTTGAACTCGTACGTGTGGTCCCGCGTCCACACGTGCGTCCCTGGTGGGAGGTCGCGAAGCCCCGTTTCCTCGTACGCCTCGCGGGCTGCGGCTGACTGCAGCGTTTCGCCGGAGTCGACGCCGCCGCCGACCGGGTACCAGCATTCGGCCTGGGTCTTCGGGTCCCGGGCGTGGATGAGTAGCACGCGGTCGTCCTCGTCGAGGAGCAGGAGCTTGACCGCGAGCCTCGCCATCAGAGGCCGACCCAGCGCCGGTACTTGTCCTGGTCCACGTTGCTGCCGCACACGATCGTGACCACCTGCCGGCCGGCGAAGCGGTCGCGGTCCTCGAGGATCGCGGCGATGCCGAGCGCGGCGGACGGCTCGACGACGAGGCCGGCGTGGTCGAGGAGCAGGCGCAGGCCGGCGACGACCGAGGATTCCTGGACGAGGACGGCGTCGTCCGCGACGACGAGCAGGTCGTCGAGGACCTCGGGGATCGGGATCCGCCCGGCGACGCCGTCCGCGATCGTGTCGGCAGTTTCGGTGGTGACGACGCGCCGCTCGTGCCAGGAACGCGTCAACGCCGGCGCGCCGAGCGGTTGGACGCAGATCACCTCGACGGCGGGTGCGAGGGTCTTCAGGACGTACCCGACACCGGTCGCGAGTGCGCCGCCGCCGAGCGCGATCAGTACGGCGGGGTCGGTCCCGTGCAGAGCGTCGACGAGTTCGAGGCCGATCGTCGCGGCGCCCTCGCAGGTTTCGAGGTCGAGGCTGTCCTCGAGCAGCCGGATCCCGTCGTACCGCGCGATCTCGGCGGCCCGGACGCGGGCGAGCTCGTGGTCGCCGTCGACGAGCTCGAGCTTGGCGCCCAGCGCGCGGATCCGATCGAGCTTCGCCGTGGTCGCGAACCGTGATGCGACGACCGTGACGTCCAGTCCGCGATCGCGACCGGACCACGCGAGCGCCTGCCCGAGGTTGCCCGCGCTGGCACAGACGACCGCGCGCGAGTCGCTGGTCGCGAGCTGACTCGCGACGACCTCTGTACCGCGGGCTTTGAAGCTGCGCACCGGGTTCGCCGTCTCGAGCTTGATGTCGACCGCGCAGCCGAGCTCGAGCGCTTCGCAGCGATAGAGAGGACTGTCCAGGAAGACCGGGGCAATGACCCGCCGGGCCGCGCGAATCCGGTCCATGTCGAGCCGTGTCCCCTGCACGAGACCGCAGCCTACGGCAGACTCGGGGAACGGCAGGGGCGGTCGTCTCGTGGCGTGACCGGGTCGCGATCGCCGTCCTGGTCCTGGTCGCGGCGGTTCCATTGCTGCTGCCGCCGGTGGTGTTCCGACAGCAGTTCGCGCAGGTCGATCCGAGCCAGGACGGTGCAGGTATCACCAGGGACGGGATCCGCTGAGGTGGGGGACATTGGTGGCAATGCTGTACGCCGTGGAGCCGTGGTGCAATGCGCCGGCGGACTCCTCCTGGCGCTGGCGGCGCCAGGAATGCTCGCAGGGTTTGCCGATGGTGGCGATGGCGTTCGTCGCCCGACGCGTGCGCTGGTGGATCCGGGCAACGGTGCCGGTGGCAGTCCTGCTGCCGGCACTCGGCGCCCAGCACGCCGTGTGGAACCCGTACCTGCTTCTGCTCTTCCAAGTCCCACCTCCTAGCTGTCCAGGAACTCGCGGATGTGGGACGACCAGGTCTCGGGCTGTTCGAAGTGGCACATGTGGGCGGTGTCGGGGATGACGACCAGGCGGCTGGGGACGGCCTCGTGGAGGCGGTGGGCGAGTTGGACGGGGAAGCCCATGTCCTTGTCGCCGTGCAGGATGAGGATGGGTTTGGCGAACGAGCCGAGGATCTGCTCGGGATCGCCGGGGCACCACGGGTGCATGAGGCCCTGGAGCGCGCGTTCCTCGGACCAGTCGCCGAGGTCGGTGCCGAGGGATTCGAGCAGCTGCAGGTACGCCGGTGCGCGGCCGAGGTCCCACACGAAGACCGTGGAGTTGCGCAGGGCACCCTTCGCCTCGTCCTCGATGCGTCGGCGGCGCTGATACTCGTCCCAGCCCGCCAGATAACCGGCCGCGTCCGCCGACGAGTACGCCGACGTCGAGGCGAGCACCAACCGCCGTACCTGCTCCGGATGCTTGTCCACGAACTGCATCGCGGCCCGCCCGCCCGTCGAGAACCCGACCAGATCGACCGCGCCGAGCCCGAGCCGGTCGATCAGTCGGTGTGTGTCCTGCACGACGTACTCCGGTTGCAGATCGTCGTCCGGCAACCCGCGGCTGCTCCGCCCGCACCCGCGGAAGTCGAACAGCACCACGTGATGATCGCGGGCCAACGGCTCGAACCCGGGCACCAGGTATCCGTGCCCGACGTCCGGCCCGCCGTGCATCACCACCACAGACGGCCCGTCGCCCCGCCGCCCGAGCTCCCGCACGAACAGCGTGACACCGCCGACATCGACCAGCGAATCACCCATGCCCGCAAGGGTTTCAGGCCCCACCGACAAAATCGGACGACAGTGCCGCGGCACGCGACTAGGGTCTTGCGGCATGCCGCTGTCCGACGCTTTCCTGGAGGAACAGCTCCGCATCCTCGGGTACGGCGGTCCCGAGCAGATCGCGATCGGGATGCAGGGCGCGGTCTTCCGGCTCGGCGGCGGGAAGGTCGCGAAGATCTGGTGCCGGGCGTCCCGCTGCACGAGGTGGCGCCGGAGTTCGGTACGCCGGGCTGGAAGCGCGTGCGGGACTGTGTCGTCGAGGTGGTCGACGCACTCGCGCAAGTGGCCGCGCCGGAGGTGCTCCGCCGTACGTCGGTGCTCGACGAAACCGACCCGTTCCGCCCGGGCGGCGTGTCGTGGCGCGAGGCTCTGACCGGGCTCGTCCGGCGCCGGGCCGCTCGCTTCGACGCGCGGCTGGTGGACGACTTCGACGCCAAGCTCGAGGCGCTGCTGCGGCTGCTGGCCGACCTCAAGGAGCCCGAGCCCCGGCTCGTCCACGGCGACGTCACCGCCGGCAACATCCTCGTCGACGACGAGCTGCGCCCGGTGACGCTGCTCGACTTCGGTCTGCTGACGATGGCCGGCGATCCGGTGTTCGAGGCCGCGGCCACCGCGAGCGTCATCGATCTCTGGTCGCCGCGGGCCCGCGAGGTCGAGGCCGCGTACGACGCGGCGTTCGCCGCCGGCCTCGGGTACGACGCCGATCAGCTCCTGCTCCACCGCTGCGCGTACTCGCTGATCATCGCCAACGCCCACGACGACGACCCCTACGACCGCGACAGTCACGCGCCCCTGACGGCGAAGTTCTTCAACAGCCCGCAGGTCGTCGCACTGCTCAGTCGATGACGCAGAAGACAGTTCCGTCCGGAGCCTTGAGGACCGTGAAGTCGGCGTCCGGCGGGTAGGTCCAGTCCTCGACTCGCTCGGCGCCGAGGCCGATCAGCCGCTCCACTTCGGCTTCCGGTGTCGAGGAGCCGTCCACCCACAGGTCGAAATGCGTGCGGTCGGTGCTGTCGAGGTGGACCCTGGTCGGCCGGGTACCCGGCGGCGGGACGAGGAAGTCCGGGTTCTCGTCGGGGGTGAGATCGAGGGCCGCGCGCCAGAACTCCGCGGCCGGGCCGGTCGACGGCACGTTCAGGACGATTGCTCCGAGTGTGAGGGCCATGCCTTCCAGGGTTGCAGAAAGCCGCAGGTAACGCAGCGAAGGAGTCGCAGCGTCGAGAGGGATGTAGACGACGCCGATCTCGGAGGGAAATCGTTGTGAGACTGAAGACATGCATCCTGGTCGCGCTGACCGGGTCCGTGCTGACAGCAGTGCCCGCGGCCGCCCAGCAGGCCGGGGAACAGGACGGATCGTTGCGCTGGACAACGACTGCGACGAACCGGCAGCCGGCCACGTTCAACGACGTGGCCACCGGAGCGGGCGGCACTTGGGCGGTCGGTGGCGACCAGAAGCAGGACTTCCAGGACCGGCGCCCGCTCGCGATGCGGTGGGACGGCAAGACCTGGAAGGTGACAGCGCAACCGGTGAAGACCAACGCGACCCTGGAAAGCGTCGCAGTCGGTACGGCGAAGAACGTGTGGGCCGTGGGTGAGGACCGCACCGACCCGGACCAGCCGAAACCGCTTGCCTTGCGCTGGAACGGCACCAAGTGGCAGGTCGTCAAGCCTCCCGCCGTACCCACGGGATCCTTCGACGACGTCGCGATCGCGCCGGACGCCTCGGTCTGGGTCACCGGCTGGGCGAACGTCGGCGGCAAGGAACGCGCCGTCGTCTACCGCTACGCCGGCGGAAAGTGGCAAGCACTCAACGCCGGTCTGGAAGGTTCCGTCAACGGCAACGTCCTGACCGTGGTGTCCGCAAAGAACATGTGGCTCGTCGGCGTCCAGTGGCTCGACAGCTGCCGCCCGATCGCGGTGACCCACGGCTATTGGAACGCGGTGAAGTAGGTCACGAATACCACGGAGAGTAGCCATCGGTTCTACGCGCGGTGCCGGGGAGGGTGAGATCGGTCTCGCCGTCCCCGTGCGAGGGGCGGTGCGGACAGCAAGTAGGCTTGCGCGGGCGCTGTTTCGGGTGCCCATGCTGATACTTGTTGAAAGAAACTCGCAGGGAACTCGAGGAGAAGACCGCGTGACTTCCCATCGCCCCGCGGCGGTCGTCATCATGGCCGCCGGTCTGGGCACCCGGATGAAATCGGCGACCCCGAAGGTGTTGCACGAGATCGGCGGGCGCAGTCTCGTCGGGCACGCCGTGCACACCGCCCGGGCGCTCAGCCCCGAACACCTCGTCGTCGTGGTCGGCAACGGCCGCGAACTGGTCGAGGAACACCTGAAGGCCGTCGACCCCGAGGCCCGCACGGCCGTCCAGGAGCAGCAGCTGGGCACCGGCGACGCGGTCCGCGCCGGCCTGAGCGCCGTACCGGCCGACTTCGACGGCTCGGTCGTCGTCACGTCGGGTGACGTCCCGCTGCTCGAGGCGGAGACGCTGCACGACCTGATCGCCGACCACGACAAGCAGGGCAACGCGGTCACCGTGCTGACCGCGCGGGTCCCCGACCCGACCGGGTACGGCCGGATCGTGCAGGGGTCGGACGGCACCGTCGCGGCGATCGTCGAGCACAAGGACGCCACCGCCGAGCAGCGCGCGATCGACGAGATCAACGCGGGCATCTACGTGTTCGACGCGGCCACCCTGCGGGACGGCCTGAGCCGGCTGACCACCGACAACGCCCAGGGCGAGCTCTACCTGACCGACGTGATCGGCATCGCCCGGAACGACGGCAAGCGGGTCGGGTCGCACGTCACCGACGACGCGATGCAGACCGAGGGCGTCAACGACCGCGTCCAGCTCGCCACGCTCCGCGCCGAGCTGAACCGGCGTACGCTCACCCGCCTGATGCGTGCGGGCGTGACGGTCGTCGACCCGAACACCACCTGGGTCGACCAGACCGTCCAGGTCGCCCGCGACGTCACCCTGCTGCCGAACACCCAGCTGCACGGGGCGACCACGGTCGACGAGGGCGCCACCATCGGCCCCGACACCACGCTCACCGACATCACCGTCGGGGCCGGCGCGACGATCATCCGCACGCACGGCTCCGGCGCCGAGATCGGCCCGCAGGCCAGCGTCGGCCCGTTCGCGTACCTGCGCCCGGGCACCAAGCTCGGCGTGAAGGGCAAGATCGGCACGTTCGTGGAGACCAAGAACTCCACCATCGGCGACGGCGCCAAGGTCCCGCACCTGACGTACGCCGGCGACGCGACGATCGGCGAGGGCGCGAACATCGGCGCCGGCACGATCTTCGCGAACTACGACGGTGTCGCGAAGCACCCGACGCACGTCGGCAAGCACTCGTTCATCGGCAGCAACTCGGTGCTGGTGGCGCCGCGGACGATCGCGGACGGCGCGTATCTCGCGGCCGGCACGGCGCTCACCGAGGACGTCGGCCCGGGCGAGATCGCGGTCGCCCGCGGCCGGCAGCGCAACATCAAGGGCTGGGTCGCGCGCAAGCGGGCCGGCACCAAGACCGCCGCGGCGGCCGAGGCGGCGCTCTCCGAGCAGCCGGCGGACCAGCCGGACGAGCAGGCCTGAGCGGTACGAGGACAACGGGAGGCGCGGGCGATGAGCGGGATGAAACGAACCACCGAGAAGAACCTGATGGTTTTCTCCGGCCGGGCGCATCCCGGTCTCGCCGAGGAGGTGTCCGAGGAGCTCGGGTCCGGCCTGGTGCCGACCCAGGCGTACGACTTCGCCAACGGCGAGATCTACGTCCGGTTCGAGGAGTCGGTCCGGGGCAGCGACGCGTTCGTGATCCAGAGCCACACCTCGCCGATCAACGAGTGGATCATGGAGCAGCTGATCATGGTCGACGCGCTGAAGCGGGCGTCGGCCAAGCGGATCACCGTGGTGCTCCCGTTCTACGGGTACGCCCGGCAGGACAAGAAGCACCGCGGCCGGGAACCGATCTCGGCCCGGCTGATGGCCGACCTGTTCAAGACCGCGGGCGCGAACCGGCTGATCTGCGTGGACCTGCACACCTCGCAGATCCAGGGCTTCTTCGACGGCCCGGTGGACCACCTGATGGCGCTGCCCATCCTCAGCTCGTACGTCGCGGAGAAGTACGGCGACCAGCAACTGGCCGTGGTGTCGCCGGACGCCGGCCGGATCAAGGTCGCCGAGCAGTGGTCGGCGCGGCTGAACAACGCGCCGCTGGCGTTCATCCACAAGACCCGCGACATCGACCGTCCGAACGAGACGGTCGCGAACCGGGTCGTCGGTGAGGTCAAGGGCCGGGTCTGCATCCTGGTCGACGACATGATCGACACCGCCGGCACGATCACCAAGGCCGCCGACGCGCTGTACGCCGAGGGCGCCGCCGGCGTGGTGATCGCGGCCACGCACGCGATCCTGTCCGGCCCGGCGGTGGACCGGCTGAAGAACTGCCAGGCCAGCGAGGTGATCGTCACCAACACGCTGCCGATCGCCGAGGAGCGCCGCTTCGACAAGCTCACCGAGCTGTCGATCGCGCCGCTGATCAGCCGGGCCATCCGCGAAGTCTTCGAGGACGGCTCGGTCACCAGCCTGTTCGACGGCCGCGCCTGACCGCGACCTCCCGACGCGGCGGCGTGCGGCCGCGCCGCCGCGTCCCAGCAGTGCCGGCGGCTGTCAGGCGGTGATCCGGCGTCCGCTCAGCTTTCCGGTGCCAGAGTCCACGACCTGGCTGAGGCTGCCCGGTGCGAACACGGTGAAGCGGTACTTCGCCGTGATCGTGCCGTGGGACACCGAGCCCCAGGCCTGCACGCGGATCGTCGGCCCGACCGATTCCGGCCCCTGTTCACCGGCGGTCCCGGTCCACATCGTCAGCCGGAAAGACTTCCCGTGCGATGCCCAGGTCCCGGTGAAAGGCGGCCCCGCCGGGCTGATGTCGTGTGACACGATCACCCCGCCGCCCGCGAAACTCAGCACCAGGCGGACCTTGTCGGGCGATCCGTCGTCCTGCCGCGTGCAGATCCAGCTGCCCAGCAACCCGCCGCCGCTGTCCGCCATCGCCGGTGTGGTCGCCGCCAGACCGGCGACGGCGACACCTCCTGCTGCCATTCCCGCACCCCTCAGCGCCTGCCGGCGCCCGATCGCGTTCTCGCTCATGAAACCCTCCCCCTGAGAACCGCTGTTCCTGTCCACGCTGCACCCGGGCACGGCGATGTGACAACGGTTCGCCGGGGACGGTGACTGACATAGGTTGGGCGGTAACTGACCGAATCGAGGATCGGACGCCGCATGCGGATCACCGTGTTCCACCCGGGAGCGATGGGCTCGAAACTCGCTGCGCAGCTGGTGGTCGCCGGTCACGAGGTGCACTGGGTGCCGGACGGCCGCAGTGCCGCCAGCAAGGCGCGGGCCGACGAGGCCGGTCTGATCGGTACGCCGTTCGCCGAGGCGGTCGGGGCCGCGGAGGCGATCCTCTGCTCCTGCGCGCCGCAGGGCGCCGTCGACGTCGCCCGGCAGGTCGGCGGTGCAGGCTTCAGCGGTCTGTACGTCGAGGCGAACCCGCTGTCCCCGGCGTCGCTGGCGCAGGCGCGCTCCGCCGTACCCGAGGCGACGTTCGTCGACGCCGGCGTGATCGGGCCGCCGCCGACGGGTGGGGCGAGCCCGACGCATCTGATGTTGTCGGGCGCGGAGGCCGAGACCGCGGCGGGGTTGTGGGCCGGTACGGCGGTCACGCCGATGGTGGTCGGCGCCGAACCGGGCGCGGCGAGCGCGGCCAAGTCGTCGTACGCGCTCTACAACAAGGGCAAGGCGGCGCTGGCGGTGCTCGCGTTCCAGTTGGCGGACAAGCACGGCGTGACCGACGCGCTGGTCGCGCAGCAGATCCGGGCGGACGCCGGATCCCTGAAGGATCCGGGACTGCCCGAGCAGCTCCGCAGCGTCGCGTGGCGCTGGGGCCCCGAGTTCGACGAGCTCGCCGAGACGCTGGACGCCGCCGGCCTCGAAGGCGACGCGGCCCGGGCGCTCCGTCAGGTCTGGACCAGACTCACCTAGGCCCTGGTCCCGCAGGACGAACGGCGCCGACCTCGGCAACGCGCCGAAGATCGGGTGCGGCAACGGGTCACCGGGAACCTCGCCGTCGCCGGAGCAAAATGCCCCAGGAGGACGGATTTCCCGTCTGGGCAGGCTCGTGGGTAGACTGTTTTGGTTGCCTCGGCGAGGGACGCCCCCCGGAACTGTTGGGCGCGGCTCCGTGATCGACGCGGTGGTTCGTTGCCTGACGCCTTCTCGGGGTCAGCAGGCGCCCGCTGAGGCCGCAGCCGAGTTCCATCCAGTCAACAGATCACCGCAACGCTTTTGAGGAGTGTCATCTCGTGGCCGAGGTCAAGATCCAAGCCGAAGCGCGCAACGAGTTCGGCAAGGGTGCTGCCCGCCGAATCCGCCGGGACAACAAGGTCCCTGCCGTCCTGTACGGCCACGGCACCGACCCGGTGCACATCACGCTGCCTGGTCACGACACCATGCTGGCTCTGAAGACCGCCAACGCCCTGCTGATGATCGAGGTCGAGGGCGGCGAGTCGCACCTGGCGCTGCCGAAGCAGGTCCAGCGCGACCCGCTGAAGGGCTTCATCGAGCACGTCGACCTGGTGATCGTCCGCCGCGGCGAGAAGGTCCAGGTCGAGGTCGCGGTGCACCTGGAGGGCGAGGCCGCGTCCGACGCGCTGGTCGTCACCGAGCACGCCGCGGTCCTGGTCGAGGCCGAGGCGACGCACATCCCGGAGAGCATCGTCGTCTCCATCGAGGGCCTGGAGATCGGCGCCCAGATCCACGCGTCCGACCTGACCCTGCCGTCCGGCTCCACGCTGGCGATCGAGCCCGACACGCTGATCGTCAACGTCACCGCGCAGCCCACCGCCGAGCAGGTCGAGGGCGAGCTGGCCGAGGCCGAGGCCGAGGCGGGCATCGAGCGCGACGAGCCGACCGCGGCCGAGGAGCCGGTGGCCGCCGCGGCCGAGTAGCCTCTGCCGCAGCACCAGACATCTTCGGGAGGGCCGGGATCCGTGGCGGACGACGTGTGGTTGGTCGTCGGACTGGGGAATCCCGGCCCTTCGTATGCCCGCACCCGGCACAACATCGGGCACCTGGTCGCCGACGAGCTGGCCGCCCGGTCGGGTGCGAAGTGGAAGCAGAGCAAGCAGGTCAAGGCCGAGGTGATCGAGACCCGGATCAGCGGCCTGCGGGCGGTGCTGGCCAAGCCCCGCTCGTACATGAACGAGTCCGGCGGACCGGTCTCCGGGCTGCTGAAGTTCTTCAAGCTGGATCCGGCCAACCTGCTCGTCGTGCACGACGAGCTGGACATCGACTTCGGTGTCCTGCGGTGCAAGTTCGGCGGCGGGGACAACGGCCACAACGGGCTGAAATCGCTGCGCAAATCGCTTGGCACCGGTGAGTACTATCGAGTCCGGTTCGGTGTGGGTCGTCCGCCGGGCCGGCAGGCGCCCGCCGACTTCGTCCTCAACGAGTTCTCCGCGGCCGAACGCAAGGACCTTCCGTTCGCCGTCGACCGGACCGCGGACGCGGTCGAGTCGCTGCTCACCGACGGCCTCGAGTCCACCCAAGGGAAGTACAACTCGTGAAGCTCAGCGGTCTGGTCGACACCCTGATCACCGATCCGGTGGTGTCCGAGGCCGTCCGTGACGCCCGCAACGACGGGGTCACGACGCTCGATCTGAGCGCGCCTACGCCGGTGCGCCCGGTCCTGCTCGCCGCGATCGCCGCGGCGCAGAACGGCGCCGGCCGGCCGGTGCTGGCCGTCACCGCCACCTTCCGCGAGGCCGAGGAGCTCACCGAGGCCCTGCAGTGCCTCGTCGAGGAGCCCGGCACCGTCGCGTACTACCCGGCCTGGGAGACCCTCCCGCACGAGCGCCTCAGCCCGCGGTCCGACACCGTCGGCCGGCGGCTGGCCGTGCTGCGCCGGCTCGTGCACCCGGATCCGTCCGACGAGACGACCGGCCCGATCAAGATCCTGGTCGCGCCGGTGCGGTCGGTCCTGCAGCCGCAGGTCGCCGGCCTCGCGGACCTGAAGCCGGTCCAGCTGCACGTCGGCGACACGGTCGAGCTCGAGGACGTCGTCGAGCGGCTCGCCGGCGCGGCGTACCACCGGGTCGACCTGGTCGAGCGGCGCGGCGAGTTCGCGGTTCGCGGCGGCATCATCGACGTCTTCCCGCCGACCGAGGAGCACCCGCTGCGGGTGGACTTCTTCGGTGACGACGTCGAGGAGATCCGGTACTTCGCGGTCGCCGACCAGCGCTCGCTCGAGATCGCCGAGCACGGCCTGTGGGCGCCGCCGTGCCGCGAGCTGCTGCTCACCGACGAGGTCCGCGCGCGAGCCGCCGTCCTGGCGAAGGAACACCCCGAGCTGGCCGAGCTGTTCGAGAAGCTCGCCGAAGGGCACGCGGTCGAGGGCATGGAGTCGCTGGCTCCGGTGCTCGTCGACGACATGGAGCTGCTCGTCGACCTGATGCCCGCCGGGACGCACGTGGTCGTCAGCGACCCGGAGCGGGTCCGGGCCCGGGCGCACGACCTGGTCGCGACCAGCCAGGAGTTCCTGGAGGCGTCGTGGGCCGCGGCCGCCGGCGGCGGCGAGGCCCCGATCGACCTGGGCGCGGCGGCGTACGTCTCGCTCGGCGACGTCCGGTCGCACGCCCTGGGCAACGGCCTGGCCTGGTGGAGCCTGTCGCCGTTCGCGGCCGCGCCGACCGACCAGCCCGAGCTGCGGGACTCGATGGGTGAGCGGGTCGCGTTCGACATCGACACCGAGGCCGGTGCCGTCACCAGCCGGATCCTCGCCGCCCACGAGGTCGACCCGTACCGCGGTGAGACCGCGGCGGCGACCGAGGACATCCGCGGCTGGCTGCGGGACGGCTGGCGCGTCGTCTGCGTGACCGAGGGCCACGGCCCCGCGCAGCGCCTCGCCGAGGTGTTCTCCGAGGCCGAGCTGCCGGCTCGCGTCGTCGAAGGCATCGAGGAGATCCCCGAGCCCGGGGTCGTGCTCATCTCACAGGGCCAGCTCGAGCAGGGGTTCGTTGCTGACGGCATCAAATTCGCGGTGCTCACCGAGAACGACCTGTCCGGCCAGCGCTCGGCGGCCGAACGCCGTTCCCAGCAACGGATGCCGTCGCGCCGCAAGAAGACGATCGACCCGCTGGAGCTGCAGCCGGGCGACCACGTCGTGCACGAGCAGCACGGTGTCGGCCGGTACGTCGAGATGATGCAGCGGACCGTCGGCTCCGGGTCCCAGAAGGCCACCCGCGAGTACGTCGTGATCGAGTTCGCGCCGAGCAAGCGCGGCCAGCCCGGCGACCGGTTGTACGTGCCGACCGACCAGCTCGACCAGGTCACCAGGTACGTCGGCGGCGAGCAGCCGAGCCTGGACAAGATGGGCGGCGGCGACTGGGCCAAGCGCAAGGGCCGCGCCCGTAAGGCGGTCCGCCAGATCGCCGGCGAGCTGATCAAGCTGTACGCCGCGCGCCAGGCGACCAAGGGGCACGCGTTCGCCAAGGACACCCCGTGGCAGCGCGAGCTCGAGGACGCGTTCCCGTTCGTGGAGACGCCCGACCAGCTGTCCACCATCGACGACGTGAAGCACGACATGGAACGCGTCATGCCGATGGACCGGATCGTCTGCGGCGACGTCGGGTACGGCAAGACCGAGATCGCGGTCCGGGCGGCCTTCAAGGCGGTGCAGGACGGCAAGCAGGTCGCCGTACTGGTACCGACGACGCTGCTCGTGCAGCAGCACTACGCGACGTTCGCCGAGCGGTACGCCGCGTTCCCGGTGAACGTGGCGCCGCTGTCGCGGTTCCAGACCGACAAGGAGGCCAAGGCCACCGTCGACGGTCTCGCCGACGGGTCGATCGACGTGGTGATCGGCACCCACCGGCTGTTCAGCGGCGAGGTCGCGTTCAAGGACCTCGGCCTGGTCATCGTCGACGAGGAGCAGCGGTTCGGCGTCGAGCACAAGGAGCAGCTGAAGCGGCTGCGGACCGCGGTCGACGTCCTGACGATGTCCGCGACGCCGATCCCGCGGACGCTGGAGATGTCGATCACCGGGATCCGCGAGATGTCCACGATCGCCACCCCGCCCGAGGAGCGGCACCCGGTGCTGACCTTCGTCGGCGCGTACGACGAGCACCAGGTGACCGCCGCGATCCGGCGCGAGCTGCTCCGCGAGGGCCAGGTCTTCGTCGTCCACAACCGGGTGAACACGATCGAGAAGGCCGCCGCCCGGATCCGCCAGCTGGTGCCGGAGGCCCGGGTCAGCGTCGCGCACGGCCAGATGAACGAGCACACCCTCGAGCAGGTCATCCAGGATTTCTGGGAGAAGCGCTCGGACGTGATCGTGTGTACGACGATCGTCGAGTCCGGCATCGACATCTCGAACGCGAACACGATGATCGTGGAGCGCTCCGACCTGCTCGGCCTGTCCCAGCTGCACCAGCTCCGCGGCCGGGTCGGCCGGGGCCGCGAGCGGGCGTACGCCTACTTCTTCTTCCCGCCGGAGAAGCCGCTCACCGAGACCGCGCACGACCGGCTGGCGACGATCGCGCAGCACGCGGATCTCGGCGGCGGGATGGCGGTCGCGATGAAGGACCTGGAGATCCGCGGCGCCGGCAACCTGCTCGGCGGCGAGCAGTCCGGGCACATCGCGGACGTCGGCTTCGACCTGTACGTCCGGCTGGTCGGCGAGGCGGTCGCGGAGTACCGCGGCGACACCCAGGCCGAGGAGCCCGAGGTCAAGATCGAGCTGCCGATCGACGCGCACCTGCCGCACGACTACATCCCGTCGCAGCGGCTGCGGCTGGAGATGTACCAGCGGCTCGCGGCGGTCCGTGACGACGAGGGCATCGCCGAGCTGGTCGAGGAGCTGCACGACCGGTACGGCGACATCCCGCAGGCCGTGCTGAACCTGATCGAGGTGGCGAAGTTCCGCAACCACGCCCGCCGGGCGGGGCTGCACGACGTCACCCTGCAAGGCAACATGATCCGGTTCGGGCCGGTCGAGCTGCCCGACTCCAAGGTGCTGCGGCTGAACAGGCTGTACCCGAAGAGTCTGGTGAAGCCGCAACTGCATACCATTCTGGTGCCGAGACCTGCGACCAGGCAGATCGGCGGGCAGCCGCTTCGTGACCAGGAGCTGCTGCAGTGGTGCACCCGGTTGATCGACGACGTGATCGCCGAACCTATTGTGGTGCCGGCGTGAATCTGCCCGACCGGGGTGGTGGGGCGGGGCAGAAGATGACGAGTACGCGAGGAGATTCGGTGAGCACACGGCTTCGGGCTCTCGGTGTGGTGGCGGCGACGGTGCTGCTGACCGGTGGTTGTGCGGCGGGAACCCACCCGGGCGCGGCCGCCGTGGTCGGCGGGACGGAGATCAGCAGCAGCCACGTCGACGACACCGCCCGCGCGTTCTCGGCGGCGGTCGGCGAGAGCGTTCCGGTTCCGGCGATCGTCAACCAGATGGTCAGCGACCAGCTGACCGAGCAGGTCGGCCAGCAGAAGTCGATCTCGGTCAGCGACGCCGAGGTCGCAGCGGCGATCCCGCTGATGTTCAACGACCAGGTGACCAAGAAGCTCCAGGCCGACCCGCTGAGCAGCGCGTTCCTGAAGGAGATCGCCGCCGGTGCGGTCACCTCGGCGAAGCTCGCCGGCGGCAACGGCCGGCTGGACACCGCCGACGCGCAGCAGCAACTGCAGGCGGGGTCGGAAGCGGTCAAGGAGGCGGCGAAGGACATCAAGGTCACGGTGTCCCCGCGCTACGGCCAGTGGACCAACGGCCGCCTGGACACCACGATCTCCGGGTCGCTGTCGCAGGAGTCCGACCAGACCGCCGCGAAGCGCAAGGCCGCCGAGTCCGCCCAGCAGCAGGGCCAGGGCTGACGACGCCGCATGGCTGACGAGTCCGCGGGCGGAATCAAGGTCGTCCTCACGAGCCCTCGTATCGCCCCCGGGCTGCTCACCCGCGCCACCTGGCAGGCCCTCGAGGCTGCCGACGAGATCGGCGCGGCGGGCGGGCCCGACCGTCCCGACGTCCAGGCGGTGATCGGTTCCGGCCTCGTCGTCACCCAGGTCGAGGCCGGGGTCTCCGCGGCGTGGACGTGGCTGTCGTCAGCGGCCGCCGACGGGCGCCAAGTGGTGTGGCTGACCGGTGACGACGGCGAGCCCGGCCTGCTCCGCGTCGTGTCCGACGAGCTCGTCCGCGAGCCGTCGTACGCGGTGGAGATCCTGCACGGCTCGTACGACGTCCCGGGTTCGCGCCTGATCGACCTGGTCCGGGTGATGGACCGGCTGCGGCGCAACTGCCCGTGGGACCAGGAGCAGACGCACGAGAGCCTGGCGAAGTACCTGCTCGAGGAGACGTACGAGACGCTCGAGGCGATCGACACCGGGGACCGCGAGCACCTGCGCGAGGAGCTCGGTGACCTGTTGCTGCAGGTCGTGTTCCACTCCCGGGTCGCGGAGGACGACGAGGAAGGCTTCACGGTCGACGACGTGGCCGGCGGCATCGTCGAGAAGCTGATCCGCCGCCACCCGCACGTCTTCGGCTCGGTCGACGCAGCCGACGCGGCCGCCGTCGAGGCGAACTGGGAAACCATCAAGGCCGCCGAGAAACAACGCTCCTCGGTCCTCGAAGGCATCCCGCTCGCCCTCCCCGCCCTCGCCCTGGCCGACAAGGTCCTGGGCCGCGCCGCCAAGGTCCTCCCGGCCGAGTTCGCCACTCCCGGCGACTCGGACGCCGACCGCATCGGCCACCAACTGCTGGCCGTCGTCCGCGAGGCCCGCACGCTCGGCATCGACGCAGAACAGTCCCTCCGCGTCGCCGTACACCAGCTGGCCACCGAGATCCGCGCCGCCGAGTCCTCCTGACCTACTGCGGACCGTTCGCCGGTCCTCGTCGTCTCCGGAAATCGGATGTACGGCGCCCGGGCCCGGCTGGCAGGGTGGGGCGGGTGGATGTTGCCGGGGTACTGCGGGAGTACTGGGACCTGAAGCCGGTGCGGGTCGACGTCCTGACGGGTGGGATGAACTCGGCTGTCTGGCTGGCATGTGCGGACGAGTGGCGGGTGGTTTTGAAGGCCGTGGGCGCCGGCGACTTGGGGTTCGAGCCGGGGCTGCAGCTGGCCGCGCGGCTCGACGATGCCGGGATCCGGACCGGGCGTCCGCGGGCCGGCAAGCACGGCCGGTACGTCGAGTGCGTCGACGGGCGGCTGGTCGCGGTTCTGGAGTACATCGACGGCGTGCCGTTGACCATGGTGGATCACGCGGCCATCGGGGACCTGCTCGGGCGTGTGCACTCGGCCGCCGCCGTCGAGCGTGGCGACCTGGCCGACTGGTTGCGGTTCCTGCTGCCGTTCGAGGAGTGCCTGGACCTCGAGCCCTGGATCCGTCCGGCGGTGGAAGGGGCGATTGCCGACGCTGTTGCGCTCGGCCCGCTGTCCTGGTCCTGGCTGCACGGCGACCCGGCGGCCGAGGCGTTCGTGCGGCAGCCGGACGGGCAGGTCGCGCTGATCGACTGGGGGAGCGCGATGCGGGGCCCGATTCTGTACGACGTCGCGTCGGCCCGCATGTACAACGACGAGCCCGTCGTACCGGCGTACCTCCGCCGGCGCCCCGACCTGACCGACGAGGTCGAGCGTGGCCTCAACACCTTCCTGCGCGTCCGGTACGCGGTCCAGGCCGGTTACTTCGCGTGGCGCATCACCAACAACCTCCTGACCGGCATCTCCGACCCCGAAGACAACCACAAGGGCCTGGCCGACGCCCGCCGCTCCTTCGGTCACTAGTACTTTCCTGCCATGAGCCGCGACAGCAGAGTGATCTCCCGTCTGCTCCGTCACACTGCGGGTGAGTCCAACCTCACGATGAGTGCGGACGGCTGGGCCGCGATCACCGACGTACTGCGGGTTCTCGGGCTCACCCGCTAACGGCTGGACGTCGCGGTGCGGGAGAACGACAAGCAGCGGCTGCAGGTCGACGGGTAGCGGATCCGGGCGTGCCAGGGGCATTCGCTGGCCGGGATGCCGGTGACACGTGAAGCGTTGGAGAACAGTTGGGAACGGGTTTACCCGGCGGATCTGCTGTGGCACGGCACGAATCGGGCGGTTCTGGCCGCGATTCAGCGCGAAGGGCTGCACGCGGGACGGCGTACACATGTCCATCTGGCGCCCTCGAAGGACAGCCACGTCGGGCGGCGGACGAGAGTAGAAGTCTTGCTGGGCGTGGATTGCGGCGATCTTGCCGTCTATCGGGCCCCCAACGGAGTGTTACTGACGCGCGAGGTACCTCCGGATGCGATTGTTAGGGTCGACGCGGTCCACTGAGCCTGCTGGTCTGGGGACTAGGCTCAGCAGCGATTCGTCATCGAGAACTTGGGAGTCAATGTGGCCACCATCGAGGCCGTCGGCGCGCGCGAGATCCTCGACTCGCGCGGCAACCCCACTGTCGAGGTCGAGGTTCTGCTCGACGACGACACCATCGCCCGCGCGGCCGTCCCGTCGGGCGCGTCCACCGGCCAGTTCGAGGCCGTCGAGCTGCGTGACGGCGACAAGGACCGCTACGGCGGCAAGGGCGTGCAGAAGGCCGTCACCGCGATCCTCGAGGACATCGACAAGGAGATCGTCGGGTACGACGTCCACGAGCAGCGCCTGATCGACCACGCGCTCCTCGACCTGGACGGTACCCCGAACAAGGCCAAGCTGGGCGCGAACGCCATCCTCGGCGTCAGCCTGGCGGTCGCGAAGGCCGCGGCGGACAGCTCCGGCCTGCCGCTGTTCCGCTACGTCGGCGGCCCGAACGCGCACGTCCTGCCGGTGCCGATGATGAACATCCTCAACGGCGGCGCGCACGCGGACAGCAACGTCGACGTCCAGGAGTTCATGATCGCCCCGATCGGCGCGGCGACGTACGGCGAGGCGCTGATGCAGGGCGCCGGCGTGTACCACGCGCTGAAGGCGGTGCTGAAGGAGCGCGGCCTGTCCACCGGCCTCGGCGACGAGGGCGGCTTCGCGCCGAACCTGGACAGCAACCGGGCCGCCCTGGACCTGATCGCGGTCGCGGTCGAGAAGGCCGGCCTGCAGCTCGGCAAGGACATCGCGCTGGCGATGGACGTGGCCGCGAGCGAGTTCTTCACCGACGGCGTGTACGCGTTCGAGGGCGCCAAGTTGTCCGCCGACGAGATGATCGCCTACTACGCCGACCTGGTCGCGTCGTACCCGATCGTCTCGATCGAGGACCCGCTGAACGAGGAGGACTGGGACGGCTGGAAGGCCATCACCGGTGAGCTCGGCAGCAAGATCCAGCTGGTCGGCGACGACCTGTTCGTCACCAACGTCGAGCGCCTGCAGCGCGGCATCACCGAGAAGTCGGCGAACAGCCTGCTGGTCAAGGTGAACCAGATCGGCTCGCTGACCGAGACCCTGGACGCCGTGGACCTGGCCCACCGCAACGGCTTCACCTGCATGATGAGCCACCGCTCCGGCGAGACCGAGGACACCACGATCGCCGACCTCGCGGTCGCGACGAATTGCGGCCAGATCAAGTCCGGCGCGCCGGCCCGGTCCGACCGCACCGCCAAGTACAACCAGCTGCTCCGGATCGAGGAGGAGCTCGACGACGCGGCGACGTACGCCGGTCGCTCGGCCTTCCCGCGCTTCCAGGGCTGATTCTGCGTCTGATTTTTGGGAGGTTCAGCGATGCCGTCCCGTCGGGATTCCGGTGCACGACCCGGCTCGCGTCCGTCGAGCCGGACCCAGTCGCGCCCACCGGCCCGGCGGGGCGACCAGCCCAAACGCCGTACGGCGGGGACGTCGGCCGAGCCGGCCAGGACCCGCGGGTCGCGCAACCTGACCGGGCGCGCGGCCGTCGTACTGCTGGTGCTGGGCGCGTTGATCGTGTCGTACGCGCAGAGCCTGCGGGTCTGGTTCGACCAGCACCAGCAGGTCAGCGCGCTGCAGCAGGAGATCCGGGACCGGGAGAAGCGGGTCGCCGAGCTGAACGACGAGATCTCCCGCTGGGGCGACGACGCCTACGTGAAGGCACAGGCACGGCAACGACTCGGCTGGGTTATGCCCGGCGAGGTCGGGTACCGCGTGATCGGCGCGGACGGTAAGCCGGTCGGTGCCCCACCGGAGCCGTCCGCGCCCTCGGACGGTACGACGGACGCGCAGAAGCCGACCTGGTACACCAAGCTGTGGGGGAGCGTCGAGGGCGCGGGCACGCCGCCGGCGCCGGCCACTCCGGCTCCCGCCAAGCCGACCCCGTCGACGATCCTCACACCGACCCCCGAGGCGACCCGGTGAGCATGTCGGACGAGGAAGCGGTCAGCAAGCAGCTCGGCCGCACCGCCCGCGGGATCCGGTCGATCGCGCATCGCTGCAGTTGCGGCCTGCCCGACGTGGTCGAGACCGAGCCGCGGCTCGGTGACGGTACGCCGTTCCCCACCACGTACTACGTGACGTGCCCGCGGCTCGCGTCCGCGATCGGCACGCTCGAGTCCTCCGGTCTGATGAAGGAGATGACGGACCGGCTGGAGTCCGACGAGGATCTGGCCGCCCGGTACCGCGCGGCCCACGAGTCGTACCTCGCGCACCGCGAGTCGATCGAACACGTCGAGGAGATCGCCGGGATCACCGCCGGCGGCATGCCGAACCGCGTCAAGTGCCTCCACGTCCTGGTAGGCCACTCCCTGGCTGCGGGTCCAGGGGTCAACCCGCTGGGCGACGAGGCCCTCGAATCCCTGGAGGACTGGGGCCGCCGGGGCCCCTGTGTCTGACCCGGGTGTGCGGGTCGCGGCGGTGGACTGCGGGACCAATTCGATCCGGTTGCTGATCGCCGACCTCGTCGACGGTCAACTGGTCGAGGTCGACCGCCGGATGACGATCGTCCGGCTCGGTCAGGGCGTGGACTCGACGGGCGCTTTCGCGCCGGAAGCCCTGGCTCGGGTCTTCAAGGCAGCTGAAGACTTCGCAGCTGTCATCCAGTCCAAGGCCGTCAGCAGGCTGCGCTTCGTCGCCACCTCCGCCGCCCGCGACGTCAGCAACCGGGATGCGTTCGCCGCCGGCATCGAGGAGCGCCTCGGCGTACGACCGGAGATCATCACCGGCACCGAAGAAGCCGAACTGAGCTTCCGCGGCGCCACCACGTCACTCGACCTGCCCGCGCCGTACCTGGTGGCCGACATCGGCGGCGGCTCCACCGAGCTCGTCCTCGGCGACGCGACCGGCGTCATCGCCGCCGAGTCCCTCGACATCGGCTCCGTCCGCCTCACCGAACGCCACGTCACCACCGACCCGACCTCCGAGCCCGAGCTGGCCGCGATCACCCAGGACATCGACACCCTGCTCGCCGGCACCAAGGTCCCATTGGCCGACGCGCGGGCCCTGATCGCCGTCGCAGGTACGGCGACCACTGTCGCCGCGGTCGCCCTGAACCTCCCGGAGTACGACCGCGACGCCGTCCACCACGCCCGCCTCAGCACGACTCAGCTCCGCGACACCACCACGTGGCTCACCACCTCGACCCGAGCGGCCCGGGCAGCCGTCCATTCGATCCACCCCGGCCGGGTCGACGTCATCGGCGCCGGCGCCCTCATCCTGCAACGCCTCGTCGACCGCCTCCCCGTCGACACCCTCACCGTCTCCGAACACGACATCCTCGACGGCGTGGCGCTCTCCCTCGGTTAACGCGCGCGGACGCCGTCCAGGGCGATGGTCAGGACGCGGTCGCGCTGGGCCTGGTCGACGAAGCCGGCGGCGGTCAATCCGCTGACCATGCGGAGCAGGTCGTCGAAGGAGACGTCCTTGCGGGCCTCGCCGGCCTCCTGGGCGCGCTCGAACAGCGGTGCGCCCGCAGCGTACATCGCCTCGCGGGCCGCCTTGAAGCTGTCGGCCTCTCGGTTCAGCGACTCCCAGATCGCGCGTTTCGTCGCGGCGTACCCGACGAAGCGGTGCAGCCAGGTGGTGAGCGCCTCCCACGGCGGGAGGTCGGCGGCCTGCTCGGCCGCGAGGCACAGCTCCTCGATCTCGCCGAAGTAGACCGCGTTCAGCAGGTCCTGACGGGCCGGGAAGTTCCGGTACAGGGTGCCGATCCCGACGCCCGCCTGCCGGGCGATGTCCTCGAGCGACGCGCCGACGCCCTTGCTCGCGAACGCGTCCCGGGCGGCGGCCAGCAGTGCGTCGAAGTTGCGCCGCGCGTCCGCCCGCTGCGGCCGCCGTACGTCGACCTGCAACACAGGCCTGCTCTGCTCCATTCGATCACCTTAGCCAGTTGATAGCGGAGGCAACCCTCCGTTATAGTGGAGGCATACCTCGACTTTACCAGGCCGGGGAGATCTCGCGCCCTCTGTGTGGCGCACACACCCCTTTCGAAGGACTTCTGCATGCCTGTCATCAGGTCTGGAAACCCCCGCGTGACCTTGGCGGTGCTCGCCACGGTCGTCGCCTCGTTCTCGATGTTGCAGTCGCTGGTGAGCCCGGCGCTGCCCGTCATCCAGCACGACCTGCACACCACCCCCGGCACGGTCACCTGGGTCTTCACCGCGCTCCTGCTCTCGGTCTCGGTCGCCACGCCGCTGCTCGGCCGGATCGGCGACATGGCCGGCAAGGAGCGCACGTTGTTCGTCGCACTGATCGCGCTCGCGGTCGGCTGCCTGATCGCCGCGCTCGCGCCGAACGTCGGCGTACTGATCGCCGCCCGGGTCTTCCAGGGCGTCGGCGGCGCCGTCTTCCCGCTGTCGTTCGGGATCATCCGGGACGAGTTCCCGGCCGAGCGGGTGCCGTCGGTGGTCGGCGTGGTGTCCGCGATCATCGCGGCCGGCGGCGGACTGGGGATCGTGCTCGCCGGCCCGATCGTGGAGTGGCTCGGCTGGCGCTGGCTGTTCTGGATCCCGATGGCGGTCGTCGCGGTCTCGACGGTGCTGGTCCGGCGGTACGTGCCGGAGTCCCCGAACCGGGTCCCCGGCCGGATCGACTGGCTCGCGGCCGCGTTCCTGTCCGGCTGGCTGATCGCGCTGCTGCTGCCGTTGAGCACCGGCCGGTCGTGGGGCTGGGGCTCGTGGCGTACGACGGGGCTCTTCGGGCTGGCCGTCGTGCTGTTCGCCGGCTGGATCATGGTCGAGCTGCGCTCGCGGAACCCGCTGATCGACATGCGGATGATGCGCCTCCCGGCGGTCTGGACGACCAATCTCGTGGCGCTGCTGTTCGGGGCGGCGATGTTCGCGGTGTACGCGTTCGTGCCGCAGTTCCTGCAGATCCCCAAGGCGGCCGGTTTCGGCTTCGGCGCGAGCGTGACGCAGGCCGGCCTGCTGATGCTGCCGATGCTGGTGACGATGGCGATCACCGGGTCGATGAGCGGCCCGCTCGCGGCGCGGTTCAGCGCCAAGGCGCAGGTCGTCTCCGGGTCGGCGCTGAGCCTGGTCGCGGCGCTGATGTTCGCCGAGTTCCACGCGGCGCAATGGCAGGTTGCGGTCTCGACGGCCCTGTTCGGCGTCGGGCTCGGCCTCGCCTACGCGGCGATGACCAGCCTGATCGTGCAGAACGTCCCCCGCGAGCAGACCGGCGCGGCCACCGGCATGAACGCCAACATCCGCACCATCGGCGGCTCGATCGGTACGGCGCTGGCCAGCTCCATCATCACCGGCCACATCCAGCCGTCCGGCCTCCCGGCCGAGTCCGGCTTCACCGACACCTTCCTCCTCCTGTCCGCCTTCGCGGCCGCGGCCGTCGTACTCGCCCTGGCCATCCCGAACCACCGCCGAACCCCGGCAGCTCCCGTCACACAACCGTCCACGGAGCAGTTGGCCGCCTGACCCATTCGGGTTGGGGAGGATCCTGTGCCGAATCGGGCGCAAAATCCTCCCCAGCCTGTCCCTTTAGGCTGTTTGGATGAAGCTTCCGCATCCGCTGACAGGGGAGTTGTTCGACAGCCCGGTGCCGCAGGGGGCCGGGTGGCCGGAGGACCCGGCGGTACGGCGTACTCCAGTGGCGCGCGATGCGTCGGAGGTGGTGCGGCTCGCGGAGACCGACGACCTGGCCGAGCTTGAGGCGCGGGTGTCGGTGTGCCGGGCGTGCCCGCGGCTCGTCGAGTGGCGCGAAGACGTTGCGGTCGGCAAGCGGAAGTCGTTCGCGGACCAGCCGTACTGGGGGCGGCCGATCGCGGGCTGGGGTGTCGCCGAGCCGCGGATCCTGATCGTCGGTCTCGCGCCGGCGGCGAACGGCGGGAACCGGACCGGTCGCGTCTTCACCGGCGACCGCTCGGGCGACTGGCTGTTCGCCAGCCTGCATCGCGTCGGCCTTGCCAACCAGCCCACGAGCGAACACGCCGGCGACGGGCTGCACCTCATCGGCACGCGCATGATCGCCGCGGTCCGCTGCGCCCCGCCCGCGAACAAACCCACGCCGGTCGAACGCGACACCTGCGCCCCGTGGTACCGGCGCGAGCTCGAGCTGGTCCTTCCGGGCACCAGGTCGATCGTCTGCCTCGGCAAGTTCGCCTACGACGCCCTGCTCGCCGCACTGGTCGCGCTCGGCGCCGACGTACCACGGCCGCGGCCGAAGTTCGGCCACGCGGTCGAGTACCGGATCCCGACCCCGCAAGGCGAAGTCAGCGTCCTTGGATGCTTCCACCCCAGCCAGCAGAACACGTTCACCGGCAAGCTCACCGAAGAGATGCTCGACAACGTCCTGCTCCGCGCGAAAACCCTCTCAGCTCTCGGCTGACAAGAGTTGACCTGGATACGCGCCGTATTGGAAGCTGCCGACTATGCATGCCGCCCCAGGCCGTTGCCCTCATGACGCGTGACAACCTGCCCGAGCACTCTCGGGGACGCCTGGCCGAGCAGAGACCCGCTGGTGGCGGCGTGGAGCGCGCACCGGCCGCGCCGCGGATGCCTGCCGCGCACGAGGCCGCGCCGCTCGGGTTCGTGCCGAGCCCGGACCGGTACCACTGGTGGGCGGAGATCCACGACGACGTCAAGGCGTACCTCGAGCGCAAGGTAGGACCTTCGATCGAGTGGTGGGCCGACCTGCACGAGCGTGAACGCGACCGGCCGTACGCCGTCGTCTTCGGGCCTCAGGGGCTGGCCGTGACCACGCCGCGCGTCAACGACCAGGGACAGCGGACGCAGAGTGTGCGGATCGACGCGTTCGTGCCGGGGAGTATCAAGCACGCCGTTGTACAGCAACAACCGTCGAGGCCGCGCGGCGGTCTGCGTTCGCTCGTGTCCCGCGGCCGGGACGAGCCCTCGCCGCCTGCGCCGCAGCTCGAGCTCACGCAAGACATGCGCGGCACGCTCGGCAACCTGCCGCTGGAAGCGCAGCAACGGCTGCAGACCCCTTTCCTCGGGTCGCAGGCCATCAAGCACTACCGGTATTACTACTACGGCAACGACGAAGACCTCGACCTGTGGGTCTACCTCGCAGGCGACCGGACCGTAACGTTCGCGTCCGGCCACCGCACCCTGCCCACCGGCGGCGACCCGCATCAGGCGTCCTGGCGCCTGACCTGCTACCAGGCGGACGTCGCTCGATGAGCTCCCGCCGGGACTTCCGGGACCTCGACGGAGCCGACCCCTGGAAGCTGCTGGGCGTAGCCCGCGACGCCGGCCCCGAAGAGATCAAACGCAGCTACCGCCGCCTGTCCCGCAGCCACCACACCGACGTCGGCGGCGATCCCGAGCAGCAGGTCAAGCTGAACCGCGCGTACGAGATCCTCTCCGACCCTGGGCGGCGCGCGGACTACGCCCTCCTTCTGAACCCCAAGCCACCAACCGCGCCGAAGCAGGACCTACGCCGCGAGCCCGACGAACCCGCCGGCGACCCCTTCGAATGGTCCTCCGGCGCGGGCACCAGCTATCGGAGTTCGTACACCCCACCGCGCCGGGACACCTACACGCCACCGCCGCGCCGGGACACCTACACGCCACCGCCGCGCCGGGACACCTACACGCCACCGCCGCGCCAGGACTCGTACACGGCCCCGCCGTACAACGACCCGTTCACCGCCCCGGCGTACCAGCCCCGACGCCCAGGCGTGAGCCGCCAGGCCGTTGCCGCTCTCCTCACGGTCCCGTTCTGCTCCCCGGTCTCCATCTACCTGTCCGTCACCGCCCTCCGCCAGATCCGATGGTCCGGCCAACGCGGCAAATCCCTGGCCTGGCTGGCCCTCCTCCTCAACATCGGTTTGTTCGTCTGGGTGATCATCGGCGGAGTGATCGCCAAGCTCTGACGGCACGCGGTCCCGTCACCCGCTCGCCCGCGCGGCCGTCTCGGTCGCGGCCAGCATGTCGGTGAAGGTTGCCGTCAGCATCTTGTCGATCAACGGGCCGGTGAGCCGCCCGATCGGGCCGCCCCTGGGCACGTAGCGATAGTCGAACGTTGCCAGCGTCCCTTCGGCCTCCGGCTCGAGCGTCAGCGACGACTCGGCCGCCTTGAACGGCACCGACCGACTCGGACGATTCCGGGTAGCGATCCGTCGCCCCTCGTCCCAGGCGGTCACGGTCTCGTCCATGCTGCCCACCGGCTTCAGGTCGACATGCCGCCGGGCACCCACGCCACTGGTCTGCTCACCAATGGCTTGCGTCCCCCGAAGCCCGTCCCAGTGCCGCGCAAGATTCGGAAAGTCGGCCAGAACAGGCCAGACCGAACCCGCGGCCGCCGACATGTGCCTCTGCACCACGATGTGACGTTCCTGCACGACAACCACCCCAACTCACACCCACAAGGAGACCCGCCGCCCCGTCCCCATCGTCACGCCGAACCCCCACCCACGCAATCAGGCGCCCGCCGGGCTTCGACGGCTGGTTCATTCCTGGGCGATTGTCACTGTCGGCGGTGTCCAGGTTCCGTCCTTGACGGCTTGCCGCCCTGCGTAGGCGCGCAGGTAGAGGGAGAACGGGGCCGCGGGTGCCGGGAGCCAGTTGGCTTGCTGGTCGGTGCCCGGGCTTGTCACTCCGGCGTACAGCGTGAGCGACCAGAACCCGTCGACCGGCGGCAATTGACCGGCAGGAAAGGTGATCTGGTACGTGCGGCTGCCATCGAGTGCAGTGCCCTGGAGTCGGTGTCGGTGTAGTAGTACTGGGTCTCGGGCGGCCGGTTGTCGAACATGTTCGACCGGGCGCTCCCGGCCCGGTTGTAGTAGTCCAGTCCCCACTCGGCGTTGTGCAGTGAGCGGTTCCAGCCCCGGCCGGCGGGTTTGCCGGTACTCCCAGCGCAGGAAGTCCTTGATCAGGCCGCGGTCGCATTCGGCCACCGCGTCGTCCATCGCGACCCGAACCGATCGGTCCCGCCGTCCCGCCTCCAGCAGCGCCCGGAGTTGTCCGTACAGCGTTTCCTCACCGGGAAGCGGTGGGGCGGTGTCCAGTACGTCGGGCAGTTGGTCGAAGAACGTCTCGGGCTTGACCCACTTGGTCTCCTTCCCGCTGCTGTTGGCCTCGGCCGGGAAGGAGGGGACGTCGGACCAGTTCTTGGTCTTCATCTCACCGCTGTACCGGGTCAGCGGGTAGACCACGACCTGGTTGATCAGCGGCTGGATGGCCGCGCGGTCGTCGTCGGTGTCGTCCATGAAGACGCGCGGAATCGCGTTCGCCAACGTGGTCGGGCTGCGATGCACCTGGACGATCCCCTCGGGCACGGCGCCGTCCCAACTGGGGCCGACCAGCAGGTAGTGCCCGGGAGGGCTGCCGTACGGTGAACCGACGTGCCCGAACTGGTCGGTGCGGGCATCGTAGAACGCGTAGACGAAGAACCGGTCGCCGAAGTCAGGAACCTGGACAACCACCGGTTGCTCGTCGAGAGCGAAGAACCCCAGGCCGTAGACCACGTCCTGGTTGGGCAGGCGATGAAGGTCTGACCCGGATCGATGTAGTCGTCGAGCATCGCGATCTGCCCGGTCGGCGACGCGGGCAGCACGCCACCG
Organism: Kribbella sp. NPDC051936; assembly: GCF_040680955.1. NCBI lineage: Bacteria > Bacillati > Actinomycetota > Actinomycetes > Propionibacteriales > Kribbellaceae > Kribbella > Kribbella sp. NPDC051936. The sequence continues at coordinate 40,487 of NZ_JBFAXS010000013.1, read as the reverse complement.
AGCCGACCCGGTTCGGGCGCCGCACCGAGCCGAGCGCGCCGGTTGGCCATGTTCACCATCGGATAGGCCCACACGTACGCCAGCCTGGCCAGCGCTGCGACGTACTCCGGATGCAACCGCGATTCGCCGCTGGCCTGCGCGACGTCGGCTTCTTCCACCACCGGAATCCCCGCTCTACTCGGCCGCTGACGGACAAGCCACACGCGTACCCCAACGTCCGGAGCACGCCGCGCGCCGTCGTTCCGAGCCACCCGACAGGTTCCCTCAGTTGGCCCGGATGAGATCACGCTGCTCGTGTACGAGACGGTCCCGGGTGGTTCGAGAAGCCGCACGTGGTCACCGCGTCCAGCGTGTCGGCGACCCTGCGCAGCAGTGCTGGGACGTCCCCCTCGCCAGCGCCCTTGGGGTTGCTTTGAGAAAAGTGGCGTATGGTCCAGGACTCTGGCTCGGAGGTATTCACGGCGCAATCATGCAATGTAGGAGAGATGAGATCAGCAATCACCGATCGCTGACCACTTCGAGGCCATGGGCGGGGGTCGCCTAGACGGCACGACGCCCATTCCTTTATCTACAAGGGTTTACGGGTGGTTCGCTCCCAAATCCCTCCCACGGCAGTAGACGGCTTAGCCTGGGGGCCGTGCGAATTCCCGGTATCGGTGTTGACGTTCTCCGGCCTGAGGTCGATGAGTTACGGCTTGCGGAATGGAGCGACGTGATGCGTACGGTGGGTGCGATCGAACGCGGGGAGTATGCTCCCGCACCTCCTCAGTCCTCTGAGCGTCTCCGCGAGCAGCTCACCGACCCGAGGACTACTCGGTGGGCTGGTGATCTCGAAGGGACTGTGATCGGTGCCGCGGAGGTTCGTCCCGCAGGCGAGCCGAAGACGGCTTTTACGCGGATCTATGTCCTGCCCACGATGCGCGGCCACGGCGTCGGCCGGGCGCTGCTCACCGAAGTCGTCCGTGACCAGCGGGCTGCGGGCATGGAGATTCTCGCCACTACGGTCCTCGCGGATACACCCGGCGCGAGATATGCCCTCCAGCTCGGCGCCACGGTCGGTGACGAACTCGTCATCAACGTGCTGGATTTCGCGACCCTCGACCGTGCTGCCCTGGAGCGGAGCGTCGCTACTGACCACGACGACTACCACTTGGTCCACTGGTCCGGCCGCGCACCGGACCTCCTGGTTGACTCCTATGCCCTGGCAAAGCGCGCGATCGCCGATGCGCCGAACAACCACCTGCCGCCGGGCGCGGTCGTCGTGTGGGACCGCGACCTCGTACGCCGGAGTGAGCGCGAACGCGCCGACCGCGGGGTCGAGCTGTGGGTCACCGCGGCCGTCGTCGCCGGCACGTCCACGGTGGCGGCATTCACCGCGGTGGAGGTTGGCCGCTCGACCGTCGACGTGGGCCAGGAGGACACGGTCGTTGTGGGTGAGCACCGACGACATGGACTGGCGACCTGGGTGAAGGCCGCGATGGCCCTCCGGCTCGCGGACGAGTTGCCGAACGTACGCCGCCTGTCCAGCACTACCGCTGTCGCCAACACCGGGATGCGAGCCGTCAACGCACGCACAGGGTTCCGCGAACTGACCCGACGACTCCTCGTCACAATCGAGATCGCCGGATTGGCGGACCGGCTCCACCTCTGACTGACCAGGCGCCGGGAAGCGGAGCGGACGCCAGAAACACAGCGGCGCGAGGTGATAGCCGGGCTTTCCGGAGAGTGGTGCACCGGCAGATGGTCGAGCGTTTATGGCGATCGTGCTGTCTTCGGCCCGGCACCCTGTTTGGTAGTCGGCGTATGCCAGGTTTGCTGCGTGATTACCTCTGGTGCGTGGTGGCGTCGCTGGTGGGTGGGATCGGTAACGCCCGACAACGGGACCGAGGCCGGTCTCAACATCGCAAAGCCGTCTGCGTCATGGCGCGCGGCTGGCTCGGCAGAGGCGTTGCAGCCCGGTATTCGCTACGCCGCCTACGGCTGGACCCGTGACGACTCCTGGTTCACCGGGCACGTCGAGTTCACGCTCGAACGTCTGTCGACACTGACTCCCGGGCAGGTCTTCAGCCAAACGTTCGTCGAGGCCAATCAGCGGCACGAAGACGGAGTGGAGCCGTACTCGCAGTTCGCGGCAGAGGCATGCGCCTGACGGACACGCCGTCCGAGGTGATCGACGGAGGCCTGCAGCTCGCCCCGGTAGCCGGCAGTTGGAAGGTAAGGCTTCAAGCCGGGGGAGAGAGCGGCCGGAGTGCTGGCGCGAGGTCTACGTTTGATCTGGCGGAGTTCGGGGCGATCCGTGTGGGCTCGTATTGGTCGCTGCAACCAGCAGTGCTGATCCCAGGGGGGCGATCTGATGGATCCTGAAGGCCTGATCCCGGTGCCGACGCCCGAGGACGAGGCCGCTGGTGCGGTGATGCAGTGGCTGCATGAGAATCCCAGGCCCAATGCCGGCAGCGTTCGCATTCTCGAAGATCGCAAGACCGTCGTTGTGTATTGGAAAGGTGATCCGCCGGCTGAGTTGCAGGAATTCGTGGCCGGTCAGCAAGTGCCGGTGACCATCCGCAAGGCCGCCTACAGCAGGGCCGAACTGGTGGCGGCCTCGAGAGAGCTGATGGTTGCCAATCGAGGTGTCGTGAGCTCGGCGGGACCGAACGATGACTTCTCCGGGGTCGGGATCACCCTCAGCTCCAAGGCGCCACCGGCCGCGCTGGCGGCGGTGAGGGCGCAAAGTGCGGTGCCGATAGAGTTCCGCGGGGTTCGGGACATCAGTTCGGGGCCGCGCAAACGTCCGCCCAGCAAACCACGCGCCGATCCGAGGTCGCCAGGAGAAGGCAGCGACAACCAGGGTTGACGGTTACCTCTCAAGGCGCGGGCAGGCGGTGAGGAGCGGAGCGACGAAGTAACCGCCGGGTAGGACGCGTGGGTCAAGCTGTGCCCGGGACGGGATTCGAACCCGTATGCCTGTGAGGGCCGCGAGGTTTAAGTTCGACCTTGGCCAGTGCTGGGACGTCCGTTGCAGTTCGCCGGAGCCACGTCCGCGACCGGATGGCCTATCGCGATTCCCCGTGAACTCCGGCGAACTGCAACCGCTGGTGCAACCACACTGGCATGCTTGCTGCCGGCAGTCCGCTGTTCACGTCTCGGACGGTCCGTTACTGTCCGATCGTGAAGACAGCTCTGCGCATACCCGGTCTCGCATGCCTCGCTGTGGCCACCGTGTGGATACTGCTAGGGCTCTGGGCGTCAGGATGGAACCTCCGCGGCGCGTGGCGCTCCGTGCAGGTCATGTTCGATGGACCCAAGAAGGATCTTCCGCCAGGTGCATTCGACATGGCCAAGCCCCTCTACCTCGTGGCCATCGGAGTCTCGCTCCTGTTGTGGGCTTCCTGAGCAGATCCGAGTCGTGGACCTCATCCATGCCATGGGCGGGGGTCGCATTGATGGCCTACGCGGAACAACGCTCATTCCCTTACCTACAAGGCGTTTTCGCCTTCCTGGTTGTTGCGAGTTGGACCCGCGTCAAGACCGTTGTTACGGGTGGTTCGCTCCCAAAATCCTCCCACGGCCGTAGGCCTGATCCACAGGGCCGGCCAACTGGCGTCGTCTCCCGCTGTTGCAGGTTCCGGCTATTTCCCGGAAACGAACCAATCCCTGCTCGCGGTAATCTCCCCGGCATGACGACGATGCCCATCCCCGCGCCAAGTGCCGGGAGACGTCGGCTGCCAGTGTGGGCGGTTGTGCCGCCATGGGGGCTGGTGGTGTTGTGTGAGGTGGTTCCGGTGCCGCCGTTCGGGGGGTTCACCCTCGTGTTCCAGGCAGGTCAACTCGCCTGCTGGCTGGTTGCGGTGGTGATGACTGTGTACATCGTCCGAGCGCGGGCCACGAAGATCGTGGTCGGCATGGTTCTTGCCCTGGTCGCGGTGTGGTTCACGAACTGGTCGCTGCTCGAGCCGTCGAGTTACCTGCGCCTGCATCGGGTGCAGTTCGACTACGTCGCCGCGCACCCGCCTCCGCTGGGGACGGACGACCTGTTCGACTCCGGTGAGAACCTGCCGTGGTGGGCCCACGACCTGTCGATCACCGGGAGAGCGGCCGGGACGTCGGCTGGGAGTGTCTACCTCGAACAGAACCAGAGCGTCCTTGGTGGATCCATCGGTTACGTGCACAGCGTCTCGCCGGCGGAGACTTTCATCGTGGCCGACGAGACGTTCGGACTCGATCAGTGTCTGCACCTGACCGACGACTGGTACTGGTGCTGATTCTCGGGACTAGCCTGAGGCAGCTTGACGGTTACGTGTCAAAGGCGCGGGCAGTCCTCCCGCATCGCCCCGATAGCTGCCGACCTTAGGTGCGGTGCGGTGCGGGTCAAGGGTCGGAGATCCCGCAGGGACGCCGTAGGCGCCCTTGACGCGTGCTGTGCCGGGCCGTCCCTTCCATGATTGCTAGCGGGGCGATGCGGGAACCACCGGCAGACGGGTGCATGGATCAGCCGGGGCGGCGGGTAGCCGGCCGGTTCGGCCGGCAACAAAGGCGACAGGGTGTCGAGCGTTGATGGCGAGTTGTGCTGTCTTCGTCCCGGCACCCTGTTGGCACGTGCGCGCCAAGCCAAGGGACGCGCCCAGAGCGCAGCGAAGCGGAGTGGCGGGCAGGCGTCCCGACCTGTGGTGGCGGCGCGCTTTCGGGCCCCTGGAGGGCCCGTCTTGAAGACGTAGAGAAACTTGTCAGGCAACGGGACCACAGTCTCATGTCCTGTCTCGGCTGATGCTTGACATTCGTGTCTCGGTTGATGGTTGACGGTGGCCGCGTTCGGTCAGTCTGAGTCTCGACGTTTCCGTGGGGCGTCGTTGACTCAGGAGGCCGGGATTGGCGCTGGTTGCGTTGTCGGTTGTCGAGCAGCGGTTGGACGCGGTGCGGGCTGTGCTGGCGGGTGCGCGGGTGACGGAGGTGGCGGCATCGGTCGGGGTGTCGCGGCAGACGGTGCATTCGTGGGTGGCTCGGTATCTGGTCGAGGGTGTGGCGGGGTTGGCGGATCGGTCGCATCGGCCGGTGTCTTGTCCGCATCAGGCGCCGGCCGAGGTTGAGGTTCGGGTGGCGGAGATGCGTCGGGCGCATCCGCGGTGGGGTGCGAAGCGGATCCGGCTGGAGTTGCTGCGGAACCCGCCAGAGGGCATGGTGGTGCCGTCGCGCGCGACGATCAACCGGATCCTTGCCCGGCGAGGCCTAGTGATCGCGCGGCCGCGCAAACGCAGCCGGGACTCGTATCGGCGGTGGGAACGGCCCGCTCCGATGCAGCTGTGGCAGATGGACATCGTCGGTGGGGTGATGATCGTCAACCCGGCCACCGGTGAGCTCCGGGAGGCCAAGGTGGTCACCGGCGTGGACGATCATTCCCGGTTCTGTGTGATCGCGGCGGTGGTGGAACGGGCGACCGGTCGGGCGGTGTGTCTGGCGTTCGCCCAGGCCCTGCAGCGGTTTGGTGTCCCGGAGGAGGTGCTGACCGATAACGGCAAGCAGTTCACCGGCCGGTTCAGCAAGGGCGGCGAGGTGTTGTTCGACAAGATCTGCCGGAAGAACGCGATCACGCACCGGCTGACCCAGCCGGCGTCACCGAATCAGAACGGCAAGGTGGAGCGGTTCCACCTGACGCTGCGCCGCGAACTGCTCGACGACCACGAACCGTTCGTATCGGTGGAGGCGGCGCAGGCCGCGGTGGACGGGTTCGTTGCCCAATACAACGCCGACCGGCCGCACCAGGCCCTCCACAACGAGTTGCCGATGATGCCAGCCGACAAGTTCCGCCCGGTGTCAGCAGACCAGCGGGAGTTGCTGGAGTTGTGGCTGCCGCCGCACCTCACGCCAGCCACCGAGGCCAGCGATCACAGAGCCGCCGATGACGGCGTCGAGGTGCTGCCGGTCAGGCAGTCGTGGGCCGGTGGCCCGATCGAGTTCGACCGGGTGATACCGCCAAGCGGGAACCTGCAGGTCGCCGGGAAGCAGTTCTGGCTCGGCCCGCAGCGGGCCGGGCAGACGCTACGGTTCTGGGTCGACGTGAACCTGATCCACCTGCTGATCGCCGGCGCCAGGATCAAGACGGTCCGCTCACATCTGACCGTGAACGACCTCGCGCGACTGGTCGCCGACGGCGCGACAAACGCCGGACCGTCACCGCTGCCGCAGATCGAGGGCAGCGACGCGATCGAGGTGGAACGGATCGTGTCCCGCGGCGGCACCGTGTCCCTGGCCGGGCAGGTGCTGGTGGCCGCGGAGATCCTCGGTGGCCGCCGGGTCGGGATCCGCCTCGAACCCACCACGGTGATGTTCTACGATCTGCAAACCCGCGAACTGCTCCGCGTCCGGCCGAACCCGCTGACCATGGACCAGGCCCGCAGGCTTCGCGGCAGCCGACCCGCCGGGCCACCACCCCGCCCATCCACCGAACCGGTCCGGGTGCAGCGCCGCGCCTCCAACTCCGGCGTCATCATGGTCTGCGGCCAGAGGATCTCCCTCGGCCGCGCCCACCGCCACCAAACGCTCACGATCTGGGTCTCGGAGACCACGCTGGCCATCGAACTCGACGACGAAGAAGCCCGTGTCGTGCGCCGCACCACCACTCTGCCGGTCCGCAACATCAAGGCCGACCGTCCACCGGCGGGTGGGCACGCCAAGAGCGCGGCGGATCAGGCAGGCTGACTGTCGTGACCAATCAATGGCAGACCGGCCGACCGGCCAACGCGGGCGATCTCCTCGACCAGGTGCACGATCACCGCGACCTCGCACGCGTGCTGGAAGCCATGCGAGCCGACCTCCTCGATCATCCACACGAATGGGAGAACCACACCCTCGAGCGCTACCTCGACGCGCTGGCCGCCATCATTGGCAGCCTCGACAGCCTCCTCGCCAACCGCGGCGAGAACCTACCCGAACAGCCCACGTGGGCACTGATCGCCGAACTCCTCGTCGCCGCCTCCGGCTACGAATGACAAACATCGACCACGCGAGCTCTAACATCAACACCGACCGCCCCGGACGGTCTCTCAGTTTCCTAGGCCACCCGTCAAGCATCAGCTGAGACAGAAACGTCAAGGATCAACTGAGTCACGACAGGGACCACAGTCTCATGTCCTCCGTCGGGTGATGTGCGACAGCCGTCCGCCAGGTGATCTGCGACAGTGTGAAGGCGCGGATCGCGGCAGATCCGTGCGTCGCCTGGCATGATCGACCAGTCGTGCGAACCGCGCTACGGCGGGCTGGGCGGAGGGTTGATGGATCAGATGCGGGAGGCGCCTGGCGAGTCCGGGCCTGCTGAGAGGGCTCGGTTGCAGTCTGCGCGTGGGCTTCGGGCTGAGCTGGATTATCTGCTGCCGCAGGGTTCGGCTGAGATGGGTCCCCGGGTGGTGGAGTGGTTCACCGCGGCGTTGGAGCGGCTGGCAGGTGAGTTTGTGGCCGCGCTGCCAGCGGAGGGTTTGCCATCGGCGGTGTTGCGGGATCCTGCGGGCGGCCCATTCGGCGCGGAGGGGTCAGCGTGGTGTTCGTTGTGGTTGATCGGTCAGCACGAGCGGCGGCTGTCCAAATCGTTGCGAGCGTGGTCGCCGAAGAACTGGGAGCGGTTCTTGGGCCAGGCTGCCGATGTGTCGGTGGAGATGTCTGCCAAGTTCTCGACATTGAATCGATTCGGTCACGCCGGTGAGCCGAGTCTGTCCGTGTCGGCGTACCGTCCCCGTCGGCGCGAGGCGCGACAGTGGCTGCGGCTGGACGCCAGCTATGTGGTGGGGAGTCTGGATGAGACGTCGCCGATTCCCGACGAGGTGGCCGGCCGGTGGCGGGACTTCATCGTGAGCCAGGCGCTGCAATCGCCACTACCTGTGTTCGGGTTCGTCGCCGACGATGCCTTTGATGCCGGAGCCACCCGCACACCGCTCGAGGTGAGGACCCAACGGTTTCCCACACAGACGCTGCGAATCACGGACTCAGAGGTTCGCGGCTATTCGTGGATCACCGTCGTGTCACCCGGCATCGTCGACCGGCTCGACGGCGTGGAGACTCTTCGAGCATCAGGGGCGTTCAGCGATGTCACGCCGCTGCCCGCAGGAGGCGCGGTATTGCAGGCCACACCACGGCTGTCGCTCTACGAAGGGGACGCGGTACGCCGCGTCTTTGTTGCCTTAGGCCCGGTGTTGCCTGACAAAGCCCCGTGGCCCGATGAGTTCGCTCTGTTCAAGCTGATCTACGAAGCGCCGCGACACCGGCATTCCACGTAGGACGGTGTGAGCGGGTCGCATACGCGGCACGCTCGTCCTGATCTCGGCAGATCCGTGCTTCACGGACAGCGGCATGAGAGTGCGTTGCTGCCTAGTGCGGCATGGAGTGCAGCATGGCATGCGCCCGCTGGCGCAGTTCGTCCCCAGTTTCAACTGAGAGTGCCGGGGCGCTGCCAGTCTGGACGTCGCGTCGCCGGGCGTCGATGCGGGAGGGCCGGACCTCGGCACCAGCCCGCTCGGCAAGGGCAAGGACCGTGATGACGAACCCGTCCGTCAATGCGTGCAGAACCTGGTGATTCGAGGCACTGCAGTAGGTGAGGAGTGCCTGAGCGAACGTGCTGAACTGGTCGATCTCGACTTGGCACTCGTCGGCCTCCATCGGGCCAATGCCGGACGCCAACGACAGTTCATCCTCGAACAGGCGCACCTGACCGAGAAACACTCGGGAGACGCCCGACGACGGGTTCCACAGCACGGTGTCCCCAGCCTGGTAGTACTGGCTCATCCGACCCCTTCCCTCACCGGATGAGGATAGGCGCATCGCCAGGGCCGACCGCTCATCCGGCATCGCCGCGCTTCACTATCGGCGGCATGAGTATGAACTCGAGCTCTTCCTTGAGGAACCACAGGCGGGATGGCAACATGCCCCGTGTCAGACTCCCTCGCGTGCGTCCCATCTCCCACGAGCCTGCGGGCTACTCGTGTCCGTTTTGCCGGCTGCAGCGCGACGAGTTCAACGATCGAAATCAACCAACCGATGTCATCGCCGTCACTGATCGCGCCTACGCGCGGATCGCGCCCAAGTGGTGGCCGGGCAACCCTGGTGCGGCCTTAGTGGTACCTCGTGGCCACATCGAGAACCTGTACACGATGCCGCCTGATGATGGTCACGCCGTGTGGGACCTCACCCAACGTGTCGCCGTGGCTATGCGCGACGCCTACGGGTGTGACGGGACTTCGACTCGCCAGCACAACGAGCCCGCAGGCAACCAGGACGTCTGGCACCTGCACGTCCATGTATTCCCCCGCTACACCGATGACCGGCTGTACCAGCGTCACGATCACGCCCGCTGGATCGGAGTGTCCGAACGTGCTGACTTCGCGCACCAACTACGGTCCGCGCTGGCCATGCCCGTCACGTTCGGCTAGTGCGCGCACATCGGCATGTCCGTGCGTTCACATCGGCCGACCAGGTGGCACTGTCAGGCCTTCAGTTCGACAGGAATGTCGTAGGTGAGCTCGTAGCGATCACCGGGGAAGATGATGTCGCAGGTCTCAACGGGCTTGTCACCGACGAAATGGGTTCGTTCGATCACCAGCACGTATGTGCCGCGCGCCGGTAGGTCGAGACGCTTCACCTCGTCGCGGGTTGCCGCACGAGCCGTGACCTTCTCCACGACGTGGTCAACCGCTTGCCCGATTGTGTCCATTCGAGCGATGACCCCGATCGCTGGTCCTTCCTCTGGATTCTCAATCGGGGTGCCACCGGTGATTGACAGCGGCTCCCATGATTGGGAGACCTGGATTGGCCGTCTGTCTGCGAAGAATCGATACGTTGTCTGGTTGATGGGTTCGCCTGGCTTGATGTCCAGCCGGCGAGCGACTTCCGGCGTTGCCTTGACCTTGATGGTCTCAGCTTCCCAGTCGCCTCTTTGGCCGGCGGTCGCGGCGTCGCGCTCGAAGGGTGAGTTCACCCTCGAACGTGTCCTTGAGTAGCGACCACGACTGTCACGCTTGATTCGCTTGCGGACAGAGACGATCGTGCCGCTTCCTTTTGGCCGGCACCGCCTCGACCGCCTGAAGCCGGAACACCTTGACGCGCTCTACATTGAGATCGTTGATGCTGGGTTGGCGAGCAAGTCCGTTCTGATGGTTCACCAGCAGATCAGTCGATGTCTCAAAATGGCGGTACGCCGGAAGCTCATTGGTGTGAACGTCGCGACGCTCATTGATGCGCCGAAGCACCGTGACGCTGAGATCGAAGCGTTCGCGCAGGAGGAAGCTAGGACGATCCTTCAGCAGTCCGCATCGATGCGGAACGGTGCACGCTGGTCAGTCGCGTTCGCACTCGGATATCGGCAGTCCGAGGCGCTCGGCATGCGCTGGAAGTACCTCGACCTGGAGAAGCGGCGTATTCAGGTATGGCAGCTGAAACGGAAGCGGTTCTCGCATGGCTGCAGTGATGCACGCCAGTGCGTGAAAGATCGGCACACGAAGAAATGCAACGCCGGATGCGTCAAGCACGCCCGGTACTGCCCCGAACGGCAGGGCGGTCAATGGGAGTTCCGGCCGCCGAAGGGCGGCAAGACCCGGTGGAGCTCGATACCCGAGCCGTTGATTCCTCAGCTGCGCGCTCAGAAGGCTGCTCAGTCGGCGGAACGGCTGGCGGCGGGGGAGCTGTGGGAAGACTGGGACTTGGTCTTTGCCGGACCGACTGGCCGGCCAATCAATCCGCGGCGCGATTGGGCAGAGTTCAAGAGCATGCTCCAGGCGGCGGGTCTGCGGGATGCGCGTCCTCATGATGCACGGCACACCGCGGCTACCTTGCTTCTGGAGCAGGGCGTCGACATCCGAGTCGTGCAGGAGATTCTCGGACACTCGACTCTGGCGGTGACGAAGCGCTGCACGCACGTGACGAGCAAGCTGGCGGATGACGCGGCGGCCAAGATCGGAAAGGCTCTGTGGGCGTGATCGTGAGAGCAACTGCAACCGCTGGTGCAACCATCGCGCGGGCAGTGAAGCTGCAACTTATATTACTGGTCGCCTATTTATGCAGGTCAGATCAAGGTGCCCGGGACGGGATTCGAACCCGTATGCCTGTTAGGGCCGCGAGGTTTAAGCTCGCTGCGTCTGCCGTTCCGCCACCCGGGCTAGAGGCTCGGGATGAGAGTACTCGTTACTGGTAGACCTTTCGGGGGTACACGGCGTGGGCGCCGGCTACCCGGTCGAGGAAGAGTTTGCCGTTGCAGTGGTCGATCTCGTGCTGGAGGGCGCGGGCCTCGAAGGCGTCGGTGGTGATGGTGAGCTGTTCCGTCGTACCGGGGAGGACGCCGGTGACGGTGAGCCGGGTGGCGCGTTTGACGTCGCCGGTGAAGTCGGGGACGGACATGCAGCCTTCGCGGGCCTTCTCGTTGCGGGAGGCTTCGACGACGACGGCGTTGCACAGGACGAAGACGCCATGGCAGGTGCGGGTCTTCGGGTGATCGGTGACGTCGAGCGAAAACATCTGCGCCGCTACGCCGACCTGCGGCGCGGCCAGGCCGACGCAGCCGGGGGAGACCCGCATGGTCGCGACGAGGTCCGCGGCGAGCTGGATCATCTCCGGATCGAGCGGGTCGACGAGAGCGCCTTCCGTCGCCAGCACCGGGTGCGGCGCCCGGACGACCTCCAGAATGTTGCCCTGCACGTCCAGCCGGGCAGGTGACCAGTCAGTGATCACAGTTCGTCGCTCTCGGCCGGGCGCAGCGTGACGCCGACCCCGAGCTCCTCGGCGGTGATCTCGAGCGCCCGGTTCAGCATCTCCAGCTCGGCGGTCGGCGGCAGCTCGACCTCGGCGGTCAGCACGTACAGGCCACCGCTCAACCGGGTCGTCAGGTCGGTGATCGTGCCGCCGGCGGACGCGATCATCCGGGTCACGGCCGCCACGATCCCGGGCCGGTCGGCGCCGTGCACGCTCAGCATGTACGGCGCGCCGATCGGCGCGTGTTCGTTCTCGGGGCCTATCGTCCGGACCGTGATGACCAGCTCGCCGCGCAGCGGCTCGAGCGCCGCCTCCACCTCGTCGTACGGGCCGGCGCAGACGATCATCATCGCGAAGTGTCCGCGCAGCAGCGTCATCGTGGAGTCCTCGAGGTTGACGCCGGTACCGGCGAGGGCCTCGGTGACGTCGGCGATGATCCCCGGGCGGTCCGGGCCGATGACGGTGACTGCGAGCTGACTCATGCCCGGCAACCTACCGTCGACCTAAGTACCGAACCGCACCGACTTCGGTATCCGGACAACCGCAAACGCGCCGGAGATCGCTTACCCACCGCTACATTCATGCCATGAGCGAGCCGCGTCGTACCGCCCGTAACTGGGTCGTGGACAGCGTGTCGTTCGTGCTGGCGGTCCTGATCGCGCTGCTTGCCTACAGCGAGGGTGAGTCCGACCCGGTGTCGCGGACGCTGCTCGCGGTCGACTTCTGGTCGGGGATGGTGCTGTGCCTCGCCTTATGGTTCCGGCGCCGTTGGACGGTCCCGCTGGCGCTTCTCGCGGCTGCGGTCTCGGTGTACTCCGACGCCGCGGCCGGGCCGGTGCTGGTGCTGACCATGACGGTCGCCGTCCACAAGCCGTGGCAGACCTCGATCTGGGTCTTCGCGGTCAACTGCGCGGCCACGCTCAGCTACCTCCAGGTGCGGCACAAGGACGACTGGAAGACGCAGCTCATCATCGGCATCACCTTGTACGCCGCCATGGCCGGCTGGGGCTTCTACATCCGGTCGCGGCGACAGCTCCTGCAGACGCTGCGCGACCGCGCCGATCGGGCGGAGACCGTGGCGACGCTGCAGGCCGAGCAGGCGCAGCTCCGGGCCCGCGAGGAGATCGCCCGCGAGATGCACGACGTACTCGGCCATCGGCTGTCACTGCTAAGCGTCCATGCCGGCGCACTGGCGTACCGTCCGGACGCGTCCACCGAGGAGGTCGCCGGCGCGGCCGAGATCATCCGGGCGAGCGCGCACCAGGCGTTGCAGGACCTCCGGGAGGTGATCGGCGTACTGCGGGCCCCTGTCGGCGAGCTGCCGCAGCCCGCGTTCGCAGATCTGCCCGCGCTGGTGGAGGGCTCCCGGGCGGCGGGTATTCCGGTCGAGTTGACGCTCGATGCGCCCGGTGCGCTGCCGGAACACGTCGGGCGTACGGCGTACCGGATCGTGCAGGAAGGTCTCACCAACGCGGTCAAGCACGCGCCGGGCGAACCCGTGACGATCAGCGTGACCGGTGCCCCGGGCAACGGATTGTCCGTCGAGCTGCGCAACCCGGCGCCGAACCGCCGGCGCGGCGACGGCCAGGGACTGAAGGGATTGAGCGAACGCGCCGCCCTGGTCGAGGGCCGCGTCGAACACGGCCGCACCCCCGAAGGCGACTTCCGCCTCCTCGCCTGGCTACCGTGGCCCCCGTGAGCGAGCGAAGCGAGGTCAGCATCAAGCACAGCCCATCTTGTGCCTCATCCGCGCCCGCAGCGAAGCGAGGACGTGGATGAGTATTCGGGTGCTGATCGTCGACGACGATCCGTTGTTGCGGGCCGGGCTGAAGTTGATGCTGGGCGGCGCCGAGGACCTCCGGGTGGTCGGTGAGGCCGGTGACGGGTCCGGCGTGCAGGGGCTGATCGACCGGCTCGCGCCGGACGTGGTCCTGATGGACATCCGGATGCCCGGCACCGACGGCCTGACCGCGACCGAGACGGTACGGCGGCGCCCGGGCGCGCCCGAGGTCGTCATCCTCACCACCTTCGACGCCGACGAGCACGTACTGCGGGCCCTCCGGGCCGGCGCCGCCGGGTTCATCCTGAAGGACACCCCGCCCGCGGAGATCGTCGAGTCGGTACGCCGGATCGCGGCCGGCCAGCCTGTTCTCTCACCGGCGGTCACGAAACGCCTGATCACCCGCGTCGCCGACGCCGGCCAGGACGACCGCAAGGCCAGGGCCGCCGCCCGGCTCGCGGACCTGAACGACCGCGAACGCGAGATCGCCGTCGCCGTCGGCGAGGGCAAGTCGAACGCCGAGATCAGCGCGACGCTCTACCTGAGCGTGCCCACCGTGAAGACCCACGTCTCCCGCATCCTTACCAAACTCGACCTGAACAACCGCGTCCAGATCGCCCTCCTGGTCCACGACGCCGGTCTGCTGCACGACTAGCGTGGCTGCACGACGAGCGCGGCCGCACGACTAGCGCCGTTCGAGCACGACCACGGCTGTCGGCCTGGGGCGCCGGGCGGCGTACGCATCGAGGTTCTTGTCGATCTCCTGCCAGCGGGCCCACAACCGGTCCCGCTCCTCGCCCTGCGCGGCGCGGCCGCGCACCGACCGCGTCCCGTCCGCGACCACGACCTCGGCGTCCGGGTGCGCCTGCAGGTTCAGCCACCAGGCGGGCTCCGGTTCTTCCCAGCCGTTCATCGCCATCGTGACCAGGTTCGGCCCGTCCTCGAAGTACCCGAGGATCACACTGCGCGGCTGCCCGGTGCGCCGGCCGGGAACGGTCAGGCGCAGCGTGCCGTAGTGCTCGCGGTCCTTCGGCAGCGACAGGCCGAGCCGGCCACCGCTCGCGTTGTAGATGCCGCGATGGATCTTCCAGGCGGCGAACTTCACCCACCGCGGCGGCAACCAGGCCGACCGGTCCGCACTCGCCATGTCCCCCTCCAGACACTCGCGTCTGCTGCTGCAGGCGAGACCACAATGCCCCCGGCAGCCCGCCGGCGGCATCAGGTCTTGTCCCCACTCGTCCCTGAGACGGCAGGAGAAGGCCGGGCCTCCGGCGAGTTGGAGGCCCGGCCGATCAGGTGATGGTTACGACTGCGTTGCCCTGCGGAACTCCTCGTTGGGAGTCTGCAGGCTGCCGAGGCTGGTGACCTCGCGGCGGAAGAACAGCGCCAGGGTCCAGTCGAGGATGACGCGGGCCTTCCGGTTCAGGGTAGGCACGCGGGACACGTGGTACGTCCGGTGCAGGAACCACGCCAGCCAGCCCTTGACCTTCACGCCGTACAGCTGCGCGACGCCCTTGTGCAGGCCGAGACTCGCGACCGAGCCGACGTACTTGTGCTTGTAGTCCACCGGCGGCTGCCCGTCGATCACCCGGAGGATGTTCGCGGCGAGCTGGCGCGCCTGGCGGACCGCGTGCTGGGCGTTCGGGGCGGTGAACGCACCGGTATCGCTGGTCAGGTCGGGGACAGCGGCGTTGTCACCGGCGGTCCAGGCGTCGTCGACACCCTCGATCCGCAGGTTCGCCAGCGTCTTGATCCGGCCCTTCTCGTCCAGCGGGAAGTCCGTGTTGGCGAGCGCCGGGTTCGCCTTCACGCCGGCGGTCCAGACGATCGTGTCGGCGTCGAACTCCTCGCCGTCACTGAGGATCACGTGGCCCTTCTCGCAGGACTCCAGCCGGGTCTCCAGCCGAATGTCCATGTTGCGCTTACGGAGCTGGTCCACGGTGTACTTGCCGAGGTCCTCACCCACTTCGGGCAGGATCCGGCCGGTGGCCTCGACCAGCACCCAGCGCATGTCCTCGGGCTTGATGTTGTCGTAGTAGCGGGTGGCGTAGCGGGCCATGTCCTCGAGCTCGGCGAACGCCTCCACACCGGCGTACCCGCCGCCGATGAAGACGAAGGTGAGCGCGGACTTGCGCAGCGCCGGGTCGGGCTGCGACGAGGCGACGTCGAGCCGGTCCAGCACCTTGTTGCGCAGCGCGATGGCCTCTTCGACGTTCTTGAACCCGGTGGCCTCCTCGGCCAGCCCCGGGATCGGCAGCGTCCGGGCGATCGAGCCGAGCGCGACCACGATCTGGTCGTAGGCGAGCTCGTACTCCGGGCCCTCCTCGGGCAGCACCTTGGCGACCTTGTGCGCGTGATCGATGCCGGTCACGCGACCGGTCACCACCCGGCAGCCCTTGAGGGTCTTGCGCAGCGGCACCACGACGTGCCGCGGCTCCACCGAGCCGGCCGCGGCCTCCGGCAGGAACGGCTGGTACGTCATGACCGAGCGCGGGTCGACGACGGTCACCCGGATCCGGCCCTTGCGAGCGGCGCGGCGCAGACCGTACGCGGTGTACATCCCGACGTAACCGCCTCCGACGACGAGGATGTGCGGCACCTGGGCTGTCATGCGGTTCACTCTCCCTGAGTGGTTCTCCGACTTCATGTTCACTTCAACGCTAAACGCTCGTGAAAGATTTCACAAACCCTCTCGCGGGTGATCTCACCCACCGAACATCCCCCACCCGAGGGACTCCTCATCTCCTCATGGTGGGTTCCGGAGCGGGTGCCCACAAGGACCGCGGGCTACGCGTCGGGCAGGCGGTGGACGGCGACGGAGGAGTCGGCGGTGAGCGGCGCGCCGGTGCCACCAGCGCGGAACCCGGCAGCCGCGCGGGCTGAGACCGGAACCGGCATCTGGAGACCTGATATTCCAGGTCTCCAGCCACCGGATCCGGTCTCAGGTCCCTCAAACGGACAGGCGTTGGACGAGTTGGCTACTCGGTCGGCCCTTCGAGGGCGAGCCGGTACCCGCTGGGCGTCCGCAGCAGCAGCCGCCGATAGGTCCAACCGGCGGCGGGCGCGTTCCGCTCCAGCTCGAACTCGAGCCCAGCCTCCCGGCAGCGATCCGCTGCCGCGTCCACGTCGGACACGGCGATCTGCCACGTGAGCACGCTCGGCGGATCGCTCGGCCCGGACGCCTGCTGGATGCCGAAGTGCACGGTGTCGGTGCCGAAGGCGATGAAGTCGGGGTACTCCGGACCTTCGTAGATCACCGGGAGCCCGAGCCGTTCGTAGAACGCCCGCTCGGCAGCCAGATCCGACACGTTGAGGACCGGGGCCAGGCGGGTGAACAACGGATCGGGAGACATGCGGTCCAGCATCCGTTATTCGACCGGCCGGCGGTAGACGGAGACGTGGGAGGCGGATTCGGCGGTGAACGGCGTACCTGTCCAGTCGGCGTGGCGGGATTCGAGGGTGAAGCCGGCCAGTTGGGCCATCAGGTCGAGTTCGGCGGGCCAGATGTAGCGGTGCGGGGAGCGGAAGAGCTGGGCATCACTGCCCTCGCCGAAGTGGAAGTGGTGCGAGACGACGTGCTGCTTCAGTACGTCGTACGTGTCCAGCAGGACGTAGCCGGGATCGGCGACGCCGACGGTCGCGGGAGTGCCAGGCGGGAGCCGGCGCAGCTCGGGGACCCAGAGCTCGATCACGAACCGGCCGCCGGGGGAGAGGTGGCGGGCGGCGTTCCGGAAGCACTCGACCTGTTCCTGCTGGGTGAGCAGGTTCGAGATCGTGTTGTACACCAGGTAGACCAGCGAGAACTCGCCCGGTACGCGGGCCGTGGCCATGTCGCCGGCCACCACCGGAATCGTGTCCGCGTCCGCCTTCGTCCGCAGCCTGCCGAGCATCGCGTCCGACAGCTCGATCCCGCTCACCGGCACGCCGTACTCCGACAGCGGTACGGCGACCCGCCCGGTGCCGATCGCGAATTCGAGCGCACGCCCACCAGCGGCAAGTCCGGCCAGCCGCTCCACGGTCGGCTCGAGGACCTCGGCCGCGAACATCCCGGCGCCCGGCGTGTCGTACCGCTCGGCCACGTCCGCGTTCCACAGCCGGTTCTGCTCCGCAGCCTTCGTCCACTCCATGACGTCCTCCTTGTCGTCCCCGCCGATCCTGACGAAGCCGAGCCGGTCGTCGGGGTTGTCGCGCTCGACGTCCAGCCGCAGCGGTACGCCGCGCCGCGCGGCCTCTGACTGGAGTGCGGCGATGATCGCCGTACCGACCCCGCGGCCAGCAGCGCGGCGTCCTCAGCTGTTGCCGGCCGGATCCGGTACATGCACCTCAACTTAGGTGCACTGTCGGTGACAAGGCATCGGGTTTTCGGTGTCAGACCTTTGTGAGAACTGTTGATCCC
The DNA here is from genome assembly GCF_040680955.1 of Kribbella sp. NPDC051936. Taxonomy (NCBI): domain Bacteria; kingdom Bacillati; phylum Actinomycetota; class Actinomycetes; order Propionibacteriales; family Kribbellaceae; genus Kribbella; species Kribbella sp. NPDC051936. The sequence continues at coordinate 22,593 of NZ_JBFAXS010000013.1, read as the reverse complement.
GTGCCCGCGGTGAGCATCAATGGTGACGTGGAGAGATACCGCAACTGGGTACTGGCTGGTTCGCTGTTGGTTCCACCGGCTGTCTGCGCTCTGCTGGCGCCGTTCCGGGACGGATTCGACAACGCGAACGCGGCCTTGCTGCTGGTGGTCGTGCTCGTGGCGGTCGCCTCCTTCGGGTTCCGGCTTCCCGGCGTGCTCGCGGCCGTGTCGAGCGCGGTGTGGTTCGACTTCTTCCTGACCACGCCGTACAACACCTTCACCATCAACAGCCGGGATGACGTCGAGCAGACCATTCTGCTGCTGGTCATCGGTGGAGTGGTCACCGAGCTGGCGATCTGGGGCCGGAGACAACAGGCCAAGGCGTCCCGGCATCGCGGCTACCTGGACGGGGTGATCACGGTCTCGCAGGCGGTCGCGGCCGGCGGGTCCACCGACGACCTGATCGAGCAGGTACGCGCCGAGCTGACCGCCGTACTCGGGATCGACGGCGCGAAGTTCGTTGCCGGGGACAAGCAGACCCAGGCCCCGCGGCTGAACCCGGACGGCTCCGTGACGCGCGGGACCCACGTCCTCAAGGTCGAGCGCGACGGCCTGCCGACGAACGCCGAGATCGAACTCACGGTCCAGCACGCCGGCGAGACCCGCGGCCGTTTCCTCCTCACCGCCGCCACCCGCGTCACCCGCCCCGACCTCGAACAACGCCTGGTAGCCGTAGCCCTCGCCGACCAGGTAGGCGCCGCCCTCACCACCCAGCAACCGGTCGACCCGCACGTCTGAGCCGGTCTGCATTCCCTCCGAATACATCGGAAACCAATGAATATTTCCCGGGGTTTTTAGTTGTGGAATGGTTGGCGGATTCTCAGATGTTGTTAAGGGTGGGACCGTAGTATCTCGATACGGCCCCGGATGTGGGTCATCAGGAGGAAGAGATGCAGAGCAGTAACCCGGTGCTGAACCGGTCGAGTGCGTTTGCGCCTGGCCAGGGCCAGGCCTATCCGGGGGCCGCTCCGTACGGTCAGCCGGGCCCCTACGGTTACGGCGGATCGGGTATGCCGCCGCAGCAGTATCAGGGGGCTCCGGCCGCGAGCCGCCCCATGACGCTGGACGACGTGATCGTGAAGACGGCGATCACCCTGGGCGTGGTCGTGGCGGCTGCCGCGGTCGCCTGGTACACGGTTCCGGACACGGTGGTGACGCCGGTCTTCCTGGCCGGTGCGCTGGTCGGGTTCGCGCTCGCCATGGTGCTGTCGTTCTCCCGCAAGGTGAACCCGGCCCTGCTGATGGCGTACGCCGTGGCCGAGGGCGTGTTCCTCGGGATCGGCAGCAAGTTCATCGCGAACTGGGTCGGTGACCCCGGCATCATCGTGCAGGCCATCCTGGCCACGCTGGTGACGGCCGGCCTAACACTGGCGACGTACAAGTACTTCGCGATCAAGGTGACGCCGCGGTTCACCAAGATGGTCATCATCGGCACGATGGGCTTCGCCGGCGTGCTGGTGATCAACCTGCTGCTGAGCCTGTTCGGCGTCAACACCGGGATCAGCGGAATGGGCCCGATGGGTCTGCTGTTCGCCGCGCTCGGCGCCGGTCTCGCGGTGTTCAACCTGATCCTCGACTTCGACATGGTCGAGCAGGGCGTCCGTCACGGCGCCCCGCAGAGCGAGGCCTGGCGGGCCGCGTTCGGCCTGACCGTCACGCTGGTCTGGCTGTACTGGAACATCCTGCGGATCCTCGCCATCCTCCGCGGTGGCGACTGACAGCGGGTACTGAACAACGGAAGGGCCGGTCCAGGTGGGCCGGCCCTTCCGGCTTTCTGACCCGCACAAAGGGTCACGCGTCTGCGTGCGGTGGGTCAGCCGGTGGAGCCAGGTCCCGACGGCCGCCGGTTCAACGGCCCTTTCGTCGCCTTCCCCGCGACCAGGCCATGCCGGACGGCGATACCGCCGGCGACCGCGCTCACCGCGATCGTCACCAGGGCGCCGAGGATCAGCGCGGACGACTCACCCGGCTGCAGCACGTGCAGCGACGTACCGACGGTGGCCGCGGCCACCGGGACACCGAGCTGGGCAGACGCCAACGCACCCATGCTCAGCGGTTGCCGGGTGAGCATCCCGGACAGGTGACTGATCACGGCTCCGACGCCGAGCCCCGCGCCGACGGCGATGAACTCGGGTTTGGTGCCGAACTCCCGCAGGTCGAGTGACGCCCCGAGCCACACGAAGAACACCGGGCCGAGAAACCCTTCGGTCAGCGCGAAGAGCTGCCGGGCCAGCCGCCGCGGCTCCCCGACCGCCGCCACCGCGAGGCCGAGGACGAAGCCGGCCAGCATGATCGACACGTGCGCCGCGGTGGCCAGACCGGCCAGCGCGAACAGCACCACCAGGCTGACCCGCAACTCGACCGCGAACCGCCGGTCCTCGGAGACGGTGTGGACCCGATGCCGGACACCGGACCGCTCTGCCTTGTCCAGCAGGAAGAACACCACCACCCCGGCCGCGATGACCGCGAGTGCACCGAGCGCCGCCCGGCCCGCGTGCGGCGGATCAATGGCGAGTGGCAGCGCCACGATGCAGGTGGCGTCGGCGATCGCGACCTGGGGCAGTAGCTCGGTCACCGGCCGACCACCGAGCCCGAGCGAGTCGATGATCGGCAAGATCAGCGCGGCGGATGACGACGCCATCAGGACGGCGTACAGCGCCACGTGGCCGGTGCCGAACACCGCGTCGAGCACGAAGGCGAGAGCGGTCGCGAGAGCGCCGGTGAGGACCGCGCGGAGCAGTCCGGGGCGGATCGCCCGCCGCAGGCTCTCGTCACGGACCGGGACGTGAGTGCCGGCCACGAACATCACCAGGCCGAACCCGATGTTGGCGAGGAACGCGAACCGGGCGTCGGACGCGGTCAGATAGCCGATGCCGGTCCTGCCCAGGAGGACGCCGGCGGTCAGCTCGCCGAGCACGACCGGGACGTGCCAGCCGCGGCGCAACGCCAGCGCCGGTCCCAGCAGGCCGACCGCGACGACGACCGCCAGCATGGTGAAGCTCATCGCGCAGCCCCTTCCACAGACCGTCATTGTGCATCCGCGAGGTCACGGATCGGCGAGCGCGCGCCCGATGTTCCGGACGCGCACCGTCCGGTTCTGGCTCTACCGTGATCAGCATGACTGCTGTTTGGTACGAGGCTGGCTCGCACGCCGCCGGCGCGGCGCTGGCCGCAGCCCTCCCGGCAACCATCGACGTGGACGTGCGGGGTACCGGCGTCCGCGTGCACACCGACGCCCTCCAGGAGGTCGATGCCACGGCCGCCGAGCTGGGACTGACGGCGGATCCCGCGGCGGTCCAGAGCCTGCGGTTCGGTCTGGATGCGGCCGATCCCGCGACTGTGCGCTCGTTCTGGGAGCCCGTGCTCGGGTACCGGCGTGCGGGGGCCGGCTGTCTCGAGGATCCACTCCGGCGGGACCCGTCCTTCGCGGTACGACGGCTCGACGAGGCGCGGCCGTTGCGCAACCGGATCCACGTGGATGTGGTGCGACCGGCGGCCGAGGTGACGCGCGCACGGGCGGGCCGCGAACCGACCGGCCCGTTCGGTGTGATGCTCGCCGACGACGAGGGCAACGAGGTCGACCTGGTGCCCGGGGACCCGCTGCCGGGGACGACGGATTGGTACGCGCTGTTCGGCGCGATGACGTTCTACCCGCAGGCGACCGCGCGGTTCGTGACAAGCGTGGCGGAGCTGGCCGACGCCGCGTGCCTGTCGCTGCTGATCGACATCCGGCCGGAAGGCGTTGTCCTCGACAGCGGGAAGGATGCGTGGGAGGACGGCAGCGGCGGAGCGGATCCGGCGTTCGCCGCGCTGGCGCGGCGGATCGAGTCCGCCGCGGAGGACTTCGGGTTGCGGGCGGATCCCGCGCCGCTGCGGTTCGTGCAGTTCGGCATCGACGCGCTCGACGTACCGGCGATGCGCGCGTTCTGGATGCGGTTGCTCGGCTACCGGCCCGACCCGCGGCCGGACGTCACCGACATCTACGATCCGCGCCGGCTGAATCCGGTGCTGTTCTTCCAGCAACTGCAGGAACCCCGGCCGCAGCGCAACCGGATCCGGTTCGAGCTCGCCGTACCGGACCCGGAGGACAGGATCGCGGCGGTGGGTGGGCGGGTGCTGTCCGAGAAGCCTTACCTGGTGGCCGATCCGGAGGGCAACGAGGTGGTCCTCAGAACGACGAAGACCCGCCCTTCCACCTGAAAGGGCAGGTCTTCGAATTCTTCTCCTTTGCGGCTCAGCCCATTCGCCGGTGCGCCTTGACCAGGTCGTACTCGTGGACGATGGCGGTAGCGTGCCCGTGCGCGAGTGTGTACTCGCCGGCAAGCCATCTCACTCTGTCGTCGAAGCGCAGGAACGACGGTCCGTCGTTCATCAGCTGGAACCACTCGGTCATTGCGCGTCCGGTGCATCTGGGCACGGCCTCCACCAAACGCCGATGCGTCTCCTCGGAGTGGTTCAAGCCCATCTTCGCCTCCCGTCATCGGGGTACCGCGTAGTTATCGACTGTGCACCACCCGGCCGTCCGGAGGCAAGACTCCCGACATGAAAGTCCCCGCTCAGCGGACGCACAAGTCCGGCAACTACTGACCCACCGGGATCGCGTCCGTCGGCTGTTCCACCCGGTCGACCTCGGCCTTCGGATGGCGGCGGCGATGGCGGAGCGCGGCCCACCGGCCCCGGGGACCGCGGGAGCGCCCGCCGACCTCGGTCGCGGCGACCTCGGTACCGGCCTGGCGCGCGGCCTGGACGGCGGCTTCGGCGATCGGCAGGATCGCCTCGCCGCGGAACGGCTCCGGGTGCACGAACGACTCGGTGCCGATGCCCATCGCGGCCGCCACCGACGGCAGCAGCGCCGCCGACGCGGCGGCGTACCCCGTGGCCGACGGATGGAAGTTGTCCCGGCCCCACATCGACGGGTTGGTCCGGAACACCTCGCCGAGCAGCGAGCCGAGCGACACGGACCGGCCGCCTGCCTCGACCACTGCAATGGTCTGGGCGGCGGCCAGCCGGTGACTCAGGGACCGGGCGACCCACCGCAGCGGCGGCACGATCGGCCGGACCACGCCCAGGTCCGGACAGGTTCCCACCACCACCTCGCAGTTGGCGGCGCGCAGCCGGCGGACGGCGGCCGACAGCAGCCGGACCGAGGTCGACGGCGGCATCTTGGCCTTGACGTCGTTCGCGCCGATCATGATCGCCGCGACGTGCGGGCCGGCCTGCAGCGCGGCGTCGACCTGGGCCGCGAGGTCGGTCGACTTCGCGCCGGTCTTGGAGACGTCGACGAGGCGGACCGGCCGTTGGGCCAGCTCGGCCAGCCCGGAGGCGAGCAGCACCCCGGGGGTCTCGTCCGGCGAGTCGGTGCCGTACCCCGCGGCGCTCGAGTCGCCGAGCATGGCGAACGTGATCGGATGTCCTGGATACCGGCCGTACAGACCGTTGCCCGGAGTCGGGTAGTAGCGCATCGGTCCGATCACGCGTTTCGCATACTCGGCCTCAGCGGTCAGTACGCCGTACAACGTGGCACCGATGAGTCCGAGTCCCCCGCCCCCGAAAGCTGCGGCCTGGGCCAGCTTCTTCGCTGCCCTGGCTCTACTCATGGGTACAGGATTACACGCTGTGACAGCGACGCAAGTGAAAATAGGGGAAAGCCGTGCGTATCACTACAGTGAAGATGTGCGCTACGCAGAATCTCTCCTGGACCTCGTCGGCAACACCCCGCTGGTGAGGCTGTCCAAGACCACCGACGGTGCCAAGCCGCTGGTGCTCGCCAAGGTCGAGTACTTCAACCCCGGCGGCTCGGTGAAGGACCGGATCGCGGTCCGGATGATCGAGGCCGCGGAGGCCTCCGGCGAGCTCAAGCCCGGCGGCACCATCGTCGAGCCGACCTCCGGCAACACCGGTGTCGGGCTGGCGATGGTCGCCCAGCAGAAGGGCTACAAGTGCGTCTTCGTCTGCCCGGACAAGGTCAGCGAGGACAAGCGCAACGTCCTGAAGGCGTACGGCGCCGAGGTCGTGGTCTGCCCGACCGCGGTCGCTCCCGAGCACCCGGACTCGTACTACAACGTCTCCGACCGCCTGGTCCGCGAGATCGAGGGCGCCTGGAAGCCGAACCAGTACGCGAACCAGAACAACCCGCGCTCGCACTACGAGACCACCGGCCCGGAGATCTGGGAGCAGACCGAGGGCAGGATCACGCACTTCGTCGCGGGCGTCGGCACCGGCGGCACGATCAGCGGCACCGGGAAGTACCTGAAGGAGGTCTCGGGCGGGAAGGTGCAGATCATCGGCGCCGACCCGGAGGGCTCGGTGTACTCCGGCGGTACCGGCCGGCCGTACCTGGTCGAGGGCGTCGGTGAGGACTTCTGGCCCGAGACGTACGACCGCGACATCTGCGACCGGGTCATCGAGGTCTCCGACGCCGACTCGTTCGCGCTCACCCGGCGGCTGGCCCGCGAGGAGGCGATGCTGGTCGGCGGTTCGGCCGGGATGGCCGCCGCGGCCGCGATCCGGCTCGCGCACGAGCTCGACGACCCGGACGCCGTCATCGTGGTCCTGCTGCCGGACGGTGGCCGCGGCTACCTGACCAAGGTGTTCAACGACGACTGGCTGGCGCAGTACGGCTTCCTCGCGCACACCCGGCAGGGCACCACCCTGGGTGACGTCCTGGCCGGCAAGGACGGCAGTCTGCCGCCGCTGGTGCACACCCACCCGCACGAGACGATCGCCGAGGCGGTCGCGATCCTGCGGGAGTACGGCGTCTCGCAGATGCCCGTCGTCCGGGCGGAGCCGCCGGTGATGGCGGCCGAGGTGGCCGGCGCGGTGTCGGAGCGGACGCTGATGGACGCGCTGTACTCCGGCAAGGCGCGGCTGGCCGACATCGTCGAGCAGCACATGGACCCGGCCCTGCCGTCGCTGGGCGCCGGTGAACCGGTCGCCAAGGCGGTCGAGCTGCTCGAGGGCAGGGACGCCCTGATGGTTCTGGACGACGGGAAGCCGGTGGGCGTCTTGACCCGGCAGGACCTGCTGGTCCATCTGTCGGCCGACTGACCTCAGCGGTCTACAACGGACGGGATGATGGCGATCAGCGCCGTGATCACGATTCCGATCACGACGACTGCCGCTCCGGCGATCTGAAGGATTTCCATGTCTCAAGAGTCCTTCAGGACCGCCGCGTAGACATCGGCCTCCGGATCGGTCTTTCGCTCATCCCAAGGTCGTACGCCGAGACACCCGGGCTCCTACTCCAGGAGTCCGGGTGATCACCTAATGGACGACGGCGAAGTCCGCGGGATCGAGCCGCCGGGTCCGTCGCCAGTACGCGAAGGTCCACTCCGGCCAGATCGTGGAGTTCCGCCCGGCACTGTCCAGGTACCAGCTGGTGCAGCCCGCATTCCAGACGGTGTCACCGAGTTCGCCCTGGACCTCGCCGACGAAGCGGTCCTGGACCTCCTCGCGGACCTCGACGTACGTCGCGTTGCGCCGCCGGAGCAGGTGCAGCGCCTGCATCACGTAGCGGACCTGGGCCTCGATCATGAACACCATCGACGAGTGGCCGAGGAGCGTGTTCGGACCGACCAGCAGGAACAGGTTCGGGTACCCGGCGACCGTGATGCCGAGGTGCGCGCCGATCCCGCTGCGCTTCCAGTGCTCGGCGAGGTCGACGCCGTCCTTGCCGAGGACCGGCATCCGGGTCAGGTTGGCCGAGACGTCGAAGCCGGTGCCGAGCACGATCGTGTCGCAGGCCCGCTCGGTGCCGTCGGCGGTGACCACGCCGGTCGGGGTGACCCGTGTGATCGGGTCGGTGATCAGGTCGACGTTCGGCCGGGCCAGGGCCGGGTAGTAGTCGTTCGAGATCAGGATCCGCTTGCAGCCGATCTGGTAGTCCGGGGTCAGCTTCGCCCGCAGCTCCGGGTCGGTGACCTGCTTGTGCAGGTGCCGTTTCGCCTGCAGCTCGAGGCCCTTCATCAGCTTCGGGTTCCCGGCGAAGCCGGCGCCGCGGCCTTCGAGACCCCAGTAGATGGCATTGCGGATGGTCCGCTGGCCGGCCGGGAACCGCTCGTGCAGCTTGCGTTCCCAGCCGCCGATCGCGCGGTCCGGCTTCCCGGTGATCCACGGTGGCGTCCGCTGGTACACGTCCAGGCGGGCGACCTGCGGGGCGATCTCCGGCACGAACTGGATCGCCGACGCGCCGGTCCCGATCACGGCGACGTTCTGCCCGTGCAGGTCCACCGAGTGGTCCCACTGCGCCGAGTGGAACGTCGTACCGGCGAAGGTTTCGAGGCCCGGGATGTCCGGGCGCTTGGGTTTGTGCAGGCTGCCGACGCCGGCGACCAGCGCCTGGGTCTCGACCGTCTCGTCGCCGTTGACCGTGACGGTCCAGTGGCCGGTCGTCTCGTCGAAGGCCGCCTCGGTGACCTCGGCGCCGTACCGGATCTTGTCCGCGATGCCGTACTTGCCGGCGCAGTGCCGCAGGTAGGCGAGGATCTCGTCCCAGGGCGCGAACATCCGCGTCCAGCGAGGGTTCTGCTCGAACGAGAACGAGTAGAGGTACGACGGGATGTCGCACGCGCAGCCCGGATACGTGTTGTCCCGCCAGGTGCCGCCGAGGTCGTCGGCCTTCTCCAGGATGACGAAGTCCTCACACCCGGCCTGCCGCAGCTTGATTCCCATGCACAGCCCGGCGAACCCGGACCCGATGATGACGACCTCAGCCATACCGCCCGAGGTTACCGGCCGGTCACCGCGCGGTGGAAGAGGTTCGCCGCCTACGCCTTGAGCCGGTACAGCGTCTCGCCGGCGTTCGGTACGACGAACGTTTCCGGGTCGGCCTCCCACGCGGCGAGGTCGACGTCGGCCGGATCGAGGTAGCCGAGGTTGGCCCGGCGGACGACGTCCTCGGGGATGCCGGTGGCGAGCGTGACCCGGACCCGGAGGTGTTCGCCGTTGACCGGGTCCCAGGTGCCGGCGCCGCGCAGGTGCGTGGAGTGCGCGAGGACACCCCAGTGCAGGTCGCGGAACTTGTCCCACTGACCGAGGAAGTAGTCGCGGCAGTGGTAGCCGATCTCCTCGATCTCGGGGTGCATCGCGGCCAGCTGGGTGACGTGCGGCGCGTACAGGATGACCTCGCCGCCGTCCGCGACGATCGGCTCGACCTTGTAGAAGCCCTTGGCCGCGGTCCAGATGTCGGCGTACTTCGGCGGCATCACCGAGACCACGCGCCGCACCGGGTGGTCGAGGTAGCGGACGTGGGTCTGCGCGGAGATCCCGGCGGCCGCGCGCCAGGACGAGACCGTGTCACCGAACGCGACCGCGTGCAGCGCGTCGGTGCCGGACTGGGCGACCACCGACAGCGCGAGCTTCTCGGCCGGGATGAGCGCGGCGGCCTCGTCGATCAGCGCCCGGACCGGCGTGACGCCCGGCGTACCGATGATGTTCGCGCTGGTGATCAGGGCGCCCAGCCAGTGCGAGAAGTCGATGACCTCCTGACCGGCGACGCCCGGGAAGAAGTACTTGTTGCCGCCGGAGAAGCCGACCACCTCGTGCGGGAACACCGGTCCGACGACCAGCGCGACGTCGTGCTCGACGACCGCGCGGTTGAGCTTCACCGGGACCTCGTCGCGCAGCATCTCGCCGGAGATCTCCCCGACCCGGTCCGGACCGATCGTGCCGAGGTCGGCGAACGTCTCGGGCTTCCACCACTCGTGGTTGATCACGTTCGGATAGTCACCGCCGAGGTGCTTGCGCAGCTCGTCCGGCGTCATCTCCGCGTGGGTGCCCAGGGCAACCAAGATCGTGACCTGGCTGTCCTTCAGGGCCTGGGTGACCGCCTTCAGGAGCAGCGGCAGCGGGCAGCTCCGGGTGGCGTCCGGGACGATCACGCAGACACTCCGCCCGGCCAGGCCCGCGCCGGCCAGGGCCTCGCCGACGAACGCCGTCACCTCGTCCTCGGTCAGGACCTGACCCGCACCGCCGATCACCGCCGCATCAGTCACCCCTCGACCCTACCGACGGACGGCCGGTGATCACAGACCGTCTCGGGGCGTGATCGCCCGAAAGCCCTTGGTGGACACGCGATCACGTGAGGCCGAGGTAACCGGCCGGGCGTTGACCCCGACCGGGCCGCGTTGCACGATCGGTGGATCACCTGGGGGAGTGAGCAAGGGGGGAGTCCCACCATGTCCGACACGATCGAGCACGCTCGGCCCCACGGGTTCGGGGGAGTGGTGCTGCAGGACGGCGACCCGGCGTACGACGAGGCGCGGGCCGTGTTCAACGGGATGATCGACAAGCGGCCGGCGATGATCGCGCAGTGCGAGTCGGCGGCCGACGTCCAGGCGGCGCTGCGGTACGGCGTCGACCGGGAGCTGGAGATCGCGGTCCGCGGCGGCGGTCACGGCGTGGCCGGGACGGCGGTCACCGACGGCGGTCTGGTCGTCGACCTGCGCCGGATGAACAGCGTCCAGGTCGACCCGGAGGCGCGGATCGCCCGGGTCGGCGGCGGCGCGACCTGGGGCGACTTCGACCGCGCCTGTACGCCGTACGCGCTGGCGACGACCGGCGGCCGGGCCTCGACAACCGGCGTCGCCGGGCTCACCCTCGGCGGCGGGTCCGGTTGGTTCGAGCGCAAGTGGGGCCTGGCCTGTGACGCGCTGGTCTCGGTCGAGCTCGTGACCGCCGACGGCCGGCTGGTGATCGCGAACGAGACCCAGAACACCGAGCTGTTCTGGGCCTTGCACGGCGGCGGTGGGAACTTCGGCGTCGCCACGTCGCTGACCTTCCGCCTCCAGCCGTTGCCCACGGCCACACTCGGGTTGCTGTTGTGGCCGGGCGAGGCCGGACCGCAGGTGCTGCGCGCGTACCGGGACCTGATCGAAGGCGGCGCGCCGGACGAGCTCGGCGGCGCGGCGGTGTACCTGACCGGTCCGCCCGAGGAGTTCGTCCCGGCCCAGCTGCAGGGCGAGCTGCTGGTCGGGGTCGCGATGGTCTACGCCGGCACCGAGGCCGACGCCCGGGAGGTGTTCGCGCCGATGTTCGCGCTGGCTCCGGAGGGCGTGATGGTCGCCGAGGTGCCGTACGACGTGGTGCAGTCGGCGCTCGACGATCCGCCGGGGTTCCGCAACTACTGGTCGGCCGAGCACCTGTCCGCGTTCCCGGACGCCGCCGTCGACGCGTTCTGCGACCGGGTCACGGACATGCCGAGTCCGTCGCCCTCACAGCAGCTGATCGCGCCCTGGGGCGGCCAGGTCCTGCGGGCCGCGGACACGTGGCCGTTGCCGCACCGCAAGTCGGCCTGGGTGGTGCACCCGTTCGGCCTCTGGGAGGACGCGGGCGACGACGCGCGCGGGATCCGCTGGGCCCGTGACCTGTGTGCGGACCTGCAGGAGTGGGCCACCGGCTACGTGTACCTGAACTTCATCGGCAACGAAGGGCAGAGCCGCGTGATCGCGGGCTTCGGCGAGGACAACTACCGGCGGCTGGCGCGGGTGAAGTGCGAGTACGACCCCGAGAACGTCTTCCACCTCAATCAGAACATCGAGCCCGGGTGGCCTTGCTGACGCGTGACCACTGCACGGCGACGATCACGGCGTACGTGATCGCGCCGAGCGGGAACGCCCAGAACCGGAAGAACGGGAGCTGGCCGGTGACGGCGGTCGCGGCGAACACCACGCCGAACGCCGTGAGGCCGGCGACCGTACCCCGGCGGCGGGAGTCGAGCGCGGTGCTCGGCAGCGGGCCCATGTGCCGGTCGAGCACGGCGCCGAACGCGCTCAGGCCGACGAGCGCGGCGACGAGGAACAGGACGGCGCCCGGAAGACTCCCGAAGACGATCGCCGCCGCGTTCAGGAGCGTGAGGAACGCGAACGCGACCGCCATGTCCAGCGCTCCGTACACCAGGTGCGATCGGCGGCGGCGGTTGAGGTCGTCGCCGCCGGTCCTGGTCGGGCCGGGGTCGCCGCCGAGCCGCCGTACGGTCAGGATCAGGGCGGTCGCGATCAGGACCAGCAGCAGGACGCCGACCACGGACAGCACCGCCGAGCGGGTCGTCGACATGTACTGACGGACCTCGTCGCCGGACACGCAGCTCGCCGAGGGTGGAAACCAGCTGGTCCGCGGCACCGCGTCGACGGCGCCGACCTTGCGCGCGCAGTCCTCGCCGGGGTCGTACCAGTTCGGCATCGACAACGTGACGACCGTCGTCCACACCAGCCCGCCGACCAACCCCACCCCGAGCAGGGATCCCGCCCGCCGCCGTACCCAGTCCACGGCCCTACCCTCTCATCCGTGGACTCCTACCTCTCCGGGCTCCGGCGCGACGTCGGTTCCCGGCTGCTGTTGCTGCCGGGCGCACAGGTCCTCGCGATCGACCCGGACGACCGCATCCTGTTCCAGCGAAGCCGCGACTCCGGCCGGTGGGAGCTTCCCGCGGGCGGCGCCGAGCCGGGCGACAGCTTCCGCCGTACGGCGGCCCGCGAGTTCACCGCGAGCCCACCCGCACCCTTGCACCCACCGACCGAGGTGGTGCTGCGCCTGCACGCCGTCTATCGGGGAACGGGTCTCTTCCAGGCTTGTTAGGTTGCCGTCATCATCGCAGGTATGACGACGTTCGACGCGCTGCCCAAGGTGGAGTTGCACTGTCACCTGGAGGGCACGATGCGGCCGGCCACGGTGGTGGAGCTTGCCCGGCGCAACGACGTACCGCTGCCGGTCGCGGAACCCTCGGAGTTGTATCGGTACGACTCCCTCGACGGCTTCCTGCGGGTGTTCTGGCTGGTGCAGTCGACCCTGGTCCGAGCGGAGGACTGGAGCCGGTTGGCGTACGAGTCCGTGGTGGACGGGGCCCGGCACGGCGTCGTGTACCGGGAGGCGTTCTTCACCCCCGCGCGACACCTGGCCGACGGGCAGGACCTGGCGTCGATCGTGGCCGGTCTGGACGAGGGACTGTCTGCGGCTGAGGCGGAGACCGGTGCCGGGTGCTTTCTGATCGCCGACATGGATCGCGCCTTCGGGCCGGCGGCCGGGCTGGAACTGGTCGACCGGCTCGCCGCGCTGCGCCGGTCCGGCGCCCGCGGGATCGAGCGGGTGCTGGGCGTCGGGATGGATTCGACGGAGCTGGGCATCGATCCGGCCTCGTACCTGCCGGCCTACCAAGCGGCGCGCGTGGCCGGTTTCCGGCTGACCGCGCACCAGGGCGAGAACTCGCCGGCCTCCGCGATCGCCACCTGCCTCGACGTCCTCGGCGTCGAGCGCATCGACCACGGTCTGTCGGTCATGGAGGACCCCGAATTGGTCCGGCGCCTCGCGGACACCCGGATCCCGCTGACGGTGTGCCCGACCTCGAACATCCTGATCGCGAACGCGTTTCCGCGGCTCGAGGACCACAGCTACCCGCAGCTGCGTGCCGCCGGCCTGCTCGCGACCGTCAACACCGACGACCCGGCTCTCATCGACCTCGACCTCGCCGCCGAGTACGACGCCGTCGCCGCGGCCTTCGGCTACTCGTGGCAGGACATGGTCGGCATCTCCCTCGACGCGCTGGAGGCGAGCTGGCTGGACCCCGAGCAGAAGACCCGCCTCCGGAAACACATCACTTCAACGGCGTCCCGCGAGGCGAGCTCCGGACCTCCGGGGACCTCTTCCCAGCCGGACGGGAACGCGATCCCTGGCGCCGTACGGGACAAGGGGGTGCAATCGGGTCATGAGTTAGCGAGCTGATTTCCTGAAGTGGGTGGAGAGCGAGTTGCGGGACGCGGAGATCGCGGTCCACAACGGTGACGCCGGCCCGCGCCGTGCGATCTGGTCGACCGCAGAACCCGTCACGGTGTTCGGCGCCTGGAAGACCGGCACGACGGCGGCCGAGGCCGACGCCGTCTTCGGCCTGCTGGAGCAGAACTTCTCCGACTGCACGTCGTACGTGCACGAGGTCGTTTCCGCGGACGTGAGCGGTGACCTCGCGTACACGGTCGGCTACGAACATACGTCGGCCAGCTGGAACGGTGAGCCGCGCACGTACACGTTGCGGGTCACTCAGCTCTATCGGCGGGAGAACGGCGCTTGGAGGGTGTTCCATCGCCACGGTGATGAACTGAGCTAGCTCTGGGCTGCCTGCTCGCGGAGGAAGTCGGTCGTCGGGTGCGGGACGATTCCCCTGCTGCGTAAGGGCTCGTCGGTCCACGGCACGTCCTGCAGGGAGAACAGCAGGCCGATGCCGAGCACCGACGCGACGGCCTCGTTCCTTCGGCTGAGGAGTTTGATCGCCGGCCGGGCGACCGGGGCGGGCAGCCGCTGCACCTTGAGCTTGCGCCGCAGGAGGTTCTCCGCGAACGCGATCGCTTCGGTGCGGCTGAGCGCCTCTGGTCCGCCGAACTCGATCAGCTCCGGCGGATCGGGCTCCACCGCCACCGCGGCGATCAGCGCCGCGACGTCCGCCGTGCTGACCCAGCGATGCTTGGCGTTCCCGTTGCCGATCACGCCGACCTTGCCGTGGGCGAGATCGAACCGCCCGAGCGGCCCGAGGTGGATCTCCTGGAACGCGTCGGGCCGGACGACGACGTGTTGCAGGGCGGATCGTCGCAGCCGGTCCTCGACGGCGAGTTTGGCGTGCTCGATCGGTACGCCGAGTCCCGCGTCCACTCCGGCGTACGAGACGTAGACGAACCGCCGGACGCCGGCCTCCTCGGCGGCGCCGACGAGCGCCAGCATGCCGACCTCGTCGGTCTCCCGGATCGACGGTCCGCGCACACCGGCCAGCAGCCGCCCGATCGCGGTGGCCGTCGCCACCACCGTCTCCGTCCCCGCACACGCTTTCCGCAGGCTCGCGGGATCGGTCAGATCACCCGTGACCACCGCGGCCCCGGGAATCCCGGCGCCGGAGCGCACCAGGCACCGTACGTCCACCCCACGCTCGACCAGTTCCCGAACGACCTGCCCGCCCAGCGCTCCGGTCCCGCCGACCACCAGCATCATGGCAACCACCCCATCTCCGACGGTCCACCCTCGCCGGCTGTCCGCGCAACTGTCCGAAAATGCGAGGCGGACCGGGGGCCGCGGATGGGATATTGCCGGGATGCGCGCAACGGAGGCAGTGACCGGAGCGGATCTCGTCGACGGGCTGCGGAAGCTCGGGCTCGACCGGACGTCCGAGGTGATCGTGCACTCGTCGCTGAGTTCCTTCGGGTACGTCGACGGCGGCGCGGAGGCGGTCTGCGCGGCGCTGACCGAGGTTTGCGGGACCGTGCTGATGCCGGCCGGCACCTGGGACCTCACCGGACTCCCCGCACCGCCCGGACTGGTCCGCCCGCACAACGCCTACTGGAACGCGGACAGCTGGCCGGACTTCGACCAAAGGTTGTCGCAGGCAACCAGCTTCCGTCCGGAGCTCCCGGTCGACCGGTGGCTCGGAACGATTCCGGAAACTTTCCGCCAGACCTGCTCGCCGTTCCGCACCGGACATCCGCTGTTTTCCTACCAGGCCGCCGGTCCGGCCACCGAGCGGCTCCTCGAAGCCCAGCGCCCCGACTGGCCGCTGGGCCCGATCGAGGCCCTCGACGGCGACGTCCTGCTGCTCGGCGTCTCCCACACCTCGAACACCACGATCCACCTCGCCGAGCAGCACCTCGGCCGCTCCCGCTTCTACCGGTACGCGAAATCCGCCGACGGCCTGTGGGTCGAGCTCCCGAACATCCCCGGCGACAGCCGTGAGTTCGACGCCGTCGAGCCGGCCCTGCGCTCCGCGACGAAGGAAGTCCGGATCGGCCAGGCCCGGGTCCGCCGGATCCCGAAGCAGGCGGTGCTCGCCGCAACCCGCCGACTCGTCGAGAACGACCCCGCCGCACTGCTCTGCACCGACGACCCGACCTGCCGCTGCGCAGCGGCCCTGCAACAACGCCTGGCGTTCCTCGCCGCCACCTAGGCCGCGCTCGCCTTCCTGCCTGCTGGTCAGTCCGGGACGACGTCGATCAGGACCTTGCCGACGATGCTGTCCTCCACGGCGGCGTGGGCGTCCGCGGCGCGCTCGAGGGGGTAGTGGTGCAGCGGCAGGCCGGCTTCGGGGCCGATGCGGACGGCGCCGGCTTCCACGGCGGCGGTGACGTCGGCGAGGGCGCGTGGACGCCAGGACTCAGGTGCGGTGTAGAGCAGGACGAACTGCCAGCGGGCGTTGGGCACCATCGACGCGCGGACCGGGAGTTCCATCGTCGGGCCGCCGTCGGTCGCGTACACCGCCACCGAGCCGTGCGGGGCGATCACCGCGGCGTCGATGGCCGCGTTCGCCGCCGGGGACACCTCGACGATCGTGTTCACGCCGCCGGGCGCGATCGCCCGGACCTCGGCGACCACGTCCTGCTGCTTGTAGTCGATGACGTGGTCGGCGCCCGCGAGCCCGGCGAGATTGCCCTTCTCCGGACCGCTCACGGTGGTGATCACCGTCGCGTCGGACCACCGGGCCAGCTGGATCGCCGCGTTGCCGACCGCCCCGGCGCCGCCGGCCACCAGCACGGTCCGCCCGGCGAGCCTGCCCGGCCCGAGGCGGTCGGGGCCGTCCTCGGTCACGGTCAGGCAGCGGTGGGCGGTCAGGAACGGTACGCCGAGCGCGGCGCCCAGGTCGTACGACGCGTCGTCGGGCAGCGGCATCACGTGCCGCACCGGGACCACGGCGTACTCCTGCGCCGTCCCGCCGGCGGGTCGTTGGTACGCGGCCTCCCAGAGCCAGACCCGGCGCCCGGTGAGCGCCACGTCGACCCCCTGGCCGACGGCGTCGACGACACCGGCGCCGTCCTGGTTCGGCACCTGCGCGGGGTGCACCGCCGTACCGGCCTCGTTGCCGCGGCGCGACTTCCAGTCGGTGGGGTTGACGCCCGACCGGTGGATCCGCACCCGGACCTCGCCGGGTCCGACCTCCGTCAGCGGCCTGTCCACGAGGGTCAGGACGTCGGGCTCACCGGTCACGGAGTACTCGATCGCACGCACCCCATCGACGCTACCGCAGTTGTTTGGTGAACATCAGGGTGGCGGAATCGTCGTTCCTGATCATTTCCATCGGCGGTACCTGGCGGCCGTCGTAGATCAGCCCGCGGCCGTCCGGCAGGTAGCCACGCCGGACGTACATCCGCTGCGCCTGCCCGTAGTCCGGGTACAGCCCGACCCCGATCCCGACCACCGCCGACCGTTCCGCGACCAGCGCCTCGGCCGCGTCCATCAGCGCTGTCCCGATCCCGCGCCGCCGCAGCTCCGGCAGCACGTTGAAGTCCTGGATCTCCGGGATGCCGCCGAACGGTTCGTACGGCGACTCCCAGCGCACCGTGACGTAGCCGGCGTACCCGTCGTCGACCGTGGCGACCAGGATGTCGCGCGTCCCGGCTGCCTGCTCGGCCAGGTACCTCTCGTACTGCGACAAGGGCTTGTTCCAGCCGATCGCGGTCATCGCCGCGGAGATCATCTCCGGATCGCCGGCCCGCAACGGCCGGATCTGCAGCGCGTCGTTCATCCGGTCAGCCTGGCCGGACCGGCCGGAGCGCGCAAACGATTTGGCGAGCAGGGCGCCGCCCGGCGGACGGCGCCCTGCTCCGCTCGACTTACGGTGTCGGGTCGGGGTAACTGCCTCCGAGGATGTCGGTGTTGCCGAAGGTCGCCGGGCAGGTCGCCAGCACGTTCGGCGCCGGCAACGGGCTCGTCGTGTAGAGCGAGGCCCGGTACGCGTTGATCGACCCGCAGACGCCCGCTTCGTGGGCGTCGTTCCAGACCGCGACGGCGCGGTCGTTCGTCGCGGCGGCGTACACGTAGTCGCCGAGGAACTCCGCGATCAGCGCGTTCGCACTGCTGCCCCGGGGATCACCGCCCGGCACGCGTTCGAGCGTGGTCCAGCCGGACGGTACGCCGCCGGACACGTTCGCGTGCCGGACCTCGCCGACCAGGCCGCGCGGATCCGTCGTGTTGGCGCGGTACGGCGTCGTGAACGAGTTGTGCACGATGTACAGGTCGCTGCCGTCCGGGGACACCGCGGGCGCGGTGTAGACAGGGCGGTCCCCGGCCGTCAGGGCGAGCGGCGCCGGGGTGACCCAGGACGTGCCGCCCCTTGCCGACCAGGTCAGCATCAGCTGCTCATTGTTCAGGCCTGCCCGTCCGTCGGACCAGGTCATGAAGAGCTCGTCGGTCGCGCCGGCGCCGGTGGGACGGCCGTTCGCGATGTCGACGTTCGGGCCGCCGGCCAGGTCGACGCGGGCGCCGGCGATGCCGTCCATCACAGGGCGACCCTCGACCGGGTCGAAGACGCCGGGCTTGACCACGGGCGCGACCAGGGTCGGTCCGGACCAGTGCGCGCCGCCGTCGGTCGACTTGTACATCAGCTGGAAGTTCGTGCCGCTGCGGGCGCCGACGCCGAAGACGTAGACGTTCCCGGTGCTGTCGGTACGGACGACGCAGCCGTCGGCCTGCTGGTTGACGCCGTTGCTCGAGGCCGGTCCGACCTGCTTCGTGATCCAGGTACGGCCGCCGTCGGCCGACCGTGCCACGGTCAGCGGGATCGGCAGGGCGTTCCCATGGCTGTTGCTGCGGAAGCTGGACCAGCAGGTGTACACATGACCGAAGAACCGGCTGCTCGCCGCGTTGTCGGCGTAGATCTGCTCCTTGTCGGAGAAGGTCGTCGAGGACTGCCTGGAGATGATCACCGGCGCGGTCCAGGCCGAGGCATTGCCGGCCGCCGCCGCGCGGACGTCGTCGGTGGTCGACACCGCGATCGCCTCGACACCGCGGAACGTCTCCAGCCGTCGGTTGGCGGAGAAGTTCGACGTCAGGTTGGCGTAGTACAACCGCGAGCCGTTGGCCCAGGAGAACGTGCCGTTCGGGCCCGGACGCGGTCCGAACGCGACGGCCGGGTCGCCGTCGGAGACCAGCCCGGCCTCGTAGTAGTGCGGCAGCGTACCGATCGGGCCGAGGCGCGGAACGCAGACCGCCGGGCCGAGGCAGTGCCTGGCGGTCCAGCCGGTGTACGTCGGCTGGGTCCAGCTCTGGCCGCTGTCGAACGAGAAGTAGACGCCGGAGACGCCGACGCCGTCGGTGAACGGACAGGTGCTCGGGTCACCCGCCGCGCACGATTCCATGTCGATCTCGTCGTTCACCCCCGCGGCCAGCACCGCCGGATCGTGCGCGTCGATCGCTACCGCGGGCTCGTTCTGCTTGTTCTGCGAGAACGGGGTCGGCGGACTGCCGACCGTCACCTCGGTGGCCGGTGCCGCGTAGGCAGCGACGGCGGCTCCACACAGGGCGGCTGCGAAGGCAGCGACGGAAGCGATGATGAGGCGTGGTCTGCCCATGATCCCTCCCCAGGACCGACCATCGGTCCGGGACCGTTTCCCGGCTCGTCTGGTCTTTTCCGACCTAACACCTGGGGGCGGGCCGCACAACACCTCGCGCCGGGTGATGACGGCCTGCGCAGCGTCGTGCGCAAGCCGTCATCGACGGTCAGCGGGTGGCGCGGACCGCGGTCTTGATGACCTTGGTGATCGCGTCGGGGTCGGTGATCAGGCCGAGGTGGCCGGTCGGGATGCGGGTGATGGTGGAGTGCGCCCGGGTGGCCATGAAGTTCTGGGCGTCCGGGGTGATGATCAGGTCCTTGGTGCCGAGCACGTACCAGGACGGGATGGTGGCCCACGCGGGCGGTCCGGACGGGGTGAAGCCGGCGCTGAGCGCGAGTGGGCGCTGGGACGGGTAGAGGTTCTCGGCCTGCCGGCGCGATACACCGGACGCGAACGAGGTCAGGAACGTGTCGTGCTTGAGGTACAGGTCGACGTCACCGGCCGGTGCGCCGGGGTAGGGGACGAAGTCGAAAACGTTTTCCGGCGGGACGGCGAGGGCCGAGTCGGCACCGGCCAGCGGGAACACCACTTCGTCCTTGTCGGGTGCGAACGCATCGACGTAGACGAGGGCCTTGACGTTCGGGTTGCCGGTGGCGGCGTTGGTGATGACCGCACCGCCGTACGAGTGCCCGACCAGGACGATCGGGCCGGACAGGGTGGAGAGGAAGTCGCGGATCGTCGCGGCGTCGGTGGTCAGGTTGCGCAACGGGTTCGGTGGGACCCGGACGGTGTAGCCGTCGTCGAGCAGCCGGCTGGTGACCTTCGACCAGCTGGACCCGTCGGCCCAGGCGCCGTGGACGAGCACGACGGTCGGTCTCGGGCCGCCCGAGTCCGACGCCGCGGCCGGGGTCACGGCCGCGATCAGGACAGCGAGGACGGCCCCGAGGACCGCCAGAAAACGTGTTCTGCGGAGGTGCATCGGTGATGCCTTTCGTCAGGCGACTGTCGCCGGGAGGGCGCGCTGATGCGTGACGAAGCCAGGAGGGTGGATGGACTACGACTGGAAGAACTCGAGGAGGTCGGCGTTGACCACGTCGGCGTGCGTGGTCGGCAGACCGTGCGGGAGGTCCTTGTAGGTCTTGAGGACTCCGTTCTTGAGCAGCGCGGCCGACTTCGGGCCGGAGTCGGCGTACGGGACGATCTGGTCGTCCTCGCTGTGCACCACCAGGACCGGGATGCTGATCTTCTTCAAGTCCTCGGTGAAGTCGGTCTGGGAGAACGCGACGATGCCGTCGTAGTGCGCTTTGGCGCCGCCCATCATGCCCTGGCGCCACCAGTTCGCGATGACCGCTTCGTTCGGCACGGCGCCCGGCCGGTTGAAGCCGTAGAACGGCCCCTCCGGGAGTGCGCGGTAGAAGGCCGAGCGGTTGGCCGCGAGCTGTGCCTGGAGGTCGTCGAAGACCGCCTTCGGCAGGCCCTCCGGGTTCGCGTCGGTCTGCACCATCAACGGCGGGACCGCGCACAGCAGCGCGGCCTTGGCGGCCCGGTCCTCGCCGTGCCGGGCCAGGTAGTGCGTGACCTCGCCGCCGCCGGTCGAGTGGCCGACGTGGATGCAGTCGCGCAGGTCGAGGTGGTCGACGACCGCCTTCAGGTCGTCGGCGTAGTGGTCCATGTCGTGTCCGTCACCGGTCTGCGTCGACCGGCCGTGCCCACGACGGTCGTGCGCGACCACGCGGTACCCCTTCGACAGGAAGAACAGCAGCTGGTTGTCCCAGTCGTCGGCCGACAACGGCCACCCGTGACTGAAGACGATCGGCTGCCCCGTTCCCCAGTCCTTGTAGAAGATCTCCGTACCGTCGCTGGTCGTGATCGTTCCCACAGTGAACCCCCTTGCTCACAAAGGGACCGGCCCTGTCGCCGCCCCCGCGAAACGCTAGCCCCCAAGCACCCGCCACGAGAAGCGGTAACTCAAGCAACCACGTCCGAACCACGCACCGACCACGAACCCACCACGGTTTTCTGTAGAGGTCAGAAGCTGACCGCTATGGGATCTAGAGTTCTTGGCATGACGACAAACGAGCGGGCGGACATCCTGGAGTTTCTCGGGAAGCACCGGTACTTCCTGCGGCACACCGCGCAGGGGCTGACCGACGAGCAGGCGCGGACCCGGAGCACCGTCAGCGAGCTGACGGTCGGTGGGCTGATCAAGCACGTGAGCGCGACCGAGCAGCACTGGGCCGAGTTCGCGCAGGGCAAGGGGGAGAGCACGCCGACGGAGTACACGCCGGAGATGATGGCGACCTGGCAGGACCAGTTCCGCCTGACCGAGAGCGAGACGCTGGCCGGGGTGCTCGCGGAGTACGAGAAGGTCGCGGCCGCCACCGACGAGCTCGTCCGCACCCTCGACCTGGAGACCAGCTACGAACTTCCCGCGGCTCCGTGGCAGCCGCCGGGCGTCTTCTGGAGCGTCCGCCGCGTCTTCCTGCACATCGCGGCCGAGACCGCCCAGCACGCCGGTCACGCCGACATCGTCAGGGAAGCGATCGACGGCCAGAAGACCATGGGCTGAACCAACGAACACCTGAGCGCCAGGACTCCTCTGGGGTCCTGGCGCTCTGTCGTGTTCGCAACCTTCGGCGGTCCGGGCGCATCAAGGCAGGTAGGGGAGATCAAACCTCGGTGAGCTGACCGCCCCCGCGGACTCCGCGGGCTGCCCGAGGTCGGGCGCGCTGTGTGCGCGCCGGTTCGGTCAGTGACCGTCGCCGGCGTCCGGGGGCGGTGGGGGGAGAGGTACAACTCCATGCGATTCAGGGGAACGGCCGTTGCGGCCGTGGGGATCGCTGTTCTCTTGCTGGGGGCAGGAACGGCGTCAGGAGAAACTCGTACACCGGGGGAGCCCCCCGGCATCCAGATCGTCCCAGGGCCGGAGGAGCCGGGCGCGGCCGAGTTCGTGCCGGGCGCGAGCAACGTCGTACCCGCGACGGCGGCTCCGGCCACGGACATCGGCACCACGGCGGTCCAGAGCCTGGCGGCACCGTTCTACGCGTGCCCCGGGTTCAGCGGTCTGCAGACACAGAACCCGTTGGCGAACCTGTACGCCGACAAGTTCACCTGGGGACCGTACGCGGCGTACAAGGTCGGTAACGGCGGCGGCAACATCAACTGGTCGCTGAATCCGTACAAGAACGCCAGCTGGTACATGTGGTTCCACTCGCTTCGTTGGCTCGGCCAAGGAATCGTCGCGGCGGGCCAGGGCAACCTGACC
>NZ_JBFAXS010000012.1:0-288983 GCF_040680955.1 Kribbella sp. NPDC051936 | reverse complement strand
CTGCGACCGGGAGGTCGTGGGAGAGTAGGACGCCGCCGGACATTCACACTGTTAAGGGCCACCCCACACCGGGGTGGCCCTTAACATTTTGCACATCCATTGCCCGTGCCGGCGGCTTGCTGCACGCGCGGGAGAGCACCATCGCCTCGCGTGCCGGTCCTGGAGGCCGGATGACGGTGCCGAGGGCTGGTGTCAGCACGGCGGGTGTGCGGCGAGATCCCGAGAACCACGGCGTCAGAGCTGTCGGAGGCATCAGTTGCGGCGGCGGTTGGGCTCGACAGGTCCGCCGCATCGGTCGCGACACCATCAGCCAGGCACGTGGCGCACGAGCCGTGCCGCTGCGCTGGTGGCCGACCGCCGTGCTGGTGACGGTTCGCCGGCGCACCAGGTCCGAGCAGGTATGGCGTCAGCCATCCCCCGCTTGGCGCGCTGCATCAGCTCCCAGGTGGCGGCGGGAGTTCCGGCTAGAGCCCCGAGTTCTGGCTGGCGCAGGGGGTTCCGGCTGGCGCAGGGGGTTCCGGCTACCGCTGGGAGCTGCCGCCGGCGCCGCGGAGTTGTCGGCTGCCGCCGGCTCGGTGCGAGCTGGCTCTCGCGAGCGACTACTTCGCCGGCACCCCCTTGGTGAGCGATCGTGATAGGTGGCGCGGGGGAGATCACGCGTACTCCGCAGGTGCCCTCTGCGTCGCGGGGCTCCTCAGTTCACCTACTCGGCGGCTGCACCCGCCCTACAAAGCACACTTCATTTCGCGGGCTTCGCGGGTGGGACGGTTTGGGCCCAGTCGGCCCAGTCGGCGAGGGCGGTGTAGAGGCGGACGCCGGCTTCGATGGTGACGCGCATCGACTGGGTCTGTTCGCTGTAGCCGAACTCGCCGCGGTCCTTCCGGGCGGCGTAGTCGCGGTACTGCTCAGCCAGTTGGCGGTAGTACTGCGCTTCTGCCTCGAGGTGCCGTTGCAGTTCTTCGCGGTCCATCATCCAGAAGAACAGCGATCGCAGCAGCGGTTGCAGCCTCATGGTGTGGTCGACGTCGACCTCGGTCAGCCAGCGCCTGACCTCGACCACGCCGGCGTCGGTGATCCGGTAGGCCTTCCGTCGTCGCGGTCCCTCGCTCTCGACCTCGACCAGTCCCTCGGCGGCCATCTTGTTCAGCTCGCCGTAGATCTTCGGGTGCTGGGCAGGCCAGATCGAACCGAGCACCTCGGTGAACCGCCCGGCCAGGTCGTAGCCACTGGCCGGCCCTTCGGCCAGCAGCCCGAGCAGCCCGTGCCGTAGTGACATGTTCCGCCTCCTTCGCTGACGCCCATCTTGACATGTCCCCCCGGACAGGTGCATGCTCGCACATGTACTAAGGGACATGTCCTAGGGAACATCTCAAAGGGAGCTGATATGGCAGAGGCACGGGCGGTTCTCGTCACCGGATCGACCGGCGGCATCGGTAGGGCGACGGTCGGGCTGCTGCGCCGCCGGGACTTCATCGTGTACGCCGGGGCCCGCCGAAGAGCCGACTTCGGGCCAGGCGTGCACGTGGTGCCGTTGGACGTGACGAATCCGGAGAGCGTCGCGGCTGCGGCCAAACGTGTCGCGGCGGAGGTCGACCGGTTGTGGGCGGTGATCAACAACGCCGGCGTGATCGTGCAGGGCCCACTCGAACTGATCCCGGTCGACGAGTGGCGGCGACAGTTGGAGGTGAACACCCTCGGCCCAGCGTCAGTGATCAGGGAGTTCCTCCCGCTACTGCGCCCCGGCGGGCGGATCGTGAACGTGGGTGCGCCGACCGGGCGGGTCGCGATGCCGTTGCTCGCGGCGCTGTCGGCGAGCAAGGCCGGGCTGGAGGCGATGTCGAACGCGCTCCGGCTCGAGTTGGCTCCATGGAAGATCCCAGTCGTCCTGATCGAACCCGGAACCACCCGGACGGAGATCTTCGCGCGGGCCGGGGCCGCCGCGGACGCCGCGATGCAGCACGCTGACCCCGCGCGCGTCAGGTTGTATCGGGCACACCTGACCGCCTACGAGAAGGCGATGGCCCGCTTCGAGCCCGGCCCTGTGGACAAGGTCGCCGAAGCCATCGTCCGAGCGGTCGAAGCCCGTCGCCCCAAACGCAGGTACGCCGTAGCCGAGGCCCGCATGCTCGGCGGCATCCTCCCGAAACTTCCCGCCGGCCTCCGAGATCGCATCCTCACCAACGCCGTCGGCCTGAACGGCATCGAACCGTGAACTCCTCGTCGAGCCGGGTGTCGGGGTTGAGGGCTGACGCATGAGCACTGTTGTGCTGATCGGTGCGACCTCGGGAATCGGCCGGCGGGTGGCAGAGCGGCTGGCCGCGGACGGACACCGGCTGATCCTGGTGGGACGTGACCCGGCGCGTGCGGTGGCACTCGCGAAGAAGTTGCCGGACGCAATAGTTATGGCCGCGGATGTATCGGTGTCGGGCGGCGTCGAGCAGGTCGCGGCCGCCCTGGCGGGGGATGAGCGGATCGACGTACTGATCAACAACGCCGGCGTGATGACACCGACGTACCAGGAGAGCGCAGAGGGCGTCGAGCTGAACCTCGCCGTACATCACCTGGCGCCGTGGCGGACCGTCGCGCTGCTCGGGCCGCTGGTCCCACCCGGCGGGCGGATCGTGAACGTGAACTCCGAGGGGCATCGGTCGCCGATGCGTGGCGGCGTGGTGCGGCTCGAGCCGGAGCGGCTGGCGGACGGGCCGGGCGAGTTCGACCCGTTCCTCACCTACAGCCGGAGCAAGCTCGCCAACCTGCTGTTCACGTACGAGCTGCAACGAAGACGTCCTGACTGGAACGTGGTTGCCGTACATCCAGGCATGGTCCGGACAGACCTCGGCCGGCAGTTCCCCCGCCTCCAGGTCGCGGCCATCCATGCGTTCGCACTCTCCACGCACAAGGGCGCCGAGCCGATCATCCAATTGGCAACCGCGGCCGAGGCGTCGACGGGCTACTACAACCGCTTCAACAAAGTCCGCTCGTCGCCGATCTCGTACGACGAGGACCTCGCGCGTCGGGTCTGGTCCACCACCGAGCACCTCGCGACCGCCTGACTCGGCGACGCCTGGTCGTGGCGTTCGGCTGACGGGGCGGCTGGAATGGTCCAGATGATGGACAACGAAAAGTAAGTGTAGTGAATTAGTCTAGTTTCGATCGGGTGGAACCTGTCGCGTATCGGTGGCTGCCCTGCTCAGGTGGGTGGGGCAGCTACCGAGCCGCGTTCGATCAGGGCCGGGGTGAGGGTGGTGCGGCGGACTCGGCGGTTGGTGTCGACTGCGGAGGTTACGCGGGAGACGACGTGGGTGACCAGGTCGTCGAGGGGCCAGTGGAAGGTCGACAGGGGTGGCGTGAGGAGCTGGGACATCGGCTGGTCGTCGTAGCCGAGCAGGGACAGGTCCTTCGGGATGCGCAGGCCGAGTTCGCGGCTGGCGGCGTACACGCCGAAGGCCATCGAATCGGCGAGGGCGAGGATGCCGGTCGGGCGGCTGTCGTCTGCGAGCAAGGCGCGGGCGACGTCGGTCGCGCCGGTCAGGTCGTGCGGGCACTGCAGCAGGCGGAGCTTCAGGCCGAGGTCGATGGCCACTCGCTGCGCGATCACCTCGGCGGGGCGCTCGACCTCGAGGCGCCGGGTCGGGCTCAGGACGGCGATGTCGCGGTGGCCGGCGTCGGCGAGGCGGCGCAGGGCTGTGGTCACGCCGGTCTCGTTGTCGAGGATCACCTCGGACTTCGCTTTCGCGCCGGGCAGTTCGTCGCCGATCGCGATCACCGGGACCTCCCGGGCGATCTCGGCCCAGGCCTTCGCGGCCGGATCGATCGGGATCACCACGATCGCGTCGGCGCGATGGTCGACCAGGTGCTGGGCGAGCTCGAGCTGGCGGCCGGCGTCACCGGCGGAGTCGATGATCCAGGCGTTCCGGTCCGGCGCCAGGAGCTCGCGGCCGAGGGCGGCGGCGACGCGTTGCTGCCAGAGGTCTTCGAGGGAGGCGCACAGTACGCCGATCGAGCCGCTGCGGCCCGAGGCGAGCGCGCGGGCCACGGGGTCGGCCTGGTAGCCGAGGCGCTCGGCGGCGTCCTGGACTCGCTGGCGGGTCTCGGGTGTGCCGTGCAGACCGCGCAGTGCGTAGGACACTGCGGCCATCGAGAGCCCGGTCTCGGCGGCGATGTCCTTGAGGGTTGGCCTCCGGCCGGTTCCGGACATGTCCACGACCCTAGCCGCAGCCACGGACAAATCCAGACGACGACGCCGACCGGCCCCGAGGTTCACCCCTCAGCTCGCCGGTTGGCAGGTGTCATGCCGGTGGGGGAACGGGCAACCTCGAGGGTTGACCACTCGAACGGTCGGGCGGCCGCCGGGGGGCGAGCGGCCAGCCGGGCGGATGGTGGGGCGGTGGGTGCAGCGGTGACGGGGATGGGGTGGTTGGTGTCCGGCGGGTGGGGGCGGGACTTGACAGGCGGTGCTTTGAAGCGCTTCACTCTAGTCGTACTGAAGCGCTTCAATCTGATCAAACCGGCGTGAGGAGGGTCCGATGATCGACGTTCATCAGCACCTCTGGCCGGAGGCGTTCGTGGATCGGCTGCGGGCCCGTCGTGAGCCGCCGTACCTCGACGGGTGGACGCTGCACTGTGCGACCGAGGCGCCGTACGAGGTGGATCCGGCCGCGCATGAGTTCGGCAAGCGGGTCGCGATCGAGCAGGACGCCGGTACGGCGCTGGCTGCCGTGTCGCTGTCGAGCCCGCTCGGTGTCGAGGAGCTGGGCGACGCGGAACTCCTCCAAGCCTGGCACGACGGCGCCGCGGAGTTCTCCGAGCCGTTCCGCGCATGGGCGTCCGCCGACCTGCGAGACGCTGATGTGAAAGGGCTGGAAGCCCTGCTGGACAAGGGATTCCTGGGACTTCAGCTGCCTGCGCACGTGCTCACCACCCCGAGTGGCTGGGAGGTGCAGGGCGAGTTGCTGCGCGCCGCCGAGCGCAAGAACAAGCCGATCCTCGTGCACCCCGG
The DNA here is from genome assembly GCF_040680955.1 of Kribbella sp. NPDC051936. NCBI lineage: Bacteria > Bacillati > Actinomycetota > Actinomycetes > Propionibacteriales > Kribbellaceae > Kribbella > Kribbella sp. NPDC051936. The sequence continues at coordinate 283,984 of NZ_JBFAXS010000012.1, read as the reverse complement.
CAAGGCGCGATCGACCGATGCGCCAGGTTGGTGGGCGCCGGTCGTCGACTACACCGCACAGCTGCAGGCCGCGTGGTGGGCGTGGCACGCGTTCGGTGGGCGACGGGAGTTCCCCAAGCTGCGGCTGTGCTTCGTCGCCGCGGCTGGCCTCGCGCCGGTGCACCATGAACGGCTGACCGCCCGCGGCGGTCGGCTCGGCACCATCGACCCGAATCTGTACGTCGACACCTCGAGCTACGGCCCGCAGGGGATCGACGCGGTCGCGCGAGTGCTCGGCATCGACCAGGTGGTGCACGGCACCGACCGGCCGTACGCCGACGCCGCCGACCTCCGCCAGGGCGACGCCGCGACCGCGGTGATCCGCCACGACAATCCGCACCGGCTGATGTTCGGCAGCCGGACATCTCCTGAGAGGGGAGTGCAGTGACTGCCCAGCCAATCGACGTACCCGACGTCCCGGCGCGCCAGGCCAGCCGGCTCGTGGAGCTCAACAACTGTTTGTCGCTGGACAACCTTCCGGGCCGTGACCTGACGCCCGCGGAGTTGGCCGAGCTGGCCGCGTCCATCGCCGCGCAGCCGCATCTGTGGGAGGACCAGGTCGCGTACAGCGACGAGGAGCGGGTCTTCGCCTCGCTGCACCGGGACGCGAACGTCGACGTGTGGTTGATCTGCTGGACCCCCGTGAACGACACCGGCTGGCACGACCACGACGTCTCCTCCGGTGCGGTCGCCGTCGCCCGCGGCAAGCTCGTCGAGCACAACCTCGCGATCGGCACCGACTCGATCGAGACCGAGGTGGAGGCCGGTGACGTGTACGGCTTCGGCCCCGACCACATCCACCGCCTGACCGGCCTCGACAAGGGCAGCGTCACGGTGCACGCCTACAGCCCGCCGCTGTGGCGGATGGGGCAGTATTCGGTGAAGGACGGCGTACTGCGCAGGGTCTCCGTTTCGTACGCCGACGAGCTCCGCCCCATCGACTGACAAGAACAGAACGCCGAGGCCGGGCCCAGCTGGGTCCGGCCTCGTTCAGGTGAGGCTGTTGTTGATGAACGCCAGCGTCCGAGCCTCGATCCGGCGGAGCTCGGCCGCGGGCGCATCGCGGAGCGGTCCCTGGCCGGTGAGGACAGCCGTGCCGTGAACGATCGACCAGATCGGGTACTCGATGCCCTCGCGTCGCTGCCGATCGAGGACGCCCGCCGCTACCAGCTCGTCGAGCGCGTCGCGGAGCAGGCCCAGAGGAGTCCCGTTCCGCTCGTCGTAGCCATGCTGCTGTGGGACCGCGAACGCCGTCGCGAACAGGCCGGGCTCCTCGCGAGCGAACTCGAGATACGCCGTCCCGATCGCGGCCAGCCGGCGTTGCGCCGCGCCGGCCCCGCCGCGGACCCGGCCGATTCCCGCGGTCATCCGCTCGGCCAGCGCGTTCATCGCCGCGCTGCACACCTCGGCGAGCAGTTCGTCCCGATCGGCGAAATGCCGGTACGCCGCGTTCGGTACGACGCCGACGATCCGCGTCGCCTCCCGCAGTACCACGGCGTCCGGACCCCCGGTCCGCGCGAGCTCGAGACCGGCGGCGACCAGGCCGGCGCGGACGTCGCCGCGCGGGCGCCGTCGTCGCGGGAGTGCTGCTTCGGGGTCGTTCACCGGCTCAGGATAACAATGTGGACACTGTCCACTAAGTTGAGCTAATGTGGACAGTGTCCACAAAGGGAGAGACCATGATTCCGTACCGGACGGGCGCGGCCCGGCGAGGCATCGAACAGGCGCTGGTTGCCGCAGGCAAAGATCTGGACGGCTTGCGCGCCGAGGATCTCGCGCTGCTGGAGGACTATCACACCGGCGGACGGCTCGCGACCGTCCAGCTGGCCGATCTGATCGGCATCACCGAGACCAGCGCGGTGCTGGATGCGGGTGCCGGCATCGGCGGCACGGCGCGATACGTCGCGTCGAGCTTCGGCTGTGCCGTGACGGCCGTCGACCTGTCGGACGAGTACTGCGAGATCGCCGCATGGCTCAACCGCCTGGTCGGCCTCGACGACAGGATCGACGTACGACAGGCAGATGTGACCGCGCTGCCGTATGACGACTCGAAGTTCGACGTGGTGTTCAGCCAGCACGTCCAGATGAACGTGGCCGACAAGCGTCGTCTCTACCATGAAGCGCGGCGCGTCCTACGGGTCGGCGGTCGATTGGCGCTGTGGGACATCACAGCCGGCGACGGGCGCGAGCTCGACTACCCGATGCCGTGGGCCGACGGAGTCGAGCACTCCCACCTCGCCGCACCGGACGAGCTGCGCAAGGTCCTCGAAACCGCGGGACTCGCCGTCGAGCACTGGGCGGATCTGACCGAGACGATCGCACCCCTGATGCAAACGATCCAGTCGCTCCCGCCCGCCCCGCTCGGGCTGCAGGCGTTCGTCCCCGACTTCCGAATGCGCCTCGAGAACCTGACCGCCGCACTGACCGACGGCCGCGTCCGGGCGATCCAAGCTGTCGCCCGAAGAAATACCTGACTAAAGTCAGAGAATGGGTGTGACGGAGGTACGTCGGTTCAACCGGTTGGTGACGCAGCGGGTCGGGGCCTTGCAGGAGGACTACCTCGCGCGCGGCCGGCCGCTCGGGGAGGACCGGTTGCTGTGGGAGATCGGGCCGGACGGGTGTGACGTGCGTTCGTTGCGCGCCCGGCTCGATCTCGACTCCGGGTACGTGAGCCGGTTGCTGCGCTCGCTCGAACGCGCCGGACTGGTCCGGGTCGAGCCCGGCGCGGCGGATGGGCGGGTCCGGATGGCGCGGTTGACCTCGGACGGCCTCGCTGAGCGGCGGGTGCTGGACGCACGCTCCGACGAGCTCGCCGCCGCGATTCTGGAGCCCCTGAGCGAGGGGCAGCGGGAGCGGTTGATCGCGGCGATGGACGACGTCACGCGGTTGCTCACGGCGTCGATGGTGCGGGTCGAGCTGGTGGACCCGCGGCTGCCGGCGGCGCAGTACTGCTTGGCGGAGTACTTCGCCGAGCTCGGGCGACGCTTCGACGCCGGCTTCGACCCGGCGCGCAGCATCTCGGCGGACAACGCCGAGCTCACACCGCCTGCGGGTTTGTTGCTGCTGGCAACACTTCACGGAGAGCCGGTCGGCTGCGGTGCACTGAAGCTGCACGGCGACGAACCGGCCGAGATCAAGCGCATGTGGGTCTCGCCGGACGCACGAGGCCTCGGGCTCGGCCGCCGCCTGCTGGCCGAGCTCGAACGTACGGCGGCTGCGCACCGCGCACCCGCCGTACGTCTGGAGACCAACCGCAACCTGACCGAAGCCATCGCGCTCTACCGGTCAGCTGGTTACCAGGAGGTTCCGGCCTTCAACGCCGAGCCTTACGCCCACCACTGGTTCGAGAAAGCTCTCAACGCCTGAGTTGACCGAGGAGGCCGTGGGACTCGTCGTCGGGGCCCGCGGAGAACCACAGGACGTCGGTGCCCCCGGTCGTGGCGGTGCCCTGAAGGAGAGCCCAGAGGCCGTCGATCGCCAGCGTCTTGCCGTTGCTGCCACGCAGTTGGCCGGCGAAGTGATAACGGCCGTACGACGGGCGGAACACGCTGATGTGCCCGTCGCCGAAGTTGCCGACGAACAGCGTGCCGGCAGGCAGACCCCAGGCGGCGGGGGCCAGCGCGAGACCCCACGGGGCGTTCAGTGTGCCGCGGGACGCGACGCGGGTGATCAGCCTGCCGCCGACCGTGTAGACGTCGACGAACCCGCGGCCCGGCCCGGCGATCTCGTCGTTCGTCTTGGGGTCGAGCAGCGCGTAGGTGACGAAGATCCGCCCGTTCAGCGTTTGCACGTTGAAGGGTGCGTAGCCCCGGGGCAGCCGGACGTCGCGGAACGCCCAGCGCGGCAGCCTCACCGGGTGGAACGAGCTGTCGAACACGTCGATCCGCTTCTGCGCGAAGTTGGCGGCGTACAACCGGTCCCCTGATCTGGTTGTCGCGAGCGCCAGCCCCTTGTAGACCGCCCCGGGCGTCGTGGCTTTGATCTCGGCCGGGCCGATCAACGCGTCGACCTGGGGGCTCCAGGCGGCGATCTGACCGGTTTCGGTGGCGAAGATGAACCGGGCCGGCGCGCTGGTGGTGCCGTTGCTGAGCACGAAGCCGGTGCCCGGGTTGGACACCTGCCCGGTCGGCGCCGGCAGGGTCACCCGGACTGTGGGCACCTTGGTCGCGGTGCTGGAACCCGGTGCGGACGAGTAGAGCGTGGATGACGACGTACCGTTGTTCGACGACCACAGCGGGGTGGTCGCGCCGAGCGACAGACCCCACGGGTTGACGAGGTCGGCGTCCTGGAGTGCGGCTTTGCCGGCCTGGTCGGAGACCAGGTTCACCTGCTGTACGACGAGTGGCGAATGGGACCGGTGTGCGTCGGCCGTGGCCGGGGCGATCAGCGCAAGACCGCTGACCAGCGCGGTCGCGACCGCGAGTGGCCGGCCTTTCGAGCGCAGTGACATGACACTTCCCCCTCGATAGGTGTGTGCGGGACACCCTTCGATACGCCTGGATCGGCGATGCGGTTCAAGGCCACTCGACCGAAAAGTGGTTATGGAACGGATACCGCCGGAATCGTTAGCGTCGAGGGTATGAGGATCCGCGTGGTTGATGCGTTCGCCGACCGGCCCTTCACCGGGAACCCGGCCGGGGTCTGTGTGCTCGAGGCCGGGGACTGGCCCGACGAGGGCTGGATGCGGTCCGTGGCCGCCGAGATGAAGCACGCGGAGACCGCGTTCGTCCGCCCGTCGGCGGGCGCCGAGGCGGAGTGGGACCTGCGCTGGTTCACGCCGACCAAGGAAGTGGTGCTCTGCGGGCACGCGACGCTGGCGACGGCCCACGTGCTGGCCGCGGACGGGAAGGTGTCCGGGAAAACCTCGTTCGCGACGCTGAGCGGGGTGCTGCTGGCGGACGTCGCCGACGACGGGATCACGCTGGACTTCCCGGTGAACCGGCCGATCGAGGAGCCGGTGCCGGACGGGCTGGCCGCCGCGCTCGCGGTCGAGCCGCAGCAGGTCTACGTCACCGGCGAGCTCCGTGACCTGCTGGTCGTCGTCCAGGACGAGGCGACGGTGCTCGCGGGCGTACCCGACTACGACGCGATCGCCGGGATCACCCGGCGCGGGAACCTGCGCGGACTGATCGTGACCGCGCAGGGGACGGAGTACGACTTCGTGTCGCGCTTCTTCGCGCCCGCGAGCGGGATCCCGGAGGATCCGGTGACGGGGAGTGCACACACCAGCCTGGCGCCGTACTGGGCCGAGCGCCTCGGGCGGGACGAACTGGTGGGCTACCAGGCGTCCGCCCGAGGCGGTGTCGTCCAGGTGGTGCCGTCGGGCGACCGCGTCTACCTGAAGGGCCGGGCCGTCACGGTGCTGGACGGTGAACTGCTGGTCTAGGCCCAGGTCTCGGCGTGGGTGGCCACGCCGTTCGGGGCGATCAGCTCGGTGACGACGTCCTCGGCGTCCGCGTCGAGCGGCTCGAACGGCGGCTCGGGTACGACGTACGCCCGGGCGCCGGCGACCATCTCGATACCGGGCAGCTCGAACCAGGCCTCGCCGACCTCACGGCTGATCTCGTAGATCGCCTGCTCGGCGGAGTCGACCGGCTCCCGGTCGCCGGACTCGTCCAGCTCGGCCGGGTGCCGCTCCTGCGCGGCGCGACCGGCCTCCAGCAGCGCGTCCAGGTCGACCACGCGCAGGTCGAACCGCGAGACGACGCTGATCACCTGGTCCTGCTCGACCTCCTCGTCCTCGTCGTCGACCGCGTCGTCCAGCAGCAGCGGCGCCGTACCGGTGTGCTCGAAGACCGCGTCGTTCCAGTCCTCGACCACGCCCTCGAGCGCGGCGTTGTGCTCGAACAGCGTGGTGTGGTCCTCGTCGCCCGTCATCGCGAGCAGGGCGTCGGTGTGTGCCTGGAGCCGCTCGGCGAGCTTGCGGCTCGCCTCGGCGAGCGCGGTCCGGGTCTCCGCGGAGAAGAACTGCTCGGCGGTGGCGGGCGTGTCCAGTTCAGTCACGTGTGTGTTCTTCCCTTGTCTGTCGGTGGGAATGCCAGGCGTAAGTATGTGAGAAGCCTGTGAGAGCTGTGTCAGCGGGTGTGAGAGCCCTGCGAGAACCCTCCTGACCGGGCAGCTAGCGGTGTCCAGTTGAACCCATGAGCACATTCGTCGTGAGGTGTCGCCGTCATGGGTGACGTCGTCTACCTCGCACTCATCGTCGTCGTGTTCGCGGCCGTCTGGTCCGCGCTGCGCGGAGTGGAGAAATTGTGAGCGCCGAGAACATTGCCGGCCTGGTCGTGGCCGCTGCTCTGGTCCTCTATCTGATCGCCGCCCTGATCTTCCCCGAGAGGTTCTGATGTCCGACACCGCGGCCGGCCTGTTGCAGGTCGGCCTCCTGATCCTGTGCCTGGCGGCCGTCTACCGGCCGCTGGGCGGGTACATGGCTCGCGTCTACACCTCCGACAAGGACCTGCGGGTGGAGCGGGCGACGTACAAGCTGTTCGGCGTCGACTCGAAGGCCGACCAGACCTGGGCCGTCTACGCCCGGTCGCTGCTCGCGTTCTCCGCGGTCAGCGTTGTCCTGCTCTACCTGCTCCAGCGTCTGCAGCACTGGCTGCCGCTGTCGCTCGGCTTGCCGAACGTCGAGTCCGGACTGGCATTCAACACCGCCGCGTCCTTCGTCTCGAACACCAACTGGCAGAACTACGTGCCCGAGGCGGTCCTGGGCCACCTGGTCCAGTTCGCCGGTCTCGCCGTCCAGAACTTCCTGTCGGCGGCCGTCGGCATGGTCGTCGCGGTCGCGCTGATCCGCGGGTTCGCCCGCGCGAAGACCGACCGGCTCGGCAACTTCTGGGTCGACCTGACCCGGACCACGCTGCGGATCCTGCTGCCGATCGCGGTCGTCGGCACCCTGGTGCTGGTCGCCATGGGTGTCGTCCAGAACTTCTCCGGCGGGCACGAGGTCACCTCGGTGGTCGGCCAGGGCCAGCACCTCCCGGGCGGGCCGGTGGCCAGCCAGGAGGTCATCAAGGAGCTCGGCACCAACGGCGGCGGCTACTACAACGCCAACTCGTCGCACCCGTTCGAGAACCCGAACCCGTTGTCCAACCTGTTCGAGATCTTCCTGCTGCTGGTCATCCCGGTCTGCATCACCCGGACCTTCGGACTGATGGTGAAGGACAAGCGGCAGGGGTACGCGATCCTCGGCGTGATGGGCACGCTCTGGGCCGCCTTCACGTTCTCCGCGACGTTCTTCGAGACCCAGGGAGCCGGTACGGCGACCCAGGCCGCGGGCGCGGCGATGGAGGGCAAGGAGACCCGGTTCGGCGAGTGGGCGTCGGCGCTGTTCGCGACCTCGACGACCGGTACGTCGACCGGCGCGGTGAACTCGATGCACGACTCCTTCACGCCCCTCGGCGGCGGCACGGCGCTGTTCCACATGATGCTCGGCGAGGTGTCGCCCGGCGGCACCGGCACCGGGTTGTACGGGATGCTGATCCTGGCGATCCTCACCGTGTTCGTCGCCGGCCTGATGGTCGGGCGCACCCCGGAGTACCTGAAGAAGAAGATCACCGCCCGCGAGATGAAGCTGGTCTCGATGTACATCCTGGCGACGCCGACCGTCGTCCTCGTCGGCGCCTCGCTCGCGATGGGCCTCGCGGCAGCGCGGGCCTCGATCCTCAACACCGACAGCCCGCACGGGTTCTCCGAGGTGCTGTACGCGTTCACGTCGGCCGGTAACAACAACGGCAGCGCGTTCGCGGGCCTGAGCGGGAACATCCCGTTCTACAACACCGCGCTCGGCCTGGTGATGCTCCTCGGCCGGTTCGTACCGATCGTGCTGGCGCTGGCCCTGGCCGGGTCGCTCGCCCAGCAACAGCCGGTGCCGGTGACCCAGGGCACGCTGCCCACCCACAAGGCCCTGTTCGTGACGATGCTCGTCGGTGTCGTCGTGATCGTGACCGGCCTGACCTACTTCCCCGCTCTGACTCTTGGACCCCTCGCGGAGGGACTGTGACCACGCTGACGACGCCGCCCGTCCCGAAACCGGCGGCAACCACCAAGAAGGCGCCCTCGGGCCTGTTCGACCCGAAGATGCTGCTCACCTCACTGCCGGACGCGCTCCGCAAGCTCGACCCGCGGGTGATGGTGCGGAACCCGGTGATGTTCGTGGTCGAGGTCGGGGCCGTCGCGTCGACGATCTTCGCCGTCACCGACTCCAGCGTGTTCGTCTGGTGGATCGTGGTCTGGCTCTGGCTGACCGTGATCTTCGCGAACCTCGCGGAGGCGGTCGCCGAAGGCCGGGGCAAGGCCCAGGCCGAGACGCTGCGCCGGGCCAAGACCGAGACCACCGCGCGCCGCCTGACCGCGGACGGCGGCGAGGAACAGGTACCGGCCACCCAGCTGGGACTCGGCGACCTGGTCGTGGTCGAGGCCGGCCAGATCATCCCCGGCGACGGTGACGTCGTCGAAGGTGTCGCGTCGGTCGACGAATCGGCGATCACCGGCGAGTCGGCGCCGGTCATCCGCGAATCCGGCGGCGACCGGAGCGCGGTCACCGGCGGTACGAAGGTGCTCTCGGACCGGATCGTCGTCAAGATCACCACCCGGCCCGGTGAGAGCTTCATCGACCGGATGATCGCGCTCGTCGAGGGCGCGTCGCGGCAGAAGACGCCGAACGAGATCGCGCTGAACATCCTGCTGGCGAGCCTGACGATCGTGTTCCTGATCGCGACGGCGACGCTGCCGACGTTCGCGAACTATGCGCACACTGATCTGAGCCTGGTGATTCTGGTGGCGCTGCTGGTCTGCCTGATTCCGACCACGATCGGCGCGCTGCTGTCCGCGATCGGGATCGCGGGTATGGATCGGCTGGTGCAGCGCAATGTGCTGGCGATGTCGGGTCGTGCGGTCGAGGCGGCGGGGGATGTGAACACGCTGCTGCTGGACAAGACCGGCACGATCACGCTGGGCAACCGGCAGGCGTCAGAGTTCATCCCGGTGGACGGCGTGTCCGACACCGAGTTGGCCGACGCGGCGCAGCTGTCCAGCCTCGCCGACGAGACGCCGGAGGGCCGATCGATCGTCGTACTCGCGAAGACGGGCTACGGGCTGCGTGAGCGCCACACCGGAGAGTTGCCGCATGCAACCTTCGTGGAGTTCACCGCGCAGACCCGGATGAGCGGCGTGGACGTCGACGGCCGGCAGGTCCGAAAGGGTGCCGCGGGCGCGGTGAACAACTGGATCGGTCAGCACGGCGCTACGACGGATCCGCGGCTCGGCGAGATCGTCGACGGCATCTCGGCCTCCGGCGGGACTCCGCTGGTCGTTGCCGAGAGCATCGACGGGAAGGCTCGCGCGCTCGGTGTCATCCACCTCAAGGACGTCGTCAAGGAAGGGATGCGGGAGCGCTTCGACGAGATGCGCCGGATGGGTATCCGGACCGTGATGATCACCGGCGACAATGCGCTGACCGCGAAGGCGATCGCCGACGAGGCCGGGGTCGACGACTTCCTGGCCGAGGCGACGCCCGAGGACAAGATGGCGCTGATCAAGAAGGAGCAGGAGGGCGGTCGCCTGGTCGCGATGACCGGTGACGGCACCAACGACGCTCCGGCGCTGGCGCAGGCCGATGTCGGCGTGGCGATGAACAGCGGTACGTCGGCTGCCAAGGAGGCCGGCAACATGGTCGACCTCGACTCGAACCCGACCAAGCTGATCGAGATCGTCGAGATCGGCAAGCAGTTGCTGATCACCCGCGGTTCACTGACGACGTTCTCGATCGCGAACGACGTGGCGAAGTACTTCGCGATCCTGCCGGCCCTGTTCGCGGCCGCGTACCCCGGGTTGGACAAGCTGAACATCATGGGCCTGCACTCGCCGCAGTCGGCGATCGTGTCGGCGATCGTGTTCAACGCCCTCATCATCGTGCTGCTGGTGCCGCTGGCGCTGCGCGGCGTCCGGTACCGGCCGTCGTCGGCGTCGGCGATGCTGCGCCGCAACCTGCTGGTGTACGGCGTCGGCGGCCTGATCAGCCCGTTCGTCGGGATCAAGCTCCTCGACCTGGTGATTTCGCTGATCCCCGGTCTCCGCTGAAAGGTAGTTGTCGATGACAAGCAGTTTCCGCCAGTTCGGGGTGGCGGCCCGGGTGCTCCTGTTCTTCACCGTGGTGCTCGGCATCCTGTACCCGCTGGTGATGACCGGCGTCGCCCAGGTGCTGTTCCACGGGAACGCGAACGGCTCGATCGTCAAGGTCGACGGCAAGACCGTCGGCTCGGACCTGATCGGCCAGGCGTACACCATGGACAGTGGGAAGAAGGACTCCGACGGCGAGGCGATCATGGTCGCCGACCCGAAGTGGTTCCAGACCCGGCCGTCCGCGAGCGACTACGACGCGGCCGCCAGCGGCGGGTCGAACCTCGGTCCGAACAACGCGGACCTGGTCGCCGCGGTCGACGAGCGCCGCAAGGCGGTCGCGGCGCTGGAGGGCGTCGCCCCGTCCCAGGTCCCGCCGGACGCGGTCACGGCCAGTGGCAGCGGGCTCGACCCGGCCATCAGTCCGGCGTACGCCGCCCTGCAGGTCAACCGGGTCGCTCGGGAACGCGGGCTGAGCGTCGAGGAGGTCCAGAAGCTGGTGAAGGCAAGCACGGAGGGTCGCACCCTCGGTTTCCTGGGTGAGCCGCGCGTCAACGTGGTCAAGCTCAACAGCGCGCTCGCCGCACTCTGAGAGCATGGAGCTATGAGCAGGAGCGGCCGCGGGCATCTGCGGATCTATCTGGGGGCCGCGCCCGGCGTTGGGAAGACCTACAAGATGCTGGGCGAGGGTCGTCGCCGGCATGCCCGGGGCACCGACGTCGTGGTCGGCCTGGTCGAGACCCACGGCCGCAGGTACACCGAAGAGATGCTCGACAGCATGGAGACGGTGCCGCGGCGGATCCTGGACCACCGCGGCGCCAGCTTCACCGAGATGGACCTCGACGCGGTGCTGGCCCGGCGGCCGGAGGTCGCGCTGATCGACGAGATGGCGCACACCAACGTGCCGGGCAGCCGCAACGAGAAGCGCTGGCAGGACATCGAGGAGCTGCTGAACGCCGGGATCGACGTGATCTCGACGCTGAACATCCAGCACCTCGAGTCGATCAACGACGTGGTCGAGAAGATCACCGGCGTACCGCAGCAGGAGACCGTTCCGGACCGCGTGGTGCGGGCCGCGGACCAGATCGAGCTCGTCGACATGACCCCGGAGGCGCTGCGCCGGCGGATGGCGCACGGCAACATCTATGCCGCCGACAAGGTGGACGCTGCCCTGGGCAACTACTTCCGGGTCGGCAACCTGTCCGCTCTGCGGGAGCTGGCGCTGCTGTGGCTCGCCGACCGGGTGGACGCCGGTCTGCAGCAGTACCGCGCCCAGCACGACATCGACTCCACCTGGGACACCCGGGAGCGGGTCGTGGTCGCGCTGACGGGTGGACCCGAGGGCGAGACGCTGATCCGGCGCGCCGCCCGGATCGCCGCCCGGTCCGCCGGCGGCGACGTCCTCGCGGTGCACGTCGCGCGCTCCGACGGCCTGACCGGCGCGAACCCGACCAAGCTCGCCGAGCAGCGCAATCTCGTCGAGAAGATCGGCGGGACCTACCACCAGGTAGTCGGCGACGACATCCCGGCGGCGCTGCTCACCTTCGCGCGGGCGGAGAACGCCACCCAGCTGGTGCTCGGCGGCAGTCGCCGGTCCCGGCTGGGTTCGCTGTTCACCGGCCCGGGGATCGGCGCCACCACGATCCGCGATTCCGGCGACATCGACGTCCACATCGTCACCCATTCGCAGATGGGCCGCGGTCGGCTGCCGCGGCAGCGCGGCGCGCTCTCCCGGCGCCGCAAGATCCAGGGTTTCGTGCTGTCGATCGTCCTGCCGCCGCTGCTGGCGCTGTTGCTGGGCCTCGGCGGCGACACGCTGAATCTGACGAGCAACGTGCTGGCGTTCCTGTTCGCGGTGGTCGTGGTCGCGCTGGTCGGTGGCATGTGGCCGGCGATGGTCACCGCGATCGGCGGTTCGCTGGTCCTCAACTACTTCTTCACGCCGCCGACGAGGACGTTCACGATCGCCGAGGTGAACAACGCCCTCGCGCTGGCGATCTTCGTGATGGTCGCCGCGATGGTCAGCTCGGTCGTCGACCGCGCCGCCCGCCGTACCAGGCAGGCGGCCCGGGCGGCCGCGGAGTCGGAGACGCTGGCGACCCTGGCCGGCTCGGTACTGCGGGGCGAGACCGCGCTGCCCGCTCTGCTGGAGCGGGTCCGGGAGGCGTTCGGGATGACCGGGGCGTGCCTGATGGAGCGCGTGGACGACGACGAGCTGACCGAAGTCTGGCGACCTTTGGCCTCGGCCGGGACTCTCACGTGCACCCGGCCGGAGGAGGCCGACGCGGAGATCCCGGCCCGCGACGACCTGGTGCTGGTGCTGCAGGGCCACCAGTTGGAGGCGGACGAGCGGCGGCTGGTCGGGGCGTTCGCGGCGCACGCGGCGGCCCTCGTCGATCGGGCCCGGTTGAGTGAGGCGGCCGCCGAGGCGAAGCCGCTGGCCGAGGCCGACAAGCTGCGTACGGCGCTCCTGCGGGCCGTCGGCCACGACCTGCGATCCCCGTTGGCGTCGGCGAAGGCGTCGGTGACTTCGCTGCGCAGCGACGACGTCGAGTGGAGCGAGTCCGAGCGGGCCGAGCTGCTGGAGACCGCGGACGAGTCGCTCGACCGGTTGTCGCGGCTCGTCGACAACCTGCTCGACCTGAGCCGGCTGCAGGCCGGCGTACTCCCGGTCTTCACCCGGCCGATGGCGCTCGACGAGATCCTGCCCGGCGTACTCTCCGAGCTGGGCGACGACGCGGACCAGGTGACCGTCGACGTCCCCGACACGCTGCCGCTGGTCGAGGCGGACCCGGCGCTGCTCGAGCGCGTAGTGGCGAACCTGCTGGCGAACGCGATCCGCTACTCGCCGCCCGGCCGGGCGCCGCTGATCACCGGGAGCGCGCTCGGCGACACCGTCGAGGTCCGGGTGGTCGACCGCGGACCGGGCATCCCGCGGGCGGACCGGGACCGGGTGTTCGCGCCGTTCCAGCGACTCGGCGACACCGACAACACGGTCGGCGTCGGACTCGGTCTGGCGCTCGCGCGGGGACTCGCCGAGGCGATGCACGGCACCTTGCAGCCCGAGGACACCCCGGGTGGTGGACTGACCATGGTGGTCGCCATCCCGACTGCCCCAGCTGACGTGCCGGTCCCCGGCAGCCGTGAACGATCGGAGCAAGGTGACTCGGGTATTGGTGGTTGACGACGAGCCGCAGATCGTGCGGGCGTTGCAGATCAACCTGAAGGCACGCGGGTACGAGGTGCATCTGGCCGGCACCGGTACGTCGGCCCTGAAGGTCGCTGCGCAGCATCCGCCGGAGCTGGTGATCCTCGACCTCGGGCTGCCGGACTTCGACGGCGTCGACGTGATCCGCGGGCTGCGCGGCTGGACCGACGCGCCGATCCTGGTGCTGTCCGGGCGGACCGACCAGACCGACAAGGTCGAGGCGCTGGACGCCGGCGCGGACGACTACGTGACGAAGCCGTTCGGGATCGACGAACTGCTGGCCCGGATGCGCGCCGTTCTCCGCCGCAGCAACGTCGCCCAGGACCAGCCGGTCGTCACTGTCGGGAGCGCTGTGGTCGACCTGGCCGCGAAGCGCGTCACGCTCGCGAACGGCGAGGACATCCGCCTCACCCCGACCGAGTGGCACCTCCTCGAAGTCCTGGTCCGCAACCCCGGCAAGCTGATGTCCCAGCGCCAGCTCCTCACCGAGGTCTGGGGCCCCGGTTACGAGACCGCCGGCGGCAACCTCCGCTTCTACATGGGCCAGCTCCGCCGCAAACTCGAACCCGACCCGGCCCGCCCCAAACACCTGCTCACCGAGCCCGGCATGGGCTACCGCTTCGAACCCTGACGTCCGATTCGTTCAAGACCTGCCGGTGCGGATGGGGAAAGGTGGGGGCATGGACATCTTCACGGCAGGACGGGACTTCGTACGGCGCGACGCTCGGGTGCTCGAGCGGCGGCTCTTCGCCTCGGTGTTCGAAGGAGCTGACCCGCAGGGGGTGGTCGACGCGCTGCGCGGGTTCCAGAACGCCGACGGCGGCTTCGGGCAGGGCCTGGAGCCGGACAAGCGGTGCCCGGACAGCCTGCCGCTGGACGTGGAGGTCGCGTTCGACACGATGCTCGCGGCTGGTGCGCGTGACGAGGACATGATCCGGCGGGCGGTGGACTGGCTCGATTCGGTCGCGACCCCTGACGGTGCAGTGCCGCTGTGCGGTCCGGCGGTCGAGGGCTACCCGCGCGCCGAGCACATCACCGAGTGGACGTACCAGCCCGGCATCAACCCGACCGCGGGCCTGGTCGGCCGGCTGCACAAGCTCGGCGTCGAGCACCCGTGGCGTGATCGCGCCGCCGCCTGGTGCGCCACCGAACTGGCCGCGGGCTTCCCGGAGGACGCACACGGTCTGCACGAGGCGCTGGAATTCCTGGAGCACACCGCTGACGCCGACTTCGACCGCGTGCGCGAGTGGCTCCCCAAGCTTCAGCATTACCGTGGTGACGCTGCCGACCCGTCGTACGGCGTGACGCCGCTGCACCTCGCGCCGACCCCGGACAGCTTCTGGCGGCCGCTCTTCACCGACGCCCAGCTCGAGGCCCACCTTGACCGCTTGGTCGAGGACCAGCAGGACGACGGCGGCTGGGCGATCACCTGGGAGCCGCCGGGCCCGGCCGCGACCCTCGAGTACCGCGGCATCGTGACCGTCGGTGCCCTGCGCACCCTGAAGGCCTACAACCGGCTTTGAGGGTGCCGAACGACAGGAGGTAGCGCACCTCGGTGGCATGCCCGAGCGTGACTGAGTCCGCCGGAGGCGACTACCTCCTGTTCTTAGGGACCGTTAGCCAGACTCAGCCGGGTGTTCGACCTGGCGGTCGCCCCACTGGGTGAGCAGCCCGCGGGCGATTTCCAGGTCCTCCCGAAGGGATCGGTCGGCCAAGTCCCCCGGGAGTGCCGCCAACGCGTCCGCCAGCCAGGGGCCGACGGCCGCGGGGGCGAGGTCGTCCGGGGTCAGGCCGGCCAGGCGGATCGCGCGGACGGCGGTGACGAGTTCGCTGGCGAGGACCTCGCGGAGCGCGTCGAGGAGCTGGGCCGTCAGTACGGCGGCTTGCGGGGCGAAGCTGGCGTGCAGCTCGGCGCCGCGGGACAGGGTCGCCGTGCCGAGGGTCGCGGGCTGCGCGGCCGAGCGGACCGCGGCGAGTGCGTCGTGCGCGACGTACTCGATCATCATCACGCCCGAGCTCGCCTCCGCCCCGCTGGCGAGGAACCGGCTGAGGCCCGTGTAGTCCGGGTCGACCAGGTTCGCCACCCGGGTCGTCGACAGCGTGGCGACACTGTGCAGGCTGAGCCGGAGCGAGTCCAGCGCGAGCGCGATCGGCATCGCGTGCCAGTTGCCGTTGTGCAACACGGTGTCGCCGGCCACCAACGGGTTCTCCGCCGCCGCGTTGATGTCGATCCGCACACTGTTGCCGAGGGCATCGGAATGGTCGACGGCCGGGCCGAGCACCTGCGCGAAAGCTCTGAGCCCGAACGGGTCCTGCACTCGCGCGGGGGGGATCGGCAGGTCGTCGAGCAGCTCGCGCATCCGGCGCGCGACCCGGACCTGGCCGGGCTGCGGACGGGCCTCGTGCACCCGGACGTCGTACACCTCGGCGTTGCCGCGCAGCGCGACATGGGACAGGGCGCCGACCAGCGGTACGACGTTGATCAGCGTGGACGCCTCGACGTACGCGAGGCAGCACTCGGCCAGCGTGAGCGCGTTGCTCGACAGCAGCGGGAGCGCGCTGGTCCCGTCGATGACGTCGCCGAGCGCGAGGCCGAGTTCGGCGAGCGGGCCGAGGTCGCCGGTGCCGATCGCGCCGCCGCGGTGCAGGTCCGGAAGGTCGTCGTCGTTGAGCAGGTCGACGATCGCGTCGGCGACCGCCGGTTCGAGTCCGGATCCGCCCGCCGCGAGCTGGTTGACCCGGATCAGCAGCCCCAGCCGGACGACGTCCTTCGGGTACGACGTGGTACCGGTCGTGGAGTGCGATCCGAGCAGCCGCGCGCCGTGCTCCGGGTCGGACGTCAGCACGTCCCGGTTCGCCCCGACGCCGGTGGTCCGCCCGTACACCGGCCGCCGCCCGGCCACGTCGGCCACCACCTGCGCGGACTCGTACATCCGCTTGCGGGCCTCGTCGCTCAGCCGCACCGCCGTACGCCGCTGCCCGAGCGCGACCGCCTCCAACGGCGACAGCCCGGCACCCGTGAGTTCCACCGGTTCCATCCCCTCAGTGTGGAACCGCCCCGGCCTGTGGAGTAAGCGCCGCGCCCGCTCGAACGTCTCGGATTCGAGACGCGAACGCCGGCGGGGGAGCGCAGAATCGGACGCATGACAGTCGAGGACGAAGTGCGCGCCCAGGCGGCCGAGTCGGACGCGGTGCTGATCGGCAACGACGCCGAGCTGATCGCGAAATGCTGGACCGGCGACTGGGTGGCCGTCGACGCCACCGGGGTCACCTCCAAGGCCGACATCATCGGCTGGATCGCGTCAGGCCGGTTGCAGCATCACTCCATGACCACTGTCGGCGGCGAGCGGATTGCCCGGGTGAGTGACACCGTCGTCCTCACCGCGCGGAAGGCGAGTTCCGGGACCTGGGACGGGACGGCGTACGAGATCGAGGAGTGGATCAGCCAGGTCTACGTCCGTTCGGACGGCCGCTGGCTGCAGGCGTTCTGCCACAAGGCGACCGTTACTGCTTGAGTGGCAAGCAAACAGCCCGTCACCCTCGGTGGGGGTGACGGGCTGGTGATGTTGCCGGGGTTTACGACTGACCGTAGCGCTTCTTGAACTTCTCCACGCGGCCCTGGGTGTCCATCACGCGCTGCTGGCCCGTGTAGAACGGGTGGCTCGCGGACGAGATCTCGACGTCGACGACGGGATAGGTGTTCCCGTCCTCCCAGACGACGGTCTCGTTGCTCTCGCGGGTCGAACCGGTGAGGAAGCTGAAGTTGCCGGACTTGTCCCGGAAGACGACCCGGCGGTAGTCGGGGTGGATGTCCTTCTTCATGCTGCGGTACTTCCTTCCAAGTAGGGGGCGAACGGATCGGTCAGGGGGTGGACCGCTTCGTCCGCACGCAGGACACAACCGTCGAGGCGCTCCTGTAATTCCCGGGCGTCCAGATCGGCGCCGGTGAAGGACAGGTACGACGCGCGGTCGCCGTACTCGGGGTGCCACTCGAGGGCCGAGCGGGTCTGGTGCTGCTGCCCGACGCTCGCCCAGCGATCCGCCGGGAGGTCGGCGAGCCACGGACCGAGGACGCCGATCGAGATGTTCGTGCCGAAGCTGTCCCAGCTCAGCCGGTTGCGGTGTTGTGTCGCGATCCAGAGCGTCCCGCGGCCGCGGCACGTGCCGGCGACCAGGTCCTCGAGGGCGTCGTACAGCCGCTCGGGGTGGAAAGGCCTGGCCGACTGCCAGATGAAGGTCCGCTCCGTCGGAACCGCGATCGAGCCCGGTTCGACGGCGGGGACCGTGAGGCGGAGGCCGATCAGGCCGGTTGTTGTGGTCCTGACCAGCAGATGCGGGTTGATCGCCTGCAGCAGGTCACGGACCGAGTCGTCGTCAGTGCTCAGGACTGCGACGTTCGCGGACTCGAGTTGCCGTACGACGACCTCGGCGATCGCGCGACCGTCCTCGGCCGCGGTCGGGACGCCGCGCTCCCGGACCAGCTGGTCGCCGGTGAGATCGGCTGTCACGGTGGCCGTGTCGACGGTGGTGACGACGGCGTCGACGAGCAGGTCGGTGTCGCGGTCGATCTCGGTCGCGATCGCGTGTGTGTCACCGGCCGCGGGCACGTTGACGATCGCGACGTCGTACCGCTCGACGGCGGCGACGCTCGCCAGCAGCTGCACCAACGAGCCGCGCAGAGCACAGGAGACGCACGGATGCTCCATCGTGATCACCTCGCGGTCGATCACTCCGGCGGCGGTCCGGGCCGTCCGCACGACGTTGCCGCTGCTCAGGCCGCTCACGTCGTACTCCACGAGGACGCCGGCCGGGCCGGCGGCGGCCAGCAGGTTCCACGCCACGGCACTGCGGAACCCGTCGTCGAGGCCCGTCACCAAGGTCACCGGCAGCATCGACTCTCCCGTCTTGTTGAAAACGATAACCAGTACAAAGTACCCTGCGAGGCGGAATAGCCGCCACCCGGCCGGCGTTCAGCTGAGTAAGAGAAAGGACAGCATGGCCAAGCGCAACGACCTCCGCCCGATCATCAAGCTCCGCAGCACGGCGGGCACCGGCTTTACCTATGTAACGCGGAAGAACCGCCGGAACAATCCCGACCGGCTGGTGATCCGCAAGTACGACCCGACGCTGCGTGAGCACGTCGACTTCCGCGAAGAGCGCTGATGGCGACCACGGCGAAGATCGCCCGCAACAATCACCGCCGCCGCACCGCCGCCCACTACTCCGAGCGCCGGTCCACGCTGAAAGCGATCCTCGCCGACCCGCACTCCACCGCACCGGAGCGCGCCGAAGCTCAACTCAAGCTCCAGAAGCTCCCCCGAGACGCCAGCCCCGTCCGAATCCGCAACCGCGACGCCGTAGACGGCCGCGCCCGCGGCTACATCGGCAAGGCAGGCATCTCCCGAATCCGCTTCCGCACCATGGCCCACCGCGGCGAACTCCCCGGCATCACCAAGTCGTCCTGGTAGCCCTCAGATGTAACCCTCCGATCCAGGCGGATCGGAGGGTTGTCTGTCTTGCTACCCGTGCAGCCGTCGGGTGAGTGCCTTGGCGGCCTGGCGGACTTTGTGGGCTAGGCCAGGGCGGTCTGTGGTGGGGACGGTGTCGGTGCGGAACGTGACGCTGATGGCAGCGACCGGATGGCCGGCGTGGTCTACGGCGGCGCTGGCGACAGAAGCCACGCCGGGGGTGATGAAAGAATCCTCGACCGCATAGCCCTGGCGTTTCTCGTCGGCGAGGAGGCGGCGGAGTTGGGTGAGGGTTTGCGGGCCGAGGTCGGTGCGGCGGACGAAGGATTCAGGGGTGGGGAAGAGAGCCCGGACCTGGGCCGGCGGCAACTCCGCCAGCAGCGCCCGGCCGGATGCGGTGAGCGTGGCAGGCAGCCGTACGCCGACGTCGGTCACCAGCGTTACCGGCCGCGGCGGCTGCTCCTTCAGCAGGTAAACCAGCTCCCGCCCGTGCAATACGCCGAGATGTGCCGTCTGCCCGACCTCGTGCACCAGCTGCGCGAGCAACGGCCGCGCCAACCGCTCCAGCGGGTCATGCCGCAGGTAGGCGGACCCGATCTCGAAGGCCGCCACGCCGAGCCCGTACCGCTTCTCCTCGGGCAGGTGGACGACGAACCCCTCGTCGATCATTGCCCGCAGCAAGTGGTACGTCGACGAGCGCGGCAGGCCGACCGCGGACGCGATGCGCTCCATCGGTACCGGACCCGGCTGGGTGGCCAGGAACGTCAGCACGCGCAACGTGCGGGTCGACGCGGGAACGTTGCCGCTCACAACGGCAGCGTAACCTCACACGCTCGACGAGTCCCGCTTCTTGGCCCGGTTCCGGCGCAACCAGAACCGGAAGCCCTCACCGGCGATCGCGACCGCGAACAGCCCGCCGGCCACCTCCCAGTCCATGAACGCGGGCCCGGACACCAGGTAGCCGATGACCAGCGACAGCACCAGGAAGAACGTCAGCGACGTCGCGAGCCGCTTCACAGCGGCTTCTCCGCGGTCCAGGCGCCCGAGGTCTGCTGGTAGCCGAGCCACCGGTTCACCGCGAGCATAGGCTCGTTCGCCGCGTCGTTGCCGGTCGACGCGACCGTGAACCCGGCATCCCGCGCCCGGGCCAGCGCCACGGACTTCACCACCTTCGCCAGCCCGCGGCCGCGCGCCGAGGGGATCGTGCCGGTCAGGTTCGACCAGATCACTTGCCGGTCCGGGTCCGCGGTCGTGGTCACGAACGACAACACCTGGTCGCCGTCGAGGACAGCGATGCTCAGGTCGTACCGGATGTCCGGGTTGTCCCACGACGTCCGCACCCATTCCTCGTACGCCGGTCCGCCGGACAGCCCGCTCGGGTCGTCGTCGCGGACCTGGACCTCGGCGTCGTACAGCTGCCGCGGGTCCAACGCGTCGTACGTCGCCACGCGCAATCCCTCCGGCGGAGCGAGTGGCTCGCGCGCGGCGGTCAGGTCGGCGGCGGAGTGCGACATCCGCCGCCCGATCGCGAACCCGCGCTTGTCCGCGAACGTCTTCGACTCGGGATCGTCGGCCACGACCACCAGCAACCGCCCCGCGCCGAGTTCCACAGCCCGCTCGGTGATCGTGTCGGTCAACGCACTCCCGATGCCGCGCTTGCGGTACTCCGGCGGCACCTGGATCGTCACCCGCACCCGAGGCGCCGAAGCGTCCGGCGGCGGCAGGTAGATGTTCGCGTACCCGACCACATCCGGGCCGTCGACGGCGATCAGCACCTCTTGGCTGTGGGCATGCCGCAGCTGCAACTCGATCGCGCGCGCGGTCTTCACCAGTTGCGGCATCACCGCTGCCCAGACCCGGGCGACCCCCACCGCATCCTCCGGCCGCGCCGTCCGGATCTCGAACACCATGGCAGGACTCTACGGCTACCGAGGGTCGCGAATGCTGTCTCAGATCCGAGACGGAAAGTACTGCGGTGCTGCTGTCGGGGATCGTTCCCGCGCGGTGCAATGTTCGGGTGGAACACACAGTGAATGTCGGCACCGGACCGCTGACCCCGGCCGAAGTGGTCGCGGTCGCGCGGTACGGCGCGCAGGTACGGATCGACGACCAGGCACTCGAGGAGATCGCGAAGTCACGCGCCGCGATCGAGGCGCTGGCCCACGCGGACACCCCGCACTACGGCGTCTCGACCGGATTCGGCGCGCTCGCGACGCGGCACATCGCGCCGGAGCTCCGGGCGCAGCTGCAACGCAGCCTGATCCGCTCGCACGCGGCAGGCTCGGGCCCCGAGGTGGAGACCGAGGTCGTCCGGGCACTGGCCCTGCTGCGGCTGTCGACGCTCGCCACCGGCCGCACCGGCGTGAAGGTCGAGACCGCCCAGGCGTACGCCGGTCTGCTCAACGCGCAGCTGACACCGGTGGTGCACGAGTACGGCAGCCTCGGCTGCTCGGGTGACCTCGCGCCGCTGTCCCACGTCGCTCTCGCGGTCATGGGCGAAGGCAAGGTCCGCGATGCCGACGGCAACCTCCTCGACGCGGGCGAGGCGCTGGCCCAGCACGGTCTGCAGCCGGTCGTGCTGGCCGAGAAGGAAGGCCTCGCGCTGATCAACGGCACCGACGGCATGCTCGGCATGCTGCTGCTCGCGCTCGCCGACCTCGACCGGCTGTTCAAGACCGCCGACCTGGCCGCCGCGATGAGCGTCGAGGCCCAGTTGGGCACCGACCGGGTCTTCGCCGAGGACCTGCAAGCTCTGAGGCCCCATCCCGGTCAGGCGAAGGCCGCCGCCAACCTGCGCGCGATCCTGAAGGACAGCGCGATCGTCGCCAGCCACCGCGGGCCGGACTGCAATCGGGTGCAGGACGCCTACTCCCTGCGGTGTTCGCCCCAGGTCCACGGCGCCGCCCGCGACACCGCGGCACACGCGGCGACCGTCGCCGGCCGTGAGCTGGCCGCCGCGATCGACAACCCCGTCGTACTCCCGGACGGCCGGGTCGAGTCCAACGGCAACTTCCACGGCGCCCCGGTCGGATACGTGCTCGACTTCCTGGCGATCGCCGTCGCGGACCTGGCAAGCATCAGCGAACGCCGTACCGACCGGTTCCTGGACGTCGCCCGCAGCCATGGGCTGAACGCGTTCCTGGCCGACGACCCGGGCGTGGACAGCGGCCACATGATCGCGCAGTACACGCAGGCCGCGATCGTCTCCGAGCTGAAGCGCCTGGCGGTCCCGGCCAGCGTCGACTCGATCCCGAGCAGCGCGATGCAGGAGGACCACGTCTCGATGGGCTGGTCCGCCGCGCGCAAGCTGCGCCGGGCCGTCGACGGCCTGGAGCGGGTGCTGGCGATCGAGATCCTCACCGCCGCACGGGCGCTCGACCTGCGCGCGCCGCTGACGCCCGCCCCGGCCACGGCTGCGGCCAGAGCAGCCCTCCGGGAGCACGTCGAGGGGCCGGCCACCGACCGCTTCCTCGCGCCCGAGCTCGAGCACTCCGTCCGGCTTGTTGCCGATGGCACCTATGTTACCGCTGCCGAGGCCGTCACCGGCCCACTTTCCTAGAAAGGCTGGATCACCCATGTCCGGACCACGTCCCGTCCGCGCACCCCGCGGCACCACGCTCACCGCCCGCGGCTGGCAGCAGGAGGCCGCGCTGCGGATGCTGCAGAACAACCTCGACCCGGAGGTCGCCGAGCACCCCGACGAACTCGTCGTGTACGGCGGCTCCGGCAAGGCCGCCCGGGACTGGAACTCGTTCGACGCGATGGTGCGCACGCTGACCACGCTGAAGGACGACGAGACGATGCTCGTCCAGTCCGGCCGCCCGGTCGGCGTGATGCAGACGCACGAATGGGCGCCGCGGGTGCTGATCGCGAACTCGAACCTGGTCGGCGACTGGGCCACCTGGGAGGAATTCCGCAAGCTCGAGGCGATGGGCCTCACGATGTACGGTCAGATGACGGCCGGGTCGTGGATCTACATCGGCACGCAGGGCATCCTGCAGGGCACGTACGAGACGTTCGGCGCGGTCGCGGAGAAGAAGTTCGGCGGCTCGCTCGCCGGGACGATCACGCTGACCGCCGGCCTCGGCGGCATGGGCGGTGCGCAGCCGCTCGCCGTGACGATGAACGACGGTGTGGCGATCTGCATCGACGTCGACGAGTCGCGGATCCAGCGCCGCATCGAGCACCGCTACCTCGACGTCCGGGCGTCCTCCCTGGACGAGGCGTTGCGGCTGGCGGAAGAGGCCAAGAAGGCGCGCCGGCCGCTGTCGATCGGTGTCCTCGGCAACGCCGCGGTGATCGTTCCCGAGCTGCTCGAGCTGGGTGCGCCGATCGACATCGTCACCGACCAGACGTCGGCGCACGACCCGTTGATGTACCTGCCCGTCGGCATCGACTTCGAGGACTGGGCGACCGCCCGCGAGAAGGACCCGAAGGGCTTCACCGAGCGCGCACAGGCCTCGATGGCGCGGCACGTCGCGGCGATGGTCGGCTTCCAGGACGCGGGCGCCGAGGTCTTCGACTACGGCAACTCGATCCGCGACGAGGCCCGGAAGGCGGGCTACAGCCGCGCCTTCGAGTTCCCCGGCTTCGTGCCGGCGTACATCCGGCCGTTGTTCTGTGAGGGAAAGGGCCCGTTCCGGTGGGCGGCGCTGTCCGGCAACCCGGCCGACATCGCGAAGACCGACCAGGCGATCCTGGACCTGTTCCCGGACAACGAGCACCTCAGCCGGTGGATCAAGATGGCGGGCGAGCGGGTCGCGTTCCAGGGCCTGCCGGCCCGGATCTGCTGGCTCGGCCAGGGCGAGCGCGACAAGGCCGGCCTCCGGTTCAACGACATGGTGGCCTCCGGTGAACTCGAGGCGCCGATCGTTATCGGTCGCGACCACCTGGACACCGGCAGCGTGGCGTCGCCGTACCGGGAGACCGAAGGCATGCTCGACGGCTCGGACGCGATCGCGGACTGGCCGTTGCTGAACGCGATGGTGAACGTGGCCAGCGGCGCGTCCTGGGTGTCGATCCACCACGGCGGCGGCGTCGGCATCGGCCGGTCCATCCACGCCGGCCAGGTATCGGTTGCCGACGGCACCGACCTGGCCCGGCAGAAGCTGGAGCGGGTGCTCACCAACGACCCGGCGATGGGCGTCATCCGGCACGTCGACGCGGGCTACGACAAGGCCGTCGAGGTCGCGGACGAGCGCGGCGTCCGGGTTCCGATGCGCGAGGGCTAACTGTCTGCGACCGTGGCAATCTGTAGTGCTACGGTGCACTTTCCCACAGGGTGAGAGACCGCGCTACCGCGTGGATTCGGTCTTTCGTTCCGCTAGGGTCAACTGGGCGACCAACGAGCGCGAAGGGGCGCCATGATCGAGTTCGAGGACGTCACCAAGCGGTATCCGGACGGCACCGTCGCCGTCGACGCGTTGTCCCTGCGGATCCCGAGCAACCAGATCACCGTGTTCGTCGGCCCGTCCGGCTGCGGGAAGACCACGTCGCTGCGGATGATCAACCGCACGATCGAGCGGACCGGCGGCACCATCTCGATCGACGGCGAGGACATCAACTCCCAGGACCCGGTCGCGCTGCGGCGCGGCATCGGGTACGTGATCCAGAACGCCGGCCTGTTCCCGCACAAGACCGTCGTGGAGAACGTCGCGACCGTGCCGAAGCTGCTCGGCTGGGACAAGCGCAAGGCGCACAGTACGGCGATGGAGCTGCTCGAACGCGTCGGCCTGGACCTCAAGCTCGCCGAGCGGTATCCGGCGCAGCTGTCCGGTGGCCAGCAGCAACGAGTCGGCGTCGCCCGGGCGCTGGCGGCCGACCCGGCGATCATGCTGATGGACGAGCCGTTCAGCGCCGTCGACCCGATCGTGCGCAACCAGCTGCAGGAGGAGTTGCTCCGGCTGCAGCGCGACATCGGCAAGACGATCGTGTTCGTCACCCACGACATCGACGAGGCGATCAAGCTCGGCGACACCATCGCGGTGATGCGCGTCGGCGGCAAGCTGGCCCAGTTCGCGCCGCCGGCCGAGCTCCTCGCCGAGCCCGCCGACGACTTCGTCCGTGACTTCGTCGGGCGGGACCGGGGTTACCGTGCCCTGACGTTCGTGCACCCCGAAGAGCTGCCGGTGCGGCCGTTGCCGGACGCGCTCGCCCTGCAGGACGGCGTACCGCTCGGATGGCGCAATGGCTCGCAGGAGCTGCTGCCGCTCGGCGCGGTGTTCAAGCGCGGCGACTCGTTACGCGCGGCACTGGACGCTGTACTCACCTCGCCGACCGGCTGCGGTGTCTGCGTGGACGACGACGGGAAGGCCATCGGCGTCATCGACCAGGCCACGGTCGCCGAGGCGCTCCGCTCATGAGCTGGATAGCGGACAACCTCGGGCTGATCTGGGACCAGCTGGTCGAGCACGTGTACCTGGCGATCATTCCGGTGATCCTCGGGCTGATCATCTCGGTGCCGCTCGGGTACGTCGCGACGCGCTATGGGTGGCTGGCGAATCCGCTGGTCGCGTTCGGCGGCATCCTCTACTCGCTGCCGTCGATCGCGCTGTTCATCGTGCTGCCGGCGATCCTCGGCACCAAGGTGCTGTCCACGGTGAACATCATCGTGGCGCTGACCATCTACACGGTGTCGCTGTTGATCCGGAACGTGATCGACGGACTCCGCTCCGTCCCACCCGACGTCCGGCAGTCCGCGATCGCGGTCGGGTACGGCTCCCTGCACCGGCTGGTCGCGGTGGACCTGCCGATCGCCGTACCGGTCATCTTCACCGGGCTGCGCGTCGTCACGGTCGCGAACATCTCGATGGTGAGCGTCGGCGCGGTGATCGGGATCGGCGGCCTGGGGGAGCTGTTCACGCTCGGCTTCCAGAAGGACTTCCTGACCCCGGTCGTGGTCGGTGTCGTGCTGTCGCTGGCCCTGGCGTTGCTCGCCGACCTCGTGCTCGTGACGCTGCAGCGGGTGCTGACCCCGTGGGCCCGCGTCGCAACCCCTGTGGGAGAGGTGGCCT
The DNA here is from genome assembly GCF_040680955.1 of Kribbella sp. NPDC051936. Classification (NCBI taxonomy): domain Bacteria; kingdom Bacillati; phylum Actinomycetota; class Actinomycetes; order Propionibacteriales; family Kribbellaceae; genus Kribbella; species Kribbella sp. NPDC051936. The sequence continues at coordinate 258,137 of NZ_JBFAXS010000012.1, read as the reverse complement.
GACATGTGGGAGTACCTGACCGACTCGTACAACTGGTCCGGCCCCGAAGGTATCTGGGCGCGCATTCTCGAACACCTCTGGTACACGTTTGCCGCGCTCGGACTGTCGACGGCGATCGGGCTGCCGATCGGGCTGCGGATCGGGCACACCCGGCGCGGCGCGTTCCTGGCCATCAACACCGGCAACGCGGCGCGGGCGCTGCCGAGCCTCGGCCTGCTGATGCTGGCGGTGCTGCTGACCGACCAGATCGGGTTCCTGCCGGTGCTGATCGCGCTGGTCGCGCTCGGTATCCCGCCGATCCTCGCGTCGACGTACGCCGGGATCTCGGGTGTCGATCCGGCCACGATCGACGCCGCACGGGGGATGGGGATGACCGGGCAGGAGATCCTGACCAAGGTGGAGATCCCGATCGCGATGCCGCTGATCATCTCCGGGATCCGCAGCGCGACCCTGCAGATCGTGTCGACCGCGACCATCGCGGCGCTGGTGTCGCTCGGCGGCCTCGGGAGGTACGTCATCGACGGGCTGAAGCTGCGCGACTTCCCGCAGATGTTCACCGGCGCGCTGCTGGTGGCGCTGCTGGCGCTGCTGCTCGACGCGCTGTTCGCGCTGATCGGGCGGATCACGGTCTCGCCGGGACTGAAGATCGGCTGAACTGTCCGGGGTACCTGATGAACTTGAGACACATCCATCGGCACCGGCCGGTGGCTGAACGAGAACACTGGAGGCTCTCGTGTTGAGATCCACACTCATCCGTACTGCGATCGCCGGGGTGGCGGTGCTCGGCCTGGCCGGTTGCGGGGGTGGGGGCGACCAGCTCGGCAACGACAACGCGGGGTCCTCGCCCGCGCCGTCGAAGGTGAGCAGCATCACCGTCGGGTCCGCCGACTTCTCCGAGAGCCAGCTGCTGGCGGAGATCTACGGCCAGGCCCTGGCCGCCAAGGGCATCGAGGTGAAGAAGAAGCCGAACATCGGCAACCGCGAGACCTACATGGCCGCGATCAAGGACGGGTCCGTCGACCTGGTGCCGGAGTACACCGGCGCCGCGCTGGCGTACTTCGACAAGAACTCCACCGAGACCGACGCCGACAAGGCGTACGACGCGCTGAAGAAGGCGCTGCCGTCCGGGCTCGAGGTGCTGGACAAGTCGCCGGCCGCCGACGAGGACACGATCGTGGTCACCAAGGCGACGGCGGACAAGTACAGCCTGAAGTCGCTGGGTGACCTGAAGGACAAGAACCTGGTCGCGGGCGGCAGCTCCGAGTTCAAGGTCCGGTCGGCGGGTCTGAAGGGGCTGAAGGAGAAGTACGGCGTCGAGTTCAAGGAGTACAAGACGCTGGACGCGGGCGGTCCGCTGAGCATCAAGGCGCTGCTGGACAACCAGATCCAGGTGACGAACCTGTTCACCACGCAGTCCGTGATCAAGGACGAGGGTCTGGTCCAGCTGGACGACCCGGAGAACATCCTGCCGCCGAACAACATCGTTCCGTTGATCCGGACCGACCACAAGTCCGACGACATCGTGGCGACCCTGAACGCCGTCGACGCCAAGCTGACCACGGACGTGCTGACCGACCTGGTCAAGCGGATCGACGTGAACAAGGAGAGCGCGGACGCGGTCGCCAAGGACTGGCTGGCGAAGAACCCACTGTCTTGAGCTTCGAATCCCTCTGGGCCGACCAATCCGCCATCGGCCGCGACCCCGACACCGGCGGCTACACCCGCGGCGGCTGGACCCCCACCGAACGCGAGGCGACGCACTGGTTCCTCGACCAGTGCGCCGCCCGCAACCTCACCGTCGAATCCGACGGCATCGGCAACCTCATCGCCTGGTGGGGAGCTGGTGACGCGCCGGGAGTGGTGACGGGTAGTCACCTGGACTCGGTGATTGATGGTGGGGCTTTTGATGGGCCTCTGGGGGTGGTGTCTGCGCTGGCGGCTCTGGATCGGTTGCGGGCGGAGGGGTTCGAGCCTCGGGTGCCTATCGGGGTGGGGGCATTTGTGGAGGAAGAAGGGTCGCGGTTCGGGATGCCATGTCTGGGGTCTCGGGTCGCGGCCGGGGTTCTGTCGGCCGAGAAGGCGCTTCAGCTGACGGACAGGGCCGGGGTGCGTCTCGGACAAGCGTTGGAAGGGGCCGGGATCGATCCGGCCGGTCTCGGGCCTTCGCCGCTTCTGCGGCGGATGGGGACGTTCGTCGAGCTGCATGTGGAGCAAGGCAGAGGGCTGACCGCGCCGGTGGGTGTGGCCAGCTCGATCTGGCCGCACGGGCGGTACCGGTTCACGTTCGGTGGTGAGGCCAACCACGCCGGCACCACGCTGATGGAGGACCGGCACGATCCCATGCTCACGTACGCGATGACCGCCCTCGCCGCCAACAAACAGGCCCGGCTCGCCGGTGCCCGCGCGACCTTCGGCCGCCTGTCGGTGGAACCCAACGGAACAAACGCCGTACCGTCGCGGGTCACCGCCTGGCTGGACGCCCGGGCCGCCGACACCGCCACGCTCGAATCATTGCTCGCAGCAATCACCAAGCAGGCGACCGAGCGCGCCGAGCGGGACGGCACCACCCTCGAGGTGACGCCCGAGTCGGTCTCGCCGATCGTGGACTTCCCGGCCGGCCTGCGCGACCGCCTGGTGAACGTGCTCGACGGCGCCCCGGTGCTGCCGACCGGCGCCGGGCACGACGCGGGCGTGTTCTCGGACGCGGGGATCCCGACCGCGATGCTGTTCGTGCGCAACCCGACCGGCGTCTCGCATTCGCCAGCCGAGTATGCCGAGATGGACGACTGCCTGGCCGGCGTCGACGCGCTGGCCGCCGTACTGAAGGACCTCGCCAAGTGACGTCGTACTGGTGCTCGACCGCGCTTCTTCCCACCGGCATCGCGGAGCGCGTCCTGGTGACCGTCGCGGACGGCCGGTTCGCGACGGTGGAGACCGATGTGGACCCCGGCGACGCGCACATGCTGCACGGCCTGGTGATCCCCGGTCTCGCGAACTGTCACAGCCATGCGTTCCACCGCGCGCTCCGCGGCCGTACGCAGACCGAGCGCGGCACGTTCTGGACCTGGCGTGACCAGATGTACTCGGTCGCCGCAGCGCTCACCCCCGACACGTACTACGAGCTCGCCCGCGCCGTGTACGCCGAGATGCTGCTCGCCGGCGTCACCGCGGTCGGGGAGTTCCACTACCTGCACCACGCGCCCGGCGGCGCCCGCTACGACGACCCCAACGCCATGGGTACGGCGCTGATCGAGGCCGCCCGGGACGCCGGCCTGCGGATCGCGCTGCTCGACACCTGTTACGTCGCCGGCGGGATCGACCAGCCGCTCAATGAGGTCCAGCAACGCTTCAGTGACGGCGACGCGACCGCCTGGGCCGCCCGGGTCGCGCAGCTCAAGGGCGCGGAGGACGTCGTGATCGGCGCGGCGGCGCATTCGGTGCGCGGCGTACCGCACGACCAGCTCGGCGCGGTCGCGGCAGCGTTCCCCGACGTACCGCTGCACATCCACCTGTCCGAGCAGGTCGCCGAGAACGCGGCGTGTCTCGAGGCGTACGGCCGGACGCCCGCGCAGATCCTCGACGAGACCGGCTTCCTCAGCGGGCGGACGAGCGCGGTGCACGCGACCCATCTGACGCCGGTCGACATCGGATTGCTCGGCAGCTCCGCGACGTACTCCTGCTTCTGCCCGACCACCGAGCGCGACCTCGCGGACGGGATCGGCCCCTCGGTGCAGTTGCGGGACTCGGGGTCGGCGTTGACGCTCGGGTCGGACAGTCACGCGGTGATCGACCTGTTCGAGGAGATGCGCGCCGTCGAGCTGGACGAGCGCCTGGCGTCGCAGGAGCGCGGTCACTGGTCGGCGGCCGAGCTCCTCAGAGCAGCGACGACGGACGGCCACCGCTCGATCGGCTTCGAGGACGCGGGCGTGATCGCTCCCGGCGCCCGCGCCGACCTCGTCGCCGTCCGCACGGACACCGTCCGCACCGCAGGCACCGGCGGCTCACTGGAAACCGTTGTCTTCGCCGCAGCTGCCGCGGATGTGTCGGATGTGATCGTCTCGGGCAACCATGTGGTTGCTGACGGCAAGCACGGTCGTCTGGACGTCCCGGCACAGCTGGCCGCTTCGATCGCGGCGGTGACCCAATGACCTCGCTGCTCCTGACCGGCATCAGCTCGCTGGTCAGCAACGATCCCACACACGGCGGCCCGCTCGGCGAGCTCCACGACGCGGCGCTGGTGATCGACGGCAGCAAGGTCGCCTGGACCGGCCGACGAACCGCGGCCCCGGCAGCCGACGCAGCGGTCGACCTCGGCGGCCGGGCGGTGATCCCGGGCTTCGTCGACTCGCACTCGCACCTGGTGTTCGCGGGCGATCGCGCCGAGGAGTTCGCGGCCCGGATGACCGGTACGCCGTACTCGGCCGGCGGGATCCGGACCACGGTGGCGGCGACCCGCGAGGCCACCGACGAGCAGCTGACCGCGAACGTGGCCCGCCTGGTGACCGAGATGCGCCGCCAGGGCACGACCACCGTCGAGATCAAGTCCGGCTACGGGCTGACGGTCGCCGACGAGGCGCGGGCGCTGCGGATCGCGCGGCAGTTCACCGACGACACGACGTACCTCGGCGCCCACGTCGTACCGGCCGACTACGCCGACGACCCGGCGGGGTACGTGGCGCTGGTGACCGGGCCGATGCTCGACGCGGCGGCCGAGCACTCGACGTGGGTCGACGTCTTCGTGGAGCGGGGAGCGTTCGACGCGGACCAGGGGCGGGCGATCCTCCGGGCCGGGCTGGCGCGGGGCCTGCAGGCTCGTGTGCATGCCAACCAGCTCGGCGAGGGTCCTGGCGTCCAGCTCGCGGCCGAGGTCGGCGCCGCCTCGGCCGATCACTGCACCTATCTCACCGATGCGGATGTCGACGCACTCGCCTCGAGCGGCGTCGTCGCCGGTCTGCTCCCGGCGATCGAGTTCTCCACCAGGTCGCCGTACCCAGACGCCCGCCGTCTCCTCGACGCCGGCGTCACCGTGGCCCTCGCCACCGACTGCAACCCCGGCTCCGGCTACTCGTCCTCGATGCCGTTCTGCATCGCCCTGGCCGTCCGTGAAATGCGCATGACCCCCGCCGAGGCCCTCTGGTCCGCCACCGCCGGCGGCGCCGCCTCCCTCCGCCGCACCGACGTCGGCCACCTGACCCCCGGCGCCCGAGCCGACCTGGCCGTCCTCGACGCCCCGTCGTACCTCCACCTCGCCTACCGCCCCGCCGTCCCCCTCGTCACCCAGACCTTCACGGCCGGCCGACCGGTGTAGGCGGACCGCCATCACTCACCAACCTCGCGTCACCTGCCCACCGCACGCTCAGCTGCCGGGTCAGGCGGCGCGCAGCAAGTGGTTGGTGAGTGACGGGAGTCCGGCTGCCCGCTCGATCGTGGCGATCACCCAGTGGGGGTCGTACATGATGTCCTCCCAGCTGAAGCGGAGCACTCGCCAACCTCGGGCCGTCAGGTTCGCCTGCCTGCGGCAGTCCTTGACCAGCGCTCGCCGCGTCCCGTGGAAGGCGAATCCGTCCGCCTCGAGGCCTAGAAGCAGCCGGGGGTGGCCGAGGTCGAGGCGAGCCGAGAACTCCGCGTCCCGCACCGGCAGTTGAGGAACGAAACCTTCGATTCCCCGCTCGATCAGCAAGTAGCGCAGGACGGATTCCAACACTGATTCCGCGCGACCGTCGGCGAACGCGACCATCCGCTGAACCCGCCGACGGTGTGGTCCTCGAAGCCGGAACGCTGCGGCGAGGAGCGTGTCGTGCTCGACACTTCCCGTGCGTAAGGCCGAGTCCGCTACGGCGAGCCCTTCCGCAGGCGGCAAAGTACGCAGGCAGTCCAGGACGGTCCGAAGCGGGGTGGTGACGTCGTCCAGCGCGGGAACCTCCGCCCAGTGCGGGACGCAGGGCAGCCCGCTGCGGCGTCGGGCCCGGCCGGGCGGCAGCGTGACGTGCGGCAGGCCGGGCGGGTTGATCACCCCGAAACCCCAGTGCTGCGCAGCGCTGAGATGCGAGACGACACCGCCGTGGCTTCGAGCCGCGGTCAGTGCCGGTGGTGCGACAGGCAACGCGTAGACACCTTTCGCCACCCGGTTGATCACTCCCGACCTGAGCGCGTTGCGGACCGCGCGTGCGGACACCACTGCGCGCAGATCCGCGAACGTCGCGGATCCGCCGCGCCTGCCGATCACCTCGGCCACGTTTGCCATGTGTCCAGCATGGTGAATTCGCGCGCCGCGGCGCGGGCGTTGTCCACAGGCGGACCGCCACCACCCAGTAAGCACGCCATCTGTGGGGCACTACGCGCGACCGGGCGTGCGAGGTGCGCTTTCGGGCGCCTTGGTGGGTGATGGCGGTTCGCAAAACCACATGCCCCAACCTCGCAACCAGGGCACCATTGCCGTATGGACACGAGAGCACGGCTTCGGGGAGCGTTTCGGTGGCAGACGGATCGGGGCGTCTGAAGTAGTTGTGCGGACGTCACCGGGTGGTGGCGGGACGCGGAGTTGTTGCGGGAGATCGGGCCGGCGCTGGCGGGGCTGTACGACGTGCAGCCGACGGTGGTGCTCGGGCCGGTGTCGCGGGGGTCGCTGGTCGGGGCGTTGACGGCGGCCGCGCTCGGGGTCGGGTTCGTGGAGATGCGGAAGCACAGCGGCTCGTCTGTCGACAGTGATCGGTGGGTACGGCGTACGACGGCGCCCGACTACCAGGACCGGCACGTGGTGTTCGGGTTCCGGCGGAAGCTGATCGGGGCCGGGGATCGCGTGTTGATGGTCGACGACTGGGTCGACACCGGGGCAACCGCACGGGCGGCGCGGGCACTGGTGGAGGACTGCGGCGCGCACTGGGTCGGCGCGGCGTGCATCGTCGACGCACTCACCGATCCGCGGCTCCGCCACGACCTCCCGGTCCGCTCACTCCTCGACGTACGCCAGCTCTGATCAGCGCACACCCTGGTAAAGGCCGGGCGGGGCGAACTGGCGGGCCGCCTCGTCCAGCGCCGGGACGAGCTCGGGGTTCGGGCCGAGCGGGATCGCGAACTGACCGTCCGCGTCCCGACGGCCTGCGAGCTCGGGGTGCCGGTTGGCGAACTCAGGACCGGCCGGCACCAGGAGCAGGTTGATCGTCGGGCCGTAGGCCTGCACCAGCTGCGTCTGCGCGTTGCGGACCTGGTGCCCGGACGTTTGTACGACGAGGGCGGCGAGCTCGCTCCACCCACAGGCCCAGGGCCCGGCCGGGTCTTGGTACCGCAGGCCATTGGGGTCGAACAGGATGCGCCTGGGCCGGAGCAATGTCCGCAGCTTCAGCGCGGGGAGGCCGGCGACGGTGAGCAGGATCACGGCGAGGACCAGGAACGTGATCCGGACGCCGCCGCCGGCCACGACCGCCAGGACCAGGCAGATCGCCGCGGCGACGCCAGGCCGACGACGCCTTTGACGATCGTGCGGTTGTTGCCGGAAGAGACATCGATCGCGAGGCTCATCACATCGAGGCTAGGCCCTCAGGCTGCGAGGTCCTTCGACAGCAGCGCCGTTGTGGTGCCGTCGGGCAGGCGCTGCTTGCCGACCTCCTCGTAGCCGCGCGCGGTGTGGAACGCGTACGCCGGGGTGTCGGTCGGGGCCGCGGCGACGGTCCGGTCGAACGGCCGGGCGGAGCGTTCGATCGCGCGGTACACCGTCGAGGCGATGCCCTGGCGGCGGTGCTCGGCCGCGATCACGATCCGCTCGATGTACAGGAAGCGGTCGGCGTAGGTCTGCGTGAACGCCTCGAAGGCGAGCCCGTCGTACGCCGAACCGGGAGTGAACGTGAGCACGAAGCCGGCCGGGGCGCCGTCCAGGTCGACCACGACGGCGTGCGCGGCGATCAGCCGGAGCCAGTCCAGACGGTCGGCGCCCAGGGGCTCGACGAGACCTTCGGCGGTGGCGTTCAGCTCGAGAACCGCGGCGACGTCGGCGGCGGTCATCGGGCGGAGCTTCACAGTGATCAGGATCGCACGGTAAACGCTTGCTTCGGGAGGGGTCTCCCTGGAGCCACCCTGGCCGGGACCCCGAAATCGGGGGGCGCCCTTGGGAATGACCTGACGGGTGTGCAATGTTGAGTCCAGTGAACTCAAGTTTGTTCAGTCACGGATTTGAAACCGAGGCGGACGAACGGCAACATTGAGTCTGCATCACTCAACTCTGTGGAGGTAAAGCATGGCCCGCGCGGTCGGTATCGATCTCGGTACGACGAACTCCGTCATCGCCGTACTGGAAGGTGGCGAGCCCACCGTCATCCCCAACGCCGAGGGAGCGCGCACGACGCCCTCGGTGGTGGCTTTCGCCAAGAACGGCGAGGTCCTGGTCGGCGAGGTGGCGAAGCGCCAGGCCACCACGAACGTCGACCGCACCATCCGCTCGGTCAAGCGCCACATGGGCGAGGCCTGGAGCGTGGACATCGACGGCAAGAAGTTCACCCCGCAGCAGATCAGCGCGTTCGTGCTGCAGAAGCTGAAGCGGGACGCCGAGGCGTACCTCGGGGAGCAGGTCACCGACGCGGTCATCACCGTGCCGGCGTACTTCTCCGACGCGCAGCGCCAGGCGACCAAGGAGGCCGGCGAGATCGCGGGCCTGAAGGTGCACCGGATCGTCAACGAGCCGACCGCGGCAGCGCTCGCCTACGGGCTGGACAAGGGAGCCGAGCAGACCATCCTGGTCTTCGACCTCGGCGGCGGCACGTTCGACGTCTCCCTGCTGGAGATCGGTGACGGCGTCTTCGAGGTGAAGGCGACCAGCGGTGACAACCACCTCGGTGGTGACGACTGGGACAACCGGATCGTCAAGTGGCTGGTGACCCAGTTCAAGAACAAGAACGGCACCGACCTGTCCGGCGACAAGATGGCCATGCAGCGCCTCACCGAGGCCGCCGAGAAGGCCAAGATCGAGCTGTCCAGCACCGCCGAGACGACGATCCACCTGCCGTACCTGAGCCTGACCGAGTCCGGCCCGCTGCACCTGGAGGAGAAGCTCTCCCGGGCCGAGTTCCAGAAGATGACCAGCGACCTGCTCGAGCGCGCCCGCGCCCCGTTCAAGGCCGTCATCAAGGACGCCGGGATCGACGTGTCGAAGATCGACCACGTGATCCTGGTCGGTGGTTCGACCCGGATGCCCGCGGTGGCCGACCTGGTCAAGGAGCTCACCGCAGGCAAGGACGCGTACAAGGGTGTGAACCCGGACGAGGTCGTCGCGGTCGGCGCCTCCCTGCAGGCCGGTGTGCTGAAGGGTGAGGTCAAGGACGTCCTGCTGCTCGACGTGACCCCGCTGAGCCTCGGTATCGAGACCAAGGGCGGCGTGTTCACCAAGATCATCGAGCGCAACACCACGATCCCGACCAAGGGTTCGGAGATCTTCACGACGGCCGAGGACAACCAGCCGTCGGTGATGATCCAGGTCTACCAGGGCGAGCGCGAGATGGCCCGCGACAACAAGTCGCTCGGCAACTTCGAGCTGACCGGCCTGCCGCCGGCGCCGCGGAACGTGCCGCAGATCGAGGTCACCTTCGACATCGACGCGAACGGCATCGTGCACGTGAACGCCAAGGACCTGGCCACCGGCAAGGAGCAGCGGATGACGGTGACCGGCGGCTCGGCGCTGCCGAAGACCGACATCGACCAGATGGTCCGCGACGCCGAGCAGTACGCCGAGGAGGACCGCAAGCGCCGCGAGGCGGTGGAGAGCCGCAACCAGGCGGAGAGCCTCGTCTACCAGACCGAGAAGTTCCTGCAGGAGAACGAGGACAAGGTCCCCGACGACGTCAAGACCGAGGTCAAGGACGGCGTCGCCGAGCTGAAGAAGGCGCTCGAGGGTGACGACGCCGAGGCGATCAAGGCCGCCTCGGAGAAGCTCGCCCAGTCCAGCCAGAAGATGGGCGCCGCGATGTACGCGAACGCCCAGGCCGCCGGCGGCTCGACCGACGGCGCCACCTCCGAGGACGCGACCTCGAGCAGCAACGACGACGACGTCGTCGACGCCGAGATCGTGGACGAGGACCGGCCGCAGGACAAGACGGAGGACAAGTGACGGATCGACCGACTGGCAGCGAGTTCGGTGACGGAGAGCCTGTCATCCGCGACAAGCGCCGGATCGACCCGGAGACCGGCAAGCTGCGGGAGCCTGCGGAGCAGTCCGCGGCGCCCGCAGCGGCCGGCCCGGCCGGACAGCCGCCGCGCGACCCGTCGGACCTGATCGGCCCGTCCGCCCAGGAGGCCCTGCTGACCGAGGCGCTCGCGGAGCGTACGGCGGACCTGCAGCGACTGCAGGCCGAGTACGTGAACTACAAGCGCCGCGTCGACCGGGAGCGGGAAGCGTCCCGGGAGCTCGTCATCGGCACTGTGCTGACCGAGCTGCTCGGGATCCTGGACGACATCGGCCGCGCCCGCGACGCGGGTGAACTGGACGGCGCGTTCAAGGCGGTCGCCGAATCGCTGGAGCGGGTCACCGAGAAGCTCGGCCTGGTGAAGTACGGCGAGAAGGGCGACTCCTTCGACCCGCGGATCCACGAGGCCCTGCTGCACAACTACTCCGACGAGGTCGACGGCCCGACCGCGACGATGATCATGCAGCCGGGCTACCGGCACGGTGAGCGGATCCTCCGGGCGGCCCGGGTGGCCGTGTCGGAGCCGACCGAACAACTGCCGGCCGACGCCGCGAAGGCCGACGGACCGGTGGAGAGCACTGATGACGAACAGGCCGCGGACAAGTCTGCGGAGTAGTCGACACGACGGGAGGGGAGGCGCCAGATGAGTACGAAGGACTGGATCGAGAAGGACTTCTACAAGGTTCTCGGCGTCTCCAAGACCGCCGAGGCCGACGAGATCAAGAAGGCGTACCGCAAGCTGGCCCGGCAGTACCACCCGGACTCCAATGCCGGGGACACCAAGGCGGAGGCCAAGTTCAAGGAGGTCTCCGAGGCGTACGACGTCGTCGGTGACCCGAAGAAGCGCAAGGAGTACGACGAGGCGCGGCGGCTGTTCGGCAGCGGCGGCTTCCGGATGCCGAGCGGCAGCGGTCAGGGCGGCGGCTTCGACTTCAACGTCGGCGACCTGTTCAACCGTGGCGGCCAGGGTGCCGGCGGCGGGCTCGGCGACATCCTCGGCGGCATGTTCGGCGGTGGCGGCCGGACCACGACCAGTACGACCGCCCGTCCGCGGCGCGGTCAGGACATCGAGACCGAGGCGACGATCGAGTTCGCCGAGGCCGTGAACGGTGTCACGGTCGGGCTCCGGATGACCAGCGACGAGCCGTGCCCGACCTGTCGGGGGACCGGCGCGAAGTACGGCACCGTCCCTAAGGTCTGCCTCAAGTGCGAGGGCACCGGTATGCAGACCTCGGTGCAGGGCGGCGTCTTCGCGATGACCGAGCCGTGCACCGAGTGCAAGGGTCGCGGCCTGGTCGTCGACCAGCCGTGCGAGACCTGCCACGGTTCCGGCCGCGGTACGTCGAGCAAGACCATGCAGGTCCGCATCCCCGCGGGCGTGCAGGACGGTCAGCGGATCCGGCTGAAGGGCAAGGGCGCGGCCGGCGAACGGGGTGGCCCCGCGGGCGACCTCTACGTCACCGTGCACGTCAAGCCGCACCGGATCTTCGGCCGGCAGGGCGAGCACCTGACGCTGAACGTCCCGGTCAGCTTCACCGAGGCGGCGCTGGGTGCCGAGATCAAGGTTCCGACCCTGGACGGCATGCCCGTCACGGTCCGGATCCCGGCCGGTACGGCGAACGGCAGCAAGCTGCGCGTCCGCGGCAAGGGATCGGTCCGGCGGGACGGGACCAAGGGCGACCTGCTGCTCTCCCTCGAGGTGCAGGTGCCGCACGAGTTGACCGACGAGCAGAAGGAGAAGCTGCAGGAGTTCAGCTCCGCGTCGGACCAGCCTGATCTGCGGGCCGGGTTGTTCGGGAGTCCGTGATGGGCATCCCGTTCAGCCAGGTGCCGACCTGGGACGACCGCACCCCGATCTATGTGATCTCGGTGGCGGCCCAGCTGGCCGGTATGCACCCGCAGACGTTGCGCCAGTACGACCGGCTCGGCCTGGTGGTGCCGAGCCGGGCGTCCGGCCGCGGCCGGCGCTACTCGGCGTACGACGTGGCGAAGCTGCGCTACGTGCAGCACCTCAGCCAGGAAGAAGGTGTCAACCTGGCGGGCATTCGGCACATTCTCGCGCTACAGTCCGAAGTGGAGGACCTGCGCAAGCGGGTCAACCAGCTACTGGCAGAGGTCCAGCGCGGTGTCGGCGCCTCCCGGCGTCCCGCCGCCAGCCGGGTCTTCTCTGCCGGTCCCGCCGGCGACGTGATCGCCATGGGCCGGCAGCAGACCACGACCCGGTGGATCCGCACCCAGCCTCTGGAACTCGGCTCGCGCTGATCCCCCGCCCACCAAGCCGCCGGAGGTTCTCCGAAACCCACTCCTCGGATCCTCCGGCCAGGTGGAGGTCGACGTTCCCCCACGACGCCTCCACGAGTCGAGGGCGCGCTATCCCCCCAGCGCCCCTCGGCCCCCGCAGGGTGGTCCGTTCCAGGACCGCCCTGCGGCTCTCTTCGTGCTCTTGCGCCCGGTCGGACAGCGCATACCCTGGCGGGGTGACCCTGAAGCTGGAGACGGACCGGCTGCTGATCCGGGACTGGGAGGAAGACGACGCCGACGCCGCGCTGGAGATTTTCGGTTCCGCGGACGTGGCGCCCTGGTTGTCACCGGCCATCGACAAGGTGCCGGACACCGCGACCATGCGAATGATCCTGCAGTCCTGGATCGAGGCCCAGCCGAACTTCGTCGTCCCGGCGGGTCGCTGGGCGGTCGAGCGCCGGACCGACCACGAGGTCGTCGGCGCGTTGCTGATCCGGCTGCTGCCGCCGTACGAGGAGGATCTCGAGATCGGCTGGCAGTTGCGGCCGAGCGCCTGGGGTCACGGGTACGCGACCGAGGCCAGCCGCGCGCTGATGCGCTGGGCCATCGGCGGCGGCGAGGTCGACGAGCTGTTCGCAGTGGCGCGACCGGCCAACCAGCGCGCGATCGCCACCGCGCGCCGTCTCGGGATGGAATGGGTCGGCGAGACCGACAAGTACTACGACCTGAACCTGCAGGTGTACCGCATCCGCGCCTCCGAGTTCAGCTGACGAAGAGCATCCGGTGGAGGGGTGGTGCCCACGGGGCGCCACCCCTCACGTCTGTCCGGAACCCTGAGTTCTCCCGGAGATTTTTCAGAGTTGAGTGGAATGGACTCAACTTTGGATAGGTTGTATCCAGTGACTGTTGTTGCTGGAACTTGAAAGGCTGGAACCAGATGGATGTTCAGCGGTTGACGACGCTGGCCCGGGAAACCCTGTCGGTCGCGATCCGTCAGACCTCCGCGGCGGGCAACCCGACCGTGGAACCGATTCACCTGCTGTCCGCGTTGCTCGCGCAGCCCGAGGGCACGACGATCGGTCTGCTCGAGGCGGCCGGCGGCGACCTGGATGCGGTCCGCCGGAAGACCGCCGAGCAGCTGAGCCGGCTCCCGAAGGCGAGCGGCGGCAGCGTGCAGGCTCCGAGCCTGTCGGGGAAGACCGGTGACGTGCTGAATCAGGCGGAGCAGCGGGCCCTCGGGCTCGGGGACGAGTATGTCTCCACCGAGCACCTGCTGATCGCGCTGGCGACCGTGGAGGGCGCCGCGAAGACCGCGCTCGGCGTGACCGCCGACGCGCTGCTGCAGGCGTTCGACCAGATGCGCGGCAACCGCCGGATCACCTCGCCCGAGGCCGAGGGCACCACGAAGACGCTGGAGAAGTACGGCGTCGACCTGACCGAGCGCGCCAGGGACGGGAAGCTCGACCCGGTGATCGGCCGGGACTCCGAGATCCGGCGCGTGGTCCAGGTGCTGTCCCGCCGGACCAAGAACAACCCTGTCCTGATCGGTGAGCCCGGCGTCGGCAAGACCGCCGTCGTCGAGGGGCTGGCCCAGCGGATCGTGGCCGGGGACGTGCCCGAGTCGCTGCGTGGCCGCCGGCTGATCAGCCTGGACCTCGGAGCGATGGTCGCGGGCGCGAAGTACCGCGGTGAGTTCGAGGAGCGGCTGAAGGCCGTGCTGACCGAGATCAAGGAGTCCGACGGTCAGATCATCACGTTCATCGACGAGCTGCACACCGTCGTCGGCGCCGGTGCGAGCGGCGAGGGCGCGATGGACGCCGGCAACATGCTGAAGCCGATGCTGGCCCGCGGCGAGCTGCGGATGATCGGTGCGACGACCCTGGACGAGTACCGCACGCGGATCGAGAAGGACCCGGCGCTGGAGCGCCGTTTCCAGCAGGTGTTCGTCGGCGAGCCGTCGGTCGAGGACTCGATCGCGATCCTGCGCGGGCTGAAGGAGCGCTACGAGGCGCACCACAAGGTCGCGATCTCCGACTCCGCGCTGGTCGCCGCGGCGACGCTGTCGAACCGGTACATCACCGGTCGCCAGCTGCCCGACAAGGCGATCGACCTGGTCGACGAGGCCGCGTCCCGGCTGCGGATGGAGATCGACTCGTCCCCGGTCGAGATCGACTCGCTGCGCCGGACCGTGGACCGGCTGAAGATGGAGGAGCTCGCGCTGTCCCGCGAGGACGACGCCTCGTCGCAGGAGCGACTGGAGCGGCTGCGCGCCGACCTCGCCGACCGCGAGGAGGAGCTGCGCGCGCTGGAGGCCCGCTGGGAGCGGGAGAAGACCGGCCTGAACCGGGTCGGTGAGATCAAGGAGCGCATCGACGAGCTGCGCGGCCAGGCCGAGCGCGCCCAGCGCGACGGCGACCTGGAGACCGCGTCCCGGCTGCTGTACGGCGAGATCCCGCAGCTCGCCAAGGAGCTCGAGGAGGCCGACGCCGAGGAAGAGGTTGCCGAGGGCCCCGAAGCGATGGTCAACGAGGAGGTCGGCCCGACCGAGATCGCCGAGGTGATCGCGATGTGGACCGGGATCCCGACCGGCCGGCTGCTCGAGGGCGAGACCGGCAAGCTGCTCCGGATGGAGGACGAGCTCGGCCGCCGGCTGATCGGTCAGCGCGAGGCGGTCAAGGCCGTGAGCGACGCCGTACGGCGGGCGCGCGCGGGCATCTCCGACCCGGACCGGCCGACGGGTTCGTTCCTGTTCCTCGGCCCGACCGGTGTGGGCAAGACCGAGCTGGCGAAGGCGCTCGCGGACTTCCTGTTCGACGACGAGCGGGCGATGGTCCGCATCGACATGTCGGAGTACGGCGAGAAGCACAGCGTCGCGCGACTGGTCGGCGCCCCGCCCGGCTACGTCGGGTACGAGGAGGGCGGCCAGCTGACCGAGGCGGTCCGCCGCCGTCCGTACTCGGTGATCCTGCTCGACGAGGTGGAGAAGGCGCACCCCGAGGTCTTCGACGTCCTGCTGCAGGTGCTGGACGACGGTCGCCTGACCGACGGCCAGGGCCGCACGGTCGACTTCCGCAACGTGATCCTGATCCTGACCAGCAACCTGGGGTCGGCGTACTTGGCCGACGTCACGCTCGACGACAAGATCAAGCGCGACCAGGTGATGGCCACCGTGCGGCAGTCGTTCAAGCCGGAGTTCATCAACCGGCTGGACGAGATCGTGCTGTTCGACGCGCTCGGCAGCGAGGAGCTGACGCAGATCGTCGGGCTGCAGATCAACGCGCTGCAGCGCCGCCTGACCGACCGGCGGATCACGCTCGCGGTCGACGAGGGCGCGATGGAGTGGCTGGCGATGACCGGGTACGACCCGGTGTACGGTGCCCGCCCGCTCCGCCGCCTGGTGCAGTCCGCGATCGGCGACGAGCTCGCCCGCGGCCTGCTGAACGGATCGATCCGCGACGGCGAGACCGTCAAGGTCACGCTCAACGAGTCGAAGGACGCACTCGACGTCACTGTCTGAGCAGTTGGTTGGGGCCCGGTCATTCATGACCGGGCCCCTTCGGCTTACGTGGGTTGGTCGGGAAGAATGGCCGGGTGACTCCGCGCGCCGACTGGATCAACACGACCCACGACTGGGCTGCTTCGGTCGATCACGAGCACCTGGAGCTGGTTCGCGCGAAGCCCGAGCTGTACGCGCCGGGCGGAGTGCTCCACCTGCTGCTGGAGGTGCTCGCGTACCCCGGCGACGAAGCCGAGTCGACGGGGCGCCGCCCGGAGTGCTCGGTGGAGCTGCACGCTGACGGGTCGATCGCGGTCACCGACTACGGGCGCGGCACGGACACCCGCGTCGACGAGCACGGCAATGTCGTGAAGAAGCCAGTCATGGCGACCAAGGACCTGCGGTTCTTCGAGGATCCGGAGGCGCCGCTGCTTCCGGACGGTCACCCGCGCCGAGGCATGTCCGTGGTGGCTGCTTCGAGCGAGTGGCTGGTGCACACCAACCGGCGTACCAACGGTTCGTGGACCCAGCGCTACGAGCTCGGCGTCCCCGTGACCGACCTCGAACCGATCCCCACGGACGGCACCACCGGCACCACGGTCCACTTCCTCCCGTTGCCGCACCTGGCCCCACTCTTCGGCTAGAGCTCCTTGCGGGACCCACCGGGCTTTTGTATTGGCCGGGAATGCCTTCAAACACTTGAACTTCCGGTTGTAGCGAGTCGGTATCTCTCCGCTCTTGAAACCAAGGGTTACTGCTTGGTAGGAACGTCCGTCAGCTAAGTACTGAACAGTAGTTCAGGTACCTGAAACTTGGATTTTCCGGCGGGGGGTCCCCGGAGTCCGGCAGCGAGTGGAGGACTCAATGCAGCGCAGTACCTTGCTATCCGGTGCGCTGCTGGCCGTCGTCGCGGGTCTGTTGTGTCTGGTCGGAGAAGCTCTCGGTCTGAACACAGAGCACGTGGCGCTGGTCGGCGGGGCCCTGGGGGGTGTGGTGGGGCTGGTGCAGGATCGCACTCCGGCGATGCGCGCGACCGGCTTCTTGATCGGGTTGTTCATCGCCTGGCTCGGATTCGCCGTCCGGGCGCTCTATCTGCCGGACTCGGCGTCCGGGCGGGCCGTCGCGGCCGTCGCCGTGGTGGCCGTCTGCGTGGCGTTCACGGCCGGCTCGGGCGAAAAGATCCCGTTGTGGACGCTGCTGCTCGGCGCGGCCGCGATGGTCGCCGTCTACGAGGAGACCTACACCGCGGACAGTCCGGCTTTCCTGGCGCAGTCGCCGTCGGCGGCCACCGGCGTACTGCTGGCGGCCGGGATCGGGTTCCTGGCGACCTCGCTCCGGCGGCCGCAGCCGGAGCCCCCGGCCGAGCGGTCCGAGGTTCCGCCCGACGAGCCGGCGGAAGAAGACGTCTGGGTTCCCGCCGACGACACCCGTGAGCTTGCCTCGACCGAAGGAGACCGTGCGTGACCGCCCGACGCATCACCCGGGGACTGGCTGTCGCCGTCGCCGTCCCGTCCGCTTTCGTCCTGTCGACGTCCCAGGCGCTGGCCACCTCGAGCGCACTGTCCGCCGGCCCTGTCACGGTCACCAACACCGAGACGGTGCAGGCCAGGCTCGACCCCAGCGGCAAGGTCGAAGGCGCCCGTATCTACGAGCAGCTCGCCTTCGTCGGCACCGGAAAGGTGAAGGTCGACAACCCGGTGTCGACCGACAGCCTGCGCAACCTGGACAGCTTCGGCGGCTTCGCGGTCAAGGACGGCAAGATGGCCGTCGACCTGTCGGTGGACGGCGAGCAGCGGATTCGCACCGTCAGCGACTTCGACAAGAAGAAGCTGCCGATCAAGGTCGCCGTCACCTACACCCTGAACGGCAAGAAGCTGTCCAAGCCCAGTGACGTCGTCGGCAAGAAGGGCCGGCTGGAGGCGCACTACGTCGTGGAGAACACCTCGGCCAAGACCGAGTCGGTGACGATCACCGACGGGTACGGCAAGCAGGTCGTCGAACAGGCCGACGTCGTCATTCCGATGGTCGGTCAGCTCACGACGGTGCTGCCGCCCGAGTTCGGCGATGTCACCTCGGCCGAGGCGAACAAGGCCGGCGACGGCAAGGGCGGTACGAAGCTGAGCTTCACCGCGACGCTGTTCCCGCCCGTCGGCGCCGCGACCGCGGAGTTCGGCTGGTCGGCCGAGGTCAAGGACGCGATCGTCCCCGAGGCCGAGCTGACCGCGTTGCCGGTCAGCCCGCTGGAGAGCCCGGCGTTCAAGACCGCGGTCACCGGATACGAGAGCGGCGCGGCGAAGGGTGCCGACCTGGTCGAGGGCGGCACGACGCTCGACTCGAACCTGATCCGGCTGCGGGACGGCGCGCAGAAGCTGCTCACCGGCCTGCTCCAGCTGAACGCCGGTGCGAAGGCCTTGAACGACGGCCTCGCCAACCAGGCCGCGCCGGGTGCCACGAAGCTCTCCAGTGGTGCATCGCAGCTGGCCGGCGGTATGGCCGAGCTCGAGTCAGGTGCATCTGTGCTGCGCACGAAGACCGGCGAGGCCGCCAAGGGGGCGGGCAAGCTGGACAAGGGCGCCGGCGAACTGCAGAAAGGCGCGAAGGACCTCGCCGCAGGTGCCGGCAAGCTGAAGACCGGTACCGGCAAACTCGCGTCCGGCCTGGACGAGGCCACCGGCAAGGCTCCTGCATTGATCGACGGACTGAACCAGGTCAGCGGCGGCTTGAAGAGCGTCGAGGACGGACTCGGTCAGATGTACGGCGGCATCGGCCAGCTGCCCGCCAAGGCGAAACCGCTGCACGACGGCGTGGCCCAGCTCCGCGCAGGGATCGGCTCGGTCGGAAGCGAGGGAACGCTGCTCGGCGGACTGGAGACGCTGAAGAAGCAGCTCGCCGCCTCCGGTCCGGGGATCGACAAGATGCGCGGCGGCGTGCACTGCGCGGCGGATGCGCTCGACGCGGTCAGCAACGGCAAGCCGGCCGGAACGTACAGCGAGGCCTGCTACGGCGCCGCTGCCGCGCAGCTGAACGGGCCGGCCGGGGCGCTGAACGTCGGGCCGGAGACCAACCCGGTCAAGAAGATGATCCTCGACTCGGTGATCGCCCAGATGGGCTCGATGGGTGACCCGGTACCCGATCTGGACAAGCCGCTGCCGGATTCCGCCAAGCTGCAGGCTGCGCTCGCTTACCTGAAGGGCCGGCTGACCCAGCGCGCCGTACCAGGGATCGCGCAGCTGCAGTGCGGGCTCGACAACCGGGTCTCGGGCTGTCCGGACTCGGAGCCCGGTCTGATGCAGGGCCTCGTGGCGCTGGATGCCGGCGTGACCAAGCTGGTGTCCGGTGTGGTGGCCAGCGTCCAGGGCGGTGTCGGCACCTCGAAGGACACGCCGGCCAGCAAGACCCTGCGTGGTGGGGTCAACGGGCTGCAGACCGGTGTCGGACAGATCCAGGCGGGTGGCAAGACGCTGCTGGCCGGCCTCAACCAGCTGTCGGACGGCGCTGACCAGCTCGACACGGGCGCGGGTGCGCTGTCCACCGGGACCGGCAAGCTCAAGGCGGGTGTCGGCGTGCTGGTCAACGGCACCGGGCAGCTCGACAGAGGGCTCGGATTGCTGGCCGGCGGTACGGGCAAGCTGGCCGACGGCGTCGGCCAGGCCAAGACCGGCTCGGACCAGCTGGCGCAGGGCTCCAAGGATCTGGCGACCGGCATCGGCTCCGCGGCCGAGGGGTCGGGCAGGCTGTCGGAGGGTCTCAACACTGCCACCGAACAAGCGCCCGCTGTCCCCGACGGCGCCGGCCGGCTCTCGAAGGAAGGTGCGAAGGTGCTGACCAAGAACGGCGCCGACACCGCAGTCGACTTCGGCCGCCGCTACAGCCTGCTCTCCGCTGCCGCAGACCGCGCCAAGACCGAGTCGATGCCGTTCGGCGCTCCCGAGGGTGCGACCGGCGCAACGGCGTACTCGCTCAAGCTGGCCGGGGCCACCGGTGAAGGCGACCGCAGCTGGATCCGCCTGCTTGCCGGCCTGGCCGTGTTCGGTGTCGCCATCGGCGCCACCAGCCTCCTCCGCAGGCGCACCACCCCCTGAGGCTCGCCGCCCGAGCCGGGCCGGTCGTGCAGACCGGCCCGGCTCGGGCGGCGTTGTTTGGCCGATCTGGGAGGATCGGAGCAGGGGTCGTGGAAGGACGTTGGATGACTGGGCAGCGTGGTGACGAGCCGGTGCGGGACGGGCCAGGTCCGTACAGCGGGTTGTTCGGTTCCGCTCCGGATACGTACGGCTACCAGACGGCGACACCGAAGCAGGTCACCGTCGCCTCGGTCATCGCGATCGGGCTCGGCGCGCTGTGCCTGCTGGTGGCGGCTCTCACGCTCACGTCGGCCGGGGACCAGATCTCCGAGGTGCTCACCGGCTCCCGCGGCAACACATCGGTCGCGGTCGCGGCCACCCTCGTCTGCGCGGTCGTCTACCTGGTCCCCGCGCTCTACCTCCGCAAGCGCCGCGCCTGGGCTCGGTACGTGCTGATCGCCGTCGCCGCCATGGGCATCGCGGGCGGGATCATGGCCCTCCCGGCCAGCCTGCTCGGTCTTGCCGTCCATGCGACCCTGCTGATCCTGATGCTCCAGCGACCCACCAGACTGTGGTTCACCCACCGCTGACGCCGGGAGACCTCGTGGAGATCTGGATCAACCCCGCCTGCTCGAAATGCCGCGCGGCCACCAAGGCCTTCGACGAGGCCGGCATCGACTACACCGTCCGGCGCTACCTCGACGACCCGCCGACGGCCGAAGAACTGACCGCCGTCCTCACCCGCCTCAACCTCGAGCCCTGGGACGTCGTCCGCCACAACGAGCCCGCCGCGAAGCCGCTCAAGACCCTGCCCCGCGACCCGGCCCACCGCCCCGACTGGATCGAGGCCATGGTCGCCGACCCCATCCTCATCCAGCGGCCCATCATCACCGCCGACGACCGAACCGCCGCCATCGCCCGCGACCCCGAATCCGTCGCCAGGTTCATTCCCTGAGCTTTTGCAAGCGGTCGAGGGCTTCTTCGAGGACCTCGGGTTGTTTGCAGAAGGCCCAGCGGACCAGGGGGCGGCCGGATTCGGTGTTGTCGTAGAAGACCTGGTGGGGGATGGCGACGACGCCGGCTCGTTCGGGGAGCATGCGGCAGAACTCGATGCCGTCGGTGTGGCCGAGGGGACGGATGTCGGTGGTGACGAAGTAGGTGCCGGCCGGGCGGTGGACCTCGAAGCCGAGGTCGGCGAGGCCGTCGGCCAGCAGGTCGCGGCGGGAGCGCAGGTCGGCGCGCAGCGCGTCGTAGTAGTCGTTGCCCAGGGCAAGTGCGTTGGCGACGGCGGGCTGGAAGGGGGAGCCGGAGGTGAAGGTGAGGAACTGTTTGGCGGTGGTCACCGCGGTCACCACCGACGGCGAACCGGTCATCCATCCGATCTTCCAGCCGGTGACCGCGAACGTCTTCCCGGCGCTGCTGATCGACACGGTCCGCTCCGCCATCCCGTCGTACGACGCCAGCGGCCGGTGCGTGCCGTCGTACACCAAGTGTTCGTAGACCTCGTCGGTGATCACGACCAGGTCGTGCTCGACCGCGACGTCGCGAATGCCGCGCAGCTCCTCGTCGGTGAGGACCGTGCCGGTCGGGTTGTGCGGTGAGTTGATCAGCAGCACCTTCGTCCGCGGCGTGACCGCGGCGCGCAGCTCGTCGAGGTCCAGCCGGTACGACGGCGCGCGTAGCGTCACCGGTACGCGCCGGCCGCCGGCGAACGCGATGCCGGCCGCGTACGAGTCGTAGTACGGCTCCAGGGCGATCACCTCGTCGCCCGGCTCGACGAACGCGAGCAGTGCGGCGGCGACCGCTTCCGTCGCGCCGGTGGTGACCAGGACCTGCGTGTCCGGGTCGTACGTCAGGTCGTAGAAGCGCTGCTGATGGTCGGCGATCGCGTGCCGGAGCGCGGGCACCCCGCGCGCGGGTGCGTACTGGTTCGCGCCGGCGCGGATCGCGGCGATCGCGTCCTCGAGCAGCGAGTCCGGACCGTCGCGGTCCGGGAAGCCCTGCCCGAGGTTGACCGACCCGGTCGCCAGCGCGAGCGCGGACATCTCCGCGAAGACCGTCGTACCCAGACCGTCCAACCGCTCAGCATGTCCGCGCATTTTCTAACCCTCGACCGCGGTGACCATGTGCGCAAGCCAGGCCCGCGCGGTGGCGCGGTCGGTCGCGGTGAAGGAGGCCTCGAGGTCCTCCTCGACCTTGCGGATCGCCGGGGCGGCCTCGGCCAGCCGGCGCTCGCCGCCGGGGGTGAGGTGGACCTGCTGGGTACGCCGGTCCTTCGGGTTCGGCCGCCGCTCGACCAGCCCGGCGCGTTCCATCCCGGCGATCAGCTCGTTGGCGGACTGCCGCGTCGTCCCGACCACGCGGCCGACCTCGGCCACGGTGAGTCCCGGCGACTCCCGGACGCAGAGCAGTGTGCCGTACTGCTGGACCGACAGCCCGTGCTCGTCGAGCGCGACCGCGAGCGCGGACCGCATGCTCAGCCAGGCGTGCCGCACCAGGAAAGTCACACACCCGGTCTCGTCATTGACGTCCATGCACCACATTCTGCCGAAAAGGAGATTGACAGGAACCTGTCAATCTATGACGATGGGAAACCTCGTCAGGGTCCTGTCAATCATAGGAGACTTCGTGTCTGCGATCGACCCCCCGCGGCAGCGCCGCATCCTCGCGATCCTGGTCGTCTCGGCCGTCCTGATCTGGATCGACTCGACCGTCCTCGGTATCGCTCTCGAACGCCTCGCCGATCCCGTGCAGGGCCTCGGCGCCACGCCCGGCCAGCTGCAGTGGGCCGTCGGCATCTACTCGCTGTTGTTCGCCACCGCCCTGTTCCTGGCCGGCGCCCTCGGCGACCGCTACGGCCACCGGACGATCCTGATGCTCGGCCTGCTGGTCTTCGGCATCGCCTCCGCCTGGGCCGCGTGGGCCACCGATCCGGTCGGCCTGATCCTCGCCCGCGCGACGATGGGTCTCGGCGGCGCGCTGATCATGCCCACCTCGATGGCGATCATCGGCTGGACCTTCCCGCCCGAGCGCCGGGCCGGCGCGATCGCGATCTGGTCGTCCTCGGCCGGTGTCGGCGTCGCCGTCGGGCCGGTCCTCGGCGGCGTGCTGATCGACCACTTCTGGTGGGGTTCGGTCTTCACGATCAACCTGCCGATCGTCGTGTTCGGCCTGATCGGCGCCGCCGTCGTCCTGCCGAACCCGCGCAGCCCGCAGCGTCGTCGCCTCGACCCGCTCGGCCTCGGCCTGTCCACGCTCGGGCTGCTCGGCCTGTCGTACGGCTTGATCGAAGGCGGTCACCAAGGCGGCTGGGACCGCTGGCAGGTCTGGGCGAGTATCGGTGCGGGCCTGCTGTTGCTCGCCGGTTTCCTGTTCTCCGAGGCGCGTGAGCACGAGCCGAGCTTCGACCCGCGCCTGTTCCGCAACCGCCGGTTCGCGGCCGGCAACTTCGCGCTCGCCTCGGTCTTCCTGACGCTCACCGGGCAGAGCTTCTACCTGGCGTTCTACCTGCAGGGCGCGCGCGGCATGAGCGCGTTGGACGCCGGCCTGATGTCGTTGCCCGGGGCAATGGGCGTGATCGTCGGCGCACCGCTCGGCGCCCGGCTCGCGGCCCGTTTCGGCGTCGCCAAGGTCTCGGGTACGGCGGTCCTCACGCTCGCGGCCTGCTTCGCGCTCAACCTCACGTACGACGTCGGCACGTCGCTCGTGGTGATCGGGATCATCGGCGGGATCGCCGGTCTCGCGATCGGCCTGACCGTCGCACCGACGACCGCGGCGGTGATGGCGACGCTCCCGATGGACCGGATCGGCGCCGGCTCCGCGGTCAGCAACGCCCTGCGCCAGGTCGGCAGCGTGCTCGGCGTCGCCGTCCTCGGGACCGTCGTGTCGTCGACGTACCAGCACCGGATCGCTCCCGAGCTGACCGGTCTGCCGAACCCGGAAGCCATCGGTACGTCGGCCGAGGCGACCCGGCACGCGGCCGGCGTGCTGCACCGGCCGGACCTGGTGCAGGTCGCGAACGACACCTTCGTGCACGCGATGCACGTCGCCGCTCTCGTCGCGGCAGGCATCGTCCTCGTCGGCGCGGTCGTCCTCGCGGCAGCGTTCCGGACCCCCAGGCCATCACAATCCGCGGATCCGGAAGGAGTCACGCCGGAGCGCGCAGGCATCGCGTAATTGTGATGGCCTGGGGATCCGGAGGTACGGCGGCAGCGTCAGGCGCCGCCGCCGTACCCGGCCTCACTTCCGGAACTGGCGGGCGCCCGCGTAGTTGCAGCGGTCCCAGAAGATCACGCGGTCGTCGGGGTTCGAGGCCCACTCGCCGCGGCACAGGTACCCCTCCAGGAGCGTGTTCTCGTCGTACGAGTTGAGCGTGCAGTTCACGCCGGACGTGTCGGCGCCGGTGCTGTCCCAGCAGGCGACGCCGCTCGAGACGCCCGGGCGGTGCACGAACAGCAGCAGCGAGTGGCCGTCGGCCTCCTGGTCGTTGACGTGCATGACGTTGCCGGTGTCGGTGTAGCTCGCCGTGCCGATGTTGTTCCCGTCCGCCTTCTCCCACAGCCACGTCACCGCCGCGCTGGCCTGCGTCGCGGTCAGTGTCACCAGTGCGGCGGTCGTGGCCAGTGCGGCTCCCACCCGTGTGATCGTTCGCATCTCGTCATCCCCTTTGCTGAGACTGCCCGGACCCAGGCGGGGGCCCGGTGCGGGCTCAGCGTCGCCGGGACGCGTCGGAGGCGGCGAATCTGTTGCAGGTTCCTGCAACCGCGCGGTCCTCGACGGCCTGCATCCGGGCGTACCGGACCCCGGCCGCGAACCGGGTGGTGACGTCCAGGACCTCCAGCAGCCGGGCCACCTCGTAGCGCACGGTCCGGACGCTCACCCCGAGTTGCTCGGCGATCTCCTCGTCGGTGCGGCCGCACTCGAGTTCCTTGGCGATCACCCGCTGGCGCGCGGTCAGCTCGCCGATCCGCTCCCGGAACTCGGACGCGCGCACAGCGGTCTCGCGGACGGCGCGCAGGTACTGGCCGGTCGCGTTCACCGCCTCCAGGCAGCGCAGCACCATCAGGCTGCGCCGGCTGTTCACGACCGGCCCTTCGACGACGACCCGCTCGCGGTCCAGCAGCTTCACCTGCAGCGCACCGTCGGCGAGGTGGTACGGCATGTCCTCGGCTCCGATGATGAAGTCGGTGACCTGGTCCGCGCCGCCGCTGATGTCGAAGTAGCTGGTCATCCGCTGGCCGCCGTCGATCAGCTTCTGGTTGAACGCGTGGCTCTGCCGGAACCCCTGCAGCGTCTGGCACCGCGTCGACGTCACCGCGACCAGCTCCTCGGACCGCCGGCACTGGTCCTGCAACCAGTCCCGCAGCGCCTCGGAGTCGTCCCCGAAGACCTCGACCTCCGCCGTGCCGTGACCCGCGAACCACTCGTCGCAGCTCCGGGCTCGTACGACCTGCAACCGCAGTGATGCGTCCAGCACCACCTGACGACTCGCCGCATGACTCATCCCCCACCCCCGCTCCCCGGGCGAGATCGTCTCATGTACGGCGGGTTAGCGCACGCCTCCGCTACGCATTCAGTTCCACGGGGACGGCGGTGGCGGCGGTACGACGGCAGGCCGGTCCTCGCACCAGGTCGCACCGGTCCAGCCGCCGTCGTTGCCGCCGAGCAGCTGGACGTCGAACTCCGGCGGGCCGTCGAAGTGGAACGTGCCGCAGTTGTTCACGAACGGCGCCCCGACGTTGCGGGCGTCGACGTTCTCGAACGTCGCCCAGCCGCCGACCCGGGCGTTCACCACGTTGGTCCCGGTGCCGTCGACCAAGATGTCGCGCACGGTCACCCCGGTGATCGCGTAGTCGTCCTTCACCGGCCAGTCGACGACGAACATCATCGCGTTGTACGTCGAGTCCAGGAACGAGCTGTCGGTGATCTGGATCGAGGCGGACATCGTGGACTGCAACGCGTACAGCCAGATCGCGCCGAGGCCGATGTCCCAGTTGAGATCGCGCGGGCCGCCGCGGACCGTGGTGTTGCGGGCGAAGGTCAGCGTGCCCTCGAACGGCGTCGCGCCGAACCGCGAGCCGGCGTGCAAGGTGCTGCCCTCACGGATCGGATCGGCGACCAGGTTGTCGGTGACGGCGTTGTCGCGGCCGCCGTAGATCGCGATGTTGTTCGCCAGCACCGGCGTCTGCACGGTGTTGTGGTCGTAGACGTTGTTGTGGTTCGCCAGCCCGGCGGGGTTGGCCTCCGACCACATCGCGAGCCCGTCGTCGCCGGTGTTGCGGACGAAGTTGTCGGTGGCGCGGACGTTGGACACCCCGAGGTGCAGGTTCATGCCGTCGGCGATCGCGTCGGTGACGACGTTGTTGCGGATCAGCAGGCCGTCCATCGGCCCGTCGAGCCAGATGCCGACCTTGGTGTGGTGCAGGTACAGGTTCTCGATCGTGGAGCCGCCGCCGATCGCGCCGCCGATCCCGTTCACCTGGTCGGTGTCGATGCGCTCGCGGACGTCGCTCTCGATCGCGAAGTCCGACAGGTGTACGGCGGTGCTCCCGCCGTCCGCGGCGTACCTGCCGTAGAAGCCGGGCGCGCTGTGCACGGATTTGTCCGGCGCGGGCTCCGCGAGCGGCAGGACGCGGCCCTTGATGATCGTCCACCAGTTCCCGGCGCCGCGGATCGTCACCCTGTCGACGACGATGTGCCGGTTCACCTGGAAGGTGCCGGCGGGGATGAACACCGACCAGCCGATGCGCTGGGCGGCCGCGATGGTGCGTTCGATCGCGGGCGCGGCGTCCCGGCGGCCGGTCGGGTCGGCGCCGAACAGCCGGACGTCGAGGAACTTCCGGGGCTGCTTCAGCGGCGCGTCGACCAGCTCGAAGTCCGCGACGTCGAGGACGGTCCAGGCGGCGGGCGTGGTCCGCGGTACGGCGAAGCGGACGCGGTCACCGGCCCGGTACGTCCGGTCCAGCAGCACGCGCTGCTCGTCGTAGAAGCGGTTCGGGCGGAACGGCTTGGCGACCGGGTCCGGTTCGGGCTTCCACCAGCCGGGGATCGGGTCGACGTTCGGGTCGTTCGAGAACGGATACATCCCGTACAGCCAGGCGTACTGCGAGGTCAGCGTCATGGTCTGCTTGCGCTTCCCGTTGACGGTCACGTCCAGCGGTGCCGTGATCCCGCCGCCGGCCGGTGCGTCCGGGATGCTGTACCGCAGAGTGAAGGCGTTCGCGGGCTGTGTCAGCGTGAACTCGACGTACTGCTTGGGCTGCAGTCGTACGGCGGTGCGCCCGGAAGCCTCGGCCGGCAGCGTGTACGCATCCCGCCCCGGGCCGATCTTCTCACCGGTGAAGGCGGCGTTCTCCGCCTCCTGCTCGACGAACGGTACGTCGGCGCCGCGGCCGGTCACGAGCGCCGGGTCGAGCCCGGCCCGGGTGATGCGTGGGTCCGGGGCAGCGGCGGCCGGCTGGGTGGTGAGTGTGGCACCGAGGAGCGCGGTGGTCAGCGCGACCGCGAGCAGGTGTGAACGGGACATTGGCGGATCCCCTCCGGACGAAGTGTCTGGAGGTTATGCAGCCGACGCCCGAGGCGCAAGATCTCGACAGGTCAGAGAAATTTCCGGACCATGAAGACGTCGACCGGATCCTCGTCCTCGACGACGAAGCCGTGCCGCTCGTACAGCTTGCGGGCCGGGCTGCCTTGGAGAACGTTCAGCCTGACGGTCGCGCGTTCCGCGTCGGCGGTGGTGAGCACGGTTCCCAGGACGGCGGTGCCGAGGCCCCGGCCCTGGTGGCGTGGGCTCAGGTAGAAGTGCTCGAGCCACCGGACGTCGGCGGTCGCCGGGCGGACGCTGACGGAGCCCGCGAATTCGCCGTCGACCTCGATGATCTGGGTGTGCTCGGGCGCGTAGGCGTCGCGTAGGCGCTGCCGGACGCGGTGTTCGTCGTACCGGCCGAGGCGTTCCAGGTCCGGGCGCATGACGACCGCGCGGAGCTCGGCGAGCTCTTCGAGGTCCTCGTGCATCGCGGGCCTCAAGGTCCAGTTCATGGCAGTTCCGGTTGGGGGTCGGGGCGCAGGGCGCGGAGCCAGAGTTCGGTCTGGGCGATGTGGGCGGAGGCGGCGGTCGCGGCGGCCGCGGGATCGCGAGTGGTGATGGCGTCCAGGATTTCCCGGTGGCCGCGGTCGCTGGTCCGCTTGATCGCGTCGAAGTCCACGCCCGGCTCGAAGATCCGGTAATGCCCGCCGCGGCCGCGGATCACGCCGGTGAGCGCGGTGACGGTCGAGTTTCCGCCGGCGGCGCAGATCGCGCCGTGGAACTCGGCGTCCAGGTGCTGGATCTCGGTCGCGTCGGTGGTCGACTCGAGCCGGTCGAGGATCGCGCCCAGCCGCTGGGCCAGCTCCGGGTCCTGCCGGGCCGCCGCGGCGGCGGTGGCATGCGACTCGAGCACGCGGCGTACCTCGAGCAGTTCGAGGACGCCTTCGAGCGGGATCAGCTCGACCGACAGCGAGAACCTGCTGATGATCGCGGCCGGGTCCAGGGCCGAGACGTAGGTGCCCGACCCGTGCCGGGACTCGATCACGCCGAGCGCGCCGAGCGACCGCACGGCCTCCCGCAGCGAGCTCCGGGACACCCCCAGGTGGTCGCACAACTCGGGCTCCGGCGGGAACTTCGCCCCCGGCCCGAGCTCCCCGGACGCGATCATCTGCCGCAAACCGGCCAGCGCCTTGTCCGTAGCAGCCATCCCCTCACCTCCTCACGAACCGTAAGTCATCAGACCATTTCTGACACATTCTGCCTGCTCCCCGCCCGCGTCCTCGCGTCATGGCGGCAATTCATCAGATGTTTGCGCGCAGGAACTCCGGCAGATCACTTGTTCGCCAGCGCCGCGCGGCCAACTGCCCGGACGGCGTGCCACCGGTCACCCAGACGGTCGTCATCCCGCGCTCGTACGGTGCGGTCAGGTTCACCTCGAGGTCGTCGAACATCGCGGCGCGGGCCGGGGCGATCCCGAAGGCCGCCAGGAACGCGTCCAGGCTCGCGGCGTACGGCTTCGGGATCAGCTCGGCCGCGAGGATGTCGAAGACGCCGTCGACACAGCCGGTCAGCCCGAGCCGTCCGAGCACCTGGCCCGCGTGGTACGCCGACCCGTTCGTGTACACGTACCGCCGGCCGCGGAGGCCGCCGAGCACCTCCGCCAGCACCGGGTCGGGAGCGAGGACCGAATAGTCGATCGTGTGCTCCCACGCGAGGTAGTCGTGCGGGTCGATCGAGCGCGTGGTCATCAGGCCGCGCAGGGTCGTGCCGTGGTCGGCGACGAGCTGCTTCTGCAGCCGGAGCGCCTCGGATTCGTCGGTTCCGAACAGGTTGGCGAGGTAGGCACGGATCCGGACGTTCATCTGGTCGGCCAGACCGACCTGCGGCTGGTACAAGGTGTTGTCGAGATCCAGCACCCAGGTGTCGATGTCCGCCAGCATCAGGCAAGCGTAGGTGACACACTGGGGGCGTCATCGACGGGAGGACACGACCCATGCCCAAGAGGCCGACTGCGCTCGTCACCGGGCCGGCGACCGGGATCGGCCGGGCGTTCGCGGACAAGCTGGCGCGGGAGGGCTACGACCTGGTGCTGGTGTCGCGGGACGAGGCGCACCTCAAGGAGGTCGCTGCCGAGGTCACGCGGCTGCACGGTGTCGAGTGCGAGGTGCTGGCCGCCGACCTGACCGACGCGGCCGACCTGGCGCGGGTCGAGGAACGCTTCCGCACCGGGCCGATCGAGGTGCTGGTGAACAACGCCGGCTTCGGGCAGAAGAAGCCGTTCTGGGAGAACCCGATCGAGGTCGAGGAGAAGCAGTTCGACCTGCTCGTCCGCGTCGTCCTGCGGCTGACCCACGCCGCAGTCCAGCCGATGATCGAGCGCGGCTCGGGCGCGGTGGTCAACGTGTCCTCGGTGGCCGGGTTCCTGCAGCGCAACATCTACAGCGCGCACAAGGCCTGGGTGACGAGCTTCTCGGCCGGCCTGGCGACCGGCCTGCACGCCCAGGGCGTCGCGGTGATGGCGTTGTGCCCCGGCTTCGTGCACACCGAGTTCCACGAGCGGATGGGGATGGACAAGTCGCTCATCCCGTCGTTCCTGTGGCTCGACGCGGCCGACCTGGTCGACGAGGCCTGGAAGGACCTGATGCGCGGCAAGCCGATCTCGGTCCCGAGCCGCCGCTACAAGCTGCTGGTGCTCGCCGCCCGCTTCACACCACGGGCCCTGATCGCCCGCGTCTCCACCGTCGGGCTGGACGGCCGCCGCCGCTCCTGACCGCAGCAAGGGTCCAACGCCCCTAGGCGGAAACGCTTGCGCGTGGGATCTTGCTGTCTGTCGGCACCTGGGGGGCGCCCGGGGTGGGCGGGCAGGTGCCGGTGGGGGAGGCATCATGAACAGATTGCGTAAGCATGTCGTGGCGACGGTGGCGCTTCTGCTCACGTCGGCACCGCTGACGGTCGCTACGCCGGCAACTGCGGCGGTGGTGGCCAATGTCGCGATCTCGGCGGCCACGGCATCTAACGGTACGACGACCTTGAGCTACCGGGCCACGGTGACCCGGGCGGGGACCCTGCGCTACATCCTCGTCTCGATCCCGCCGGGGTCCGGCGGCCGGATCACCTCGGTCAACGGCGCGGTGCGCACGGTCTCGCCGGGCGTGCTGCAATGGCGCCCGACCAGGACGCTGACCGTCGCCGTCGGCGCCCGCTTCTCGATTCCGTTCTACGGCGTGCTGCTCCCGAGCGGAGGTCCGTGGACGCTGAGTTTCCGGGCGATCGGGACCACCGGAGCCGTCCTGTCCGCGGGGACCGGCACGCTGATCCGCCCGGCGAACGTCCGGATCACGGCGAGCAACCCGATCCCGGGGCAGCGGAGCACGCTCACGTACGCCGGCACGGTCGGCCGCCCGGGCGTCCTGGCGTTCGTGCGGATGAAGCTGCCGACCGGCGTCCGGGGAACGCTGACGAGCGTCAACGGGACGCTGACGATCGCGAGCGGTTACGCGACCTGGAGGCCGCGCTCGCGGCTCAGCGTGCGCGGCGGCGTCCGGCTGGCGATCCCGATCTACGGAGCCGTGCTGTCCAAGTACGGCGGGATCTTCCGGCTCGGGATGACCGCCACCGCGTCGACCGGCCTGCAACTGATGGCGGGGACCGGAAGCCTCGCGCTGATCGCACCGCCCGCACCGATGCCGACGATCCTTGCCGGCTCGTTCCCCGTGCGACCGGCCGGATGCCCGACCGCCTGGCCGACGACAGTCGCCGAGAACGCGAAACCGGGCACCGGTGCGTGGGTCATCCCGACCACGATGAACGGGCCGCTGGCGGCGTACCTGACCAAGGTCTCCGCAACCTGTGGCGCCACGGTCGACCTGAAGGTCACGTCCGGCCGGCCGGTCAGCGTGGTGGCCTACCGGATCGGGTACTACCAGGGGCTCGGCGGGCGGGAGGTCTGGCGTCGCGACGGCGTACCCACGGTGGTGCAGCCCGCTCCGACGATCGGTGGTACGGCCAACGGTCACCCGCTGCGGATGGCGTCCGCGGCGAACTGGTCGAGGACGTTGACCATCCCGATCGACCGGAACTGGATCCCGGGCACCTACCTGATCAAGGTGAGCGACGGCAGGTACGCCGCCTATGCGCCGCTGACGGTGCGCGACGACACGGGCCGCAAGCACAGCCTGCTCATCCAGCAGGCCACCACGACGTGGGAGGCCTACAACTGGTACGGCGGCCGGAGCTTCTACAGCAGCCCGACGACGGGTTCCGGCCGGCTGACGTTCGACCGTCCGTACGCCGAGGGTCAGGGGTCGGGGCAGTTCCTGCCGCTGGAGCAGGGTCTGATCCTGTGGGCGGAATCGATGGGGCTGGACGTCACCTACTGGACCGACAACGACCTCGACGTGTACGGCGGTCAGCTGGCTGCGCGGGCCGGGACGATCTTCCTGCCCGGGCACGACGAGTACTACTCGTTGCGGATGCGGGCATCGATCAGTCAGGCGATCAAGCGCGGCGTCAACGTGGCCAGCTTCGGCGCGAACGCGTCGTACCGGCGGATCACCTTCACCGACAGCACCCGGCGGTACTGGGACGTCGACCGGTACACCGCTGGCGGGAATTCGACGCTGTGGCGGTACCTGGGAGACGCGTACGCGTCGCAACCGCTCCTCGGCGCCGAGTACGGATGCGGCATCTCCGCGGCGAGCCTGAGGACCGCAAGCACTTGGCTGTTCCGGGGTATTCCGGCCGGCACCGTCGTACCGGGGTTCCTCGCCGGCGAGGTCGACTACCTCTGGCCGGGGCTGTACAAACATCCCGGTTTGGGCATTCTCGGCGGCGGCAGCGCCATCTGCCGGACGACGGGCCGGTCGACACCGATGCACGTCACGGTGTTCGTCGCGCCGTCCGGCGCTCGGGTGTTCAACGGATCGACGTTCACCTACGGCTGTTTCCTCGTTCGCCGGTGCCCCTCGAACCTGGGGATGCCCGCGCAGTCGGTCGCCTCCCGGCGGGTGGTGACCACGATGGTCACCAACGTCACCTCCTGGGTCAGCCGTGGGACGATCACGGTTCCGGGAGGCGCGGCCGCGCCCGAGTTGCGGATCGCGGTGCCCAACCACGAGCTCGCGATCGCCGAGAAGTGAGTCAGAGCTTCTCGGCGACCTCGGTGAGGACGGCAAGGGTGGCGGTGATCAGGGGGTGGTCGGCGCGGCTGGCGCGGACCGCGGCGTAGACGCGGCGGGTCGGGGCGGGCTCGGTGAGGGGGCGGGTGAGCGCGAGCGTCGACTCCGGTACGGCGAGGCGCGGGACGAGGGAGACGCCGCCGCCGGCCGCGACCAGGGCGGCGACGGCGCGGAAGTCGTCGGACTGATGGACGATCCGCGGCTGGAAACCCGCCTGCTCACAGGCGAGCAGGACGACGTCGCGGATCGGGTTTCCGGGCGCGGTCATCACCCAGTCGTCGTGGGCGAGCATGCTCAGCTCGAGCGGGTCCCGGTCCGCGGCCGGATGCGCCGGCGGCAGGACGGCGACGAACGGCTCGGCGTACAAGGGGATCCGGGCCAGGCGGCGGTCGTCGGGACGCGGTGAGCCGCGGTGCTCGACCGCGATCGCGAGGTCGGCGTCGCCGTCGAGCAGGTGGGTGATGCCCTGGTGGCCCTCGGCGTCGCGGACGACCAGGTCGAGGCCGGGGCTGGTCTCGCGGAGCCGGGTCAGCGCCGGTGCCACCAGCAGCGTGATCGCGGTCGCGAACGCGACCACGCGGACCTCGCCGTTGGCGCCGTTCGCGTGCAGCCGCATCGCGTCCTCGGCTCGCTCGACCTCGGCGAGGATGGTGTCGGTGTGGGCCAGCAGCAGGCGGCCCGCCGAGGTGATCGCGACCCGGCGGCCGCGGCGTTCGAGCAACTCCTGGCCGACCTCGGACTCCAGCGCGGCGAGTTGCTGTGAGACCGCCGAGGGCGTCAGGTGCAGCACCTCGGCGGCCGCGGTCACAGTCCCGTGGTCAGCAAGCGCGCGCAACACCCGCAGCCGTCGTACCTCGATCACGAACCTCAGCTTCGCACAGGTCGGTCGGGACGAGCTTCAGGGCGACAGCCGGCGGCGCCGGCACCCGCCGCTCGCGCCAACGGCGTACGGCGTCGCGGATCGGGTGGCGTTTCGGGACGAAGGGACGCAGCGGAACTGCCGGCATGGCGGAATGGGTCTGCTCGTGCATCGTCTTGAGGACGGTGTAGGGGATGTACATGCTCAGCTCGCAACATCTGTGAGACAAGGGGTGGGGCGGCAGGCGTCAGCGGCCGGACGCGACCTGGCGTGGCGGCGTACTGCTCGCAGCGGTCGCAGCACCTCGCGCAGCGGGTGGCGGGGCGGGCGGTGCGGGACGACCGGGGCGTTGGGCCAGGCCGAGTGGACTTCGTCGTGAACCTTCTTGATGACTTCTGTCGGGAAGACGTACATCGGTGTTCCTTTCCTCTGCCTTCGACAGTAGGAAGCGCACGTTGATACGTCCAATGAAAGTTCTGCGCGGACTTGATGTGTCTGGTGCATGATTGAGGCCATGGAACTGCGGCAACTCAGATCGTTCGTGGTGGTGGCCGAGGAGCTGAACGTCGGGCGGGCGGCCGTCCGGCTGCACCTCACCCAGCCGTCGTTGAGCCGGCAGATCGCGGCGCTCGAGCACGATCTGGGCGTGGAGCTGTTCGCCCGGGTGAAGCGCCGGTTCGTGCTGACGTCCGCGGGGGAGACGTTCCTGGCCGATGCGCGGGACCTGCTGCGGCGGTCCGACGAGGCCGTCCGGACGGCGCAGCGGACGCAGCGCGGTGAGCTCGGGACGTTGCGGCTGCGGTTCGTGCAGTCCGCGACGTTCGAGGTGCTGCCGCGGCTGCTGGGCGCCTTCCGGCAGGCGTACCCGGAGGTCGTGCTCGACCTGGAGTCGTGGACGACCCTGCGGCAGACCGAGGCGTTGCGCGACGGGCGGATCGACGTGGGGCTGCTACGGCCCAGCACACCCGCCGGTGCGAGCGCCGTCGTCCAGCTCGCGCCGAAGCTGACGTCGCGGGTGGTTGCCGAGGACGCGTTGGTGGTCGCGTTGCCGGCACAGCACCGGCTGGCGCGGCGGAAGCGACTACGACTGGCCGACCTCGCCGAGGAGCCGTTCGTCTTCTACGCGCGGCCGAGCGGGCCGGCTGTGCACGACACGATCGTCGGGTACTGCCGCGCCGCCGGCTTCACGCCGCGGATCGAGCAGGAGGCGGCCGACGTCCAGACGATCGTGTCGCTGGTCGCGGCCGGGCTCGGCGTCTCGCTGCTGATCGGTCCGACGCCGCCGTCCAACCCCGACGCGGTCGTGTACCGCGAGTTGTCCGACGACCTGCCACCCTGGCAACTCTCCGTAGCCTGGTCCCCGGACAACCGCTCCCCGGTCCTCGCCCGCTTCCTGGAACTGGTTTAGCCGAAGACGTCCGGGTCGCCGCCGGTCCGGACGCCGGTCTCCAGGTCCGCGATCGCGGCCATGTCGTCGTTGTCCAGCCGGAAGTCGAAGACCTCGAAGTTCTCCTTGATCCGGCTCGGCGTGACGGTCTTCGGGATCACCACGTTGCCGAGCTGGAGGTGCCAGCGGATCATCACCTGGGCCGCCGACTTGCCGTACTTGGCGCCGATGGTCGCGAGCACCGGGTTGGCCAGCAGCTCGCCGGAGGCCAGCGGGCTCCACGCCTGCGTGACGATGTCGTTCTCGGCGTTGAACGCGCGCAGCTCGTCCTGCGGCAGCGCCGGGTGCAGCTCGATCTGGTTCACCGCCGGCCGGATCGTGGTCTCCTCGAAGATCCGCCGCAGCGCGGGCTCGTGGAAGTTCGACACGCCGATCGCGCGGACCCGCTTGTCGGCGTACAGCTGCTCGAACGCCTTCCAGGTGTCGACGTACAGGTCCCGCTGCAGCGACTGCCAGTGGATCAGGTACAGGTCGACGTACTCGAGGCCGAGCTTGGCCAGGCTCTGGTCGAACGCCTTCAGCGTGCTGTCGTAGCCCTGGTCGGAGTTCCACAGCTTGGTGGTGATGAACAGCTCGTCACGCGGGATGTCCGACGCGGCGATCGCGCGGCCGACGCCTTCCTCGTTCCCGTAGATCGCGGCGGTGTCGATGTGCCGGTAGCCGGTCTCGAACGCCGTCGTCACGACCTCGGTGACGATCGAGTCCTCGACCTGCCAGACCCCCAGGCCCAGCTGCGGGATCTCGACGCCGTTGTCCAGAGTGATGGAGGGGACTGTGCTCATCCACCCATTCCACCCGGCAAAGGGTTTCTGGCCCAGTCATCCGACGTGTGACAACAACCTCATTAACCGGTAGTAACCACTTCGTAGGACTTGGCCTCGGGCTCCAGGAAGCGGAGCAGCCCGGCACCCTCCCGCTCCAGCTCGGCCTGCGTCTTCTTCAGCGTCCGGCCGAACGGCGTGAGCGTGAGAGTGGCCACACCACGCTTCTTCTCGGTCGTCCACAGCCCGGCGACCAGGCCGTCGACGGTGTACGTCGCCTTGACCCGGAGGTTCTTCGTGAACACGGCCGGCTTGTGCTCGTCGGCGATGATCCGCTCGCGTTTCGCGTGCGACAGCAGCACGTTGTCGAACTCCGGCAGGAACCGCACCGGCGCCAGTGTCTCCGGATCGGGGCGAGGCGCGTCGGGTACGTCGTACAGCGTCTTGCCCGCCTCGTCCGTGAAGGTCTCGAGCTCGAGCTCGTCGAACAGCGGCTTCGCCTTCTGCAGACCCGACCAGGTCTGGAAGTCCGCGGGTGTGGCCGGTCCGAAGGCCTGCAGGTACCGCGTGACGAGCTCCTTCGTCCGGGCGCGACGGTGCAGCTTCTTCCCGATCCACTCCTCGGCCGGCGTGAACTTGGAGTTCGCCGCCCAGGACCAGCGGACATCCGTTGGGTACACCACCAAAGGCACCAGCATCCGCGTGCAGAACCCGAGCGCGCGCTCGTTCACGTCCGGGAACTGCTGCTGCAACGCGTCCCGCACCGCGGTGAACGTCAGAGGCTCCTTCGCGAGCAACTTCTCCGCCGCGGCAACGACCTTCTCCGGCTCCAGCCCGGCGCCACGATCGCCGAGCATCTTCAAGCCGGCCTCGAGCACCGGCGCGACCGTCACCCGGAACCGCAGGTAGTCCGCCGCGGTCACCAGATGCAGCGTCCCGCGGAACAGCGTGCCGCGCACGACGTCCCGCTCCTGGACGGCGCGATCCAGCTCGGACTCCTCGAACCCGTCGATCCGCGACCACAACCCGACGTACGGATGCTTGGCCTCCTGACCCTGCATCCCCACCAGCCGGCCCACCACGTCGACGGCCGGCACCGCTTCCCTGTCCAGCAGAAGCTGCCGCGCCAACGTCGCCCGGTTGACCGCCCGCCCGCTCATCACCGCCATGCACGCATCTTCGCGTACGGCGCCGACAAGTTCAGCTGTAGTCCTTCTCGTCGTACTTCGGGAGGCCGAGAAGCCGGCGGATCTGCGCGGACGGGGCCTTGCCGCCCGCGGCCGTGGCGAGCTTCAGGTGGTCCGCCATCTCCGACTTGCTCTCGCTGGCCGCGACCTTGAGCCAGTGTGGGCGCGCGGCCGCGTCCGCCTTCGCCAGGGCCCGCATCTGCGTCGAGACCCGGGCCGGCCAGACGGTCGACCGCAGCGCGGTGTACTCGGCGAGGTTCGCCGCGGCCACCGCCTTGGCCCTGTTCTGCAACGTCGCGAGGGACATGTTCTCGTTCGCGGCCTTCTCGAACCGCTCGAGCGCCACGTTGTACGCCCGGGTGATCTGCAGGTACTTCGCGCCGGCAGCGGCCACCGTCATCGCCGGCGGCGACGACCGCACGACCGGAACACTCCGCGCCGGGGTCGGCGGCGCATAGGCCCCGCCCGGCGCCGACGGAGTCACCGAAGGCGCACTCGACAACGCCGGCGACGGCGCCGTCACCCCCGTCCCGTCAGCGGCCCCGCATCCGGCCACACACGTCAAACACAGCACCCCGACAACGGCCAGCATCTGGCGCATAAAGCTCCTCACCCAGTGCGAACCGGACAACCCTAGCGGCGACGGCCGTCCTTCGCGCCCCGGCCCCTGAATCCTTCGGTTCCCGTGAATCTCGCCCCTTGCGGATGATCCCGAGCGGTCACCGCGGGTGCGATCTTGCTCCTGGAAGACCCGAGCGAACGAGGGAGCAGGAGTCATGGCCTTTGACACCTTCATGGCCTACGTCGGCGTGTACGACGACGTCGCCGACGCGGAGGCGGATTACCAGCTCGTCAAGGAGCTGCACACCAAAGCCAACCTGATCGACGCGTACGACGCGGCCCTCATCGAGCGTCGCGAGGACGGCAAAGTCAAGATCAGCAAGAAGCACGAGACACCGACCCGGGCCGGCGGGGTCCTGGGTGGCGGCGTGGGGTTGGCCACCGGCCTGGTCGTCGCGCTGTTCCCGTTCGCGGCGATCGGCGGCGGGTTGCTCGCGGCCACGACCGCGGGCGGAGCCGTCCTGGGCGCGGTCGCGGGACATGCCTCCGCGGGGATGAGCCGGAGCGACCTGAAGGAGCTCGGCGAGAGCCTCGACGCCGGCCAGGCCGGGCTGGTGGTCGTCGGCGTGTCCGACATGGGCGCCAAGATCGAAGCGTCGATGAAGCGCGCGAAGAAGACCGAGGCGAAGCAGATCAAAGCCGACGCCGCCGAGATCGAACGCGACGCCCGCGCCGCGGGCGCTGCTCCTGCGGCCGGTTAGCCGAACGCGGGCGGGGGCGCAGTGGCCAGGCGAGCGGGATCCGGCAGCGCCGGTTGGTTTCCGCTGATGGTGCGGATCGCCGGGCTGGCGCTGGCGGCCCTGTTCCTCGGTTCCTGTGGAGGGAACGGAGGCGTCAGCTTGCCCTCTCCGACGGTGACGCGCACCGCGAGCGGGTTGCCGTCCCCCACGGCGACGGTCCCGGAACCGACCCGCACGCCGGCGTCCGCGGAACCCGGTCGGACGCCGGCGTCGCCGGAGGTCCCGGAGCGAACCCGTACGCCGGAAGACACCGAGTCGCCGTCCCCGCCTGCTCCCACCCGGACGTCTGCGCCGGCGCAGGCAGAGCCGAGCCCCACCGAGTCGTCGGTGATCGTGGTGGCCCCGACGCCGACGCAGACGGCGCCGCGCACCTCGCCGACGCAGACGGCGCCGCGCACCTCGCCGACGCAGACAGCGCCACCCACCTCGCCGACCCGGACAGCGGCCACGCCGGCGCCGACGGCCTCGCCGTCGGTGCAGCCGTCGTCGTCCGAGTCGAGCGGCCCGCCTTCATGGCTGTGGTGGGTGCTCGCAGCCGTCGTCGTGCTCGGGCTTGTCATCGGTGTTCTGCTACTGGTGCGGTCGCGCCGCCGTGCCAAGTTCTGGCGCGACGATCTCGCATCCGCCGAGGGCGAGGTGGCGTGGTTCGCCCGCAGTCTCATCCCCGAACTCCGCCGGCTGGGCTCGCCGGCCGAAGTCGCCGGCGGCTGGAACATCGCAGCGAGCCGGATCACCGCGGTGGAGGACAAGCTGACCGCGCTCGAGCCGTCGGCCCCGGACGATGCCGCGCAGAACCGCGCCCGTTCGCTGCGCGACGCCGTACGAACGGCGCGAGGACGCATCGACGGCCTACTGACATCGCCCGGCCCGGTCCTCGTGCCGCAGGGCCTGGACGCGGTGGCCGCCGACCTCGAGCAGGCCTTGCGGCCGCCGGCGCCCCCGTTGGACTGAGTCAGCCCGCGAGGGCGTCCCGAGCCTCGATGAACGCCGCGATCGCGGTTTCGACGTCCTGGGTGGAGTGCGCCGCCGACAACTGGACGCGGATGCGTGCCTTGCCCTGCGGTACGACGGGATACGAGAACCCGATCACGTAGATTCCGAGGTCGAGCAACTTGTCCGCCAGCCGCCCGGCTTCCGCGGCGTCGCCGATCATCACCGGGGAGATCGGGTGGTCGCCGGGGAGGACGTCGAAACCGGCCTCGGTCATCGTGGTCCGGAAGAGCTTGGTGTTGGCCGCGAGCTTGTCGCGCAGGTCGCTCGACCCGCCGATCAGCTCGAGCGCCTTCAGCGACGCGGCGGTGACCGACGGCGCCAGCGAGTTCGAGAACAGGTACGGACGGGAGCGCTG
This sequence comes from Kribbella sp. NPDC051936, assembly GCF_040680955.1. Lineage (NCBI taxonomy): Bacteria > Bacillati > Actinomycetota > Actinomycetes > Propionibacteriales > Kribbellaceae > Kribbella > Kribbella sp. NPDC051936. The sequence goes on along the minus strand of NZ_JBFAXS010000012.1, from coordinate 218,505 downwards.
CCGGAGCAGTTCGACGATCTCCCGGCGCGCGGACACGTAGCCGCCGGACGCGCCGCCGAGGGCCTTGCCGAGGGTGCCGGTGACGATGTCGACGCGGTCCTTCACGCCGAACAGCGACGGCGTACCGGCGCCGTCCGGGCCGACGAAACCGACCGCGTGCGAGTCGTCGACCATCACCAGCGCGTCGTACCGCTCGGCCAGGTCGCAGATCTCGTCGAGCGGCGCGACGTACCCGTCCATCGAGAACACGCCGTCGGTCGCGATCAGCCGGTACCGCGCGTCGGCGGCGTCCTTCAGCTGGGCCTCCAGGTCGGCCATGTCGCGGTTCTTGTACCGGTAGCGGCGGGCCTTCGACAGCCGGATGCCGTCGATGATGCTGGCGTGGTTCAGCTCGTCGGAGATGATCGCGTCCTCGGCGCCGAGCAGGGTCTCGAACAGACCGCCGTTGGCGTCGAAGCAGGAGCTGTAGAGGATGGTGTCCTCGGTGCCGAGGAAGGTGCTCAGCGCAGCTTCCAGGTCCTTGTGGATCTGCTGCGTGCCGCAGATGAAGCGCACCGAGGACAGGCCGAAGCCCCACCGGTCGAGGGCTTCCTTGGCGGCCGCGACCACCTCCGGGTGGTCGGACAGGCCCAGGTAGTTGTTGGCGCAGAAGTTCAGCACCTCGTTGCCGGTAGCAACAGAGATCAAGGCCTGCTGGGGTGACGTGATCACCCGCTCGGACTTGTACAGCCCGGCGTCCCGGATCTCGCCGATGGTCGCCGTCAGGTCGTCCCGCATCCGCCCGAACATCAGTGCTTCTCCTCCAGCGTCTCAGCCGTCCAGTCCATGATTACCTTGCCGCACTGCCCCTGGCGCGCCACGTCGAAGGCGCGCTCGAAGTCGCCGTACCCGAACCGGTGCGTGATCACCGGCGTCAGGTCGAGCCCGCGCTCCAGCATCACCGACATCGAGTACCAGGTCTCGAACATCTCCCGGCCGTAGATGCCCTTGATGGTCAGCATGTTCAGCACCACCGTGCCCCAGTCGATCGCGATCTCGTCCGACGGCAGGCCGAGCATCGCGATCTTCCCGCCGTGGTTCATGTTCGCGATCATGTCCCGCAGCGCGGCCGGCTGCCCGGACATCTCCATCCCGACGTCGAACCCCTCGCGCATCCCGAGGCTCTGCTGCGCCTGCGCGATCGACTCCTCGCCGACGTTCACCGCGTGCGTCACGCCGATCTTCCTGGCCAGGTCGAGGCGGTACTCCGACAGGTCGGTGATCACCACGTTCCGGGCGCCGGCGTGTAGCGCGACCGCGGCGGCCATCACCCCGATCGGGCCGGCGCCGGTGATCAGCACGTCCTCGCCGACCAGCGGGAACGACAGCGCCGTGTGGACGGCGTTGCCGAACGGGTCGAAGATCGCGGCGACGTCGAGGTCGACGGTGCCGTTGTCGTCCTTGTGCACCCAAGCGTTCGTGGCCGGCAGCGCGACGTACTCCGCGAACGCGCCCGGCACGTGGACGCCGAGGCCGCGGGTCTTGATGCACAGGTGCCGGCGTCCGGCGCGGCAGTTGCGGCAGCGACCGCACACCAGGTGTCCCTCGCCGCTGACCAGGTCGCCGACCGCGACGTCGCGGACCCCGACGCCGATCTCGACCACCTCACCGCAGAACTCGTGCCCGGTGACCATCGGCACCGGGACGTTCTTCTGCGCCCAGTGGTCCCAGCTCTGGATGTGCAGGTCGGTGCCGCACAACCCGGTCCGGAGCACTTTGATCAGGACCTCGTCGGCCTCGATCTTCGGCTCCGGTACGTCCTGCAACCACAGGCCTGGCTTCGCCTCGGCCTTCACGAGCGCCTTCATGCCCACATCGTCGTCCGGGGCAACCATCGGCGTCCATCGACACGTCGTGCACAGCCTTTACAGCTCCCCTGCATACTGGCCCGTGTGCGGGGCGTAGTCAGCCGACTCGGGACCGTGTTCCTCGTGGGGTGAGCAAGAAGTAGCCGCGCCCCGCCGGTGATCTAAGCTCAAGGCTCATGAGCTACGACCGGGACGGACTGCTGGAGCAGGTCAAGAGCAAGGCGATCGTGCACGGCCGGGTGACGCTGGCGTCGGGCAAGGAAGCCGACTATTACGTCGACCTGCGCCGGATCACCCTCGACGCGGCCGCGGCGCCGCTGATCGGCCCGGCGATGCTCGAGCTGACGAAGGACCTGGAGTACGACGCGGTCGGCGGGCTGACGCTCGGCGCGGACCCGGTCGCGTTGTCGATGCTGCACGCCGCCGCCCAGCAGGGCCGGACGCTCGACGCGTTCGTCGTACGCAAGGCCGAGAAGACGCATGGTCTGCAGCGGCGGATCGAGGGGCCGGACGTGACGGGCCGGCGGGTGCTGGCGGTCGAGGACACGTCGACGACGGGCGGATCGGTGCTGACCGCCGTCGAGGCGTTGCGCGAGGCCGGTGCCGAAGTCGTCGCGGTCGCGGTGATCGTGGACCGGTCGACCGGGGCGCAGGAGCGGGTCGAGGCGGAGGGTCTGGAGTACCGGTCGGTGTTCGGTCTCGAGGACCTGGGGCTCGGCTGATGCAGAGCAGCACCCTGCTGTTCGTCCTGCTGGCGATCGTCGTCGGCGTCGGCCTTGCCTGGTTCAACTACTACCGCGCGAAGAAGCGCCGGGAGCTGTTCGCCGGTTTCGCCGCCCAGCACGGCTGGTCGTACGTGCCGGCCAACCACTCGCTGGCCGGGCAGTGGGCCGGTACACCGTTCCGCACCGGCGACAACTGGCGCGTCAAGAACGTACTGTCCGGGCCGTACAACGGGCACCAGATGGTTGCCTTCGACTACAGCTACCAGACCCACACCACGAACGGAAAGGGTCAGCGGCGGACGACCACCCACAACTTCGGCGTGGTCGTGCTGCAGCTGCCGGGCGCGCTGCCGCACCTCGAGGTGACGCACGAGGGGATCTTCGGCGGCGCGGTCGCGAACGCGTTCGGGTTCCGCGACCTCCAGTTCGAGAGCGAGCAGTTCAACCGGGCGTTCCGGGTCAAGGCCGACGACGAACGGTTCGGGCACGCGGTGGTGACGCCGCGGATGATGGAGATGCTGCTCGCCCGCGGCGAGATCGGCTGGCGGGTCGAGGGCGACTCGCTGGTCGGCTGGGACAGCGGCGCGCACGACCCGACCGAGGTGCTGAACCGGCTCGCGCTGCTCGAGCAGGTCGTTCTGAACGTTCCGCCGTACGTGTGGCGCGACTACGCCGGCGTCGACCCCCGCCTGCGTTAACCACCGGGCGGACCCGGCTGGCCGTAGAGTCGCTGTCAGCACTGCCAACTCTCGGGAGCTCGTCATGGTCTGGGTCATCATCGTGATCGTCGCGGTGATCGTCGTTGCGGCGATCATGCTGATCACGTCGTACAACCGGTTCGTCAAGCAGCGGAACCTGATCCAGGAGTCGTGGCGGCAGATCGACGTCGAGCTGCACCGCCGGTACGACCTGATCCCGAACCTGGTCGAGACCGTCCGCGCGTACGCCGCGCACGAGCGGCACGTGTTCGAGGAGGTCGCCCGGCTGCGCACCCAGGCGGTGAACGTGCAGAACACCACCCCCGAGCAGCGGGCGGCGGCGGAAGGTGAGCTGTCCGGCGCGCTGCGTCAGATGATGATCTCGGTGGAGGCCTACCCGCAGCTGCAGTCGAACCAGAACTTCCTCGGCCTGCAGCGCGAGCTGACCGACACCGAGGACCGGATCGCGGCCGGCCGCCGGTTCTACAACGCGAACGTCGGCGACTACAACACGCGGATCGAGGCGTTCCCGTCGAATCTGATCGCGAGCGGCTTCAAGTTCGAGAAGGCCGGCTACTTCGAGGTCAAGGACGAGCAGGTCCGCGCGGTGCCGCAGGTCTCGTTCGGCACCATCGGCTCGGTCGCCGGTGAGCAGGCGCCGCCGCAGATGCAGCCGGGCGCGCCGTCGTCGGGGCAGATCCACCCGCAGATGCCGGGTGACCAGGGCAACTACCAGCAGGGCTACCCGCAGCAGCAGATCCCGGGCGGGTACCAGCAGCCGCAGCAGCCGCAGCCGCAGCAGCAGCAGCCGTACCAGGGCCGGCCCGGCCAGTACCCGGGGCAGTACCAGGGAGAGCCACCGGTGGGCGGGCCGCCTGCGGGTTCCCCCGCGCCACAGGACGGTCAGCCGCCATTCACCGGTGGCCAGTAGGCACCGGTCCCCGTAGTCCAGGACCCCCGACCCCGGACTCTCTCCCAGTGCCAGGCCCGGTGTGACGGCGGTCAAGTCGCCACCTCCGGGCCTGTCCTCCCCCCGGTACCTGTGTCAACTGTGCCGCACTGAGATACATCCGGCGTACATCGGCCTTCCCGGCGGGTACAGGTGGATGCCACGATAGGGCGGTTTCCAGAGTGGAGAGGTCGGACGAGTGGACAGTCTGAGGTACGGGATCCTCGGACCTCTGCGGCTCGTCCATGTCCAGGGACAGCCGCTCAAGGCCGCCAAACCGCGTCAGCTGCTCGCCACGCTGCTGCTGCACCCCAACCGGTTCGTCTCGACCGATCTGATCGCGGACGCTCTCTGGGAGAACACCCCGCCGCGGTCGGCCACAGCGAACATCCGCACGTACGTCCGCGCGCTCCGCGGTGTGCTGCAGGAGGCCGGGCTGCCCGCGCCGATCGACACGTCGGCAGCCGGGTACAGCATCGAGGTCGGGGTCGACGAGCTCGACGCCAGCCTCTTCGAGTCCCTGCTCGCCGAGGGCGGCCACTTGCGGGACGCGGGTGACGGCCGGCAGGCGATGCAGGTCCTGTCCCGTGCCTACTCGCTGTGGCAGGGCCGTCCGCTCGAGGACCTGCCGATGCCCGCCGCGTGGGAGGGCACGATCTCCCGGCTCGAGGCGCAGCACCGCGGCCTCGTCGACAGCCTGCTGGATCTCCGGCTCGAGTACGGCGACGCCAGCGGTGCCGCCGTGCTGCTCAGTGCCCGCCTCACCGAGGACCCGTACGACGAGCAGCTCTGGCGACGGCTCGTCGACGCGCTGGTGGCGGCCGGCCGGGTGGGCGAGGCGCGCGCGGCGTACGCGAAGGCGGTGCAGACGCTCGCCGACGAGCTGGACATCAAGCCCGGTCCGGAGCTGGAGGCCGCCGGCGCCCGCGCCGAGAACGGCCGCTCGGCCAACTGGCCGAACCCTGGCGTCCCCGCCGACCGTACGGCGGACCGCCCGGAACCGACCGCCCAGCCCCGTCCGATGGCCGCGCCCGAGCTGACCGATCCACTGCGGCCGCCGAGCCAGCTCCCGCTCGACCTGGCTGACTTCAGCGGTCGGCAGGACCAGCTGGAGCAGCTGCGGGACCTGGTCTGCGGCCGGGATCCGGTGCGGCCGCCGATCGCCGTCATCTCCGGCGCACCGGGGACCGGGAAGACTTCGCTGGCCGTCCGGCTCGGCCATCTGGTCCGCGAGCACTTCCCGGACGGGCAGATCTACCTGGACATGCACGGTGCGACGCACCCGCGCGACCCCGCTGCCGCGCTGACCGATCTGCTGCTCAGCCTCAACCTGCCCGACTACGCGATCCCGACCGACCCGGAGCGGCGGTCGGCGATGCTGCGGTCCGAGCTGGCGAGCCGGCGGGTGCTGATCCTCCTCGACGACGTGGCCACCGCAGGTCAGGTGACGCCGCTGATGCCCGGTACCGGCGCGTCGGCAGTGGTGGTGACGAGCCGCAACCGGCTGATGGACCTGGCCGGCGCGGACAGTACGCCGCTGGACACGTTCGACGACCGGGAGGCGGCGCTGCTGCTGTCCTCGGTCGCCGGATCGGGCCGGATCGACCCGTCGTCGCCCGAGGCCGAGGAGATCTTGTCCGCGTGCGCGAACCTGCCGCTGGCGATCCGGATCGTCGGCAGCCGGCTGGCGCAGCGGCCGGACCTGAGCGCGCGGGAGCTGGCGCGGCGGTTGCGGGACGAGACTTCGCGGCTCGACGAGCTGAGCATCGGCGAGCTCGCCGTACGGTCGAGCGCGGACCTGAGCTACGACGCGCTGAGCCCCGAGGAGGCCCGGCTGTACCGGCTGATCGGCCACTTCGCGGTGGGGGTCTTCTCCGCGCGGGCGCTCGAGTCCGTCGCCTCGCCGGCCGCCGTACGGCGGAGCCTGGACCGGCTGATCGAGGTCAACCTGGTCCGGATCAGCTCGGTCGACCACCGCGGTACGGCGCGCTATCGCGTCCATGACCTGCTCCGGCTGCATGCGCTCGGCGTCGGCGACGACGAGCAGAAGTCGCAGGCGGTGCGGGACGTCGAGGCGGTGGTCGACGCGATCCTGAACAAGATCCGGCGAGCCAACAACGCGCTGTCCTTCGAGTACTTCGGCGTCCTGGAGCACACCGGTCCGCTGACCGCGCCCGATCCGTCGCCGTTCACCGAGACCGACGCGATCGCCTGGTTCGACAGCGAGCGCAGCACCTTCGTGCCGGCGATTCGTGCGGCGGCGCAGAACGGATTGCACGAGCACGCCTGGCGGATCGCGGCCGCCTGGGGCCCGTACCTCGACCTCCGGGCCGGGTTCGACGACTGGAACGGCTCGCACCAGCAAGGGCTGCTGAGCGCGATCGCCTGCGGGGACCGGCACGGCGCGGCGATCATGCACCGCAACCTCGGCCAACTGGCCCTCTACCAGGACGACTGGGAGAACGCTCGCCGGCACTTCGACGAGGCCGCGCAGGCGTTCGCCGAGGTCGGCGACCGGCTCGGTGAGGGGATCGCCGCCGTCGGCCTCGGCACCTGGCTGCGGGAACGCGGCGAACGCGAGCGGGGCCTGGAGCAGTACGAGAAGGCGATCGAGGCGTTCGTCGAGGACGGCAACGCGAACGCCGAGGCGCTGGCGCGGACCGCCGCCGCGAACGTCTACCTGGTCCGCGGCGACCTGGTCACCGCCCGCCGGTACCTGGCCCAGGCGTTCCTGATCGCCGTACGGCGGGCCGACGCCCACCGGGAGGCCAAGGTCCGCCGCCGGATCGCGGCGCTCCGGGTCAACCAGGGACGGCACGACGAGGCGATCCGGCAACTGCGCAAGGCGCTCGCGATCTTCGACGGGATGGGCGACGACCACTGCGCGGCGTACACCCGGGCGCTGCTCGGGCGGGCGCTGATGGAGCGTGGCGAGGTGGCGGCGGCCCGGAAGACGCTGCTGGACGCGATCGACATCGGTCACCGCCTGGGCGACCGGAGCGTGGAGGGCGACGCGGCGCAGCACCTCGGCGAGCTCTATCTGTCCACCGGCAGCCTGGACAACGCCCGCCGTACCCTCGAACGCGCCGCGCGCGTGTGGCAGCAGGCAGGGAACGACGCTGCCGCGTCCGAGTGCCGGCGGCTGCTGACCGGGTCAGAGGCCGCTGTCGCCGCCGGCTGAATGTACGGCGGCTGTATACGGATCCAGCACGCTGTGAACATGCCGCGGCAAGCAGGCCGAGGACGGGGGATCGGGGGAGGACACCTATGGCCTGGGGGGAGCTTGCTGTGGAGGGGCGTGACGTCTCGCGGGTCGCGAACCCGCGGGACACCGAAGCGGCGCTGAACTGGCAACTGGAGCGAGTTGGCTCCGCGGCGTGGCTGGACTGGCCGCTGAAGTTCCAGCGGATGGCGTTCGGCTACGCGCACGACAGCGGCTGGCACGACGCGGCCGACGCGGTTCGCTGGCTCGACCACCATGCCTTGCTCCGTGAGGGGGCGGCGCCACGGGGGGCGCTGGTCTGGTACCAGGCGGCAGACCGGATCCGGGTGGCTTGTTCGCTCGGGTCCGGCCAGGTGGTCGGCCCGCTGCCGACCGGTCCGGTCGACGTCGCGGAGCTGTCGCTCCTGAGCGCCGACTGGGTCTGGTCAGACCCGCACTTCCCCTTCGGTCACTGACCGTTGCTGATCGGGTGCTTGGGGGCGGCGTGCTTCGGCGCGTCGCCGGCCCGGCCGTTGCGGTTGCGGCGGCGGGCCAGGAAGTACTCGACGACCATCGGGATCAGCGAGACCAGCACCAGCAGGATCAGCGCCGACTCCAGGTGGTCGTGGATGAACTTCACGTTGCCGAGCGCGTGCCCGAGCAGCGTGATGCCGCAGGCCCAGATCACCGCGCCGATCCCGGTCCAGAGGAAGAACTTCTTCGCGTCCATCCGCCCGGCGCCGGCGACCACGGTGATGAAGGTCCGGACGATCGGCACGAACCGGGCCATCACCAGCGCGCGGGGGCCGTACCGGGCGAAGAACTCATGCGTTTGCTCGATGTACTTCGGTTTCAGGAACCGGGCGTTCGGATTCCGGAACAGTGACGTTCCCAGCACCCGGCCGATGTAGTAGCCGGACACGTTGCCGAGGAACGCGGCGACGGTCAGCAGCACGCAGGCCAGCCAGAGCGGTACGTCGATGCTGCCTTGCGCGATGAACAGGCCGACCGCGAACAGCAGCGAGTCACCGGGCAGGATCGGGAAGAGCAGCCCGCACTCGATGAACACCACCAGCAGCGTGCCCCACAGGGCCCAGTCACCCAGCCAGTGCAGCAGGTACTCCGGGTCCATCCAGTTGGGCATCAGCATCGCGACGAGAGCAAGCACGCGGACAGGGTAGCGTCCCGACCTGTGCATGAGCTGAGCAGCGACCTACGGGGAGCGGACATGGTGGGGCCGAACGAGGTCGGCGTCGGCCCATGGGAGGGCGACTGGCCTGACGACCCGCGGCTGGATCCGGAGCTGCTGGCGGCCGGCGACCGGCGCAACGTGGTCGACCGGTACCGGTACTGGAAGCTCGACGCGATCGTCGAGGACCTGGACCGGCAGCGGAACCCGTTCCACGTCGCGATCGAGAACTGGCAGCACGACCTGAACATCGGCTCGGTCGTCCGGACCGCGAACGCGTTCCTGGCCGCCGAGGTGCACATCGTCGGCAACCGGAAGTGGAACCGCCGCGGCGCGATGGTCACCGACCGCTACCAGCACGTCCGACACCACCCAACTCTCGCTGACCTGGCGTCGTACGCCGCTGTGAACGAACTCCCGGTCATCGGCATCGACAACCTGCCGGGCTCCGTCCCGCTGGAAACCTACGACCTGCCCCGCGCCTGCGTCCTGCTCTTCGGTCAGGAGGGCCCCGGGCTGACGGAGGAGGCCCACCAGATCTGCACAGCGGTCCTGTCGATCGCCCAGTTCGGCTCCACCCGCTCGATCAACGCCAGCGCCGCGGCCGCCATCGCGATGCACGCGTGGATCCGCCACCACACCTTCGGTCAACATGTGGGCTGATCACGCGATCTGGTGGCAGGTCTATCCGCTCGGTTTCACCGCGGCCGAGTCCGTCGCCCAGCCGGCTGTCGTCCACCGCCTGCCGCAGTTGGAGAACTGGCTCGACTACGCGATCGAGCTCGGCTGCTCGGGCCTGCTCCTGGGCCCGGTCTTCGCCTCGGAGACGCACGGCTACGACACCGTCGACCACTTCCGAATCGATCCGAGGCTCGGTGACGAGGCCGACTTCGACCACCTGGTGGACGCCGCGCACGCCCGTGGCCTGCGGATCGCACTCGACGGCGTCTTCAACCACGTCGCGCGGTCGTTCGCGCATCCGGAGTGGTTCCGCGGTGGCGACGTGTTCGAAGGGCACGAGCATCTGGTCGCGTTGGACCACGGCAACCCCGATGTCGCTTCCTATGTGGGCGACGTCCTCCGCTTCTGGAACGACCGTGGCGTCGACGCGTGGCGCCTGGACGCCGCGTACGCCGTACCGCCGGGGTTCTGGCGCGCAGCACTGCCGCGGGACCGCGACACCTGGTACTTCGGCGAAGTCATCCACGGTGACTACGCCGCGTACGTCGAACAGAGCGGCCTCGACTCCGTCACGCAGTACGAGCTCTGGAAGGCGATCTGGAGCTCGCTGAACGATCGCAACTTCTTCGAGCTGTCGTACGCCCTCGGCCGGCACAACGCGCTGCTCGACACGTTCGTCCCGCAGACGTTCGTCGGCAATCACGACGTGACCCGGCTGGCGACGCGGCTCGAGGACGAGCGCCACCTCGGTCACGCGCTGGCGATCCTGTTCGTCGTGGGCGGCGTCCCGAGCGTCTACTCCGGCGACGAGCAGGCGTTCCGCGGGCTGAAGGAGGATCGCGCCGGTGGCGACGACGCGATCCGCCCAGCGTTCCCGGGATCCCCGGACGAACTCGCGCCGTACGGACTGCCGACGTACCGCCTGCACCAGGAGCTGATCGGCGTACGGCGGCGGAACGCGTGGCTCACCCGCGCCCGGACGACCGTCGAGCACCTGACCAACGAGACCATCGCGCTGCGAAGCCGGCACGGTGCCGACTGGGTCCTGCTCCTGCTGAACGTGTCGGACGAGGAGCAGCCCTTCCCGCTCGACGACACACCGCCGGTCCCGGCCCACAGCTGGAAGTTATTGACGAGTCCGTAACCTCCTTGCGCTTGCGCCCGTTGTTCTCGGTGAGACAGAAGTGAGGCCTTCTCGTCGCACTGCCTTTGCGACGGGAATCATGGGGGTTTGCTGATGAATGCTCTGTGGGACGAACTGATACACGAGCTGGGCACCGTGCGCGCCTTGAGCGCGGCTGCTCTGGAGGCGCGCTCGGAGACCTCGCGGGTCGCGCTGATCACGCTGCTGGACGCCGAGACCGCGGAGATCTCGGCCATCCTCGACCGGATCCTCCGTGCGGACGCGACGTCAGCGGCCTAGCAATCCGTTCACTGCTCGACGAAGCGTTTCGGTCGCGTCTTCCGGCTGATCGAACGCGCGGTACGCGATGTGCGCGTCGGGCCGGACGAGCAGACATCCCTCGTCCGGGATCTCGCGCACCCGCGCCCAGTCGCCGTACAGGTCGTCGAGCTCCCGGCCGGGTCCGATCACGAGCGCCTCGATCGGTACGCCGAGTTGTTCGGACACCGACTGCGTCGCCTTCACCCAGGCGTCGCCGCCGATGCCTGTGAGTAGGGTGAACCGGCCCTTCCCGACCACGTCCAGCGTGCTCACGGTGTCCGATCCGCGCGTCAGCCAGCAGTGCGGGATCCGCGCGCCCGGCCAGGTCGTGGGGTGGTAGTACAGCTCGTGGTCCCGTTCGTACGGCGGCTCCGGCGTACCGTCGTCGACGACCGCGGACGACCGGTAGCGCTGCCCGAGCTCGACGCCGTGCGCGTTGAACTCGTAGTCCTTCAGCTCGATCGCCTTCCGCAGCTCCTCGCGCTGCTCCGCCGCGGCCGGCGTGTCGTCCTTGCGGGAGTCGATCGTGCGGCCGGCCGGGGCGTCCGGCGTCATCCCCAGCGCGCGGAAGATCTGCCCGAACTGGGTGCGGCTCTTGTTGGCGCGGTCAACGATCTGCTGTGCGATCGGTGCGCGCTCGTCGTTGTAGCTGTCGAGGAGCTTCGGCGCTGCCTGCCCTTTGAGGACCAGCGCGAGCTTCCAGGCCAGGTTGTACGCGTCCTGGATCGAGGTGTTCGAGCCGAGGCCGTTGCTCGGCGGGTGCCGGTGGATCGCGTCACCCATACAGAACACGCGGCCCTTGGACGTCTTCTCGGCGTACATGTGGTTGACGCTCCACACCGACGTACTCTTCAGCTTCACGTCGATGGTGTCGTCGCCGACCAGGTTGTGCACGATCTCGGTCGCCATCGCCTCGTCGACCACGGGAGCGGGCTGGTTGATGTCGTAGCCCCAGACGATCAGCCACTCGTTCCAGGGGCGGACCATGCGGACCAGGCCCGCGCCGATGCCGCCGATCTGCGCGCCGGGCTGGAGCACCCAGTACAGGACGCTCGGCCGATGTGCGACGTACCGGCTGAGGTCCGCCTCGAACACGATGTTCATCGAGCCCTCGATGTCCATCGCGCCGGCCATCGGCAACTCGATGTCCTGGGCCACCTTGCTCCGCCCGCCGTCCGCTCCGATCAGGTACTTCGCGCGGATCTGGTACGTCGTACCGCTCAACCGGTCCCGGACCGTGGCGGTGACGCCGTCGTCGTCCTGCTCCAGACTTTCGTACTCGGTGTTGAAGCGCAGCCGCGCGCCGCGACCGGCCGCCGTACTGACCAGGATCGGCTCGAACAGCGTCTGGGGGAGATCCATCGGCAGGCAGGGACTCGCCTCCGTGTAGTCGGCCAGGCGCCGCGGATGCGTGCCCCAGGTGCGGATCCGGCCGATCTCCTCTCCGGCGAGACTCGTGCAGAACGCGGTCTGCCCCATCAGGTCGTGGGCGGTGCCCTTGTCGACGACCTGGTCCTCGATGCCCATGTCGCGCATCAGTTCGATCGTGCGCTGGTTGGTGATGTGCGCGCGCGGCGTGTTCGCGGTCCAGCCGTGCCGGGTGAGGACGATGTTGTCGATGCCGTACGTCGACAGGAACAGCGAGGCGGCTCCGCCGGCGGGGCCGCTGCCGACGATCAGGACGTCTGTGGTGATCACTGCTGCGTCTCCTCGGTGGTGGCGAGCACGAGGTCGTACTGGACGGCGTAGTAGGTCTTGCCTTCGTCGGTGTGCTCGGTGAAGTCCGCGATGAGCGACTGCTTGACGCCGAAGACCGCGTCGGTGTCGAGGTACTCGTCGCCGGCCGCGAAGACGTGCGTGATGAGACGGGCGTAACCCGGAGCCGTGACCATGAAGTGGATGTGGGCGGGACGCATCGGGCCGCGACCACCGGCCCGGAGCAGCTCACCGACCGGCCCGTCGTCAGGGATCGGGTAGGCGACCGGCTTCACCGCCCAGAACCGGTAGTTGCCATCGGCATCGGTGGTCAGATGCGCGCGGTTCTGCGGCGCGTCGAGATCCTTCTGCACGTCGTAGAAGCCGTCCTCATCGGCCTGCCACGTCTCGACGAGTGCTCCTGGGATCGGCTCGCCCTTCGTGTCGAGGACACGCCCGCTCACCAGGCACGGCTGTCCAGGGGCTCCGTTCGAGATGTCGTCGCCGAGTTGCGCCTCGGGGGAGCCCTCGACGAAGAACGGGCCGAACACGGTGGACTGCGTGGCCTCGGGCGGCTTCCGGTTCCCCAGGCCCACGGTGAGCATCGACAGCCCGAGTACGTCGGCCAGCAGGACGAACTCCTGCCGCGTGCCGGTCGAGATCTGGCCGGTCCGGGTGAGGAAGTCGATCGCGGTGAAGTACTCGTCCTCGGTGAGGTCGACCTCGCGCGCGAACGCGTGCAGGTGGCGCACCAGGGCGCCCATCACCTCCTTGTAGCGGTCGCTCGGACTGTCGTCGAAGCTGGCTACCACGGCAGCGGTCAGGTCGTCGCCTTGCAGATCCATCCGATCTCCTCGTTCATCAAGGTCGAGTACCGGACCAGGCACGGGTCAGGATGTCCCGCACCAGGTCCTTGGTCACCGGGACCGGGTTGTCCGTCGGCTTGAACCTCGCGGCCGCCTCGGCGACCTGTGCCTCGGTCAATCCCAGCTCCCGCAAGCTCGTCGGCACGCCGGCTGCCTGGAACATGTCGAACAGGCCCTGCGCCAGGTCCGTGGTGTCCAGGGCGGCTTCCAGCCGCGCTTTTGCTTGGGGGACTGAGGAAGCGTTGACGCGGGTCACCTGCGGGAGGACGGCTGCGTGCGTTTCCGCGTGCGGCAGGTTGTAGGTGCCACCAAGCAAATGGCACAGCTTGTGATGCAGCCCGGTGCCGGCCGTCGCCAGCGCAGATCCAGCCAAGCAGGCGCCGTACAGAAGCTTCTCCCGAGCACCCAAGTCGTCGGCCTCGACAAGCACGTCGCGCAACCCGCTGCTCAACGCCCGCAGTCCTTCAACCGCAGTCATCTCCGTGATCGGATCGGCCTTGGGCGTCCAGACCGCCTCCACACAGTGCGCGACCGCATTAGCCACACTCGCCGCTGTCACCTTCAACGGCAGCCCTCGACTCAAACCCGGGTCGTAAACAACCACGCGAGGCAGCACGCGCATATCAGTCCCCGTCGTCTTACTCCCACCAGCAGTCTCCCCCCACACCGGCGTCATCTCAGACCCCGCATAAGTAGTGGGCACCGCCACAACCAGCACGCCCCCACCGCCAGCCTCGGCGGTGCTGGTTGCTGTGAGAGCGATGGCTTTGGCGAGCCCGATGGCTGAGCCGCCTCCGATGGCGACGATCGCGTCGGCGCCGACGTCGCGAGCCCTGGCTCGCGCAGCGACGGCCACCTCGGTGGGCACGTGTTGTGCCACGCCGTCGATCCGTCCGGCGAAGCGGCTGCCCAGCTGCTGTTCGACCACGTCGGCCGCGTCCCGCGCGGAGTTCGTCGCCACCACGAGCGCCCGTCGTACGCCGAGCGCCTCGACCTCACCCGCGACCCGGTGGAACGAGTCGGCTCCGAACACCACCCGCCCGGGCAGGAACGTGTGGACGAACCCACCCCCGGGTGCTGTCGCCTCGGGCTCGGCTGGACGTGGCATCGGCGGCTCCGCTAGGATTTCGCTCAGCGAATAGTTCTTCTTTCAACGAAAAGCAGGCTAGCCGATGCCGGGTGACGCGTCTACAGGCACGTTTCTGCAGGGTCTGGAGCGAGGCCTCGCGGTGATCCGCGCGTTCTCCGCCGCGGCGCCGTCCTTGACGCTGAGCGAGGTGGCCCGCGCGGTCGGCATCACTCCGGCAACGGCCCGCCGGATCCTGCTCACCCTGGAAGAGCTCGGCTATGTACGCAGCGACAACCGCCGCTTCTCCCTCACCCCGCGCGTCCTCGCCCTCGGCTGGGCGTACCTGTCCTCACTCGACCTCGGCGAACTCGCCGGCCCGTTCATGGACGAGCTGAGCGCCAAGACCCGCGAGTCGTGCTCGATCGCGACGCTCGACCTCCCGGACATCGTGTACGTCGCCCGCGTACCGACCAGCCGGATCATGACCGTCGCGCTCGGCGTCGGCGCCCGGCTGCCGGCGTACCCGACCTCGATGGGCCGCGTCCTTCTCGCCGGCCTGCCCGACGACGCCCTCACGGCGTACCTCGACACGCTGCAAGCTGAGCCGCTCACCGACCGCACGCTCACGGCTCCCGAGGACCTCCGCACCGCCGTCACCCAGGCACGCGCCGACGGGTACGCGCTGGTGGACCAGGAGCTCGAACTCGGCCTGCGCTCCATCGCTGCCCCGATCCGCGACTCCCGCGGCCGCGTCATCGCCGCCCTCAACGTCTCCGCCCATGCGTCCCGCTCGACCCCGACGTCGCTGTGCGAGGAGTTCCTTCCGCACCTGCAACGGGCGGCCCAGCACATCACCACCGCCCTCACTCACCGCGGCCACTTCTGACCCAAAACCGGAAGTGATGTGTCCGGAACCGGGCCTAGCATCGGGCCATGGACCAGTCCTTCACCAGCGAAGTCATCGAATGGCGCGGACCGGCGCCGTACTACTTCGTGCCCGTGCCGGAGGAGGACGGCGAAGCACTCCGGGCCGTCGCCCTGTCGGCCAGCTACGGCTGGGGCATGCTGCCGATTCGCGCCCGCATCGGCACCACCGAGTGGAAGACGTCACTGTGGCCGAAGGACGGCGGCTACCTGCTCCCACTCAAGGACGCCGTACGCAAGCCAAAGGGCCTCGACGCCGGCGATACCGTCGAAATCCAACTCACCTTCGAACCACCGCCCCGAGGCCAGAAGCAGACCCGTGAACAGACTGCGCGCCCACGGACCAGGGAATCTGCGCGGGACGAGGCCCGAGACCGAGCGCGGGATGGGGCGCGGGACGGAGCGCGGGAGCGGGCGCGGGATGCTCGGTCGGGGAGGTCGCGGGAGCCGGTCGGGGCGGCGGAGTTGACGATCGTGCCGGCCAATCAGGCGACTGCTGCGGACCTCCGGGCGGTTTTCGGTGAGCGGGGTGACAGCGCGCGCTGCTGGTGCCAGCGGTTTCGGATGTTGCCCAAGGAGTCGTGGGCTTCGGAGGGCGCCGAGGAACTCGCCGCCCGCCTCCGCGACCAGACCGCCTGCGACAACCCGAAGGCGGAGGCAACGAGCGGCCTGATCGCCTACCTGGACGGCGAACCCGTCGGCTGGTGCGCGGTCGCGCCCCGGGCGGACCACCCGAGACTGCTCCGCGACTTCCGCGTCCCGTGGCAGGACCGCACCGAGGACAAGACCGATCCGACTGTCTGGGCGGTCACCTGCTTCGTCACCCGCGTCGGCTACCGGCGCCGCGGGATCAGCCGCGCCCTCGCCCGCGCCGCCGCCGACTTCGCCCGGGACCGCGGCGCCCGCGCCGTCGAGGGCTACCCGGACCTGGTCGACGGCGGGTACGTCGGCACCCTCGCCACGTTCGCCGACGCCGGGTACGCCGAGGCGAGCCGTCCGGGCAGACGCCGCGCCGTGATGCGCATCGACTTCTGAACCTCAGCCCTTCAGTTCTTCGAGGATCCGCAGGTAGTGCGGGTTGTTCATGATGCCGATCAGGTTGCCGAACGGATCCACGACCGACGCGGTGCGAAACCCCGTGTTGTTGCCTCGCTCAACGATTCCTTCGTTGACCGTCGCCCCGAGCTCGAGCAGCCGCGCGAGCGTGCCCTCCAGGTCGTCCACGTGCCAGTTGACGATCGCCCCCGCCGCCGTCGGCCCGACCGCGTGCGGCGCGTACTTCGCATCGATGATCCCCAGCTCGCACTGAAAATCCCCGAACCGGAACTCGACGTACGCCGGCTCCTCCGCGCTCGGCACCGCGTAGTACGCCTCGATCCCCAGCAGTTCCTCGTACCAACGCCGCGCCGCCTTAACGTCGCTCGCGTAGAAGCTGACGGTGGCAAGTCCTCGCAACATCGTGGTGGTCCTCTCTCAGGTGTCCCCGGTTGATGACCACCACGATTCCAGCCAAAGTGCTCACCGAGTGAGCACTTTGTTCAATCGGTCTGGGTGACCTTGCGGAGGCCTCGGGGGGCGTCGGGGTCGAGGCCGAGTTTGCGGGCCAGGAGCTCGATCGCGCGCTGGGCCGGGATGACCAGGGCGAGCGGGGCGAGGGTCTCCGGCAGGTCGGGGCCGGCGAGGTTCACGTCGCAGCGGGAGGCGAAGGTGGGGTCGCCGCCGATGCCGAGGATCTTGCTGCCCTTCTCGCGGACGATGCCGGCCAGCTCGGTCATCCCGGACAGGGCGGGGCCGTCGCCGGCGGCGACCAGGATCGTCACCAGATCGGCGTCGACGACCGCGATCGGACCGTGCTTCAGATCGGCGTACGACAGACCGCGGACCGGCTGCAGGCAGGTCTCCTCGAGCTTCAACGCGACCTCGAGCGTCGTCCCGAACGTCAGCCCGCGACCGCTCGCGAGCACGTCGTGGGCCCCCGCCAGCAGGTCCGCGGCCGCGTCGACCGAGCCGGACAGCATCTTGGTCGCGGCGTCCGGGACCCGCGCGATGTCGGCGTCGAGCGTCCCTGGCCGCGGTGCCAGCGCGTCGACGGCGACCGTGATCGCGGCCAGCTGGGTCGTGTACGTCTTGGTGGCCGGTACGGCGAGCTCCTGGCCCGCCTGGGTGATCAGGGCGACGTCGGCCGTCGACGCCAGCGGGCTGTTGCCGTCGTTCGTGATGCCGACGATCGCCGCGCCGTTGCGCTTCGCCCACTCGGCCGTGTCGACGATCTCCTGGGTCGCGCCGGACTGGCTGACCGCGACGACCAGCGAGTTCGAGAGGTCGAGGTTCGCGCCGTACAGCGTGGCCACCGACGGCGCCGCCAGGGACGCCTGCCGGCCGGCGTGGATCTCGGTCAGGTAGCGGCCGTAGACGCCCGCGTTGTCCGAGGAGCCGCGGGCCACGAAGATCACGTTCCGGCGCCCGGCGGCCAGCCGGGTGATGTCGTGCCGCAGCGGCAGAACGTGCTCGAACGTCGCCGCGAGCGCGGCCGGCTGCTCGGCGATCTCGGCCGCCATCCGGGTTTCCTGGGCGGGGACAGACACCACTGCGATCACTGGTCCTATCTGGTCTTAACAGGTATGCTGCGCACGATAGCAGTGAGCGGCGCTCCGGGGCACCCCCGAGGCCCGCCCAGGTCTGGAGGATCGAGATTCCATGGTGGCGACGAAGCGGGCCCAGGTCCGATCGGTGCTGGAACGGCTGATCGACGTCGAGCTGCATCCCGGGGACCCGATCCCCTCCGAACGGGCCCTGGTGGACAAACTGAACGTCTCCCGGGTGACCGTCCGGCAGGCGATCAGCGACCTGGTCGAGTCCGGCGCGCTGGAGCGGGTGCACGGCAAGGGCACCTTCGTCACCGGTCCCCAGGTCGACTCGCAGCTGCATCTCACCTCGTTCTCCCGGGAGATGCGGGCCCGCGGGCTCGAGCCGGGGACCGTGGTGCTGTCGGCCAGCGAGATCGAGGCCTCCGAGGAGACCGCCAAGGGCCTGCGGGTCGCGAAGGGAACCAAGGTGATCCGGGTCGAGCGGCTCCGCACGGCCGACGCGTCGCCGATGGCCTACGAGGTCGGCTACTACCCGTCCGCGCTCTTTCCCGGCCTGCTCGGCCGTGAGCTCGGCACTCTCTACGACGTCTTCGCCAGCGAGTACGACGTCGTCGTCACCTCCGGTGAGCAGACCGTGCGGGCGGACAACGCCGACGGTCATGTCGCCCGGGTGCTCGGTGTGGCCCGGCGGGCACCCCTGCTGGTCCTCGAGCGCACCACCTTCGCCGGCCGCAAGGTCGTCGAGCTGTCCTGGTCGGCCTACCGCGCCGACCGCTACCGGCTGCACATGGCCCTCACCCCCCGCGGCCCGCGAACCGGGTCCGCCTGACCGTCCCCGGAGCGTCCTTCGCCCCTGGAGGACATCCGGACGCAACGAACTGGATCGGTCCTGTTCACGAACTGGTCTACATCCCTGCCGATCGCTCCCCGGCCACCGGGCCGGTTCAGCAGGTGGGCCGCCGGATCCGACGAAGTACCCGGCGGCAATACTGGAGCCGAACCCACAAGAACTGTGTTGTGAGGAGTACCGCGAGACATGCCTATTGCAACCCCTGAGGTCTACGCCGAGATGCTGGACAAGGCCAAGCAGAACCGCTTCGCCTACCCGGCCATCAATGTCAGCTCCTCGCAGACGCTGAACGCCGCGATCCGCGGTTTCGCCGAGGCGGGCTCGGACGGCATCATCCAGGTCTCCACCGGCGGTGCGGAGTACCTGTCCGGTCCGACCGTCAAGAACATGGTTTCCGGCGCCGTCGCGCTGGCCGCCTACGCGCACGAGGTCGCCAAGGGCTACCCGGTGAACATCGCGCTGCACACCGACCACTGCCCGAAGGACAAGCTCGACGGCTTCGTCCGGCCGCTGCTGGAGATCTCCGCCGAACGCGTCGCGCGCGGTGAGAACCCGCTGTTCCAGTCGCACATGTGGGACGGCTCCGCGGTGCCGCTGACCGAGAACCTCGAGATCGCCAAGGACCTGCTGGCCAAGACGGCCGCGGCGAAGATCGTCCTGGAGATCGAGGTCGGCGTCGTCGGCGGCGAGGAGGACGGTGTCGCCAACGAGATCAACGACAAGCTCTACACCACCGTCGAGGATGGTCTGGCCACGGTCGAGGCGCTCGGCGTCGGCGAGAACGGCCGCTACCTGACCGCGCTGACCTTCGGCAACGTGCACGGCGTCTACAAGCCGGGCGCGGTCAAGCTGCGGCCGGAGATCCTCGCGGAGATCCAGGACGCGGTCGGCGCCAAGGTCGGCAAGGAGCGCCCGTTCGACCTGGTGTTCCACGGCGGGTCCGGCTCGACCCTGGAGGAGATCCGGGCCGCGGTCGACAACGGCGTCATCAAGATGAACGTCGACACCGACACGCAGTACGCGTTCACCCGGCCGGCGGCGGCGCACATGTTCAGCAACTACGACGGTGTGCTGAAGGTCGACGGCGAGGTCGGCAACAAGAAGGCCTACGACCCGCGCGCGTGGGGCAAGGCGGCCGAAGAGGGTATGGCGAAGCGCGTCGGCGAGGCGTGCGAGGACCTTCGCTCGACGGGCACGTCGCTGAACGCCTGACATCATCTGGTCCTCCTGTAGGGGGTCTGTGAAGGGCTCACCGCCGACGGGCGGTGGGCCCTTCGTCACATCCGGGCGAGGGTGAAGGGTCGGATTCCGGTCCGGCGGGCGGCCCGGGCGAACGTGGTGCGGATGCGGTCGGCCACGGTCGGCGGGTCGGCGAGGTCGGTCCAGGAGATCCAGCAGTGCTCGACGGGTTGCGGTCCGTCGGGATCGGCGGCGATCGGCTCGGGGAGCGGTTCTTCGGTGGAAGGCTCGAATTCCTCGCACCAGAAGGGAAACCGCGGCTCGAACTCGACGACGGTGCGCTCGTCGGGGAACCACAGGCTTTCGGCTGCGGAGACGTCGGGATCGGCTGATTCGGTGTCCGGGGGCGGCGACGGGCTGGGCGTCGGGAGGCCCGCGTCGGCGAGGATGAAGCGCAGCCGGGACTCCGCGATCGAGGCCGATCCGGTGAGCCGGCCCAGAACCTGCAGGGCACGTCTACTGCCGTGGTCGAGATTGGTCACCGCGTGGTTGAGCCTGCGCCGGTCGACGAGTCCGGCATACATCGCGGCGTCGGCGAGCACGACCGCCGGCTCCGCTGGGGCGGTCGCGGCCACCTCGGCGATCGCGCGGGCCGGTGAGACCAGACGCAGCTTGTTCCACAACTGGAGGCCGGGTCCCACGGGGTCGCGGATGTGCCGGTGGACGCCACGCTGCCGGCCGGAGCGACCGTCCGGCGCGGTCACGTGGACGCGCGTCAGGTCGAGACCCCAGACGGGGAGGGCATGCAGCGCCGCGGCCGACTGGTGGCTCGCGAACACGTTGGGCCCACTGGTCCGGAGGACGTGGTGGATCCGGCGCAGGTGGACAACCTCGT
Organism: Kribbella sp. NPDC051936; assembly: GCF_040680955.1. Lineage (NCBI taxonomy): Bacteria > Bacillati > Actinomycetota > Actinomycetes > Propionibacteriales > Kribbellaceae > Kribbella > Kribbella sp. NPDC051936. The sequence goes on along the minus strand of NZ_JBFAXS010000012.1, from coordinate 197,704 downwards.
CGGTGACGAGCATCAGGGAACGATGGGCGGCATACGTGCCCCGCCGGATCCGGCGCCAGGAGCCGGAGTCGAGCAGGGAGTCGATATCAGCGTCGGGGTAACCACAGGCACGCGCGTCGGCCCGAGTGAACACGCCACCCCGGATCGACGCCATCACGGCAAGCTGAGGATTCATGCCCCAGAAAGTGCCGCGATCCGGCCGTCCCGGCGCCGGCGATTTCAGATCTGTGGAGAACTCCGGGCATAAAAAAGGCCCGTCATGTGTCTATGACGAGCTCCGCGCGGGTTGGTACCCAGGGTTGCCAGAGGAGGGGCATGTTGGCCTCGGACGGGGTGCGGTTGCCTTTGCGCTCGTTGCACGAGGCGTGGGCGGCGACCGCGTTCAGCCACTCGGTGCGGCCGCCCCTGGACCTGGGTTGGACGTGGTCCATGGTGTCGGCGTTCTCGAGGCCGCAGTACGCACACCGGAACTTGTCCCGCCGCAGGACGCCGTGCTTGCTGTACTTCATCCGGCCGGCGGCGTAGCGCCAGTGGGTCACCACATACCGGACCAGGCGGAGGACTCGGGGGACCGGGAACGGGCCGATGGTTCGCTCTCCGTGCGCCTCTTCCACCACTGCGACCTCACGAACCAGCATCCGGATGGCGTGCTGGATCGATACGGTGTGCAGCGGTTCGTACGACGCGTTCAGGACGATGACGCTCATCCGGTGCCTCCTTCCGGCCGTAGCTGGGAACCACGGCGGTTGACGCAGGGTCTCAAGCATCCGTGGCCGCCGGGTGAACGGTCAACGGATTTCGCCAGACGGTCACGTGCCGGTACGGATGCGTGATCGGCGAAGATGTGCTTATGGAATTGAACAATCTGCTGTCCGGTCCACCCGAGACATTACTACCGGTCGACCCGGCCGCGGCGGAACTCGCCGACGGGGCCGCTCCCGCGGACGTGGCCGCGAAGTACCCGACGTCGTCGCTCGCCTGGGCCGTGCTGGCCGAGGGGGCGCTGGCGGACGGGCGCACGATCGAGGGATACGCCTACGCGCGGACCGGTTACCACCGCGCGCTGGACCTGCTCCGGCGGAACGGCTGGAAGGGTCACGGCCCGGTCCCGTGGGAGCACGAGCCGAACCGCGGGTTCCTGCGTGCGCTGGCCGCGCTCGGGAAGGCCGCGGCGCTCATCGACGAGAAGGACGAGGCCGAGCGCTGCGTCACGTTCCTGCGGGACTCGTCGCCGACCGCCGCCGACGTGCTGGGCTGACACCTGCTTGTGGGGTTGGTTGTCCGGCGGAATGATCTGCCGGGTGACCAGCCCTTACGCACAGGACGGATTCGGCGTCGGGTTCGACTGGGGACCGGTCGGAGCGGAGGTCGTTGCCGGGGACATCGTCGCGGTCGTCGACGTGCTGTCGTTCACGACAGCGGTGACGGTGGCGGCCGATCTCGGCATCGACGTGTACCCGTACCGGTGGCGTGACGAGACGGCGGTCGCGTACGCCGAGCAGAACAACGCGACCCTCGCGGTCGGGCGGTCCGCGGCCGGGCCGGACGACGTCAGCCTGTCGCCGGTGTCGATCAGGCGCGTGACGGGAATCACCAAGCTGGTCCTCCCGTCGCCGAACGGGTCGACGATCTCGAAGCAGCTCAGTGACACCGGCGCGACGGTGGTCGCGGTGTCGCTGCGTAATCGGACCGCGGCCGCCGAGTGGGTGACGAAGCAGCTCACCGAGCGCCCGACGGCGAAGGTCGTGGCGATCGCCGCGGGCGAGCGCTGGAAAGACGGCTCGCTCAGGCCCGCGGTAGAGGACCTCTGGGGCGCGGGTGGCTTCCTGAGCGCCCTGCAGCGCGACGACCTGTCGCCGGAGGCGAGGGCGGCGGCAGCGGCGTACGACGCGGTCGCGGACGAACTGCCACGGATGCTGCACGAGTGCGCCGGCGGCCGCGAGCTCGCGCAGTACGGCTTTCCGGAGGACGTCGCGGTCGCGGCGGAGGTCGACGAGAGCCGCAGCGTGCCGGTGCTCCGGGACGGTAGACTGTTCCGGTCAACCTGAAGCTTTCGAGGTTTCTGCCCGTTGACAGTGCCGGCAGGCGGCGAGCGTCCCCGCTTCTTGCCGAACATGGACGGTTCTCGGCGGACGGACAGACCGAAGCAGCTGGACGCCCACGGTCGGGTCCCCGCCCCATCGGGCAGCGGAAGGTCACCCGTGCCGGCTCTCACCGGACGGATCGACGCGCCCACCAACACCTACGCAGAGGTACTGCGTACTCCTGGCGCGTGGAAGTTCTATCTCGCAGCGGCCCCGGCCCGGATCGGGATCGCGATGACCGGTCTCGGCATCGTCTGGCTGGTCCACGGATCGACCGGCTCGTACGCCGCGGCCGGTAGCGTCACCGGCGGCTTCGCCGTCGCCGAGGCGGTCGCCGGGCCGCAGGTCGCCCGGCTCATCGATCGTTTCGGTCAGACCCGCATGTTGCCGGTCACGCTGCTCGCCCACGCGGCGGCGGTCGCGCTCCTGATCGTCCTGACACTGTCGGGTGCACCGCTCGCGGCCATGATCGCGGCTGGAGTGCTGGCCGGCGGTTCGCTACCGCAGGTCAGTGCGCAAACCGGGGCGCGGTGGTCGCATGCGCTCCGGGACACGCCACTCCTGGCGACGGCGTTCGCACTGGAGTCGCTCAGCGTCGGCGTCGCCTTCATGGTCGGCCCGGTGCTGATCGGCCTGGTGAGCTCGTCCTCTGGTCCGGCGACCGGTTCTACCCTCGCGGCCGGTCTGCTGTTGGCAGGCGGCTTCCTGCTCGCAGCACAACGCGGTACGGCGCCACCGCCGACCGCACGTGGTGGGCACAGCAGCTCGAAACGCCTGCTGCACAAGCGCTTCGTAGGCCTGGTGGGTACGAACATCGGCATCGGACTGTTCTTCGGCAGCATGCAGGTCTCGGTCACGGCGTTCGCGGTCTCGCGAGGTACGCCGGGCCTGGCCGGGCCGCTCTACAGCATCACCAGCCTGGTGAGCCTCTTCGCCGGACTCGTGTACGGCGCCAGACGTTGGCGGATCGCTCCGGAGACGCAGTTCGTTATCGCCTTCGTCTGGCTGTCGCTCAGCTGCCTGCCCTTGATCGCGGCGCACGGTCCGCTGATGACTGCTGTCGCGCTGGCGCTCCCGGGCCTCGCGATCGCGCCGTTCCAGACGGTGTCGGCGGTGCTGACCGAGTCCACCGTCGACTCCGCTGTCCTGACCCAGGCCTTCACCTGGCTGAACTCGGGCGGGGCAGCAGGCATCGCGCTGGGCTCCGCACTCGCGGGCTGGGTCGTCGACGGCCACAGCGCGCAGTACGGCTTCGCCGTGGCACTGGGTGCGGCGCTGACCGCAACGATGATGGCGCTCGCGGTGAAGTTCAGCGATAGGTGATCTGCCGCTCGGCCGCGGCACGCGATGCGTACTCGGCCGGCGTGAGCCCGATCTGCTGTTTGAACTCGTTGGAGAAGTGGGCCTGGTCGAAGTAGCCGAGCGACGCGGACAGCTCCGCGAGCTCGGCGACCTCGCCCTGGGCCAGCAGCTCCGCGCCGTCGTGCAGCCGGTAGCGCCGGAGCACCCATTTCGGGCCGACACCGACGTACCGGCGGAACAGCCGCTGCAGCGTGCGGATCGGTACGCCGAAGCGCTCGGTGATCTCGTCCACGCGGGCCAGCGTGCGATCCGCGGCCATCGTGGTGACGATCTCCCGGACCAGCTCGTACGACGGATCCGGCGGCGCCAGGTGATCACGCAGGAACGCCTCGAACACCGCACGCCGCCGGACATCGGACTCGGCCTCGAACATCAGGTCCGCGAGCCGGTCGCCGTCCGGGAACACCGCGGTCAGCGGCAGCACCTCGTCGCGGAACGAGCCGACGTCCAGCCCTGTGATCGCGCCGAAGCCGCCGGCCCAGAACTTCACACCGAACGCGCGCCCCCGCCCGCGCAGCTCCCGCTCGAACTTGCGGGTGCAGACGCCGTGCACGAACGCGCCACCCGGCTGCTCGAACGTCACGTTCACACTCGGGAACGGCAGCACCTCGGCCGTGTACGGCTCGTCCAGTTCCCACTCGACGATCCAGTACCACTCCACGAAGCGCCCGGCCTCGGGCCCTGGCGCGAGCCGGCTGAGCGAGCGGTGCCGGGCCTGCTCCCGCGGATGCAGGATGCCCTTCTCGCTGTCGGATGGCTGGGTCACAAGGGGCTGTCGCTTTCTTCCAAGACCGTTCGGCGGGCAGCGGATTGACTGTGTGTCATGACGACGAACACGGTAAACCCCATCCCCGACGGTTATCACTCGCTGACCCCGTACCTCGCGGTGCCGGACGGGCCGAAGGCGATCGAGTTCTACCGTGAGGTGTTCGGGGCCGAGGTGGTCAGCCGGCAGGACATGCCGGACGGGCGGGTCGGACAGGCCGAGCTCAAGTTCGGGAACTCGATGCTGCAGCTCAGCGACCAGATGCCGCAGATCGGGCTGCGGGCGCCGAACGGCGAGTGGGTGCACTCGTCGCTGGTGCACTACGTGCCGGACGTGGACGCGACGTACGCGAAGGCGATCGAGGCGGGCGCCACGTCGGTCGAGCCGGTGCAGACCTTCATGACCGGTGACCGGTTCGGCACCGTGATCGACCCGTTCGGGCACCGGTGGGCGATCCTGACGAAGGTCGAGGACGTCTCGCGCGAAGAGGCTGACCGGCGGGTGAAGGAGTGGCTGGCGTCGAGCCCGGAGGGCCTCGAGTAAAGAGGAAGCGGCCCGCCGGAACCGTCCCCTGCGGCAGTTTCGGCGGGCCGCTGACTAAGAGTGTGCACGCGATCACGCAAATTGGCAACCCGTCACCTGATGAAACAGAGACTTCAAACGATCGCTTAAGAATTGTGGACAGGCCCGAAACGAGTGCGCCGGTGTCCGGTAGGCTTTGGTCGCAAGAGCCTGGATGCGTCGCCGGATGAATGTCCGGTGAACGTCTCCGGGCTTCACCGTTTCCAGCGCGGGCCGCCACGGGGTGTGAGGCCGGCGCGTGAAAGAGGAGGGCTGAGATGCCCGCAATCGTGCTCGTCGGCGCCCAGTGGGGCGATGAGGGCAAGGGTAAAGCGACCGATCTGCTCGGTAACACGGGCGAGGTCATCGACTACGTGGTCAAGTTCAACGGCGGCAACAACGCCGGGCACACGGTGGTGATCGGGTCCGAGAAGTACGCGCTGCACCTGCTTCCGAGCGGCATCCTGACACCGGGTGTGACCCCGGTGATCGGCAACGGGGTCGTGGTCGACCTCGGCGTGCTGTTCGAGGAGCTCGAGGCGCTGCAGGCGCGCGGGCTGGACACGTCGCGCCTGGTGGTGAGCGCGAGCGCGCACGTGATCCCGCCGTACAACCGGACGCTCGACAAGGTCACCGAGCGCTTCCTGGGCAGCCGCCGGATCGGGACGACGGGCCGCGGCATCGGCCCGACGTACGCCGACAAGATGAACCGGATCGGCATCCGGATCCAGGACCTGTACGACGAGAAGATCCTCGAGCAGAAGGTCACCGGCGCGCTGGAGCAGAAGAACCAGCTGCTGGTGAAGGTGTACAACCGGCGCGCGGTAGAGATCCGCGAGGTCCTCGACGAGCTGCTCGGGTACGCCGACCGCCTGAAGCCGATGGTCGCCGACACCAGCCTGCTGCTGAACAAGGCTCTCGACGACGGCAAGACCGTGCTGATGGAGGCGGGTCAGGCCACGCTGCTCGACGTCGACCACGGCACGTACCCGTTCGTCACCTCCTCGAACGCGATCTCCGCCGGCGCCTGCACCGGCACCGGCATCCCGCCGACCCGGATCGACCGCGTGATCGCGGTCGTGAAGGCGTACACAACACGGGTCGGCGAGGGTCCGTTCCCGACCGAGCTGCTGGACGCCGACGGTGAGTGGCTGCGGACCCAGGGCGGCGAGTTCGGTGTCACCACCGGTCGCCCGCGCCGCTGCGGGTGGTACGACTCGGTCATCGCCCGGTACGCCGCGCGCGTGAACGGCGTGTCCGACTTCGTCCTCACCAAGGTGGACACCCTGACCGGCCGCGAGCGGATCCCGGTCTGCGTCGCGTACGACGTGAACGGCGTCCGGCACGACGAGATGCCGATGACTCAGACCGACTTCCACCACGCGACGCCGATCTACGAGGAGTTCGACGGCTGGTCGGACGACATCTCGGGCTGCCGCACGTTCGACGAGCTGCCCAAGGAGGCGCAGACGTACGTCCGCGCCGTCGAGTCGCTCAGCGGCGCCCGGATCTCCGCCATCGGCGTGGGCCCGGAGCGCAGCCAGATCATCCAGCTCTGAGACGAGCCGAAGGCCTCCCCGTCGTCAGTTGCCGATGATGGGGAGGTCCCGGATGAACGGGGCGTTCCGCAGGTCTCCGAAGGTCGGACGTTCGATGTTCGGCGTCTGGATCGGCGAACGCGCCCAGTCGGCGCCGGCGCCCTGTGCCGCCTGGTAGAACGTGAGGCCGCCGATGGCCAGCAGGACGACGGCGACGAGTGCGGACAGCCAGTGCCGCCGGAAGATGTTGCGTGCCGTGATGTGAGCGCCGCGGCGCAACGAGCTGCCGCCCGGCCCCCACCAGCAGCAGAACAGTGCGGTCAGGGCCGCGCTGCCGAACCCGACTGCGGACAGCGGCTCCCAGTCGAGCCCGTACGTCGAGGCGGCGACGCCGGTGACGATGCCGCCGACAACCGCCGCTGTCAGCAGCGGGAGGATCAAGCAGGGCAGTGTGATCAGGGCTGCGATGGCGAGCTGCAGCGGGCTGGCGGCAAACGCGACCACACCGTCCGACCGTCCGGACCGGCCACGGACCTGACGGCGCCGCATCAGCGCCGTGCTCGAGCGGTCGACCGTCCGGGCCAGCACCAGCAACAGGATCGCGACGACCGTGCCGAGTCCTGGCGTCAGAGCGACGAGCCCGGTCAGCGCGAGCATGAAGCCGACGATGACCGCCGTACGGCGACCGGTCGGCGGAGCCTTGACGGGCTTCTCCGGATGCGCGGGCTGCACCGGCACCGGATGCGCAGGCTGAGAAGGCTGCACCGGCTGCTGGTAGGGCGCACCAGCTTGGTACGGCGCGGGCACATAAGAAGCCGGACCGTACGGCTGCACAGGCGGCGCCTCCGCGACAGGCTTCTTCGCGGCGGCGTCCCGGATCTTGTCCCGGATCGGAGTGAACGCGGACAGCGGCGGAATCACCGGCGGAACCAGCTGCGCCACCTCGGTCGGCGTAGGCCCTGCCGGCACCGCGGCCGCAGGCTCCTCCGTCGGCATGAGCTTGGTGACCAGCCTGGTCGGCGCTGCGGCGGCCACGGTCGGCGTTTCATGCGGCGGGAGCGCGTCGCGTCCCTCGGCGTACCGGTTGAGGCCGGTCATGACCTCTTGCTGCGTCGGCCGGTCGGCCTTGTTCGGTGAGAGCGCCGCGGCGAGCAACGGCTTCAGCCGCGGGTCCAGCCCGTCCAGATCGGCCTGGCCGGAATGCACCCGGGCCAGCACGGCCTCGAACGGTCCCTTGCCGAACGGGCGACGCCCGGTCGCGGCGAACGCGACCGTGGCGGCCCAGCCCCACCAGTCGGCGGACTCCGACACCATCTCGCCCTCGATGAGCTCAGGCGCCAGGTAGCCCGGCGTACCGATCACCAGACCGGTCTGGGTGAGTCGCAGGTCGTCGGCGGCCTGGGCGATGCCGAAGTCGATCATCACCGGCTTGCCGTTGCACATCATCACGTTGCCGGGCTTGAGGTCGCGGTGGATCACCCCGACCGCGTGGATCGCCTGCAGCGACTCGGCCAGGCACCCGGCCAGCGGCAGCCACTTGCGCGGCGTCAGCGGCCCGCGCTCGTCCACCTGTTCATCCAGCGGCCGGCCGGGGACGAAGCGGGTCACCAGGTAGGGCTGCTCACCCTCCAGGTCATGGTCGAGGATGCCGGCCACGCCGGGGTGGTTCACCTTTTGCAGCGTGGTCGCCTCACGCTGCAACCGCGCGCGGGCGATCGGGTCGTGGGCAACATGCGGCCGCAGGACCTTCAGCGCGACCTCTTGGTGCTCGGCGCCCTCGGCGAGGTACACGACGCCCATGCCACCCTGTCCGAGCCGCCGGATCAACCGGTAAGGCCCGACCCGCTCTTCCACCTCCTCCTCGCTGGTGGAAGGCGGTCCCCCTGTGACTGACATGCCATCTACGGTACGTCGGCATCAGACCAATCAGGTGATCGGCAGCGTGAAGGTCAGCAGACCCGCGCCGACGGCGTTCGTGATCCACGGTCCGGCGCGCAGATGGGCCTGGTAGGTGAGGCTGGTCGCTCCGGTTGGCGGACCCGACAACTGGAGGACCAGCTGACCCGACTGGTAGGCGACCGAGGTCACCGTGACCCCCGAGCCGTCCACCCGGAAGTCAGCAGCGACGCCGTCCTCCACACTGAGCGGATCGGTGGACCGGAGCTGGACGATCAGCTGTGAGCCGCTGGCCGTGACAGTGCGCGGGTTCGGCGGAGCCACACCGGCCGACGGCCCGCCGTACAGGTCGCGCGCGAGGACGGCGTACGTGTGGTCGCCCATGTCGCGATACCCGCCGGCATACGCGTAGTGGCAGCCGTCGTGACCGGACAGGCCCGTGGTCGACAGCACGGTGACGCCGAGGGTGTCACCCATCTCGCGCTGTGCCTCGCGCAGGTTGGTGCTCGTCGAGTTGCCGCACGGCGACGTACGCACTTGGTAGACGTAGTACTTCGGCATCGGGCCGAAGTCGGTGCGCCAGTCCTGGAGGAGCGCCGTGAAGCCGCTGACGTGCACCGCCGCGTTGTCGTTGTCGGACTCACCCTGGTACCAGAGCACGCCGCGGATGTGGCCGATGACGCCCGCGGCCACCAGGCGCTGCCGAAGCCGGCCGTAGTTGGTGGTGATGTCGTCCGGGTTCGCGTCGTTGCGCTGGAAGAAGCTGATCGGCTGCCCGCCGTGCGCTCCGTTGATCAGTGCGATCGGAACCTTGTACTTGTCGACGAGCTGCCGACCCATCCGGATCGCCCACTGCCCGACCGAGCCGGACTGCCGCGACACGTCGCCGGTCGCGTAGTTCCAGACTCGGTCTGCCGCCGAGATCGACGGATCGGAGACGGGGCTGCCGAAGCTCCGCAGGTACGGCGATTCCTCGCCGCTCGCGGCGCCGTTGTACATCGACGCCTCGGCGTTGGACTGCCCGTGCACGACGTACACGTCACCGGCGACGATGCCTTCGCGTCGTGCGACGACCCGGCCAAGGGCCTTCAGCTCGAACGTGTACTCGCGCAGCCCAGCCTTGATCCGCGGGGTGAAGCGGAAGTCTCGGGACGCGGAGGTGTAGACCTCGGTCTCGCCGTTGCCGGTCACCGTCAGCTGCACGCTCTTGACGCGCGGATCCGTCATGCGTCCGGCAACGGGCACAGTCGCGCGATTGTTGGCGTCACGCGGTACCAGCTGCCGGTCCTGAGGAGCCTGCGTGAGGCTGACGAGTGACGTGCGGACGTACGCCGTCAGTCGGCGCTGTGTGTACTGCGCCGCGTTGCCGGCGAACGTCCAGTCCGGGTCAGCTGTCGGCCGCGCACCGATGCCGAGCGACAGCAGGCTGGTGTCCGACTGGGTGAAGGTGTTGATCGCGAACACCGGCTTCGCGGGCACGCTCGACGGTCGCGTCGCGCCTACCTGCGACACCTGGAACGAGCCGTAGCCGAGCGGCGTTGTCGGGCTGTCGTCGGCGTCGTACGTCGTGGCCGATCCGTTGGCGACCTGGGCGCCAGCCGTCTTCGCGTACTGGTTCGGCCACATCTCCAGGTAGCCCGACTGGCCGGTGCCCTGGGTCACGCCGGGCACGTTGGAGCTCACGTCGAGATCGCCGACACGCTGGCGCACGATCTCGCCCGGTCTGGTCGGCAGACCGATCCGCCGGGCGTCGGCGCTGAATGGTTCCATCGCGGTCCACACCCACTGCAGGCCGTCCGGCCCGTTCAGCTCCAGGCAGTACCCGACGCGGTCGAAGCCGGTGCCGATCTCCGCGGTCCGGTCGAGGCTGTACGGCGGGGTGGTGTTCAGGTAGTTGGCCCGTTCGGGCAGATCGAGCTGCAGCACCGGTGTGAAGCCTGCAGATGCCGCATCGCAGCCGCTGGCAGCTGCGGCTTGGGTTGGAGCGCCAGTGAAAGTAGCGCCGGTGACAGTGAGGCCGGCGAACAGCGGGAGCAGGGCAACAGCGGCAGCACGTCGCATGGGAGGACCTCCGGGGCGGCGGGGGTGTCTCCACCAGATGTAGCTGCTCGGTCACCCCGAGTGCGAGCGGTAAGCGCTCAGCGGTCCGAACCGTGCGCCGAGAGGCTGGCCGGAACCTTGCGAACACCGCCTTCGCGGCCACTGGCTCGCGTCGGCGCCGCCCAAACTCGGCGCCGACGTCGCGGCCGGCATCGCGGGTGTCATGGAGTACACCCGCGACCGCGACGTCTTCGTGTCAGCGGGCCAGCTCGGGATATACGGCGGTCAGGTCCAGCGCCGTGGCGGCCTTGGCGCCGCGGGCGGTGTCGTCGGCGAGGACCTCGAACGCGCCGGACTCGATGCCGTCGAGCGCGTGCTTGGCGATGTCCTCGGGGCGCGACTTCGGTGCGGTCACGGCGGTCACCATGTCGGTGTCGACGTAGCCCATGTGCAGGCCGGTCACGCCGATGCCGCGGTCCAGCAGTTCGAGACGGATCGCGTTGGTCTGCAGCCAGAACGCGGCCTTTGTCGCGGAGTACGCGCCGTGCCGGGCGACCCACGACAGGGCCGAGTGCGCGTTCAGGATGTGGCCGCCGCCGTTGCGCTCGATGATCGGGACGAACGCGCGGGTGAGCTGCAGCGGGCCGAAGAAGTTCGCGTCGAAGACCGCGCGGACGTCCTCGATCGAGGCATCGAGGTAGCTGTTCGGCGAGCTCGCGCCGGCGTTGTTGATCAGCACCGTGACGTCCGGTGCGGCCGCGGCGAGCGCGTCGATCGAGGCCTGGTCGGTGACCTCGAGCGGCAGCGGCACGACCCGCGGGTCGGTGCTCGGCCGCGGGGTTCGGGCGGTCGCGTAGACCTTGGCCGCGCCACGGGTGAGCAGGTCGTCGACGATCGCCTTGCCGATCCCGCGCTGCCCGCCGGTGACGAGGACGACGGCGCCTTCGAGTGTGGTCATGAGAACTCCTGAGCTGGAAACCGATCTGTTTCGGCCACCGTAAACCGATCGGTTTCCGAATTCAAATCGAGCCGGTACGCTTCAGTGCATGAGTACTTCGGCGACACCCCGCGAGCGGCTGCTGGACGCCGCGGGGGAACTCTTCTACCGCGACGGCGTCAACATCGGCGTGGATGCGCTGTGCAAGGCCGCCGGGGTGTCGAAGAAGTCGATGTACCAGTTGTTCCGGTCGAAGGACGAGCTGATCGCGGAGAGCCTGGCCAGCCGCGGACCGGCGTACCAGGCGCTGTTGCAGCCGGGGCCGGAGGACGATCGGTCGCCGCGGGAGCGGATTCTGGCCGTGTTCGAGCGGCAGGACGACATGGTTGCTGGCGGCAATTACCTCGGGTGCCCGTACGTGAGTACGGCGGTGGAGCTGAAGAACCCCGAGCACCCGGGGTCGGTGGTCGCGCGGCACTTCAAGCAGCAGCTCACCGACTTCTTCCACCGCGAGCTGGTGAAGGCCGGCGCGGGGGACCCGGCGACGCTGGCGGTCCAGCTCACGATGATCTTCGACGGCGCCGCCGCGCGCGCGGTCGTCCGTGCCCAGCCGCTGAACGGCATCGGCGCGGTCACCGCCGCCGCCCTCCTGGAGGCCGCCGGCCTGCACGCCGCGGAACTCGCGTTCCGGTGAGCGCACAGGTGAGCGGTTCGGCAGAGATCCCGGCGGTGTTCCACGACCTGCTGTCGTCGAAAGCGGTCGCGATGGTGGGCACGATCGGCCGGTCCGGTGAGCCGCAGGTGACGCCGTTGTGGTTCCTCTGGGACGGCGAACGGGTCCGCATCAGCCTCGTCGACGGGCGGCAGAAATTGCGGAACCTGCGGCGCGATCCGCGGATCTCGCTGGTGGTCGTCGACCCGGCGCGGCCGACGTACTACGTCGAGCTGCGCGGCCGGATCGACGACCTGGTCCCGGACCCGGAGCTGGCCCTGGAGCAGGCGGTCGCCCGCAAGTACACCGGCGGCTGGTCGGACGTCGAGCCGCCGGGGACGACGCGGTACGCGACGAGCGTGATCGTCGACCGGATCACCAGCCAGCTCGGGCATTAGCGGGACACGAACGCCCTTTGTTCCATGGGAAATGGGACAAAAGTACTCCGTGTTCCAGAAGAAGTTCCGGTACCGGCGGGGTCTTGACCCGGCTGCCGGGCGTCGTGAAACTGCCGTGGAAACCGCTGTCCTACCGCCCCCGAAGACAGGACACCGCCCATGCGAAAGATGCCCTTCGTCCTGGCCGCGGCTTGTGCCGCGCTGGTTGCCGGGACCCTCACGACTCCGGCTGTCGCCTCCTCCCAAGCCGTCGACGCGCCGGCCGTGTTCACGCACCCGGGTGTCGGGTCGAGTCAGGCCCAGCTCGACTTCGTCCGCGCCAAGGTGCAGGCCGGCGCGCAGCCGTGGACCGACGCCTTCAACCAGGCCAAGAACAGCGCGTACGCGTCCCTGTCCCGGACGCCGAAACCCCGCGCGGTCGTGGAATGCGGTCCGTACTCGAACCCGAACTACGGCTGCACCGACGAGCGTGAGGACGCCATCGCGGCGTACACCGACGCGCTGCTCTGGTACATCACCCGCGACGACCGGTACGCCCAGAAGTCGATCCAGCTGATGGATGCGTGGTCCGCGACCATCCAGGACCACACCAACAGCAACGCGCCGCTGCAGACCGCGTGGTCGGCGTCGTCGTGGCCGAAGGCCGCGGAGATCATCAAGCACGTGTACGGCAACTGGCCGAACGCCGGCCGGTTCGCCACCATGCTCCGCAACGTGTACGTCCCGGAGATCATCAACGGCTCGAACTCCAACGGGAACTGGGAGCTGAGCATGACCGAGGCCCTGCAAGGCATCGGGGTGTTCCTCGAGGACAAGGCGATCTACGACAAGGCGATCGCGCTGTACCGGCTGCGCGTCCCGGCGTACGTCTACCTGGAGTCCGACGGCGCGTTGCCGAAGACGGTGCCGAGCCAGAACCTCAACACTCGCGACAAGATCGTCAGCTACTGGCAGGGTCAGGGCACGTTCGTGACAGGGCTGACTCAGGAGACCTGCCGCGACTTCACCCACACCGGCTACGGCATCTCGTCGATCTCGCACGTGCTGGAGACAGCGCGGATCCAGGGCATCGACATGTACCCGGAGTTCGGCGAGCGGCTGCGACAGGCCCTCGGCTTCCAGTCCAAGTGGGAGCGCAACCTGGAGCCGGTGCCGTCGTGGCTGTGCAACGGGACACTGCACCGCGGCCTCGGTCCGATCACCGAGGTTGGCTACAACGCGCTGCACACTCGTCTAGGCATCGCGATGACGAACACCCAGGCGCTGACCGAGTCCCGCCGTCCGGCCGGCTCCAACAACCTGTTCGTCGCGTGGGAGACACTGACCCACGCGGAGAACCCGTCCTAGCAAGTCTTCCGGGAGGGTCGGACACGACCGGGGCGGTGGGGTGGGGAAGAAATTCAACACTGCCCTCCGGCTCTCCCGGATGCCTTCAGCAGTGCGCTTCGCCGCGCTTCCAGTAGCCCTGGAACGAGATAGCGCTCTTCGGCATCCCGATCGCGTTCACGAGGTGCCGGCGTACCTCCTTGATCATCGAGGACTCACCGGCGACCCATGCGTAGTCGACGTCGAACGGCAGCGCTGCTGACTTCACCGCGTCCACCAGCGAGCCGTCGGTCACCCAGGTGACGTCGGCCGAGCCGGCCAGCGGGCGGATGTCCGCAGCATCCGGTACGGCGATGAACACCGTCGCCTGGATCCCAGCGGGGAGTTCCTCGAGGATGCCCGCCACCGCAGGCAGCGCAGTCTCGTCCGCGACCAGGACCCGGCGCACGCTGGTCGCCGGTGGGACGTAGTCGACGCCGGAGTGCAGCAGACCCTTCGTGCTGGTTTTGTCGACCGCGAACGGCAGCAACAGGCCAACCTGGTCACCCAGCTCGGCCTCACTGACCCAGGCCGAAGCGGGGCCGTTCACTCCGTGCAGCACGAACTCGACGTCCAGCTCTGCCACCTCTGGCCGGAGGGCCCGCACGGTATAGGTCCGCATGATGAAACGCTCGTCGACCGGCTGGGCGCACCACTCGGCGTACCACTCGGGTCCGGACGGCAGCTTGATCGCGCTGCCGTCGGGAGGAGACAGCAGGACCTTGATGCGCTGGTCCGGGCCGGCTGTGACTGCCTCCGCGATCCGCGGTGCGACGAACGTCACGCGGCGCAGGTGCGGGCTCAGGTCGTCAACGGCCGCCACGGTGGCCAGGAGCGAGTCGAACACGATCGGCCGCTCGAGCACAGTCGTCATGCCTGGTTTCTCCATAAACTTGGCAGGGGGACCTCGGATGCGGACCCGTGGACGGCCGGGTTATTCTGAGGCGTCTAGAGGTTAGCCTTACCTAAGAGGATTCCGAAAGTCCAATGCCCCCGCCCTCTGCCACGGTCGACGCCGGCCCGGAGACCGCTGCGCCGTCACGCCCGCGCCGGGCCCGGCGGACCACGCTGGTCCTCGGGCTGGCCGGCTGCGTCGCACTCCTGGTCCTGGTGTCGCTGCTCAGCGTCGCGATCGGCTCCAAGCAGATCCCGCTGTCCACGGTCATCGACGCGCTGCGCCACTACAACGAGGCCGACACCGACCAGGTGATCGTGCGGTCGCTGCGGGTCCCGCGGACGCTGATCGGTCTCATGGTCGGTGCCGCCCTCGGCCTGTCCGGGGCGTTGATGCAGGGCGTGACGCGGAACCCGCTGGCCGATCCGGGCATCCTCGGCGTCAACGGCGGCGCCGCGTTGTTCGTTGTCGGGGGCATCTACTGGTTCGGGTTGTCGACGCTGACGTCGTACGTCTGGCTCGCCTTCCTCGGCGCGGCCGCGGCGTCGGTCGCGGTGTACCTGCTCGGATCGCTCGGCCGGGAGGGTGCGACGCCGGTGAAGCTCGCGCTCGCCGGTGCGGCGCTGACCGCGATGCTCGGGTCGCTGACGACGGCGTTGCTGATCGGGGACGTCGACACGTTCGACCAGTTCCGGTTCTGGTCGGTGGGGTCGTTCGCCGGCCGCGGCTCCGACATCGCGGCCCAGGTGGCGCCGTTCATCCTGATCGGGATCGTGCTGGCGCTGTTCTGCGGGCGGGTCCTGAACGCGTTGTCGCTGGGGGACGACGTGGCCAAGTCACTCGGTCAGCGGGTAGGACTGGCCCGCGCGTTCGTCGCGGTGGTCGTCGTCCTGCTGTGTGGCGCTGCGACCGCGGCGGCCGGACCGATCGGGTTCATCGGGCTGACCATCCCGCACGTGGCGCGGCTCGTGACCGGGCCGGACTACCGCTGGATCCTGCCGTACTCGGCCCTGCTCGCTCCGATCCTGCTGCTCGGCTCCGATGTGATCGGCCGGGTCGTCGCACTGCCCGGCGAGTTGCAGGTCGGCATCGTGACCGCGGTCCTCGGTGCCCCGTTCTTCATCGCGCTGGTCCGCCGGCGGAAGCTGGCCGACCTGTGACGGCCGAAGCGGTTCACGTCATCGCCCGGGCGCGGTCCGCTCGGCAGACCCGCTCACTGGTCGTCATCGCCGTCCTGGCGGTCGTGGTGTTCGCGACGTTCTGCGTCTCGCTGTCGCTGGGTGACTTCAAGATCCCGGTGGTCGACGTGGTGAAGACGCTGTTCGGCGGCGGCGACCGGGCGACCGAGTTCATCGTCAACCGGCTGCGGCTGCCCAGGGCCCTGACCGGTCTGCTGGTCGGTACGGCGCTGGGCCTGTCCGGCGCGATCTTCCAGAGCATCGCGCGGAACCCGCTGGCGAGTCCCGACATCATCGGCGTGACGTACGGCGCGAGCGCGTTCGCGGTGTTCGCGATCGTCACGCTGGGGCTCACCGGGGTCGCGGTGTCGGCGTTCGCGATCGTCGGCGCCGTGCTGACCGCCTTCATCATGTACGTGCTGGCGTGGCGGCACGGGGTGTCGAGTTACCGGCTGATCCTGATCGGGATCGGCATCGGCGCGATCGCCACCAGCATCACGTCGTACCTGCTGACCAAGGCCCGGGTGGAGATCGCGCAGCAGGCGCTGATCTGGCTGACCGGGAGCCTGAACGGGCGGGACTGGTCGAACGTACGGTCGCTGGCGGTCACGTTCGTCGTCCTGCTGCCGGTGATGGTGCTGTTGGTCCGGCAGTTGCGGATCCTGCAGCTCGGGGACGAGACGGCGTACGGGCTGGGCCTGCGGGTGGAGGGGGCGCGGCTCGGGCTGATCGTGGTCGCCGTCCTGCTGGCCGCGGTGGCGACGGCGGCGGCCGGGCCGATCGGGTTCGTGGCGTTCGTCGCGCCGCCGATCGCGCGGCGGCTGACCCGGTCGCCGGGGCCGGCGATGATCGCGTCCGGTCTGCTCGGCGCGCTGGTGGTCGGCCTGTCGGACCTGGTCGCACAGCACGCGTTCGGAGACACCCAGCTGCCGGTCGGTGTGGTGACGGGTGTGGTGGGTGCGCCGTACCTGATGTTCCTGCTGGCGCGGGCGAACCGAGTCGGGAGTGGTGGCTGAGATGGAGGAGAAGTCCGTGGAGCACAGCTTGGCCGCCGACGGTCTTGCGGTCGGCTACGACCAGCGGGAGATCATCCACGACCTGTCGGTGCGGATCCCGACCGGGAAGATCACGGTCATCGTCGGCGCCAACGCGTGCGGCAAGTCGACGCTGCTGAAGACGCTGGCGCGGCTGCTGAAACCCTCGCGCGGGACGGTGCTGCTCGACGGGAAGAGCATCCAGCAGATCCCGACCCGGGAGGTGGCGACCAAGCTCGGCCTGCTGCCGCAGTCGCCGACCGCGCCGGAGGGGATCACGGTCGCGGACCTGGTCGGCCGCGGGCGGTACCCGCGGACCCGGTGGATCCGGCAGTGGTCGCGCTCCGACGACGAGGCGGTCGCGGCCGCGATGACGTCGACCGACGTGCTGTCGATCGCGGACCGGCCGATCGACGAGCTGTCCGGCGGGCAGCGGCAGCGGGTGTGGATCGCGATGGCGCTCGCGCAGGAGACCGACATCCTGCTGCTCGACGAGCCGACGACGTTCCTCGACCTGACGCACCAGTTCGAGGTGCTCGACCTGCTGGTCGACCTGAACCGGTCGCAGCACCGCACCATCGTGCTGGTGCTGCACGACCTGAACCAGGCCTGCCGGTTCGGCGATCACCTGATCGCGATGAAGGACGGCGCGATCGTTGCCGAGGGCAACCCGTCGCGGGTGATCACCGAGGACGTGGTGCAGGACGTGTTCGGGCTGGCCGCGAAGGTCGTGCCCGATCCGGTCGCCGGTACGCCGATGGTGGTGCCGATCGGCCGGCACCGGTCCGTCCAGGACACCGCGGCGGCCAGTCCGGCAGCCGCGGCGCTGGCAGCCAGTGCCGCGGCCAACGGCGTCTGCCGGCCCATCGACCGCTAGCGCCGCGGACCGGGGTACGCCGGGTTGCCGTACCCCGTACGGCAGAAGCGGATCGGTTTTCGTCGGTCGGGATGGTTATGGTGGCGGGCATGTTGTCAGCGCTCGCGTATCACCGGTCCGTCCTGGCGGTCGTCCGCCAGGTGGACGAGCGTGCGTGGACGGCGTTGCATGGCGGTCCGGAGGGTTCGCTCGACGAGCTGCTGCTGCGGAATGCCTATCGGCTGGAGACCGACGCGCATCCGGCGGTGTTCCGGGCCGGGCAGCGGGCGGCCGCGGCGCTGGAGCTGGATCCGGACATCGACTATTTCCAGGTCAGCGGCGAGCCCAACGCGGCGTACCTGCACCAGGCCGGCAAGGCCGTGATCCTGTTCCGAGGGGCGTTGCTCGACCGGCTCGACGAGGACGAGCTGACCGCCGTGATCGGCCATGAGTTGGCGCATCGGCTGCTGTGGCAGGCCGACAGCGGTGCGTATCTGGCCGTCGACCGGCTGCTCGACGCGGCAGCGGGTGACGCGCGGACCCCGTCGCAGTACCTCGAGACGCATCGCCGCTGGTCGCTCGCGACCGAGTTGTTCGCGGACCGGGGCGCGTTGACGGCGTGCGGTGACCTGACCACCACGATCCGCGCGTTGCTCAAGCTGGAGACAGGTCTGAGCACGGCGGACCCCGCGGCGTACCTGCGGCAGGCCGAATCGCTCGATCTCCGCTCGGGCAGTCGAGGGATGTCGCACCCGGAGGCGGTCGGACGGGCCTGGGCGTTGAAGAACTGGCTCGACGGCGAGGACGTCGAGGTCCTGGTGACCGGGCCGCTCGACGTGGACGCGCCTGATCTGCTCGACGCTGTGTTGCTGCGCGAGCTGAGCCGGGACTTCGCGGCAGCGGTCGCGTACGCCGACGGGCTGCGGACCGATGCTGTCGCCGCGGCCGCCGCCGGCTTCGCGGATCCGCCCGGCCCGCTCGGAGTGCCAGGGGGCGCTGTGCGCTTCGACGAACCGTTGGCGGTGCGTCCGGTGGACGGTGCGCCGCTGCCGCGACCACGCCCGCTGGCCGCGGCCACCAAACGCTACCTGTCGTACTTGTTGCTCGATCTCGCCACAGCCGATCCGGAGACCGGAGACGCCGGGCTGATCGCCTCGCTGGTCGTCGCCCGCCGGTCCGGGCTGCCTGGGTACGTCGACATCGCGGACGACGAGCTCGGGTGGAGCGACAAGCAGCGGACGCGCTTCGTGCAGGCTGCGGAGGTGGCCGGATGAGCGCCGAGGACCTGGTCGCGCTGGCCGTTTCGCAGGGAGGTCTGGGCAACGACGCGTTGCTCGCGGCCGTGCTGCCGCTGTTCCACGAGACGGCCGCGGTGCACGAGCGCGGGCTGGTCGCGCCGCTGCGCGGCCTCGACCGGATCGTGGTCGACGAGCAGAACAGGCTCGGTTTCGCGCCGGAGGACGCGGGCCGGCCGACGCTCGCCCCCCAGCAGGTCGACGCCCGGCAAGGGAAGCGGCCGTCGGCCGTGGAGGTGGTCGCGCAGCGGCAGGCCGACCTCGACCTGGGGGAGAGCGGCGGCCGCGAGACCACCGTCGTGCCCGAGCCGGTTCCGGACGCGATCGCCGCGCCGACGCTGGTGGCCGGATGGCAGAGCTGGGAACACGTCGTCGGGCACCACGACCAGCTCACCGACATCTTCAGCCTGGGCCAGCTGCTGCTCGCGCTCGGGTGCGGCCTCGACCTGTCCAGAACCGCGGACGTCGCCGCCCTGATCGATGCCCGAGGCAACTTGTACCGGCTGGACCCGGACCTGCATCCGGTGATCGTCTCGGTCGCGGCGCAGATGGCCGAGCCGGACCGGCACCGGCGCGCGCAGGACCTGCACTCGCTGATCGAGCAGCTGGAGAACTACCGCGACCAGCCGCTCGACTTCGACGTCGAGGCGATCGTCCGGGGCGCGGCGGACCGGCGGACGGCGGTGCTCGGCGCGCTCCGCGACCGGCTCTTCGACCTCTCCCGGCGGAACCGGCTGATCAACTTCCGGGCGACCGCGCAGACGCTGAACCTCACCGAGGTCTCGGTCCCGCTGATGCTCGACGTCCGGACGATCCGCTCGGAGCAGCTGTTCACGTGGCGCGACGACCTCGCGGGGCCGCTGCTGAAGAAGCCCCAGCCGCTCGGCAAGTGGATCCGGTACGACGAGGCGCCGTACGCCGCGAACACGCTGGACAAACTGATCTCCACCGCGCGCCGGGACCGGGCCGACTACGGGCAGGACCAGCTTCGTCTGGTGCCGGCGTTTCTGCGCTGGCACGACCTGAAGAACGATCGGGACACCCGCCTCGCGTCGCCGTTGGTGCTGGCGAAGGTGCAGCTGACGAAGAAACGCGGCGTGCGGGACTCGTACACGTTGCACGTCACGGATCCGATCGCCGAGGTGAACCCGACGCTGCGGCACAGTCTGCGCCAGCTGTACGGGATCTCGTTGCCGGAAACTGTCGACTTGTCGGCACCCGGTGCGTTGCGGGAGCTGCACGAGCGGCTCGCGAAGGAGATCCAGGCGACCGAGCCGGGGCTGCAGCTGCATCTTCGGGAGAAGCCGCGGATCGACCTGGTGCGGCAACGCGCGATGACGCGCCTGCGGACGTACGACCGTCGCCGGCACGGGAACGTCGCGACCGGGTTCGGCGGGAAGCAGTATCCGTATTCCTATCGGCGGACCGACTACCAACCGCTCGGCGTGCAGATCTTCCGGACGCAGATCGCGCAGCAGATCCTGCCGCTCGGGATCGCGCTCGGGGAGGAGCCGCGGCGACCGGGCGCGATCGAGACCGACGTGTACTCGCTCGACACCGAGGGCGGGCCGTACTCGTGGGACGTCGACCTGTGCGCGGTCTCGCTGGCGAACTTCAACTACCGGACGCTGGGGCTGGTGCGTGACTACGACGAGCTGCTGACGACCGGCGAGTCCGCGGCCTCGTTCGATCACCTGTTCTCGGACCGGCCCCGGCCGGTCGGCACCGTGCTGCCCGAGCTGCCGTCGGCCGATCGCCATCTGGTGGTGCCCGCGGACGGCTCGCAGGTCGCGGCGATCGCGCGGGCGCGGCGCGGCGAGAGCTTCGTGATCCAGGGACCGCCCGGGACGGGCAAGTCGCAGACGATCACCAACCTGATCGCGGACTTCGTCGCGCGCGGGAAGCGGGTGCTGTTCGTCTGCCAGAAGCGGGCCGCGCTGGACGTCGTGCATGCGCGGCTGGCGAGCCGGCGGCTGGACGGTCTGTGCGCGCTGATCCACGACTCGCAGGGCGACAAGAAGGCGTTCGTCCACGGGCTCCGGGACACGTACGAGTCGTGGTTGTCCGCGGAGGACGACCTGGACGCGCTGACCGCGCGCCGGTCGGAGCTCGTGGCGCGCGTCGATCGGCTGCTGGCGACCGTCGATGCGTACGAGGAGCAGTTGGCCTCCGGCAGCCCTCGTCTTCGCGACCTCGTGAATCGCTTGGCCGAACTGCACACGCACGCCTGGACGCCGGACGCCGAGCAGAACGCACGGTTCGGGGTGGGGCTGCCGGCGATCGGGGACTGGTGGGCTGCGCGGGACGTCGTCCGAGAGGTGGCCACGGGGCTGGCCGCGGCGGATCCGTCGACCGGCGGGGTGCTGGCGCGGAGCTCGCTCGCGTTCGTCGTGGCCGATCGCTGGGACGACGCCGAGCTGCCGACCGCGGCACGTGAGCTCCGCAGCCGGTGGGACGCGGCGGCGACCGCCCTGGCGGCGATCGACCTGTCGAACGACCCCGCTCCCGAAGCCGAAGCCGCGGCCGGAGGGGGTGCCGGAGGCGGGGCGGTGGCTGTGCACGACGTGCGTGAGTTGGCGGGGCTTGGGCGGTTGCTGGAGCCGTTGGCTGCGTTGGATCGGGTCGAGGCGATCGTTCCGCGCTCGCCGGCAGCGCAGGATCTGGCGGCGGCCGCCGCGGAGCGGGAACAGCTTGTGGGCGCCGAGCAGGCTGCATGGAAGGAAGCTGCCGGTTGGAAGGAGCCCTTGGCGCCGACGGATGCGCGGGCCGCGCTGAAAGTTGCTCAGAGCAAGGAAGGTGGGTTGTTCTCCTTCCTCAGTGGGGATTGGCGCCGGGTGCAGAGCCTGGTCCGCAGCCGCTTCGACGCGACGGCCCGGGCCGTACCGCCGTCGGTCACCGACATCCTCACCGACCTGATCGCCGCGCAGTCCGCCACGGCAGCGGTGGCACAACACGCCGAACAGAGCCGGCTCGACTGGGGCGTGGACGACCCGCGCCACCTGATCGACCAACTTGCCGCCGTGCGCAAGAACATCCCTGACTGGCGCTTCGTCCTCCGCGACGGCGCACCCGCTCAGCTCTCGCGCCTGGCCGACCGCTTCGAGCAGGCCGAGGCGCCGACGCGCGACCTGCTCGCCTACCAGTGGGACGCGCTGACGGTCGACGACCTCCGCGAACTGCTCGGTCGGCTGGAGTCCGAGAGCCCGACCGCCCGTGCGGTCGCGTCCCGGCTCCACGACCTCGCCGGCGTCCCGTCCCCGGTCCGGACGGCACTCCGTCACCTCGACGCCACGCCCGACCAGCTCGAGTACGCCGTGTGCGCCGCCGAGTGGGAACGCGCTCGTGCGGCCGCGCCGCTGCAGCTGTCCTCGGAGCGGGTCGACGCGATCGTCGGCGAGCTGAGCATGGTGTACGACGAGCTGACCGCGCTCAACGCCGAAGTCGTCGTCGCGCAGGTCCGGCGCCGTTTCCTCGCCGAGGTCGACCACTCCGAGCGCAGCGTGACGGGTATGTCCACGGAGGATCGCGAGCGCAAGAAGACCTTCGCGACCGGGCGGCGCGAGCTGGAGCACGAGTTCGGCAAGGTCATGCGGTACCGGTCCATCCGCGACCTCGCATCCGGTGCGCCCGGCGAGGTCGTGTCCGTCCTGCGTCCCGTGTGGCTGATGAGCCCGTCCTCGGTGTCCGAGACGTTGCCGCTGACCGCGTCGTTCGACGTCGTGGTGTACGACGAAGCGAGCCAGATCCCCGTGGAGGAAGCGATCCCGGCGCTGCACCGGGCGCCGCAGGTGATCGTCGTCGGTGACCAGATGCAGCTCCCGCCGACGCAGTACTTCCGTGTCCGGACCGAGAGCGACGACCTGCAGGTGGACGACGAGGCCGCCGAGCAGGTCGGGATCGCGCTGACCGAGGACAGCTTCCTCTCGATCAGTGCGCTGCGGCTGGCGTCGACGATGCTGACGTGGCACTACCGGAGTCGCTCCGAGGCGCTGATCTCGTTCAGCAACGCGGCGTTCTACCAGGGCAAGCTCGCGACCGTTCCGGACCGCCTGCCACCGCACGCCGCGCCGCCGTGGACCATGCAGGCGGACGCCCCGGTGTCGGACGTGTGCGACAGCGTGCTGGCCGGGAGCATCACGTCGGTGCGACTCGTCGACGGCGTGTACGTCCGGCGGACCAATCCGGCCGAGGCGCGATGGATCGCCTCGCTGGTGCGGGAGCTGCTGGCGCGCGAGACCGGTAAGAGCCTCGGGATCGTGGCGTTCTCCGAGGCGCAGCAGGGCGAGATCGAGCGGGCGCTGGACGAGCTCGCCGAGCACGACCCGGCGTTCGCCGCGCTGTACGAGGCCGAGCAGGTGCGGACCCACGGCGAACAGGACGCCGGGCTGTTCGTGAAGAATCTGGAGAACGTGCAGGGCGACGAGCGCGACATCATCCTGATGAGCGTCTGCTACGCGGCCGGCCCTGACGGCCGGATGCTGATGAACTTCGGCCCGATCAACACGTCGGGCGGCGAGAAGCGCCTGAACGTGATCTTCAGCCGGGCGCGCGAGCACATGGTCATCGTCAGCAGCATCGAGCCCGACGCGATCACCAACACCTACAACGACGGCGCGAACACGTTGCGCCGGTTCCTGGGGTACGCCGCGGCCGTCTCCCGGGGTGACCAGGCCGCCGCCAAGTCCGCGCTCGCGTCGTACAGCCTGCGGACCACGCCCGCGGTCGGCGCCCGCCCGATACCCGTCGTCGAGCAGCTCGCCGCGGCGCTCGAGGCGCGAGGTGTGGAGGTCGACCTCGCGGTGGGCGAGTCCGTCTTCCGCTGCGACCTGGCCCTGAAGCTCCCCGGCGACGTCGGCCACCGACTCGCGGTGCTCGTCGACACACCGGAGCGGGTCGCCGCCGACACGCTCCTGGAGCGTCTCACCACCCACCCGACCGCCCTGAAGACCACCGGCTGGCGAGTCCACCACGTCCTCACCACCGACTGGTCTCGTTCCCCCGACGCAGTCCTCACCCACCTCCTCGAGGCCCTCCACCGCCCAACCGACAAGTAACCTCGGCAGCAGTTCGGCGAAGCGGCCGTGCGTCTGGTCAGTCGGCCGGTCGACTAGCTGCCGGCTGAGCCGTCGATGAGGAGCTGCGCGGCGACCGTCGCGCCGTCGGGCTTGATCGCAGCGGCGACGTCTGTCGCTCGCGAGCGGATCTCCGGGCCAAACACTTCGCCGAGCGTGTCGGACAGCGAGTCGACGGTCTGCGTCGAGCCCTCGTACGACGTACCGATGCCCAGTGCGACGACCCGGGACGCCCAGTACGGCTGGTCTCCGAGGAGCGGCACGACAACCTGCGGTACGCCGGCGCGCGCGGCAGCTGTCGTGGTGCCGGCGCCACCATGGTGTACGACGGCTGCCAGTCGAGGGAAGAGCGCTTGCTGGTTGACCTCGCCGATGACAAGACAGTCGTCGCCGTAGTCGGCCAGGTCCAGCTCCGACCAGCCCCGCGAGAGCAGCACACGCCGCCCATGCCGGCGACTCGCCTCGACGGCGGTGCGGGCGATGTCCTGCGGCGCGTGCGCGGACATGCTGCCGAACCCGACGTACACCGGCGGCTCTCCGGCGTCCAGGAACGTCTCCAGCTCCGCAGGGAGCGCACGGTCGTCCGGCAAGAACCATGCACCGGTCTGTACGACGTCGAGCTCGGTCAGGCCCTTCGACGGGCACAGGGTCGGGTCGGCCGCGAGCCACGGCTGATCGGTCAGTACGTAGTCCCGGATGTTCTCCACGGGCGGTAGGCCGAGTGTTGCGCGGCGGCTGTTCACCGCGGGGCCGTACAGGGCGTTGACGCGCTGAGCGTCCTGCTCCCACAGCACGCGCCTGTCGGTCTCGTCCTGCGGTGACGGAGTACCTGGCCGGGCGCCGGGCGAGTAGTGCCGCGAGGGTAGTCCGAGGAGGTGGTAGCACGCGAGGACGTAGCGAAGGCCGAGCCGGTCAGCCACGTCCCGCGCACCGGCCGGCATCAGCCCGGTCGCGACCAGCGCGTCACTGCCCCCAGCCACGGCGCTGAGTGTTTCGAATCGCGCGGCGACCAGCTCTGACGCCAGTTGGAACGGGTCGGGCCGAGCCGCCGACTTCGCGCGGGACACCACCGACCGCACCGGCGGGCCGAGCGGCACGAGCGGGACCTCGGCTCGCCGCAGGAGTACGGCGAAGTCCTCGTCCGGCGGCGCGCAGACGACTGCCTCGGCGCCGAACTGGCGGAGCGCCACCGCGAGAGCGACGAGTGGTTCGACATCTCCGCGTGATCCCCAAGCCGTCAACACAACACGCACGTGCGATCCCCTACCTGTCGGTCGGTTTCCTACGGAACTGATACAGCACGAGGCCGGCCAGCAAGGCGCCCGAGGTGCCCAGTGTCAGGTCGCCGAGGGTATCGGTGTAAGCGGTCGCGAGCTCGGGCGAGTTGCGGACGAAGGTGACGTACTCGCCGACTTCCCAGACGATCGCGGCGGTGGCGCCGAAGCCGAGGGCGACGAAGGTGGTGATCGGGCGGGACAGATCGCGGGGCGCGAAGGCCAGCAGCACTCCGGCGGTGAGGAATCCCCAGAGGACGAAATGCATCGCGTCGTCCCACCAGTCGACGGTGTCGAACAGGTTCAGCCGGTTGCCGATCAGGTCGATCAGCCACGGCAGGGTCATCAGCAGGTCCGCAGCCCAGGGAAAGCTGCGGTGCAGCGTGCTGCGCGTCCGTCCGTACGCCCACCACCACAGCGGCAGGACCATCCCGCCGATCGGGTACACGATCAGCCGGGCGGTCGAGGCCTTTGTCTTGATCCCGCTGAGATCCGGCCAGATCAGTGCCGACAGCAACAACCCGAACAGCAGCACCTTGGCGAGCACGGCGGCGTACCGGACCCAGTCCGCTCGCACCGCGCGTGTGGCAACCATCGTCGTCATACCACCAGTCAATCCGGCCGCCGCGTCCGGCGGATGAGTACAACTACCGGAACATCAGACACCCAGCCAGCCGCGACGGGAAGCTTCGTGGCCCAGCTGGAAGCGGGTGACGCCCAGCGTGCGGGCGGCGGCTGCACGCGACGCCGGAGCGCGGTTGCTCGTCGTGGTGAACAGCGGTGCCGGTCAGTACTACGACCTCGCCGGCGGGACCGACCTGCCCGTCTACTCGCTGACGGCGGCCGAGGGTGGGCCGTTAGGAGCTGGCCACGGTCGTCAACCGGTTCGTCGGGCCGACCGGTGAGCTCGCGTTCGAGAGCCGGGCCGACTGCCGCATCGGTTTCTGGCCGCCGTGCCTGCAGGTGACCGAGCCGATCCACCTCGGGACCCAGCCGGTCGACTTCGTGTCCACGCAGGAGGGGACGGACTGGTACGAGCAGACGAACCACCCGCAGAGCTGGGAGCAGCGCGGCGAGCGGCACACCTACAAGCCGCTGTCGGTGCAGACGAACTCCTGGTTCGCACCGGCCGACGAGCTGGAAGCTAGGAACGAGGACGGCGAGCGCGTGGGACCTCCGTGCGCAGACGACGGACTCGAGCGACTGGGTGTATGCCGACGGGGGCGTCGTACCTCTCGCTGCGGGCGATCGCGACCGACGACGCCGGCAACAAGGTCAGTCAGGAGGTGATCCGGGCGGCCGCGATCCGGTGACGACATGAGACAGCCGGCAGCGACCCAGGAGGTCACTGCCGGCTGTTTGTCTGTGTGCTCAGCTGACGCTGATCAGGTCCACGACGAAGATCAGGGTCTCGCCCGGCTTGATCGCGCCGCCCGCGCCACGGTCGCCGTACCCGAGGTGCGGCGGGATGACGAGCTTGCGCCGGCCGCCGACCTTCATGCCCTGGACACCGGTGTCCCAGCCCTGGATGACCTGGCCGACGCCGAGCTGGAACGCCAGCGGGGCGCCGCGGTTGTACGAGGCGTCGAACTCCTCGCCGGTGGAGTGGGCGACGCCCACGTAGTGCACATTCACCCGCGAACCGGCCTTGGCCTCGTCGCCGTCGCCTACGGTGATGTCGGTGATCTCGAGATCCGCCGGCGGCGGACCGTCCGGAAAGTCGATCTCTGGCTTCTCAGTCATACCCCCAGCTAAGCAGACCGGCCGCCGACCGCCGACGTACCCCCGGTGGTTCCGCTGTGGGCGGAACCACCAGGCTTGTCCGTCAGTACTTGCGCCAGATGTCCTCACCGGAGGCGCACTCGCCGCGCCATCGCCAACCGGTCACGACCTCACCGGGCTGGAACGCGGCCGCGGTGGTCTTGCCGGTGCCCTGGTTCTGGTCGGCGGGACCGTAGTGCAGGCAGATCCTCCAGCGGTAGCCGCCGTACGTCGTGGTCAGCGTGATGTGGTCGGCGCCGGGGTAGCGGACTCCGTTGTTCCAGACCCAGCCGCCGTAGGGACCGGTGGTGAGCGAGATGGTCGCGTTGCCGGCGTTCTGGTACCGGAGACTGCTGGAACCGTCGGATAGCGTCTGGTAGACGCAGGCGCTGCCGGCATTGCAGGTGGCCGCGCTGGCCGTAGGTGCCGTGGCGATGCCGACAGCGGCTGTGGAAAGACGCACCGGCTTTCAGTTCGCTTTCACGGATCAGCCTTCTGTCCCGGGCGATCCGGACGGTTTAGGCTCCCGATAGGCCGACCAATGGGGGTGGGCCGGACCCGTGGGGAGATGTGATGACGGAGCCTGTGACCCGGACGCTCGACGTACCTGGGGCGACGTTGACGTACGACGTTCGTGGGGACCTGGCGCAGCGGCCGGTGCTGCTGACGATCGGGTCGCCGATGGGGGCCAGCGGGTTCCCGACGCTGGCGTCGTACTTCGAGGACCGGACTGTGGTGACGTACGACCCGCGGGGCGTCGAGCGGAGTGTCCGCGACGGCGAGCTGACCGAGCTGTCGCCGGAGGACCACGCGGCCGACCTCGCTGCGCTGATCGACCACCTGGACGTCGGGCCGGTCGACATCTTCGCGAGCAGCGGCGGCGCGGTCAACGCGCTGGCGCTGGCCGCCCGTCGCCCCGACCTGATCAACACGCTGGTCGCGCACGAGCCGCCGCTCGCCGGGATCATCCCGGACCACCAGAGCGCGCAGGCCGCGATCGCGGACATGTACGAGACCTACCAGCGCGTCGGCCTCGGGCCCGGCATGGCGAAGTTCATCGCGCTGGTCATGTACGACGGCGAGATCCCCGTCGACTACACCCAGCAGCCCGCGCCGGATCCCGCGATGTTCGGCCTGCCGGTGGAGGACGACGGGTCGCGGACGGATGCGCTGCTCGGGCAGAACCTGCGCGGTTGTACGTCGTACCAGCCCGACTTCGACGCCCTCGGCAAGGTCCGGGACCGCATCGTGGTCGGGGTCGGCGAGGAGTCGCACAACGCCCTCGCCGGCCGCGGCGGAAAGGCCGCGGCCGAGCGGCTCGGTCTGACGCCCGTCGTGTTCCCGAGCAACCACGGCGGCTTCCTCGGCAACGAATACGGCCAGCCCGGCAAGCCCGAGGAGTTCGCCGCCAAGCTCCGCGAGGTCCTTGGCTAGATCCGCGAGCCGGCGCGGCGTTGGTCCGCCCGGCCCACCCGCACCAGCCATTTCAGGGGTTCACCTTCGCCGTTGCCCCTTCACCTGCTGTGTGCGAGGGGCGAAGGGACAATCTGCGAGGTGAACCCCTGCAATGGAACCGGCGCGGCGGGGGGCTTGGACGGGACTGGGTTAGAGTCACGGTCTGTGATCAGAACGCTTGGCTTGGTGATCGGTCTCTCGGTGGTACTGACGACCGTTGGCGCGGCGGCCGGTCCGCGGACCTCGGATGCGGCGACCGAGACGTACGCGGAGTATTCGCTGATGTTCGAGAAGGCCGCCGGCCAGTACTTCGCCGGCGGCGCCGCGGCCGGTCAGTGGGCCTGGACTCCGCTGTCCGCGGCCGAGTCCGACATCTCCTGGGGCGACCCGAAAGCTTGGCCGCCTGCCTCCGCGGAACACTTCGTCCACGACGACGACTGGGTCCTCCTCGAGGGCTACAACGACGGCGCCGGCCGCCCACTCACGCAAATCCAACGCGTCACCACCGAATCCCTCGGTGACACGAACTGCATCAACATGCGGCCCCTCCCGTCCGACGGCAGCCGCCAGCACTACGTGAAATGGACCATCCCAACCACCGGTTACTGCCTGGACGCCACCGGCACCATCAAACCCCCCAACAGCTCCACGACGGTCAACTTCCGCCACCTCCAGAAGTGGCTACCGCCCCACCCCTGCTCCAACCCGTACTACGCCGGCCGAACCTGCATCACCCAGTACGAGCAGTGGTGGGACGACAACCAACACGCCTTCTCCGGCCAGCTCACCCGCACCGTCGAGCTCGCCAAGGGCCTGGGCATGGCCTTCACCAACCGCACTACAGTCCCCCTGGAGTGGAACGCCGACGGCCGCAACTACTGGCACTACTGATCTTCTGCTCGCCGCCCTCGCAGTAGGTCCAGCCGGATGGTCCTGCGCTGATACCGTGGCGTGTGCGCATGAACGGTGTGTTGTCGACGGAAGACATCGATCGCATCGCGGAGGAGGCGATCGACAGCGAGTCGCCCGAGTTGCTCGCGGCTTCCTTGGTCGATGCCGTAGAGCATGGCCGATTGAAAGACGATGCTGATGTCTCCTATGCCCTGATCGTCGCGGCCGAGATCACCGCTGATGCCGGCCGGCCAGATGCCGCGATCGCCTTGGCAGAGCGCGGTATCGAGGCCTACGAGCGATCCGGCAACGAGTCGGCGTGCTACCCGATGGCGGTTCGCGCGGACGTGCTGTTTCTCGCCGGCCGCGACGAGGAGGCGATGACGCAACTCTCGCTTCTGCGTGACCAGCTGACGCACGACTCCGAGGCAGCGACTCTTCTCAGCGACGTGCTCGTGTCGAACGGTCGAGCGGAAACCGCCGAGGCATGGCTGACGGAGGCACTGGGCGTTGCTCTCCGGCGTCACGACGAACTGGACTCCGAACCTTCGGCCTCGGCGTCCGACGAGGTCGCGATGGTGGCATTCGAACTCCTCCAAGCTCGCCATGCTGTGCGCCACGAGCTTGAACTGCCGCACGACGATCACGACGACCTGGCGGACGAGTTGCTGGATGCGCTGGACGAGCCGGACGACGAGCCGGTCTTGATGTTCCTGCCAAAGCCGGAGTACGACGAAGCCCTCAGCCGCTGGCCGCAGCTGGTCGCCGACTGTGGCGCGACGTGGGACGAGCATCGAGCGATGACAGAGCGAGACTTCACATCCTTCGCAGAGCACGGCGCGGTCCGCTTGGCGGCCGTGGTCGGTTCGGCCGATGGCCTCGCGGCATTCGCCAGGGCAACCGACAGCATGCAGCTAGACGGAGATGTGCTTCAGGCCTACAGCGATTCTCTCGTGCAGGCGGGCTCCGCCGAGGTCAATTGGCCACCCGGCCGAAACGACCCCTGCTGGTGCGGTTCAACCAGCAAGTACAAGAAATGCTGCCTCCCACGCTCCTAGCCAGCCCGCACCTGGCGCGTTGCCGATCCTGACCAAAGGCTTCGGTTTGCCGGTGATCAGTGGCTGAGCGACGTTTCCTTGCGCGTGGGAGGCGCGGCGAGGGTTGACCCACTCCAGCACGCCCCCGACGAGATCCCGCCAGGTGCATAGCCCGCCCGGTTCGTGTTGCGGAGCGCGGACGGTGGACGATCGGCGAGGTCGCCCCTGACGCCGGGGTCTCGCGGAATATCAACTGGATGTCGCCTACGGGTTTGCCAGGCAACGTGATCCGTCGCCCGGATGCAATCCGTCATCCGCTCCACATCACCGGTTGCCGACTGCGGTCGCTGACCGCTGCGCCGCCAGTCCCGTCCAAGAGGGTCGTCCGTCGCAGAGCGCCTGCCTAGCAGTCAGTCGCACGCGAGCGCCAGCTCGCAGCTCGTCGGCGGCAGCCGACCGGCCCCGGCGTCAGCCGGGAACAGATGCACCGCGCCAAGCGGGGGCGGGTGGGAGCGCGCGTAGCGGGTGCGCTGAGGAGCGGAGCGACGAAGTAAGCGCCTGCGTAGCACGCGTGGGGTAGACAAACAGCCGCCTGGAGAAGCTGTCTCCGGGCGGCTGTTGTCATAGGACTACTTCTTGACTGTCTTGTTGTACTGGTCGATTTGGGGCTTGATGGAGTCGGCGGCGGCCTTCATGGCGGTGGTCGGGTCGGTGCCTAGGACGGCCTTTTCCAGGCCGTCTTCGGCGGCCTTGCGGGCCTGGGGCATGACGCCGAGGATGCAGCCGGAGGAGGCGTTGGTGGGCTTGGTGTTGTGGAGTTGGGTGATCGCGGTGGTGAACTGCGGGTACTGCGCCACCCAGGCCTTGTCCTCGGGCTCGTCGAGGGCCTTCTTGTTGATCGGGAAGTAGCCGGTGCCGGTGTGCCAGGCCGCCTGCTGAGCGGGGGACGACGCGAACTTCACGAATTCCCACGAGGCGCGCTTCTCGGCGTCCGAGTGGCCGGGGCCGTCGATCCACAGCGACGCGCCGCCGATGATCGGGCCGCCGGTGTCGGAGGCGGTGAGGTGCGGGAACGGCGCCGTCAGCACGGTGAACTTGCCCTTCGCCGCGTCCAGGTAGCCGCGCAGCGATCCGGTCGATTCCAGGTGCATTGCCGACGTACCGGACTTGAAGACGGCCTGCGCGTCGTCGGTCTTCTTGCCGGTGTTCGGCATCAGGCCCTGCTTGACCATCTCCTGGTACCAGGTCGCGACCTTCACGCCCTGCTCGTCGGCGAAGTTCACCTTCGTCGCGAGGTCCTTGCGGCCGTTGTCGTTGTCGCAGTACGTCGTCCCGGACTGGGCGATCAGCTGCTCCATGAACCACCCGTAGATGGCCGCGTTGAAGCCGTATTGGACGGTCTTCCCGCCCTGCTTGATCGTCAGCTTCTTCGCCGCTGCCATGATCTCGTCGAGGTTCGCCGGCGGCTTGTTCGGGTCGAGGCCGGCCTTCACGAAAGCTTCCTTGTTGATGTACAGCAACGGCATCGACGTGTTGAACGGCATCGAGTTCAGCTTGCCGTCGATGCTGTAGTAGTTCGCGATGTTCGGCTCGATCGAGTCCAGCGTGTAGCCGTCCTTGTCGGCGAACTTCTGCACCGGCACGGTCTGCTTGGAGTCGATCATGAACCGCGACCCGATGTCGTAGATCTGCACGACCGACGGCGTGTTCCCCTGCTGCACCGAGGTCTTGTACTTCGTGATCGTGTCGTCGTAGTCACCCTGGTAGACCGCGGTGACCTCGATCTTCCCGGAGTTCGCGGCGTTGAACGCCTTCACCAGCTTGTCGACGGCGGCGCCGTTCGCGCCCTTCATGCCGTGCCAGAAGGTGACCTTCGTGACCCCGCTCGCCTTGTCGAGCGCGCTCGCGTCCGGGGCGTCCAGCGCCCCGCTGCCGGAGTCGTCATTCGAGGAGTCGCCACCGCAACCGGCGGCGACCAGAGCCAGCACCGCCAGCAGGGACGCGGCACCCGCCGTACGTCGGACGGATCTCATCAGCATCAACCTTTCTCAGCGAATCGCACCCGCGGTCAGCCCGCGGACGATGAAGCGCTGGCCGAAGACCACGATGGCCAGCGTGGGCAGGATGGACAGCGTGACGCCGGCCAGGATGAGTCCCGGGTCGGCGGCCTCCGCGTCGTTGAGCTGGCTGATGCCGATCTGCAAGGTACGGCGGGACGCCGAGTCGCCGATCAGCAACGGCCAGAAGAACTGGTTCCACGCGGACAGGAACACGTACAGCCCGACCGCCATCAGCGCGGGCTTGTTCAGCGGCAGCAGGATCCGCCGCAGGAACCGCCAGTGCCCGCAGCCGTCGATCGTGGCCGCGTCGCGCAGCTCGGCCGGGAATTGCAGGAACGACTGCCGGAGCAGGAACACCCCGAACGCGTTCGCCAGGAACGGCAGCACCAGCGCGATCATCGTCCCGGCGTACGACGCGGTCAGCCGCTCGCCGCCGATCGACCAGCCGGTGATGGTCAGGTAGTTCGGCAGCACGATCGACTCCCAGGGCACCATCAGCGTGGCCAGGAAGAGCCCGAACAGGACGCTGCGTCCCCACATCTTCATGAAGACGAACGCGTACGCCGCGAGCACGCTGGTGATCAGCTGCGCGAGCGTGATGATCGAGGTCTGCAGGATCGAGTTCACGTACTGCTGCCCGATCGGCGTCCCCGACGACGTCGCGCCCTGGTAGTTACCGGTGAAGATCCCGTGCGGGAACAGGTCCGGCGGGTACGACGAGATCTGCCCGGGCGCCATGACGGACCCGGCGATCACGTAGTACACGGGGAAGATCACCAGCAGCGCGGCCCCGATCAGGACCACGTAGGTGACGACACGACCCGGCCTCACTTGTAGTGCACCCGCCTCTCCAGGACGCCGAACTGGATCGCCGTGCAGGCGAGCAGGATCACCAGCAGCACGATCGCCTGCGCGGACGCGGCGCCGAAGTCGCTGGCGTTGTTCGCGAACGCGGTGTGGTAGATCGAGTAGACGAGCGTCTTCGTCGACTGCTCCGGGCCGCCCTCGGGCGTCAGGATCTTGATCTGCCCGAAGCCCTGCAGGGACTGGATCGTGGAGATCACAACCAGGAAGAACAGCTGCGGGCCGAGCAGCGGGATCGTGATGTACCGCGCCGCGCGGAAACCGCCGGCGCCGTCGAGCGTGGCGGCCTCGTTGATCTCGGTCGGGATCGCGCCGATGCCCGCGGACAGGACGAGCACGTTGTACCCGACGCTCATCCACACCGTGGTGATCGAGACGCTGATCAGCGCCCACGAGGGGTCGGTCAGCCAGCCGATCCGGTCGACGCCGAACCGGCCGAGCAGGCCGTTGGCGAGCCCGATCGCCGGGTTGTAGATGGTGGCGAAGATGACCGACGCGCTGGCGACCGAGAACGCGAACGGCAGCGCGAACGCGGTCCGGAAGATCCGGATGCCCTTGATGTGCTGCTCGAGCAGCAGCACGACGGCGAGCGCGCCGAGGACACCCGGGACGACAGTCAGCAGCACGAACGCGAACGTCACCCAGAGGATGTGCCGGAACTCGGCGGACCCGAGCATGTCCTTGTAGTGCTGCAGCCCGACGTACGCGTCCGGCCGGCCGAACAGGTCGGAGCCGTGCAGCGACAGCGAGACCGACTTGCCGAGCGGCCAGATGATGAACAGCGCGAACACCACCAGGCAGGGCACGAGCATCAGCCAGGACAGCAGGGACGCACGGGCGGCTCGTCCGGGTGTGGACGGACCTGGCGGAGCCGGGGCCGGACGGCGGCGAGCACCCACCGGTAAGCTTGTTGTAGTCAATCCTTTACCTCCAGTAAGAGCGCAGTCTTACACCGCCGGGGGCCTTTACCGCGAGGCACGCTAGGCTGAGCGCCCGTGAAGGTCTTGGTGATCGGCTCGGGTGGCCGCGAGCATGCACTGGCCTGGGCGCTGGCCCAGGATTCCGAGGTCGAGCAGGTGGTGGCGGCCCCGGGCAACCCTGGCATCGCCGCGTTGCGCCCGGCGTACGAAGGGCAAACGATCGTTTGCCGTCCGGTGGACATTTCCGACCACGACGCGGTGGTCGCGCTGGCGCGGGAGCTGGCCGTCGACCTGGCGGTCGTCGGCCCGGAGGCGCCGCTGGTGGCCGGCCTCGCCGACCCGCTCCGGGAGGCCGGGATCGCGGTCTTCGGCCCGTCCCGCGAGGCCGCTCAGCTGGAGGGCTCGAAGGCGTTCGCGAAGGACGTGATGGCCGCCGCCGGCGTGCCGACCGGCCGCGCGTACGTCTGCACGACGGCCGAGGAGGCGGCGACGGCGATCGACGCGTTCGGCCCGCCGTACGTCGTGAAGGACGACGGGCTGGCCGCGGGCAAGGGCGTGGTGGTCACGTCGGACCGCGAGGCGGCGCTCGCGCACGCGGCCGAGTGTGACCAGGTGCTGATCGAGGAGTTCCTGGACGGCCCGGAGGTGTCGCTGTTCGCGATCACCGACGGTACGACCGTGCTGCCGATGCAGCCGGCGCAGGACTTCAAGCGCCTCGGCGACAACGACGAGGGCCCGAACACCGGCGGCATGGGCGCCTACACGCCGCTGCCGTGGGCGCCGGACGACCTGGTCGCCGACATCCTCGAGAACGTGCTGCAGCCGACCGTCGACGAGCTCCGCCACCGCGGAACGCCGTTCAGCGGCCTGGTGTACGCCGGACTCGCGCTGACCTCCCGCGGTGTCCGGGTGATCGAGTTCAACTGCCGCTTCGGAGACCCGGAGACGCAGGCGCTGCTGCCGATGCTGAAGACCCCGCTCGGCGGTCTGCTGTACGCCGCGGCCACCGGGAAGCTCGCCGATCACGGTGAGCTGAGCTGGCGGAACGCGTCCGCGGTCACGGTGGTGGTCGCCGCGAAGAAGTACCCGTCGAGCCCGCGCAACGGCGACGTCATCACGGGGATCGAGCAGGCCGAGAGCGACACGGTCCGCGTCTTCCACGCGGGGACGGCGCTCGAGGACGACGAACTGGTGACGGCCGGGGGACGTGTGCTCGCGGTCAGCGCCGTCGGCAAGGATCTCGCCGAGGCCCGGCAGCGCGCGTACGCCGCGGTCGGTCAGATCCGGATCAAGGGCTCCCAGTACCGCACCGACATCGCGCTGAAGGCCGAGCGCGGCGAGATCACCGTCTGAGGTCCGGACGCGACAGAACCGCCGGCCCAGGCGCGGCCGGCGGCTCTGTCTGTCGTGGAGGTCAGGCGGTGTGCGGCGTCGGCCCGGCCAGCTTCGGCAGGACCTCGGCGTCGGCGGGCACCGTCCGCAGGTGGGCGTACCCGAGGATCGACAGGATCAGCAGGATGCCGGCCGCGGCGAAGGCGGCGATCGCGGCGATCAGAGCGATCTGGCCCATCTTCCAGAAGGCGTAGGCGTTCAGCAGGAGGCCGCGCAGGGTCTCGCCGCGGAAGGCGGTCTGCACCTGGCCGGCCAGCTTCTCGTCGTTCGGGTTGGCCCGCGACTCCTCGGACAGCTGCGCGTAGGTCTTGCCGCCGGCCATCTCGTTGATGTGGACCCTGATGTAGTGGTTGGCGTAGGCCTCGGCCTGCGCGCCGTTCACCAGTTGCTGACCGGCGTACTTGGACAGGTACGGCTTGACGGCCGGGTCCTCGAGCGACTCGCTGCCGGCCTTCGGGAAGTAGATCTGCTGGGCGGCGAGCTGGCTGTGGACCTGGTTGTCGACGAAGTTGTGTGCCCACAGCAACAGTCCGCCGGCAGCGCCCAGGACGATGGCGAGGACGAGTCCGGCTGAGGTGAGCAGCGCGTCGAAAGTCTTGCGGCGCATGGCGGGTTCCTTTCGGGCCGCGGTCCTCGGGGCCGCGGAGTGTGATTGATCTGCACTCCGAGTGTTCGCCCGCGCACCCCACCCCGAACAGGCACCGAACGGCCCTGATCGCCAGGTCCATGGACCCGATCCCACCGGGCCCCTGCCTCCGCCGAGGAGCCGAGCGGCCTCGTCCGTGGTCCACTGGATCAGGTACTCGGAGTGATTTTGGATAGGGTCACGGATTCAGGGAACCGGATCGGTGGGTCGGGGGTGTAGGTGGGTATGGAGACGGAGGGGCTGCGGGAGTTCTACAGCGCTCATCAGCCGCGGCTGGTGGGCGTGATCTCGCTGCTGACCGGGTCACGTGCCGAGGCCGAGGACATCGTCCAGGAGGCGTTCGTCCGGCTCGTGCCCCGCTGGGAGAAGGTGTCGCGGTACGAGGCTCCGGAAGCCTGGGTGCGACTGGTCGCGCTGCGGCTGGCCGCCAACCGGCACCGGGACGGCAACCGGTTCATGCAGCTGTTCCACCGGCTGCCGGCCGAGCACGTCCCGGACCCCGCCGACCGGTATTCCGGTGATCTCGAGCGGGCTCTCGCCGGCCTGCCGATGCCGACCCGGCAGGTCGTCGTCCTCCATTACGTCTGTGACCTGAGCGTGGCTCAGGTGGCCGACGCCCTCGGGATCGCGGAAGGCACGGTGAAGTCGCGCCTGTCCCGCGCCCGGGACACCCTGTCCGATTCATTGCTGTTGAGGAGTGACGACCATGCCTGATCTGCAGGACGACCTGCAGGCGCTGGCCGACCGCCGCGCCGCCGAGTCGACCGGAGATTTCGACTCCGTCCTGACCACGGCCCGGACGCGCAAGCGCCGCCGGACCGCCGGTCTGACCGTGATCGGCGCGGCCGCCGTGGTCGGCGCCGTCGCGATCGTCCCCACGCTCCGTCCGGCGGCGAACAACGTGCCCGTGGCCGAGAGCCCGGTGCCGACGAACGCCGTCGCTCCGCCCAAGGTCGAGACGATCCCGTCCACCAAGCCGTCCCCGAAGGCTGGCGCGCTCGGGCTGAAGTCCACGGTCGCGGCGGCCGGCGGGCAGTTCGTCGCCACGTTCCCGGACAAGCAGGTCCGCGCCGCGACGTTCTCGCTGTCGTCGGCGTCCAAGCCGGATGTCGCGCTGTACACGCTGGTCGCGAAGATCCCGGGCGACGCCACCACGCCGTACGCGATCCGGATGGGCGGCGAGATGGGCATCGCGATGCCGTCGTACAACGGCCCCGGCCCGTACACGCTGGCCATGCCGAAGAACCTGCCCGCCGGCTCGTACCGAGTCTGCACGCTGTCCGGTGCGCTGCTCTGCGGTCTGGTGACCGTCAGCTAGAGCTCATCTGGGAGAATGGGGTTCGTGACCAAACCCCGGATCCCGAACGTTCTCGCCGCGCGCTACGCCAGTCCGTCGATGGCGGAGCTGTGGTCGCCGGAGCACAAGATCGTGCTCGAGCGGAAGCTCTGGGTCGCCGTTCTGAAGGCCCAGAGCCGGCTCGGGGTGACGGTGCCGGACGGGGTCGTCGAGGACTATGAGCGGGTGATCGACCAGGTCGACCTGGCGTCGATCGCGGACCGCGAGCGGGTCACGCGGCACGACGTGAAGGCGCGGATCGAGGAGTTCAGCGCACTCGCCGGGCACGAACACATCCACAAGGGGATGACGAGTCGTGACCTGACCGAGAACGTGGAGCAGCTCCAGATCCGCGCCGGCCTGGAGCTGGTCCGGGACCGCGCGGTGGCGACCACCGTACGGCTGGGTCAGCTGGCCGCCGACCACGCGGCGCTGGTGATGACCGGGCGTTCGCACAACGTGGCCGCGCAGGCGACGACGCTGGGCAAGCGGTTCGCGTCGGCCGCCGACGAGCTGCTGGTCGCGATCGCCCGGCTCGAGGAGCTGATCGAGCGGTACCCGCTGCGCGGCGTCAAGGGCCCGGTGGGTACGTCGCAGGACATGCTGGACCTGTTCGGCGGTGACCCGGCCAAGCTGGAGGAGCTGGAGCAGGACATCGCCCAGCACCTCGGGTTCAGCCACACGTTGACGAGCGTCGGCCAGGTGTACCCGCGGTCGCTCGACTACGAAGTCGTGTCCGCGTTGGTCCAGCTGGCCGCGGGGCCGTCGAGCCTGGCGACCACGATCCGGTTGATGGCCGGGCACGAGCTGGTGACCGAAGGCTTCAAGGAGGGCCAGGTCGGCTCCTCGGCGATGCCGCACAAGATGAACACCCGGTCCTGCGAGCGGGTGAACGGGCTCGCGGTGATCCTGCGCGGCTACGCGTCCATGGCCGGCGAGCTGGCCGGCAACCAGTGGAACGAGGGCGACGTCTTCTGCTCCGTCGTCCGGCGGGTCGCGCTGCCGGACGCGTTCTTCGCGCTGGACGGGCTGTTCGAGACGTTCCTGACCGTGCTCGACGAGTTCGGGGTGTACCCGGCCGTCATCAGCCGTGAGCTCGAGCGGTACCTGCCGTTCCTGACCACGACCAAGGTGCTGATGGCCGCGGTGAAGAACGGCGTCGGCCGGGAGACCGCCCACGAGGTGATCAAGGAGCACGCGGTCGCCACCGCGCTGGACCTGCGCAAGGGCCTGGCCGCGAACGACCTGTTCCACCGCCTCGGCGCCGACGGCCGCCTGGGTCTCACCGAGGAGCAGATCGTCGGCATCGTCGGCGAGCCGCTGTCCTTCACCGGCGCGGCCGTCGCCCAGGTCGGCGCGGTCGTCGCCAAGATCGACGAGCTCGCCAAGCGCTACCCGGAGGCGGCTGCCTACACCCCGGGGGACATCCTCTGACGCACCGCCCTTGATAACCGGACCGCGGTCCACTAAGTTAAGTGGACCATAGTCCGGTTAGCGAGGTGTGGCATGCAGCGGGATGGGGTTGATGCCCGACCGCTCGCTGACCGCGAGACGATCGCCGTGCTGCGCGATCTGCTCGCGGGGAAGACGGTTGATCGGCGGACGGCCGCACACGAGTTCCACGGGATCACGCTTGATCTGCCGCCGGCCGACGTACCGGAGATCTGGCTGGGAGCTGTCAACGAGCGGGCGTTGCGCGCCGGTGGCGAAGTGGCAGACGGCGTGCTGCTGTCGGTGCTGGCCGGACCGAGCTACCTCCGGTGGGCTCGCGAGCTGACGGGATCGGTGCCGGTGACGGCGTACGTTCTGGCGGCTGTCGACGACGATCCTGCGGTGGCGCGGGAGGCTGTGCGCGCTGCGGTCGGGTTCTTCCTGGTGGCGGAGTCGCGCTCGGCGCTGGTGTCGCGCTCGCAGTACGCCGACGAGGTGCTCGCGGCGATCGACGCGCTCGCGCCAGGAGAGTCGTTGGTTGTTCCGGACCGCTGGGTGGACGAGTTCGCCGCGGCGGGGACAC
This sequence comes from Kribbella sp. NPDC051936, assembly GCF_040680955.1. Taxonomy (NCBI): domain Bacteria; kingdom Bacillati; phylum Actinomycetota; class Actinomycetes; order Propionibacteriales; family Kribbellaceae; genus Kribbella; species Kribbella sp. NPDC051936. The sequence goes on along the minus strand of NZ_JBFAXS010000012.1, from coordinate 158,065 downwards.
CGGATCAGGTCGCCGATCGCTTGCGGGCACTGCTGGACGCGGGCGCGGATTCCCTTGGATTGTGGCTCTTTCCACCGGACCGGCTGTCCGAGCAGATCCAGCGGGTAGCCGCCGAGGTGTTGCCGAGGCAGGAGTCGCCAGTGGGGTGTGACATCCTCTAACGCGTGTTCGCACCGCTCACCTGGGCTCTCGTCGGGTTGTCGCTCGCTGCGATGGTGTACGCCCTCGTACTGGCCGCGCGGAACAAGCGGATCGACTGGACCGTGCTGGGCGTGCTCGGCGTGGTCGAGGTCCTGCTGGTCGCGCAACTGGTCGTCGGGATCGTGCAGCTGAGCGGCACAGACCGGGATGTGTCCGGGCCGTTCTTCGTCGGGTACCTGATCGGGTCGCTGCTGATCCTGCCGATCGGTGCGTTCTGGGCGCTGGCCGAGAGCAGCCGGTGGGGCGCGGGTGCGCTGGCGATCGCCTGTCTGGTGATCCCGATCCTCGAGCTGCGGCTGCACGACCTGTGGGCGGTCTGAGGTGACGGATCCGGCGGCCACGAAGCACGGGCCGGGGAGGATCCTGATCGCGGTGTACGGCGTGTTCGCGCTGGCCGCGACCGCTCGCGCCGGCGTACAGATCGCGACCAAGTTCGACGAGGCGCCGATCGCGTACCTGCTGTCGGCCGTTGCCGCGGTCATCTACTGCGCCGCGACGTTCGCGCTGGCGAAGGCGACACCGGTGTCCCGCAAGGTCGCCACGGCCGCGATCGCGATCGAGCTGATCGGGGTGATCGCGATCGGCGCGTTCAGCTACGCCGTACCGGACGACTTCCCGGACGCGACCGTGTGGTCGCACTTCGGCCAGGGCTACGGCTTCGTCCCGCTGCTCCTGCCCGTACTCGGCCTGCTCTGGCTCCGTCGCACCCGGTAACTCCCAGCCAACTGCCAGCCACACACAGGGGCTGGCTCAGCTTGGCCGGACAGCATCGGTGGCATGCAGATTCCAGGTCACCCTCGGGTCGAGATCGTCGTACCCGTCAAGAACGAGGAGAACGACCTCGGACCGAACATCAGACGGTTGCGGGAGTTCCTCGACACCGCTTTCCCGTTTTCGGCCGAGGTCTGCATCGCGGACAACGGAAGTACCGACGCGACCTCTGAGATCGGCGCGCTGCTCGCCGCCGAGCTGCCCGGGGTCCGGGTGGTCCGGCTCGAGCAGTCCGGGCGCGGCCGGGCGCTGAAACAGGTCTGGTCCGCGAGCACCGCCGAGGTGCTCGCCTACATGGACGTCGACCTGTCCACCAACCTGAACGCGCTGCTGCCGCTGGTCGCGCCGCTGCTCGCCGGGCACAGTGATGTTGCCATCGGCACCAGGCTCGCGAAGAGCTCCCGGGTGGTCCGGCGGCCGAAGCGGGAGTTCATCTCACGCTCGTACAACCTGTTGCTGCGGGCAACGTTGAGCGCACACTTCTCGGACGCGCAGTGCGGCTTCAAGGCGATTCGGGCCGACGTGGCGCAGGAGCTGCTGCCGCTCGTTCAAGACACCAGCTGGTTCTTCGACACCGAGCTGCTGGTGCTGGCCGAGAAGGCCGGCCTGCGGATCCACGAGGTGCCGGTGGACTGGGTGGACGACCTGGACTCCCGGGTCGCGATCGCGAAGACGGTCGGCGAGGATCTGCGGGGGATCGCCAGACTGATGCGCAGCCGCGTCGACCTGGAGCCGATCCGGCAGCAGTACGGGCGGCCCCGGATCCTCGATCCGCGGACGGCGATGGCCGCGCGGGTGCTGCGGTTCTGCGCGGTCGGAGTGCTGAGCACAGCGGTGTACGCGCTGCTCTATCTCGTGCTGCGCCAGGGGATGCCGGCCCAGGTCGCGAACCTGCTGGCGCTGCTCATCACCGCGGTCGGCAACACCACGCTCAACCGGCGGATCACGTTCGGGGTGCGTGGGGTGGAAGGCCGCTGGCGGCATCAGCTGCGCGGCCTGGTCACCTTCGGCATCGGCTGGAGCCTGACCGCCGCGTCGCTGTGGCTGTTGCACACCGCGGTCTCCGCGCCGCACCAGGCGGTGGAGATCACCGTCCTCACCATCGCGAACCTGGCCGCCACCGTGGTCCGGTTCAGCCTCTTCCAGACGTGGGTGTTCGACGACGACGCGCCTACCTTGCCCACCTTCGAACCGCCGGTTCTCGAGAACACCCGGAGCAATTGACATGACCACTTTGTCCGATCCCGTCGAGGCCACCAAGCCTCGCGCGATCAGTACGCCGTACACGTTGAGTCGCGACAAGGTGCTGTACGGCGGCCTGCTCGCGCTGACCGCGATCGCCTATCTGTGGGGCCTGTCCAAGAACGGGTACGCCAACGAGTACTACGCGGCCGCCGTACAGGCCGGGTCGACGAGCTGGAAGGCCTGGTTCTTCGGGTCCTTCGACTCGTCGAGCTTCATCACCGTCGACAAGACACCCGCTTCGCTGTGGGTGATGGGACTGTCGGGGCGGATCTTCGGGTTCAACACCTGGAGCATGCTCGTCCCCGAGGCGCTGATGGGTGTCGCGAGCGTCGGCTTCGTGTACGTCTCCGTACGGCGCTGGTTCTCCGCGAACGCCGGTTTGCTGGCCGGGGCGATTCTCGCGCTGACACCGGTCGCGGTCCTGATGTTCCGCTTCAACAACCCGGACGCGCTGCTGATCCTGCTGCTGTGCGCCGGCGCGTGGGCCGTGACGCGGGCGATCGACTCGACCAAGCACGCGGCGCGGTGGATGATGCTGGCCGGTGCGCTGGTCGGCTTCGGGTTCCTGACGAAGATGCTGCAGGCGTTCCTGATCCTGCCGGCGTTCGGGATTGCTTATCTGGTGGCCGGGAAGCCGGCTCTCGGGAAGCGTCTGGTGCATCTCGTGCTGGCGACGGTGTCGCTGATCGTCAGCGCCGGCTGGTGGGTCGCGATCGTCGAGTTGCTGCCGGCCTCGGCCCGCCCGTACATCGGTGGGTCCTCGACCAACAGCATTCTCGAGCTGACGCTCGGCTACAACGGGCTCGGCCGGTTGAACGGCAACGAGACCGGCTCGGTCGGCGGCGGTGCAGGTAACCCCGGTTGGGGCGGCGCGGCCGGCGTACAGCGGTTGTTCGGCGGTGAGTTCGCCTCGCAGATCGCCTGGCTGCTACCGGCGGCCCTGATCGCGACCGTCGTGCTCGTCGTTGCCGCGGGCAAAGCGCCGCGGACCGACCGGAAGCGCGCGTTCGCGCTGCTGTGGGGTGGTTGGCTGGTCGTCACCGGTCTGGTGTTCAGCTACATGCAGGGCATCATTCACAGCTACTACATGATTGCGCTGGCGCCGGCGATCGGGGCGTTGATCGGGGCGGCGATGGCGGTGCTGTGGCGGCGCCGGGCGGAATGGTTGCCGCGGACAACGTTGGCCGGTGGGATCGTGCTGACGGCCGGGTGGAGCTTCGCGCTGCTGAACCAGACGCCTTCGTGGCAGCCTTGGCTGCGCTGGGTGGTTCTCGCCGCCGGTGTGGTGGCGGCCGGGTTGTTGATGCTGCTGCCGGAGTTGAAGCTGCGTCGTACGGCGGCTCGGCGGGCGGGGCTGTTCGCTGCCACGCTGCTCGCGGTGAGCGCACTGGCCGGGCCGACGGCGTACTCGGTCGAGACCATCAGTGCGGCGCATGCCGGCGCACTGCCGTCGGCTGGGCCGTCGGGTTCCGGCGGGATGATGGGCGGCGGGCGTGGTGGGTTCGGCGGCGGGCGAATGGGTACGCCGCCGGGCGGCACTGCGCAGCAGCCTGGGACTGGAACTGGTACTACGCAGCAGCAGGGTGGGGCTGGTGGTGTCGGCGGATTCCTTGGTGGCGGCGGGATCAGCAGTGTCTCGAGCGAGCTGGTGACGCTGCTGCAGCAGGGGGCGAAGGACTACACCTGGGCCGCCGCATCGGTGACCGCGAACGGCGCTGCGCCGCTGCAGATCGCGTCCGGCGAGCCGATCATGGCGATCGGCGGATTCAACGGGACCGACCCGGCGCCGTCGCTCGGCGAGTTCAAAGAACTGGTTGCCCAGGGCAAGATTCACTACTTCATCGGCAGCGGCGGCGGAATGATGGGCGGCCGCGACGGCACCTCCAGCGAGATCGCCACCTGGGTCAGCGAGACCTTCCAGTCCCAAACCGTCGGCAACACCACCGTCTACGACCTCTCCACCGGAACAGGAGCCTGAGAAATGAGTCAGTCCACACAAGCCCAGTTCCAGGCGGCGCAGGCCGCCCAGAACAACCCGGCCACGGCGCCCCAGCAGCCTGCAGGGCAGCAGCCGTCCGCGCAGTATCCCCCGGCGCCGCCCGAAGCGGCGAAGGCCGAAGGGACGAAGGGCGGACGGCCGAGCAACCTGATGCTCGCGGGTGCCGGCTCGATCCTCGCGGTGCTGGCATTCCTCGGCGGCATGGCGGTCGGGCACTCGTGGGACGGCACAAGCAACCAGCAGGGCCAGTTCGGCGGCCCCGGCGGCGGTTTCCGCGGCGGCTTCCCCCAAGGCAACGGCCAGGGCAACGGCCAGGGCAACGGCCAGGGCCAAGGCACCCTCCCGAACCAAAGCCAAGGCGGACCCCAGCAAGGCCAAGGCGCCGGTACACAGCAGGTCCCCGGCCAAACCCGGACCAGCTGACCAAGCAGCCCGGCGGGCCTCGAGCGGACACTCGGCCCGCCGGGCGTCCTTGTGCCTCCACCGCTCATTTCGGCCGCCGGAAAATGGTCGGTGGGTGCACAAAGTGGGTTTGGGGCCGGGGGCTCTGGACAACCGTCAAGCGTGAAGGTGACACGCGGGAGGGTTCGTGGGGGTGTGGGGTGGGGTAATGATCGGGACGTGGAATGGTCGAACGTCACCTGGTTCCTGACCGCGCTCGGGGCGGTCGTCGTGCTGATCACGCGTGTCCGGCTCGGGGGGACTGTTGTCGACGGCACCGGTCACGGCGCGGGCCGGCATGGGTACTCTGCGATTCTCCTGCGGATGCACACGCTGGTCGGTGTGATCACGTTGCTCGGGTGGGTTGTTGCCCTGGTCACCGGTCAGCGGGGGATCGCGCTGGTGATCCTGGCCGGCTGGTGGTTGCTGACCGCGGTCGGTTTGTTGCTTCTCGCCCGCTGGTTGCCGAGCGGCGGCAAGCACTCCGAGGATACGCAGAGTGATTCCTGGGGTTCCGGCGCCGGCCTGTCGGTGCTCGGCCACGTCGGCATGTTGCTCGGCGTCTGCTATTTCACCTTCGTCGCGGTCACGGACCGTCTCTGAGCCCGGCGATCAGCGCCGTGACGGAGCGTCGTACGGCGGCCTCGAACGCTTCTGGTGAGAGCGTGCCCCCGGCCCCGGCGACCCGGTCGTACATCAACCCGTCCATCATCGCGGCGACCGGCCACGCCGCGGCCTCCGGATCGGGGACGCCGAGACCGGCGAGCAGCTGCGCGAGCATCGCCCGCAACTGCTGCCCGCCCGCGGTGATCGCGGCGCGCAGCTCCGGCTGACGACTCGCCTCCAGCGACAGCTCGTACCGGGCGACCAGGTCCTCCGGCCGGTCCCGGGCGAGTCCGGTCGTCATGGCCACCATCAGTTCGATCGCATCTGCCCCGGCCGGCGGCATCCCGGTCACGTCGCGGGTGAGCATCCGGTTCACGCACGCGGTGAGCAGGGCGTTCCGGGTGCGCAGATAGTACGACGTGGAGCCCGGGGGCAGGCCGGCCTCGGCGTCGACCGCGCGGTGGGTCAGACCGCGCAGCCCGCGGGTCGCGACCAGTCGGATCGCAGCGTCCGCGATTGCGTCCTGCCGGTCCGCGCCGCGCAAACGCTCCTTCGTCACGCGGCACAGTCTCGCACTTCCCAACCAAACTCTACAGATGTAGAGTCGAGGTCATGAGTACGGCGATCGTGGTGGGAGCGGGCATCGGCGGGGTCACGGCGGCTGTCGCGCTGCAGCGGTGCGGCTGGCAGGTCACGGTTCTGGAGCGCGCTCCGGAGCTCGGCGAGGTGGGCGCCGGCATCTCGGTGTGGCCGTCGGCGGTCGCGGTGCTCGAGGAGCTCGGGGTCAAGGGCGTCGAGAAGGCCTCGGTGCAATCCAGGCCCGCCGGGATGCGGAGACCCGACGGCCGCTGGGTCGTCGGCGCGCCGGATCTCGGCATGGAGCTCCCGGTGATGATCCACCGGGCTCAGTTGCACGACCTGATCACGGCCGAATTCGGTCCGGCGGTGACGGTCCGGACCGGGTACGACGTCCGCACGATCACCCAGGACGCGGGCGGCGTCACGGTCAACGACGACCTGCGCGCCGATCTCCTGGTCGCGGCGGACGGGATCCGCAGCGCGGTGCGAAGTGCCCTGTATCCGCAGTACAAGGGACCGCGGTACTCGGGTTTCACGGCGTACCGCGGGATCGCCGACGTCGACCTTGACGACGGTGGCGGCGAAACATGGGGCCGTGGGCAACTGTTCGGATTCGCTCGGCTCATCGACGGGCGGTTCTACTGGTACGGGACCGCGAACCAGCCGGCCGGTACGACGAGCGAGCCAAGCGTGTTCGAGAGCTGGCACGACCCGATCCCGCGGCTGATCGCGGGCAGCGAGAAGATCCTGCAGAACGACATCTACGACCTGACGTTGCCGCTGGTGCCGTTCGTGCAGGGCCGGGTGGTGCTGCTCGGGGACGCCGCGCACGCCATGACGCCGAACCTGGGCCGCGGCGCGTGCTCCGCGATCGAGGACGCCGGCGCGCTGGGCCGCCACCTCACCAGCGCCACCCTGCAGACGGCGCTGGCGGCGTACGACGCGGAACGGCGGCCCGCGACGACCAAGCTGGTGAAGCGATCGCGGGGCCTCGGCCGCCTCGCCCAGACCGCGAACCCGATCGTGTGCACGGTCCGCGACGGCCTGTTCGCGGTCGGCGGCAAACTGGTGGCCCTGCGCGCCCGCAAGTAAGCGGATGGAAGAATCGGCGCGTGACCACACTTCCGCAGGCGCCCGAGATTCCCGGTGCGAAGCACCTCCACTCCGGCAAGGTCCGGGACCTGTACGAGCTGGAGTCCGGTGACCTGCTGATGGTCGCGAGCGACCGGATGAGCGCGTTCGACTGGATCCTGGAGTCGGTGATCCCCGACAAGGGGAAGGTGCTCACCGCGATGAGCCTGTGGTGGTTCGAGCAGCTCGACGTGCCGAACCACATCATCTCCACCGACGTTCCGGCCGAGGTCGCGGGCCGGGCCGTGGTGTGCGAGAAGCTCGCGATCTATCCGGTCGAGTGCGTGGCACGTGGATACCTGAGCGGCACCGGTCTGCTCGACTACAACGCGACCGGCGCGGTCTGCGGGATCCCGCTGCCGGCCGGTCTGGTCGAGGGGTCACGCCTCGAAACCCCGATCTTCACGCCGGCGTCGAAGGCCGAGCTCGGCGAGCACGACGAGAACGTGTCGTACGACGCCGTGGTCGCGACCGTCGGCGCGGACACCGCGGCCGTGCTGCGCGACACCACGCTCGAGATCTACACGACCGCGCGGGCGATGGCCGAGGAGCGCGGGATCATCCTGGCGGACACGAAATTCGAGTTCGGCGCCCGCGCGGACGGAACGCTGGTGCTGGCCGACGAGGTGCTGACCCCGGACTCGAGCCGATTCTGGCCGGCCGACCAGTGGTCCCCGGGCAAGCAGCAGCCGTCGTACGACAAGCAGATCGTGCGCGACTGGCTGCAGTTCGAGTCGGGCTGGGACCGGACGTCCGGCGAGGCGCCGCCGCCGCTGACCGACGAGGTCGTCGAGCGGACCCGCGCGTCGTACATCGCGGCCTACGAGCAGCTGACCGGCCGGAAGTTCGAGGGCTAGAACAGGCCTACGCCGAGCGCGAGCAGGACGAAGCGGCCGCCGCGGCCGAGCAGGACCGCGAGGGTGAATACGGCGGTCCGCATCCGCGAGGCGCCGCCGATCAGCGCCACGCCGTACAGCGGCGGGATGCCGACGAACGCGCTCAGCAGGGTGACCGGCATGCCCCAGCGGCTGTCGCTCATCGCGTCCAGGAGACGCTTGCTGAGGTCACGGTTGCGCTGGACGAAGCGGCCCCAACGGGTGTCCAGGTCGACCGCCTTGGGTTCCTTGGTCTGGCGGGCCGCGTAGCCCGGCCGGTACCGGACGGCGAGGAACATCGCGACCTTGCCGATGGTCTGCCCGACCGCGACGCCGACCGCGGCGACCACCGGGTTCAGGGCATGGGTGACACCGACACCGAGCACGTACGCCTCGGCGTTCAGGAACGGTACGACGGCGGACCCGATACCGAAGCCCACCGCGAGCACCAGTTGCCAAACCCACATGACCTCGAGGCTATGCGCGATGAAGGCCGTTGCCACGGGGGTTATCACCACTTCCGGGAGCGACCAGGGTCACACCTGAGCCTCATGCGGCTTCCCCCGGAGCGGCGGCCTGCCGGCCGACGAGGATCATGACCAGCCGGTACGAGGAGACGACTTTCACGACGCAGGCCGCGACCGCGACGGCGTACGGCAGCCACTGGGTTCCGGTCTGCCCGGCGACGACCAGCGAGACGACCACGGCGCCGGTGTTCAGCGCCTTGGCCGGCTTGGACCAGTTCCAGACGTAGATCGGCCGGTCGACCTTGTAGAAGTAGTTCGGGCTGAGCATCCACGGCCAGAGCAGGAACGAGAACGTCAGCATCGTGTCCAGCACGCCGAACTGGATCAGGTAGATCGCCAGCGGACCGATCGTGCCCGGGTACGTCGCCATGAACGCGGCCGCCAGCAGGAACGAGCAGGCCCGGTCACAGACGATGTCGAACACCGCGCCGGACAGTGACTCCTCGTCGCGCCGGCGAGCCACCCAGCCGTCGAGACTGTCGCCGAACCAGTAGGTGAAGTATCCGACCACGAGCCAGGTCAGCTCGCCGGTCCGGAACGCGTAGGTCGCGACCACCATCGCGATCACGGTCCGGGCCAGTGTGATCCGGTTCGGCACCCCGAGCAGCAGCGCGGGCCGGACCACCAACGGAACTGACGTCATCAAGCTGCCCTCAGATTCTCGGGATCGAGTGCGTCCCGCAGTTGGTTGCGAAGCAGGAGTCCCGCGGCGGCGGCGCCGAGGTGACCGAACAGCCAGCCCGCGGCCGCCAGGATCGCCGCGAGCAGCAGCGTGCCCGGATCGAACGGCCCGACCGCACCGCCGGAAACGCGGTTGATGCCGATCACTGTGCCGAACAGCAGCCCGGCGGCCAACGCGGGAGCGGCGACCACGGTCAGCTGCCGACGGATGACGCGACGGAGAAACGGCAGGTCCACGCCCAGCGCGGTCAGGCTGGCGAGCTGACGACGGTGGTCGACCAGTTGGTCGGCGACGCCGACGATCAGTGCGGCGATCGCGGTCAGCACGATCAGGACGAGGCCGGCGATCGTCAGGCCGAATCCGGTGGTGTAGAAGCTCACTGAGGTCGCCGAGGTCGTCTCGCCGGCGACGACGCTCGCGATCCCGTTCGCCATCGAGCCGACGAGGAAACCGCAGCTGCCCAGCAGCATGCAGATCCGGGAGCTGGGCCGTGAGTCGGTCATCAGGCGGACGCCGGTGAGCAGGTTGGCGGGATCGCCGGACCGCTGCAGTCGCCGCCCGAGCCAGCGGATCCAGAGGCCTGAGGTGCTCAGGAACAGCAACGCCGTCCCGGCAAGCGCGATCGTGGACCCGACGTAGCCCATGTACGGCGACGTGAGGAGCCCGAGTGCGATGAGGACCGGTCCGGCGACGATGCCGGTATGACGCTGTGACGCGGACTGTGGTTGCGGTGCGGCCGTTCCGTCGCGGTGCAGCAAGCTGCCGATCACCACGCCCGCTGCTGTCATCATCACCACGACCGGGATCCAGAGGAGCGCGTCGATCGGCTCTGCACCAGGCAGGATCCGCGCCATCCGGGGGAGCGCGCCGAAGAGCAGACTGAGCACCACATAGGCAGGGCCGGCGAGCAGTCCGCCGGACAGACCGGCAATGGCCGCGTCGGCGACGGTCAGTTGCCGCAGCTGCTTGCGGGAGGCACCGGCCAGTCGCAGGGCGGCCAGTCGGCGTTCGCGAGCCGCGGTGCCCAGCCGTAGCGCCTGGACTGCGAGGCCGCCGGTCAGTGCGGCCAGGATGATCAAGATCGCGATCAGCCCTGACCGGAGACCGCTCTCGGCGATGTAATTGCTGTAGATGTCGTTGCCCAGCTCGCCCTTGCCGAGACGGGCGATGCGGAGAGCGCCGAGCAGCAGTGCTCCGCTGAGTGCGAGCGCCGCGGTGGCCAGTTGGACCCGGCCGCGGTCCGCCGGTGTCCGTGAGCGTGCCAGCTGGACCAGCGTCTCGAGTGTCATCAGAGCGCTACCTCATGCTGGATCAGACCGTCGCGCAGCCTGATCTCGCGATCCGCCGACGCGGCCACGAGGTTGTCGTGCGTCACCATCAGCAGAGCGGCACCGCGGTAGCGGGCGGCCTCCAGCAGTACGTCGAGCAGCTCCTGGCCGGCCCTGCTGTCCAGGCTGCCGGTGGGCTCGTCCGCGAGGACGACAGACGGACCTGTGATCAGCGCACGCGCTACTGCGGCACGCTGCGTCTGGCCGCCGGAGAGCTCGGCTGGAACCGCATCGGCGTCCTCGGCAATGCCGACCTGGTCCAGCCATCGCCTGGCGGCCTGGTGCGCCTCGCCCCGCTCATGCCCGCCCAGCAGCAGCGGCAACGCCACGTTGTCGACCAGCGGCAGGTCCGGCACCAGTTGGCCGAACTGCAGCACGATGCCGACCTTCGTCCGTCGGAGCGCTGCACGCTGCTCTTCCGGCAGCTCTGCAAGGTCCTGGCCGTCCACCTGCACCACACCGGCGTCCGGCGCGAGGATGCCGGCAGCACAGTGTAGGAGCGTCGACTTGCCGCAACCGCTCGCACCGGTCACCGCGACCACCTCGCCCGGCTTGAGCTGCAGGCTGACACCACGCAGCGCGGTGTTGCGCCGGTACGCGTACTCGACTTTCTCCAGCTCCAGAACGGCATTCATCAGCGAGCTCCCCTCTGCTCGGAGATGCGGTCAAGGGCACTGTCGAGCCAGCGCAGGTCGGCGTCCAGGTGAGCCACGATGTACTCGCGGACCAGTGGTGAGGTCGGGTCGTCGTCGGCCGGCGTCTCGCGCAGTTCACGGATCCGGCGCAGGTGGCTGGCGCGCTGGCGGGCAAGGAATCCGGCTGCGTCGCCGCCGGTCCGGATCGCCGCCACGAGCTTGCGCAGGACTTCGTCGGCGCTGCCCCAGGCCGGCGGCACCGGGTCGGTGAGCCATTCACTGAGGTGGTCGCGGCCCTTGCCGGTGAGCGCGTAGACCGTCCGGTCCGGTCCGCCGCCGGAGGTCTTGTCGATCACCTCGACCAGTCCGTCGCGCTCCAGTCGCCCGAGCGTCGTGTACACCTGCCCGAAGGCGAGCGGCCGGCTGTCCGGGAACCAGGTGTCATGACCACGCTTCACGTCGTACCCGTGCGCCGGGCCCGCGGACAGCAGCCCGAGAACGAGCTCAGCAGTGGCCATGCGCGGAACTATACACTGCGTGTATGTACTGAGTGAATAGTCCAGGATGCGGCATTCCGGGCCGCGGTCGGTAGGATTCAGGCGTCACCCCGCAACGAACCTGGAGTAGTCAGTGGCTCGCGTTGTCGTCGACGTCATGCTCAAGCCCGAGATCCTCGACCCGCAGGGCAAGGCGGTGCACGGCGCGTTCGGCCGGCTCGGCTTCGACGGCGTGGCCGACGTTCGGCAGGGAAAGCGCTTCGAGATCACCCTGGACGGTGAGGCGACCGAGGAACGCGTCGCCGAGATCCGGAAGGCCGCGGACACCCTGCTGGCCAACCCGGTGATCGAGGACTACACGCTGCACGTGGAGAACCAGTGAAGATCGGGGTCGTCACCTTCCCGGGCTCGCTCGACGACGCCGACGCGCGGCGCGCGGCCGCGGTGGCCGGCGCCGAGGCGGTCGCGCTCTGGCACGGCGACGCGGACCTGCACGGCGTCGACGCGGTCGTCCTGCCCGGCGGGTTCTCGTACGGCGACTACCTGCGCGCCGGTGCCATCTCCCGGTTCGCGCCGGTGATGGACACGATCATCAAGCGGGCCGGCGAGGGGATGCCGGTGCTCGGCATCTGCAACGGCTTCCAGGTGCTGTGCGAGTCGCACCTGCTACCGGGCGCGCTGATCAAGAACCACCACCGCAAGTTCGTCTGCAAGGACCAGAGGCTGCGGATCGAGAACAACCGCACCGCGTGGACCGGCGACTACGACGCCAACCACGAGATCACCATCGTGCTGAAGAACCAGGACGGCTCCTTCGTCGCCGACGAGGCCACACTGGATCGCCTGGAGGGCGAGGGCCGGGTAGTGGCCCGCTACCTCGGCAACCCGAACGGTTCCTACCGCGACATCGCCGGCATCACCAACGAGCGGGGCAACGTGGTCGGCCTGATGCCGCACCCGGAGCACGCCGTCGAGACACTGACCGGCCCGACCACGGACGGCCTGGGCTTCTTCACCTCGGTGCTGAAGGCCGTCGTCGCGTCCTGATGAGGTTCACCCGGCTGGTCCGCGCCGTCCTGCTGACGGCGGCGGTCCTGCTGCTGACCACCGGTACGGCGTCGGCGCAGCCTGCCAGTCTGCTCGCGAAGGTCGTGGTCATCGGCGTGCCCGGGCTGACCTGGAACGACGTGAAGGCGTCGCCGGAGCTGACCGCCCTGGTGAACCAGTCGCACGTCGGCTCGATCTCGGTGAAGACGGCCGGGCCGCACACCTGCCCGGTCGACGGGTGGCTGACGATCAGCGCGGGCACCCGGGCCTGGGGGAGCGTTCCCGATCAGCCGTGTGCCGCGCCCGCGGTGGCGAACGGCAACGTAGCCGACTGGCAGGCGTATATCGACCGCCAGGCCGAGCACCACACCGGGGCGCCGATCGGCCGCCTCGGCCAGACCGGGTACCCCATCTGCGGCTTCGGACCGGGCGCCGCGATCGCCCTGGCCCGCACGGACGGCACTGTCCGCAACTGGCAGCCGGAGTTCGACGCGTCCCAGCTGGCGAAACCGGACTGCGGTGACGCGATCGTCGACGCCGGTGCGCTGCCCCCGCGGGAGGGCCGGGCCGAGGCGCGGCAGAAGGTCGCCGACCTGGTCGCGCAGGCACGGGCGGCCGGTGGCTGGGTGCTGTTGGTCGGTGTCAGCCAGGAGCTCGCGAATGCGCACCAGCAGCCGCTGGTCGCCATGCAGCTGCCGCCGGACAACGGGCCACGCTGGCTCACCAGTGACAGCACCCGTCGGCCGGGGCTGATCCAGCTCACCGACGTGACCGCGACGATCCTCAAGGGCCGGGACGCGGCAGAGGTCGACCCGGCGGGGTCCGCCAAGGCCGGTCCGCTGGACGGCAACGAGATCCACTTCACCGGCGACGTCCACACCGACGCGGCTGCTGTCATCGAGGACCGGCTGGACACCAACGAGCGGTTCGAGCAGCCGCGGCCGATGCTGTTCGCGGTGGCGCTGACGATCGTCGCGGCCGAGGTGCTCGCGCTGCTCTGGTTCTTGTTCCGGCGCTCGCCCGCGTCCCGGCGTACCGCGGTGTTCACGTTGTTGATGCAGGGCGGGTTCTACCTGGCGGTCTTCCTGTCCACGCTGACCGTCTGGTGGCGCTGGCCGTCGCCCGGATTCTCCTTGTACTGCGTGGTTCTCGGGATCAGTGCGCTGGCGGCGGCGCTGGCGCAGGTGCTGTTGAAGCGGTACGCGTTCCTCGGCCTCGCGCTGGCGGCGTACGTGATCCTGCTGGTCGACGGTGTGCTCGGTACGCCGCTCCAGGTCGGCAGCATGTTCGCGGACGGGCCCGTCATCGGTGGGCGGTTCTACGGCTTCGGCAACTCCACCTTCGCGACGCTGGCGTTCGGTGCGCTCGTCACTGCGGGCTGGGCGGCGCAGAAGCTCCTCAGCAAGAGCAGGATGCAGGCCGCGGTCGCCGTACTCGTCATCGGCGGCGCCGCGATCGTCGTCGACGGCAAGCCCGGCTGGGGGACGGACTTCGGCGGCATCATCGCGCTGACCCCGGCAGTGCTGCTCATGGCGTGGCTGACCTGGCGCGGGAGCATCTCACTGCGCGCACTGATCGGTGTCGGCGTGGCCGGTCTGCTGGCCGTGTCGGCGGTCGCGTTCCTCGACTACCTGCGCCCGCCGGACCAGCGCAGCCACTTCGGCGCGTTCGTCGCTCGCCTTCTCGACGGCGACGTCAGCGACGTCCTGATCCGCAAGCTGCAGATGGCAGTCCAGTTCTTCACCGGACCGTCGGGCTGGGCGATGCTCGTCGCCGTGATCGCCTGCATGCTGGCCACGCTCCTACCACAGCGTGTGCCGTCGGAGTCGTACCGCGCCTTCTACGACAGTTTCCCGATGGTCCGGCCGACGCTGCTGGCACTGTCCACCTGCGGCCTCGTCGGCATGCTCCTCAACGACGCCGGTGTCGCGCTGCCCGCGATCATGGTTGGTTTCGCCGTACCGCTCCTGGTGGCCCATCTGATGGCCTCCCACCAGCCAGCTACCGTTTCACCTGAGTCCCACCTAGTGCAGGAGTCCTGAGTTGTCGACCGACACTGTGAGCAACGCAAGTAACACGCCGGACGTCGAGCAGCCGTGGGCTGAGCTCGGGCTGAAGCCGGACGAGTACCAGCGCATCCGGGATATCCTCGGGCGGCGCCCGACCAGCTGCGAGCTGGCCATGTACTCGGTGATGTGGAGCGAGCACTGCTCGTACAAGTCGTCCAAGGTGCACCTGCGCAAGTTCGCCGACATTCCGCAGGAGACCCCGGCCGGCAAGATGCTCGCCGGCATCGGTGAGAACGCCGGCGTCATCGACATCGGCGAGGGGTACGCGGTCACGTTCAAGGTCGAGTCGCACAACCACCCGTCGTACGTCGAGCCGTACCAGGGCGCGGCGACCGGCGTCGGCGGCATCGTCCGCGACATCATCGCGATGGGCGCCCGCCCGGTCGCCGTGATGGACCCGCTGCGGTTCGGCCCCCTGGACGCCCCGGACACCAAGCGCGTGCTGCCGGGCATCGTGTCCGGCGTCGGCGGCTACGGGAACAGCCTCGGCCTGCCCAACATCGGCGGCGAGGTCGTCTTCGACCCGACGTACCTCGGGAACCCGCTGGTGAACGCGCTCTGCGTCGGCGTGATGCGGCACGAGGACCTGCACCTCGCGAACGCGACCGGCGTCGGCAACCAGATGATCCTGTACGGCGCCAAGACGGGCGGTGACGGGATCGGCGGTGTGTCGGTGCTGGCGTCGGAGACCTTCGCCGAGGGCGGCCCGACCAAGCGGCCGGCGGTCCAGGTCGGCGACCCGTTCATGGAGAAGCTGCTGATCGAGTGCACGCTCGAGCTCTTCGCCGCGAACGTCGTCGAGGGCATCCAGGACCTGGGCGGCGGCGGGCTTTCCTGTGCGACGTCCGAGCTCGCCAGCGCGGGCGACGGCGGTATGCGGGTCTCGCTGGACAAGGTGCCGCTGCGGGACGCCTCACTGTCGCCCGAAGAGATCCTGATGAGCGAGTCGCAGGAACGGATGATGGCCTGCGTCACTCCGGACAACGTCGAGGCGTTCCTGAAGATCTGCGCCAAGTGGGACGTCCAGGCCGATGTGATCGGCGAGGTCACCGACACCGGGCGGCTGGAGATCGACTGGCATGGCGAGCGCGTCGTCGACGTACTGCCCGAGACCGTCGCGCACGAGGGCCCGGTCTACCACCGCCCGTTCGAGCGGCCGTCCTGGCAGGACGAGCTGCAGGCCGACGGCGCCGAGAAGTTGCCGCGGGCAAGCAGTGGGGCGGAGTTGCGGGACACGCTGCTGACGCTGGTCGCCTCGCCGAACCTCTGCGACAAGTCCTGGGTGACGGACCAGTACGACCGGTACGTGCTCGGCAACTCGGTGCTCGCGCAGCCCGAGGACAGCGGGATGATCCGGGTCGACGAGACCAGCGGCCTCGGGGTCGCGGTGTCGACCGACTGCAACGGCCGGTTCGCGAAGCTCGACCCGTACACCGGCGCGAAGCTCGCGCTCGCCGAGTCGTTCCGGAACGTCGCGACCACCGGGGCCCGCCCGGTCGCGGTCACCGACTGCCTGAACTTCGGTTCGCCCGAGGACCCGGCGGTGATGTGGCAGTTCGCCGAGGCGATCCGCGGCCTGGTCGACGGATGCAAGGCGCTCGGCATCCCGGTCACCGGCGGGAATGTGTCGTTCTACAACCAGACCGGCGAGACCGCGATCCTGCCGACCCCCGTCGTCGGTGTGCTCGGCGTCATCGACGATGTCACGCGCCGGACGCCGATCGGGTTTACGGCCGAGATGGAGGGCCACCAGCTGTACCTGCTCGGCGAGACCGCGGAGGAGCTGTCCGGGTCCGAGTGGGCGCACGTGATCCACGGGCACCTCGGCGGGCGGCCGCCGGCGGTGGACCTGGCAGCGGAGCAGCAGCTGGCCGACATCCTGATCAACGCGTCTCGCGACGGGCTGATCGACGCGGCACACGACGTCAGTGACGGCGGCGTCGCGCAGACGCTGGCCGAGTCGGCGCTGCGCGGCGGCGTCGGAGCGCGGGTGTGGGCGCCCGACGGGCTGGACCCGTTCCTGTTCCTGTTCGCGGAGTCGGCCGGCCGCGCGGTCGTCGCCGTACCGCGGACCGAGGAGGTGCGGTTCACCGACATGTGCACCGCCCGCCGGTTCCCGCACGCGAAGATCGGCGTGATCACCGGCGACACCCTCGACGTCCAGGACCAGTTCGAGATCCCCTTGACCGAACTGCGCGAGGCCTGGACCTCCACACTGCCGTCGGTCCTCAACTGACCGGACTGTGACCCGGGCGCTCTGCCGCCCGGGTCACCTGTTCGGGGCTCTCAACCGACCAGCGCCACTCGCTCGGTGGCTACGGTGAGGACCTTGGTGAGGCCGGCCTTGTCCTGGGGGCGGCCGGCGACGGTGAGCTCGATGTAGGCGCGGCGGCCGTTCTCGAAGGTGTCGACGAAGCGGGTGGTGACCCAGCGCTGACCGCGGGCGCCGTCGCGGTAGGTGTAGGTGATCTGCGTGTAGGCGACGCGCGGGGCGGACCAGCCGACCTTCGACGGTGCGGTGCCGTTGGTGCGGGACACCAGCTTGAAGCCGGCGACGCTGCGCAGGGCGTGGATGCGCTGGTCGGCGGCGCGCGTCGTGCTGACCTTGCCGCCGAGGCCGCCGTTGACGCGCAGCATCCAGGTGTTCGAGCTGTCGGTGAACTTCGCCTGCTCGCGGCTGAGCTGGGTGAACTTCCAGCCCGTCGGCGCGTACACCGCGACGTTGCAGTTGCCCACGCGGCCCCAGCACTTGTAGCCGAAGTGCAGGCTGGACGCCTTCAGCGCGGGCTTGGCGTGCGCGGTGACGGCGGCGGTGCGGGCCGGAACCGCGGCGTCGCTCGGTGCGATCCCGACGAACAGCCCCGCGGCGGCGATGATCGCGGCGCCGGCCAGAACGCGAGCGGTGAGCGTCTTCTTCATGTCTGTTTCTCCATCGTCAAGGGGCTCCGTTCGGCCCGTCGAGATCAGAGATGACTCGATACCGCGACGACGTTGAGTGCCGTTCTTGTGATCAGCGTCTCGCCAACCAAGCGCCCCGGTACAACGTCTGACGACGCCTTCCGGCGCGTCTGGCACACTCGAAGGGACGAGGTGAGGTGAGGCGGATGGCGGAGCGGCGGCCGGTGAAACCGGGCGATCTGATCGGGTACGCGACGGCGGCCGGTCAGGAGGCGCGGGAGGTCGCGGCCCGGCGCCGGATGGTCAACATCCGGCTCACCGACGAGGAGCGGCACGTCTGCACCGACGAGCTGGCCGAACAGTTCGCGATCGGCCGGCTCGACGAGACCGAGCTGCACCGCCGGGTCGACCTGCTGAACGACGCCGTCACGCACGGGGACCTGGAGCCGGTGTTCGCCGGTCTGCCGACGCCGTCGCTGTACAAGCCGGCGCCGCGCAAGCCCGGCCGGTGGCGGTGGGCGGCGTTCGTGGGCGCGGTGTGGATGGCGCTGCCGTTCGCGCTCCTCGGGCTGGTGTTCCTGGTGTTCGGTCGCGAGGTCGCGGCGGCGATCTTCGGACTGCCCGCGCTCGCGTGGGTGTTCTTCACCTACCGCTGGGCGTCCCGGCCGCAGCGCGAGGAGCGTCGGCGCTCAGGCTCCTAGGCCCTGCCCAGCGTCGACTCCCGCGTGATCAGCTGGGCCGGGAGCTCGAGGACGCCGTGGTGCGGCTTGCCGGCGATGGCTTCCAGCAGCAGCGTCGCCGCGCGGCGGCCGAGGTCTTCCAGGCGGAGGTCGACGGTGGTGAGCGGCGGGCGGCTGGCCAGCGCCATGACGGGCCAGTTGTCGTAGCCGGTGACGGCGATGTCCTCGGGGACCGCGCGCCCCAGTTCGCGGAGCCGGTCGCAGACGCCGCGGGCGATCTGGTCGCTGCCGCAGCTGATCGCGTCCGGGCGCTGACGCAGTACCAGGTCGGTGGCCTGACGGCCCCAGCGTTCGCTCCACTCGCCGAAGAGCGGTTCGGTGCACAGATCGGCGGCGATGGCCTGGGCGCGCTCGGCGGCGGAGCGGTGATCGGCCGGGCCGGTGATGTGGGCGATGCGGGTGCGGCCGATCCCGCGCAGGTGCGTGATGGCCGCGGCGGCACCGGCCGCGTCGTCGACGATCACCGAGGCGTCGGCGGAATTCGTCGAGGCGGCCAGCGCGTAGACGACCGGCAGTGGTACGTCGATCGGCCGCCGCGGCTCGGTACGCCGGCCGGTGACGACGATGCCGTCGACGCCGCGCGCGACGAGTGAACGCAGATAGGTCTGCTCCCGCAACGGGTCGTCGCGGGTGTCGCAGAGGACGGTCGCGAGCTCGCCGGCGCTGAGCACGTCCTCGACGCCGCGCATGATCGGGATGCTGAAGCGGCCCGAGCTGTCGGTGGTCAGCAGCGCCACGGTGTACGTGCGGCCGGACGAGAGCGCACGGCCCCGGGCATCCGGTGTGAACCCGAGCTGCGCCGCGGCCCGGCGTACCCGGTCCCTGGTTTCCTGGCTCAGCTGCCCGGTGTTGCTGAGCGCCTTCGACGCGGTTCCGGCGGAGACGCCGGCGAGCGCGGCGACATCCACCATCCGTACCGCTGGCCTCTTCATCCTGTTTCCTTCCGATCCTGCGCCGAAGCCTAGCAGGATCCCTCGGACAACCCTGCTGACCTGCGCTTTGATCTTGACCAACGCGATCCTCAGTCCTACGTTGTCAACGACGGAAAACGTGTGCGGTCTTTCCGTCGGTGTGATGTCCGCCCCCGTCACCCGAAAGGCAGACCCAATGCCCGAACCCACTCCCGAAGGAATGCCCCGACGTGACTTCCTTGGTGTTTCCCTCGCCGCGGCGGCCGTCATGACCGCCGTCGATCCCGCCCCGGCCGAGGCCGCGCATCCGTCCGGACCGCCGGCCGGCCGCGGCGGGCACTACGTCCCGCAGCGCGCCCCGCTCCGGCCGGTCCCGTTCCAGAAGCTCCCGCCCGGCGCGATCGAGGCACGCGGCTGGCTCGCGCAGCAGCTCGACCTGCAGGTCAACGGCCTCTGCGGCCGGTACGACGAGATCTCGGACTTCCTGACCTACGAAGGCAACGGCTGGGTCGACCCGGCGCAGGGCGCGTGGGAGGAGCTGCCGTACTGGCTGCGCGGCTTCGGCGACCTCGGGTACGTCACCGGCGACACCGGCGTACTGACCAGGATGCAGCGCTGGATGGACGGCATCCTCGCCACCCAGGCGCCCGACGGCTGGTTCGGTCCGGAGCGGCTGCGGACCTCGCTGGAGAACGGGCCGGACTTCTGGCCGGGCATGCCGCTGCTGGCCGCGTTCCGGTCCTGGTACGAGTACTCCGGCGACGAGCGGGTCATTCCGTTCATGACGAAGTACCTGGGGTTCCAGAACACGCAGCCGGCGGACGTGTTCAACCGGTCGTGGGGTGCGTTCCGCTGGGGCGACAACATCGACAGCGCGTACTGGCTCTACAACCGCACCGGGGAGCCGTGGCTGCTCGACCTGGTGACGAAGATGCACAGCGGGTCGGCGGACTACGTCGGTGGCATCCCCACCTGGCACAACGTCAACCTGGCACAGGGGTTCCGCGAACCGTTGCAGTACTGGCTGCTGTCCGGCGAGGCCGAGCACCGAGCAGCGACGTACCGGAACTACTCGACCGTGATGGGGATGTACGGCCAGTTCCCGGGCGGTGGCTTCGCCGGCGACGAGAACTCGCGGCCCGGGTTCGTGGACCCGCGGCAGGGGTTCGAGACGTGCGGGATCGTCGAGCTGATGCACAGCTGCGAGATGCTGACCCGCTTCACCGGTGACGTCGCCTGGACGGACAGGTGTGAGGAGCTGGCGTTCAACTCGCTGACAGCGTCGTACGACCCGCGGCAGCAGGTGATGCACTACATCACCTGCGCGAACAGCGTGCAGCTCGACGACGGGCGCAAGCACGGGCAGTTCGAGAACCCGTTCGCCATGCAGGCGTACAAGTACGGCGTGCACCAGTACCGGTGCTGCCCGCACAACTACGGCATGGGCTGGCCGTACTACGTGCAGGAGCTCTGGCTGGCCACGACGGACAACGGTCTGGCTGCGTCCATGTACGCCGCCAGCAAGGTGACCGCGACCGTCGGAGCCGGCTCGGGTGAGACGGTGACCGTCGTACAGGACACGGAGTACCCGTTCTCGGACACCATCATGTTCACTGTGCAGACCGCGCGACCGGTCCGGTTCCCCTTCTATCTAAGGCGTCCTGGCTGGACACATGACGCCACCGTGACGGTCAACGGGCAGCCTGTACGCACGTCCGGCGCCTGGATGAAGGTCGACCGCACCTGGCAGGCAGGCGATCGCGTCGAGCTCACGCTGCCGATGCGCACCACCACCCGGGTGTGGGAGGACAACCAGCACTCGGTGTCCGTGGACCGTGGTCCGCTGACCTACTCGCTGCAGATCGAGGAACGCTACGAACGCATCGGCGGCACCGACGAGTGGCCGGAGCTCTCGGTCTATCCGGAGTCGCCGTGGAACTACGGGCTGGTCGCCGGCGCCTCCTTCGACATCGTACGGCGGCAGGCGGGCGAGAACCCCTTCACGACGGACGGTGTGCCGCTTGCGCTGACCACACAGGCCCGGCGGATCCCGCAGTGGGAGACAGACACCGAAGACGTCGTCGGACTGCTGCAACCGAGTCCGGCCCGGTCGGACGAGCCTGTGGAGACCGTGACCCTTATCCCGATGGGCGCGGCCCGTCTGCGGGTCACGTCGTTCGCGCAGGTCGCCCCTGACGGCAAGGAGTGGAGCTATCGCACCAGGATCATTGCGTCGCACGTGAACGACGGTGACTCGCTTGAGGCGCCTGACTCCGGTCGTACGCCGCGATCCTCCGCGGACACGTCGATTCCGCGCTTCACCTGGTGGGACCGGCGCGGTACGACGGAGTGGATCGAGTACGACCTGCGCTCGGTGCGAGAGGTGTCCCAGGCGTCCGCGTACTGGTTCGACGACACCGGCTCCGGGCAGTGCCGTGTCCCGCAGTCGTGGCGGGTGCTGTGGCTGGACGGTGACACGTGGCGGCCGGTCCAGAACACCACGCCGTACGACGTGGCGGTGAACCGGCTCAACACGACCGCGTTCACGCCGGTGCGGACGCAGTACGTCCGGGTGGAGGCCGTACTGCGTCCGACGTATTCCGGAGGCTTGCTCCAGCTCCTGTTTACCTAGCCGGTCCGGCGTCGACGTTCACCGCCCCGCGCACTCACACGCGCGAGATTGCAGCTTCCTGCAGCTTTCCGTGTGGGTTCGATGACCACGTGTGCCTGCGACAATGAGGCGGGGCAGTCGAGGGGGGATCTGTGGAGAACGACCCGGCGCTGGAGCACGCGCTTCTGGAGCACCTGCGGTTCGCGCCGTTGAGCCGCGCGGAGCTGGTCCGCCGTACCGGCGCGAGCGACGGGCGGGTGCAGGCCGCGCTGAACGACCTCATCACGGGCACGTTCGTCGCCAGGCGTCCGCAGGACTCCGGCCCGCCGGACTACGAGCTGACCAAGGCCGGGGCCGGCCGGCTGAAGCTCATGGAGGACCTGGTCGAGTCGCCACTCAAGACCATGGCCAAGGTGTTCGGCTCGATGGCCGTCCAGGTCGTCCGGCCGCCGCAGCCGCCGGGGACACCGCTGGAGAAGCTACGGCTGTCGGACGACGACCGGTCCGTGTGCACGACCGCCTTGGCGGACCAGTTCGCCGCCGGGCGGATCGACCAGCCGGAGCTCGACCGGCGGACGGATCTGCTGTACGCAGCGCGGATCCGGTCGGACCTGGACCCGGTCTTCGAGGGCTTGCCGCTGCCCGCGCTGGCCGCGCCGTACCAGCCGCCGCCGGGGACGCAGCCTCCCAACTGGGCGACGATCCTCTGGATCGCGCTGCCCGTGGTCGTCGTGATCGCGATCATCCTTGGCCACGCTCTGACGTCCGGCGCAAGCGCCGTCACGGTGCTGCTCTTCCTGCTCCTGGTCGGCGCGAAGATCGCCTGGACGTACCGCGGAAGACGATTCCGCGAGTGACCCGTCTTCGTCGTGGGGCTCGAAGTCGTGAACTAGCCTGTGGGCGTGGAGGCTGTGTTGCGGTTGGCGGTGGTGGCGGACGGGCCTGCGGTGGCTGAGTTGGCGCGGGCCGCGGTGGAGACGCAGTTCCCGGCGTACTACGACGCGCGGCAGACAGCCAGTGCCGCCGAGCACATCACCACGCTGGACACGGCACTGATCGACGACGGCACCTACTACGTGCTGGAGGCGGACGGTGAGGTCGTCGCCTGTGGCGGGTGGAGCCGGCGCAACAAGCTGTTCAACGCGAGTACGGCGGGAGCGGACGAGCGGCTGCTCGACCCAGCGACCGAACCGGCCCGCATCCGGGCGATGTTCGTGCGGGCGGACTGGACGCGGCGTGGGCTCGGCCGGGCGATCCTGACCGCCTGCACCGACGCGGCCCGCGCGGAGGGGTTCACCAGACTCGCACTGATGTCGACGCTGCCCGGCGTACCGCTCTACAAGGCTTTCGGCTTCACCGAGGTGGAGTCCGCCCAGCTGCCGATGCCGGACGGCACCCTGCTCGCCGGTGTCGCGATGGAACGACCAATTGAGGAGAAGGCATGACCGCCGGTACTACTGTCATCGCCCCTGACGGCACCGAGGTCGTTCTCGGTGAGATCGGGACCCGCGTGCTGCTGAAGAACTCACGGGTCCGCGTCTGGGAGGTGTCCCTGCAGCCCGGTGAGGCCCAGGGCTGGCACCTGCACCACAACCCGTACGTCGTCCTGTGCCTGTCGACGTCGCCCTGCCACATGGACTGGCTGGACGGCAGCCCGGCACGGCACCTGAGCGAGACGGTCGGCGGGTCGGTCTACCGTCCGGTCTCCCCGGTGCACATGCTGACCAACGACGGCGACGCGCTGTACCTGAACCGCCTGATCGAGGTGCTCGACCTCGGCGAGGAGGCGTCGGGCGACCCGCACTTCGGGGTCGACACCGCCGAGGCAGGCTTCGAGCAGGCCGGCGAGATCCCGACCAAGGTGGTCGTCGACGAGGACGACGTCCGCGTGCAGCACGTCACCCCTGAGGCCGGCGAGTCCTACACCTGGCACACCGGCCCGTACCCGGCCCTGGTCGTCGACTTGGACCTGCAGCACCCTGACGTGACCTACCTGGAGCCGGGAGAGTCCTACACGCTTCCAGCGAAGCCGGAGCGCACACCCGGCTTCAACTTGGTCGAGTTGCGCTACTACAGCAAGCCGCGCACCTGAGCGGCGTCCCGAGCCGCCAGCACAGCGGCAGTGTCGATCAGTCCGAGGTCGGCCTGCCGTAGCCGTGCTTTGACCAGCGGCACCTGGGGGCCGACGGCGCTCAGCTCTGTCACACCGAGAGCAGCGAGCAGGACGGCGGACTGGGGGTCGCTGGCCAAGTCGCCGCAGACCGCGACACGGACCCCGGCGGTGCGGGCGACATGGTCGATCAGCTGGAGTACGGCGGGATCGAGGCCGTCGGCGAGCGGGGCGACCGCGGCGTTGGTGCGGTCGGCCGCGGTCGTGTACTGCGTGAGGTCGTTGGTGCCGATGCTGACGAAGTCGAGATCCCGGGCGAGCGTAGCGACCCGGAGCGCGGCCGCGGGAACCTCGACCATGATGCCCACCTCGAGACCGTCGCGCGGGCCGAGTTCCTCCAGCGCCCAGTCGACCTCGTCGGCCGTCGTCACCATCGGGAACATCACGTGCACCGGCATCTCGGCCGCCGTACGCCGGACCGCTTCGAGCTGGTCGCGCAGCAGGTCGGGGCGATGACGGAACACCCGCAGACCGCGCTCGCCGAGGAACGGGTTCGCCTCCGCGGCCTGCGGCAGGAACGGGAGCGGTTTGTCGCCGCCGACGTCCCAGGTGCGGATCGTGATCGGCTTCCCGCCCAGCGCCCGCGCGATCGCCCGGAACGTCTCGGCCTGCTCGTCGACGGTCGGCGCGGTCCGGCGATCCCCGAACAGCACCTCGGTCCGCACCAGCCCGGAACCGTCCGCGCCGCGCACGTCCACAGCGTCCTGCAGGACACCCACGTTCACCAGGACGTCGATCGTCCTGCCGTCCCTGCTGACCGCGGGCCGGTCCGCCTCCTCGAGTGCCAGGCGTCGCTCGCCCACCCGCTCAGCGATCGTCGCGCGTACGGCCTGTTCGTCCGGCGCGAGCTCGAACGACCCCGTCCGCGCGTCGAACGCGACCGTCGTCCCGGCCGGCACCGCGACGTCCCCGATCCCGGTGATCAACGGGATCCCGCGCGACCGGGCCACGATCACCCCGTGTCCCGTCGTACCTGCTGCCCGTACGGCGATCCCGGCGATCCGGGTGGCGTCCAGCGTGGCCGCGGTCGCGGCGTCCAGTTCCGGTACGACGAGGATGCCGTCGGCCGGGGCTTCCTCCGTCGAGGTCCCGGTCAGCGCACGCAGGACCCGGTCCCGTACCGCGCGGACGTCCTGCGCCCGTTCCCGCTGGTACGCGTCGTCGAGGGCCTCGAACGTGGACGCCAGCTCGTCGTACACCTGCTTCCAGGCGATCGGCGCGGACTCGCCGCCCGAGATCGCCGTACGCACGGCGTCGAGCACCTTGCGATCGGTCAGCAGTGCGAGGTGCGCCTCGAAGATCCCACCGTGCTCCGCGCTGCCGTCCCGAAGGACCTGAAGGTCGTCGGCCGCGGTCCGGAGCGCGTCCTCCAGCCGTCCGGGCTCGTTGTCACCGGCAACGTATCCGTCCAGGTCCACCGCGTCGCCGGCCAGTACGGCGGGACCGATCGCCACATCCAGCCCGGACCCGCCCGCAGACCCGGCTGCCGGGACCGGCACACTCACCGAAGCGGCCGGCTCGTCGCCGAAGTTCTGTTTCGCCAGCTGCTCGATCGCGGCCAGCGCCGCGGCGGCCTCGGGACCGCTCGCGCCGACCCGCAACCGGTGCCCCTGCTGGGCGTTCAGCGTCGCGACCATGCTCAAACTGCCCGCATCCACCGGTCCACGGCCGGTGTCCAGATCGGTGAGCGTGACCGCGGCGTCGAACCCGTTCACCAGCCCGACCAGCCGAGCAGCAGGCCGCGCGTGCAGCCCGTGCTCGTTGCCCACCAGGACTTCCACGGTGCGATCGGCCTCGGCAACCGGTGTGGCCTCGGCGGCCTGGACATCGCCGAGGTGGTCCTGTTTGCCCGCCAGACCGCGCGCTGCCTCGAGCGCGACACCGTCGAGCGAGGCGCCGGTCGACGCCGTGACCACCGCGGCGACCAGGCCCTCGACCAGCGGAGCGCTCGTCAGCCGCACCCGCGCGGCCACCTCCGGATCGACGAACTCCAGCGCCATCTCCGCGCTCAGCACCGCGCTGCCCAGATCGAGCAGCACGAGGACGCCGTCCGCGCTGTCGGCGGCGCCGATCGCCTCGGACACCGCCATCGCGTCGGTCCCGAACGTCGTCGCATCCAGCCCCGCCGCCACCGCGATCACCGGACGCTTGTCCTCGGCAACCATCTCCGCGGCGAGCCCGACCGCCGCGTCGGCCAGCGCACGGCTGTGCGACACCACCACGATCCCGATCATGACAGCGTGCGGGCCGCGGACTCCAAGATCAGCGTCGTACTGGTCGCGCCGGGGTCCTGGTGGCCGGCGCTGCGTTCACCCAGGTAGCTCGCGCGGCCCTTCCGCGCGACGAGCGGGATCGTCGCGTCCCGCCCCTTCGCGGCCGCCTCGGCCGCCGCGGTCAGCGCCGTACCGAGATCCGCTCCGCCCGCGACCGCGCCGTCGTACGCCTCCAGCGCCGGCGCCCAGGCGTCGTACATGGTCTTGTCGCCGAGCTCCGGCTTGCCGCGCGCGAGCACCCCCTCGACCCCGGCGTGCAGCGCCTTGCCGATCGTCTCCGGCGTCAGGTCGGCACCGGCCAGCGCGGTCCCGAACCGCAGGAAGAACGTCCCGTACAACGGCCCGCTCGCCCCGCCGACCTTGCTGACCAGCGTCATCCCGGCCTTCTTCAGCACCTCGTCCGCCGACCCGAACTCAGTACCGTCCAGCAACTCCCCGATCGCCGTGAAACCACGATCCATGTTGATCCCGTGATCGGCGTCCCCGATCGCGGCGTCCAGCTCAGTCAGATACGCCGCGTTCTCGTGCAGCACCCCCGCACTGTCACGCAGCCAGTTGACGAAGGAATCGACTCCCATGCTCACGCGCCCCAGCGTAGGCCGGGGGTGTTCACCGGGGCGTCCCAGAGACGTACCAGTTCGTCGTCCGCCTTCAGGAGCGTCACCGAGCAGCCGGCCATCTCCAGGGAGGTGATGTAGTTGCCGACGAGGGAGCGGGCGACGGTGATGCCGGCCCGGTCGAGGAGCTGGGCGACCTCGTTGTACATCAGGTACAGCTCGATCAGCGGTGTGCCGCCCATGCCGTTGACGAACGCGATCACCGAATCGCCCTGCTGGTAGGGCAGGTCGGAGACGACCGGGTCGACCAGCAGTTCGGCGATCTCGCGGGCCGGAGCCAGCGGCAGCCGCTGCCGGCCGGGCTCGCCGTGGATGCCGATGCCGACCTCCATCTCGTTCTCGGCCAGGTCGAACGTGGGCTTGCCGGCGGCCGGGACGGTGCACGACGTCAACGCCATCCCCATGCTGCGGCCGTTGTCGTTGACGCGCTTGGCGAGGTCCGCGACGTCCTGCAGCGGGCGGCCTTCCTCGGCGGCCGCGCCGACGATCTTCTCCAGCAGCACGGTCACGCCGACGCCGCGCCGGCCGGCCGTGTACAGGCTGTCCTGGACGGCGACGTCGTCGTTGGTGACCACCGACAGCACCTCGGTGCCGGCGTCGGCGGCGGCCAGCTCGGCGGCCATCTCGAAGTTCATCACGTCGCCGGTGTAGTTCTTCACGATGTGCAACACACCGGCGCCGGCGTCGACCGCCTTGGTCGCGGCCATCATCTGGTCCGGGACCGGGGACGTGAACACCTCGCCGGCGCAGGCCGCGTCCAGCATCCCGAGCCCGACGAACCCGCCGTGCATCGGCTCGTGCCCCGACCCGCCGCCGGAGATCAGCCCGACCTTGCCGGATCTCGGCGCGTCCTTGCGGTAGACGATCCGGTTCTCCAGGTCCACCCGCAGGCGGTCCGGGTGCGCTGCCGCCATTCCGCGCAGCGCCTCACTCACGACATCAGCAGGGTCGTTGATGAGCTTCTTCATGTTCCCCATCTGAGCACACCAGCCCGCCGAAAGGGAGGCCCCGATTTCAGTCCTTGGGGCGCAGGAGGGGGCGGACGACCTCGCGGGCGTCGTGGATGCGGGACTTGACGGTGCCG
Organism: Kribbella sp. NPDC051936; assembly: GCF_040680955.1. Taxonomy (NCBI): domain Bacteria; kingdom Bacillati; phylum Actinomycetota; class Actinomycetes; order Propionibacteriales; family Kribbellaceae; genus Kribbella; species Kribbella sp. NPDC051936. The sequence goes on along the minus strand of NZ_JBFAXS010000012.1, from coordinate 130,128 downwards.
AGCGGGGCGCCGACCTCGGCGGCGATCTCCTCGTACGACAGCCCGTAGACGTCACGCAGTACCAGAGGGGTCACCATCTGCGGCCGGTCGCGCTCCAGGGTCTCCAGCGCCTCCAGGAGGTCCAGGCGGGTGCCGGCGATCACGCTCGTGGTGCGCGGGTCCGGCTTCTCCATGGTCTCCGGGTTGTGCGCGGCCTGGGCGGTGCGCTTCAGCTTGCGGTACGTCGAGCGGGCGGAGTTCGCCGCGACCGAGTGGACCCAGGTCGAGAAGCTGCTGCGGCCGGAGTACGTGCCGATCTTGGTCGCGATGTTCAGCAGCGCCTCCTGGGCGGCGTCCTCCGCGTCCGCGGAGTACGGCAGGACGGAGCGGCAGATCCGCAGGACGCGCGGATACACCTGCCGCAGCAGGTCGTCCATCGCGTTCTTGTCGCCCGCCTGGGCCTGCTCCGCGAGGGTGGCAAGGTCGTCGGTCGGACTGGTGCTCTCGCTCATCTGCGCCTTTGCTTCTCGATCGGCCCCGGTAGGGACACTCCAATGACCCATAATGCCCTGTATGGGGGTCCCAACCAGACTCGGTCGCTACGTCGTGCGCCGACGCCTTGGCTCGGGTGGTTTCGCGACGGTGTGGCTGGCTCACGACGAGCAGCTGGACGCCGAGGTGGCGATCAAGGTGCTCGCCGACAACTGGGGGCACGACGACTCGGTCCGGCGGCGGTTCCTCGAGGAGGGCCGGTTCCTGCGCCGCGTCGAGTCCGAGCACGTCGTCCAGGTCCACGACGTCGGTGAGCTCGAGGACGGCCGGCCGTTCCTGGTGCTCACGTACGCCGATCGCGGCACCCTGGCCGACCGGCTGAAGAAGGAGCCCCTCCCGCCGGCCGACGCCGTCGACGTGGTCGTCCAGGTCGGCCGCGGCCTGCAGGCGCTGCACCGGCGCGGCCTGCTGCACCGCGACGTGAAACCGGCGAACGTCCTGTTCCGCAGCACCGACGACGGTGAGCGGGCGGTGCTGTCCGACCTCGGCCTCGGCAAGTCCCTCGACGAGGTGTCCCGGATCACGATGCCCGGCGGCACCCCGTCGTACGTCGCCCCTGAGCAGGCGCTCGGGGAGCGGCTGGACCAGCGCGCCGACCAGTATTCGCTGGGCGCGGTCGCGTACGCCGCCCTCACCGGGCGGTCTCCGCACCAGGTCGACGGGCTGGGCGCCGCCAGCCGGGTGAAGGTGGCGCCGCCGCCGAGCTCGCTCGGGTTCGAGCTGCCGGGACAGGTCGACGCGGCGATCGTCCGCGCGCTCGACCCGGACCGGGAGAAGCGCTGGCCGGACGTCCAGACGTTCACCAAGCAGCTCGTCGGCGCGCTCGACGAGCCCACCCGCGACTTCCCGATGGCGGCCCGCGAGACGGTCACGATCGCGTCGGACGACCTGGACGCGAAGACCGCGCTCAGCGACGAGAACCAGCCGACGATCGTGAAGCCCGCCGACCCCTCGGAGACCGTCGCCGCGGCGAGTTCCGTGACAACGGAGGGCGTCCGGGCGGAGACAGTGCACACGGGCACCGACCCGGCGGACACTGCCGACCCGGAGGCCGAGACCGCCGCCGTCGGGGTCGTCTCGGCCCCGCGGAAGCGCCGGCGTGGCCGGTGGGTGGTCGCCGCGGTGCTTGCGCTGCTGCTCGGCGGCGGCGCCGGGTACGCGGGACACTGGTACCTCTCGGACCGCAAGATGGTCGTCGTCTCGCAGGACCAGTTCTCGGTCCGGCTGCCGGAGACCTGGGCCCGGTCGATGGCCCGGTCGGTCTGGACGGCGCCGGGCGGCACCGGCGGCACTCCGGCCTTCCGAGTGAGTCAGGACGCCGACTGGTCCGGGAGGACGCCCGGCGTCTTCATCGGGGTGTCGAACGTGAAGCTGGCGGTCCCCGAAGGCAAGCAGTGCGACAACGCCGGCAGTCCCGTCCCGCACACGGTCGGTGGGAAGACGGTCACGGACCGGGTTTCCGGCAACTGCTTCGGTGCGGATATCGTGCTGCTCCAACGAGTCGTCGATCACGGGGACGGCGGCTCGCTCCTGGTCCAGGTCGTCGTGCCTGGATCGGAGCCGTACCGGGCCACCGAGATCGCCGATTCGGTGCAGTACACCCCCTAGGAAGTTCTCCATGCGTTTTCCGACCGAGCGGTTCCGGCCGTCGCCGGCACTGCTGCAGTCCGCCCGCCGCAGGTTCTATCGCCTGCGCTCCCAGATCTTCCGCACCATCTGGCCGGTCGACTGACGCGTCAAGGATCTGGGTACGTCCCGTCGTGTGATCGAAGGTTTCGAGGAGTTCGACGAGTTCGACGTACCGGTGTCCGGAGCAACGATCCACGGACGCCGGGGCGGTGCCGGTCCGCCGCTCCTCCTGCTGCACGGTTTCCCGGAGACACACGTCATGTGGCACCGGGTCGCGCCGACCCTGGCCCGCGAGTTCACCGTGGTCGCCACCGACCTCAGCGGCTTCGGGGACAGCACCTGCTCCGGTGACCAGTCGATGCGCGAGCTCGGCAGGCATCAGGTCGAATCGATGAAACAGCTGGGGTACGGCGACTTCGCGCTCGTCGGCCACGACCGCGGCGCCCGCTGCGCGTACCGGACGGCGCTCGACCACCCCGATGTCGTGACCAAGCTCGGCGTACTGGACGTCGTACCGACCGGAGACGCCTTCGACCGCGCCGACAAGGACTTCGCGCTCGCGTACTGGGTGTGGTCGTTCATGACGGCTCCCATCGCGGAGACCCTGATCGGCGGAGCGCCCGAGGCGTTCGTCAACCACCTCCTGGACACCTGGGCGGGCGGCGACGCGTTTCCGCCTGAAGTGCGTGCGGAGTACGTCCGCCAGTTCCGCGACCCCGAGACCGTTCACGCGATCTGTGAGGAATACCGCGCGGCCGCGACGACCGACTGCGGGCTCGACGCCGCGGACCGGGGCGTTCGCCGCATCATGTGCCCGACGCTGGTCCTGTGGGAGCAGGAGGGCGCCGTGGGCCGTTGGTACGGCGACCCGCTCGACATCTGGCGCGACTGGGCGGACGACGTGACCGGCGGACCTGTCGACGCCGGCCACTTCCTCCCTGAAGAGGCTCCGGACGAGACCCTCGCGTGGCTACTGCCGTTCCTCGAGGTCGGCAGCTAGGCCGTAGTGGTCGCTCGGAATCGCGCCGGGCCGGTCGAAGGTCCGGATGCACGACAGGACCGGCAGCGTGGGCCGGCCCGCGGGCCCGCAGCGAACGAGGATGTGGTCGATGCCGCGGTACGGCCAGTCGCCGTCGACGAACCAGGGGTTTCCCGGTTCGAACGTCTCCAGCGGCTCGTACGGATGCGTCACCTGCCAGGCACTGCGGTAGCAGACACTCAGGTCGTCGAGCACATGACGTCCGGTCCAGAAGCGCACGCTGTCCGCGGCATCGTCCGCGTCCAGATCCCCGGCGACGACGACATGCCCGGGCGCGCCCGACACCAGCTCCTCGAGCTTGCGTGCGACCAGGACCGTCTGCGCGCACCGCTCACGCTCGTGGTCCACCTGGTAGTCCGGGAAGTGGTTCGCGACCCAGACCCGTCCGAACGGTGCGAGCACTTCGGTGACCAGGGCCGTACAAGCGAAGTCACCGGTCCGGTCCGTGACGTTCAGATCGAGCTCCAGCACCTCACCGATGGGCCAGCGGCTGGCGGTGCTGATGCCGGACCCGTCGTACTCGCGCTCCGAGGAGTGCGCCACGTGGTAGCCAGGGCCGAGCATCGCCTCGACCTGGTCGAAGTCAGGCGTCAGTACCGTCTCCTGCATCGTCAGTACGTCGGCCTCCAGTAGCTGGAAGCCCTTCTGGAACAGGGCGAGCCGTGCGGGCCAGTCGCCGCGGACTCCCCAGACGTTCTGCGTCGCCAGTCGCATGTCTACTCCACTGTGAGCCAAGTGATTCCCAGGCCCAGTACCCAGAACGTGCCGCCCAGCCAGCCCAGGACATGCAGCCCATTTGTGAACGCGGCCGAGTGGCCAAGGACCGTGCTGTAAAGCGCTATGCCCAGCGCGCCAACGCCCTGGCGTGCTGTGTTGTTGACGCCGCCGGCCAGCCCGGCGCGCTCCGGCGGTAGTGCAGCGACCGCAGCGTTGACGACAGCCGCGGTCAGGAAGCCCATGCCGATGCCGAGACACAGCTCGACCGGCAGGACCGCCGTGTAGCCGCTGCCGGGATCTACGGCGAGTAGGCAGAACGACCCGATCGCTCCCAGTGCCAGGCCGAACGACATCGGGAGCCGCGGACCGAAGCGACCGGTGACTCGACCCGATACCGGCCCGAGCACCGCCAGCGGCAGCAGAACCGGGAGCAGCTCCAGTCCGGCGCGCAGAGCGTTGTGATGCAGGTACTCCTGCAGGTAGAGCGTCAAGGCGAGCAGCGTGCCCAGACCAACCAGATTCATCAGGCCGGCCACCACGTTGGCACCGATGAAGTCCACGCCGATCCGCAGCCGGCGTTTGGTCTCCGGCCGGGCCGTCTGCCGCCGCGGCATGATCCTCCAGGCCACGGGCAGCGCGATCGCGATGATCGGCAGGTTGATCAGGAACACCGCGCGCCACCCCAGCCCGCCCACCAGTACGCCACCGCACAGCGGGCCGGCGACGAGCGCCAATGCGCCCGCGCCCGCCCAGATCCCGACAGCCCGCGCCTTTGCGGCCCTGTCGACGTACTGATCGGAGATGACGGCCAGCGTGCTCGGCAGCAGCAGGGCGGCGCCGACGCCTTGGAGCGCTCGTGCCGCGACCAGGAGCTCGATGTTGGGCACTGTACCGCAGGCCAACGAGGCCCCACCGAAGACGGCCAGCCCGGCCAGCACGGTACGTCGGTGGCCGATTCGGTCACCCCATGCGCCACAGACGAGCAGCAGAGCAGCCAGCACGATCATGTAGCCGCTCACGACCCACTGCTGTCCCGCTGCACCGGTCTGGAGATCGGTCCGGATCGTGGGCAGCGCCACGTTGACCACGGTGACGTCGAGCTGGACCAGGAAGATTCCTACGCACAGCAAGGCGAGAAGCATGCTTTCCACGGTTCCACCGGAACACTTCGGGTTGTGTCGAAGTGTGCCGGTGTGAGCATGGGAAGTATGGACGGAGACGCCGATGTGGCCCGCGCCGCCGGACTGATGGCGGAACCAGCGCGGGCGAAGGTACTGATGGCGCTCGCGGACGGCCGCGCACTACCGGCCTCGCTGCTCGCTTCCGAGGCCGGTGTTTCACCGCAGACCGTGAGTGCCCATCTGCACAAGCTGCTGGACGGCGGTCTGGTCACGGTCGAGCGGTCCGGACGGCACAGGTACTACAAGTTGGCCGGTCCGGAGGTCGCCGCGGCTGTCGAAGCCCTGGCACGTATCGCCAAGCCCCAGCCCATCACGTCGCTCCGCCAGAGCACCCGTGCCGCAGCCCTACGCGAAGCACGCACCTGCTACGACCACCTGGCCGGCCGCCTCGGCGTAGCCCTTCTGGAAGGGCTGGTACGCCGAGACGCCCTCCGACGTACCGACGGCGGCAAAGGGGCCGAGCGCCGACCGGACGACCCTCTGGCCCAGCAACTGCCCGACGGTCCCTACGCCCTAGGGCCAAAGGCTGCTGAGGTTTTCGCCGACCTAGGCGTCGACCTGAGCGCTCAGCCGACCCGCCGCCCGCTCCTGCGTTTCTGCGTCGACTGGAGCGAACAACGCCACCACCTGGCGGGTCAGCTGGGCTCTGCTGTCACTGAAGCCTTCCTCGCCCGCGGCTGGCTCCGCCGTCGCCGGGGCCAACGAGCCGTCGACCTGACTGAGCCCGGCCGCGAAGCGCTGGCCGGACTGCTCTGACTCACCCCAGCGGGCTGTCGCGCCGCTCGACGCTGTCCCCGGCGTGGTCCAGCACGTCCAGCAGTGCGTCCTTGTCCTGCGGGAGACCGGTCGAACTCATCTCGACGGCACAGTTGCCGCTGTCATCGGCAACCCACCGCACGATGACGTACCGCAGGATGCCCTCCGGGGAGAGCTCCTCGTCCGGCACGTAGGTGTAGGCGAGCGTCGCGAAGTTCGCTTCCACCTCCTGCGACAGCACCGTCACCATCTGGTCCTTCGAGATCGCCGCGAGCTGCTTCAGCCGGGCGGCGAGGGAGTCCGCGGGCGGCCGGGTGATCGTGAAGCCGGCCTCGACCCGGATCCAGCGCTTCTTGGTCCGGTCGGTGAACCGCCCGCTCTTCGGCGGAGTCTGCTTCGTATACACCCAGTCCGACGGCACCCGCACCGAGATCCGGGACCGGAACATGTCGGTGACCGTGAAGTTCCGGGTCGCGTACCGCAGGTCGTCGGCCTGCAGCGCCGGCGAGTCGTCGTACGTGACCTTGCGCGGCGGGCCGGTGGGTGTCGGCGTCGGTGTCGACGAACTCGAGCTCGGTACGGGGCCGACCGCGAGCGGGGCCGCGGTGCCGGCGAGGCTGGGCTCCTGGGTGAGGAACAGGCCGACGCCGTACCCGCCCGCGCCGCCGACCCCCGCCAGCGTCAGCAGGCCGGCGCCGAGCATCGCTCGCCGGGTCACCGTTCTCGCCACGTCCTCACCTCCCCAGACCTACTAACAGAAGACACCTGAGCCCCCGGAGAGGTTGCACCAGCTGCGTAACGATTCCGTGAAAAGGGGTCAGCCGACCTCGCCGACCGACGTGGTGGCCTTCTCCAGGATCTCGTGCAGGGCGTCCGCGTCCTGGGGCAGGCCGGTGACGCTCATCTCCACGTTGGTGTCAGCACCGTTGACGGCGATCCAGCGGACGATCACGTACCAGAGGGTCTTACCCGGGATGTAGGTGTAGACCAGCGTCGCGACCGATCGCGGTTCGCCGTCGTCGCCGGTGACCATCTCCGTCGTGTGGTCGAGGATGCGGACGTCGTTCTCCGGCGCCTGGCTCTTCTTGAGATCGACGATGAGCTGCGACATCTCGGCCTCAGGGGTTTCCTCGGCCGGCTCGTCCGCCTGGACCCGCACGCCGCGTTGCTCGACCTTCTCCACATACCTGACCTGGTCGGTGTGCTTCGGATCCCTGGTCAACCGCCAGCCCTGCGGTATCTCGAGCGAGAGCCTGACGGACTGCCCGTCCTTCGCGGTCACCGAGAACGTGCGTTCGTCGTAGTTCAGCCCGGTCTCGAGGGGCTCCTCGTTGTTCGGGATCGGTGTCTTCACCGGGAGCGAGGGCTCGGTGGGTGACGGGGTGGGGGACGGGGAGATGTCGCCGAGCGGCGCGGCGGTGCCGGACGCCGTCGGCTCCGGGGCGTCGAGGTAGTCGCCCGCGTAGTAGCCACCGCCGGCGCCGAGCGCCAGGGCCAGCAACAGCAGGCCGGCCAGAAGGACTCGTCTCACGCCCGCACCCGGCCACAGGTCGGCGCCGGCGGTACGAACGACGTCGTACGCGCCGGATGCGGGGAGGCGGTCACGGACACGTCGCCCATCTTCTCAGGCGAGGTAGGCACCGGCCCAAAACACCGGTGGAGGCCTTTTCACACCGGTCGTGACTGAATCCTTTCAACGAGGTCTTGACACCCTCCCGGGCCGTACGTAGCGTCCCGCGTGACAAAAGTAACACCATCTTTCGGTTACTTCACATTCTTGGCCGGTACTTCGGCGCTCAGGAGGAACCCATGGCACTCGATCGGTCCATCAGCCGCCGGCGGCTCCTGCAACTCGCCGGCGGTGCGACGCTGGCCGGCGCCCTGTCGGCCTGCGGTGGCAGCAACGGCAGCTCCGCGTCCGGCGGCACCCTCAAGGTGATCGGCGCCGGCAGCCAGGAGGCCGGCCTGCGCAAGGCCCTGGACGACTTCAAGAAGGCGAACTCCGGCTTCGACTTCAACCTGTCGTTCTCGCCGGCAGACCAGCTGCAGACCGCGCTCCGCGCCCAGCTCGCGGCCGGCAACGCGCCCGACCTGCACGCCGTCTACCCCGGCAACGGCAGCGCGATGTCGATGGCGCAGCTCAGCAAGGCGAACCTGCTGACCGATCTCAGCAGCCAGTCCTGGACGCAGAAGATCCCGACCGGGTTCAAGGGCGCGTTCCAGAACGACGGCAAGACGTTCATCTTCTCGCCCGGCACCAGCGTGCTCGGCGCGATCTACAACAAGAAGGCGTTCGCGACCGCCGGCGTCGAGGTGCCGACGACCTGGTCGGAACTGCTGTCGGCCTGCGACAAGCTGAAGAAGAAGGGCATCGTGCCGATCGCGCTCGGCGCCCAGACCCCGTGGGTCACGCAGCTCATCGACTACGCGCTCGTCCCGGGCACGGTGTACGCGAAGAACCCGGACTTCGACGACAAGATGATCGCCGGCAACGCGTCCTTCGCCGACTCCGGCTGGGCGGACGCGATGGACAAGTACCTCGAGCTGCAGAAGAAGGGCTTCTTCAACGACAACCCGAACGGGACGACGTACGAGCAGGCCACCTCGATGGTCGGCACCGGCAAGGCCGCGATGGCGGTGCAGGTGTCGGCGGTGCTGCAGGCCTTCCGGCAGGCGTCGCCGACCCCGGACGACCTGGGCATGTTCCCGTTCCCGGCCACCGACGTGGCCGCCGACAACTGGATCCCGGGCGGCGTCGTGGTCGGCATCGGGATCAACGTGAAGAGCAAGCACGCCGATCAGGCCAAGAAGTTCGTCGAGTACTGCGGTCAGCCGGACGTCGTCAACGCGTGGGCCGAGGCCGTCGCCTGCGTCCCGCTCTACTCCGAGGGCGACGCGAAGGTCGACCCGGTGCTGAAGCCGTTCCTGCCGTACCTGAAGGACAACAAGGCGGTCCCGTTCATGGACCAGCGCTGGCCGAACGCCGAAGTACAACCGACCCACTTCGCCGTCGTCCAGGAACTCCTCGGCGGCAAGACCACGGTCCCCGCCGCCCTGAAGAAGATGGACGAGGCGTATCGGAAGAGCGCGTGACGGTCACAGCTCAGGCGGTACGCCGGGACGCAGTCAGGACTCCGCGGCGGCGGGGTGGGCGGCTCGGGCCTCCGTGGTTGTTCGCGGTGCCGGCGTTGCTGGTGTATGCGCTGGTGGTCTTGTATCCGGCGTTTTCCGGGGCCGGGTCCGCGTTCACGGACTGGTCCGGGGTGGGGGCGCAGCGGTCGTTCGTCGGGCTGGACAACTTCCAGCAGTTGTTCCACGACGACCAGGCGCTCGGCGCGTTGCGCAACACCTTGCTGCTCACGGTCGCGATCGTCGTCGTCCAGAACGGGATCGGGCTGTTGCTCGCGCTCGGCGTCCATACCGGCATCAAGAGCCGGATGGTGCTGCGGGTGATCTTCTTCGCGCCCGTCGTGGTCAGCCCGGTGATGGTGTCGTTCCTGTGGAAGTACGTGTACAACCCGGCGCCGGACGCCGGGTTGAACGCGGCCCTCGGCGCGATCGGTCTCGGTGGGCTGCGGCAGGACTGGCTGGGCAATCCGTCGATCGCCTTGTGGTCGGTCGCGTTCACCGTGATCTGGCAGTGCGCCGGGTACTCGATGGTGATCTTCCTGGCCGGCCTGGAGGGGGTGCCGGCCGAGCTGCACGAGTCCGCGATGGTCGACGGTGCGGGCACTGTCGCCCGGTTCCGGCACATCACCTGGCCGCTGCTCGCACCGGCCGTGACGATCAACCTGATGCTGTCCACGGTCGGCGGCCTGACGCTGTTCACCCAGATCATCGCGATGACCAACGGCGGCCCGGGGTACGCGACCGACACGCTGTCGACGGTCCTGTACAAGCAGGCCTTCGTCTTCGGGAAGTTCGGCTACAGCACCGCGGTTGCCCTGGTGCTGGCGATCTTCGTCGCGGCGGTGTCCTTCATCCAGATCGGGTACCTGCGCTCGAGGGAGACGACGGCATGAAGTACAAGCCCCGCACGTTCGTCCTGGAAGTTGTCATGGTGGCGGCTGCCATCGCCTTTCTCTTCCCCGTGTACGCCCTGGTGACGCTGGCCTTCAAGGATCCCGGCCAGATCGCCAACAAGCCGCTGTCGTTGCCGGATCCGCCGACGGTCGGGAGCTTCGGCGAGGCGTGGCAGTCGGCGTCACTCGGCTCCGCGCTGCTGAACAGCACGCTGATCACGGTGAGCAGTGTGCTGGTGCTCATCGTGCTCGGCTCGCTGGCCGCGTACTTCCTGGCCCGGACGGCGACGCGCCTGAGCTACACGCTCTACATCCTCTTCCTGGTCGGCATCATCCTGCCGTTCCAGCTCGGGATGATCCCGCTCTACCAGCTCGTCAACGACCTGGGGCTGCTCGGCACGTACCAGGGAATGATCCTGTTCTACACAGGGATCCAGCTGCCGTTCACGGTGTTCCTCTACACCGGGTTCATCCGCTCGCTGCCGGCCGACTACACGAACGCGGCGCTGATCGACGGGGCGTCGCACCTGCAGGCGTTCGCGCATGTGATCTTCCCGCTGCTGCGTCCGATCACGGGCACGGTCCTCATCCTCAACGCCGTCCACATCTGGAACGACTTCTTCACCCCGCTGCTGTACCTGGGCGGGTCCGGCCGGGAGACGGTCCCGGTGCGTGTGTTCGCTTTCGTCAACGAATACACGTCCGACTACGGCCTGGTCGCCGCCGGACTGGTACTCGCGGCGCTCCCGATCCTGTTGCTGTTCCTCGTCCTGCAGCGCTACGTGATCCGCGGATTCGCCTCCGGGCTGAAGGGTTGACCTCCGCATCCAGGACACTGAGCACTCACAAACGCAAAGGGGGCGGGGATGGTACGTCGACTCGTGGCCGGGATGCTGGCCGTCGGGGCACTGTCGGGCGGGGCCGTGCTGGTGGGAAGCGCACCGGCCGAGGCGAAGACGGTGGCGGTGTCGGACACGCTGCTACCGGGACAGAAATTGCTGCCCGGGCAGTACATTCGCTCGCGCAGCGGAGTCTTCACGCTGATCATGCACTCGTCCGGAGACGCGAAACTGTTCCAGCGTGGAGTCTCACTGCCGCTGTGGACGTCGGGGACCTGGCGCCCCGGTTCCGTGCTGGTGATGGGGACCGACGGGACGCTACAGGTGATCTACGGCCGGACGAAGGTCTGGTGGATGAGCATCAAGAGCGCCGGCGCCAAGCTGGTGCTGCCGGACACCGGGAACCTGGCGATCTACAACACCCGTGGCAAGGCGAACTGGAACCGGCACATGGTGGTCGGCACGCTGATGCCGCAGAGCAACCTGCGCGCGCCGGACCCGGCCGGACGCGAGGTGATCATGTACTCCGTCAACCGGGTCTACACGCTCAAGTTCACGACCACCGGCAATCTGAGGCTGCTGAAGAACGGCACCACCGTCCTGTGGAGCATCGGCGACAAGGGCGCGCCGGAGTCGCGCGCCTGGGTCGGCCCGAACGGCACGTTCTACGCGGTCAACAAAGACGGCGACATCACCTGGTGGTACGAGTCCCGCCGCGCCGGCAACGTCCTGCAACTCCGAGACGACGGCCACCTCCTCCTCGTCAACGGCCGCACGGTCGTCAAGACCTTCCACTGAGCGCGGCCCGCGTCTCCATCAACGCGAACCCGAGCAGGTTGAGACCCCGCCACCCGGCGGGGTCCGCCGCTCGCGGGTCGTCGGCGGCCAGCCCGATGCCCCACACCCGGTCCAGCGGACTGGCTTCCACCAGCACCCGCTGACCGGTGCCGACCAGGTACGAACGCAGTGCCGGGTCCTGCCCGGACTTCGCCGTACTCCCGTCGACGACGATCCCGAACCGCGCCGCCGCCCACGCTTCGTCGTCGAACCCGCGGACTTCACGCCCGAGGTTCTTCGCCTCGGCCGTCGCGCTGCGGCTGGTGGCCCCAGAAGTACAGGTACTTGACCCGCTCGCCGGACGCGATCAGTTGCTGGACGTCTTCACGGTTCACCGGGCCAAGCGTGTCAGTAGACCTCGATGCGGTCCAGGCTGATGACCGCGCTCGTCGAGGACGGATTCCTGTCGCCGGTCACGCGCACCTTCAGGGTGTGCGGGCCGGACGGCAAGGTCGGGCTGATGTACATCAGTTGCTCGCCGACGCGGATCGAGCTGTAGTAGTCGATGCGCTGCTCGGGGCCGCCGTCGACCGAGATGGCGGCGATGCCGTTGCCGGTGTCCGCGACGCTCAGCAGGGCGACGCGGGTGCCGGTGAACTGGATCGTGGCCGTCGCGTTGGGCTCCCAGCTCCAGTGGTCGTTGCCCCAGAAGCACTGGTTGCCACAGCCGGATCCGGAGCTCCACGCGCCGGTGTAGCTGACGGCCGCATCGGTGTCGTTGATCCAGTAGTTCGCCGAGCCGGGATCGCCCGACGGCAGGTTCTGGGTCGCGCCCGCGGCGAGCGGCCGGCCGAGGTTCGGCGTACCGTCGGCGTTCCAGGTGATCTTCTGGACGCGCGTCGTGCGGTACGAGTACGTGTAGGTGCTGGTGTTCTTGCCGTGGTAGGCGATCCAGTCCTCGGTCCCGTCCGGCGACTTGAAGAACGAGTGGTGCCCGGGACCCCACACACCGGTCTCGTCGTTGCGGGAGAAGACCGGGCCCGGGTGCTGCACCCAGTTCGCCGCGACCATCGGGTCGGCGCCGTTCGCGATGCTCTTCATCCACAGCTGATAGTCCGGCTTGCCGGTGTCGCAGGTCGAGTAGGTCAGGAAGGTACGCGTCGCGCCGTACAGCGGGGTCGGTCCCTCCCGCACCTCGGTGCACCCGCCGTCCGCCGGGATCGCGATCCGGCCGCCGGTCGCGGTCCACGGGTTGCTCATCCGGACGATGTACAGCTGCGCCGGTCCGCCCTGGCCGCGGCCCGGGCCGGTCCAGACGAAGTACTGCTGCCCGTTGACCGTGATCGGCTCGCCGTCGATCGCGTACTCACCGAAATCCGCGATCTTCGCCTTGAAGCTGTACGGACCGAGCGGGTCGTCGCCGGCGGACTCGAGTACGTACATCCGGTGGTTCGCGTCCACGCCGTCGGACGCCGTGTAGTAGATGTACCAGCGGTTGCCGACGTGCCGGAACGCCGGCGCCCACATCTGCGTGTTGCGGCTCGGGTCGGAGTCGCGCCACACCACCTGCTCGGGCTGTACGAGCAGCGTCGCCAGGCTGGTCGACGACCAGATCCCGATCCGGTCGCCGCGGGTGGTCGCCACGTAGTACCGGCCGTTGTGGAACATCAGCGACGGATCCGCGGACGGATTCACCGGATTTCGAAACGTCTGCGAAGTCACCGCGTTCTCCTGGAGCTCGGCTGCTGGTGCGGACGGTGCGAGGACACCGATGAGCAGGACGGCGATCACGGCGGCACGGACGAATCTCATGACTCACCTCTCGAAACCTGGGGGGCGGACCGGTCTCGCCTTCGGTTGTACCGTCTCTTTACCATCGTTGTAAACGGTTCGCACGAGGATCGAACGGTCCGCTGCCATTCGACGCACGTCGAAAGGTGGCCTTCCGGAACCCCGGGACGCGGTACGGCGTCGTACCGCACATGAAGCTCAAGGTGCGGGTCGTGCACTACCGGTGCGATCGCTGGTACGCCGACATCGACGACGCCGACGACCGGCAGCCGGACGACCCCTTCTGGTACGCCGACTGCCGCACGCAGGCCGAGGCGATCGCCCTCGCCTGCACCGAACTCGCCGCCCTCGACCAGCGCATCGCCGCCGGCACGGTCCCGTCCCGCATCAGCCAGACGCACCTGCAGGTCGCTTGGACCCCGAGCCCGGCATGATTGGGCGATGCTCGGGGAATCGGACGGCACCAAGGGCGACGCCACGATCGAGCAGGTCGGTCGCCGACGGACCTTCACCAAGACGCTCCAGCTCGCCGTCGTGCTCGCGATCGTGCAGCTGCCGATGCGGGCCGCGGTCGGCGAGGCGGCCGGTGCGGCGGCCGGCTGTGAGGTTCCCGGCCGGCTCTCGATCCTCGTCGACTCGGCGTTCGTCCTGGCGAGCGTGTACGCGGCGTACCGGGCGTACAAGTACGTCAGGTACCTGAATCGCCAGTCCTGGAAGGCGATCGCGGCCGTCGGCTCCTGGACCGTCCTCGCCGCCGCCGTCCTCGACATCGCGGAGAACGTCGTGCTGTGGGACGACTTCGGGTCGGGCCCGTGCGCCGGCCTGTCGACCGGATGGTTCACCTGGCTGATGCGGGCCGTGTTCGTGGCCGGCGTCCTGATCCTCGCGGTCTGCCTGATCGCGACGAGCCGCTTCGGCCAGCGGAAGTGGTACGGCGTGGAGCCGGCGCCCGCGACGTTCCGGCGTCCGCAGCGCGACGGCAAGGACGACGGCCGGCTCGTCATCACCTGCTCCGGCGGCGGGATCCGCTCCGCGTCGTTCTGTCTCGGCGCGTTGCAGCTGTTGTCCGAGCGCGGCTTCTACGACAAGGCGTCGACCGTGATCGGCGTCAGCGGCGGCGGCTACATGGCGGCAGCGTTCCACGTACTGCGTCGTACCTGCACCGACCCGTTCTCGCCGGGCTCGCCAGAGCTCGCACGTCTGCGCCGGCAGACGCGCTACCTCCTGTCGGGCGGTCGGGCGATGTTCCGTGCCGCGCTGTCGGTGCTGTTCGGCCTGGTGGTGAACCTGCTGCTGATCGGCATCACGCTGCGCGCGATCGCGTGGGTGCTCGGCTGGTTCCTCGCCGACCAGGGCGTGATCACGCCCGGCCCCGAGGTCGACTGGCGGCCGGACGATTCCTGGTTCTTCGTCGGTATGTCGGTGTTCCTGCTCGCGGTGAGCGCGCTGATGTTCCTGATCGAGAAGGTCTGGGACCGCTGGGCGCGGATGCCGGACGTCGTGCGGACGATCCTCACCACCATCGGCAACGTGACGCTGCGGTACGGCGTACCGGTCGCGGTCCTGCTCCTCGGCGTGCCGGGAGGCCTGTACCTGTTGGGGAAGATCCCCGGGGACTCCGCCGATCAGCCGAGCCTGCCGTCGGCCTTGCTGGCGTTGGTGGACCCAACAAGACAGGGTGTTGCGTCGTTCGGTGCGCTGGTGGTCGTCCTGATCGGGCTGGGCAAATCGGTCTGGAACGGGCTGACCGTCGAGGGCAAGGCGGCGACCGGGCTGCGCGCGCGGCTGCTGGTGTTCGCGCGGACCAAGCTCGCTCCGTGGGCGGGGAGCGCGATCATCGTGCTCGCGGCCGTCGTCGTGCTGCTGCGCTGGACCGGGGGCTACGCGACCGATCCGGCGTACCAGCAGGACTGGGACGTCGCGCTCGTGCTGGTCGCGATCGCGCTGGCGATCAAGATGCTCACCGACGCGAACCGGACCTCGCTGCACTCGTTCTACCGCGAGCGGCTGTCGCGCGCGTTCCTGGTGAAGCGGCAGGACAACGGCGCCGCGGTCGCTCTCGACTATCACCTGCGGCTGCGGTACTCGGACTGGGCGAAGCCGCTGGACGGCGGGCCGCAGCTCGTCATCGCCGGGGTCGCGAACGTCGGCGACCCGGACTTCGTGCCGACGCAGCGCGACTGTGTGCCGTTCGTGTTCGACGCCGAGCAGATCGGCATCGTCGGGGACCGGTCGCTGCCGGACGGCGGCCGCCGCGCGACGGCCGACTACGAGCGCGAGGCCGACGTCCTCAAGCGGGAGGTCACGGTTCCGGCGGCGATGGCGATCAGCGGCGCCGCGTTCAGCCCGCTCACCGGCCGGGTGAACGCCAGGACGCGGCCGGTCCGCCTGCTGCTCGCCGTCCTGAACGCGCGGCTCGGCGTGTGGTTGCCGAACCCGTACTGGAACAACCACGCCGAGGCGTCGTTCCCGGACCGGCACGGCGTCGTCGCCAAGGTCCGGCGGTACGTCGGCAGCGTGATCGACAAGCCCGGCCCGTACCGGCTGCTGCACGAGGCGGTCGGGTCGCCGTCGATGTACGAGCGCCGCATCTACGTGACCGACGGCGGGCACTACGACAACCTCGGCCTGGTCGAGGCACTGCGCCGCAAGCCCGCGCAGGTGATCGCGATCGATGCGTCGAACGACGCCGAGGACCGGTTCACCGCCCTCGCCGAGGCGATCGCCACCGCCCGGATGGACCATGGCATCGAGATCGACATCGACCCGTCGCCGATGGTCCGCGGCGCCAAGGTGCGATCCGACCGCCCGTGGGCGTACGGCATCGCCACGCATCCGCTCGAGGACGGCGAGGAGAAGCCGTACAAGACCGAGATCTTCTTCGTCAAAGCGGTCCTCGCCGGGTCGCTGGACTGGGACCTGGAGCAGTACGCCGTCGAGCACGCGGACTTCCCGCGCCGTACGACCGGCGACCAGTTCTACGACGAATGGGACTTCGAGGCGTACCGCTCCCTCGGCTACACGCTGGTCGGCTCCCTCACCGACCACCACCGGGTCAGGGCCCGCCTCGACGACCTGTGACCGGTCCGGCGCCCAGGGCAACGGTGCCTGTGCGTGCGAGCCCCGGCACCCTCCGTACTTCCTGTGGACAACCTCTGTGGAAAACGGGCGATTGCTGTGGACAACCAGGGGATCCAGTGTGGACAAGGCAACAAATGCTGATGCCGATGCACATGCAGTCCGGCTGGTGAGAGAGCGGTTGCCGAGGCGGGCTTTCGGTGCTGAGATTGGTCCCCGTATGCCGGATGAAACTTTACGAAGATTTATCCGTGACACTCGGTGCGTCAGGTCGTTGATCTGTCAGACAGTTCGCGATCAGCGGATCGCTGGGGAATCCGGAGGGACCCGCTCGTGCAGAAGTTCAACCCGCCACCCGACTGGCCGGACCTGCCGACGTCGGAGTGGCGTCCACCGCTCGGCTGGACGCCGGATCCGACCTGGCCAGAGCCGCCCGCGGGCTGGCGCTTCTGGCTCAACCGCAACGGCCGGCACAGCAGCGGCCCGATCGGTGCGTACGGCGCTGTCGACGCCGGCCGGCTCGAGCTGGCCACCGTCGACCCGGCGCTGGTTCTCATGCACTCCTGACCGAAGTTCTGCTTCTCACCGGCTCCCGCACGCCGACGGCTTGCGGGAGCCGTCTTGTGTCCGCCTTCGGTCAGGGGCTGGTGCGTTCTTACCGTCTTCTGGTGTTATGTTATCAACATAGATAACACTCACCTGGGAGGCGCTTCGTGGGCTGGATCGGTCTCGACCTCGGCACGCAAAGTGTGCGGGCCGTGCTGGCCGATGCCAAGGGCGCCGTTGTGTCCCGTGCAACGCGGCCGCTCAGCAGTCACCGGGACGGCGTCCGGCACGAGCAGGACCCGCAGGCCTGGCTGACCGCCGTCGACGAGGTCCTGGCCGAGGTCGGCGCGACCGATCTCGACGGCATCGCGATCTGCTCCACCTCCGGCACCTTCCTGCTGACCGACGGCACCGGCCGCCCGGTCACCCCGGCGTTGATGTACGACGACGCGCGCTCGGCCGACCGTCGCGACCAGATCGTGGACGCCGATCCGGATCGCTGGTCCACGAGCATGCAGCCGACATGGGCGCTGCCGAAGATCCTCGATCTCGACCTGGCCGGCCGGCGCGTCGTGCACAGTGCCGACTTCGTCGCGGCCCACCTCGTCGGCCACCCGGTCGCCACCGACACCAGCCACGCGTTGAAGACCGGGTACGACCTGATCGCCGACGCCTGGCCGGCCGCGGCGTTCGACAAACTCGGGCTCCCGCTCACCGCCTTCCCCGAGGTCGTCCGCCCCGGCGCCGAGCTCGGCCGCACGCCGGCCGGCGTCCCGGTGTACGCCGGCATGACCGACGGGTGCGCCGCTCAGATCGCCGCCGGTGCGCTGAGCCCGGGCGCCTGGAACTCTGTCCTCGGCACGACGCTCGTCCTGAAGGGCGTCAGCGACCACCTGCTGACCGACCCCACCGGTGCCGTCTACAGCCACCGCCACCCGGACGGCGGCTGGCTTCCGGGCGGCGCGTCCAGCACCGGCGCCGGCGTACTGACCGAGCTGCTCCCCGGAGCCGACCTCGACGCCCTGGATCGTGCCGCCCACCCGGTCAAGGCCATCACCTACCCGCTGACCAAGACCGGCGAGCGGTTCCCGTTCGTGGCTCCGCAGGCCGAGCGCTTCACACTCGGAGACACACCGGACGAGCTGCACACCTATGCTGCCGTGCTGCAAGGCGTCGCCTTCATCGAGCGACTCGCCTTCGAGCACCTGGAGACGCTCGGAGCCGACCCGGTCCGCTCGGTCTCGCTGACCGGCGGCGCCACCCGGAGCGGGTACTGGAACCAGTTGCGCGCCGACGTCCTCGGCGTACCCGTGGAGATCCCCGCCGTACCGGATCCGGCGTACGGCATGGCGGTTCTGGCCGCGTCCGGCGGGACCGATCTCACCGGGACCGCGCGCCGGATGGTGCGGGTGGACCGCGTCCTCGAACCGCGCGGTGACCGGCTCGACGACCTGTACGGCGCATTCGTCGCCGAGCTCGACCGCAGGGGGTACCGCGGATGAGGACCACGATCGTGCTGGCCCGCCACGGCCGGACCGCCTGGCATCACGGCAACCGCTACACCGGTTCCACGGACCTCCCGATCGACGAGGTCGGTGTCCAGCAGGCGCAGCAGCTGAAGGAGTGGGCGCTCGGCTACGCGCCGGACGCGCTGTGGTGCTCGCCGATGCTCAGGGCCCGTCAGACCATCGCTCCACTCGCGGAGGCCCTCGCGGCCGAGCCGACGGTCGACGCCCGGCTGCGGGAGGTCGAATTCGGGTCTGCCGAGGGCAAGATGCTGAGCGAGTTGCCGCCGGCCGTGGGCAAGGCGTTCGAGCTCGACCCGGTGCGGAACCACTTCCCGGGCGGCGAGGACCCGGCCGCGGCGGCCGATCGGGTGCGCGAGGTGTTCGACGAGATCGGGCGCCGGCACCAGGGGCAGAAGGTCTTCGCGGTCGCCCACAACACGCTGATCCGGCTGCTCGTGTGCAGGGTGCTCGGCCTGCGGCTGAACGACTACCGCAGACTGCTACCTGCACTCGGTCCCGCGGCGCTGGTGCGTTTCCGGTGGCAGGACGGCACAGTGGGTCTCGAGGCGTACAACGTTCCTCCTCTGCGTTTGGAGACCCTGGCATGACAACGGATGTCGACGGCGACACCACCGAACTCAGTCGCCCCGCGCGCCGGCAGGCCGAGATCGCGGCGTACGTCGTGAAGCACGGCTCGGTCTCGGCGAACGACCTGGTCGAGGCGTTCGGCGTGAGCGTGATGACGGTGCACCGCGACCTGGACGAGCTCGAGCGGCAAGGTGTGGTCCGCAAGTACCGCGGCGGCGTCAGCGCGCAGCCGACGAGCGTCTTCGAGAGCAACGTCGCGTACCGGCTGAACACCGCGCACGCGGAGAAGGCCGCGATCGCCCGGCACGCCCGCGCGATGATCGAGCCCGGGATGTCGGTGATGCTCGACGACTCGACCAGCGCGCTGGCCCTGGTGGACCTGTTCGAGGACATCACTCCGTTGACGGTGGCAACGAACTTCCTGCCGGCGATCACCAAGCTGGCCCAGCTGCGGGACATCACGCTGCTGGCGCTCGGCGGGATCTACTCGGCGACCCACGACTCGTTCGGCGGGATGCCGTGCGCGGAGGCCGTCGAGGCGCTGCACACCGACTTGCTGTTCTGCTCGGTGTCGGCGGTGTCGGCGACGCACGCGTTCCACCAGGAGGAGGAGATCGTCCTGGTCAAGCGGGCGATGCTGCGCTCTGCGAGGACCAAGGTGCTGCTCGTCGATCACGCGAAGCTGCAGCGCACCGCCCTGCACCGGCTGGCCCCGTTGACCGACTTCGACGTGGTGATCGTCGACGAGAAGACCCCGAAGAACCTGATCGACCCGCTGCGCGACCACGGCGCGACCGTGGAGGTCGCCAAAATCTAGGAGGGGGCGTGTATGGACGTTGGCGTTGACGTAGGCACCACCGTCACGAAGGCAGTCGCGTTCAGCGCCGACGGCCGTCCACTGGCCGAGGCATCCCGGCCGACCCGGCTGTTGCACCGCAGCACCGGGCGGTTCGAGCACGAGACGCCGGAGATAGTTGCTTCGGTCAACGAGGTGGTCGGTGAGCTGGCCGCCGCGGTGGGAACCCGCCCGGACGTCCTCGCCATCACCGCTCAGGGTGACGGGTTGTGGCTGGTCGACACGGACGGTACGCCGACCCGCCCGGCGATCTCGTGGCTGGATGCGCGCAGCAGCGGCATCCTCGAGCGGTGGACCGCGGACGGGGTTGCGGAACACGTGTTCCGGCGTTCCGGAAACCGGATGTTTCCGGGAGCGTCCGGTCCGTTGCTGGCCGCGGTGCTCGCCGAAGAGCCCGATGTGATCGAGCGGACCGGCACGGCGGCGTACTGCAAGGACGTGGTGATGCAGGCGCTGACCGGCGTACGGGCGACGGATGTCTCGGACGCCTCCGCGCCCTTTCTCGATCCCAGGACGGGGGAGTACGACGACGAGGCATTGGCGGCCACCGGTCTGTCCGGGGTGCGGGACCTGCTGGCGCCGGTTGCTGCCGCTGGGCCGGTGGGGGAGTTGCGAGACGACTCGACCGGCATGGCGGCCGGGACTCGGGTGTCCGCGGGCCCGTATGACCTCCCGGCCGCGGCGACGGGCGCCGGTGTGACCGAGCCCGGCGACGCGCTGCTGACCGTCGGCACGACACTTGCCTGCCAGGTCGTCACGCGAGAGCTACCCGTCGACGGCGAGCCCGCCGGCCTGTTCCTCGGCACGTGGACGCCGGGCGTCTGGCTCCGCGCGATGCCCGCGATGGTCGGCACGGCGGCCCTCGACCGCGTCCTGGCCCTGGTCGGCGTCGGCACCGATCACCTCCCGTCCCTGCTGGCGGACAGCCCGCCCGGCGCGTCCGGCGTCACCGTCCTGCCGTACCTGTCCGAGGCCGGTGAACGCGCACCCTTCGTCGACACCCGCGCCCGCGGCACGATCGACGGCATCTCGCTGTCCACCACGACCGCCGACCTGGTGCGCGCGACCTGCGAAGGCATCGCGTACGCCGCTCGCCACTGCCTGGAAGCAGCAGGGTGGACCGGCCGCGTCACGGTGTGCGGCGGTGGAGCCCGCAGCAGCGAGTGGACGCAGATCCTCGCCGACGTACTGAACGCGCCGTTGCACACGGCCGAGGCCGAGCAGGTCGCCGCGCGCGGTGCGGTGATCTGCGCGCGACGTGCGATCGATCCGGACAGCGCCGGAGCCGAGTGGATCGCCGAGACGCGTCAGATCGACCCCGACCCGGCCCGCGCCGCGTTCTACGCCGAGGGCTACGCCCATTACCTGCGCCGCATCGAGTCGGCCCGCCCGCGCTGGTCCGACCCAGCACCCACCTTTTCAGGAGATCGATGAGAACCGTCAAGACGCTGCTCGCCGGCGACCACTTCGTACGCAACGACCTGCTCGCCGCGGCGCTGCGCACGATCCCGGACGTCGCGTTCGAGTTCGGTGAGGTCACGCTGCCCTGGCCGCTGACGCCGTACGGGCAGGTGGCCGAGGTGGACGAGGCGAGCGACGCGGAGGACCAGCTGATCGAGGCTCTCGCCGGCGTCGAGCTCGCGGTCACCCAGATGGGACCGTTCACCGAGCGGGTGCTGGACTCCGCGCCGGACCTGCGCTTCCTGGTCGTGTGCCGGGGCGGTCCGGTGAACGTGAACCTCGCCGCCGCCGCCGAGCGGGGCGTCGCGGTCGCATCGACGCCGGGCCGCAACGCCGTGGCCGCCGCCGAGCACGCGGTCGCGCTGATGATGGGTGCCCTGCGCAACCTTCCCCGGCTGCAGCGGACCCTGGAGCAGGGCGAGTGGCGCTCCGACCTGTACGCGTACGACGAGTGCGGGATCGAGCTCGACGGGTCGACCGTCGGCCTCGTCGGGTACGGCGCGATCGGCCAGCGGGTCGCGCGCGTGCTGCTGGCCTTCGGCGCCCGCGTCCTGGTCGCCGATCCGTACGTCGACGAGGCGCCCGCGGGAATCGAGCTGGTGGAGCTCGACGACCTGCTGAGCCGGTCGGAGGTCGTGAGCCTGCACGCGCGCCTGACCGATCAGACCCGCGGGATGATCGGTGCGGAGCAGATCGCCGCGATGCCCCGCGGCGCCGTCCTGGTGAACACAGCGCGTGGCGGGCTGCTCGACTACGACGCGACGGTGGACGCGCTGGAGTCGGGGCAGCTCGGCGCGGCCGCGTTCGACGTCTTCCCGGCCGAGCCGGTACCGGCCGGTTCGCGGCTGCTGACCGCGCCCAACATCGTGATGACACCGCACCTGGCCGGTGCCACCCGGCAGACCGCTCACCGCGCCGGTTCGATCGCCGCCGAGGCGGTCGCCGCCTTCCTCGCCGGAAAGGAGCCCGTCGGACTGTGCTGATGCCACCCCTCCGGGGCGGCGGTCATGGGCCTGTGACTCCCGGTCTTCCCTCGTCGCTCTGGTCGCTTCGCTCCCGCCGCTCCTCAGTCCAGACCGGGAGGGCCCATGACTGGTCTCCGCCTGAGCGGGGAACAGGACACGGATCATGAAGTTGGCGACCTCCACCACCTGGACCGAACTCCTGCTGTTGCTGATCGCGTTCGTGCTGTCGATGGTGATCGGCATCGAGCGCCAGGTGCGGCAGAAGAGCGCCGGGATGCGTACCCACACACTCGTCGGCACCGGGGCGGCGATGTTCACGCTGGTGTCCGGCTTCGGCTTCAGCGCCGTCCTCGGGACCGAGGTCAATCTCGACCCGTCCCGGATCGCGGCCCAGATCGTCTCCGGCGTCGGCTTCCTCGGCGCCGGGGTGATCTTCATGCGCCGGGACGTGGTCCGCGGCCTGACCACGGCCGCGACGATCTGGATGACCGCCGCGATCGGGATGGCGTGCGGCGCCGGGATGCCGGTGCTCGCGGTCGCCGCGACCGTCCTGCACCTGGTCGCGGTCGGCCCGTTCGCCCGGCTCGCGCGGTTCCTGCCGTCGCCGGACCGGCGCCGCATCGTCACCGTGCGGTACGACGACGGCGCCGGCGTACTGCGGTCGATCCTGTCGACGGCCACGTCGATGGGGTTCGAGGCGTCGGTGCTCGGGACCGAGGTGCACCGGGACGGGACGCGACCCCAGGTGCGCGCGTCCATGCGCTTCTCCGGGCGGGCCCCGCTGCAGAACCTGGTGCTTGCGCTCGACGACCTCGACGGCGTCACCGGAGTCCGGCTGCGGAACGACGACGACGATTGAGGTCATCAGCTAAGCTGATGATATGCCTGCCTCCGAGGTCGCCGCGCACGAGATCCGCACCAGCCTGTTCCGCCTCGTCCGCCGGCTCCGTCAGGAGCGTCCCGAAGGGGAGTTGAGCTACTCGCAGCTCAACGTTCTGGGCTGGCTGGAGCGCGAGGGGCCGATGACCAACGCCGACCTGGCCGCGGCCGAGCGCGTGACGCCGCAGACGATGATGCGCGCGACCGCCGACCTGGTCACGGCAGATTTGATCAGCCGTGCTGATAATCCCGCCGATCGCCGGCAGGTTCTCCTCGAGATCACTGCCGCCGGCGCCACCCTCGTCCGCGACGACCGTCGCCGCCGGGACACCTTCCTCGCCAAGGCCATGGATGCCACTCTCACTCCCACCGAACAGGACCTCCTCCACCTCGCCGCCCGCCTGATGGACAAACTCGCCGAGGTCCCCCAATGACGTCTTTGAGCACCCACCAACCGTTTGCGGGCCGCCGAAATGGTTGGTGCGTGCTCAAAGTGCCCCTCGGAGGAGGCGGTGTGGCGTGACGAAGGTCGTCGAGGACGCTCGGGTGGCGGGGGTGCCGGCCAGGTACGCCGCGTCGGTGGGGCTCGGGACGCTGTTGCAGCCGTTGAACTCGTCGATGATCGCGGTTGCCCTGGTGGCGATCGGGGCGGAGTTCCACGCGGGGACCGAGACGCAGTGGCTGGTATCGGGGTTGTACCTGGCGACCGCGGTGTCGGCGCCGACGGCCGGGAGGCTGGCTGATCTGCTCGGCGCGAGGCGCGTGTTCCTGACCGGGCTCGTGCTGGTGGCGGTGGTGTCCGCCCTCGCCCCGTTGGCGCCGAGTCTGGGCTGGCTGATCGTGGCGCGGGTGCTGCTCGGTATCGGGACCGGTGCGCAGTTCCCTTCCGGCGTCGCGATGATCCGCCGCATCGCCGACCGCCGCAGGGCGTCCGCGGTCGGCGCGCTCGGTCTGCTGTCGGTCTTCGCGCAGACCTCGGCCGCGCTCGGCCCGAGTGTCGGCGGGTTCCTGGTCGGCACCTTCGACTGGGAGGCGATCTTCCTCGTCAATCTCCCGGTGGCCGCGGTCGCCGACATCGCCGTACTGCGTCTCGTCCCCAAGGACCCGCCCAGGCCGGTGGGCGACGGCCGCCAGCTCTGGCGCGAGATCGACCTGGTCGGGCTGCTCCTCTTCACACTGACGATGACCGGCCTGATGCTCGTCCTGCTCTCGCTGAGCACGGACCCGACCTGGTGGCTGCTCGCCGCGGCCGTCCCGCTCGCTGTCGTCTTCGTCGTCTGGGAACGCCGTTCCGCGACGCCGTTCGTCGACGTCCGCCTGCTCGCCCGCAGCGCACCGCTCTCCCTCGGCTATCTGCGCACCATGCTCACGTACGTCGCGTTCTATGCGATCTTCTACGGCCTGCCCGGCTGGCTCGAGCAGGGACGGGGCCTCGACCCGACGAAGGTCGGCCTGATCGTGCTGCCGATCGCCGCGCTCGGCGCGATCACCGTCGCGATCGCCACCCGTCTCGCCCGGCGCCACGGGCCGCGCCTGCTCCTGCTCGTCGGCTCGGCCGGTCTCCTGCTCGGCGGCGCCGCGCTCGCGTTCGGAGTCCACGCCGCTACGCCGATCGTCGTGTTGGTGCTGATCAGCGCGATCCTCGGCATACCCAACGGTTTCAACGGGCTCGGCAACCAGTTGGCGGTCTACCGCGCCGCGCCGCCCGAGGCGGCCGGAGCCGCGGCGGGCCTGTTCCGCACCTCGCAGTACGTCGGGGCGAACCTCGCCGCCGCGGCGATCGCGATCGTCTTCGCGGGTCCGGCGACCGACGCGGGCCTGCACCGGCTCGGGCTGCTGGTCGGCGGGATTGCAACGATTCTGCTTCTCGATGTGATCTTCGTGAGAAAATCACAGTGATTCTCTATACGTAACCATCGTTCGGTGATAATTTCACCGGCATGCCCGCTCCCCTGAACCCCGTTGACCTGCGTGAACTGGCCGTCCGGCTGGCGATCGCGGCGGGCGAGGAGCTCCTGGCCCGTCAGCGGAGTCTGTCGATCGATGCGGTCGGTGTCGAGACCAAAAGCTCGGCCAGTGACCCGGTCAGCGCGGCCGACCGCGCCTCCGAAAAGCTGATCACCGACGGTCTGACCGCGGCCCGCCCTGACGACGGCCTGCTCGGTGAGGAAGGGGCTTCGCGTCCTTCGAGCACCGGGCTGACCTGGGTGATCGATCCTCTCGACGGCACCGTCAACTACTTGTACGGCCGCCTCGACTGGTGTGTCTCGATCGCCGTCGAGGACGAAGACGGCGCGCTGGCCGGCGTTGTTCACCAGCCGCGGACAGGCACCACCTGGTCCGCTGTCCGCGGCGCCGGTGCGTACCGCGCGGACACCACGCCGTACCAAACGGTTTGGTACGGCGGGCTGCGACTGGGCCTGGAGCGGCAGACACGGTTGGAGACGGCGTTGGTGTGCACGGGCTTCTCGTACCTGCCGGAGCGCCGCGCCGAGCAGGCCGCCGTTCTGCAAGACTTGCTGCCCGCCGTCCGCGACCTCCGGCGCGGCGGTTCCGCCGCGCTCGACCTGTGTTCGGTCGCCGACGGTACGGCGGACGCGTACTACGAGCACGTGATCCAGCCCTGGGACGTCGCCGCCGGCGGGCTGATCGCCCGCGAGGCCGGCGCCGCCGTCGTACGGGGCGCCGGAACGGCTTTCCCACAAGGCATCCTGGCCGCCGCTCCCTCGGTGGCCGGCCCGCTTCACGAGTTACTCACTAGGAGGTCGGTATGACGGTAGTAGACCTGCCGGCCCGGACTCATCCGGACGAACGAACAATTGCCGAAGGCAATGACCAGCGGAAGCGCCGGAGGCGGCGCGAGTACGGCCTGTTCGCGCTGCTGGTCGCGCCGAACCTGCTGGTGATCGCGGTCTTCGCGTACTGGCCGATCATCTACAACGCGTTCCTCAGCCTGACCGACTGGAACATGATCGCCGCCCGGCCGAAGTTCGTGGGTCTGGCCAACTACGGCCGGACACTGGCCGACCCGGCGTTCCACAAGACGCTGTGGATCACGGTCGTGTTCACCGGCCTGATCGTGGTCGGCAGCCTGGTGATCGGGCTGGCGCTGGCGTTCCTGTTCAACCTGCCGCTGAAGGGCCGCGGGGCGGTCCGGACGATCGCGTTCGCGCCGCACATCCTGTCCGGAGCCGCGGTCGCGACCATCTGGGCGTTCATCTTCGACCCCGGGTACGGCCTGATGCGCGCGCTGATCGAGCCGTTCGGCGCCGAGCCGCCGGACTGGATGAACAACTCCGACTGGGCGCTGCCGGGTCTGGTCATCGTCTACCTGTGGAAGAACGTCGGGTTCGCCGCGCTGATCTACCTCGCCGGCCTGCAGGGCCTGCCGAAGGAGCTCGACGAGGCGGCCGCGATCGACGGCGCGTCGACCTGGACGCGGTTCCGGTCGATCAAGCTGCCGCTGCTCGCCCCGATCACCTTCTTCTTGCTGATCACCACGGTGATCGGCACGTTCCAGGCCTTCGACGTGATCGCGGTGATGACCGGTGGCGGCCCTGGTGATGCCACCACCACGCTGAGCTGGTCGATCTACAACGAGGGATTCCAGGCGTTCAACGCGGGCCGCGCGGCGACGCTGTCGATCATCATGTTCGTCATCCTGCTGCTCGTCACCACCGTGCAGGCCCGGGTGATGGAGAGGCGGGTGCACTACCGATGAAGACACGCGCGATCCAGTACGTCGTACTGATCGGTGTGGCGGCCGTGTTCCTCGGACCGCTGTACTGGTTGCTGTCCACGGCGTTCAAGCAGCCGACGCAGATCTACCAGTGGCCGCCGGCCTGGTGGCCGCACCTGACCTGGGAGAACTTCAGCCTGGCCTGGAAGGCCGCGCCCTTCGACCGGTTCTTCCTGAACTCCACGATCATCACGGTGATCGGGACCGCGCTGAAGGTGGTCAACGCCGTGCTGACGGCGTACGCCTTCGCCTACCTGCGGTTCCCGTTCAAGAAGATCCTGTTCTTCGCCGTGCTCGGCGCGATGATGGTCCCCGGCCACGTGACCCTGCTGCCGAACTACCTGACGGTGGCGACGCTCGGCTGGATCAACACGTACGCCGGGCTGATCATCCCCGGCATCGGCTCCGCGTTCGCGACGTTCCTGATGCGGCAGCACTTCCTCACCCTGCCTACCGAAGTGACGGACGCGGCCGCGGTCGACGGTGCGGGACACCTGCGCACGCTGTGGCGCGTCGTACTCCCGATGTCGCGGCCGATGCTGATCACGGTCGTCGTGATCACCGCGGTGGAGGAGTGGAACAACTTCGTCTGGCCCCTGATCGTCACCAACACCGCGTCGATGCGGACGCTGCCCGTCGGGTTGCTGATCCTCAAGGACGAGGAGGGCCTGGCGGCCTGGGGCACGATCATGGCCGGCACGCTGCTGGTGCTCGCGCCGATGCTGCTGATCTTCCTGGTCGCGCAGCGCTACATCGTCGGCGGGATCACGGCCGGAGCTCTGAAGGGATGAACATGCGACGTCGTACTTTCCTCGGGGTCACCGCGGCGCTGGGCCTGGCGGGCTGCGGCTACCGCTCCGTGGACGCGATCTACTCCCAGCCGGCCGGCGAGGTGCCCAAGCAGTACGCGAACCGGACCCGGGTCGTGTTCTGGTCGCCGTACGGCGGCGTGAACGGCAAGGCGGTCGACAAGCTCGTTGCCAAGTTCAACGACTCTCAAGCCGACGTCTACGTCGAGGTGCAGTTCCAGGGCAGCTACGACGACGTCGCGCAGAAGGTCGCGGCCGCGCTGGTCGCGAAGCAGGCGCCCGACCTCGCCGTCCTGTCCGACGTCACCTGGGAACGGTTCTTCCTGAACGAGGCGCTCGAGCCGCTGAACGGCTACTTCAACGACGGGTTCGGACCTGGCGTCTACCAGGAGAAGCTGTTCGGCGAGTACGTCGTGAAGGGGCAGAGCTGGGCGGTGCCGTTCGCCCGCAGTACGCCGATCATGTACTACAACCGGGACGCGTTCGCGAAGGCCGGGCTGCCGGACCGGGTGCCGCGGACCTGGAGCGAGCTGCGGTCCTGGGTGCCCGAGCTGGCCAGGGTGCAGTCCGGCGGGCGGTCGCTGCGGACGATCGCGTTCGCGAAGATCGACGGCGACTGGCAGTTCCAGGGCAATGTGTGGCAGTTCGGCGGCGCGTACTCGAAGGGCCTCGACGTCACGATCGACGAGGCCGGAGCGGTCGCGGCCGGCGAGTGGCAGCGCGAGATGGTGCACGAGCTCGGGGCGGCGTACATGGCGAGCAGCCCGAGCACGGACTTCGCGAACGGCCTGGTCGGCGTGATCCAGGAGTCGACCGGCGGTATGAAGACCATCACCAACAAGGCGAAGTTCAAGGTAGGCGCCGGGTTCATCCCGTCCGAGGTCGCGGCCGGGATCGCCACCGGCGGCGGCGGGATCGGGATGCTGCGGAACATTTCCGCCGAACGGAAACAGGCCGCGGCGACTTTCCTGCAGTTCCTGGCCACGCCGGAGAACTCGGCCTGGTGGACGACGCAGACCGGCTACCTGCCGGTGGTGAACAAGGCGCGTGAGGACGCCGAGCTGAAGAAGCTGATCGCGGAGCAGCCCAACTACGGTGTCGCGATCGCGCAGCTGGAGAATGCCCGGCAGCAGGACGCGATCCGGCTGTACGGGCGGAACGCGAACGTCCAGATCTACACCGGGCTGCAGCAGATCTACGCCGACAACGCGCAGCCGAAGAAGGTGTTCGCCTCGGTCGCGCGCCGGCTCGAGGCGATCGGCGACGAGGTCCAACGGCTCTACGAGGAGAAGGTTCTGTGATCATCACCGGCCACCGGGGCTCGCTCGGGACGGAACCGGAGAACACGCTGCGCTCGTTCCGGCGGGCGGTCGCGGACGGCTGCGACGAGATCGAGCTCGACCTGCGGGTGAGTGCGGACGGCGAGCTCGTGATCATGCACGACGCCACCGTCGACCGCACCACCTCCGGGACGGGGGAGGTGGCCTCGCTGACGCTGGCCGAGCTGCGGGCGCTCGACGCGGGCCTCGGCGAGCAGGTGCCGACCTGGGCGGAGGCGGTCGCCGCGATCGACGTCCGGTTCCAGGCGGAGGTGAAGGCGGAGGCCGCCGTACCGCTGCTCGCGCAGTCGCTGAAGGCGGACCGGGCGCTGGCCGAGCGGACCCTGGTCACGTCGTTCCACCCGGAGATCCTGCTCGCGGTCCGGGAGGCGTTCCCGGACGTGACGACCGGGCACATCTTCGGCCGGACGCCGGAGATCGCGGAGGTCGTCGCCCGCACCCGCGCGGCCGGCGCTTCGTGGGCGCTCTGCGGCATCGCCGGGCTGACCGCGGAGGGCGTCGCCGAGATCCACGCGGCCGGCCTGCTGGCCACCGCGTGGCCGGTCCCCGACGCGGCCACCCTCGCCGAAGCCACCGCCCTGGGCGTCGACGGCATCACCACCGACCACCCCCACCTCCTCCCCACCTCCTCCCGCGACTGATCCGACCACCCCCACTTTGAGCACCCGTCAACCGTCCTGAGTGTCTCGAAACGGTTGACCGGTGCTCAAAGTCGCGGCGATGCGAGGTGGGTCACATGATCCAACGTGCGAATTTGTTCTTCCGTGGAACATAAATGTGTGATTGCCTTGTCCGCATGGGAATCAGCATCGGTGTGGCCGGGGCCGGCCAGTTCGCTCCTTCGTTCCTGCGGCTGTGGTCCGCGCACCCGGACGTGTCCGAGGTGCGGCTGACCGACGTCATCGCGGAGCGCACGGCGGAGATGGCCGCCAAGCAGGGCATCACAGTGACGCACGCGTCGTTCGAGGAGATGCTCGAGTCGGACCTGGACGCGGTCGCGATCTTCACCCAGCGCTGGCTGCACGGCGAGATGGCGATCAAGGCGCTCGAGGCCGGCAAGCACGTGTACTCGACGGTCCCGATGGCGATCGAGGCCGACCAGATCGCGCGCATCATCGAGCTGGTCAAGGAGACCGGGCTCACCTACATGATGGGTGAGACCAGCTACTACTACCCGTCCTCGGTGTACTGCCGGCAGAAGCTCGCCGACGGCGCGTTCGGCCGGGTGTTCTACAGCGAGGGCGACTACGTCCACGACATGGACCTCGGGTTCTACGCGGCGTACCAGTACTCCGGCGGCGACGACTGGAAGAAGACCGCGTCGTTCCCGCCGATGCTCTACCCGACGCATGCCGTCGGCAACGTTCTCTCGGTGACCGGCCAGCACGCCACGCACGTGTCGGCGATCGGCGTCAAGGACGACCGCGGCGACGGTGTGTTCGACAAGGACGTCAGCCAGTTCGACAACGACTTCTCGAACGCGACCGCGCTGTTCAAGCTCGCCGACGGCGGCATCATGCGGACCAACGAGATGCGCCGCGTCGGGTACCCGTCGCACATCCGCGAGTCGCGGCTGCGGGTGTTCGGCACCGAGGGCAGCTTCGAGCAACTCGCCACCACGACGCTGTGGCAGAACAAGGAAGGCGTCGAGGACGTCTCGCAGCTGATGGAGACCAAGCCGACGGGCGACGACGCCGACCTCGAGAACGTCGACCCCGCGCTGCGCGACGCGTTCCGGTCCGGCCTGTCCCCGGTCCACGACCGCTCCCGCCTGCCGGAGGAGTTCGCCGGCCTGCACAACGGCCACGAGGGCTCCCACCACTTCCTCGCCGACGACTTCGTCCGCGCGGTCGCCGACAAGACCCTCCCGCCCATCAACGCCTGGGTCTCCGCCCGCTACACCCTCCCCGGCATCTACGCCCACCAGTCCGCCCTCCAGGGCGGCGTACAGCTGGAAATCCCCGACCACGGCGACGCCCCCGCGTAGGCCCGACGAAGGGGGTGGGGCGACAGTCACGTGAGCAGCAGATCTGCGATCTGCTGCTCACGCCTGGCGACATAGCCAGCTGCGACAGTCTCGAGGTCATCCCCGAATGGATATTTGATGGCCCCAGCGAGCGCGTCGATGGCCGCCTGACCTTCAAGTGACGTCTCAGCTCCAACCAATCGAAGCGCCTGACCACACGGATCCTCTGGTGCCGGCGGAAGCTTCTCTACGTCGAATGATCCGTCGCTGCGGAACACAAGAAAAACTTCATCGCCGATGCCGAGGTCATCGGCCTCGAGAAAACGCTTGATGCTGCCGTACGCCGGCTGATGGTTCTTCCATGAGAACTTCTGGGGACCAAGGCGGCTCGGCAGCTCGGCGGTGTTCCCTGGGGACAGTCCGACGATGGTCGCGATGGCGGTGGAGGCACCCCAACCACTTCCACGGAGGTGATCACGGGTAACCGTCGTTCGATGCAACCAGTCCTCGCCGCGACGGTAGTAGCTTTGCACCTTAGCTGGATTCTTTCCGCCGGCGGTCCGAATTGATTCGGAGCGCACAATTCCGTTGCGCACTTCGTACGGCGCGCTCCCGGCATAGACGCTGACGGACGCTGGGGAGACGCCGAAGCGTTCAACCAATGACTCGACGATGGCTGCCAGCGGTAGGTCTCCGCCTGCCTGTTCGAGCAGCTTCGCGATCTCGGTGCGGATATTGCTGTAGCCTTCCATACCCCACGCCGTCAGAGCCCAGTGTTCGACATCGACCTTGTGGAATCGCGCGTCTGAGTTCAGTTGGTTCCGGAGGCTACCCAGAGATCCGCGGTTCGCTCGTTCATACAGCACTTCGAGCGTCAGCGGACCTCCCTCGATGGAGAGCACAGCAGCAGCAACGTCCCCCACCGAGCTAGTGCGCAGCAGGACGAAACCATCCCGAACGTCATACCCGAGGTGTTCGAGCCAGTCGGTCAGCCAAGGCAGGGCGCCAGGCTCACCGGAGCCGACCAGACCGACATCGGCGAGTCTGACCACGCCGAAGTCGTCGGCGAGTTCGTCGAGGTAGACCGCTGTCTCGCGCTTGGCGGCGTCCAGGCTCGGTTCGGCACACCAGCCGTCGGCGATCTCGTAGGAATCATCGAGGATGTCGATCACCCGCCACGCGGGCTGGCCGACGCTCTCCACTGTGCGGGCGAGCGCAGGAATCTCCGTCAGCAGTTCCTTCAACGGGCGAACGCCGCGGACCTCGCTGCGTACGACGGCAGCGACCTGGCCCGCCGGCGTTCCTTCGGCCACGACCTCGTACAACTTCGCCCGAGCCTTGGACTCCAGCTGGCGAACTCGTTCTCGTGTCACTCCGAACTCTTGCCCGAGCTGCTCCAGTCGCATCGGCTGCCAGGCGAACAGGCGTCGAGCCAAGATGACGCGGAACCGGTCGTCCATCCCAAGGATCGCCTGTTCGAGCACCTCCGCCACGTCAGCACTCGAAGGTGGTGCGACGCCGGCAGCCGAAAGCGAGAGAACGCGCTCACGAGCTACGACGATCTCCTTTGGCGTCCCAAGAGCAAGCGGCGCCAGGACCCCGCGGTCGTCTCGTCCCAGCAGCAGGTTCCATTCGGCTAGGGCCTCGATGTCGTCGATGAGGCCGCCAAGCAATGCTGCCGGTGCGGCGGGTTCCACGAGTGTGGTGGTGTCGTTGGCCAACGATGCCTGCGGCGACGAGGTCGACCGGTCAGCTAGGTTCCGGAGCACGTCGCGTACGGTTCCGATCCCGGCATTTCGGTAGGCAAGCAGATCTCCGACGCATACGTCGGCCAAGTCGCTGGTCGTCAGCTTTCGTTCGCGGTGGAGGACGTTATAGGC
Organism: Kribbella sp. NPDC051936; assembly: GCF_040680955.1. NCBI lineage: Bacteria > Bacillati > Actinomycetota > Actinomycetes > Propionibacteriales > Kribbellaceae > Kribbella > Kribbella sp. NPDC051936. The sequence continues at coordinate 97,231 of NZ_JBFAXS010000012.1, read as the reverse complement.
CCGCACGGTCAGGTCGAGGTCCTCGATCGGAACGTCCATTGGTATTCCTGGGAAGACCTCGCCGATGGGCCACTTCTCCAAGTGATTGATCGCGAGGGAGACGACGGAGTTGAGGACGCGTCGCCGATCCAGGCTCTGCGCGTCGTCCATCACCGCATCACGCCACGACTCCAGAGCGTCGTCCCCGGACAGATCGCCGCGAAGCCAGGGAAAGGCGTCCGACCAAACTCGTGGGTGCGTGTCGACAAACTCGAGCTCATGCATCATGCCCGCCTTCAACGTCCGGTCGGAGCGATTTGTCGACGGCCGCGTCGTCAACCATCTCGGCGACGATGACTGAGTACTGGATATGGTCACGCTTGCGTCGAACGGATTTGTCGGGAACCCGCAAGGAGATCATCCCGACAATCTTGTCGGGGGGGACGGCCTCGTTCTCGCTCGTCTCGTCTTGGTCCGCGACCAACGAGATGACGAGCACTCCGCGGGTTGGACTAGCGCCTAGAACGGGTATGTCCTGTCCAGCCGGCACAGCCTCTGCGGCTCGAAGATTGCGCTTGTTCTCACCGGTGAAGTCAATGCGGGGAAGCTCGCGGCGCTTCCGCTTCCAGATCGGCGCTGCGTCTTCCAGCTCTTCGAAGACGTGCGTGCGACCGCTCCCTCTGCGCTGCGGCCAGACGATTGCCCAATCCTTGATGCGCTCCTTCTCCGTCGCCGTAGTGATGAACGCCTTCAGGGGGTCGATGACAGTCGCGTAGTCCTCGTGCCACTGCAGCTTGTCGAGATAGGTGAGGAACTCGGCTGCATCGATCAGCCCAACCTTCGCTTCCTGCTCTTTGGTCTTCTTGTCGTCGTCTTGGTACTTCAAGGTCGCGTCGTTGGTTGCCCTCTGCAGCAATGGAAGGATCACGCCCGTCAGGTTCTGCCTATGCTCCTTAGCTCCCCGTTTCGGGATCGACGACAGCTGGTGAAAGGCCCCCACCGAGGCTCGTGACTTCACTACCGCGTTGAACATCTTGTTTCGAGCTGTTGGTTTCAGCCACGGCAGGTGCTGGCTGACCAGTGGCGGGATTTGTCGCGGTTCGACGATCGGTTTCCCGTCCTCGTCGAAGCCTTCGTACTTCGCTAGCTCGTCTCGGAAAGCCTCCTCGTCGAGCAGGAGGGCCTCGAACGCTTCATAGAGGTCGACGACCTTGTCGCGCCGGATGTACAGCCGGACCAGGTCGCGGTAGCCCTCGCGGAAACCAAACCATCGGCCGGCCTGCATCAGCGTGTCGGCCTGCCCAGCCTTGCGGCGGAAGAAGGACACCGTTAGGCCCTCGACGGTGAACCCTCGGCTGAGCTTCGCGCCGCCGATGAGGATTCGCCAGACCCGTTTCGCGTCGAAGTCGAGCGACTCTTGCTGATCCTGAACCGCCTTGTCGGAGTTGACGATGAGGACAGGATCTGAGCCCACGCTGTCCATCTCAGCCACGGCCTGGGCCACGAAGGGCCTCACATCGTCGAAATCGGCAGGTACTGGCTCGCCGTTGGCGCGAGCCTTCATCACCGGGAGCAGGTCGTTGTCGAAGAGCTTGCGCAGCCGCCGGAGGCCCTCACCCGAGGTGAACCTCCCGGTGTTCCAGAGCGCGCGAACGACCACCGCAGACTCGGACTGCGTCTTGTTCGTCAGTTCCTCGTGGACGAGCATCGTATGGTGGCGGTAAGTCCGTCCGGTCTTCGACTCTCGGTACTTCTTGATGGCTCCGCTGAGCACCCAGGAGTCGAGCGCTTCACGCAGTTCCGCCTTGCGTAGGTCCGGGTCTCGGTCTGGGTCACCTTGGATCGCGCGTGCGTACGCCAGCTCATTGGAGGTCGCGACCGTCTTCTCGACGTTCTCCCAGTCGGGATCGACGTCGTGGAACTCCTGAACCCCCATGTACTCGTCGGGTCGGGGAAGGGACAGTACGAAGTCCGACGGGAACAGGTTGCGTTCATCGTCGGGGTCGATGAACACGTTCGCGAACGGCGTCGCGGTGTACCCGACGTACTGCGCCCGGGGGACGATCTCCATCAGTTGCGTGATGAGTTTGTTGATCGTCGTCCGGTCACGGGACTTCGCCGGATCCTTGGTGTTGACCGATGCGAGATCGGACTCGTCGTCGATGATCAGCGCGGGGAGCTCGTCGAGCATCGTTCGCAAGGGCTGGAGATCCCTGATCAGCTTCTTGAGCGGCGCTGAGTTCTTCTTCACGATGACCACGTAGGCGTCGGTGTGGAAGAGGTTCTCGGGCGCGTTCAGCGGCCTGGTCTTGTCGTGCCGCTCGTAGCGAAGCTGCGACATCCCCTGGGGCAGGCTCTTGTAGTCGTTGTGATGTGTCGTCACGCGGCGTATCCGGGCGACGCCCGGCTGGTTGAGTGCCTGCTCCTGGTGTTCAACGAATCTACTAGCCAGCCAGTCCTCGTCCTGCTGGTAGTCGAGGCCCTTCGCCACCTCTGGGTCTGACGGGTCCTGGCCGGCGAGGACGTTCTCGACCCCCATCAGCTCCATGTCGATGCGGCGCTGGGTCTGGGAGCGGAGGATCTCGATCGTGCCGGTCATGACGACGACCAGCCGGTAGCCGGCGTCGACGGCCTTGGCGATGACACCGGTGAAGTTCGCGGTCTTGCCGCTCTGCACATAGCCGACGACAAGGCCCTTGGTTTGCTTGATCTCGCTGCGCGTCGGGTCGCTGAGCCGCTCGATGACCGAGTTCGTGCTCCGATCGAGCGTGGTGATCGACGAAGCCGGCCACTTCTTCACCTCGGCGAGGTACTTCTCGTAGTCGTCCCAGTAGAGCGAGCTCCGCTGCGGCCTAGCCTCGTCGTACCACGGTTCGAATTCCTTGCTGATGACGATCGTGGTTTCCTGATGGACCGGAATGACGACCCGGATCGCGCTCTCGGCCTCGGCAGACAGTCCGAGGGCGGCCACTACCGCAAGTCGTCGCGCGATCGTCCCGGAGCCGGTCTCGGCGCCTTGTGGATCGAGCAGTACGACCTCGTCGCTGCCGTCCCACTTCGCGAAGGCGAGTCGGAGCGCGATGAAGGCGTTGTCGTTGACGGGCGCTGTCTGGATGAAGTCGACTAGGTCAGCCTCGGAGACCTCTCCGCCGAACATGGCTAGGGCCGGGAGGAGCGGCCTTGGCGCCTGCTCGGCGAAGCCTTGTAGCAGATTTCGCAGCGGCATCGCCCACGCCGGCGACGTCCAGTCCTGTGGAATGGTCATGAATGCTCCGCATCAGTGGTGACGAGACCCGACAACGGCTCGGGCAGGCCGCAGGGGGTGAAGTAGGTCAGGTCGACGCTGTAGGCGAGGTTGGCGACCGTCTTGAAGTTGGGAATCGCGGCCGCGAGACGCGCTGAAGTCAAGGCCGGGAACAGATCGTCGACGTCGAAAGCCTGCGGCGTGTTTCGCTTGGTCCAGAACATGCTGTAGAGGTCGACGTGAGCGTCGTCCCATCCCACCGCCTCAAGGCTCGCGTCGACAGCTGGGCGGTAGCCGCCTGCTCTTCTTCGAACGCGAGAAACCAGCTGGCCGAGCGTCAGGCCAACGTCATGGCTGGCCCGCGTCAGTTGAACGGAGACCAGGCTGAGCGGTGTGTTCCGCACCGGTTCGAGTTGGGTGAACCCGTGCATCATGTGCTTGCGGTGCTCGCTTGACGTCGTCTTGACCTCCAGATGGATCCCCGGCAGGACGAAGTCATGCTCTTCGGACCGCGGGCCCTGCCACGACTCCGTCGCGGCACCAGGACCGATCTTCTCGATCAGGTGCTCGAGCACTAGGAGCTCGCCGAAGAGCCCTAGCTCCTGCTCCGTCGTGAGACCCGCCTGGCCGGCGAAGAGATCACGGTGCTTCCTGATCGAGATGGCAACCGCGGAGGCGAGTGGCTCGTGGTGCAGTTGCAGCTGATCGGCCACACTCGTGAGCAGGCCGTACGCGCCGTGCAGGTTGTCCGCGACCGACACAGTCAGTTGTGCGAGTTCCTCCCCATCGGACATGACTGGCTGGAAGGTGATATTGCGCCACTTAGCGACGTCTGGTTCTGGCGGGGTGAAGGCCGTGATCAACGTGATCGTTCCGTTGAGCGGATGCACGTCGAGCCGGCACTCTGGTTCTCCCGAGAGCGGGAGGACCACCGGATGGCCGCCCGACCAGACGAGATCGACATTTTCGACGGTCAGATGACGCGCGTCCTGAGCCTGTCCAGAACCACTAAACACAGGGTTTTCAGTCACCGCGGATCGCCTCCTCGGCCTCGACCGCGGTGCTCAGGATGGCGCTCCAAAGCGCAATGTTGTCCTTGTCCTTCGGGCCGAGATGGGCGCCCTCGAAGACGGTGTGGGTCAATAGGAAGAGCAGTGCCTTCAGCATGGGAGCGTCGTTCAGACTCCCGCGCTCCGGAGCGAACAGGTAGCGGTAGCGAGCGTTGAGCCAGAGCGTGCTGTTGCCGAAGTCAACGTCGATGAAGTCTCCCTCCGGCAGCCGCTTCCACTGGATGCTGAGCGCGTCGGAATGGCGCAGCGGCAGTTCGGCCGCGATCGATTTCCGCAGTTTCGGGCCGAAGCCCTTTTCCGGGGTGATGACCGGCTGACGCCTGCTGATCCGACGGTTTCCCTCGACGTAGGCGGATTCGGCGTCCTTCAGGTACGTGTCGAAGGTGGTGCCGTCCGCGGCATTCGCATGCGCCAGCGCGTCGCGGAACAGCGGTTCGAAGCGGAGGCCGGCCTTCTCGGGATTCATGGTCAGCAGCGAACCGATCGCGGTCTCGTCATCGAGAACGACGCGGGCGAGCTGGCGGTGCGCCGAGGAGTTGGCAACCTCTGACCAGCCACCCACTTGCAAAAGTCGGTCGCGTCTGTAGATATAGAATCCCTGGAGGCTTCCGCCCGTCTTGCCGCTGATCCGGAAGCCTGGAATGTCCACCTTCGGCGGCCAGATGTGGCACTGAAGAACGACGCGCTGGTCGCCGGACTGCGCCACGATGTCCTTGGGATAGCCCGGTCGTCCCGAAGCGGCATACCCGAACGGGTCGATTGCCCGAACCGGGGTGCCGATTGCCTCGTCGGCGTACTCGACATCGTCAACGACGATCTCGATGTCGAGAATCTCCTTCGCGATCAGGCGATGGAAGGTCACGCCAAGATGCGACCGAAGGCTTCGCTCGGCGTTCGACAACCACATGCGGGCCTCGTCGGCGTTGGTGCCGCGGTAGGTGCCTCGCAGATCGGTCCACACCACAGAGGTGCCGCTGCCCATACCCGTAACTCGTTTGCGGTGGACTGCGGCTGCAGCTGCTGTGTGCTCGGACAGCACCTCGCAGGAGAAGTCTTTGGAGAAGTCAGCACGCCGAATGCGGCGGCCCACAGGCGCCATGTCGTGCGTCGATGACCAAACGGTCAGAGTGTCCGCGTGCCCGAAGGAGGCAGCCTTGAGTCCGATGCCGAAGTGACCCAGGTCGTGGTCGGCGTACTCGCGCTGATGCCCGAGCGTCATTGCCTTGTCGGCTGCTCTCGCATCCATGCCGCTGCCGTTGTCGATGACCTCGACTTGCACGAGCTGATCAGCGGTAGTCAAGAGCTGGACGACCACCTTGGACGCTCCAGCATCGAGGCAGTTGTCGACGAGGTCGGCAACCGCAGACTCGAGCGTGTGGTGGGCCCCCAGACTCTTCACCAGACTCGCATCCGGCTGGAGGGTGATGGTTTCGACGACATCGAAGTCGCTCACGGCCGAACCCCCTTATTCGACCAACAGCGTGCGAGCGGATGAACCGCTTGTGGCTGAGCCAGACCGCCTAGCCGCCCCTTGGGCAACTCGAACCTAACCCTCATGCATCCCCCCAACTGGATTCCCAGATGGCAAATCAGCGCTCGATCCATTGATGGCGCCGAGCAGTTGTGTGCTTGAGCCGAGGGTGCCCACGGCACCCTCGGTCACTCTCCGTGTGACGTATCGGAGAACAGGCCTGCGTCGTTACACTCAGTCGCCGGATTCTCTGTGATGACTCGGCGGACGGTGAGCCGCCGGCCGAGGCTACGTGTCGAGATTAAGGTTCTGGCTCCGACGTTGCGTCCGTCTGGATGACGTGAGCCGGCATGAGGAGCCGGCTGGGATGGAGTGGATGCACTATGGGGCTTGACCTGTTCGCCGGGATCTCTGTCGGCAACTACGACCGGGCTGTCGACTGGTACTCGAAACTGCTCGGTAGTCCACCTAGTTTTCTGCCGAACGATGTCGAGGCGGTGTGGGAGCTGGGGGAGCACCAGTTCCTGTACATCGAGGTGGTGCCGGAGCATGCGGGGCATGCCCAGCACACGCTGTTCGTCGAGGACTTCGACGGCACCCTGAAAGGGATCGCCGAGCGTGGTCTGGAGCCGGCGGTGCGGGAGACGTACGAGAACGGTGTGCGGCATGCGACGTTCTTCGACCCGGACGGGAACGAGGTCTCGTACGGCGGGGCGCCGGTCGGCTAGGGCTCGCGGTCGGCGCGGTAGTGGTAGAGGTCCGGCAGGAAGTTCTCCAGGTTGCCGATCTCCTCGACGTGGTGGCGGATCCAGGCGGACAGCTTGGGGCCGGGGAACGCGCGCTTGTGGGCGGTCCGGTTGAGGAACAGACGGGCCAGCGGTGTGGTGTCGCCGATCGTCAGGTGGGTCGTGTAGCGGCACCCTGAACTGGTGCGGGTGAACTCGTTCTCGAGTCGGACCATCGAGCTGCCGAGCATCCGCTTGCTGATCACGGCGCACTGGCTGTCGACGGTCTCGACCATGACCTCCAGGTCGAGCAGCATCGCCGGGTCACGCCCCAGTGCTTCCTTGATGTGCAGCCGGGCGCCCGGTTCGATCCGGCCGGGTGTGGTCGCCTCGTACGAGATGTGGTCGAGCGGGTGCCAGACCAGGTACCGCGGCCAGGTCGTGCCGGCGTACCGCATGTCGCCCTGCACGTGGGTGTACCACCACGCGAGCATCTCGGGTGTGACTTGCTCGAGTGGTGAGTGCGTGATGGTGACGAGGGTGCGGCTCTCGTCGGACGAGGTGGAGACGGCCGCGGATTCCAGTGGACGCAACGGCCACAGGACGGGGCGTGGCGCAGGCAGTTCCATTCTTCCCTTGGTGCCCGGCGCCGAGGGGGTCAAACAGGGACGGCGATGCGGTCCAGATCGCTCCACGGCAGCACCCGTACGGCGACCGTCGTCCGGCCTTCGAGCTCGGCCCGCAACAGCCGATGGACGCCGTCGAGGATCGTGACCCGGTCGTCCGGCCGGCGTACGACGTCGAGCGGATGCCGGAGATCGGCGGCCAAGGTCCGCGCGTACTGCTCCTGGTACCTGACCGGTGCGGCGGCGACCTGGCGCGGCGTGACCTGGAACGGCCGGCCGTCGTACGCCCAGAACGGGAGGTCCAGGTGATCGGCCAGGTCGGCCACCTGGAGCGAGACCGAGGGCAGGTCGAGGGCGTGCAACAGCTCGAGGTCCCAGTGGAAGTCCAGGATGTACCTCCGCAGTTCAGCGGGTACGGCGAGCGGGAACGGGCGCCGGGTCATTCGTAGATGCGGCGCAGGCGTAGCGTCATCGAGTTCTCGATGTGCCGGGTCATCGCGGATTCGGCGGCGACGGGATCGCCGGACGTGATCGCCTCGACCAGCATGCGGTGTTCGGTCAGGACCTCCGGGCCGATGTCGCGGTCGTAGTGCAGCCGGAAGATGTGCAGGTGGCAGTGGGTCCGCTCGAAGGCCAGCCGAACCTGCTCGCTGCCGGACAACGACGTGATCAGCGAGTGGAACCGGTTGTCGTGCGCGGTCAGCGACTTGTAGCCGGCGTAGTCGATCGACGTCGGCTCGACCGCGTTGGAGAGCTCGGCGCGCAGCCGTTCCGCACCCTCGGGGGAGATCAGCTCGGCCGCCCGCCGGGCGGCCCAGGGCTCGAGCAGCAGCCGGAACCGGTAGAGGTCGTCGAACTCCTCGAGCGAGAGCAGCGGCGTCGCGCGATACCCCTTCAGCGGCTCCTTGACCGCCAGCCCTTCCGACTCCAGCCGGGCCAGGGCCTCCCGCACCGGCGTCGACGACACCTGGAACTCCCGGGCCAGTCCGTCGATCGAGATCCGCGCCCCGGGCCGGATGACGTGGTCCATCAGCATCGTCTTGATGGCCTCGTACACGTCGTCGGCGAGCATCTGCCGGCGCAGCAGCCGCCGGTCCACCGGTGCCACGGACTCGCTCATCTGGTGTCTCCGGAATCTGGTCGCGGGCTTGACCCCACCGGTCAGGTTTCGGCAGGGTAACACTGGTAATCATGCATCATGCACGATTCTGACCCCAGCAAGCCAGGGAAGGCGCGAATGGTGAGGTTCGAACAGATCGGCGTCCTGCCCGAGCCCGGTGACAACGTCGCGATCGCCTCCCGCCGGCTGGAGGCCGGGACCGAGGTCGAGCTCGACGGTGCGACGATCACGCTGCCGCACACCGTCCTCGAGGGACACCGGTTCGTGGTCGCGCCGGTCGCCACCGGCGCCGCGCTGACCTCGTGGAACACCGCGTTCGCGCGGGCGTCCCGGGACCTCGTCCCGGGCGACTACGTCTGTACGCCGACCAGCCTCGCCGCGGTCACCGCCCGCGGCGTGGACGGACTGCCGGGGGAGCCGAGCGCGACCAACCAGCCGCTCGACCCGTTCGAGCTGGACGAGTCGGCGCTGCACTTCGGCGCCCAGGTGACCAGCGTCGAGCAGCCCGGCACCTTCCTGGGCTACCCCCGTGCGCAGGGCCCGGCCGGGACGCGGAACCACGTCGTACTGCTGGCCACCAGCTCGCGGAGCAGCGGGTTCGTCACCGAGCTCGCCCGGCGCTTCGACGGCGCGGCCGCCGGCGACGGCGTCGTACCGGTGGCACACACCGAGGGCGGCGAGGACGAGGTTCCGAACAACCTGCACTTCCTGCTCGCCACGCTGGCCGGCTTCACAGTGAACCCGAACGTCGGCGCAGTCCTGGTCGTCGACACCGAGGGCGACGTGGTGTCCGGCGAGGCGATCAAGAACTTCATGGCAGAGCACGGTTACCCGTCGATCAAGGTGCCGCACGCGTACTTCACCCGGGCGGGCGGCTTCGAGCACGACCTGACCGCGGCCGGTGCGCTGATCGAGCCGTGGCTGCCGGTCGTCGACGCGCAGCAGCGCGAGGAGGTCCCGCTCGCGGATCTCAAGATCGCCCTGCAGTGCGGTGGCTCCGACGCCTTCTCCGGCATCTCGGCCAACCCGCTCGCGGGTCAGGTCAGCGCCGAGGTCATCCGGCACGGCGGGACGGCGGTCCTCGCGGAGACCGACGAGCTCATCGGCGCCGAGCCGTACGTGCTGAAGAACGTCCGCGACCTCGCGACCGCCAAACGCTTCCTGGCCACGATCAAGTCGTTCAAGGAACGCGTCGGCTGGCACGGCCACACCGCGGAGGGCAACCCGTCCGGCGGCAACGTGTACCGCGGGCTCTACAACATCGTGCTGAAGTCGATCGGCGCCGCCCGCAAGCTGCCGCGCGAGGTCCGGCTCGACCACGTCATCGACTACGGCGAACCGCTGCCCGGCGACGGCTACGTCTTCATGGACAGCCCCGGCAACGACCTCGAGTCGGTGGCCGGCCAGATCGGCAGCGGCTGCAACCTGATCTTCTTCACCACTGGCAACGGGTCGATCACCAACTTCCCGTTCGTGCCGACGCTGAAGTTCGTCACCACGAGCGCCAGGTACGAGCGGCTGCACGCCGAGATGGACGTCGACGCCGGCAAGTACCTGACCGGTACGTCGATGGCGGATCTGACCGCGGAGACCTTCGACCTGGTCGTCCGCGTTGCCTCGGGTGAGAAGAGCGCAGGCGAGCGGGCCGGCCACAGCCAGGTGTCGATCTGGCGGAACTGGAAGCAGACCGGCCCGCGCGAAGGTATCTCGATCACCACGGACGGCCGGATGAGCCGCAAGCTCGCCGACCTGCCGAGCGAGGACCGCGACGCACCGCTCGACGGCCTGCCGCACCGCGGCCTGACCTCCGACGGCCGCACGCGGACCGAGCTCCTCGAGGTCGACGACCGGCTGGTCCCCGAGGCCGTCGGCCTGATCCTGCCGACCAGCCTCTGCTCCGGCCAGATCGCGCTGCGCATCGCGGCCCAGGCGGAGCTGGAGAAATGGGCCGGTGACGCCGTCACCCGGATGGTCGCGCTCCCGCACACCGAAGGGTGCGGCAGCAGCGGCGGCGCGTCCGAGGAGACGTTCGCGCGGATCATGCTCGGCTACCTCCTGCACCCGAACACCCGCATGGCGCTGCTCCTCGAGCACGGCTGCGAGAAGACCCACAACGACTACTTCCGGTCCCGGCTGGTCGAGGCCGGGGCGGATCCGTCCCGCTTCGGCTGGGCGAGCATCCAGGCCGACGGCGGCCTCGACGCGGTCGGCGGCAAGGTCAAGGACTGGTTCAGCGGCTTCCGGATCCCGGCGCCGGTCGCGCGGGACGGCGACCTCGGCGCGCTCACGATCGGGCTGGAGGCGCGCGGCCCGCTCTCGGACGCGACCGCCGAGGCGCTGGCGCTGGCCGGCCGCGAGATCGTGGGCTCCGGCGGTTCCGTCGTACTGTCGTCGCGTGGCGCGTTGCCGGCCCACGACGGCTTCCGTACGGCGGCGTTCGGGTCGACGGACCCGGTCGGCCCGACGATCGCGCACGGGCAGCGGCTCGCCGAGCCGGGGTGGCACGTGATGCGGATGCCGGGCACGGACTGGATGGAGACCGCGACCGGGTTCGGCGCGACGGGTGTCCAGCAGATCCTCGCGCACGTCGCCGGCGGCACGCTGTCGGCGCAGCGGTTCGTGCCGGTCGTCGAGTTCAGCAACGACCCGGAGACGGTCGCGACGTACGGCGACGACCTGGACGCGGTGGCCACCGGCGACGCGGCCGAGCAGGCGCGGACCGCGCTCGACACGATCGCCGCCGTCGCCTCCCGCCGGCTCGTCCCCAAGGCAGTTGCCTCCGGCAACGTAGGTTTCCAGATCACCCGCGGTCTGCTCGGTACGTCGATGTAGCTGTGCTTTTTGAATGAGAGGCCCTTCCATGCACTTGGTCCGTTATCTGTCCCCGGTCGACGGCCGCCCGATCCCCGGTGTGCGCACCGGGGACACGGTGGCGTCGCTGCAGGGCGTCAACACGTTCGCCGAACTGCTCCGGCTCCCGCTCGCCGAGTTGCAGGCGGAGGTGGACAAGGTCGGCGAGACGCTTCCCGTCGACGGACTGACGTTCCTGCCGCCGCTCGACGGCCGCGGTGAGGTGTGGTGCGCCGGCGTCACGTACGAGCGGTCGCGTGGGGCCCGGATGGAGGAGAGCAGCGAGCAGTCGGTGTACGACAAGGTCTACACCGCCGACCGGCCCGAGCTGTTCCAGAAGGCGCCGGCCTGGCGCGTGGTCGTGGACGGAGAGCCGGTCGGCATCCGCTCCGACTCCGGCCACGACGTCCCCGAGCCGGAGCTGGCCGTCGTCGCGAACAGCCACGGCGAGATCGTCGGCTTCACGGTCTGCAACGACATGAGCTCGCGGTCGATCGAAGGCGTGAATCCGCTGTACGTACCGCAGGCGAAGCTGTTCGCGGGCGGCTGTGCGCTGGCGTCCGGGATCCGCCCGGCGTGGGAGGTCGCGAACCCGAAGGCGCTCACCATCGACCTGGTGATCCGCCGCGGCGACGCGGAGGTGTTCCGCGGTACGACGTCCACCGAGAAGCTGGTGCGCGAGCTGCAGGACCTGATCGACGCCCTGTTCCTGCCGAACGACTTCCCGGACGGCGTGGTCCTCGCGACCGGCACCGGGATCGTGCCGGAGCTGGACTTCGCGCTGGCCGCGGGTGACGTCATCACGATCACCATCGACGAGGTCGGCACGCTGACCAACACCGTCGCCGCCGGCAAGGAACCGTTCGGGTTCCTGGCCACCGACAACCTGGAAGGAACGCGATGACCCAGGACACCACGCCTGCCGAGCTCGAGCAGGCGCTCGCGGCGGCCACCGCCGCCGCACCCGCCTTCGGCACGGCCGCGCCGGCGGTCCGGGCCGGTTGGATCCGCGCCGTCGCGGACGCGCTGGACGCGGCGGCCGGTGAGCTGGTGCCGATTGCGATGCGGGAGTCGTCGCTGCCCGAGGCGCGGCTGACCGGCGAGGTCGCCCGCAGCACCGGCCAGCTGCGGATGTTCGCCGATGTCCTCGAAGAGGGGTCGCTGCTCGAGGTCGTGATCGACACCAAGGACCCGCAGGCCAAGCCGGTGCCGCGGCCGGATCTGCGCCGCGTGCTGGTGCCGCTCGGTCCCGTGCTGGTCTTCGCCGCCAGCAACTTCCCGTTCGCATTCAGCGTCTGCGGCGGCGACACCGCGTCGGCGCTCGCCGCGGGCTGCCCGGTGATCGTCAAGGCGCACCCGGGTCACCCCGAGCTGTCCGTCCGCACCGCCGAGGTGATGATCGAGGCGCTGACGGCGGCCGGTGCGCCCGAGGGAACGCTCGGCCTGATCTCCGGCTTCGACGTCGGCGTCACGGCACTGAAGGACCCGCGAATCACCGCCGCCGGCTTCACCGGCTCGGTCCCGGCCGGCAAGGCCCTGCACGAGATCGCGGTGACCCGCCCGGAGCCGATCCCGTTCTACGGCGAGCTCGGCAGCCTGAACCCGGTGTTCGTCACCCAGGCCGCGATCGATGCCCGGGGCAAGGACATCGCCACCGGGTACGTCGGTTCGTTCACCCTCGGCGTCGGCCAGTTCTGCACCAAGCCGGGGCTGCTGTTCCTCCCGGCCGGCCACGGCCTGCAGGAGCAGCTCGTCGAGGCCGTCGGCGGCGTCGCCCAGGCGCCGATGCTGAACGACCGCATCAAGGACGGCTTCACCTCCGGCCTCGACCGGCTGGAGAAGGTGGACGGCGTCCGCGTGCTGGCGTCCGGCGGTGCGACGCTCCTGCAGACCACCGTCGCCGAGCTCCTGGCCCGCCGCGACGAGATCCTCGAGGAGTGCTTCGGCCCGGTCTCGATCGTGGTGGAGTACGGCGACCGCGACGAACTCGTCCAGGCGCTCGAGGCGTTCGAAGGCAACCTGACCGCGACGCTGCACGCTGAGGACTCGGATGCCGACCTGGCCCGGGAACTCCTGCCGCTGCTGACCGCCCGCGCGGGACGCGTGCTGTGGAACGGCTGGCCGACCGGCGTCGCCGTGTCGTGGGCCCAGCACCACGGCGGCCCGTTCCCGTCGAGCGTCGGCTCGATCCACACCAGCGTCGGCGTGACGGCGGCTCGGCGGTTCCAGCGCCCGGTCGCGTACCAGGACGCTCCGGACGCGGTGCTGCCCGACGTACTGAAGGACTCGAACCCGGCCGGGATCAGCCGGCGGGTGAACGGAACCGTGACCACAGGCGAGGTGTCGCGATGACTGATGTGCCCCCGACGAACGACCCGGCCGAGGGCGACGTCCTGGCCGGCGAAGCGGCCCCGGCCTCGACCGGCCGGCGGAGTTTCGACCACTGGTTCGGTGAGCACGGCCGCAACGGCTTCATCCACCGGTCCTGGATGAAGTCGCAGGGCTTCTCCGAGGAAGCCTTCGACGGGCGCCCGGTGATCGGGATCTGCAACACCTGGTCCGAGTTGACGCCGTGCAACGCGCACCTGCGCCGGCTCGCGGACTCGGTGAAGCGCGGGGTCTGGCAGGCCGGCGGGTTCCCGCTGGAGTTCCCGGTGATGTCGCTCGGCGAGACACTGCTGCGGCCGACCGCGATGCTGTTCCGCAACCTGCTGAGCATGGACGTCGAGGAGTCGCTGCGCGGGAACCCGCTCGACGGCGTGGTGCTGCTGACCGGCTGCGACAAGACGACGCCCGGCTCGATCATGGGCGCCGCGAGTGTCGACCTGCCGACGATCGTCGTCACCGGCGGCCCCATGTTGAACGGTAAATTCCGCGGCTGCGACATCGGCTCCGGTACGGCGGTCTGGCGGTTCACGCAGGACCTCAACGCCGGCCGGATGTCGGCCGAGGACTTCGCGGCGGCCGAGGCGGGCCAGTCCCGCAGCAACGGCCACTGCATGACGATGGGCACGGCATCCACGATGGCCTGCATGGCCGAGGCGCTCGGCCTGCAGCTGACCGGATCCGCGGCGATCCCCGCGGTCGACTCGCGCCGCTACGTGATCGCGCAGAAGTCCGGGCAGCGGATCGTCGAGATGGTCAAGGAAGACCTGAAGATCAGCGACATACTCACCCGGGACGCGTTCGCCAACGCGGTCCGCGCGAACGCGGCGATCGGCGGTTCGACGAACTTCGTCATCCACCTGCTCGCGATCGCCGGCCGGGTCGGCGTCGACGTGAGCCTCGACGACATCGACGAGTGGGCGCGCGGCGTCCCGTGGCTGGTCGACCTGCAGCCCTCGGGCAAGTACCTGATGGAGGACTTCTACTACGCCGGCGGCCTGCCCGCGGTGCTGAAGGAGATCCTGCCGCTGCTCAAGCCGGACGCGATCACGGTCACCGGAAAGACGATCGGCGAGAACGTCGCGAACGCCGAGCGGATCGAGGCGGTGTACCCGGGCGCGGCGCCCGGCAGCGAGACGTACGCCGTCATCCGCCCGGTCGGCGACCCGCTCGGCAGCGGCGCGGGAACCGCCGTACTGAAGGGGAATCTGGCCCCCGACGGTGCGGTCATCAAGCAGTCGGCCGCGTCCGAGCGGTTGTCGCGGCACCGCGGCAAGGCGCTGGTGTTCAGCAGCATCGAGGAGTACGACAAAGCGGTCGAGGACCCGGATCTCGACGTCGACGAGGACACCGTGCTGGTGCTGCAGAACGCCGGGCCGCGCGGGTACCCGGGGATGCCCGAGGTCGGCAACATGACGATCCCGCGCAAGCTCGCCGAGATCGGCGTCGACGACATGGTGCGGATCTCGGACGCGCGGATGAGCGGTACGGCGTACGGGACCGTGGTCCTGCACGTCACGCCCGAGGCCGCCGTGGGCGGGCCGTTGGCGCTCGTGCGGACCGGGGACTGGATCGAGCTCGACGTACCGGCGCGGCGGCTGCACCTCGACGTACCGGACGAGGAGCTGGAGAAGCGCCGGGCGGACTGGCAGCCGCCGGCGCCGCCGTCGGACCGCGGCTGGGCCCGCCTCTACGTCGATCACGTGACCCAGGCCAACCAGGGCTGCGACCTCGACTTCCTCATCGGCCGCACCGGCTCCGCCGTAGCCCGCCAGAGCCACTGATGTCCTGGGGACCTTTTGAAGCGGTACGAGGGTTGCGGCCTGCGGGGACCCTCCCGCCGGTGACGCCGATCCGGCGGATCCTCACGGATCTGCCGGTGTCGGCCGACCCGTACGCCGACGCGCGCGCGGCGCTCGAACCACTCCGGGAGCGAATCCTGCCCGGCGCCCGGATCGCGGTGACGGCGGGCAGCCGGGGGATCCACGACCTGGTGCCGGTGGTGAAGGCGGCCGTGGACTGGCTGCGGGACGCCGGCGCCGCGCCGTTCGTCATCCCGGCGATGGGTTCGCACGGCGGCGCGACCGCCGACGGGCAGCGCGAGATGCTCGCCGGTCTCGGGATCACTCCGGAGACCGTGGGCTGCCCCGTCGAAGCGACGATGGAGACGGTCGTCGTCGGCACCCTGGCCGACGGCACCGAGGTGCACCACGACGCGATCGCCGCCAAGGCCGACGGCGTCCTGCTGGTGAACCGGATCAAGCCGCACACGGACTTCCGCGGACCGATCGAGAGCGGGATCGCGAAGATCCTCGCGATCGGGCTCGGCAACCACCTCGGCGCGGCCTCCCTGCACGCCGGCGGCATCCCGTCGCTCGGCGCCAACATCGAGGCCGCGGCCCGGATGGTGATTGCGCAGGGCAAGGTCCTCGGCGGGCTGGCGATCCTGGAGAACGCCCACGAGCAGACCGCCGCGGTCGAGCTGCTGGCCGCCGACGGGATCGCCGAAGCGGCCGAAAATGCCCTGCTGCAAAGGGCCTCGAGCCTGCTGGGCCGGCTGCCGTTCGACGAGCTCGACGTCCTCGTGGTCGACGAGCTCGGCAAGGACAAGTCCGGCGCGGGGATGGACACGAACGTGATCGGCCGCTGCTGGGTGCACGGCATCCCCGAGTTCGAGTCGCCGTCGATCGCCGCGATCAGCGTGCACTCGCTGTCGCCGGCGTCGCACGGCAACGCGTCCGGCCTCGGCCTGGCCGACGTGATCCCGGCCCGGCTGCTGGAGCAGATCGACCTGCGGGCCAGCTACGTGAACGCGCTGACCTCGGGCGCCGGCGGGGCGCGGCGCTCGCGGCTGCCGATGGTGATGGAGGACGACGAGGCCGCCGTCCTCGCGGCCGTGACGATGTGCGGGCGGCGGCACTGGTCCGAGCTCCGGCTGGCCCGGATCAAGGACACCCTGTCGCCGAACGAGCTGATGGTGACACCGGCCCTGCTCACCGAGGCGGCCGAACGATTCGACCTGGAGATCACTGGTACGGCGCGGGACCTGGCGCCGGCCGGACGACTCGGACCTTGGAGCGAGACATGAACCTTCGCGAAGCACGTGCCCTGCTCGCGGACCGCGGCTTCCGGCCGGGGGAGGCGTCCACGAAGACCTTCCCCGACGGGTCGCCGTACAAGGTGGAGATCCCGTCCTGCGAGGGGCCGCGGGTGATGACGGCGGTCCTGGAGGAGGCCAAGGAGCGCGGCGTCACGATCGACCGGGTGTCGCAGGGCAGCGGCGTGATGATGCTGACCGACGGCGAGATCGAGGAGATGCTGTCGCTCGGCGCGGCGTCGGGTGTCGAGGTGTGCCTGTTCCTCGGGCCGCGCGGCGCGTGGGACATCGGCGGTCAGGCGAAAGTGTCGGCCGCGGTCGGCGGTGTTGCGCGAGGCAACGACCAGGTGGCCGCGTCGCTGTGTGACGCGTACCGCGCAGTCGAGCTCGGCGTCCGCAGCCTGCTCGTCGGCGACATCGGCGTGCTGGAGATCCTCGGTCAGCTGAAGATCGAGGGCGAGCTGCCGTCGGACCTGGTGCTGAAGACGTCGGTGCTGATGCCGTTGCCGAACGCCCCGACCGCGCGGTTGTACGAGCGGCTCGGCGCGACCAGCCTGAACGTGTCGACCGACCTGCCGGTGCCGGTGCTCGCGGAGATCCGCTCGGTGACGACGGTGCCGATCGACATGTACATCGAGGTTCCCGACGACCAGGGCGGCCACGTCCGCTTCTACGACGTACCGGATGTCGTCCGGGCCGCGGCGCCGGTGTACCTGAAGATGGGGCTGCGGAACGCGCCGAACATCTACCCGGTCGGCGCGCACCTCGCCGGTACGGCGGAGGCGCTCGGGCGGGAGCGCGTGCGGCGTGCGGAGCTGATCCTGCGGTTGCTCGCGGAGCAAGATGAGGGATGAGTTCGTCGGCCGGCTCCGGTCGGTCCTCGAGGACGTCGTCGACGATCCGGACGTCCTGGACAGTCATCGCAACGATCACGCGACCTTCTGTACGGCGGGGGCGCCGCGGGCGCTCGTCCGGCCTGCCAGCACCGCCGAGGTGCAGGAGGTGCTGCGGGTCGCGTCCGAGTTCCGGGTGCCGGTGGTCACCCAGGGCGCGCGGACCGGGTTGTCCGGCGCCGCGAACGCGATCGACGGCTGCCTGTTGCTGTCGACGTCCCGGATGTCGCGCATCCTCGAGGTGTCCGTCGAGGACCAGGTGGCCGTCGTCCAGCCGGGCGTGGTGAACGCCTCGCTGTCCCGCGCGGTTCTGGACAAGGGCCTGTTCTACCCGCCGGACCCGTCGTCGTGGGAGATGTCGACGATCGGCGGGAACATCGCGACGAACGCCGGTGGGTTGTGCTGTGTGAAGTACGGCGTGACGTCGGACTTCGTGCGCGGCCTGGAAGTCGTCCTGGCGTCGGGCGAGGTCGTGCGCACCGGCCGCCGCGCGGCGAAGGGCGTCGCCGGCTACGACCTGACCCGGCTGATCGTCGGCTCCGAAGGCACGCTGGGGGTGGTGACCGAGGCGACGCTCGCGCTGCAGCCTGCCCCCGAGGCCGCACTGACCGCCGCCGCCACCTTCCTGACGATCGAGGACGGTATCGCCGCCGCAGCCGCTGTCATGGCCTCCGGCCTGCGCCCGTCCTTGCTCGAGTTCCTCGATCAGCCGACGTTGCGCGCGATCCAGGCTTACCGGGACATGGGGCTGCCGGAGAACGTCGGCTCGATGCTCCTCGCGCAGTCCGACCGGGGCAGCCGGGCCGCCGAAGATGTTGCGCGGATCGCCGCCATCTGCACCGAACACGGTGCCGTCGACGTCGCCGAGGCCTCGGACGCCGAGGAGTCCCGGATGCTGCTCGAAGCCCGCCGCCTGGTCAACTCGGCGCTGGAACCGCTCGGCGTCACGTTGATCGACGACGTCTCCGTACCGCGGTCGCAGCTGGTCACCTTGTTGCGCGGGATCGCCGAGATCAGCGCGAAGTACGGCGTACTCATCTGTTGCCCAGGGCATGTAGGTGACGGGAACATGCACCCGACCGTGGTCTTCGACCGCGACGACGCGGCGGCCGAGGCGCGGGCGCTGGAGGCGTTCGGGGCAGTGATGGAGCTGGGCCTGCGGCTCGGCGGCACGATCACCGGCGAACACGGGATCGGCACGCTGAAGGCCCGCTGGCTGGAGACCGAGCTCGGGCCGGTCGGGCTCGAGCTGCATCGGCGGATCAAGGCCGCCTTCGACCCCCTGAACCTGCTCAATCCCGGGAAGGTGCTGCTGTGATCGATCCGTCCGCCGTCCGTCCCTCGGCGCGGCAGCTGGCCTGGCAGCGGCAGGAGCTGACCGCGTTCGTGCACTTCGGGCCGAACACGTTCACCGATCTCGAATGGGGGACAGGTCTCGACGACCCGGCCGCGTTCGAACCGACGGCGCTGGACTGCTCGCAGTGGGTCTCCACGCTGGTCGCCGCCGGGTTCAAGAGCGTGATCCTGACGGCCAAGCACCACGACGGGTTCTGCCTGTGGCCAAGCAAGTACCTGCCGCACACCGTTGCTGCGTCGTACGGTCGGGACGTCGTCGGTGAGCTGTCCATCGCTTGTCAGGCCGCCGGGCTCGGGTTCGGGATCTATCTGTCGCCGGCGGACCTCTATCAGGAGAAGTCGCCCGGCGGGTATTACGGCAACGGGAGCCCGGCCGTCGCGTCGCAGGTCGGGGAGTTCTCGTACCTGGTCGACGACTACAACCGGTTCTACCTGCGGCAGTTGCACGAGCTGCTGACGTCGTACGGGCCGATCGCCGAAGTCTGGCTGGACGGGGCGAACCCGACGAGCAGCGCGCAGACCTATGCGTACGACGCGTGGTTCGACCTGATCCGCCGGCTCGCCCCGGACGCGACGATCGCGATCGGCGGGCCTGATGTGCGGTGGGTCGGCAACGAGGACGGGTTCGCGCGGGAGACCGAGTGGAGCGTCGTACCGTTCCTGAACGGGACGATGGTGGCCGAGCAGACGGCGCCCTCCGTCGCCGGGCCGGACGAGTTGGCCCGGGCCGACGAGCTGCGCTGGTATCCGGCCGAGGTCGACGTGTCGATCCGGCCGGGGTGGTTCTACCACGCGTCCGAGGACGCCGCGGTGAAGTCGGTGCCGGAGCTCCTGGACATCTATCGCAAGTCGGTGGGGCGGAACGCCGTACTGCTGCTGAACATCCCGCCCGACCGTCGCGGCTTGTTCGCCGATCCGGACGTCGCCGCGCTGACGGCCTTCGGTGCGGCGGTGCGCGAGTACTACGGCACACCGGTGAGTCTGCCCGGCCGGGTGAACGTGCTCGATCTGCGGGAAGACATCTCACGGGGGCAGCAGGTCGAATCCTTCGCAGTCGACGCGTTGGTCGACGGCTCATGGCAGGAGATCGCCGACGGCACCACCATCGGCCACCGCCGCCTGCTGGTGGTTCCGCCTCTCGTACCTAGCGACGTACGCGTCCGCATCCTCTCCGCCCGCGCCGCAGCCGAAGCAGACCTGTCCGTCCACTTCGACCCGACGATCGCGTAGTCCCCCGCCTGGAGTCGAACCAGGAACCGAGCCTTCGGAGAACCCGGCGAGATTCCGTCACCAGGGGGCACGCTCGACAGGTAGTGCACCGGCGAGACACTGTACGCGCGGAGCGCTTCACGCTCAGGCGCACTAGGCCATCGCCGGACACTACCTGTCGTGAGTGCTACTCCTGAACGGAGACCACGCGGATCCAGTCGGAGCATTCGGCCTCACACCACACGTGATCCCCACGGTGGGCGATCCGATCGCGCTGCACATGCCCGCAGGCAAGCAGCACACGTCGCATCGAGTGACCCTGCTGCACCGGAGCACCGGTCCTGCCGCCAGGCACTCGCTTCCTGTTCCTGAGGTCGGCCACGGCCGGTCCTCCTCTCTCGTTTGTTGTTGGTCGTACGTGCAGAAGGCAGGATTCGAACCTGCTAGGCCCCAAGGCAACGGGTTTACAGCCCGCCCCGCCCCTCCCACGACGGCGCTCCTGCTCAGGCGACGCGTTGTGTAATGCTGGTCAGACTTGTGTTCGAGTGACTTCCTCGACGAAGGCGGCGGGTCGCTCGATGTGCGGGACATGTCCGGCCCCGTCGATCACTCGTAATGGCCAGCCGAGCCTGCCGGCTGCCTCTGCCGCGAGTGACAGCGGTACGAATCGGTCCTTTGCGCCCCAGAGCAGTGTCGTGGGGACGTCGATCCGGTCCTGGACCTGTTTGGTGCAGGTGGCGACCAGATGGCGCATGGTCCGCCCGACGTGCGGTACTCGTGCGCGGCTCCGCGTGTACGTGCTGAACGCGTGCATCCAGTCCGGGTCGCGGCGTCGTACGGAATCGAGGTCGGCGAACGCGCGGCGTTCGAAGCGCTCCATGTTCGCCTCGGAGGGCCGCACCGCGAATCGGACAGCGGTCACGCGCAGTCCGATCGGCAACCGGTACGGTCCGATCCCGGGTACGCCGTACAGCACCAGCCGATGGAGTTGGTGGCCGTGACGCGCGGCGAACCGTGCCGCCAGCGTCCCCACGAGCGAATGCGCGATCAAGGCCGGCGGCCGATCACAGGTCTGCTCGAGCAGTGCTTGCAGCCAGCCGTCGAACGCCTGTTGATCCAACCGAGCGACTGCCGCGGACTCGCCGAGCCCCGGCACATCAGGCACGACGAGTTGGTAGCGCTCCGCCAGCTGTGGGATCACCGGCGCCCAGTAAGCCCCGCCGCATTCGATACCACCGTGCAGGAGGACGAGCGGCGGTCCGTCCCCGCCCTCGAGAATGACGGTCGCGACGTCGTTGACGTCGATCCGCCGTTCGTCGACAGGCAGGCATTGGAGCAACCGCTCGCGTGCCGTCATGCCCTCAAGCTAGATCTCGGCCCCGTACCTCCGCTTCCGAAGAACTACCCAGGCCGCTGCGGGCCGCACTGCGAACAACCACGTAGCCTGGCAGGGTGGCCGGTCGGTCCCGGCCACCCAGCGGTGAGAGTGAGATTCGAACTCACGGGCCGGCATGCCAGCCGACCGACGGTTTAGCAAACCGCTGCCCCTACCGACAGGCGGATCTCACCAACCCCGTCCGCCGTCTCCCCTGTTGACGGCGGGCGGACATTCCGGCGCCACGCGACGTGCGCCGGCATAGGATTCCGGCATCGTTGTCCAAGGGGGGAACCTTGTCCTTCGTCCGTGATCTGCCATCGGACCCGGCTGCCGACAGTTCGGAAGCACGATCGGCGCTGAGCATTCCGCTCGGTTCTGTCCTCACCATCCAGCGCGGTTACGCAGCCAGGTCGCGTGCACCGGAGGACTCCTGTTCTCCAGACGAACCAGGCGCGATCAGGCTGCTGTGGCTCAAGCACCTCGGTCGCGACGGATCGATCGCAGAACTGGATCGGGACGCCGATGTGTGGCGCACGGATGTGCCCAGCCGCTACCACCTGCAGGCAGGCGATCTGTTGCTCTCTGAGATCGTCACTGGTCGTCCGAAAGCAGTTCGGGTCGAGCAGTCCGATCTGCCTGCGGCAGCCGTCGGCAGCATCCTGGTATTGCGGCCGACGGCCACAGTGTCGACCGAGCATGCGCGCTTGATCCTCGCCCTCTTGCGCTCTGAAGCGGTCGCCGGATTGGCTCGAGGAGGCTTCGGCCGGGCACGAATCGCTCCCAGGGACCTGACGGCCTTGATGCTGCCGACGCCTGACGAAGCGCTCTCGACGGCCCTCGAAGACCTCGACACAGCGAGTCAGCAGATGTCCAAGTGGAGTGCCGATGCGTCGGCCGTCGCCGACCTGATATTCGACACCGACGTGAGCTTGGACAGCGCCCGGAGATCCGTGATCCAGATCGGACAGCTCAGCCGTCTTCGGGCCGAAGCGGCTGCGCAGCTGGATGATCCCAGCTACATCATCCGCACTCGAATGCCGTATCCGGTCGCGTTGCGTTGGCGGGAGCTCGAGGCTCGGTTGAGCACAAGTGACCCAGGGCCGGCGTATGACGCCGTACTTGAAGCAGCCGAGGTGTTGCTCGGTTACAGCGCTTTGATTGCGGCTGCCCTCGCCCACCACGCCGGTATCGAACTGGCCTCTGTAGCAGCTCTTCGGCGCCGATTGGCCGGCGGCCCGGGTGGCCCGGGACTGGGCGAATGGGTAGCAATACTGCAGGAGATCAGCGGGGCGAAGAAGCGACGTGGCCTGGCCTCCGACCATCCGCTGCACGAGTTCGGAGCATTGCTGAGCAAGCAGGAGGTAGACGCAGCCAGGCGACGTTTGTCCGCTAGACGCAACGACAAGGCTCACGGACGGACACTCGATGCAGTCACCTTGCCCTCAGCCCTCGAGGAGGCATACGACGATCTGTCGATCTTGATGGCTGGCTCACTGTTCCTCGCTGACCTGCATCTCATCCACGTGAGCTCAGTGATGTGGGACGACTTCCGGGGGACCGCAGCCGTCAGCTTCCGGCGACTCGTGGGAGATCACCCCGTGGTGCCTACAACCACGATGGAATACCCGAGCAACAAGATCGAGACCGGGAGTCTCTACCTGGCCGACCGCGACCGTCGACTGCATTTGTTGCGGCCCTTCCTCACCTGCGAAGCCTGCGAGACGTGTCGCGCCTGGTCGACCTTCCACGTGGACAAGGTCGGCGGTGAGCTGACGCAGAAGAGTCTCGAACACGGCCACAGTTATCTCTACAAGGCGGACGCAACAGTTCTCCAGGCCGCTGGTCTGCTCTAGCGTCGAGAGGTTCCGGAAACCTTGTGTGTCCGGAACCTCTCTACCGGCGCAGCCGAACAACTCAGCCCTTGACGCAGATGACCTGCTTCAGGTGGGCGACGACTTCGACCAGGTCGGACTGGGCGGCGATGACCGAGTCGATGTCCTTGTAGGCGGCGGGGATCTCGTCGACGACGCCGGCGTCCTTGCGGGACTCGACGCCGGCGGTCTGGGCGACCAGGTCGTCGACGGTGTACCGGCGCTTCGCCTCGTTGCGGCTCATCCGCCGGCCTGCCCCGTGCGAGGCCGAGTAGAACGAGCGCTCCGAGCCGAGCCCACGGACGACGTACGAGCTGGTGCCCATCGACCCCGGGATCAGCCCGAGGTCACCGCGCCCCGCCCGGATCGCGCCCTTGCGGGTGACCAGCAGGTCGAGCCCGTCGAAGTGCTCCTCGGCCACGTAGTTGTGGTGGCACGAGATCGGCTGCTCGAACCGTACGTCGACCTCGAACGACTCCCGCACCGCCTGCATCACCAGCGCGAGCATGACGGCCCGGTTCCGCGCGGCGTACTCCTGCGCCCACGTGAGGTCCCGGCGGTACGCGTCCATCTCCGGCGTGCCGGACAGGAACACCGCCAGGTCGCGGTCCGGGAGATCCGCGTTGTGCGGCAGCTCCCGCGCGATCCGCATGTGCCGCTCCGCGAGCTCCTTGCCGATGTTCCGGCTGCCGGAGTGCAGCATCAGCCACACGCGGTCCTCGTCGTCGAGGCACACCTCGATGAAGTGGTTGCCGCCGCCCAGCGAACCCATCTGCTGCTTGGCCTTCCGCTCCCGGTCCTGCACCCCGTCGTGCAGACTCGTGAACCCGCCCCACAGCCGGTCCCACGGCCGCGGGTCGAGCCCGAGTCGACGTACGCCGACCGGGTCCTCGTGCGCCCGGAAGCCGACCGGCACGGCGGCCTCGATCCGCGACCGGATCGCCGACAGGTCGTCCGGCAGGTCAGCGGCCGTCAGCGAGGTCAGCACACCTTCCATCCCGCACCCGATGTCGACCCCGACCGCCGCCGGCGACACGGCCTGGTACATCGCGATCACCGACCCGACGGTCGCGCCCTTGCCGAGGTGCACATCCGGCATCACCCGGACACCGTGCACCCACGGCAGCGCCGCGATGTTGCGCAGCTGCTGCAGCGCCTTCGCGTCGACGTCGTACTCTTGAGCCCACATCAGCGTGGAGCTCTTCGCCCCACTCAGCTCAACCGGAAGCTCCACGTTCCCCTCCTCGTTCGTGTACATGTGGTGGAAGTGGGACTCGAACCCACACATCCGGTGAAGGATCGACCGTTTTCGAGACGGCTGCCGGTAGGCCAACGCTCGGCTTATTCCACCCGTGTTCCACTTGGACAAGCTGCCAGGGCAGGGCTCGAACCTGCGGGGCCTCGGGTCAGAACCGAGGGTGGGTCACCGTCGCCCACCTGGCATCGCGCTCGTCGGCGGCACCGGTGGGTGTCGCGTCAGAGCGCCAACTCGGCACGGGAAGGGATCCACGGCTGCCACAACAGCGGCATGCCGGCCTCTTCCGGTGTTCGCGAGCCCTTCTTCTCGTTGCACGTCGAGTGCGCGGCGACGGCGTTCAGCCACTCGCCACGTCCGCCTCGTGATCGTGGCACCACGTGGTCCATCGTGGTGGCGCCGAGCCGGCCGCAGTACGCGCACGTGTACTTGTCGCGCTTCAGCACGCCGGCCCGTGTGTACTGCAGTCGGCCGGAGGCGTAGCGCCACTTCATCACGACGTACCGGACGAGCCGCAGCACGCGCGGGAGGGGGAACGGTCCGATGCTGGCGCCGTCGTGCGCTTCTTCGACGACGGCGACCTCGCGGACGAGCATCTTGATGGCGTGCGGGATCGACACGACGTGCAGCTGCTCGTACGAGGCGTTCAGGACGATCACACCGCTCATGTGGTTCCTCCTCCCCTCCAGTGTGCCCGACCCGCGGTCAGCAGGTCGGGGAAAACGGTGTCGGTCAGTGTGCGGCCCCAGGGATTCGAACCCTGAACCTCCTGGTTCTAAGCCAGGCGCCTCTCCCAGTTGGGCCAGAGCCGCGGGGGTACTGCGTTCTGTTGCGTACGGCGACCGTCGTGCGTGGCAACCGTGTCACTCAGGGTGTCCGGCGGGGCTCGAACCCGCTTCCTCCGGGTCCACATCCCGGCGCATCGCCCGCTTCTGCCTCGGACACAGCACGCCCGGCAGGATTCGAACCTGCACCCTCCTGCTTCGTAGGCAGGCGCTCTGTCCGGTTGAGCCACGGGCGTTCGTGGCGCCCTGCGCCGGATGTACTGCGGATTTCCGGCGCAGGGCACGCTTGTGGCGCCCGCTCGGCCGGTAGCAAGCATCCTGCGGGCGCCTGGTCCAGCTGGGAGGACTCGAACCTCCGATCTCCTCAACCCAAATGAGGTGGCCTGGCCGCTGGCCTACAGCTGGTCCTCCCCGGGGCGTCGCGGTCCCCGGGGAAATTGCGATGAATGTCCAGTTGTCAATTGTTCGTGCCGATATCCGTGAATACCGGAAAAGCATCGGTGGAAGGAGTCGAACCCTCGTGACGCGGGTTTGGAATCCGGTCCGCAACCATTGCGCACCGACGTGACCCGTTACCGGGCAAAAGAAAAGAGCCGCCTGCTGCCGGGACCCGGCTCAGACGGCTCGCTTGGAGATCTCCCCAGCGGAAGATCACCCAGGCGGACCGCCCGAACGCGGGCTGAGCTGGTGGTAGAAGGCCTCATCGCCCACAGATCGCAGGCACGCCGACAAAGCCATGCGGCCGGGCCGCCAGGCTTCGTTCGCGATTCGCGTTCCGTACACGATCTGTCTCCTCAGGTTCTGTCGCTTGCGGGAAATAGTCTCACCCAACACTCGCGCTCAAGTCAACGCATTTCCCAGAACAATTGTTCCCCGTCATTCCCGCACCCCTCCGACGCACACTCCCACCACCCAGTTCCGCCGGCCGGCTCCGAAATCGGCAGGCGTTCTCGCCGCACAGGACGGCGCACGCGCCACCCGACAGCGCCCACGGGCCCAGCACACACTGCCCGCCGTACGCCGCGACATGCCCCCACCACACGAGACAGCGAACCCACGAGCCGGGGCGCTTCGGCCGTACGCCGAGAGACAACGCTCGCCGCGGTTATGGGACGGCGTACCCCCGCGCTATGAGGTGGTGTGCCCCGCAGTACGGCACGGTGTGCGCGGTCGTACAGCGCGCTTCCCCCGCACATTGAGAGACGGTGTTCGTCGGCGTGCGGGACGGCATGCTCCCGCCGTACGGGATGTTGTGCGCCACGTCGTACGCAGTGGCGTGCTCCCGCCATCCGCCAACGGCCGGCTCGCCGTACGGCGAGCCGGCCGGCCAAGCCGTCCGTCTGTGGAGTGACCCCGACCACACCCTCGCGCCCCGGCGTACCCTCCCCAAGGATCCGATTCGGAATCCACGCCCTCCTCCCGCTACACTCTTGCCTCGGTACACGCCGCCTTAGCTCAGTCGGCAGAGCGTCTCACTCGTAATGAGAAGGTCGTCGGTTCGATTCCGACAGGCGGCTCCACCAGAAGTACGCGCTGACCTGCGCAAACCCGGTTCGACACGGGACCGGGTAGTCCGGCTGGTTGCAGTTCGAGTTGCAGTTCGGTCATTCTCACGGCGTACCACCCCACAGAGCGCGGCCCATCTGCTGGGTGGCGTCAGCCGCCATCGGTGACGCAACGTGTGTGTACCGCTGCGTCAGGCGGATGTCCGAGTGACCGAGGATCTCCTGCACGATCCGGACGTGTACGCCGAGCTCAATGAGGATCGTGGCGGCAGTGTGTCGTCCGTCGTGGACCCGAGCGTCCCGGACGCCGGCCACAGCGAGCAGAGCTTTCCAGTCGTCCCAGTCTTTGCGCGGGTCGATCGGTCGTCCGTCCGGCCGACAGAACACGAGGTCGTGATCCTCCCACTCGGAACCAGCCGCGAGCCGCTCAGCGTTCTGCGCGACCCGGTGCAACCGGAGCAGCGGCACTAGCTCGGGAGGCAGCGGAACAGTCCGCTTGCTCTTGCCCTTCGGTGGCCGGAACACCAGACCGCCGCCGCGCCGATCCGGGCACGTGCTGGCGTGACGCTTGCAACCGTCCGGGCACAGCCGCTCAGCATCCTTGCCGACGCACCGGTGGCGACGACCTGAGGTCCGTGCAGCCTTCGGACAGTCCTTCGGGCAGGGACGCCGGTGCTTGCCCTCACAGCAGGCGACAGGGTCAGCGCAGCCGTGTTGCCACTTGTCGCGCTTCAACTGCCACCAGACGCGAACCTGTCCTGCATCGAGGTCGACGTACTCCCAACGTAGACCGATCCCCTCGCCCTGTCGGAGTCCCATAGCAAGACCGACAGCCCACCGGGTGCCATTCCGCCGTTTGGCCGCTGCGGCCAGAATGCGCCGCGCCTCTTCCTGCGTCAGCGGTTTGATTTCGCCGTCCCCGGCACTGGGTGCGTCGATGAGCTTGGCGACGTTCCGGCCCACCTTGTCGCGCCTGTGTGCGACCTCCAGGGCCCGACTCAGGACGCGGTGAACCTTCAGTACTGTCGACTCCTGACGACCGGCCAACGCCATGGCGGTGTACAACTCGTCCAGATGATCGGGGTACAGGCGATCGAGACGATGCTTGCCGAGGTACGGCGTGATCCACACCCGGTTGAGCGACAGGTAGTCGTCCAGGGTGCCCGGTGTCATCTTGCCGGTGGCGACCAGTCGCGGACAGATCGTCTCAAGGTAGGTCATCATCCATTCGGCGACAGTTGGCTTCCGACCGGGCTTACTGGTCTTGCCCGCGTCGCGCTCCTGCTCCAGCTTCCGCACCTTGCGGGTGACCTCGGTTTCGGTCGCTCCGGTGCGGTGTCGCCGATCTGGTGATCCGTCCGACTTGACGCCCATGGTCACCCAGCCGTGCCACTTGCCGTCAGTCTTGCTTTCGTAGATGGAACTTCGAAGGTTCGGCTTCCGCGTACTCACTGGGCTTCATCCCTTTCCACATCGAACGCCGACGACGTCATGCCGCCGAGGTCTCCAACTTCCTTGCGTACTCCCGGATCGCGTCCACGGATACGCGGCGAGAACGGCCGATCAGCACGGATTGAACTGATCCGTCCGCAATGAGCTTGAACATCTGCGTACGCCCCACGCTCAACGCCTTCGCAGCCTGCTCAACCGTCATCAGAATCTGAAGTTCAGGCATCTGGTCACCTCCTCTCGTTGACGCTTACGTGTCAGTCGTTGTCTTCGGCAAGCAATTCCTTCACGAGCAGCCGGTGTTCGCGAGCTTTGGCAGCGGCAGTGTTGGCCAGGAGCGCGTCACCGGTGGTCTTCCAGCCGGTTCCGGCGTAGGTGAAATTGCCAACGATGAGGGTTGTCTCTACGTCCTCGGTGTGGTCTTGGGTTCGGTGGTGATCGCGTCGCCAGTTCGCCCGTGCCTCGCGGAGAGCCTTGAGGGTGGTGGAGTACTGGCGGGACTTGGTGGAGAAGTGACCGCCGAAGCCGAGCATGTGTGCCCAGCGCTGGAGCCGCCGGTAGGACAATCGTCCGGAGTTCTTGGCAGCTTCGGCCTCGTCCAGGTCGGAACCGGATCGTCCGAGTCGCCAGCAGGCGTCTACCAATCGGCCGGCATGGCTGTACTGGTTGGCATACCGGTTGACCGTCGCGGCGGTGAGGCGCGCGGAGGAATGGCCAGTGGCTTCAGCGCCCTTGGTGGCGTACTTGGCCAGGTACCCAGCAACAGCAGTGTCGGTGATCGCGCCGTCAACGGCTTGCCGGACCGCTCGTACGTCGAGTTGGGTTCCCCAGGCGATGATCCAGCCCTCGGGGTTGTCGGGGTGCGGCAGCGATCGGAACCGGGTCGTCTCAGCGGCACGACGTACCGCTTCAGCGAGCATGGTGAAGGTGGCGGCGCACGCGGGCGGCTCGAGGGCGGAGGGGTCCAGCGGGTTGACTCCGTCGAGGCGCATGAGGGCGTGGAAGTGGGCGACGCCGCGTGCCTGGAGTTCGGCGACCTTGCCGTAGGAGAGCTTGACCGATGCGCCGTGCTTCTTGGCTTCGGTGCGGAGGATGTCTTTGGCGCGTTCCATGGTGCGTCGCCACAGTTCGCCGGAGAGGGCATTCCAGACGACCTGGTGGTCGTGGTCGTAGCAGTCCAGGCACAGCGGGGTGCCGAGGATCTTTTCGCCGTCGCGATGGGTCTGGTTGCAGCGCAGGTCCACGCCGTGGGGGCACAGGTCGGGTTCGCGGCGGGGTCGGCAGGGTCGGTTCCTGATCTGTCCGTCGCGGGTGCGGATCGAGCGGGTGCCGTGGACGGGGCCGAACGTGGGGGCGGTGAAGGTGACGAACGCGGACGGGTGTTGGGCGACGGTGGAGGGGATGCCCTTGCCGCCCGTGAGGCCCGCCAGGACGAGTTGGTAGGTGTCGCCTCGGTAGGTTGCTGCGCAGGAGGGGCACACGGCTGCGCGGCGATTCCCGCAGGCTTTGTAGATGACCTGTCCGGGCATGTCGTCGGTGTGCCGGGTGGAGATGATGCGGCCGGTGCGTTCGGACACGACGTGGGATTCACCGCGTAGCCGGATCGGGGCGACGCAGCCGCCTGCGGAGGTGGTGTGTTCGAGCCAGGCGGTGTAGTCCGCGGTTTGCGCGGCGCGCTGGACTGCGTGTTCGACGGCGTTGGTTGGGGTGTTGCTGTTGTCAGCGCCGGGCACGAACTTCCGGTTCGACTTCGGTTCGTGCACGGAAACGACTTCTACGCCGCCAAGGAGCCCGGCTAGTACATCGATCGCTGTGGCGGTGTCGTCGGGTGCGGCGTTCTGCGTGTGCGTCATTGTGGGCCTCCTCTCGGGCGTTGAGTCGGTGGACGGGAAGTCTTGTTGGCCGGCCAGCTGGTTTCCGGGGTGCTGGTGGGGTTGGGGACGGGAAGATCTGCGGTTGGCTGGTGCTGACGGTTACGTGTCAAGCGGCGGTTGAGTCGGGGCGGGCGGGGTCGAGGGTGGCGGCGCCGAAGAGCTGGTATCCGCAGCCGGGGCAGTAGCGGCCTTCGGTGTGTCCGTCGAGTGCGATGAGGGTGTAGTCGTCGCCGGGTTCGAGGACGGTGGGGCACCAGTCGTGTCCGTCCAAGTGCTCGCTGGCGACCCAGTCGCAGAGAAAGGTGCTGTCAGCAACGGCGTGGTAGACGGTGACCTCCGCGTAGGCGTTGACGTACGTCCGGTGGTCGACGTTGTAGGTCGTGGTCATGATTGGTGCCCTTCCTGTAGCGGTTGGTGTGTCGGTGATTCGGTGATTCGGTGTTCGCCCTCGTCTCTGGGACCCCGTGGATTCCAGAAGCGAGAGCCAGCAACGATCACTGGTTCACAGCGTGTTCATCCGCAACATGTGGCGGACGGTGGAGAGAGTGAGCCGTCGATCACCCAGTGGGGTGAAATAGGTAGGCGTCACTCGTCGGCCTGTCCTGTCGACGTAGAGGACGATCGAATAGCCGGTGTATTCGTCGTCCGATTGCTTGATCACGACGTACGGGCCGTAACGCTCTTGACGCTTGACCTGCACGTGATAGCCCTGCGTTCGAGCGAGGATGATCGTCTGGCGTACACGTGGTGGTAGGCCGTGCCCTTCACCTGGCTGAATGGTCATCGATCCTCCTCGGGCTACTCGTCGGGTTCGAAGGTGGATTCGCAGACGCCGCAGGTGATCTCGCCTTCTTCGAGGACTGCTTTAGCGACGCGGATACGCCGTGGGCATTGGCATGCGCACGCCATGGCGTTGTTGTTGTTCTTCTTCGAGGTACCGGCCACCATCTCGGGGTGGCGGTAGGCGATGAGCGCCTTCTTCAGTTCGGTCAGGACGCTCTTGTAGGTGGTCGCCGTCTCCCTCCGGAGCGTGCAGGGTGACCAGCCGATGCGGGGGTCTTTGGTCGTGTCGAGGCCGAGTTCACCGGCGAGTGCGGCGAACTTCTGGTTGTGCCAGCGGCCCTGGCGGCTGGTGTCTTTGATCTCGCGGACGTTGGCGAGCGCGTGTGCGGCTTCGTGGAGCAGGGTGGTGAAGACCTGTTCGACGGGTCGTTTGAGCCCTTCGCCGGAGATGAGGACTTCGGCGAGGGCGTGTTCGCCGTGCTGCCAGCGGGCGGCGGCGAAGTGTCCGTACTTGGCTTGTTTGCTGGCGGTGCCGGAGCCGACGATGACCACGACGGCGGGGATTTCCTGGTGATTGGAGCGGATCGCTGTCCAGGCGGTTTCGAGTGCGGAGACCAGTTCCGCGGTCGTGTACTCGTCTTGACGCTTACGTGTCAGACGGGCCCTGGGCGACCCAGTCCGGGTCGTCTGCGAAGTGGTGGCCTTCTTGGCGCGCTTGATGGTGACCGAGACAGCCGGGTGACTGCCGCCCGTGGATAGTTCCTTGAGCTTGTTGCGTACGGCAATCAGTGAGGTGTAGCCGTGCGCGCGTCCACCTTCAGTGGCACGGACAGTGTCCATGTGGGCTTGGACCGCTTTGTGTGCGGCGGTGGGTGTGCCGTTGTAGACGGCGGTGGTTTTGGTGACCGTCCAGCCGGTGATGGTGGCGAGCGCGGTCGTGTTGTGGTTGGTAAGTCCGGTGAGTTTCGTGGTGGTCGCGGGCCTCGCGGCCATGGTCACGGGGGAAGGTGCCAGGGTGGCCGGCATGTCGATGAGATCGAGTTGTCCAGGGACCTGGACGACCGGTGCGAGATCGGTGGTCATGGTCAGTCCTCCTCGTTTTCGTCTTCTTCGGAGAGGGAAGGGTGGTGGTAGGCCCACAGGAGCAGGAGGTCGAGGGCGTCACGATCACGCTCGTTGGCTTCCTGCCAGGCGTGGAGGATGTTGTCGGCGAGTGCGTTCAAGTCGACGCTGCCGGTGCTTGCCAGGGAGGCGAAGGCCCGTCCCTGGTATCCGGGTGACTGCCATCCGGCGGCGATGGCCAGAGCCGAGCTGTCGGTGATTCGCGCGCTGTCGCCTCTGGCGGCTACGACGGTGACACGTTCGATGTCGGCGGCCAGTTCCCAACTGGACGCGTGACGCTTGTCGTTGGTCGTGATGGTTGTGGTCACCATTGCTCTCCTCTTTCGTGTGCTTGGGTTTTGGCGCAGATGAGGTGACAGGGGCGCCCGGTGTAGGGGTCGCGCATGAAGGCGTTGTGTCCGCAGATGTCGCAGGGCCACGGGTCGCCGACTGTCGTGTGTGCCCAGTCCTCGGCTCGCTCGGAGCGGTGTGTCTTCTTGGACGGGGTCTTCTTCTTGACCGGCTCAGATGCCGGTGCGGTGGGTGTTGCGGTGGAGTCTGAGGTGTCGACGGCCAAGGTCTCTTGGCCTTGACAGTTACGTGTCACGCGGCGCCGGTGTGCCCGGTTGGTTGCCGCGCGCATCATTTCTCGCTGAGGACTACGGGTCGCAGTTCGGCGACGTGGCGCTGGACCAGGAAGGGCAGGCCCTGGTGGTTGAGGTAGACGTACCACCAGTTGGTGTCGTGCTGGCCGATGATTCGGCCTTGGTACCAGCCCCAGTGGTGAGGGCAGTAGCCCACGGGGACACGGCCAAAGGCGTAGTCGGCGCCGTCGCCGTAGATGTCGTCGTTGTAGGGGGTCCAGACGAGGGATCGGTCGGGGAACCGTCCGTCGTTGGTGATGAAGGTGTCGGTGTCTTGGAGGTAGGTCTTCCAGGACTCGTAGGAGGCGGACGCTGCCGACTCGCTCTTGCGTGGTTGGCTCATGGCTGGTCCTCCGTCCAGTCGTCGGGTACGTAGACCTGTTCCTTGGTCCAGGTGTCGGTCTGTGTGGCGTGCTGTACGAGGTGTTCTTCGAGCAATGCGCGTGCCTCGTAGCAGGCGTCGATGAGTTGGCTGAGTGCGGTGACGGAGCCGGTGATGAGTTCGAGTTCGATCGGTGTGTTGCCGAGGTCGATTGCGACCAGCGGGGTTTCGCCGTTGCAGGCGAGGTTGATGCCGGCCACGGTGTCGTCGGTGAATTGGTAGCCGATGAACATGCGGTCGTCGCGTTCGCCGCCGTTGGCGTCGTAGTAGCTCATGACGCCACCGCCTGAGTGATTGTGGTGTCTCGGACGACGTAGGCGCGTTGCCAAGATCCGTTGTGGGCTTGGCCGTTTCGGAGTGCTGACCAGCACACCCCGCAGCGGTGGGGTTGGTCGGGTGAGTAGACGAAGGCTCCGCAGTCGTGGAGCCAGCCGGTGTTGCCGTCGGTGTCGCGGACGCTGGTGAAGGCGTCGGCGGGGACGGGCTTGATGGTGATCATGGGCTTATGCCGCCTTTCGGAGGTGTACTGCGCGGCGGACGAGCTGGTTGACGTGGTCGTCTTCGAGGTGTGCCGTCTTGAGTCGGCGGGGGAATCCGCCTTCGGCACGGAGCAGTCCGACGCCGAGGGCTTCGGGTTCGATGTCCACGGCGGTGTGGCCTTGTTTGGCCCAGCCGGTGCCGAGGATGATGTCGCTGCTGGAGTCGGTCGCGCATCGGAATGCGAGCCGGTAGCCGAACAGGTCCCGCAGTGAGGTCGGGACGATGTCAGCGCTGGGGCGCTGTGTGGATGCGACGGTGATGATGCCCGCAGCGCGGCCACGAGCGACGACGTCACGCACCAGCGTGCGGAACTCTTCTTGCTGTTCCTTGGTGCCGACGGTGACGGTGAAGTACGCCAGCTCATCGATGCACAGGAGCTTGGCCCGGAACCCGTCGCCGGGGACGATCTTCTTTCGGCCTGTGCGTGCCAGGTGCAGGTAGCGTTCGTCCAGGTCTTTCTGGAGTTCCCGCAGGACGCGGAGCGCCTTGGTCATGTCGTTGCCGACGAACTCTTTCGCGACCGGTGCGTACGGCAACAGTTCAACGATCTTGCCGTCGATGAGGATGAGATCCACGTCGATGCACAGTGCGGCGTGGGCGACGATGTTGCCTTGGGCTACGGACTTGCCCGCGCCGGGTTCACCGCCGATGAGGATGTTGCGGTACATCAGCGTCACGCGGACACGTTTGCCGCGTGCGTCGAGGCCGAGGTAGATCGGGTTGTAGATGGACAGTGCACTTTTGGGTGCGGGGGTGACCCCCGGCTTGAGCCGGGGGAGCACCGATTTCGGTTTGAAGCTAGACATAGTCGGACACGTCTTCTCCGTTGGAGCCCAAGATCACCGTCTGGCTGTCGTTCACGGCAGCGGTGGTCTTGGTCTTGGAAGTTCGAGTGCGGGTCTCAGCAGCAGTGCCGGTTTTGGCCGGCGGCTGTGTGGTGGACTCGTCGGGGGCGCTGTCGGTGGTGTCTGGCGCGAGGAAGGCCATGACGGCGTCGTCGGCGACTGCCGCTTCGGGCATGTCGCTGGTGTCGTTGAGCAGTGGTGAGGTGATGTGTGTCTTCGCCAGGGGGTCGCGGCGGTCGATGTCGATCCGCACGATGGCGGCGTTGCGTTTCGAGCGGGCGATGGTGGCCTTGCTTGCCCAACAAGCGGAGGCCAGGCTTTCGGCCTTGTTGTCGAGGTCTTCGACTGACTGGCCGGGGCGCATCCACAGCCAGACGACCTGGCCGGTTTTCGTGGAGAAGCACGCCAGGATGAACGGGATGTTCCCCGAGTAGTTCAGGATCCGCATCTCGATCAGGCATGCGCGGAGACGGTGCCGGGTGATGAGACACCACATCCGGTTCAGGGTGAACCGGCGTGCGGGGTTGTCGGTGACGATCCATCCGCAGAGGACGATGATCAGCAGAGCGTTGAGCCACAGCGGGTTGGACCGGAAGTAGCCGGTGATCGCGTCGCCGTGAGCGATGACGATGTAGACGACGGTCGCGACCAGGAGCAGTTCCCAGCGCCAGCGCCAGACGGTGAGCAGCAGTTTGACCGGCCAGGTCTGCTGCGGTCGGGTGATGGTTTCGATCGCGCCGCGTGCGACGCTGCCGCGTGGTGCTCGACGCGTCGAGCGTGTGCGGGTAGATTTGGGCATGACAAGACCTCCCTTGTAGGGGGTTGCGTCAGGAGAGACACGAAGCCGGGAAAGGTTTCCTAGGCCAAGAGCCCGACTTCGTGTCCAGTTCCAGGGAGCGGCCCTTTCGAGGGCCGTTCTTGGTTTCCAGCGGTTGTACTAGTGATTGAT
This sequence comes from Kribbella sp. NPDC051936, assembly GCF_040680955.1. Classification (NCBI taxonomy): domain Bacteria; kingdom Bacillati; phylum Actinomycetota; class Actinomycetes; order Propionibacteriales; family Kribbellaceae; genus Kribbella; species Kribbella sp. NPDC051936. The sequence goes on along the minus strand of NZ_JBFAXS010000012.1, from coordinate 61,845 downwards.
GACCGGTGTTGACACGTACGCGTCAACCGCGGTGGCTTCACCCGATTCCGTGGGCGGGGCCGACTTCCAGACCGCGTACGCGTAGTCGCGTGCGGCGTACAGATCGAGGCGACGATCACAAGCCTCGCGGTACAGGTCGAGCAGTTGCCAGAACGCCTCCGAGGCGTAGACGGCGGTTGCATCGTTGCTGATCGCAACGACAGGTTCAGCCCGGTTCAGGCTGTCGGCGATGGCCTTGTCGAAGAAGACGATCACCAGTTCGATCTCGATGATTTCGTTGCACTTGGCCACGTACTCGGACCGTGCTTGATTCGCTGTGACGGATCGATCTTCCATCGGTTGCGACATGACTACCCCTTAGCTGAGCAGTTGCACGAGATCACGGGATCAGTGGAGAACTAGGCAGCCTTGCCAGCCGCCTGAGCGTTCAGAGACTTCGCCCGGTACGCGACACCGTTCCGCCCATTGGTGGCCCACGGCATGGCCTCAAGCTCGACCGGTACGACGGTCTGACCCACGTTGATCTTCGGCATGGCGTTGCCGGCCAAAGTCACGTTGATCATCTCGCCGCCCGTCTCGTCGAGCGCCATCACCTGGACCGTCCAGAGCGGCTCCTTGGTGATCCGGTCGAACTTCTGACGGTCGTTCTGGTCCTTCTTCTCCTCCACGCCCTTGGTGACCGTGAACGTCTTGCCCGTGGTGTCGATGGTCAGCTTCATGAGGAATCGCCCCTTCTAGGCGTCCGACCCGCTCCCGTTGAGCAGGTGTTCTAGTTCAGATACTAGAACACCTATGTCGAGTCTTCAAGCACTCAGCGCGACGAATTTCTAACTGACGGTTGACACGTACGCGTCAACCGCCTAGATGGTCAGTCGCCGAGCCGACCCCGATACGTCACTCGGCCGTACGTGATGCTCTCGCCGTACTCCAGTACGTCGCCTGCGTCGTCGTAGATCCAGTTCCGCCCGAGCATGATCAGGGCGCCATCGTCCAAGCCGAGGCTCTCTGCCTGATCGGCTGTTGCTATCGCCGGTTCGAACTGGTCTTGCCAGGCGTCGACGTTGCGCTTCAGGGTGTTCGCGACGTACATGAATGTGCCCTCGCGGATGCGCTCCGAGGTCAACAGGAGCGGCGCACGCTTCGCCAGGTCGCCTCGAAAGTACGACGTTGACGCGGAGACTGGCTTCCCGTCAGCCCTGAATGTCCTGCGCACACGGCGGATAACCGGGCTTCCGACCTTGATTCCGAGGGCATCGGCAATCTGCTCCGTAGCCTCTCCTAGCCCCGCGTCGGTGATCTTCGCGTACTGGCCTGTCGGGTACACCTTGCCGGTACGTCGAGCCTTGCCGACGCGATCGTTCGCCGCTCGTCCGCGTTCCTCTTCCGTTGTGACAAGGCTTCCGACGCCACGCTCTGGCTTGATGTATCCCTCAGCGCGCAGAGCTGACAATGCCTTCTGGGCGGTCGCGATAGCCACACCGTAATCGCGCATCAGCGAGCGGACCGAGGGCACCAGGTCGCCGGCCTGTAGATCGCCATTCGAGATCCTGCTTCGGATCTCATTCGCGATCTGCTGATACGGGGGAGCGGGGCGCTCCAACTTCGGGGGCATGACTGACCTCAACGTCTCCAATCGGTGTTCTAGAACACCACCATCATAGGTGTTGGAGTGCGAGAGGGTCTAGTAATCGTCCCGCGCGTTGACGCGGTCGATGCCGCCATAGCCTGTGGCCGCCACAGAGCGGGCAATCTCAACATCATGAGGATCCGGTTCAATCCCCTGCTCTCTGGCTGCGAGCAGGCGTTTGTGCACCTTCTGCAGCTCCAACACGTCAGCCAGCCGTGCTTCTGCGATCTCGTCCCAGGTGGCCATCGTCAATCCCACTTCAGACCGGTGATGCGTTCGTACATGGCAACGTAGCGTGCCCGCGTCTCCTCAATGACCGCCGAAGGGATCTCAGGGCCTGGAGGAGTCTTGTCCCAGGTGCCAAGGTCACGTGCCCAATCGCGTACGAACTGCTTGTCGTAGGAGATCTGCCGCTGCCCTGGCTTCCAGTCCTCGTCACGCCAGTACCTCGAGGAATCCGAGGTCAGAACCTCGTCCGCCAGGACCAAGGTGCCGTCCTTGGCGAGTCCGAACTCAAACTTCGTGTCTGCGAGGTGCACCCCGCGACCATCGGTGATCGCCGTAGCGCGTTTGAAGAGCTCTAGCGTCTTCTCCTTCAGAGCTTCCGCGAGCTCCGCTCCAACGGCCTCCGAAACCTCATCGAAGGTCATCGGCTCGTCGTGCCCGTCCTCAGGAGCGGTCTTGGTCGTAGGTGTGAACACCGGCTCCGGGAGCTTGTCGCCTTCGAGCAGTCCAGGCTTGATCTCAACGCCTGAGATCTTCCCGGTCTCCCGGTAGGCGTCCCAGCCGAGACCCGCCAAGTAGCCGCGGGCGATGCACTCGACCTGCACAATGTCGACTTGCTGGCACCGCACAGCGCGGCCCTCGAATTCGGCCGGCACATCAGTTGCTGAGATGACGTGGTTCGGCATGACATCCGCCAACTGCTCGAACCACCACAGCGACAGCGATGTCAGCAACTTCCCCTTGTCAGGGATCGGTGTCGGCAGCACCACGTCATAGACCGACACGCGATCAGTCGCAACCAGGATCACCTCTCCCGGGCGATCGCTGTACACATCCCGAACCTTGCCCCGATGCAGTAGCTCCACGCCACTGTTCTAGCACACCCCAGTTCTAGCTGCGACCGGTGGCATCGTCAGGTCGTAGAGGAGGTTCCTCTTCCTCGGTTACGGCGACTGAGGGAGGAGCAACCGATGGCCGAACATCGGACCCGTACGTGAACCCGTGCGCGGCGTAGAGCGCCTGAACGGTTTCCTTTACGGCTCGCCAGTTGAAGACAATGCCTAAGTCCATCAATTGATTCAAGACGACGTGCCGTGGGCGGGCGGTGACGAGCTGGGCTTGGTCTTGCTGAACGTGAACCGAAGCGACTAGGCCTGCAAACATCACCCGGCTCGCGCCGACATGTATGGTTCCGTTCTCTCGGTAGCCGTTGAGTTGAGCGATGAAGACGGGACTGCCACTACTGCCGGGGAAGATTGACGCATCGATGAGGAAGGCAGGCAGTCCGTTGTAGTCAAGCGCGACAGGAGTGGCGATGTGTCCCCACCGAGCAATTGGTGTCAAGTTGACCTTGTCGAACAAGGCGTTGGGATACCCAACGAACGCAACAGGCTCCAGAGGGTCCAGGTCTGCCGCCGCCGAGTTTGAAGGAAAGTTCTCCTCGCCGATTGCACGGAAGAAGGTCTGCTTACCTTCAGCGGCCGCCCTATTGATGAAGGGGCCGAGGAACATCGCAGAAACGTCGACATTCGGATCAGGATGACCCGTCCAGTGGCGAGCAAGATCCTCGTCGGCGAAGTTGATTCGCGTGCCGAGTTTGACGGTGTTGCCGCTGGCGTCTGTCGAGTCCCGCTCTGCCAGGCTGAACGATCCTGGCCCGCGCTCAGCAACAACATGCTTGTTCGAGACCAGGACGTATACCTGACTCTCTCCGGAGGGCACGACGAACACGAAGGCCGTTCCTGCGCTGCTACTCGTTTGGACGAGTGACGTCGTAAACAGCAGTTGCTGAAGCGGTGACTTGACCTGCACGACACGGCCCCCTCAGGCTGATCTCGTTGTGCGGAGCCTAGCGGTCCCCGCCTGTATCTCCCCCGGGACACCGTGCCCTTCGTGCCCTTCGGACTCATGACAAGTTTCTCTACGTCTTCAAGACGGGCCCCTCCAGGGCCCGAAAGCGCGCCGCCACCACAGGGCGGGCCGCCTGCCCGCCACTCCGCTAGCGCTCCGTTCTGGGCGCGTCCCTTGGCTTGGCGCGCACGTGCCAAAGGGTGCCGGGTCGAAGACAGCAGAACTCGCCATCAACGCTCGACACCCTGCCGGTGCAGAAGTCGCCGGGAATGGCCGGCTACCTGCCTCCTTCACTCGGTTGGCCGAGCCGCCCGCCGGTTCCGTGGGTTCCCGCATCGCCCCGCTAGCAATCATGGAGAGGACGGTCCGGCACGGCACGCGTCAAGGGCGCCTACGGCGTCCCTCCGGGATCTCCGACCCTTGACCCGCACCGCACCGAACCTAAGGTCGGCAGCTATCGGGGCGATGCGGGAGGTCTGCCCGCGCGCTTGACACGTAACCGTCAATCTTCAGACGGGGATGCGAGCGCGTGGCGAACAATATCTACCGGCTGAAGCTCCGGACCATCACCGAATACCTGCCTGAGACCTGCGCCCGCACCGACACCTAGCAACTGATGTTCGGGTTTGAATTCATTTGAATAACCCTCTCGCATGGCGCGGAGCAGTTCTTTCAGGAAGGGAGAAATCCGAGAGTATACCCATTGCTCGTCGGCGAGCATGGGATCGATGAGAGTAACCTTTGGTTTGGGGCGATCGGTGAACCAGCGACGGATAGCTGCATTGATGTGATCGTCACGGAACGAATATCCAACAACGACCAGGCGCTCGCAGGTCTTGAGCATCTCTCCAAACTCTCGCAACATCGCCAGGAAAGGTCCGTCTGCGCGAAGCTTCTCGCGCTGGCCGAAGATTACGCCGAGGTTGGCGGCTCCTAGTCGTTGAAATCCATCATTGTCGGATTTCAAAAACGATCGAACTACTTCGTGAGCCATTCCGTTCTCCGTCTGCTCCATCTCGATCCTCCAGTCGAGCGAGCCATGAAGCTTCAGGAGGTAGACGTCCTTCCCCGCTTCCCAATCCCAGTCGTAGCCGCCTGACCAGAGATCGATGCCAGTTGTGAGATCTAACCCGGCCCGCCCAGCAAGCAATTCGATCGATCGATCGTAGTTGAGCGTTGCGATTGTCGTAGTGTCATCTGACCTGGCAAGCAATGGAGCTAGGTAGTCGACTGATGACCCATCGAGGTCTAAACATCCTCTCAAGGAGCCGATCATGTCGCCGCCCAGTTCGGCGAAGATTTCATCGGCGGTCGCCTCGTTAACTACAGCCCGTACGGCATCAGCAAATAGTCTATCCAGTGTGGTTCCACTGCCGGTAGTTAATGCTCTACTAAAATTGTCCTTGAAGAAGGCTGGCATGCGCCCTTTCCGTCGCATGAATCGTAATCCATCGCTCCAGGCGGAAACAAAAGGTGCGATTTCCAGGTTATCTCGATCAGACAGCATTCGGACGGCTGCGAATAGACGTTCAACATCTACGCCTGCAAAGGCATCTCCGCCCCGAGCTGTATCATGAGCGATTAGAGCCCCAATCGCGAAGTTGATCGCCGGGGATAGACCTCGGTAGGCGCCGTTGGAGCTTCGACTGATGTCTTCAACAATGCGCTGCGTCAATTGAGTCGATGTCGGAAGCCCAGCCTCAACCGACGCGCCAGCGCCCAGCAGAACCATGATGCGTTCGTCCAAGATGCCCTCCCCAGGTGCATAGAACAGGACTGAAGCCTAGCGAATCATGTAGCGACGTGGTCGAAGGAGAGGCGCCAGATGGCCCCGGCAATAGACCTTCTGCGAGCTTCGGCGAAGCTGACTCTGCTGGCACAAGTACCGACATCGGCCTGTCCGGCAGACGTCGATCGGCACCAGGTGATAGTCGGCGAACCAATCCTCGACGGACGTGAAGGCCGTCGCTGCAGTTCCCGGCCCAAGCCACAATGGGCAACACGAGGAGAGGCGCTGGCAGGCCACCGGACCATCTCCGGACAGTTGCAGTACCAGTTGCAGTACGCGGCCGTTCGCGATCGTTCATGGAAGACCAATCGCCTTGCAGATAAGGCAATGCGAACCACAGCGAACAGACGCGAACGATGGTCAGCAGCACTCGTAATGAGAAGGTCGTCGGTTCGATTCCGACAGGCGGCTCCACCAAACCCCCAGGTCAGAGGTCACTCTCCGACGCTGGGGGTTCGTCGTTCCCAGCCTCGATCGCCTTCGGTTGCCGTGGTGTCCCCGCGCCTCCTGAAGGCGTCCGCGAGGTTCGGTCAGGTGCCCGTAGAGGTCCATGGTCGTCGCCGCCGGGGCGTGCCCGGGACGCGCTGAGCCACCTTCGGGTCCCGGCGCTCGCGGGTCAGCGCTCTCCGGACCTGCCTCCGGCAGTCGCTCAGGTCGCACCGCCTTGGTGGCCGGCGTGGCCAGTTGAGTAGAGCGGCAGGCGGAACAGCATGACGGCGATCATGGCGACGCATGCCAGACCGCACACGCTCGGAACCAGTGCCTCCTGCGACACGATGCCGGTCCAGTACCCGACAATCAGCAGTACGCCGGCTGCCACGGACGACCCGGCCATCTCCAGAGTGGGTCGCCACTCCATGCGCCGGAACCGCATCCAGCCAGTCATCGCACCCGCCAGGATGACGGAGCAGATGAGCGCTGACAGCGCGGGGGCGTCCTGTCTCAGTTCGGTGAACCCGAGAAGCGCCGCGACGCCGAAGAACACGGCAATCAAGACCCCACCCCCGAGGCACATGACCGCGCACATTTCCAGGAGGTGGAAGCCGAACCGGCCGGTCGACTTCGCGGTCCGTGAGATCGGCCCGTCGCGGGCCGGAGCCTTCTTCGAGGATCTCGGTGTGTGTAGTACTCGCATGGGAACCTCCCTCGGTTGGGCCCTGACCACCGGGAGTCTCCCCGGTAGCGAACGGGGCAGCTCGTCTCTTCTGCCATCATCCGCTCCGCGCTCGTGCGCACGAGGGTCCAACGTCTCCAGCGGTCAGGGCTATGGACCCCCTGCGGGCAGCCAACCGCTTCTGGCGCCGGCCGCGCGTCGAGACCGACCTCACCATGACCATCTACGCAGCCGACCCCGGCTCCGCCACCGAAGACGCCTTGAAGCTACTCGCCAGCTGGGCCGCCACGACTACACAGAAACAAGGCCCTCGCAAGGACCAGCGAACCCCGTGAAAGCCCTGCGGACGATGGCGCTCGCTGCCCGGGCAGACCAGCTCAAGTCCTCGGCGCGCCGGATGCGACGGGAGCCACCGCGTCGGACTGATGTTGCTCCAAAAGTGGCAGACAGCCTGACTCATCTGGTGTGGTTCGCCAATAGATCCGCGACAGATTCCCGTGGCTGATGTGCGACAGGCCAGGCGTCTGGCGACCAACTTGAGGTGGCCGGCCAATGTACGGATCTGCCGAGTTCAGGACGGTCGGAGGATGTTGTCGGCAGACAGTATCGGTAATAGATCGAAGTCGATCACTCGCGATTTCCTCGAAAGGATTCATCGGTTAGCGCGCAGAGGTATAGAAACTCTCGTGCTTTCCGAGGTGCGATCGCAAACTCGTGCAGAACTGCGAGTTGCCGGAGCTGCTGCAGAAGCGTGTGCGCCCGAGCCGCTACCGTTGGTGAAGGTTTCGCCACACCGGAGACGCGCCTCTCCAGGCGAGCGAAAGCCTCCATGATGACGGCACGGGGGCGGTCATCAACCACATGCCACAAGTCCCCGTCGATCCCACCTTTCCTTTCCGCGGGCAGGTCCGGTGGGCGCGCCTGGCCGAGGGCGCGAAACGCAGCCGCGGTCAAGTCGGACCAGGTCTTCTCAAACGGCCCGACTGTGTCACGCATCCGTGCAGCGCGGGCACGCCAATCGTGCAAGCGGAAGGCGAGCGTTCCCAGCGTTACTGCCAGCCAGTACGTGACAAGGATCCCGCCTCCAACCATCGCGCCGATCTCGCCAGGTTGTGGCGAGCCCGCCACGGTGGCCGCCAGCCATCCGATCGCCCAGCCAAGCGCGCCTAGCAGCGGACCGACCACGAGCATCTGGTCAATACCGAACGGGGTCCAGTTATAGCCGAACGCGCGTTCGTCGAACCACCTGCGAAGTACCCCCGGCCGACGATCTTGCGTCATCAGCACCCCCACATCCCGATCTCCAACATGCCAAGCCCCGGGCTCCGACTGTCTCATATCAATCGGACGAGCAGGGCGACCTGGCGGCGTGTGACCTGCCAGCAGATGCGTGACACACGTCCGCCAACTGATTCTCGACCGGCATGAACCTGGCGACGACCGCGTGACACCGGCCAACGCACGGATCTGCCGAGTTCAGTGCGTTCCGTGTGGGGCCCGGCAACTTGGCGCACGTCAGGCTGCGGGACGAGACTGTTCCCGTGATGGAACGGCGGCTCTCCGGCTACTGGCGTAACGAGAAGCATCCCGAGTACCCGGACCCGACGGATCTTGTCGATGAGTCATGGGCTGCAGACGAGCGGCACCTGGTCTGGTCCTACCTCTGCAGCGGCACAATGGTCGTCTCCTACATGGGACTCTCGCCTTGCCGCGTCTGTGGCAAGCACAACGGCGCGCTGGAGTTCTCCGACGGCACCTATCAGTGGCCCGAAGGCTTAGCCCATTACGTCTACGACCACGCCGTTCGTCTACCAGCGGATCTCGTCGAGCATGCGCGCAAGCAGTTCGACGGCTTGGAGGCTGGAACCGCCACCCTCGACTGGTGGCTCGCGGCCACACGACATTGACACCGAACCGCACTCATCTGCCGCAAACAGTAGGTCGCTGACACACCGTATGCATGCGTGCGTGAGCGTGGCAATCAACAGCCTGCCGCGCTGACTGGGTTGGCAGCTACCGGAGGGTCGGGGCAAGAATGGCGCCATGTTACTCATCGCCGAAGCCGCTTGGCACGGAGAGCCGGGCTGGTTGTTCACGGTGGCGAGCGTTGCAGCGATGATTCTGTGGGCGATCGGGTTCGGAGCACTCCGCATCGGTCGGGTCGGTGACCGGTACTCCGCGGCGAGCGCCGTCCTCATAGTCCTCCTCGTCGTGGCGGCCGGCCTTCAATCGGTCCTGCTTACGGTGGCCGGATTCTCAGCGGCGTTTGTCCTCGGTGGGTACGGCACGGTTATGAGGTTTCGCCGCCCGAAGGGTGAGGGCCGACCGAGCTAAGTAACGCCCGGATCTGCCGCGTTCCGCGCGGTCATGCCTTGCGAGTGATGCGCGGTCATGCCGAGTTGCGGACGTCCCTAGGGACTGCCTTATGTTGACTGCGTGATCGACGAAGGCGAGGCCCGCACCGCAGTTGACGCGGCTCTGGCCGACTGGCCGCCTCCGGCAAAGCCCGACGAGCAAGTCGTCGTGTGGAAGGTCGACGAGCACTCCCAGGCGTGGGTAGTTCACGTGGCAACCCGTCGCTGGCTTCGCACACAAGACTTCCGAGACCTACTGGTCGGCGCCTGCCCGTTCGTTGTCGAAAAGGCCACCGGTCAGGTGCACCTGTACGGCTCAGCGCCGACTGAGTACGCGAAGTTCAGGGCCTGGCTTGATAACGATGACATCGACCCCTCGACGGCTTGAGACCAAGCACGCTACCGCCGCGCGGTCACTCGCCGACGCACGGACATGCCGCGATCAGAGCGCAGTGGCGATCACCCGTCGCGACCTACGAGCTCAGCGGGATGGCCCATCGCTGGCCGCGTCGATCGCCTGACGGACACTCGCAAACCGGTCGACCGTGAAACCTGATACGGCACGGACCTCGGTCTCATCCCAGACGTTGTTCATGTAATGCTCAATGGTGAAGAGGGCGGCTCGAACGATCTCAGCCTCCTCAAGGGTGAGGCACAAGCCTCCACGCTCAGCACGCTCCATGGCCTCGACAATAGTGGTTCAACGGACCCTGTCACCGAACGTCCGCTCATGCCGCAGATGGTGCTTGCGGGGTTGTTGACGCGACGTGCCGCGCCCTGGGCGCTTGGGGGATGGAGATCTCACAATCGGGGCCGGCCGTTTCCGGTGTCGTTGTCGCTACGTCTGGCGTGCTGCGGTTGGCTGTCGCGGCTTACCTTGCTCGGTTCAAGGGCCAGTCCCGCATCCATACCGACTCAGACCTGCGCGGGTATCTGCGGTGGTGCCAGCAGCGCGCGCTTGATCCTCTGCGAGCGAGGCGGCCCCACATCGAGCTGTACATCCGCTGGCTCCAAGAGGTGCGTCGGTACCAGCCATCGACGGTGTCCCGACGGTTGTCGGTCGTCGCCGGCTTCTACCGCACGTGTGTGATCGACGGCGTCCTTGAGCACTCCCCAGCCGAGTACGTGCGCCGCCCCCAAGTACCGGCCCAGTCCCCGACCCTCGGGCTGACACACCTGCAGTTCGAAGCCATGCTGACTGCCGCCAGGCAATCACCCAACCGGTGCGACTTTTGCCCTGGTCACCATGTTGGGTCTGCTCGGGCTACGGATCTTCGAGGCCACCGCCAGCGACATCCGCGACCTCGGCGAACAACACGGCCACCGGGTTCTGCGCGTGCACGGGCAAGGGCGACAAGATCGCCCTGGCGCCGCTTCCCCCAGCCCTGGGCCGCGCCATCGAACGCGCCATCGACGACCGGACCGCCGGACCGATCCTGCTGACCTCACGCGCACCCGGATGGACCGGCACTGCGCCACCCGCCGACTGCGGCACCTCGCCGAACAAGCCGGCGCCAGGCTGCCACGGATGCACCCGCACATGCTCAGGCACACCTTCGTCACCACCATGCTCGACGCCGGCGTCTACCTGCGCGATGTGCGAATCGCTGCCCCCCACGCCGATCCGCGAACCACCATGCGCTACGACCGCGCCCGCAACAACCTTGACCGCCACCCCACCTACATCCTTGCCGCCTACATGGCCTCCGCCACCTGACAGGTCTACCGATTCTGCCGATGATCGCGCTTCCGCCCGGCAAGCATTCGCGGCACCTCATGCGTCATCACGGCGCGAATCCGACTCGTCCCAGGTCAGGTAGAGGTCGTCGAGCCAGCGCAGGTCGGACTCGGTGGGGGCTGAGGCGACGACCCAGAAGTCGGTCCCATCGCCACAGATCATGAGCACGGAGGCTCCGCGGTAGAGCAGCGAGTGACCCGTGCCTGGCCATGACCAGGAGTTACACGGCAGCGGCGTTGTTGCGCTCTCGATGCTCCGGACAGTCGCAGCATCGAAGCAGTGCGCGCTGCGACTGGCGGGAAGGTTGGAAACGGCATCGAAAGCCGCGTGGTGGAGCCAGAACTCCTCGGTGCTTTCGCCAGTCTCTTGCCAAGGCACCCCGGGCTCGTTCTCCCGCTCGACGTAGCGGTCATCGGCGTCCTTGCCCCAGAGCCACACGCCTTGGTTCTCGACGACCAGTACTTCGACGGCACCGTCAAACGTGCCCGGCGGCGCTGGACGGTTGAACCTCAGAACTCGACCGACGGTGCTCGCCGGGTCGTCGTCCTTACCGCCGCTTTGCTGGCCAAACCACAGCTCGAGGAATCGACCAAGCCGATCCACGTCATCACCTTCCACAGAGATCGCTCGCCGCGCCAATGATGCCGCGTCCCGGTTGGAGCCGGAAGCTTACGGATCTGCCGCCGATGGTGCAGTGCCCATGCCGATGAGTGCGCCGGTCGGGGGGCCGCTGCGAGACTTTCGGCATGGCGTTCCTCAAGCGCAAGAAGCAGCGAGCCAGCGACAGTCCCCAGACGCCACCGGCGGACGAGCGGGCACCCGAGCTCTTCAAGAGCGTGTTAGCGAATCGCTGGGCCCCTGCGCTCCGAGAGTCGGGCTTCAAGGCCTCGGGCCGCCTCTTCGTGCTTCCTGACGACCGAGACTGGGTAATGCTGGGCTTCCAGAGTTCGAGTTCGAGCAACGCCGAATGGGTGAAGTTCACCATCAACCTTCTCGTCGTCGGCAAGCAGGCATGGGACGAAGCGAGAGAACGCTCCCCGCACCTTTCCGCCAAGCCATCGCCGAACAGGATCGGACAAGCACCGCTATTTGCAGCGCATCGGCCACCTCACCCACGGCGGCGATCACTGGTGGAGGCTGTACGCCTCGCAGGACACCGAACCGTTGGTCGCCGAGATCTTGGTGGTACTTCGCGACGCGGCAGTCCCAAAGTTGCGCCAGGAGATGACGGATCAGAGCCCGGGACTTCGCGGGACCTTAGAGGGAATCAGGCAAGACAACCGCTGAGGCATCTGACTCCGGCGGCCGAAACGTACTCATCCGACGCGATCCGCGCTCTCGGCCTTCGCAGATCAACTCGCGGGCGGGTGTCGCAGATCAGTCGGCGGAAGACGCCGGGGGACGCGGGCTGGGCGCTCGACGCCCTTGACTAATACCGGTGCGCGTACCAGGTCGGTGGCTCGCCGAACATGTTTTTGAAGTCGCGGATGAAGTGGCCCTGGTCGGCGTAGCCGAGGTCTGCCGCCAGTGCGGCCCAGTCGATCGGCCGGGCGGCGGCCATGCGTGCGGTCACCTCGTGCAGACGGTAGCGGCGGATCACCCACTTGGGGCCGATGCCGACGTACTCCGCGAACAGCCGTTGCAGCGCCCGCATGCTCAGCCCTAGCTCAGCGGCGAGGCGTTCGACTCTGGTCATGCCCTTGTCCTTGGCGATCAACTCGACCGCGGCCACCGCCTGGCGTGCGCGGGCGTCGTCGTCCGGCAGGTGTTTCAACAGGAACGCATCCATGGTCGGCACGTCGAGCACGGTGGGCAGGTCCGTACTGAACACCTCGGTCGCCGGGACGACGCGGTCCGTGATCATCGAGACGGAGGCACCGAGGAACGGGCGGAAGCAGCCCGGCCGGAACGCGACACCGAAGACGTGGCCGCGGCCCTCGAGGACCTTGATCTGGTAGCCGCTGCACACGCCGCTGACGTCCGCGCGGCCGCCGCCGAACGACAGGTGCACGTTCGGGTAAGGCACGATCTTCTGCCGGTAGGGCTCGGCGTAATCCCAGCGAGCCTCCCAGTAACGCTCCACCCATGGCGTCAGCGCCGGCGACGGGTCATGAAACGCGTGACGCTGGTACTTGCTCCACGCACTCGCCAGCTCACGAATGTCCCGTCCCACCCGGCAGAGTGTATGTCGCCTTTGTTCAATACCCCTCCGGCCAACGCTGCCTAGCATCGCCGCCATGTCACACGTTTCCGAGGCTGCCGAGGCCATGGCCGCAGTCGCCCACACCATCACCGACGACCAGCTCGCCAACAAGACTCCATGTACGGAGTACGACGTGCGGGCTCTGGTCAACCACCTGCTGTTCTGGGGTCCGTCGCTCGCCGGCGCCGGCCGCAAGGAGTCCGTTCCGCAGCCGGCGACCTCCGAGTCCGAGGTCGACCTGGCAGCCGACGACTGGCGCGGCCGCCTGCTCGCCCTGCTGGATGACATCACGTCGTCGTGGGCGCCGCCGAGCGCCTGGACCGGCGAGACGAGCATGGGCACGCCGCAGACGCTGCCCGCGGCCGTCATGGGCGACATGATCATCGGCGAGTTGGCCGTACACGGCTGGGACCTCGCGGTCGCGACCGGGCAGCGGCTGGAACTGCCCGCCGACCTGCTGGCGCATCTGCACGACACGATGTTCGCCGGCGTGGAGCAGGGGCGGGAGATGGGCATGTACGGACCGCAGGTCGCGGTGCCGGCCGACGCGACCACCTTGGACCGCATCCTCGGCCTCACCGGCCGTGATCCCGCCTGGGCGTAGTTTCGACTCCCGCCGGCCGCGGCATCTGGAGCATCACGCCGCCCGCGTGATCCCTCCAGCCTGACTTTGAGCACCCACCAACCAATCCTCGACGAGGATTTTGGTTGGTGGGTGCACAAAGCAGGTGCCAGGCGGGGCGGTGGGCGCCGCAGCAGGCGCCGGCCGCTCGCGCCCGGCGGGAGAGATGACACGGCCGCGCCCACACCACAAGCCGATGGGGGTTCTCGGGATTCGGGCGGGGTAGCAGCGAGGCTCCTACGGATCAGAAGGCCGGTGCCCGGTGCACCTGCGGATACGCATGGGGAATCTCGCGCTCCGCGTAGTGAGGAGGTCGTCGGTTCGATTCCGACAGGCGGCTCCACCAGGCCCCGAGGTCAGAGGTCATCCTCCGGCGCCGGGGTTCATTGTCCCGGCCTCGATCGCCTTCGATGCCCCCGAGTGCTGGACGCCTCATGATGGGTGCATGGGGCGCAAGCGGAAGACCGAGCAGCAGCAGGCTTTTGCTGATGTGGTTGAGAAGGTCCGCGGTTCCGCAGAAGGCGGCGGAGAGCCGGTGGAGGTCTGGTCGCCGATCCGGGACCGACGGTTGGTTGACGAGAGCGGCGTGCTCTGGCGGATGCGGCGCGGCGAGTTGCGGTGGAGCCGCCTGGAGCACTTGGTACGGGACCCGGCTGTGCCTGTGCTGCATGTCTACCTCGACGAGGTCAAGGAGGTACCGACCGCGGAGCGGGTGAACCTCGTGGCGACTATCCGGCCCTACCTGAAGCCGGCCGGCGATGGACGCGCGCCCGGCGATCACACCGAGTTCGTGGCCGCTGAATTCAAAGCTGACGACCAACGGTCATTGGTCGTCGTCGAGGAATACTGCTAGGCGCCGTCTGAGGCGAGCTTCTCGGCTCGCGCCTTGCGGAAGGCGTGCCATCTGGTTTCTGGGGGCTCGGGTGGGCCGGGGATGAGTTTGTGTACGACGGTGGCGGCGGGCGTCCAGGCGGCGTTGGGAAGTTCGCCCATGACTTCGGTGTAGACGGATCGGATGACCTCGGCCTGGGCGGACCAGGAGAAGCGGTGCAGGAGGTCGGCGTCGTCGGCGATGCGTTTGGCGATGCGGTCGCGGTCGGCGAGTACGGCGCTGATCGCGCGGGCGAGGCCGTCCACGTCGCCTGCGGGGTAGACGGCACCGAGGTCGAGCTCGTTCACCAGATCGGCCTGTGCGGGGGTGTCGCTGGTGATGATCGGCAGGCCGGCCGCGATGTACTCGCAGAACTTGTTCGTCACCGCGATGTCGTGGTTCGGCGCGTGCAGCAGCGGGCTGAGGCCGATGCTTGCCGAGCGCAGATACACCGGCACGACTTCGGCGCTGACGAACGGCGCCAGGTGGACGCGGTCGCTCACGCCCAACTCGACGGCGCGTGCCAGCAGTTCCGCGGTCACGGAGTTGGCCCGCGCGACGATCGCGAGGTGTACGTCGGGTAGTTGCGGCAGCGCCTCGACGACCGTCCCGACGCCGCGGGCCCGGTTGACGCCCCCGCCGTACACGAGCAGCGGCACGTCCTCCGACAGCCCGAGCAGCACGCGCACCCCGGTGACCTCGGCGTCCGCGGGCGGTTCGACCGGTGCGTTGAGGACGACGTCGGGCAGCGCGGCCAGCTTGTGATCGCGCTGCAGCCAGCGGGCCAGCGGCTCCGACACCGTGATGACACGGTCGGCGTCGCGGATGAATTCGCGCTCGAGATCGCTGTACGCCGCGACCCGGCGCGGAGCTACCACCGGTACGCCGGGGATGTACTCGTGGGCGTCGTAGATGATCTTGACCTTCCGCCCGTCCAGCGCCGCCCGGTGTGCCGCGCGTGCCGCGATGCCGAGCATGAACACGTCGTGCACGTGGATCACCTCGATCAGGAGGCGGTCGAGCAGCGGGCCCAGCGTCAGCTCCTGGTCCATCACCTCCGGCATCACCCGTCGCCAGCGGCCCGTCGGCAGGCGGCGGTGCAGGGCGAGCAACCGCGCGCGGCGCTTGCCGATCCCGAGGTCGGTGAGGTCGACGTCGCGTTGCGGGCGGCGGACGAAGTACGCCCGGGCCTGCAGTACTGCGCGGTGCAGCCGAAGGGTGCGCCAACGCACCGCACGCTGCAGCCGCCCGAGCAGGGAACGCCGTACCCGCCCGGACTCGTTGCGCTCGTGATCGCGGCGGTCGCGGCCTCGCTCCGCACGGAGCTCGCGACTCGCGTACTGCCAGCGGCTGTACGCCAGCAGGTACTCCGCCTCGGTGCTGAACCACGGCCTCAGGTTGGCCTTGACGATCGTCAGCCGCCTGCGCCACCCGGTCAGCAGCACCTTCGAGGGGATCGGCGGACACATCACCTGCACCTTGCCGAACTGGCGAACGCCCCGGAGCCGACGCCCCGGGATGCCGATACAGGTGACGTCGAGGTCCCAGTTGGCCACCGTCTGCGCGTACTTGAGCACGCGGGCGTCGGACACGATGTCGTTGCCGGCCATCATGACGACCTTGGGCCGGATCCACGACGGCTTCCAGTCGACGGGCACCGGAGCCGGCTGCTCGACGAACGACGCCAGCGCCTCGGCCGACCAGCGGCCGTCATGCACCTTCTCGACGAACGCCGGGCCGCGCGCGGCGACCGCGCGGGCGCGCTCCGGATCCGCGATGAGGTCGAGGACGACCTGCTCGATGGTGTCGGGTGTCGCGTCGACGATCGGGAGGTCGAGCCCCGTGTCGGCGGCCACGCGGTCGCGTACGTGCTGGGCGATGTGGCCGATCACGACCCGGCCCGCGGCCATCGCCTCGCAGGCGGCGACGCCGTAGCTGCCGATGCGGAACTGGTCGAGAACGATGTCGGCGTCCCGGTAGACGGCCGGCATGTCCGCAGGGTCGATCCCCTCGACGCGCCGGTACGTGATCAGGCCGCGCTCGGCCAGGCGCTCCATGATCGGGTCGATCAGCTCCGAGCCCTTCATGGCCGACTTGCTCGGCGCGTGCGCCACGACAGGCTTCTCGTGTTCGAGCACCGGGGCGTCGCTGCGCCAGGCGTCGACGTCGACGATCACCGGGCACCACGCCGCGTGGGGGACGTAATCGAGGAGGTCGGGCGTGGAGACGTACACCTGGCCCGGGTACGACGTGAACAGCTCCGCGGCGCGGGTGGCGTTGCGCTCGAGCAGCTCGACAGTCTCGTCCTCGAGGTCCGGGAACGGCGACCAGGGCTCGGTCTCGACGTGCCGGCTGGGAATCCGTACGTCGGAACCGTGCGCGATGAGCGCCACGTGCAGGCCCTTGGTCAGCAGGTGCGGGATCTCGAAGGACCCGTCCGGGCCGTGCAACGGGCCGAAGACCGGGCGGGCCGCTTCGAGCAGCACGTGCGTGTAGTTGCGTACGACGTGGTTGTAGAAGTTCAGCCGCCACCTGGGATTACGCCGGTACGTACGGGCCGGAACGCCGTAGTCGACCGGGTAGTCGAGGACGCCTTTGAAGAAGGCGAAGGACGTCGCTTTCGTGTTGGTCGCCCGGTTTTCGAGCGCGCGAGCCCAGCGGCTGCCCTGCCCCGCGAAGTTGGCCGGCCCGACGAGCAGCCGGACAGGCGCATCCAGCCGCGCCGGCATCCCGTCCCGCGGCGACGCCGCCCCGCCCGGCGACGTCGCCTGCTCAGCCCGACCCTTGTTCGTACTGCGATCCACTGCGGTGTTCCCCCCACGCGCGCCTGCTCCCCTGCAGGAGATCAGGACTAGACCTCTTACACCTCATTAGATGTCGTGAGAGCGGGAGATGGTTGCAGATCCGCGGCAAATTGCAGCTTTTGACATTGATCCCCGGCGGCTCAGGCGCCTGGCTCAAGCAGGGGGAGACCAGGCGCCCAGCCACTGGTCGGCGCCCCAGGCTTCGTAGCGCTCCACCTCGGTGAAGCCGAGCTTGGTTGCCAGGCGCATCGACGCGACGTTGGCGGTTTGGGTGGTGAGGGCCACTGCAGTGCCGGGGCGGGCGGCGGCGAGCCAGGTGAGGGCGGCGGAGCAGGCTTCGGTGGCGTAGCCCTCGCCCCAGGACGACGGGAGGAACAGGTAGCCGAGTTCGACGGGCGCGACGTCCGGGCGAACCTCCCGCTCGTCGAGGGTGACCGTGCCGATCATCGACCCGTCGAGGTCGACCGCGAACAGGCCGGCGCGGCGCCGTGGCGCGGCACCTCCTCGCGACGGCGCTGGATAACCAGACAGGACCTAGCCGTGAATACCATCCGGTGTGGACTGGAATGCCGAGGTCACTGATCAGATCGACGCGCACTGGCAGACCCGGCTGCGGCCGAGGCTCGACGGGCTGACCGACGACGAGTACTTCTGGGAGCCGGTCGACGGTTGCTGGACACTCAGCCGTCGGGGCACGAGCCGTGCACAGCTGTCGTTCGGCGCCGGGGAGTTCACCTGGGACTACGGCGAGACCGTGGATCCGGAGCCGGTCACCACGATCGCCTGGCGGCTCGGGCATCTGATCGAGGGATTCGCGGAGTCGAACGCGAAGCGGTTCGGCGGTCCGGCGGCCGATCTCGCGACGTTCGAGTTCGCGGGGACCGCCGATGGAGCGCTGCAGCAACTCGACGACGTGTACGCGCGGTGGCTCGACGGCGTACGGCGCCTCGGCGACGACGGCCTCGCCCAGCCGCAGGGTCCCACCGCCCCGCCCGCGTTCGCCGACAAGCCGATCGCGCGCGTCATCCTCTACTCGAACGTCGAACTCATCCACCACGGCGCCGAGATCTGCCTGCTCCGCGACCTCTATCTGCGCCTCGCTCGCGGCCGATGAGTGCCCCGATGGAGTTCGTGGCTCGGGTAGTTGATGAGGAGCGGTGGGGCGACCTGCTCGAGCTGTTCGGGCCGAGCGGCGGGACCCGCGGCTGCTGGTGCATGGCGCGTCGATTGCCGTCCGCACAAGTTGCCGCGAACGGAAATGCCGAGAACCGCGCCGCGCTGCAGAGCTTCGTCGAAGCGGGCAGTCCCGTCGGGCTGATCGGGTACGTCCACGCGCGGCCGGCGGTCTGGTGCGCGGTCGCGCCGCGGACGGCGTACTACGCGATCATGCACTCGAGGACGCTGCCGATCGACGACCCCGGCGACGAGACGATCTGGGCGATCAACTGCCTCTTCGTGAAGCGCGGCTACCGCGGACGCGGCCTCACTGCGCCGATGATCGACGCGGCCGTCGAGTACGCGCGGACCTCGGGCGCCCGGATCGTCGAGGCCTACCCGGTGAAGGCGATGCCCGGCGACCCAGGCCGCGGCGTACTCAGCACCTTCCTCAGCGCCGGCTTCACGCCGCACGCCGAGAACCGCACCACAGCCAGACGCAACATCGTCGTACGGCGCACGCTGTGAACCCGCCCGCCGTCTATGAACTTTCCGGAAGGGGATTGTCCGGAATGGGGTTTACGGTGCAGTTATGGCTGAGGATGAGTGGGTTTCGCCGTGGTGGGAGCCGCCGTTGGCGGGGAGTGAGGCGGAGCATCTGGTCGGGGCGCTGGACCGGCTGCGGACGACGTTCCGGTACAAGGTGGACGCGCTCGACGCGGACGGGCTGAACACGCGGATCGGGGCGTCGTCGATCACGCTCGGCGGGTTGCTGAAGCATCTCGCGGCGAACGAGGACTACATGTTCGACGTGAAGTTCCGTGGCAAGCCGATGGGTGGGCCGTGGCTCGACAACGGCTGGCGGGACGACAACGACTGGGAGTTCAACTCCGCCGTCGACAACACCCCGGAGGAGCTGTACGCGCTCTGGGACGGCGCGGTCGCCCGTTCGCGGGAGACGTTGACGGCGGCGATCGCCGACGGCGGGCTCGGCCAGCCGGCGCACATCAGCTGGCCGGACGGCCGCCACCCCAGCCTGCTCCGGCTCGTCTGCGACCTGATCGAGGAGTACGGCCGCCACACCGGCCACGCCGACCTGATCCGCGAGGCCGTCGACGGCCGGGTCGGCGAGGACCCGCCGCGCGACTGGCAACCGGTCGGCGCCAAGAAGGCCTGAGCGGATCTCCAGCACTACACAACTCGCCTTCATCGGCGCTGTCCACGCTCAGCGCGGGCCGAAACCGGCGATTGATGAGTGCTGGAGATCCGCCACACCTACTTGATCCGCTGCAGTGTCCCGTCCTCGGACACCCCGACCGTGGTGGTGACGCCGTCGACGGTGAGGTTCAGGATCATCCGCGACCCCTGCCACGACGTCGTGTACGACACCGCCGCGTTGGCGCGGCTCGGCGCGATCACGGACAGGATGTTCGCGTCGTGCCCGGACCGGTTGAACTTCACGACCGGCGCCGGCACCCGCTTGTCGATCGTCAGGTAGTGCCACCCCTGGACGGGAGTCTGCTGCCCGGTTGTCACCTCGATCGGCGTGGTCTCCTGCTGGAACGGGATCTGCAGCAGCGTGGTCTTCACCCGGTCGCCCGGCCGCGCCGCCACCGCCCGGTCATTGCCGCTGACAACCACCTTCTGGTCCGCCGGCAGGTGCCACAGCGTCGAGTACTGCTGGTCCGAACCCGACGTCCCGCGGTCCAGCACCACCATCAGATCGGGGTCCTTCAGCACCAGCACGCCACGCGTCCGGTCGACCGCTCCGAGCTTGTCCTTCAGCTCGTAGAACTCCGACGTGTCCTTGATCGACGAGCGCACCAGCTTGGTGTCCGGGTGCTCGGCGGCGGTCGACGCGACGGTCAGCTCGTTGTGCGCGAACTGGCTCTTCGCCCAGCTCCGCCAGTCGTCCCACTTGTACCCGGAGTGCCCGCCGTCGATCAGGATGTCCCGCCCGCGCGACGTGTAGGTGATCGACGTGTGGTCCTCGTGCCCGTGCAGCTTCCGCGCGGGACCGAACCGGATGCTGTACGTCGACTCCTGCGTGAACGGCCGCTTCTCGCCCCAGCCGGTCCGCCCGAAGATGTACCCGGCGTCGAAGATCCCGATCCGCTGCGTCGGCCGGATCCCGCGCGCGCCGAGCGTCCCGGCGTACTCCAGGACCGTCCCGGTGACGGGCACCGTGCGGACCACCTCGGAGTCGCCGATCTGCGGCAGGTTCCCGAGCGAGTTGGTCGCGAGCGCGAGCCACTTCGCGAGCTCCCGCCGGCGCGCCGTGATCGTCGTACCGGGGTCGGCCCCGCACTTGCGCAGTACGTCGATGGCCCGTCCCCAGAGCGCGTAGTTGAACTGCGCGTACGCCGTCGACTGCTCGTTCGTCGACCCCTGCGTGTCGATGGAGGTCTTGATCGCGCTGGTCAGCCGGTCGGTCGCGACCTTCTTCAGATCGTCCCGCTTCAACGTGCAGCCGACGCCGAACAGCGCCAGGCTCTCGTCGGTGCCGTGGTTCCAGTCGCCGCTGTAGTTCTTCTGCAGGAACCAGGCGTGCTGCAGCAGCGTCTTGTCCAGCCAGGCGTACGTCGCCGGCAGCTTGCTCACGCGCAGGCCCGACAGCACCGCCTGCCGCAGGCAGATCAGCACGTTGGTGCGGTGCATCGTCGACTCGTACGCACCGACGTCGGACTTCCACGAGTACGGGTTGTCGTTGACCCAGTCGCGCGCGATCGCGCTGACCCGCTGCAGCGCGGCCTTGTCGCCCTTCGCGGCCGCGTTGATCCCTTGCCCGAGCCACCGCAGCGAGTGCAGCCACATGTACCAGCTGGGGTTCTTGTCCGGGTTCATCCGCCAGTCGACGTTCCCCTTGCCGTCGCCGACCTTGGTGGGCGGCGTCGTACCCCAGGTGAAGGTGTCCTTGGCGAGGTTGGCGACCGGGTTCGCGGAGTCGATCCCGCTGTACGCCGGGCAGGTGTAGACGTTCTGCCGCGCCGGCGCCGGTGGCGCGGTCGGCGGCTCCGGGGTGTGGCTCACGGTCGGGTCCGGCGCTGCCTCGGGCTCGGAACCGCCCCACGGGATCACCAGGACGGCGCTCAGCACGGCAGCGCTCACGAGCAGCGTGATCGTGAGTCGCAGGGTCGCACCGGTCGTACGCAGATGTCTCGCGGGCATCGTGGGTCCTCCCCGCATGCCCGAAGGCATGCCTATTCTGGCATAGACCTGAATTCGGGTGGGGCGATCCCCGGGACAAGGTCAAGTGGTGTGCGTGGTACCTCGGAAACGTGCGGCAGCTCGTCGAAGGTTGCGCCCGGCATCAAAATTGCGGCCGGCCGGCTCCTGTCAGGTACGTCGCCATCGGTTCCCCCCGAGGTCGGAATGGTTCCTCTACCTCATAGATGTCGCGAGCGGCCGGAAAAGTTGCTTCGGATCGCCGACTTCGGTTCCGGTTGCCCGCACGGGCAGCGTCAGCCGTGCCGGATCGCCTGCAGGATCAGGGTGTTTCGCGCGTTCTGCCCGGCCGGGACGGTGGTGTGCCGGCCGTCGCGCAGATCCGCGTGCAGCCGCTGGGGATGGGCTGCGAGGAATTCGGCCCAGTGCACGATCCGCAGGTTCGGGTGCTGCAGCGCCGCCTGTTCGAGTTGCAGGTCGATCCAGGCGCTGTTGCGCTGGTCGGCGACCTGGACCGCGGCGGGCTCGTCGGTCCGGGAGACCTGGACGTCGACCCAGTACACCGTCCGGTCCGGCCCGGCGATCCGGAGTGCGCGCTCGACCTGGGCCGCGAAGGCGGGCGGGTCGAAGATGTCGTTGGACCCGACCGCCATCACGATCCGCCGCGGCAGACCGTACTCACGGGCCCAGACCGCCATCGCGTCGACGGCGGCGGAGGTCGGCTGGCCGGCCCAGCTGTATTGCGCGAACGACGTGTGCAGCTGCTGTCCGAGGAGCCGGCCGAGAGCGCCGCCGTCCTGGACGGCGATGCTGTCGCCGAAGAGCACCACGCCGTTGTTCTTGACCGTCTCGCGCACCGCTGCACTGTCCGAGATGACGTGGTTGTCTCCCTGCCAGGACCCGAGCGTGCCCGATCCGTAGCTTCCGGGGTCGACGGCCGGTGGTGCCGCCTTCGCGTGTGCGGCCGGCGCCTCGAGATGCAGCAGGGTCAGGAGGAACGCGGTCAGGACCACGATCAGAAAGGCCGAGACCGACCAGCGCTTGATGGACATGCCCACCTCCTCGCAATCCTTCACGCGGAGCCGGGCTGCGAGGTTTACCGGCTGTGGAGCGCGTCCGCGATCAGTTCGTTGCGGGCCGCGCCGCCGGCCGGCCGGCTGGTGTGCACGCCGTCGCGCAGGTACTCGGCCGGGCGGTCCGGCTGGGACATCAGGAAGCCCGACCAGTCGATGATCCGCAGGTTCGGGTGCCGGAGCGCCGCGTCCTGCAGCTGCTGGTTGATCCAGGTGCTGTTGGCGAGGTCGGCGTCGCGGATGGCGTCGGGCTGCTTGGTGCGGGCCACATACACGTCCACCCAGTACACGGTCCGGTCCGGGCCGGCGATCCGGAGCGCGCGCTCGACCTGGGCGGCGAACGCGGGCGGGTCGAAGATGTCGTTCGTCCCGACCGCCATCACGATCCGCCGCGGCAGACCGTAGTCGCGCGACCACTCCGCGAGCGCGTCGACGGCCGCGGACGCCGGCTGCCCGGACCAGTCGTGGATCGCGATCGACTCGCCGGTGCGATCCGTCAGCAGCCGCTCGAGTGCGGCGCTGTCCTGGACGGCGATGCTGTCGCCGAACATGAAGATCCCGTCGAACGCGAGCACGTCGCGGATCTCGTCCTCGGGAGAGATCCGGCGGGCCAGGCCGTCCCACGGGCCGAGCGTCCCCGACCCCCAGCGCCCGGGGCCCTTGGACGGCACGCTGTACGAACCGCCGACCGTGCTGTCGGCGCTCGTCGACCGCGGCTCGAGGACGACGAGCACCGCGCCGAGCAGGGCCAGTACGAGCAGCGTCACTCCGATCGCGGCGACCGACTCCAGAAACTTCCGCAGCACGGACACCCGCTCGTGCCTCGGCCGCTGTCGTATGTCGTCCACCACCGCGACGCCCCCCAGCCTCCGTCGTCTCCTCACACTGACATGACGCGGCGACCCCCGCATTCGCTGCATGCTCCTACCCCCCATGTGTTCGGAGCGAACCCCCCGGTTCCCAGACCAGCATCTCCGAAGAGCCGGATCGTGGGTAGGTTTTCGGTCATGCCGGAAGCCGATCTCCTCCGCGACCTCGAGCGCACCCGCCTGTCGCACCTGGTCGCCCGCCGGATCCCGGAGGCCGACGCGATCCACGCGCCGGACTTCGAGCCGATCACCGACATCGACGTGATGGTCGACGGCGCGGTCGCGGTCCTGCGCTACCAATCGGCGATCGAGATCGGCGTCAACGGCCGTGAACCCGGTCCGCTCAACGCCTGGCACCTCGACTGCTACCGGCGTACGACGGCCGGCTGGCAGATCCGCTGGTCCCAGGCGACGGCGCTGACCTGATGTACCGGCCGGCAGGAATGTTCCGGCGGACGCCGGAGGAGCGGGCCGACCAGGAGGTGTCCTGGCGGCGGACGGACCAGGCGTTCTTCGCCGCGGGCGCGTGTCACATCCTCGCGTGGGAGTTCGTCGCGCGGAACCCGGCGTACGGCGTGTGCGCGGTCTGGAAGGCGGGCGAAGAGAACCCGTCCCACGTGATCGCGACCGACGGGACGTGGGCGTTCGATCACGACGGGTGGACGTTGCAGGACGAGCTGCTCGCGGCGACCGCGGCGTACGAGCCGGACGCGGCCTGGGAACTCGTCCCGGTCACGTCCGATCTCGCCACCTTCTGTGCGCAGAACTACCACCGGCCGCCGGAGCTGTACCACGAGGATCCGCGGCCCCGCGCCCGCGCGTACCTGGACCGCTTCCCGCCCCGGCCGCCGGGCTGATCAGCCGGCCCGTTCCGCCTCGCTGCGCTCTACGCAGAACTCGTTGCCTTCGAGGTCCTTCATCGTGACCCAGCCGCGGCCGTCGGGGACCCGGTGGTCCTCGTGGACGGTGCCGCCGAGGGACAGGATGCGCTCGACCTCCTCGTCCCGCGTCCGCTCGGTCGGGGCCCAGTCGAAGTGCACCCGGTTCTTCACCGTCTTCCCCTCCGGGACCGCGATGAACAGCAGCCCGGGCACCGGTGCCGGCGCCTGCACCAGCACCTCGGTGTCGCCCGGCTCGTCCCCGTCCGCCACCGGCCAGCCGGTCACGGTACTCCAGAACTGCGCCAGCTCGTACGGGTTGCCGGCATCGATCGTGACATGTCGCAACATCATGGCCAGACCTTAACCGGACGGCGGGTTTCCAAGGGTCGCGAACTGTCCGTGGCCGGGTCTACTGTGCGGAGAATGAGGGCCGGGCCAGAAGGGCCGGCCGAGATGGGGGAAGGACAATCCGATGGCATCCCGGCTCAATCCGTACATCCAGTTCGACGGCGACGCCCGCGCCGCGATGGAGTTCTACCAGAGCGTCTTCGGCGGTGACCTGTCCGCGAACACCTTCAAGGAGTTCGGCGCCGGTCACGGTCCGGAGGACGACGAGAAGCTGATGCACAGCCAGCTCGAGACCCCGAGCGGGTTCACGCTGATGGCGTCCGACACGCCGCAGGGCATGCCGTACAACCCCGGCCAGAACATCGCGATCAGCCTCAGCGGCGAGGGCGACGAGCTGCGTGGGTACTGGGAGAAGCTGTCCGCCGGTGACAGCAAGGTGACGGTCCCGCTCGAGAAGCAGATGTGGGGCGACGAGTTCGGCATGGTCACCGACCGGTTCGGCATCAACTGGATGGTGAACATCGCCGCCGCGGGCTGAGGCTCGGCCTCCCCGGGGAAATCCGGTGTCCCCGGGGAGGCCTCGCGGCTACCTTGGGCCGGTATGGGACTCAACGACGTGCTCTACGACCCCATCCGGCACAACAACTGGGCGACGGGCAGTCTGATCGACTTCTGTCGCGCGCAGAACCTGACCGCCGATCAGCTCCAGATCACCGGCGTCGGCACGTACGGCGGCATTCTCGCGACGCTCGACCACATCGTGCGCTGCGACGGCAGCTACCTGCGCCGGATCGCGGACCGGCCGCTCGACTTCGTCGACAGCGAACCGGCCGCCGACCTGGAGACGCTCGCCCGCTGGAACGCCGAGGCCGGCGATCTCTGGGAGTACTTCCTGACCCAGCCGTTCGACGTCGAGCGCGTGATCATCGTCGACGACAACACCCGCGGCACGCGGGCCGGCATCTTCGTCGCGCAGGCGATCAACCATGCCAACCACCACCGCGAGCAGGTCTGCGCCATCCTCACCGGCCTCGGCATCGAGCCGCCGGACATCCAGGCCTGGGAGTACGCCTGGACCAGCCGGCGGATCTGGGACCTGGACGAGACGCGGGTCTAGCCGGCCGCGACGGCCGACATCAGGCCCGGCTCGTAGGAGCCGCCGAGCTGGTTGAGTGTTACGGCGAGCCGGTTGGTCGCGTTGATCATCGCGATCAGCGTGACGAGCGCGATCAGTTGGTCCTCGGCGTAGTACTTGCTCGCCCTGGCCCAGGTCTCGTCCGAGACGCCTCCGGGGAGTTCGGACAGTCGCGTCGCCTCCTCGGTGAGCGCCAGCGCGGCCTGCTCCTCCTCGGTGAAGACGGTCGAGTGCCGCCAGCCCGCGACGAGGTTCAGCCGGGTCGCGGTCTCGCCCTCGGCCGCGGCCTCCTTGGCGTGCATGTCGATGCAGTTTCCACAGCCGTTGATCTGACTGGCCCGGAGCATCACCAGGTTCTGGGTGGTGTGCGACAGGCCGGTCTGCTGCAGCAGGGTGTGTACGGCGAACAGCCGCTTCGCCAGCTTGCCGCCGAGTTCGTTCTGCATCAGGTCGATACGGGGTTCCATCGTTCGTCGTCCTCACTCATGGGATCTACTGGATGAACACGAGATGCCGCCGGCCCGGCCCCCGTGACGGTCCGCCGACGTGACGAGCGCCATACGGACGCAGCTGTCACAGGATCCGGCCGGGCGGCATCTGGTGGGTGTCATCCGTGCGTACGAGGGAGTCAGCCCATGACCGGTACCGACCGGGCCACCGAGGCCTTCGTTGCTCATCGCAACCTCTTGTTCACCGTCGCCTACGAGCTCCTCGGTTCCGCCGCGGACGCCGAGGACGTGCTGCAGGAGACGTGGCTGCGGTGGGTCGGTGTGGACCTCGACACGGTGCTGGACCAGCGCGCGTACCTGGTCCGGATCGCCAGCCGCCAGGCCCTGCAACGCCTGCGCACGCTCGGCCGCCGCAAGGAGTCGTACGTCGGACCGTGGCTGCCGGAACCGCTGCTCACCGCGCCCGACGTCGCCGAGGACGTCGAGCTCGCCGACAGCGTCTCGATGGCGATGCTGCTGGTCCTGGAGACCCTCAAACCGACCGAACGCGCGGTCTTCGTCCTCCGCGAGGTGTTCGGCCTCGACTACGACGAGATCGCGAAAGCCGTCGACAAGACCCCTGAGGCCGTCCGCCAGATCGCGCACCGGGCCCGCTCCCACGTCGCCGCCCGCCGCCCGCGAGGTGTCGTGTCGGCCGACCAGACCCGCGACGCCATCGACGCGTTCCAGCGCGCTGTGAACACCGGTGACCTGCAGGGCCTCGTCGACATCCTGGCGCCCGACGTCGTCTTCCTCGGCGACGGCGGCGGCGTCGTCCAGGCGCTCCCGCGCCCGGTCGTCGGCGCGGAGAAGGTGGCCCGCCTGCTTGCCCTGGCCGTGGAACGCCTGGCCGAAGGCTCGCTGGAGACAACGCAGATCAACGGGCAGCCGGCGCTCGTCCTGCGCTTCACCGACGAAGTCGACACCGTCACCGTCCTGCACGTCGAGGACGGCAAGATCGCCGGCCTCTACGCCGTCCGCAACCCTGCCAAGCTGTCCCACCTCACCGACGAGACGTTCCTGACCCGCTAACTGACGTCGGGGCGGGTCATGAGCGGTGCGGTGACATGCACCGCCAGGCTGGGGCCGGTCAGCGGAACGACGTTCCAGGCCGCGACCGCCGTACCGGCCTCGACAACCAGGCGGACCCGGTGCGGAGTGGTGATGACATAAATGTCGGCGACGAACCTGTCGTCCTGCCAGGCGCCGGTTGCGACGATCGGGCGGCCGAGGGGTGAACTCTCCCGCCACTCGCCGTGGCCGACCGCGATCTCGACCGCGTCCCCGAGGCGTACGAGCCAACCGCCGTCAAGCGGCTCGACGAGCACCGCGGTGCCGTCGGTCAGCGGTGAGTCGGCTGCGGAGCCGTCGGCCTTCGCCTCGACGGGATGCCCGGGTCCGGCCGAGCCCGTGACCGGCGGGAGGGACAGCTGTTGGAGGCGCTCGGCGAGGAGCTCGTCGTCCTTGGCGGTTCCCGGATCGTCGAGGCCCGGGAACAGGCACTCCCAGAACAGGCCCGGCAGCGCGTCGGTTGGGTCGACGGCGCCGGTCGCGGCGATCACCAGATCGTGTTCCGGGACCACCACGCAGTACTGGCCGTAGGAGCCGTGACCGTGGTAGCCGTGGCGCGAGATCCAGAACTGGTAGCCGTACCCGCGGAGGAAATCGGGGTTCTGTGACCAGTTCGGGAGCGGCAGGGTCTCGATGTGCCGGCTGGTCGCGAGTTCCACCCAGTCGCGCGGGACGAGCTGACGGTCACCCCAGCGGCCGCCGCGCAGGAGCAATTCGCCGAACGCGGCGACGGCCTCGGTCGTGAGGTGCAGCCCGTGGAATCCGAACGCGGCGCCGCTCGCCACCCGGTCCCACTCGGCGTGGTCGATCCCCATCGGCGTGAACAGCCGGTCGTCGAGCAGCCCCGGGAGGTCGCGGCCCGTGACCTTCTCCACCATTCGGGCGAGGACGTACGTGGTCGAGTTGTCGTACACGTGCCGGGTGCCCTCGGGGTCCGGGAACGGTGTCCTGAGGAACCCCTTCACCAGATCGTCAGGCTCCAGCTGCCACGCCTCGGTCAGGCTGTCCTCACGGTTCCCGACCGCCATCGACAGCAGATGGTGGACCGTGAGGCGGCGCGCCCGCTCCGAGATACCGTCCGGAACACGGTCGGGCAGTACGTCGACCACCCGATCGTCCAGCGACAGCAGTCCGTCACTGATCGCGAGTCCCACGGCGATGGACGTGAACGACTTGGTCAGCGAGTAGAGCAGATGCGGGCGCTCGGCGGAGTACGGCGCCCACCAGCCCTCGGCGACGACGTGCCCGCGGTGCACGACCATGATCGAGTGGCACTCGACGGCGCGCTCCTCGAGCCGATCCAGCAGCAGACCGACCGCCCGAGCCGACATCCCCGACCCCCGCGGCGACGACCGCGGCAACAGCTGACCATGAGCAGACACCCAGGCACCTTAAGCCGAACGGGGGACGCTTGGCGCGTGACTTCTGGCGAGAGCAGCGACCACCAACTCTCGCGGGTCCTGATTCACAGGTGGGCGGATTCGGGGACGGGGGTCAGCGGGGTGCCCTTGGAGAAGTACGTGAGGAGGTTTTGCACGACCAGGTCGGCCATCGCGTTCCGGGTGGGGATGGTCGCGGAGCCTACGTGGGGGAGGAGGACCGCGTTGGGGAGCGTGAGGAGGTCGGGGTGGACCTTGGGCTCGTGCTCGAAGACGTCCAGGCCGGCGGCGTGGATGGTGTTGGTGCGGAGGGCGTCGACGAGGGCCTGCTCGTCGACCACGGTGCCGCGGGCGACGTTGATCACGATGCCTTCGGGCCCGAGCGCCTCGAGTACGTCGGCATTCACCAGGTGGCGGGTGCTGTCGCCGCCGGGGATGACGATCATCAGGATGTCGACGGCGGCGGCCATGTCGACGAGCGAAGGGTAGTACTCGTACGGGACGTCCTTGGCGTTGCGGTTGTGGTAGGCAACGGTGATGCCGAACGGCTGCACGCGGTCGGCGATCGCCTGCCCGATCCGGCCGAGGCCGAGGATCCCCATCCGGCGGCCGTGCATTGTTGCGCGGGTCAACGGGTACGGGCGGCCGTCGGCCCACCGGCCGTCGCGCAGGTACCGCTCGGCCTGCCCGAGCTCGCGCACCGTCATCAGCAGCAGCCCGAGGGCGGTGTCGGCGACCTCGTCGTCCAGGACGCCCGGCGTGTTCGTGACGACGACGCCGCGCTCGGCGGCCGCCGCGGCGTCGATCCGGTCGTACCCGACGCCGAAGCTCGCCACCAGTCGTACGGCGGGAAGCCGGTCGAGCCACGGCCCGTCGATCGCCGTACCGCCGGTGGCGACGGCGACGATCTCGTCGCGGCGGGCCGCGAGGACGGCGTCCGGGTCGCTCTCCTCCCACAGCCGGATCAGCTCGCACTGACCCTCCAACCCGGCGGCGACGGCGTCGTTCATCGGTCCTGGCATCAGCACGACTGGTAGTCCCATGGCCTCATCCTTGTCGACGCCCGCGACCGGTGCCAGGAACCGGACCAGCATCTGAACGGAACCCGAAGTTCGGGCCCGGACCCTGTTGCCCCGGCGTCCCGAGCGGCGACCATCGGGACAGGAGGCCATCATGATCATCGACTGCGCTTACTACCGGGACGGACGCCGCCAGCACGTCGAGGCGATGTCGGTCGCGGACGCCGCCGCGGCCTGCCGGGCCGGCGGCTTCGTCTGGCTGGGCATGCACGAGCCCAGCACCGAGGAACTGACCGAGGTCCGGGACAGTTTCGGCCTGCACGAGCTGGCCGTCGAGGATGCGCAAACGTTCCATCTCCGCCCCAAGGTCGAGCCGTACGAGGGCGACATCCGGCTCGTCATCCTGCGCACCGCCCGATACGACGACGAGCGCGAGGAGGTCGACTTCGGCGAGGTCAGCGTCTTCGTCGGGCCGTCGTTCGTGATCACGGTCCGCCAGGGCGTGGCCAGCGACCTGCACGGCGCGCGGATCCGCCTCGAGCAACGGCCCGAACTGCTGGAGTGCGGCACCAGTTCGGTGCTCTGGGCGATCCTCGACCAGGTCGTCGACGGGTACGGTCCGGTGGTCGCGGAGCTGGAGCGCGACATCGAGGAGGTCGAGCGGACCGTGTTCGCGGGTTCCGTCGCGCCCACGGAGCGGATCTACTTCCTGCGCCGCGAGGTGACCGACTTCTACCGCGCCGTGCACCCGCTGATCGCGGTGCTCGCCACGTTGGAGCGCGACGCCCGTTCCACCCCGCTCCTGCCGTATTTCCGGGACGTGCACGACCACCTGGTGCTGGTGAACGAGGAGGTCGCCGCCCAGCGTGACCTGCTGGCCACGGTCCTGGAGGCGAACATGGCGGTGATCGGCGTCGAGCAGACCAAGGTCAGCGTCCGGCAGAACGCGACGATCGAGCAGCTGACCATCTTGGCGACGGTCTTCCTGCCGCTGACCTTCGTCACCGGCTTCTTCGGCCAGAACTTCGGCTGGCTGGTCGACCGCATCGGAGCCGAGTGGGACTTCCTGGTGCTGGGGATCGGCGGGCTGCTCGTCCCGTGCATCGCGCTGGCGATCTGGTTCCGCCGTCAACGCGCAGCCCGACGGCAAGCTGCCTGACCTCGGGTAGCGGCCATCTCCCGGCCGCTACCCAGCGGATGCTGGGCGTATGACCACCACAGCAACCTTCCACGCGTACTTCGGCTACCGCGACGCCGTCACCGCACTCCGCTGGCTGGAGAAGGCGTTCGGCTTCGAGACCTCGATGGAGGTCCCGGACGGCAAGGGCGGGATCATGCACGCCGAGATGCGGTACGGCGGTGTCGCGTTCACGCTCTTCACCGACGAGCAGGGGTACGACCGGCCGACGCGCAAGGGGGAGACCGTCGGCCACGGGATGTACGTCGCGTTCGACACCCAGGCCGAAGTCGACGCGATGTTCGCCCAGGCGACCGCTGCCGGAGCGGACGTGGTGTGGAAGCCCGAGCTGACCGAGTGGGGCAACTACCGCTTCCGCGTCGCCGACCCCGAAGGCTGCGAGTGGACCTTCGGGACGCACCGTCCCGGCCGGTAGCGCAGTTGGCACTGGACCTAGGAGGACCAGCCGCCGAGGTTCAGGTCGGCGACGACGACCGGCTGACCGGAGGCCAGTGACTGGTTGGCGGCGATCCCGACCGCGACCGCGCGCACACCGTCGTGGACGTCGGCCGCCCGCCCCAGCGGATCGTTGCCCGGGCCAACGAAGAGGTCGTTGTAGATCAACTTGTCGCCGCCGCCGTGGCCGCCTTCACCACGGGGGATCTCGACCTCGACCGCGGTGGCCCAGTGCTTCTGCAGCACCAGCCGTTCACCGTTCGTCCGCACCTCACCGGCGATCACGCGACCGGAGGGGTAGCTCGGGTCGATCTGGTCGTCGACGACGGCCGCCCGCTCGACGACCTCCAGCTCCGCGCGCCCCAGCGTGCCGTTCACCGACACCCGGTACCCCTCCCACGGCGAGTGCGCGTTCAGCGAGTAGCTCAGCCGCGCGCCGTTCGCGTACTCCGCGATCACCGACATGTTGTCCTCGATCGTGATCCCCGGACCGAACACGTCCTGGTCGCGCAGATACCCGTCGTACTTCTCGGCCTCGTAGTACAGCTGCCGGTTCGTGTCGTCGGTGCGCAGGTCGAGCAGCCACGGGTCGTTGGCCGAGCCATCGATCGTGCCGCGCTCCGGGCGCTCGCCGAGCCCGCGAGCCGCCGCGTTGTCGGAGCCGTAGAAGGCCAGCCCGCCGGACGCGAACACCCGCTTGGGCGACGAGGCGATCCACCAGTTCACCAGGTCGAAGTGGTGGGATGCCTTGTGGATCAGCAGGCCGCCGGAGTTCTTCTTCTCGCGGTGCCAGCGCCGGAAGTAGTCCGCGCCGTGCCGGGTGTCGAGCACCCACTGGAACTCGACACTCGTCACCTCGCCGATCTCGCCGTCCTGGATCAGCTGCCGCAGCGCGCTGTTCCGCGGCGAGTACCGGTAGTTGAACGTGACGACCACGGACTTGCCGGACTCGTTCATCGCGTCGACGATCTGCCGGGTGCCGTCGGCGTCGATGGTCAGCGGCTTCTCGACGATCACGTCGGCGCCGGCGCGCAGCAGCCGCGACACGACCGCGGCGTGCGTGTAGTCGGGACTTGTCACCACCACGCGGTCGACGGACTGCTCCTTGACCATCTGCTCCAGGTCGTCGGCGCCGTACTGCGGGAGCTCGCTGCCGCCGAGCTCCGCGACGAAGCGCTGGTGGAACGCCAGCCGGCCCGGGTTCGGGTCGAGCAGGGCGACCAGCTCCGCCTCCTCGGGGTGGTCCTGGAGGATCGCGCGGATGTACGACTGCGCGCGCGAACCGGTCCCGGCGACTGCATACCGTCTGGCCACGGTGAACTCCTTCTACTCGTGTAGACACTGACGCTAGCAATCGCTTTCCACAGCGGTCAACCGTCGTACCATCGCTTCATGCCCAAGGACCCGGTGACTCGCAACGACGTGGCGGAGTACGCCGGGGTCAGCACGGCCGTCGTCAGCTACGTCGTGAACGAGGGTCCGCGGAAGGTCGCGCCGGAGACCCGTGAGCGGGTGCTCGACGCGATCCGCGCGCTCGGGTACCGGCCGAACGCGACCGCCCGGGCGCTGCGGATGGGGACGACGCGGACGTTCGGCCTGATCACGCCGGACGGCGGCAACCCGTTGTTCGCCGAGCTCGCGAAGGCGATCGATCGGGAGGCGGCGGCTCGCGGGTACGTCGTCCTGCAGACCAGCGCCGACGGCGATCCCCTGACCGAGCGGGCGAAGATCGCGGAACTGCTGGCCCGCCAGGTCAGCGGGTTGCTGCTGGTCGCGCCGACCGCGGATCCGTCGCTGGACGACGTCGAGGTCCCGGTGATCGCGATCAACCGGGTGCTGCCGACGGTCAGCTCGGTGCGCCCGGCGTACCGCGAGGGCGCGCGGCTCGGTGTCGAGCACCTGATCTCCCACGGTCATCGCAGGATCGGCCTGGTGATCGGCGGCGCCGGCCATCCCGAGCGCGAGCTGGGCTGGCGCGACGCGCTCGAAGCCGCCGGGCTCGCCGAGGGACCGATCGCGCGTGCGACGTTCTCGCGCGAGGGTGGCTACCGGGCCGCGCAGACGCTGCTGGAATCGCAGTCCACGGCGATCTTCGCCAGCTCCGACCTGCAGGCCATCGGCGTACTGCGGGCGCTCCACGAGGCGGGCGTCGACGTGCCCGGCGACGTTGCGGTGGCGGCGTTCGACGGGACACCCGAGACCGAGTACACCTGGCCGCCGCTCACCGTCGTACGCCAGCCCGTCGAACAACTCGCCCGCGAGGCCGTCCGCCGGCTGATCGAGGGTGAGGAATCGACCGAGGCCCTCACCGTCCCCACAGAACTCATCCTGCGGAGATCCTGCGGCTGCTAGAGCGTTCCGATGTCCTCGAAGATCAGAGCGGTGCGGGTGGCGAGGACTTCGGGGATCGCCTGGAGTTTCTCGAGGACCAGGCGGCGGAGGCCTTCGTTGTCGGCCGCGCGGACCAGCAGGATCGCGTCGAAGTCACCGCCGACCAGGGCCATGTGCTTGATCTCCGGGATCGCCTGGAGCTGCTTGCGCAGCGTCCGCCAGGAGCTCTGACGGAGACTCAGAGTGACGTACGCCGACGTGGCGAGGCCGAGTCTGAGCGGGTCGACGGTGACCGTGAAACCGGTGATCACGCCGGTGTTCGTGAGCCGCTCGACGCGGGCGTACGCGTTCGCGCGGGAGATGTGCACCTCGTCGGCAAGAGCCCGGATCGAGAGCCGTCCGTCGCGTCCGAGGGCCTCGACGATCTGCCGATCGATCTCGTCGAGCGCCGGGGCGACGACAATCTGTCCAGGACCGGCCCGGTGGACCATCACCTCGTCGGACATTCTGTGACCCCAATCTGCCTTCGCGCACCAAACGTCTCGCGATTCTCCCAGCTCTGGCTCAACTTGGCCAGGAGGGACGACGATGTGGCTACCGTCCGTCTCCTGCTGGAGGGTTACGTGAGCGAGCGAAGCGAGTTCACCATCAAACACAGTCCACTTCGCGCCTCATCGGCGCCCGGAGCGAAGCGAGGACGTCGATGAGCTTCGTCGAGGAGCAGTTGCTCCCCTCCGCGGAACCCGTCTGTCTGATCGATCAGTACGGCGTACCGCACGACCACCCGTCGTACCGGCTGCCCTCCAAAGAGGCGCTGCTCGACGGCTACACACAGTTGATCAAGGGCCGCCGGTTCAACGACCAGGCCAGTGCGCTCGTCCGCCAGGGCCGGCTCGCGGTCTACCCGTCGTCGTTCGGCCAGGAGGCTTGTCAGCTCGCCGCCACGATGGTGCTGCGCGAGGGGGACTGGCTGTTTCCGACGTACCGCGACTCGGTGTCGATCATGAGCCGCGGCGTCGACCCGATCGAGACGCTGACGCTGCTCCGCGGCGACTGGCACTCGGGCTACGACCCGTACGAGCACAAGGTCGCGCCGCAGGCGACGCCGCTCGCGACCCAGCTCCCGCACGCGGTCGGGGTCGCGCACGCGGCCCGG
Source organism: Kribbella sp. NPDC051936 (assembly GCF_040680955.1). Classification (NCBI taxonomy): domain Bacteria; kingdom Bacillati; phylum Actinomycetota; class Actinomycetes; order Propionibacteriales; family Kribbellaceae; genus Kribbella; species Kribbella sp. NPDC051936. The sequence goes on along the minus strand of NZ_JBFAXS010000012.1, from coordinate 26,944 downwards.
CTGAAGGGCGAGGACACGGTCGTGATGGCGCTCGTCGGCGACGGCGGCACGAGTGAGGGCGACTTCCACGAGGCGCTGAACTTCGCGGCGGTGTTCCAGGCGCCGGTGGTGTTCTTCATCCAGAACAACGAGTACGCGATCTCCGTCCCGCTCGCACGGCAGAGCGCCGCGCCGTCGCTCGCGCACAAGGGCATCGGGTACGGCATCCCGGGCGAACGGGCCGACGGCAACGATCTCGCCGGGCTGCTGGCCGTCCTCGGACAGGCCGTGGAGAAGGCCCGCGCCGGCGAGGGCCCGCAGCTCATCGAGGCACACACCTACCGGGTCCAGGCGCACACCAACGCCGACGACGCGACCCGGTACCGCGAGGACGCGGAGGTCGCCCCGTGGCTGCAGCGCGACCCGATCGAGCGGCTGACGACGTACCTCGAGCAGCAGGGCTGGCTGGACGACGACGTGAAGCAGCGCGCCGAGGCCGGTGCGGTCGAGGTGGCCGCGCAGTTGCGCGACGGGCTGATGCCGGAGCCGTCGGTCGACCCCGCCGACCTGTTCGCCCACCTGTACGCCGAGGAGACGCAGCAGCTGCGCGAGCAGGCCGCGTTCCTCCGCGACGAACTCGCCCGTGAGGAGGCCTGATGACGCACACGAAGATCTCGATGGCGCAGGCGCTCAACCAGGCCCTGCGCGACGCGATGACCGCCGACGAGACCGTGGTGATGTTCGGTGAGGACGTCGGCGCGCTCGGCGGCGTCTTCCGGATCACCGACGGGCTGACCGCGGAGTTCGGCGAGCAGCGGTGCTTCGACACCCCGCTGGCCGAGGCCGGCATCGTCGGGATGGCGGTCGGGATGGCGATGAACGGCCTACGCCCGGTCGTCGAGATGCAGTTCGACGCGTTCGGGTACCCGGCGTTCGAGCAGATCGTGTCGCACGTCGCCAAGATGCGGAACCGGACCCGCGGCCGGGTCACGCTGCCGATGGTGATCCGGATCCCGTACGGCGGCGGCATCGGCGGGGTCGAGCACCACAGCGACTCGTCGGAGAGCTACTTCGCGCACACCCCCGGGCTGACCGTCGTGACCCCGGCGACGGTCGCGGACGCGTACGCGTTGTTGCGTAAGGCAATCGAGTTCCCGGACCCGGTCGTGTTCATGGAGCCGAAGAAGCTGTACTGGGCCAAGGAGGAGGTTGACCTCACCGAGTCGCAGCCCGGGATCGGCGAGGCCGTCGTACGGCGGGACGGCGCGGACGCGACGCTGATCGCGTACGGTCCCGCGGTGCCGGTCGCGCTGGAGGCCGCCGAGGTCGCCGCGGCCGAGGGGCGACAGCTGTCCGTGGTGGATGTGCGGTCGCTGGCGCCGTTCGACGACGAGACGGTGTGCGCGGCGGTCCGGCGTACCGGACGGGCTGTCGTCGTGGCCGAGGCGAGCGGCTTCGCGAGCGTGTCGTCGGAGATCGTTGCCCGGGTCACCGAGAAGTGCTTCCACTCGCTGGCCGCGCCGGTGCGGCGAGTGACCGCGTTCGACATCCCGTTCCCGCCGCCGAAGCTGGAGAAGCACCAGCTCCCGAGCGTGGACCGGATCCTCGACGCGGTCGACGACCTGCAGTGGGAGGATTCGTGAACACGTTCCTGCTCCCCGACCTCGGCGAGGGCCTGACCGAGGCGGAGATCGTGCGCTGGCTGGTAAAGGTCGGTGACGTGGTCGCCGTCGACACCCCGATCGCGGAGGTCGAGACGGCGAAGTCGATCGTCGAGCTGCCGTCGCCGTACGCCGGGGTGATCGAGGAGCTGCACGGCGAACCCGGCACCACGGTCCCGGTCGGGAAACCGCTCATCACGGTCGGCGACCCGGACGGCGCGGCGTACCGGCAGGAGGAGCGCGCCGGGTCCGGCAACGTCCTGGTCGGCTACGGCACGGTGGACGCCGCGACCTCCGGCCGGCGGCGGAAACCGCGGGTTTCCGGAACTGCATCGGCTGCGCGGAACGTTCCGGAAAACAAGGTTCCGTTGGTCATTTCCCCGCTGGTGCGCCGGTTTGCGCGGGACGCGGAGGTGGATCTTCGCGAGCTGACCGGGTCCGGCGAGGGCGGTCTGATCGTCCGGCGGGATGTCGAGCACGCGATCGCCGCGCGGGTCGCGGCAACGCAGGAGCCGGTCGCCGCACCGAGGCCGGCCGTGTCGGAGCCGGTGGTTCCGCGGACCGGGCTGCCGGAGTTGCGGCGGGTTCCGATGAGCGGTTTCCGCAAGGCGGTCGTCGCGACGCTGAGCCGGAGCCGGGCGGAGGTTCCCGAGGCGACCACCTGGGTCGACGTGGACGCGACCGCACTGGTCGAGCTCCGGGAATCGTTGCGATCGGCAACGGACCCGGGCCCGGGGCTGCTCGCGCTGATGGCCCGCTTCGTGGTCGCCGGCCTGCTCAAGTACCCGGAGCTGAACGGGTTCGTCGACACCGAGCGCGAGGAACTCGTGCAGTACGACGGGGTGAACCTCGGCCTCGCCGCGCAGACGGACCGCGGCCTCGTCGTCCCGGCCGTCGCGGGCGCGCACGCACTGACGACGCGCGGTCTGGATGCGGAGATCCGCCGCCTGACCGAGTCGGCGCGGGACGGGCGGCTGACCCAGCAGGAGCTGACCTGCGGGACGTTCACCCTGAACAACTACGGCAGCTTCGGTGTCGACGGCAGCGCCGCGATCATCAACCACCCGCAGGTCGCGATCCTCGGCGTCGGCCGGATCATCGACCGGCCGTGGGTGGTCGACGGTGAGCTCGCGATCCGCAAGCTCACGCAGTTGTCGCTCGTGTTCGACCACCGCGTCTGCGACGGCGGGACCGCGGCCGCCTTCCTGCGCTTCGTCGCCGACGCCTTCGAGAACCCCGCGTCGGCGTTCGCTGATCTCTAGGAAATCTGCCGCGGGCGAAGGCCGACCAGGATGACCCGCAGCCCGGAGGCGAATCGCGCCTCCGGGCCGGCGTGGCTCTCACGGTCCAGGTACGCCGTGAGGTGTTCCGCGTCGACTCCCATCCGGCCGGCCGATTCGGACGCCCAGCGCGATCCGTTCAGCCCACTGCGCCGTACCACCGAGAGCCAGGCGGCGTCGGTGACGGCCGAGCCGATCAGGTACTGAAAGACGGCCGAGACCGCCGCGACCAGGTGCGTGCCGCGGAAGCCCGCCGACCTGAGGATCGTGTGCAGGCGCTCGGTCAGCCCTTGATAGTTCGGCCCGAGCCCGGCGTGCGAGGCCAGCAGTTGGCACGCCCACGGATGCTCCGACAACGCCTGATAAGCCGCTCGGACAACGCTCGTCACCTGGTCTCGCCAGTCACCCTCGTCCCGCGCTTCGAGCGCGGGCGCGAAGACCTCGTCGACCACGAGCTCGAGCAGGTCGTTCTTGGTGGCGATCCGCCAGTACAACGCCGAGGTCGCGGCGGTGCCGAGCTCGGCCGCCATCATCCGCATCGAGAACGCGTTCAGGCCTTCGCGGTCGAGCAGCTTGATCGCGGTCAGGACGATGTCCTCCCGGCTCAGCGGCGCCTTGGTCGGCGACGGCTCCTCCCGCAGCCAGACCGATCCGAGCACCGTTTTCCGATCCGCTTCGCGCGCCACCCGCCGGAGCATAGTTAATACAGCGTCTCAGGAGCTAAAACAGCGTGTTAGTAGCGAACAGCAACTACTCTCGGTCGAGGCCGGGGACCCTGTGTTCCGAAACGTAAGGAGCGCGGCGAGTCGCGCCGCGGAAACTTGCGCCGTGCGGGCGGTGTCGCCACAATCGCGAGGGTCGACCTCCCGTGGGGGCGGGCCGGTGTCCACCGGAGCGGAGTTCGACCTGCCGGGGGCTCGCAGCTCTGGGCAGATGGCTTTCACCGCCTGGCCGATCCGGCGCAAGCCGTCGGGGCCACCGACGATCTGCCGGTCGAGAGACCGGCCCAGACCTAGGGAAGACAGTGAACGACACATCGGTGAATGCGCGGGGGCGCTTCAAAAACTCACGCGTAATCGCGCTACTCGGAAGCGCGGGCGCGCTGGCACTCGTGGTGGGAGGTGTCACCCTCGCAACGGCGCCCTCGGCGTCCGCCGAGACAGTGACCACGGTCCCGGGCAACCCTCGGTGCGATGATCGCGTGGTCCGCGGACAGGTTGTGCCTGGCCTGATTCCTGGCTCGACGGAGATCAAGTTCGACCCGCCGACCCCGGGCTCCAAGGAAGGCGCCGGCGTCACGGTGACCTGGACCCAGACGGGCGACCTGATCAATTTCACCGCCACCGGCGGCACGGTGCTGGGCGCCATCATCAAGGGTGGCCCGAACGCGAACTTCTACGACTACCGCCCGGGCGGCACCGTCGTCGGCGCCGGCCTGCACACCCCGGTCAACCCCAACAACGGGAAGTACTACGGGCTCAGCCACGTGAGCTTCTGCGTCGGACAGGGCACCACGCCGACGCCGACCCCGACGGACACCCCGACCACGACCCCGTCGGAGACGCCGAGCGAGACTCCGTCGGAGACGCCTTCCGAGACCCCGAGCGAGACGCCTTCCGAGACCCCGAGCGAGACGCCTTCCGAGACGCCGAGCGAGACGCCTTCCGAGACGCCGAGCGAAACGCCGTCGGAGACGCCTTCCGAGACGCCTTCGGAAACCCCGAGCGAAACCCCGTCCGAGACCCCGTCGGAGACGCCGAGCGAGACGCCGAGCGAGACGCCTTCCGAAACCCCCAGCGAGACTCCTTCCGAGACGCCGAGCGAGACCCCCTCGGAGACGCCGAGCACGACTCCGTCGGAGAGCCCGTCGGCGACCGGCAGCGCGAGCACGCCGGCCGGGGTGCCGACCGCGATTGACGCCGGTCTGTCGGGTGGCGCGAAGAGCACGTCGGCGCTCTCGAGCACCCAGGGCACCTGGGGTATCGCCCTGCTGTGCCTCGGTGGTGTGCTCCTGATCGCGGGTGCCGCGAAGACCCTGCAGCGCCGGGGTCAGCACTCTGCCTGACGCCATGCCGAAACGTCGCCGTCCAGTCCGCGCACGCTCATCATGGGCGCTCGTGGCCTGGACGGCCGGCGTCGCACTTCTCGTGACCGGCGCTTACCTCCAGTTCAGGCCGAAGGACGACACGAGCCGTCCGCAGGCCGGCGCCGGCACGTCCGCGGTCAGCGGCCCGGGCGGCACGTCGTCGAGCGGAAGTGCGACCGCGCCGACGCAGAGCACCGGGCCCTTGCCGACGGGCGCGCAGTCCAAGGCTCCGCGGCAGAGCGCGCCGCCCCCGGAGGTCCGCAGTACGGCGCGGCCCCAGCCCGGCGATCCGATCAGGGTCTCCGTGCCGCGACTGGGAGTCTCGGCCAGGGTGCTGAGCATCCGGGCCCGCAGCGGCACACTCGTACCGCCGTCGAATCCCCTGCTCGTCGGCTGGTGGTCCGACGGAGCCAGACCGGGCGCCGCCAAGGGATCGGCGATCATCACCGGCCACACGGTGCATACCGGCGGTGGCGCGTTCGACGATCTCGACCGCCTGACCGCGGGTGACACGGTCTCGGTGACGACCCGGCGCGGCGCGATCAGTTATGTGGTCACGACGGTCACGGTCTACCGCAAGCGAGCCCTCGCGAAGGCGGCGTCCAAGGTCTTCGACCAATCGGTCCCCGGCCGCCTCGTCCTGGTCACCTGCGAGGACTGGGACGGCACGTCGTACCTCAGCAACGCTGTGGTTGTCGCCATCCCCAAGACCTGACCGGGACCGTCGTCAGGCCACGTTGAAGGTGTCGGGGTCGGGGCCGGTGCGTTCGTTGCGCTCCAGCGTGCCGAGCGCGGCCAGGTCCTCGTCGGTGAGCGCGAAGTCGAAGACGTTCAGGTTCTCGCGGATGCGAGACGGGGTGACCGACTTCGGGATGACGATGTTGCCGAGCTGCAGGTGCCAGCGAAGCACGATCTGCGCCGGTGTGCGCTCGTACTGCTTGGCCAGCGTTTCGATGACCGGCTCCGACAGCAGGCTGCCGCCCTTGGCCAGTGGACTCCACGCCTCGGTGCGGATGCCGAAATCGCGGCCGTAGGCGCGTACGTCGGTCTGCTGCAGGTACGGGTGCAACTCGACCTGGTTCACCGCAGGCGTGATTCCGGACAGCCGGTCCAGGTGGTCAGGCTGGAAGTTGGAGACGCCGATCGCGCGGACGCGGCCGTCGGCGTACAGCTTCTCCAGTGCGCGCCAGGTGTCGACGTACAGGTCACGGGCCGGCGTGGGCCAGTGGATGAGGTACAGGTCCAGGTACTCCAGGCCGAGCAGCGACAGGCTCTGGTCGAACGCCTTCAGCGTCGAGTCGTAGCCCTGGTCGGCGTTCCACAGCTTGGTGGTGATGAACAGGTCGTCGCGGTCGATCCCGGACGCACTGATCGCCTGACCGACACCCGCCTCGTTCTGGTACGCCGCCGCGGTGTCGATGCTGCGGTACCCGGCCTCGAGCGCGTACGTCACGGCGGTTGCCGTTTCGTCATTCGGGACCTGGAAGACGCCGTACCCGAGCTGGGGCATCTCGACGCCGTTGTTGAGCTTCACGGTGGGGATCATCAGTGGCTTCCTTCAAGGGCTAGTGCGGAGACCCGGGTGCGGTCGAGCAGGCCCGAGATGAGTGCGACGAGCAGACCGGTGACGGCCAGCGCGGCGCCGACCCAGTTGGGTGCCGTGTAGCCGAGTCCGTGCTCGATGGTGAGTCCGCCGAGGTAAGCGCCGGCGGCGTTGCCGAGGTTGAACGCAGCGATGTTGGCCGCGGAGGCCAACGCCGGAGCACCTGTTGCCTTGTCCATGACGCGCTTCTGCAGCGGTGCCACCGTGGCGAAGCCGGCAGCGCCGAAGAGCGCGATCGTCACGGCAGAAGGGAGCTTGGCGTGCGCAGTGAACACGAAGACGACCAGTACGGCGGCCAGTAGCGTCAGGATGAGGTACAGACTCGGCATCAGCGACCGGTCCGCTGCCTTACCTCCCAGCAGGTTGCCGACGACGAGCCCTCCGCCGAACAGCACCAGCAGCCAGGTCACGGCACCGGCAGAGAAGCCCGCGACCTCGGTCATCATCGGTGCGATGTAGGTGAACGACGCGAACACCCCGGCGAAGCCCAGTGCGGTCATGGCCAGTGCCAGCCACACCTGCAGGCTCTTGAACACGGCCAGCTCGCTACGCAGCCCCGGACCTTCCGCTGTGTCCTGCCGCGGCACCAGGAACACAATGCCGAGCAGTCCGATCACCCCGAGCGCAGTCACGGCCCAGAACGTCGACCGCCACCCGAACTGCTGACCCAGCGCGGTCCCGCCCGGCACGCCGAGCACGTTGGCCACTGTCAGCCCGGTGAACATCAGGGCGATCGCGCTTGCCTGCTTCGCCTTCGGGACGAGCGACGCCGCGACCACGGAGCCGACGCCGAAGAACGCGCCGTGTGACAGCGCCGCCACGATCCGGCCGGTCATCAGGACGCCGTACGACGGGGCGAGCGCGGACAGCAGGTTTCCGGCGATGAAGACGCCCATCAGCGCGATCAGCACGGTCTTGCGGGAGACCTTGGAGCCGATCGCGGTGAGCAGTGGGGCGCCGACCACGACGCCCAGCGCGTAGCCGGAGATGAGCAGTCCGGCGGACGGGATGCTGACGCCGAAGTCGGTGGCGACCTCGGGCAGCAGCCCCATGATGACGAACTCGGTCGTCCCGATCCCGAAGGCGCCGATGGCGAGCGCGAGCAAGGCCGCGGGCATGGGTTCTTCTCTCCCTCGAATGTAGTCTTATGACTGTTACCGGCGTGCGCGATAGTTGCACACGCGGGCTATTGCACAAGCGCTATGATTGCGCATGCAAGGACGAAGTTCAAGTGGAGGTTGTCGTGGGACTACCGGATGACGCCGCGGAGGCGCGGGCGCAGGGGTGGCGGACCCTGGCGGCGCTGCACGCCCGGATCGAGGACGAGCTGGAGCGCGCGCTGCAGAAGCAGCACGGGCTGTCGGTGAGTGAGTACAGCGTGCTGGACGTGCTGGCGCGGCAGGACGACTACCACCTGCGCATGAACCAGCTGTCGAACGCCGTCGTGCTGAGTCAGTCCGCCACAACCCGGCTGGTGAACCGGTTGGAGGACCGCAAGCTCCTGCAGCGCTACCTGTGCCCGACCGACCGGCGTGGCATCTACACCGAGGTCACCGAGGCCGGCCGCGACCTGCTGGACCAGGCCCAGCCCACCCATGACGCCGTCCTGACGTCCGCGCTGCAGCAGGCCTCCGAGCTACCCGAGCTCTCTCCGCTGGTCGAGGCGCTCGGGAAACTCCCGCTGACGGTGTGACATGGCTCGCCGCTACGACAACCGCAAGCTCTACGTGCTGCTGATGGGCAGCTGCCTGACGCTGATCATCCTGGCGTGGTTCGTGGTGCGGCTGTTCTCGATCCCGGTGGCGATCGGGATGAGCGCGGTCGCCGCCGTCCTGCCCCCGACCGCCGCGATCGTCGCGAACTGGGGTCACGACAAACGCTGACGGGTATCCGCCGGGGTCGGGTCGAGGTAGAGGTGCCGCACCATCGGGAACGCGTCGCGGACCTTCTTGTCGATCCGTTCCGCGAGCTGCTCGACGGCGGCCCCGGTGGTCTCGGAATCGTCCAGGTCGACGGTCGCGACCACCAGCACCTGCTCCGGCGCCAGCCGCAGGCTGAGCAGCTCCGGCACCTCGTCGATCCCGGGCTCGCCCGCGATGATCGCCCGGATCTCGCGCTGGGTGTCGGTCGGCAGCGCACGCCCGATCAGCATCGCCTTGTTGTCGCGACCGAGGACGAACGCGACGACGATCAGCAGCAGCCCGATCGCGATCGACGCGGCGCCGTCCCAGAGATGCTCGCCGGTGACGACCGCCAGCGTCACCCCGATCGCGGCGATCAGCAGGCCGATCAGCGCGGCAGAGTCCTCGAGCGCCACGGTCTTGACCGCGGGCTCGGCAGCACGGAGCTGGTGCAGCAGCGGTACGCCGGCCGCCCGCGCCTCCTGCCGGAGCTGGAGCATCGCGCGCACCCAGGAAGCGCCCTCGAACACGAACGAGATCCCGAGCACCGGATAGATGACCGCGAGCGCGGCGATCGGCTCGGGCGCGAGGATCGACCGCAGCCCCTCGGTGATCGAGAAGCCGGCGCCGAGCACCAGGATGCCGACGGCGGCGAGCAGCGCCCAGAAGTACCGCTCCATCCCGTAGCCGAAGGGATGGCGCGCGTCGGCGGGCTTGCGGCTGCGGTGCAGCGCGGTCAGCAGGAACGCCTGGTTCAGCGTGTCGGCGACGGAGTGCGCCGCCTCGGCGAGCAGGGCCGTTGATCCCGAGAGCAGGCCGGCGACGATCTTCGCGATCGCGATCGCGAGATTCGCCGTACCGGCCAGGAGGACTGTCGCGTCCGACTCTTCGTCAGGCATCACCTTCGCGTGCCCGCAGCCCGGCCGATCGAAACAGCACGTCGACGAACGCGGCCGCGAGCGGGTCCGGTTCGCCGCGGGTGTACGCCGTGAGCGTCCGGCGTACGGCGGGCTCCAGCTGCAGCACGCGACCGTCGAAGTCCTTCGGGAGGATGTTGTCCGGAACGAGCGCGGGGCCCAGGCCGGCCGCGGCCAGCGCGGGCGCAGCAGCGGTCTGCTCGGTGCGTACGGCGATGCGCGGCTCGAAACCGGCCTGTGCGCAGACGTTGTCGAGCACGTCCGCGAGGCCGTGTCCCGGCGCGTAGTGGACCCAGGCGCGGTCGGCCAGGTCCGGCAGCTTGACGGTGTCGCTGGACGCGACGGGATCGTCGGCGGCCACCACGACGACGAGTTCCTCGGTGCCGAGGACGCGGGTGACACCTGGCCAGTCCGACGGTTCGGGGCCGACGGCGAGGTCGGCCTGGCCGGAGTGCATCGCGTCGACGAGCTCGTCGGTATGGCGGTGCTCGAACAGGCGGATGCCGACGTTCGGACGGGTCTGCCGCCAGGCTCGGAGCGCGGCCGGCAGCACGCCGAGCGTGATCGAGTAGAGCGTCGCGATCTGCAGTTCGCCGACCTCGAGTCCGGCGGCCTGCCGCGCGGCGCAGCGCGCCCGCTCCGCGTCGGACAGAGTCGCGCGGGCGTGCGGAAGCATCGCGCGCCCGGTCGGGGTCAGACGGACGCTGCGGGGGAGCCGCTCCAGCAGCGGTCCGCCGGCGGAGCGCTCGAGGGTGCGGATCTGGTGGGAGAGCGCGGGCTGAGTGACGTGCAGCAGCTCGGCGGCCTTCGTGAACGAGCCCTGATCGACCACCGTGACGAGGTACTCGAGCTGCCGGAGCGTTGCCATGTCCTCAGTTTATGGGTTCAGTGAAAACTATGCCTTGGTTTTATCCGCACAGGTCAGCAAGGCTGTTCGGTATGGAGAACGTCGCGTTGGTGGTGGGTGCCCGAGGAGTCATCGGGACGAATCTGGTCGAGCATCTGGCGTCGCTGCCCGAATGGCGGGTGATCGGGCTGTCGCGCCGCGGCGGCATCGATGTACCCGGCCGGGTGCGGCACGTCGCCGTCGACCTGCTGGACCCGGACGACACCCGCGACAAGCTGTCCGGGCTGACCGACGTGACGCACGTCTTCTACGTCGCGTACCAGGACCGCCCGACCTGGGCGGAGCTCGTGGCGCCGAACCTCGCGATGCTGGTGAACGTCGTCGACGCGATCGAACCGGTCGCGCGTCGGTTGCAGCACGTCAGCCTGATGCAGGGCTACAAGGTGTACGGCGCGCATCTCGGGCCGTTCAAGACGCCGGCGCGGGAGGACGACCCGCCGCACCTGCCGCCGGAGTTCAACGTCGACCAGCAGCGCTTCCTCGAGGAACGCCAGCGGGGCAAGGCCTGGACCTGGTCGGCGCTGCGCCCGTCCGTGGTGGGCGGGTCCGCGCTCGGCAATCCGATGAACCTCGCGGTCGCGATCGCCGTGTACGCGTCGCTGTCCAAGGAACTCGGCGTACCGCTGCGGTTCCCGGGCAAGCCCGGCGCCTACCACTCGTTGCTGGAGCTGACCGACGCCGGATTGTTGGCCAAGGCAACGGTCTGGGCGGCGACCGCGCCGGCCGCGGCGAATCAGGCGTTCAACATCACGAACGGCGACCTGTTCCGCTGGAGCGAGCTGTGGCCCAAGCTCGGCGCGTGGTTCGGGCTCGAGGTCGCGCCGCCGCTGCAGTTGTCCCTGCAGGACGTGATGGCGGACAAGGAGCCGGCCTGGAAACAACTGCAGGCCGCCCACGGGCTGGAGGCGACGTCGTTCGCCGAGGTTTCGTCCTGGCCGTTCGCCGACTTCGTCTTCGGCTGGGACTACGACTTCTTCGCCGACGCGTCGAAGTCGCGGCGGGCCGGGTTCCACGAGTACGTCGACACCGAGCAGATGTTCTACGGCATCTTCGCGGACCTGCGGCGGCGCCGGATCATTCCGTGACGGTTCCCGGCCCGGCGACGGTTACTGGCCAGGTGACGGATCCGCGGTTGCCGCCGGATGTGGCATGCTCCGGGCTGTGACGGCGATGGGTGCGGGAAAGCTGCTCGGGACGAACCTGCGGGCACGGCGGGACGAGCAAGGCATCTCGCTGTCCGAACTCGCCCGGCGGTCCGGGATCGCGAAAGGTACGTTGTCGCAACTGGAGTCGGGCGCGGGCAACCCGACGATCGAGACAGTGTTCAGTTTGTCGAACGCTCTCGGCGTGCCGGTCTCGGCCCTGCTGGCCGACTCGCCGGCCTCCGACGTGGTGCTCGTACGGTCCGCGGACGTCGACGTCCTGTCCGGCGACGCGATCGACCTGCGGATGCTGCGGCGGCTGGAGCACCCCGGCGGGCTGTTCGAGATCTACAACCAGGAGATCCGGCCGGACGCGGTCCAGCACTCCGACGGGCACCCGGGGACCGAGCATCACATCGTCCTGTCGGGCTGCTTACGTATCAATGCTCACGGGCAGAGCGCGGACCTGGGGCCGGGCGACTACCTGGCGTTCCGGGCCGCCGGGCCGCACTCGTACGAGGCGGTGGACGGGCCGGTGCGGTCGGTGCTGCTGCTCGAGTACCCGCCGGACGTGTACCCGACGGCGGCCGGCGGACCGCATCTGCCGGTCTAGTTGCCGGCTGGGTTCCGGGAAAGGTCCGGGAGAGGTCCGGTTGGGTGCATTGACCGGTCGACGGAGGCGCGCGTAGTCTCGGTATCGTTCATTTTAGCGAACGCCTGCCGAGGAGGTCCGTCATGCACCGATCCGCGACACCCGATGTGGTGGTGGTCGGCGCGGGCATGGTCGGGGCGGCGTGCGCGGAGGCGTTGTCGGCGGCCGGTGTGCGGGTCCTGGTCATCGACCGCGACGGCCCCGCGGCCGGGACGACGGCCTCCGGTGAGGGCAACGTGCTGGTGTCGGACAAGGAGCCGGGGCCTGAGCTGGAGCTCGCCGTCGCGTCACGCGCCGAGTGGGATGTGGTCCGCGGGCGGCTGCCCGAGCGGGTCGCCGACGTGGAGTGGGAGGCGAAGGGCGGCGTCGTGGTGGCGACCGGAGACCCGGAGCCGCTGACCGCGTTCGCGGCGAAGCAGCGTGAGGCCGGGGTCGCCGCGCGGGTGATCACGCCCGCCGAGGTCCTCGAGCTCGAGCCGCTGATCACGCCGCGGGTCACCGTCGGTGTGCACTATCCGGACGACGCCCAGGTGCAGCCGGTGCTGGCGGCGACGGCATTGCTGGCAACGGTTCGCGAGCGCGGCGGCGAGGTCAGATCGGGGGTCACCGCGCTCGGGATCCGGCAGTCCCGAGGCCGGGTCGTCGGCGTCGACACGTCCGACGGCGACATCGCCTGCGGTGCGGCGCTCAACGCGTGCGGGCCGTGGGCCGGTGCGTTCGCCGCGGCGGCCGGCGCGCCGATCGAGGTGCTGCCGCGGCGCGGGATGATTCTCGTGACGGCGCCGCTGCCGGACTGCGTGCGCCACAAGGTGTACGACGCTGATTATGTGGGCGCGGTCGGCAGCGGCGACGCCGAGCTGCAGACTTCCACCGTGGTCGAGTCGACGCGCGCCGGCACCGTGCTGATCGGGTCGAGCCGCGAGCGGATCGGATTCGACGACGCGATCCGGGTGCTGGTGCTGCGGGAGCTCGCCCGCAAGGCGATGGGCCTGTTCCCGTTCCTCGGCGACGTCCCGGTGATGCGGACGTACGGCGGCTTCCGGCCGTATGCTCCGGATCACCTGCCGGTCATCGGCCCCGACCCCCGCGTCCACGGCCTGTGGCACGCCACCGGCCACGAGGGCGCCGGCATCGGCCTCGCCCCCGCCACCGGCCGCCTCCTCACCGAACAGTTCCTCGGCCTGGCCCCCCACCTCGACCCCTCCCCGTTCCGCGTCGACCGCCCCGCGGTGATCGCCGCATGACCACGATCAAGCCGAGCCCGCGCCACGACGGTGCGCGCAGCACCCTCCTGCCTTCATCCGCTCCGCCGCAGCTCCGCCGCACCCCACCCGGAGCCGACCGCAAGCCCTCCTCACTCCGTCGCGTCGGTGCGTCATGACCGCCTACCTGCGCCCACAATCCGGCGACCTGGCCGAGGTCGGCACGCCGCCGACGCTGGACGTCACCATCGACGGCAAGCCGGTCGAAGCGCGCGCCGGCCAAACGGTCGCTGCCGTACTCCTCGCCAACGGCCAGGACACCTGGCGAACCACCCGCTTCCACGTCCGCCCCCGAGGAATCTTCTGCGGAATCGGCGCCTGCCAAGACTGCCTGATCACCATCAACGGCCTCCCCGACATCCGAGCCTGCCAACGCACAGTCGCCCCCGGCGACACCATCACCACCCAACAAGGCGCAGCCCTTCCCGCCACAACACCTTCGGGTACGGCGGCCTCGGGTACGGCGGCTTCGGATGCAACGTCTTCGGGCACCGCGCCTTCGGGGGTGGTGGGTTCTGGTGGTGGTGTGGCACGGGTGGCTGAGGTTGTGGTGGTGGGAGCGGGGCCGGCTGGGATCGCGGCTGCGCTTGCGGCGGGGGATGCCGGGGCTGAGGTGTTGGTGGTCGACAGCGGGCGAGCCGTCGGCGGACAGTACAACCGGCAGCTCCCGGCCGAGTTCGCAGCGCAGCGACCGGATCGCCTGCAGCACGAATGGAAGGCGTTCGCGGGCCAGCGGGACAGGCTGCAGGGACATCCACGGATCACCTACCTTCCGGAGACTTCGGTATGGGCGGTGGAAGGTCTCCGACTCTGGGCACAGACCGGACCGGCAGACGCGAGCGGCCGGCAGCCGTTCCCCATCGACGCCAAGTCCGTCGTCCTGGCAACCGGTGCCTTCGATCGTGTGCTGCCCTTCCCCGGCTGGGATCTACCGGGCGTGTACACAGCCGGCGCCGCCCAAGCCCTAGCCAAGGGCCAGCGCATCGCCGTCGGCCGACGTGTCCTGGTCGCCGGCACCGGTCCATTCCTGCTGCCGGTCGCCGAGTCCTTGATCGGCGTCGGTGCCCAAGTCGTCGAACTCCTCGAAGCCAACACGCTGACGACGGTCCGCAAGGGCTGGTCCACCGACCCTTTGGTTGCCCGCAGCAAGTTTCGCGAGGCCGTCGGGTACGGCGCCCTGCTCGCCCGTCACCGCGTCCCGCTCCGCCACGGCTGGACGGTGATCGCCGCCCACGGCACGAACCACGTCGACTCCGCGACGATCGCCCGCCTCAGCAGCGATTGGCGCCCGATCCGCGGCACCGAACGCCGCATCGACGTCGACGCGATCTGCGTAGGCTTCGGCTTCACCGCGAACCTCGAGCTAGCGGTCTCCGCCGGCTGCACCATCACCACCGCCCCCGACGGCGGCCCGGCCGTAGCCGTCGACGCCAGTCAGCAAACGAGCACCCCTGGCTTCTTCGCGGCCGGCGAACTCACCGGCATCGGCGGCGCCGCCCTCGCCACCGCAGAAGGCACGCTCGCCGGCATCTCAGCCGCCCACTACACCCAATCCCTCGCCACCCCACCCCCCGCCACCGAGGCGTCCGCGGCGGCTGTGGCTGCTGTTGTGAAGGGGCGGCGGTTCGCGGCTGCCCTGGCCAAGGCTTATCCCGTGCGGGACGGGTGGAAGAGCTGGAGTGACGCGGACACGCTCGTCTGCCGGTGTGAGGAAGTGACCCGGGGACAGCTCGAAACCGCCGCCGACGAGCGGGGGCTCGACGACGGGCGGGCGATGAAGCTGAGCAGTCGCGCGGGGCTCGGGATGTGTCAGGGGCGGGTCTGCTCGCGCACCGTCGCCGCCCTGCTGGCCAAGCCGGGCGACGCACCGCAACCAAGCATGAAAAGACCGATCGCCGTACCAGTGAGGCTGCGGGATCTGGCGGCGGCCGAGGTCGCGCCATCACCGGAAACCAGGGAGGAACCATGAGCGAGAAGTTGGACGGCGTGATCGTCGCGACCGCGTTGCCGTACGCCGAGGACGCGTCGGCGCCGGCGGGGCTGCGCCCCGACCTCGACAAGTACGCCGAGCACTGCCGCTGGCTGGTCGACAACGGCTGCCGCGGCGTCGGGCCGAACGGGTCGCTCGGTGAATACTCGTCGCTCACCGACGACGAGCGCCGGGCCGTGGCGAAGACCGCGATCGAGGCTGTCGGCAACGACGGTGTCGTGGTTGTCGGCGTCCACGGCGTCGGTTCGCACCAGGCCCGCGCCTGGGCGGAGAAGGCGGCCGAGGACGGTGCGGACGGCGTGCTCTGCCTGCCGCCGACCATGTACCGCGCGAACCGCGGCGAGGTGATCGCGCACTTCACCGAGGTCGCGAAGGCCGGACTGCCGGTGATGGTCTACAACAACCCGCTGGACACCAAGGTCGACCTGACGCCGGACCTGCTCGCCGAGATCGCGCAGATCGAGAACATCGTCGCGGTCAAGGAGTTCTCCGGTGACGTCCGGCGGATCCTCGAGATCCGCGAGCTGGCCCCCGACCTGGCTGTGATCGCCGGCGCCGACGACCTCACCCTCGAGGCGCTGCTGATGGGCGCGACCGGCTGGTTCGCCGGCTTCCCGAACGTGTTCCCGAAGGAATCGGTCCGGTTGTTCGAGCTCGCCACGCAAGGCAAGCTGGAGGAGGCCCGCGCGTTGTACGAGCCGCTGGTCGCGGCGTTCCGGTGGGATTCGCGCACCGAGTTCGTCCAGGCGATCAAGTACGGCATGGACTACGTCGGGCGGTTCGGCGGTCCGTGCCGGCCGCCGCGCGGACCGCTCGTCCCCGAGCACATCGCGCAACTGGAGCAGGACATGAAGAAAGCAGTGGAGTCACTCGTATGAGGTCCGTCCGGACGATCACCGCCATCGACTCGCACACCGAGGGCATGCCGACCCGCGTCGTCACCGGCGGGGTCGGCGTGGTGCCGGGTGCGACGATGGCGGAGCGCCGCGAGTACTTCATCAAGCACCTCGACGACCTGCGGTTGTTCTTGATGAACGAGCCGAGAGGCCACGCCGCGATGAGCGGGGCGATCCTGCAGCCGCCGACCCGGTCCGACGCGGACTGGGGTGTGCTGTACATCGAGGTCTCCGGTCTGCTCCCGATGTGCGGTCACGGGACGATCGGCGTGGCCACAGTGCTGGTCGAGTCCGGCATGGTCGAGGTGACGGAGCCACAGACGTTGGTCCGGCTGGACACGCCGGCCGGGCTGGTCGTCGTCGACGTTGCCGTGAGCAACGGCCGCGCGGAGCACGTGACGTTGCGCAACGTCGCGTCGTATGCCCATGCCCTCGACGCCTCGGTGGACGTGCCCGGGCTGGGCAAGGTCACGTACGACCTGGCGTACGGCGGGAACTTCTACGCGATCCTGCCGATCGAGCAGCTCGGCATCCCGTTCGATCGCGCGGAGAAGGACCGCATCCTGAAGGCCGGGCTGGACATCATGGACGCGATCAACGCCACCGACCGTCCGGTGCATCCGCTCGACCCCGGCATCAACGGGTGCAAGCACGTGCAGTTCACCGCGCCGGGTCTCGACGGCGCCGACTCGCGGAACGCGATGGCGATCCACCCCGGCTGGTTCGACCGTTCGCCGTGTGGGACGGGGACCTCGGCGCGGATGGCCCAGCTCCACGCCCGCGGCGAGCTCGCCCTGGACACCGACTTCGTCAACGAGTCCTTCATCGGCACGCGCTTCACCGGCCGTCTCGTCGAGGAGACGACCGTCGGGCCGCATCCTGCCGTCGTCCCCACGGTCACCGGCCGAGCCTGGATCACCGGCACCGCCAACTACCTCCTCGACCCCGACGACCCCTTCCCCACCGGCTTCGTGCTGTAGGCGCGGTCGAAGGTGCGGCCGCCGCTGTCAGTCCTCAGGGCGATAGCGGCGGACGTGGCCCAGTGCCATGTCGAGTGCCAGCTCCAGCGGTTGGACATCATGCGAGGCCTGGGACAGCAGCAGGCCGCCTTGTAGCGCGGCCATCACCGCGGTCGCGAGCGATTGCGGGTCGGCGTCCTGGGACAGCTCGCCGTCGGCGCGCATCGCCCGGAACCCGTCGAGCAGGTACTCCTCCCACTCGGCGAAGCACGCCGCGAGTACTCGACGGGCCGACTCCGATCGGTCAGCGAGTTCGCTCGACAGCGAGCCCAGCGGGCAGCCGCCCACTCCGCCGGTGGCGCGAGTGCTCTCGACGACGTGATCGCGCCACCGCTGCAGACCGTCCCACGACCGCGCCGCACGCAACTCTGTTCCCTGCCCGGCGATGATCTTGGCGAGCTGGTTGCGGATGACCTCCAGGATCAGCGCGTCCTTGTCGGCGAAG
Source organism: Kribbella sp. NPDC051936 (assembly GCF_040680955.1). Taxonomy (NCBI): domain Bacteria; kingdom Bacillati; phylum Actinomycetota; class Actinomycetes; order Propionibacteriales; family Kribbellaceae; genus Kribbella; species Kribbella sp. NPDC051936. The sequence continues at coordinate 9,204 of NZ_JBFAXS010000012.1, read as the reverse complement.
TAGTGGTACAGCTGCGACTTGCTGGTGCCGGTCGCCGCCATGATGTCGTCGAGGCTGGTGCCCGCCACGCCTTGGTCGTACACGAGGTCCGTCGCGCCCGCGATGATCCGCGCGCGCGTCAGAGAGCCTCGCGCGGTCAGGCGCGCCGTACCCCGGTGGATCTTCGTCGCCATGACCGCAGCGTACGACCAATTGGACTTGATAGTCCAATTCTGTGCCATGAACATGGACCAGTCAGTCCAATTTCGGGCATCCGAGAGGAATACCGTGTCTCGTCTGCACAATGGCCAGCACTTCCCGTCCCTGTCGCTCCCCGCCGTCGGCGGTGGAACCGTCTCCCTGCCGGACGATCTCGCCGGCTCGTTCGGCGTCGTCCTGATCTACCGCGGCTCGTGGTGCCCGTACTGCAACGCGCAGCTCGCCGCGTTCTCACGTGCGTCCGAGACGCTCGCGGACCTGAACGCCAAGGTTGTCGCGTTGTCGGTGGACGACGGGCCGACCAGCGCCGCCCTGGTCGAGAAGCACAAGTTGACGTTCCCGGTGGCACACAGCGCGGACCCCGACACGGTGTCGAAGGCGACCGGTGCGTACGTCAGCGCCGATCACCGCTACCTGCAGTCGTCCGGCTTCGTCCTCGATCCCCAGGGGAACGTCATCACGGCCGTGTATTCGAGCGAGGCCATCGGTCGCCTGGTCGCGGACGATGTCATCGGCTTCCTCCGCTATCTGAAGGCCCACGAGGGCTGAGGTGACGACCAAAGAGCAACGCCGTGCCCTCGGTCTCGTGGCTTTGGCAGCAGTACTGGCCAACGCCTCGTGGTTCAGTGCGACCGCGATCGTGCCGGCGCTCGAGGACCAGTGGCACCTGACCGCAGACGGCGCCGCCTGGCTGGTGGTCGTCGTTCAGATCGGTTTCGTGACCGGCAGCGTGGGCGCGGCGATGCTCAACCTTCCCGACCGCTTGCAGCCGCGTTGGCTGATCGCCGGGTCGTCGGTTGCCGCCGGACTGTGCAACCTGGCATTGCTGCTGACGCATGGGCTGGCTCTCGCCCTGCCGATCCGTCTGCTGGTCGGCATCGCGCTGGCAGGGGTCTATGCCCCTGCCGTGCGGTTGGTCGCTACCCATTTCGAGCGCGGGCGTGGCGTGGCGACCGGCGTGGTTGTCGGCGGGCTCACCCTGGGGTCGGGGACTCCGCACCTGGTGCGGGGCCTTGGTCACGTTCCCTGGGAGGTGACGATCGCCGTCACCTCCGTTCTCGCCGGCCTGGCCGCAGTAGCGGTCTCGACGGTGCGCTCCGGGCCGGCGGCCGTATCGTCCCCTCCGCTCGATGTCGGCGCCGCGGTCCGGGCTCTCGCCAGTGAGCGACCGCTGCGGCTGGCCACGATGGGTTATCTCGGGCACATGTGGGAGCTTTACGCCTTGTGGAGCTGGCTGGCCGCGTTCTTCGTTGCCGCAAGGGCGGATTCACGACCTGGTCCTGCTCAGACCGGAGTCGTGACATTCCTTGCGATCGGGGTGGCCGGGCTGCTCGGAGCTGTGGTGGCGGGACGGCTCGCCGACCGACTGGGGCGCACCACGATCACCAGCGCGGCGATGCTTCTCAGCGCCGCGTGCTGCCTCGCGAGCCCACTGATCTACGGCGCGGCGCTACCGGTGCTCGTGGTGGTTCTGCTCATCTGGGGTGCGGCTGTGATCGCCGACTCCGCACAGTTCTCTGCAGCTGTGACGGAGCTGGCTGAGCCGCGTTACGCGGGTTCGGTGCTCGCGCTGCAGCTCGCCCTCGGTTTCACGCTCACCATCGTGAGCATCCAGCTCGTGCCCCTTGCCGTCAGCCTTGCCGGCTGGCGTTATGCGCTGCTGCCACTGGCGATCGGGCCGCTGCTCGGAACGGTTGCCATGCTGCGGTTGCGTCGGCTGCCGGCGGCGCTGGCTCTCGCCAACGGACGACGCTGACTGGGTGCAGGCGTTACCTGTGGAGTTGGGACTGCCAGTTGGTGGGCACCTTGCCGCCGGGGACCGGCTGGTTTTCGGGGCGGGCGGCCGGTGGGGCGAGGTCTGGGCCGTCGTAGTACTGGGACTCGCCGTAGTGCCAGAACCAGTCCTCGCCGGGCTCGAAGCTGCGGACGATCGGGTGGCCGCTCTCGGCGGCGTGGGCGGAAGCGTGCTGGGCAGGGGAGGAGTCGCAGCAGCCGATGTGACCGCACTGCGCGCACCGGCGGAGGTGGAACCACCAGCCGCCGGCCTGCAGACACTCGACGCATCCGGTGCCGCTCGGGGGAACTGTGCTGTCGATGCCTGGCGTTCCAGAACTTTCCGTCATACCGGACATCCTCACCTGTCCCCGGCTCCCGGACAAGCAACGTCCGCGGTCACTCGGGCCAGGACGAGTTCTTGATGACGTCCACGAAATCGCCGCGGTGGAAGCCCGGTACGAAGTGCTCCAGTACGTCGGCCTTCACGTTGCCGAAGGTGGTCGCCGGGCGGCCCTGGATACCTTCGGTGAACGCGGCGAGGATGCGGTTCTTGAAGTCGGGACGCGGGTGCGCGGCGGTCACGGCGTCGCGCTCGGCGTCGGTGACGGCGTCGTACCCGATGCCGAGGACATCGAGTTCGACGCCGCGGGTGACAAGAGCGATCTCGGCAGACATGTGCAGCGGGATCTCCGGGGTGGTGTGCAGCGCGATCGCCGTCCACACGCGGTCGGCGGCGTCGTCGGTGATCCCGTGCCGCCGTAGGAAGCTCCGGGCCTCGTCGGCGCCGTCGATCTCGAAGCGCTGGTCCGTCCGGCGGTAACGCTCGGTCAGGCCGAGGTCGTGGAACATCGCGCCGACGTACAGCAGTTCCGGGTCGAACGAGAGACCCTGCGCCCGGCCGCGGAGGGAGCCGAACAGGTACACGCGGCGCGAGTGGTCGAAGAGCAGGGGCGACGCGGCGTCGCGGACGAGGTCGGTCGCCTCGCGGGCGAGGGCGCTGTCAGGGATCTGGATGCCGGCGATGGTTTCGGTCATGCGTTCAGGTTCGTGGTCCGGGGTACGCTGACGCCATGTCCAAATCGCCAGGTGAACCACAGATTCGGACACACCGGGTCGCGTTCGTCGTGTACGACGAGGTGACGCTGCTCGACGTGACCGGACCGCTCGAAGTCCTCCACCAGGCCAACCTGGTCACGGCCGAGAGGTGGGGTGGGCGGGTGCGGTACGAGTCGGTGCTTGTGTCTGCGGGTGGTGGGGAGGTGACTACTGCCTCGGGCGTGGTGCTGGCGGGGGTGGTCCGGGCTGCCGACGTCGGCGTGGTCGACACCGTGGTGGTGGCTGGGGCGGACGATCTTGTGCGCGGGGTGCCGGACGAGGTGCTTCAGGTGACGGCGACGTTGGCGGACGGGGCCGGGCGGGTGGCGTCGGTGTGCAGTGGGGCGTTTGTGTTGGCGGCGCTCGGGATGCTGGACGGGCGGCGGGCGACGACGCACTGGCGGCATGCGGCGGCGATGGCGCGGCAGTATCCGACGGTGGAGGTCCTGCCGGACGCACTCCACGTCACCGACGGGCGGTACCTGACCTCGGCAGGGATCAGCGCCGGCATCGACCTCACACTCGCCCTGGTCGAAGCAGACCACGGCTCCGAGACGGCCCGAGCCGTGGCGCGTGAACTCGTCGTCTTCATGCAGCGCCCCGGCGGCCAGTCGCAGTTCTCGACCGCGATGGCGACCCCACCGCCGCGCACCGATCTGCTGCGGGCGCTCGCCGACAGCATCGTCGCGGACCCGGCTGCTGACCACAGCCTGCCGAACCTCGCCGCCGCGGCCGCGGTCAGTCCGAGGCATCTGACCCGGTTGTTCCAGAGCGAGTTCAACACGACGCCCGGTCGGTGGGTCGAGCATGTACGGCTGGACCGGGCGCAACAGCTCCTGCTCGACGGGCACAGCATCACCACGGCAGCACGCGTCAGCGGGCTCGGCAGCGACGAGACGTTGCGCCGGGCGTTCGCACGCCATCTCGGTACGACGCCGACGGAGTACCGCCGCCGCTTCCAGGCCGCACAATCCGACGAGGAAGAGGACAGAACCCGTCCGCTACTGTCGTCAGACTCGAGGTATGAACAAGCCAAACGGTAAGTCGACGATCACGCCCTACATCGTGGCGAAGGGCGCGGACGCCTTCCTCGAGTTCGTGGAGCGCACCTTCGAGGTCAAGACGAGCGGACGGTTCCCGAACCTGGACGGCACGGTCGGCCACGCCGAGATCACCGTCGGCGAATCGGTGCTGATGACCTTCGACGCGGCGGCCGACTGGCCGGACACCCCGAGCTTCCTGAGCGTGTACGTCGACGATGTCGAGCGCACCTATCAGCGGGCCCTCGACGCCGGCGCCACCGTGGTCACCGAGCTGATGTACTCCGGCATCACCGGCGACCGCGGCGGCCGGGTGAAGGACCCGGTCGGCAACATCTGGTGGCTCCAGACCCACGTCGAGGACGTCCCCGAGAGCAAGGCCCGCGAGCTCTTCGCGGACCCCGACGAACTCGCCGTCATGAGCATCGCCCAGGACACCTTCGCCGCCGAGATGAACAGCCGCGTCAAGAACTGAGCAACTGCAAGACGGCCGGCGAGTTCAGCTGGACGGCGGGCCGTAGCCGCCGCCGCCCGGGGTCTCGATGACGAAGATGTCACCGGTGGACAACTGAACGGAGTCGCAGCCGTCCATCTCGGTCACGGTGCCGTCCGTGCGTTCGATCCACTGGTGGCCGAGGCTCCCGGGATGGCCGCCGGCCATTCCGTACGGCGGTACGCGGCGGTGACTGGCGAGCGTGGTCACGGTCATCGGCTCCAGGAAGCGGAGCATGCGGCGGCCGCCGTCGCCGCCGCGCCACCGGCCGTCGCCGCCGCTGCCCTCGCGGATCTCGAAGCTCTCCAGCCGTACCGGATACCGCCACTCCAGCACCTCGGGATCGGTGAGCCGTGAGTTCGTCATGTGGGTCTGCACCACGTCGGCACCGTCGAAGCCTTCGCCGGCGCCGGAGCCGCTGGCCACCGTCTCGTAGTACTGGTAGCGCTCGTTGCCGAACGTGACGTTGTTCATCGTCCCGGACCCCTCCGCCTGGACACCGAGTGCGGCATACAACGCGCCGGTGACCGCCTGCGAGACCTCGACGTTGCCGGCGGCAACCGCCGCGGGGTACTCCGGCGACAGCATCGAGCCCGGTGGGATGATCACCCGCAGCGGCTCCAGACAGCCCGAATTCAAGGGGATCTCGTCGTCGACCAGCGTGCGGAACACATACAGCACTGCAGCCATCACGACCGACGAGGGCGCGTTGCCGTTGTTCGGTTGCTGTGCGGAGGTGCCGGTGAAGTCGATCTCGGCGGTGCGCGCGCCGGCATCCACGCGGACCGACACCTCGATCCGCGCGCCCGAGTCGAGCTCGTAGCTGTACCGGCCGTCGCGGAGCGTTGGAATGACCCGCTGGACTGCTTCGGTCGCGTTGCGGCGGACGTGTTCCATGTACGCCGACACGACGTCGAGTCCGAAGTGGTCGACCATTGCGAGGAGCTCTTCGACGCCCTTCTCGTTGGCCGCGACCTGAGCGCGCAGATCGGCGATGTTCGTGGTGGGATTGCGTGACGGGTACGCCGCGGAGCCGAGCAGCTCGATGGTTTCGGGCTCTCGCAGTACACCGCCGGAGACGAGCAGCCAGTTGTCGATCAACACCCCTTCCTCGTCGATGTGCGTGCTGTCCGCGGGCATCGATCCCGGTGTGATCCCGCCGATCTCCGCATGATGGCCGCGGGAGGCGACGTAGAACAGGATCTCCCGTCCGGCCCGGTCGAAGACCGGGGTCACCACCGTGACGTCGGGAAGGTGGGTGCCGCCGCGGTACGGGTTGTTGAGCACGTAGGTGTCGCCCGGCGTCATCCGTCCGGCGTTGCCGGCTATGACCATCCTGATGCTTTCGCCCATCGAACCGAGATGCACGGGGATGTGCGGGGCGTTCGCGATCAGGTTGCCCTCGGCATCGAACAGTGCGCAGGAGAAGTCCAGCCGCTCCTTGATGTTCACCGACTGCGAGGTGCTCTGGAGCCGCACACCCATCTGCTCGGCGATCGACATGAACAGGTTGTTGAAGATCTCCAGCATCACGGGGTCGGCCTCGGTCCCGATCGTTCGCTGGACAGGCCGGGCGGTCACCCGGCTCAACAGCAGGTGGCCGAGGTCGTTCACTTCGGCACGCCAGCCAGGCTCGACCACGGTCGTCGCGTTGTCCTCGGCGATGATGGCCGGCCCGTCCACGGCGTCGCCGGGAACGATATCGGCGCGTCGGTAGAGGTGCACGTCCGTCCATGAGCCGGCCGAGAACATCGGCACGCTCGCGACTGCCTGCAGGGCGCTGTCCTCCCGGGTCCGCTGGTCCCAGGACGCCGCACTGTCTCCGGCCGCGCCCAGCAGTTCGAGTGACACCGCTTCGACGACAATCTGCTTGCCGGGCATCAAGAACGAGAACCGTCGGCGGTAGGCGGCCTCGAACTCCGTCACCATCGCAGGCACGTCGCCGGTCGACACGGCCACCGCCGTGTCGGTGCCGTCGTAGCGCAGCAAGGCCCGGCGGATCGCGGTGATCCGTTCGGCCGGGACGCCTTCGCGCTCGAGCTCGGCGGCGGCGTCGGCCTGGAGTTCGTCGAGGACCTTCGAGAGCTCCGGAAGTACGGCGTCGTTCAGGGGCGCCTCGACCGCCCGCTCGCGGAGGGCCGCGACGTCGGCGAGCCCCATGCCGTAGGCCGACAGAACCCCGGCGAGCGGGTGGATCAGTACTTCGGTCATGCCCAGCGCATCGGCTACGGCGCACGCGTGCTGGCCGCCCGCGCCGCCGAAGGTCGCCAGCACGTACCGGGTGACGTCGTACCCGCGCTGGACAGAGATCTTCTTGATGGCGTTCGCCATGTTCGCGACCGCGATGTCGGCGAACCCGGCCGCAACCTGCTCGGGGCTCCGTCCGTCCGCGATCGCCTCGGCCAGCTCGGCGAACTTCCGGCGTACGACGTCCGCGTCGAGGGGCTGATCGCCGTGGTCGCCGAAGACCGCGGGGAAGAAGTCCGGCTGGACCCTGCCGAGCATGACGTTCGCGTCGGTGACCGTGAGCGGACCGCCCTTGCGATACGACGCCGGCCCGGGATCCGCGCCTGCCGAGTCCGGTCCCACCCGGTACCGGCTGCCGTCGAAGGCGAGGATCGATCCGCCCCCGGCCGCCACCGTGTGAATGCTCATCATCGGCGCCCGCATCCGGACTCCGGCGACAAGCGTCTCCAGTTCGCGCTCGAACTCACCCGCGTAGTGCGACACGTCGGTGGACGTGCCACCCATGTCGAACCCGATCACCCGCTCGAACCCGGCCGCCGTGGTGGTGCGCGCCATCCCCACGACGCCGCCCGCGGGGCCGGACAGGATCGCGTCCTTGCCGCGGAACAGATGTGCTTCGGTCAGACCGCCGTTGGACTGCATGAACATCACCCGTACGCCGTCCAGCTCGGCCGCCACCTGATCCACGTACCGGCGCAGGATCGGCGAGAGGTAGGCGTCGACGACCGTGGTGTCACCTCGCGACACGAGCTTCATCAACGGGCTGCACTCATGAGACAGCGAGACCTGGGTGAAGCCGATCCGTCGCGCGATCTCACCGATCGCCACCTCGTGCCGGGTGTGGCGGTACCCGTGGACGCAAACCACGGCGACTGATCGCAAGCCGTCGTCGTACGCCTGCTGCAGGTCCCGTGCCACTGCTTGCTCGTCGAGCGTGACGACGACCTCGCCGTCCGCCGCGACGCGCTCGTCCGCTTCGATCACCCGGGAGTAGACCAGCTCGGGCAGCACGATCTCGCGGGCGAAGATCCGCGGGCGGTTCTGGTAGGCGATCCTGGGTGCGTCCCGGAATCCCTTGGTGATGACAAGCGCCGTCGGCTCACCCTTGCGCTCGAGCAGGGCGTTGGTGGCAACGGTCGTACCCATCTTGACGACGTCGATCCGGTCGGTCGGCAGGCGCTCGCCGGCGGACACACCGAGGAGCTGCCGGATGCCCTCGACGGCTGCGTCCCGGTAGCGGCCGGGGTTCTCGGACAGCAGTTTGTGGGCGACCACCGTGCCGTCGGGCCGCCGGGCGACGACGTCGGTGAACGTGCCGCCACGATCGATCCAGAACTCCCACTTCGCTGCCACGCGATCCCGCCTTTCGCCTGCGTTCCGTGCCACCGAGAGTAGGGATTGTTCAACAATCCTGCAAGAGGTTCGTTCCACCAGATTTCCCCGCTGCGCGCGGCGTGGGCGATGATGCAGGGGTGGGTACGGGTGAGACGGACGACGACGGCCGGCAGGCCTGGCTGCGAGGGGTCGCGGCCGACGTGGCGCGGCTGGACCGCAGCAGCTCGGCCGAGCGTGCGGCCGACATTCTCCGTCGCAGTATCACGGAGGGTGCCCTGCCGCCCGGTGCGCAGCTGTCCGAGATCGAGCTGACCGAGGTCCTGGAGGTCAGCCGGAACACACTGCGGGAGGCTTTCCGGCTGCTCACTCACGAGGGTCTGCTGGTCTACAAGCTGCACCGCGGGGTGTTCGTCCCGGAGCTGGACGAGCATGACGTGGTCGACCTGTACAGGCTCCGCCGGGTGCTCGAGGTGGACGTCGTCCGGGCGTTGGGTGAGCGCGATCCAGAGGTGCCTGCGAGTCGGCTCGAGCCGCTGCTGGACGATGTCGAGGCAGCCGAGGCGGCCGCGCTGGCGGATCGCTGGCCGGCGGTCGGCACCGCCAACATGCGGTTCCACGAGCACCTGATCGGGCTCGCCGACAGCGCCAGGCTGAACGCGATCACCAGTCAGTTGCAAGCCGAGTTGCGGCTGGTCTTCCACGTGATCGCGACGCCGCGGGAGCTGCACGAGCCCTATATCGCGCGAAACCGCAGGCTGTTCGAGCTGTTGGAGGCCCGCAAGTACGAGCAGGCCGCCGCAGACCTGCACCAGTACCTGCTCGACTCCGAGGCCGGCATCCTCGCCGCGTTCCGGGATAAGGGCTTGCGAACCCCGTCCGGAACCTGAGTTGATGTGAGGGCGTGGGTGGTGGCTCAGCGCCGCACCGAGCACCTGCTCGCGACGGCGCTGAGGGCACCGGCGCGGTCGTGTCGTTGATGTCGAAGAAGTCGCCCTTGACAACCGCCATCGCGCCTTTGCT
>NZ_JBFAXS010000011.1:0-322972 GCF_040680955.1 Kribbella sp. NPDC051936 | reverse complement strand
TACTCGTGGAAGGCGAACGTCGGCGCGTGGGAGTCCACCATGCACCGCACCAACGTGCTGATCTGCCTGCGGCAGGCGATCCTGTCCGGGCTGAAAGTCACCACAGTCCCGGCTCGGTACGCGTGGGTGGACGCGGCGCTGCTCAGTCACGCGCGGTTCCTCACCAACTACTGGAGCGGCGCGTGGAACCACGGCACCGACGAGAGCATCGCGCTCTTCGGCGTTGGCGTCACCCTCAATCGCAGCGACTACAAGAACCTCGCGGTCAAACGTCTCGCCGCGGGCATCACCACCTCGATCGACGCACAGGGCTCGACCAACGAGCAGTCGACCGGCTACGCCTCGTTCAACTACTCCTTGTGGGGCCGGGCGGCCGCGGTGCTGCAGAACGGCGGGGTGAGTCCGGGGACGACGATCACGACCCGGCGAGCATTGCTGGCGAAGTGGCTGACGCTGGCCACGAACTCGCTCGGCAAGCTGCCCCAGATCGGCGACACCGAGCTGCAAGCGACGTACCCGTGGAGCGGTACGCCGATGGAGTACGCCGGTTCACTGGGCACGAAGGGTTCCGCGCCGCCGTGGCGGGTGGGGGTCTACTCGGCCGGGTACGTCTTCGGGCGCACCGGGTGGGGTACCGATCCGGCGCGCGGGTTCACCGGCGAGTCGGCGTACAGCATCAGGTACGGCCCGCCGCGGGCGTTCCACGGGCACCTGGACCACACCAGCATCACGTACACGGCGCGCGGCCGGGACATCGTGGTCGACGGCGGGTACGCCGCGTACAACGCCGGCGCGTACCGGACGTGGGCGGTCAGTCCGGCTGCGCACAGCGTGCTGACGACTCCGACCTCGGCGGCGCTGAATCCGACCACCAGGCTGGCGTCGTACTCGGTGAAGACCACGTCGGAGTCGTACGTGCTCACCGACGCTCCCGGCAGCGGGATCAGCCGGGTACGGCGGGTACTGGTGCTGAAGGACCCGGATCTGCTGGTCACCTGGGACAGCGCGTCGGCGCGGACCGCGCAGGCGTTCCAGACGTTGTGGCACCTGCCGTCGGATCAGCGGGCAAGCGTGTACTCGCGGACGACCGCGGTCGCGATGGCGCCCGGGGACGCCACGAAGACGATCCTGTTCCAGGTCCCGTTCAAGCAGGCGCTGCCGCCCGGCGCGATCCTGGTCAAGCAGGCTCAGACCAACCCGATCCAGGGCTGGCAGTACCCGAGCAGCTTCGTCCGCAAGTCCGCCCCGACGTTGCTGCTGGCCCGCTCGGGCAGGACGGCCTCGATCCTGTCCTTCGTGGTCCCGGTCCGCGCCAGCGGCACGGTCACCTACTCGGTTCGCCAGTCGGGCACGACCTTCATCGTCAACCTCAACGTCGGCGGCAAGCGGACAGCCATCGCGATCTCCGGCGGCGGCTCCCTCTACCGCGCCGGCTGACCCACGGGGTGCCCCGGGGCTACCGGGGCACCCGCCGGAGGTCCTCGAAGGCGGTCGGCGGAGCCTGGTCCAGGCGCTCGCGGATCTGTCCGGCGCATTCGGCCGGCGTGTGCCGCTCGGAGTCGACCTCCACGTCGTACCCGCCGTGCTCGTGGACGAGCGGGAACTGGAGGGCGGCGCGGCCGATCGTCCGGTTCCCGCGCTCGCGTTCCCGCCGTTCGAGCTCCGGCAACGAGCAGCGGACGCCGACGAACAGCACCGGCAACCCGTCGAACACCGCGAGGCAGTCCTCGAACCGCCAGCGCTCGCCGAGGATGTGGTCCACGATCACGTCGTTCCCGGCCGCCGCCATCCCCGCGACCGCCCGGTGGAACCCCAGTACGGTCCGCTGGAACACCGGCAGGAACTCCGCCTCGGTCCACTCCCCGCGGGACCGGATCCGATGGAACTGGTCGATCGCCAGGTGGTACCAGGCGCCGTCCAGCGTCGCGAGCAACTCCTTCGCGATACTCGACTTCCCCGAACTCGACGTCCCGTTGAGCAACACCACCCGCCCCGCTCGCGCGGTCCATGCCCCAGGAACCAACTCATGACTCGCACTCATCGACACCGGCCCATGGTGTCTCATTCGTGGACACGATGGTGCTCGGAGTTGATGGTTAGGGTAGCCTCACCTCTGTGATCGTCTGCCACTGTGAGGTCGTCAGCGACCGGGACGTCGTCGAGAGCATCGACGCCGGGGCCCGGACGCTCGCGCAGGTGTGCGGGGCGACCGGGGCGGGGCGGAACTGCGGGGGCTGCGTCTTCTCTGTGAAGCGCCTGTTGTGCCAGCATGGGAGGTCGGTCTCGGCAACTCCGTTCACGGAGGTGGCAGGTGCAACCGGTTAACCCACGCGTCGTCGAGCTTCTCAACGCGGCGCTGACCCTTGAGCTGACCGTCATCAACGGGTACTTCCTGGAAGCCAGGATGCTCGACAACTGGGGCTTCGGCCGGCTCGGCAAGACCTTCTACGACCTCTCGATCGACGAGATGAAGGACGCCGACGAGCTGATCAACCGCATCCTGCTGTTCGACGGTCACCCGAACCTGCAGAAGCTCGGCGCGGTCACGGTCGGCGAGGACGCCCAGGAGATGCTCCGCCTCGGCCTCGAGGGCGAGTTGGCCGCGGTGGCCCAGTTCAACGCGTCCGCCAAGGAATGCCACGACCTCGACGACCACGGCACCGCCGCCGTCTTCGAGGAAATGGTCCGCGACGAGGAACGCCACGTCGACTGGTTCGAATCCCAGCTCGACGCCATCGAACGCATCGGTATCCAGCAGTACCTCGCCCAGCAACTGGACGCCGGCAAGTCTCCAGGCTGACGAGCAGAAATGAGAAGCGCCGGCGGGCGGAAGGTGCCAGGATGCCCGCATGGTTGCGCGGGCGTTGAGTTTCGGGTCGGTGGCGGAGGCGTACGAGCGGTTCCGGCCCGGCTATCCGGTGGAGCTCCTCGATCTGATCACGGCGTACGCCGGTGAGTCGCTCGGGACTGCGCTCGAGATCGGTGCCGGGACCGGTAAGGCGACACGGCTGTTCGCGCAGGGAGGGATCGCGGTCACAGCGACCGAGCCGGACGCGGCCATGCTCGCGGAGTTGCGCAAACACGTGCCGGCCGAGGTCACCACTCTGCAGGCCGCCTTCGAGGACCTGCCGCTGGATTCGTCGTACGACCTGGCCTATGCGGCCGCGGCGCTGCATTGGACCAACCCGGAAGGCCGGTGGGACCGCATGGCCGCGCTCGTGCGACCGGGAGGCGTGTTCACGTCGTTCGGCGTGCCGATCGGGCCCGCCGATCCGGACCTCAGCGAGGCCTTGCGCGCGGCCCGTGCACCGTACCTCGATGACGACGGCGTCCCGTCGCCCGACGGCACCCCCGCGGACCGCCCGATGCAATGGCCCGGCACGGAGCTGCAGCAGACCGCGTCGTTCACCGACGTCCGCCAGGCAGTCATCGAACGGTCCCTGACGGTGAGCGCCGAAGACTACGTCGGATACCTCTCGACGGTATCGGCGTACGTGATGCTGGACCCCGCCGACCGCGCCGAGGTCTTCCGCCGCACCCTCCGCGCCCTCCCCGAAACCGTAGAAGTCGACGCCCGGATCCACATCCACCTGGCCCGCCGCAGCACCTAAGACGAGGGCCCCACCAACCGGTGGAGCCCTCGCCCGTCAGACGCTCAGGCGTCAGAAGGGAACGGCGCGCCGGTGTTGCTGTGGCAGCGGTAGCCGTTCGGGTTCTTGTGGAGGTACTGCTGGTGGTAGCCCTCCGCGTAGTAGAAGGTCTGCGCGGGGGCGATCTCGGTGGTGATGTCGCCGTAGCCGAGGGGCTTGATGACCGGGGCGTAGAGGTCGCGGGTGCGCTCGGCCTCGGCGCGCTGGGCGTCCGTGGTGTAGTAGATCGCCGAGCGGTACTGCGAACCGAGGTCGTTGCCCTGCCGCATGCCCTGTGTCGGGTCGTGGGTCTCCCAGAACACCTTCAGCAGGTCGGTGAAGGTGGTCTTGGTGGGGTCGTAGACGACCCGGACCGCCTCCGCCTGGCCGGTGCGGCCGGTGCAGACCTCTTCGTACGTCGGGTTCGGGGTGTAACCGCCCGCGTACCCGACGGCGGTGGTGTAGACGCCCGGCTGCTGCCAGAAGATCTCCTCGGTGCCCCAGAAGCATCCGGTGCCGAACCAGACCTCCTCGAACCCCTCGGGCGCGGCGGCGGTCTGCGGCGTGTGCAGGACGATGTTCTCGTCCGGTACGGCGAAGCCCGGGGTGGGTCGGCCCGGCAGCGCGGCCTCCGGCTCGACCATGGCGGTGTTGCGGGTGAAGAACGACATTCTCACGCCTCTCGCAGAGTGACTCTCATAGTCTCCCAACGCCCGCGGTAAGGCGAACCTTCCCCGCACCCCTTACGGCACGATGACGTGCCGGGGCGGACCTGCATCACTCATCAACCGGTGTCGGAGAGCGTCCGGACACCGCAGCTGAGCGTGTCGCGGCGCCCGGGCCGGAGGTTGGTGGGTGATGGGCGTCCGCCTCAGGCGATCATCACCCCGGTCCGGCGGGCCGGGGCGGTGGTCAGCGAGTCGTACGACGCGGCCAGCCGGCGTACGCCCTCGCGCAGGGCGTCCTCGTCCAGCGTGAACGGGAGGCGGATGAAGGATTCGAGGCCGCCGTCGGGGGAGAAGCGGGACCCGGCGACCAGCAGGGCGCCGTTGCGCTGGGCGACGCCGACCAAGCTCGACCCGACCGGCTCGGGCAGCTCGCACCACAGCGACAACCCGCCGCCGGGCAGGCGGAACTTCCAGGACGGCAGCTCGGCGGAGACCGCGGCGGCCAGCGCGTCCCGCCGCCGCGCCAGCGTGGCCCGGCGCTCTGGCAACAGGGTCGAGCGGCGCCGCAGGAGGTCGGCGACGACCAGCTGCTCCAGCACCGGCGCACCGAGGTCCATCGACGCGCGGGCGTCCAGCACCCGCGCGACCAGCGCCTCCGGCACCCGCATCCACCCGATCCGCAGCCCACCCCAGAACGACTTGCTCACCGAGCCGACCGTGATCACGCCGTCCGGGTCGTACGACGCGAACGGCGGCGGCATCTCCTGCCCGTCCAGCGACAGCTCGAACAACGTCTCGTCCACGATCGCCGTCGTCCGCGACCGGGCGAACGCCCGCGCCAGCCGCTGCCGGTCCGCGGCCGGCATCAGGAAACCGGTCGGATTCTGGAAGTCGACGACCATCCACGCCGCCCGCGGTGCCGTCTGCCGAATGGTTGCCTCCAGCAAGGGTAGGTCCCAGCCGCCCGGCGACGTCGGCACGGCGACCACGCGGCAGCCGCTGCGCCGGATCGCGTCCACCGAGTTCGGATGCGTCGGGCTCTCGGTCAGGACCCGGTCGCCGATCTGGGTGATCGCCCGCACCGCGATCGACGTCGCGGCGAGCGCACCGGCGGTGACGACGATCTGGTCCGCGGTCGTCGGCAGCCCGCGTTCGCAGTACGCCGCCGCGATCTCGGCCCGCAGTACCGGCAGGCCTTGCGGGTGGTATCCGGGTGTGGCCAGGTGGAGCGGCAACTCACGAGCCGCGGACTCGACCGCCGTACTGATCCCGGGCACGGCGGCCGGTGCCGCGCAGGTGAAGTCGACCAGCCCGTCGGTGTCGATCCCCGGCGCATGGTGCCGCCCGAGCTCGGGCTCGACCTTCGACGGCAGCGCGGTCACGCTGCCTGAACCGCGCCGACTGGTCAGGTACCCGCTGTCCCGGAGCTCCCGATAAGCAGACGCGACCGTCGTCCGGCTCACGCCCAGCGACTCGGTCAGCTCACGCTCGCTCGGCAGCCGCGACCCGGGCATGATCCGCCCGTCGGCGATCAGCAGCCGCAGCCGCTCGGACAGCACCCGGTACGCCGGACCGGTCCCGTCGGCCCACTCGCCGAGCAGGCCGGTCAATGTGCTGGCGGGGAGATAACGCCCTTGCATGCAGTCCACTATCGCGCAATTGGCTATCGAACACCAGGCCACTTACTCCGGACACTGGACATCGTGACCGCCACCTCCGATGCCCCGCCGCGCCAGCTCGCGCCCATCAACCCGATCCAGCAGCTGAAGGCAGGCCACCTCCCGCGCCGCCTCGTGCAGCTGTACGTCGGCCTGGCCCTGTACGGCGCCTCGATGGGCCTGATGATCCAGGGCAACCTCGGACTGGACCCGTGGGACGTGTTCCACTCCGGCATCACCAAGCATGTCCCGCTCAGCTTCGGGACCGTGGTGATCGCGATCAGCTTCGTCGTCCTGCTCGCGTGGATCCCGCTGCGGCAGTGGCCCGGCCTCGGCACGATCAGCAACGCGATCGTGATCGGCCTGGTGACCGACCTGACGCTGGCCACGGTCGACCGCCCGGACGCGCTCTGGCTGCGGATCGTGTTCATGCTGTCCGGCGTCGTCCTCAACGCCCTGGCCGGCGCGCTCTACATCGGCGCCCAGTTCGGTCCGGGCCCGCGCGACGGCCTGATGACCGGCCTGGTACGCCGTACCGGTCTGAGCGTCCGCCTGGTCCGGACCACGCTCGAGCTGACCGTCCTCGCGACCGGCTTCCTGCTCGGCGGCTCGATCGGCGTCGGCACCGTCGTCTACGCCCTCTCGATCGGCCCGCTCGTCCACGTCCTGCTGCCGATCTTCACCGTCCGCCTGAAGCACCAGTAGAACAAGCAACGGGTCCCGGACCAGGTGGTCCGGGACCCGTTCACTCTCGCAGGACCCCTCAGCCTGCGGGCCTGTGTCAGCCGACCGGCTCCAGTTCGCGCTCCTCCACCGCGGGACGGGCCTTCAGCCGGCGGGGCCACCAGGCGCGGGTGCCGAGCAGGGCGATCACGCTCGGCACCAGGAAGCTCGACATCACGAACGCCGAGATCACGATGCCGGCCGCGACCGAGAAGCCCATCTCGGTGAGCAGTGCCATACCGGCCAGCATCAGCGACGAGAACGTGCCGGCCAGGATCAGCCCGGCCGCCGCCACCGACGGGCCGCCGTGCTCGATCGCGCGGTCGGCCGCGGTCCGTGGATCCGTCCCGCGCTCGGCCTCCTCACGCAACCGGGCGATCATCAGGATGTTGTAGTCGGTGCCGATGGCAACGACGAACAGGTACAGCATGATCGGCAGCGAGAACGTCACGCCCGCGTGGCCGGCCGCGCCCTGGAACACGAACACGGTCGCGCCGATCGAGCTGAAGAAGCTCAGCACCACCGCGAGCATCAGGATCAGCGGGGCGATCAGCGACCGCAGCAGCAGCGCGAGGATGACCGCGATCAGCCCGCCCGCGACCGGGAAGATCACCGACAGGTCCCGGCTGTTGGCGTCCCGGATATCGGTGTACCCGGCGGTCACGCCGCCGAGCAGCGTGGTCGTACCGGCCGGCGCCTGGGCGTGCGCGGTGTCCCGCAGCGGGCCGTCGACCAGGTCCAGCGACCTGTTCGCGTACGGCGCGCCGTCGAGGACGACGTTGATCTGGGCAACGGTCTTGTCCTTGCTCAGCAGGGCCGGGCTGCCGTCCGCGGCGGCCGGAAGGACCCCGCCGACACCGTCGACCTTGGCGAGCTTCCCGGCGTACGCCGTCAGCGCGGCCGGATCGAGCGGCTTGCCGTCGGTGCTGCGCACGTACACCGTGGTCGGGTTCAGCGCGCCGGCCGGGAACCCTGCCTGCAGGTCCTTGATCGCGCGCGCCGACTCGGTGCCGTCCGGCAGTTGGCTGAACGCGTCGTAGTCGACCTTCATGCCGAGCGAGCCGAGCGCGAGCACGACCATCACGCCGCCCGAGATCGCCGCGACCACCGCCGGGCGGCGCGCGGTGAAGGTGCCGAGCCGCTTGAACATCGCGCCCTTCGGGGTCTTCTGCCACGACTTCGACGGCCAGAACACCTTCGGGCCGAGCAGCGAGACCACCGCCGGGACCAGCGTGATCGCCGCCAAGGCCATCACCGCGACCGCGATCGCGAGCCCCGGGCCGAGGCTCTTGAACCCGCCGAACACCGCGAGCAGCAGCGCGCTGAACGCGACCACGATCGCGCCCGCCGCCGACACGATCACCTCGGCGACCCGGGCGACCGCGTTCACCAGCGCTTCCTTCGGCTGCTCGCCGGCCCGGAGACGCTCCCGGAAGCGGAACAGCAGGAACAGGATGTAGTCGGTGCCGACGCCGTACAGCACGACGGTCAGGATCGTCTGCAGATCCTGGGTGACCTGCAGGCCGGTCGCCTTCGCGACCAGCGCGATCAGGCCGGGCGCGATCGCCGCCACCAGGCCGACCGTGAGGATCGGCAGGAACGCTGCGACCGGGCTGCGGTAGATCACCAGCAGCAGGCCGATGATCAGCACGACGGTCGCGATCCCGACCACGATGAAGGCGTTCTCGAACGCGTCCTGGTTGTCGAGCATCAGCGCCGCGTCGCCGGTCACGCCGTACTCGAGGTCCGCGCCGGTGAGCGCGGACCCGGTCACGTCCCGGACCTTCTGGACGGCGTCTAGCACGGCCTGCTCGTCCGGTGCGCCCTTGAGGCCGATGCTGACGATCTGCACCTGTTTGTTGGGCGAGACCGCCTGCGGGCCGGTGACGGCCGCGGTCACCCGATCGATCTCGGCGGCGCTGATCTTGGCGGCGAGCTCGGTGACCTTGGCCTGATCTGCCGCGGTCAGCTCGCCGCCGGCGCCGCGCTTGACGACGATGCTGGCGGTCGCGTCGTTGGTCTGGCCGAACGTGTCGGCGGCCAGCTTCTGCGCCTGCACCGACTCGTACTTGTCAGGCAGCAGCGCCGCCTGGTCCTTGGTGGTGACGTCCGCGAGCGTCGGCGCGAACGCGATCACGGCCACCGCCGCGACCACCCACGCGGCGATCACCTTCCACGGGTTGTGGACGACGAAGCGTCCGAGTCTGGTGAACACCCCGAGACCTTTCTGTCTACCTGCCGGTCGGTAGGTAGACTACCTGCCGGTCGGTAGGCAAGTGAAGGTGAGAAGGTGGTGACGTGCAGCACGCGACCAGTTCCCGCGATACCAAGGCGGCGATCCACCGCGCCGCGGTCGCCCTGTTCTCGAGCCAGGGGTACGACAAGACCAGCCTGCGGGAGATCGCCGAGCAGGTCGGCATCACCAAGGCGTCGTTGTACTACCACTACTCGTCGAAACAGGAGCTCCTGCGCGCGATCGTCGGGACGTTCCTCGACGACGTGTTCGCCGTCCTGCGGAAGGTCGAGGACCTCCCGTGGTCGCCGGACAACGAGCGCGAACTGCTCGCGGCGTACGTCGACGTGGTGATCGCGCACCGCTCGACCGGGCCGACGCTGATGCGCGACATCGCCGCCGTGCTCGCCGCTTTCGGGGACGACCTGGACATCCTGATCGCGCAGTCCCGGCGCTTCCAGCTCTGGCTCGCCGGCCCCGACCCGACGCCCGCCGACCGGTTGCGGGCCGCCGCCGCGGTCGAAACCATCGGTGCCGCAATGTCGGCCGAGCTCGACCTGGCCGTCTCGGACGCCGAGATCCGGGCCATCCTCCTGGACGCCGCCTCCGCCATCCTGGCCCGCCGCGGCGCCCCGGTCACCGAATGACGGCGCCGGGCTATCGGTTCACGGCACCGCTGTGGCAGTACCCGGGCGAGGGCAGCTGGTACTTCGTCACCGTTCCCGAGGAGATCAGCGACGACATCGCGGCGCTCACCGCGGGCCGCCGGAAGGGCTTCGGGTCGGTGCGGGTCACGGTGACGGTTGGTGGGAGCACGTGGCAGACGTCGGTGTTCCCGAGCAAGACCGGCGCCTACGTCCTCCCCGTCAAGAAGCCGATCCGAACCGCGGAGAACCTCACCGAAGGCACTCCAGTCGAAACGCAGCTGACGCTGACCGACTTCTGACAACCCCTGTGGTCCGCGGCAGTGTCCGTGTCATGTCCGTGTCATGTCCGTGTCATGTCCGTGTCACCGTTCCGAGGCCGGGCCGCGGGCCGTAGGGGACTGCCGGCCCGGCATCTGGTGGTCCGGTCTGGCGCCCTGGCCGGACTGGCTCGACTGGCCCGACTGGTGCAGCGGTGCGGTGGACGCACGCGGCGGCGCGCTGGCGCGACCGGTCATCGACGTCGCGTCGGCGTTCAGGTTCTGCGCGACCCCTTCACTCGAGGTGCTGATGGTCGCGTTGCCGGATATCGACTCGGCGCGGACGATCCGGGGCCCGTTCTCGGCCCGATCGACCACATGGATCCGGGCATTACCGGACATGGAGCCGACGCGCGCTGACCCGCCGGCGAACTGGTCGACCGAAACGTTCCCGCTCTGTGTCTTCGCCCGCACATCGCCTTCTACGCGGCCGACCCGCACGTCCCCGCTCTGTGACCTCGCATCGACCTTCTGCGCCCGGTCGACGGATACGTCTCCGGACTGGGTCTCAGCGGCGACGTTCTGGGCGGTGTCCACCCGCACATCGCCCGACTGGCTTCGTGCCTCGACGATGTCGAGGCCACTCGCCTCGATGTCGGCGCTCTGGGTCAGCGCGCTCAGATCACTCCCGGGCGGCACGACGGCGGTCACCTCGATCGGCGACGGGGCGGGGGTCGCGGAGCCATCGCCATTGATCTGCACGCCGTTGACCTGGATCGAACCGCTGTATCCGGAGATCTGGATACCGTTCCCGGTGGTGATCACGCTGCCGTTCGAGGTGCCGGCCACCTTCGCGGAGAGTACGCCGTCGGGGCTCTGCCCGAGCGTTGCGCGCTGCACCGCCTCGGCCGAAGGCCCCTCGGTGTCGGCGGTCGAGATCTCCAGCCTCGCTTGCGTGCAGTTCGGATCGACCGTGACCGTGACCTTGCCGGCAGATCGCAGCAGCTCGGCATCGATGGTGACGGGCCCGGGTGTGTCTGCCACGAGTTCCCGGCGGGTGGACGGCGTTCTTCTCGGCGCCTCCCCGGCCGCGGGCTCTTGCGGTTGCTGCCCGGGCAGTTGCTGGTCCGTGCCGGGTTGCTGGGGGGCGACGCCTTGTGCTGGCGTGGTTGCCGGGTCCTGCGTGCCGGCCGCGGGTGCGTCCAGGTCGCCGGTGGGCTGCAGGCCTTCTTGTGCCTCGGCGGACCTCGCGGACTCGCCCTGGGTTTCGGACGAGACGGTCCAGGCCTCGGCGGGGTTCCGCGCTTCCGCGCCGTCGACCTCCGGGCCGGCCTGAGGCGTCCGCGGCTCTCCGCCCTCACCGACCTGCGGCCCGTTGTCGCCCCCGACCTCGCCCGCGGCCCGCGGCTCGCCGACCTCGGCCTCACCTGTGGTGCGGGGCTCGGCGGTCTCGCCGGTCTCGGCTTCGCCTGTGGTGCGGGGCTCGCCGGCTTCGCCGATCTCGGCTTCACCTGTCGCGCGGGGCTCGGCGGTCTCGCCGGTCTCGGGTCCGCCTTCGGCGCGCTCGCCTGGTTCCTGGCCGGTGCCCGGCTCGAGTTGATTGACGCCTTCCCGCTGCTGATCCCGACCGGGCTCCAGGGCAGGGTCCGTGCCGGCGTTCTCCTGCTGGAGTTGCTGGACGCGCGCCTCGAGCAGTTGACGCATCTCGGCCTGGAGGCGGTTGTTCTCCTCCATCAGCGTGAGCATCTGCTGCTGGCTCTCGAGGATCGACTGCTGCAGCGCCGCGATCCGCTGGGCCACCTGCTCGGACTGCTGAGGCGTCTGCCGGACCGCGTCCCGGGATTGGATGCCCTGCCGTCCGGCACCGTTCTGCTGCCCCGGCACCCCTTGGAAGCGGCCCTCCGGCCGGAACACCTCGTCCATCCGGCTCGAGGCCAGCGCCGCGAGGTCCGCGCTGTTCAGCGTCGATCGGCCGATGGCCTGCAGCACGGACGGATCGGTCCGTTTGATGTCCTTCGCCGCCTGCGTCAGGGCAGCCTTGAGCGCCTTCGTCCCCCGACGTTCGTTCCGCCCCCAGCGTGAGTACCGGCGGGCGAGCCTGCGGACCGGATTCCTGGTCCTGGACACGCGGGGCTGTCTGGGGGCGGGACCCGCCTCCGCCAGCCGGTCGCTCGCCCGCTGACCGAGCCGCTCCGAGACACCGGCATACCGATCCGGGCGCATCTGTGCGTCGACGTGGAGGCTCGCCAGCTGCTGCAGGTCGGACTGCGTCATGTTGGCGCGACCGATCCGCTCGCGGACCGCCGGGTCCATCCGCATCACGTCGCGGGCCGCCTGCGCGTACGCCGCCTTCAGCGTCTTACGACCCCGCGACGTGGCGCGCCAACGGGAGTACCTGGCGCGAACGCCGGTGCCTTCCTGCGAGGGCTCACTCATCGGGTCTCCTAGTCGATGTACACGGCGTAGTTGACGCCGACCGAGGTCGTCAGCGGGTCCTTGCTGGGCTTCGTGCTGTACAGGTGGATCTGGGCGCCCGGGCGCAGCCAGACGGCCAGGTGCCGGCGGCCGGTCCCGGCGCCGGGCTCCCACTCGTCCGCGAACGTCGGGCTGCTCTCGTCGCCGACGTAGTCGGGCTGTCCCCAGTGCTTGGTGGCGAGCGCGAGGTGGTCCGGCCAGTGCGTGTCCAGCCCGAATTCGGCGGCGGCGATGTCGTCCGGACCGATCTCGTACGCCGACCAGCCGCTGTCGGGGCAGTCGGGGAACGCCAGCCCGTCGAACACGATCATCGTGGTGCCGCGGCGGGTGGTGAATCCCCAGGAGACCATGTCGGCGCCGATCACCTCACCGGCCTGCAGCGGCCACGGTTCCCAGGCGGTCTCACCCATCACCCGGTGCACGAGGGCGCGCACGACCTCCGGCCCGGCCTCGTCGCCGTCCGGACCCGCGATCACGGTCCAGTCCGGAATCTCGGCGAGATCCGCCATCGCCAGGTCGTCCTGATCGAGCGGCCTGTCCTGCGTCTTCATCCGGCCCCGACGTCCTTCCTGCCCGGTTCGCTGACCGCAACCCTCTGTAGAACTTCTGTGCGCAACCGTAGGCGGCCCAATGGGTCATTCGCCAGCCGGTACGACGCAGCTGTGGACAACTCGGATCCACCCGATCGGCCGGCTCCCGGACGGCGTGCGGGAGCACAGCAGACCAGGCCGTACGCTGGTCCGGTGAACAAGGAACACCACTACGGCTTCGAGACGCTCGCCATCCACGCCGGGAACGAGCCCGACCCGACCACCGGTGCGGTGGTGCCGCCGATCTACGCGACCAGCACCTACAAGCAGGACGGCGTCGGCGGCCTGCGCAACGGGTACGAGTACTCGCGCTCGGCGAACCCGACCCGGACGGCGCTCGAGGAGTGTCTGGCCGCGATCGAGGCCGGCACCCGCGGCTTCGCGTTCGCCAGCGGCCTGGCCGCCGAGGACACGCTGATCCGGTCGGTGTGCGCGCCGGGCGACCACGTGGTGTTCCCCGACGACGCGTACGGCGGCACGTTCCGGCTGTTCTCCCGCGTGCTGAGCAACTGGGGTGTCGAGATGACGCCCGCCGCGGTCACCCACCCGGAGGCGATCCGGTCCGCGATCCAGCCCGGCAAGACGAAGGTCGTCTGGCTGGAGACCCCGACCAACCCGCTGCTGAACGTCGCGGACATCGCGATCGTCGCCCAGATCGCGCACGACGCCGGCGCGCTGCTGGTCGTCGACAACACGTTCGCCTCGCCGTACCTGCAGCAGCCGCTGGAGCTCGGCGCGGACGTGGTCGTGCACTCGACGACCAAGTACATGGGCGGCCACTCCGACGTGGTCGGCGGCGCCTTGATCGTGCGGGACGCCGAGCTGGCGGACAAGATCGCCTTCCACCAGAACGCGATCGGCGCCGTCGCCGGCCCGTTCGACTCGTGGCTGGTGCTGCGCGGCATCAAGACGCTCGGGGTCCGGATGGACCGGCACAGCGACAACGCGGAGCGGGTCGTCGAGTTCCTGCAGCGGCACGACTCCGTCACCCAGGTGCTGTACCCGGGCCTGGACGGGCATGCCGGCCACGAGACCGCGGCCAAGCAGATGAAGCGGTTCGGCGGGATCGTCAGCTTCCGCGTCGGCGGCGGCGAGGCGCAGGCCCTGGACATCTGCAACAAGGCCGAGGTCTTCACCCTCGGTGAGTCGCTCGGCGGCGTCGAGTCCCTTATCGAGCACCCCGGCAAGATGACGCACGCCTCGGTCGCCGGCACCCCGCTGGAGGTCCCG
The DNA here is from genome assembly GCF_040680955.1 of Kribbella sp. NPDC051936. Lineage (NCBI taxonomy): Bacteria > Bacillati > Actinomycetota > Actinomycetes > Propionibacteriales > Kribbellaceae > Kribbella > Kribbella sp. NPDC051936. The sequence continues at coordinate 308,862 of NZ_JBFAXS010000011.1, read as the reverse complement.
GCGGACCTGATCCGGCTCAGCGTCGGCATCGAGACGATCGACGACCTGCTGCTCGACCTCGAACACGCCCTGTCCTGACCCCACCCCCGCCCCCGCGCCCCGGAACGTTTGAGGGGTGAACCTTCCAGTCTGACCCTTCACAGCGTGCATGCAGCCGGGTGAAGGGGCAATCTCCGAGGTGAACCACTCAAGGCCGGCGGGGATGGGGCGGCGTGGGGGTCGGGTTGTGGGGGAGGGGCGGGTTGTGGGGGGATCGGGCGGCGTGGGCGGATTGGGTGGTGACGGGTGAGTCTCGTGGTGGCGGTCGACTTCGGGTCGACCTTCACGAAGGCGGTCGCGGTGGATTCCGGCTCGGGCGAGCTCGTCGCCCGGGCCGAGCACCGCACGACGATCGGCACCGACGTCCTGGACGGCTGGCACGCGTGCCGTGCTGTCCTGGAAGCGGCTGATCGGGGCGTCCGGGACGCCGAGGTGCTGGCCTGTTCGAGTGCGGGCGGCGGGCTGCGGATCGGTGTCGTGGGCAACGAGGAGCTCGTCACCGCGGAGGCGGGCAAGCGGGTCGCGCTGTCCAGCGGCGGACGCGTCGTGGCGGTCGTCAGCGGCGGGCTGACCGCGACGAGTCAGAAGGAGCTGCGCAAGGACCGCCCTGACGTCGTGCTGCTGCTCGGCGGGACCGACGGCGGCAACTCGGCCGTCCTGCTCAAGGCCGCGGAGACGCTGGCGAAGTACCGCTGGCGGAAACCGGTAGTTGTCGCAGGCAACATCGACGCCCAGGCGGAAATCACCGAAACACTCACCGCGGCGGAAGTCCCGCATGTGCTGGCGGAAAACGTCGTACCGGAGATCGGCGTGTTCGCGCCGGACAGCGCCCGCGCCGCGATCCGGGAGATGTTCCTCGCGCACGTGATCGGCGGGAAGAACCTGTCCCGGGACCCGTCGTTCGCCCGGATGGTGCGTGCCGCGACGCCGGACGTCGTACTGCGCGGTGTCGAGGTGCTCGCCGCGCTGCACGGGGACGTGGCGGTCGTGGACATCGGCGGCGCGACCACCGATGTGCACTCGGTCATCGAGCTCGATCCCGAGGACGCGAACCTCGGCCGCGAGGTGGTCGCGACGCATCCGGTCACCAGGACCGTCGAGGGCGACCTCGGGATGCGCTGGAGCGCCGTACCGGTGGTCGCTGCCGGCGAGGAGGCGGGACTGGTCGCGGATCCCGGCGAGCTGCAGGCGGCGGCCGAGCGCCGGCGCGCGGACCCGTCGTACCTTCCGGGCAGTGACCGGGAGGCGTCGTACGACGAGGCGCTGGCGAGTGTCGCCGCGACGGTCGCGCTGCGCCGGCATGCGGGACGGCAGCGAATCGTGTTCGGGCCGGGCGGACGCGTGATCGAGCGGTCCGGGAAGGACCTGCGCGAGGTGGACCTGCTGGTCGGGTCCGGGGGAGTGCTGCGGCACAACCCGCCCGAGGTCGCGGCCCGGATCCTCGGCTCGATCGGGACCAACGCGCAGGCGGAGGGCTGGCTGGTCCCGGAACGCGCCGAGGTGTGCGTCGACACCGACTACGTGCTCGCCGCGGTCGGCCTGCTCGCCGACGACGCCCCGAAGGCCGCCGAAGGCCTGGCCGCCCACATTCATGGAACCAGCCGCACCGGGCACTAGTCTCGTCATCACCAAGCCTGCGGAGGTGGGATGAGCGAGACGGGGCGGGACCGGGCCGAGGACCGTGACGAGTCGAGTCCGGTGGCGGACAACGACGTGCTGGAGTCGTCGAGCGCCGAGCCGGCGGCGCACTCGGTGCCTTCGGAGCCCGCGGCGCGGAAGAAGGTGGATCACGGCGTGACGCCGGCGATGGAGATCGCCAGCGCCTGGGCCTGGCGGTTCCTCGTGATCGTGGCGGCCGTCGGCGTGATCGGCTACGGGATGCGGTACCTGTCCGAGGTCGTCGTACCGGTGACCGTCGGCGTCCTGCTCACCGCGCTGCTGGTGCCCGTCACCACCGGCCTGCAGAAGCTTCGCCTGCCGCGCGGACCGGCGGCCGGGATCACGGTGATCGCGACGATCATCGTGCTCGCCGGCCTGCTGACGCTGGTCGGCACGCAGATCGCCGGGCAGTTCGAGGACCTGTCCAACCAGGTCGGCGAGGGTGTGCAGAAGATCCGCGACACGGCCCGGATCAACTTCGGTCTGACCGACGCCGACATCACCAACCTGTTCAAGCAGGTCCGCGAACAGATCACGTCCGGCGGCGCGCTCGGCCAGCAGGCGGCGGCGGTCGGTACGACGGCGACGCACGTGGTGGCCGGGCTGTTCATCTCGCTGTTCTGCCTGTTCTTCTTCCTCTACCAGGGCGAACAGATCTGGTCCTGGCTGGTCCGGCTGTTCCCGCGCCGGGCCCGGGACAAGGCCGACTCGTCCGGCCGGAAGGCGTGGGTGTCGCTGACCGCGTTCGTCCGGGCCACGGTGATCGTCGCCGCGGTCGACGCGATCGGGATCTCGCTCGGGGCCGCGATCCTCGGCCTGCCGCTGGTGAGCGCGATCGGCATCCTGGTGTTCGTCGGCGCGTTCATCCCGGTCGTCGGCGCCCTGGTCAGCGGGATCGTCGCCGTCCTCGTCGCGCTGGTTGCCAAGGGCCCCATCGTCGCGATCATCATGCTCGCGGTCGTGATCGGCGTCCAGCAGCTCGAGGCGCACGTGCTGCAGCCGTTCCTGCTCGGCCGCGCGGTCAGCGTCCACCCGCTGGCGGTCATCCTCGCCATCGCCACCGGTGTGGTCATCGCCGGCATCGTCGGCGCCCTGGTCGCGGTCCCGACCGCAGCCGTCCTGAACACCATCGTCAACCACCTGGCCGGCAACGACGTCGACCCCGAACCCCCCAGACCGCTCCCCAGACGCCGCAACCACCAGGGAGCCACCGAGGACGCCCCGATCGTCGACTAACTACCCCGCTCGCCCTTCGACCGCTCCTGGCTCAACGACTTCCCGGTCCGGCCTGCCGCGCCCTGCGTCAGGCTGCTGGGGCCGGAGCCGGCGCGGGACTGCCCGGTCTCGGTGAGCCGCATCGCCCGGTCCATGTCCGGGTTCTCCGCGCGGGTCCGGAGCTGGTCGGCCCAGTTGCCCATGTCCTGCTTGAGCGCCGCGGTCTGCTCGGCGTTCAAGCCGTACTCCGCGTACTTGGCGTCCGGGATCCCCCGGGCCTGGTCCAGCTGATAGGCGAAGCCCTCCCGGTCCATCCCGGAGATCTCCCGCTCGTCGCCGAGCGCCAGCAGGTCGTCGCGGGAGTACCGCCCGGACTGGACCGCGGCCTCGAGGTCGATGTAGGCCTTCGCCTCGACACGGTCGTAGACCATCCCGACCTTCGAGCCGACCGAGTCCTCGGCCGACAGCATCGGCCCGACCTCGGTCTCGACCGGCGGCCGGCTGCGGAAGTCGCGGCCGACGTCCACCTCGGTGCTGCGGCCGTCCTTGGTCACGGTGAACTTGGCGTGCTCGCCGGACCGCTCGACCAGGTCGAACTGATACCCCGCGTCGCCGTACGCCGTCTCAAACTTGCTCATCGTCTGGTCGAAGTCGGTCTGCCGGTCGGTGAACAGGTCGACGTCGTTCGGCTCCCGGATGCCGATCCCGTGCTCCTTGAAGGCCTGCCCGCCGGCCAGTGCGAACCCGTCGTCGCGGGTCGCGGCGAGCCCGATCCGGGCCACCTGGGCGTGGTCGGCGTCCATCACTGCCAGATCCCGCCGGCGCCGATCTCGGCGAGCTGCGGGAACGCCGTGTGCCAGCGGCGGACGCAGTACCGCGGCAGGTGCAGCTGGGGCCAGAGCTCGATCAGCAGGTCCTTGTTCACCAGGCTGGTGAGCTGGTCGATCGTCGAGGCCTCGCTGAGCACGGTCTTGTACAGGGACAGCCGGTCGTCGACGTTGCCGAGGTCGAAGATCCGCTGTGCGCCCCAGACGATCGAGACGGGCAGTTCCACGATTCCGCTACGCGGCCCGGTCAGCTGGTCGAGCGACTCGGGGACGACGTACGGGATCCGGGAGGCGTACGAATCCCCGGGCTGGGTGTAGCGCGGCTCGTTCATGCGTCCATCTTTCCTGACGGCCGGTTCAGCCGGTCGGCCCACCGCCGTGCCGTGTCGCGGATGCGGGCGATCAGTTCGGGCGTCGCGCCGTACTGCAGAAAGCCCGAATCCGGCAGCCGGGCGCCGGCGCGCAGTTGGCCGGCGAACATCTCCCGGTCCAGCGGTGTCACCTCGCGCCGGTCGGCGAGCGCGAGCAAGCCGTCACCGTCGTACCGCCCACTGTCCAGCACCGCCTGTACGTCGATGAGGTCGCGCGGCTCGAGCCGGGAGTAGAGGGCGCCGACCTTGCTCCCGATCGCGTCCTGCTCGGCGAGCACCGGACCGATCTCGGTCGTAGCCGGGGGCAACTGCCGATGGTCCGTCCCGAGGTCTGCCTTGGCCGAACTCCCGTCGACGTCGGTCACCACGATCCGGGCGAACGTCGCGACCTGTCTGGTGACCTCGGTGCGCAGGCCGGCCGCCTGATAGGCGCTGACCAACTGCTCGACGGACTCGGTGAAATGCGTCGGGTCGAGGTCGTCGGTGAAGAGGTCGATGTCGTCGGACTCGCGGTGGCCGTAGCCGTGGGCCTGGAGGGCGTAGCCGCCGGCGAGGACGAATCCGCGGTCGGCGAGGGCTTGCAGGCCGACGGTGGCCATCCGGGTCTGCAGCGGATTCATGGGCCCAGTCTGCCGTGCGAACAAGCCAAGACGCCGCCGAGCCGGGCTCGGCGGCGTCGCTGCGGGTTCGGGTCGGGTATCAGCCCTTGCCGATGCCCTTGTTGTCGGCGTTCTTCTGCAGGGTTGTGGTGGCGGCCTGCTCGGTCGCAGGGGTCTGGGTGCCCTGGCCCTGGTTGACGGCCTGCCCGGCCGGTGCCAGACCACCGAGGGCCTGGGCCGCGGTCTGAGCGTCCATCTGGGACTGGAGCCGCTGCGCCACGTCCTGTGCGGCCGCCAGCCGGGCTTCCAGCGTGCCGCCGGTCATGATGCGGCTGTGCTGCTGACTCAGGTGCGCCAGATCCTGCGTTGTCACACCCGGCATGTTCCCGTCGAACCGTGCCATCGCGATGGTTGCGCGGGCGCCTTCGGAAGCTCTGCTGACGCGGCCTTTCTGGGCCTGGAGCCAGCGCCCGGCCCGGTCACGGAGGTCGCGTCCGGCGTCCATCGCACGTCCGCCGAGCTCTGTGGCCCGGTCGACCTGCCGACCACCGAACGCGGCGGCCCGGTCGATCTGCTGGCCGCCCCACTCGCGGCCGGCCTGGATGCCGCGGCCGGCCGCTTCGACACCGGCCTGGTACGCACCGGCGGCCTGCTGGCCGAACTCCGTGGCGCGGTCGATCTGCCGGTCGCGGAAGGCGGCCGCGCGGTCGATCTGCTGGCCGCCGAACGCGGCGGCCCGGTCGATCTGCTGACCGGCCCATTCACGACCGGCCTGGGCCTGCTGACCGGCCCACTCACGCCCGGCCTGCAGACCCTCACGTCCGGCCTGGATCTGCTGGCCGCCCCATTGGCGACCGGCCTGGATCTGCTGGTCGGCCCACTCGCGGCCTGCGTTCAGGTACTGACCGGCCTGGCTCTGCAGGCGCTCGGCCATGTCGCTCAGGCGCTGCGTCTCCCGGTCGAAGACCGCCTGGACGCGAACGGTGGCGCTCAGGACCTTGTCGTTCACCTTGTCCTTGAACGGCACCTTCTGGGCCTGCTTGATGAGGCGATCGAACTGTTCCTTCTCCAGCGCGGCAAGGCGGCCGAGGTTCTCGAAGTTCTGCTGGGGCTGGCTGGCCAGCCAGTCCAGGGTCTCGGTCCAGGTGCGTTGCGGCTGCGGGCCTTCGGTGGGCTGCGACATATCTCGGACTCCTAGTCGATGTAGACCGCGTAAGTGACGCCCACCGCTTCGGTCAGCGGGTCCCGCGTCGGCTTGCTGCTGAACAGGTGGAATTGCGCGCCCGGGCGGACCCAGGCGGCCAGGTGCCGCTTGTCGGCGCCCGCACCGGGGCGCCACTCGTCGAGGAAGTGCGGGCGGCTGTCGTCGCCCACATAGTCCGGCTCGCCGAGGTACTTGCGCGCCAGGTCGAGCATCGCCGGCCAGGCCTGGTCGAGCCCGGCCTCGGCCGCCGGGATGTCGTCGGGGCTGATCTCGTACGCCGACCAGCCGCTGTTGCGGGCGTCCGCGAACGCGAGCCCGGGAAAGACCACGACGGTGCTCCCGCGCTTGGTGGTGAATCCCCACGAGGCGAGCACGTCGTCGATCTGCTGTCCTGGCAGCAGCGGCCAGGGCTGCCAGTCGGTGACCGACGTGACGCGCTGGACGATCGCCTTGACCACCTCGGGGCCGGTCTCGTCGTTGTCCGGTCCGGCAATCGGTCGCCAGTCGGCGATCTCGGCGAAGTCGGCGATCGCTGCGGCGTCTTCGTCGAGGGGCCTGTCCTGGGTTTTCATTCCGGGCTTTGTTCCTTCCGTCAGTACTCGAGCCGTCGGCGGCAACCGTACGGCGGTAGCGGGGTCAGCATCTGCAGGGCGATGAGCCCTGGAAAGCGGTCTGATCCGCTGTCAGCGGGCGGGTCCGCCGCGGTCGGTTTTGCGGGTTTCGAAGGTGCTGGACTCGGTGCGAGAGCCGTGCACATCGCCGGTCCGCGCCTGCCCCGGCGCGACCCGGGGGAGGGTTGCGGCCTGGACGCTCCTGGCGAGGTCGGGGGACAGTTCTGACGGGCCGTTCCCGCTCATCGCGGCGACCTGCCGCGAGATCCGGGTCAGGGCCTCCTGCGACACACTGCTCTCCGGTCCGGTGGCCGGCGCGACGTCGCCGTTCGCCATCTGGTCGCGGAGCGCGGTCCGGGCGGCCCGGCGCTCGTCGAGTGCTGTCATGACCCCTCCTCGTTGAGGTACACCACATAGTTGATGCCGACCGACGTCGACCTCGGCGTCGGTTTGTTGCTGTACAGGTGGATCTGCGCGCCCGGCGGCGTCCAGACCGCCAGGTGCCGGCGGTCGGTGCCGGCGCCGGGGGCCCAGTCGTCCTCGAAACCGGTCTTGCTCTCGATTCCGACGTACGACGGCTGTCCCCAGTGCCGGCAGGCGAGGTCGAATTTCGCCGGCCAGTGCTCGTCGAGCCCGGCGGCCGCGGCATCGACGTCGGCCGGCTCGAGGGCGAACGCGACCCAGCCGCTGAACGGGCTGTGCGGCAGCACCTGGTCGTCGTACACCGCGAGCTCTGTGTTGCGGCGGGTCAGGAAACCCCAGCCGTCGAGCTGCTCGTCGATGACCGTCTTGCGGTTGATCGGCCACGGCTTCCAGTTCGTCGCGGACTTCACCCGGCGGATCAGGCGGCGGACCGGCAGCGGTCCGGTCTGGCCCGCGTGCGGGCCGCCGAGGCGTCGCCAGTCGCGGACCTCGGCGATATCGGCCATCGCGCGGTCGTCGTCGTCCAGCGGCCGGTCAAGTGTCTTCATCCGTGCGGCAGTCCCTGTCGGTTGCGGTACGTGTCGAAACTAAGTCCCCGGAGGGGTCAGGCGGACGTCCTGCTCCCGGCCTGTCCGCGGACAGAACGAGAACAGCCGCCCTGGGAAGCTTCCCAGGGCGGCTGTCGGGTAGGTCAACCGAAGTTCGGTATCGGTTCGGTCAAGCGCCGGTCAGTGCATCGCGGCGGCCGCGGAGGACTCCAGCGACTCCTCGCCCTCGGGCTTGGGGCCGTCGTTGCGGCCGGCCAAACGCTGCTCCGGCGTGATGACCGCGAGGACCAGTGCGATCGCCAGGAACGGCAGCGAGACCAGGAAGACGTCGTCCATCGCGTCGACCAGACCGTGCAGCGCCCAGCCCTTCATCGGCTGCTGGAGCAGGTGCAGTGCCTGCACGCTGTTCGCCGCGTCGGCCAGCTTGTCGACCATGCCCTGCGCGGCCTGCGGCACCAGGTCGGTCAGGTGCACCTTCAGCCGGCTGGTCAGGACCGCGCCGTACACCGCCGTACCGATCGCGCCGCCCATCGAGCGGAAGAACGTCATCGTCGAGGTCGCGGAGCCCATGTGCTGCCGGGGCACGCTGTTCTGCGCGGCGGTGACGGTGATCTGCATCGACAGACCCAGACCGGCGCCCATGACGAACATGTAGATCGCCAGCTGCCAGTACGGCGTGCTCAGGCTCAGCGTCGACAGCAGCACCATCGCGCCGCTGACCATCACCGCGGAGATGATCGGGTAGATCTTGTACCGCCCGGTCTTGCTCATCAGCTGGCCGCTCGGGATCGACGCGGAGAAGATGCCGACGATCATCGGCAGCAGCGCCAGGCCGGAGCGGGTCGGCGACAGGTCCTTGACCGCCTGCAGGTACAGCGGCAGGAAGATCAGCGCACCGAACATCGCGAAGCCGAGCAGGAACGCGAACCCGGCGTACCCGGAGAAGATCCGGCCCTTGAACAGGTCCATCGGGATGATCGGCTCGGCGACCCGGAGCTCGATGAACACGAACGCGATGGCCAGCACGACGGAGCCCGCGAGCAGGGCCAGCGTGGTGCCGGTGCCCCAGCCGTTGGACGGGCCGCTCCAGGACACGGCCAGCAGCAGCGAGGTGACGGCGGCGGCCACGGTCGCGGCGCCCAGGTAGTCGATCTTGTGCGAGCGCTTCACGTGCGGCAGCTTCAGGACGGCGCTGACGATGCCGAGGGCAACGAGACCGATCGGCAGGTTGATCCAGAAGATCCAGCGCCAGCCCGGGCCGTCGGTGAGCAGGCCGCCGAGCAGCGGGCCGGCCACCGAGGACAGGCCGAAGACGGCGCCGAAGTATCCCATGTACTTACCGCGCTCGCGCGGCGGGATCACGTCGCCGATGGTGGCGAACGCGAGCGACATCAGACCGCCGGCGCCCAGGCCCTGGACCGCGCGGAAGCCGATCAGCATCTCGATGTTCTGCGACATCGCGGACAGCACCGAGCCGGCGAGGAACGTGAGGATCGCCGCGATGAACAGCGGGCGGCGGCCGTAGAGGTCGGAGATCTTTCCCCACAGCGGGGTGGAGGCGGTCGAGGTCAGCAGGTACGCCGTGACCACCCAGGACAGCTTGTCCAGGCTGTTGAACTCACTGACGATCCGCGGCAGCGCCGTGCCCACGATGCTCTGGTCCAGGGCGGCGAGGAACATCCCCGCCATCAGTCCGCCGAGGACGACCAGGATCTGCTTGTGGGACAGGTAGTTGGGACCACCGTCGGTTGGTGCAGCGCCGCCGGCGGTGGCGGGCTCTGTGGTGCTCATCTGGTGCTCTCCAGGTTGTTGTCGTTGTTCACGCTGTCAGCGGGGTCGCCGCCGGCAGTGGAGTCTTTGTCGGTACTGCGCTCTGCCGGGGCGGGCTGCTGCAGTCGTGGTGCGACCGCGGCCCAGCCCTTGTCGGCCCAAGCGCCGCTGCTGGGGGCTTCGGTGAGGGCGGCGACGCCGTCCGCGAAGCGGGTCATCAGCCGCTCGAAGGTCTGCACGTCCTCCTCGGACCAGCCCTCCATGGCCGCGCTGAGCAGCTCCATCCGGTGCCGGGCGCCGGCCTCCCACTGCTCGACGCCCTGCTCGGTCAGCTCGACGCGGAACGCGCGGCCGTCGTCGGGGTCGGGGGAGCGGCGGACGAGGCCGAGCTGCTCCAGGGACCGGACGTGCCGGCTCGTGGTGGAGGCGTCGAGCTCCAGCCGCGCGGCGAGGTCGGACAGCCGCAGGGCGCCGTTGCAGCGCAGCGCGAACAGCACGACGTGGGCGCTGTGGTCGATGGTGTCGCCGGGCTGCTTGGCCTTCAGCCGGCGCCCGATCCGGGTGAACGCGTGCATGACGCCCTCGATGGGGGTCTCCGGGATGTACGCGTCGTTTACTTGCATGCTGCAAGCATATACATGCTTGCGTGATACACGCAAATGACTTTCCATGATCATCAACTGAGCCGCCACTCATTTACTCTCTGTTGCAGGGTGATCACTTTCTGCAGCCGAATCGTGGGTGTGGGCAGTAATGCGACGGTGCAGGCCGGCGTTTTGTGACGCGAGGTAGTGCTGGCCTCCCCGGCGATGGTCGGTCCAGCACCCTCGTACGACTGCCGTGGCGCCACGAGGCTGTGGCGGTGATCAAACGGCGGCTGGTGGAGTTCGGGGTCATCTGTCTGGTTCTGACCTGGGTGCCGTGGGGAGTCCTCGGCGTACTGGGGGCCGATCCGGACGAGGGGGTGGGCTCGCTCGTCTTCGCGCTGGCGGCCGGGGGGCCGTCGTTGGCCGCGCTGGTGATGTGGCTGCTGCACCGTGAGCGGCGGCGTGTCGTCCGTTGGTCGTTGGCGTGGCCGGTCGCCGCCGTCGTACTGGGTGCGCTGCCGCCGCTGGTGACCACCGCACTGATGGGAGACCTCCCGGCGTTGCCGGATCACGCTGCCTCGGTCGTCGCGGGAGCTGGAGGGGTGCTCGGCGCGGCGGCGTACACGTTCCTGGCGGGGCCGGTGTCGGAGGAGTTCGGGTGGCGTGGGTACGTGCAGCCGCGGCTGCGTGCATACTTCGGGCCGCTCGGGACGACCGCGGTGCTGGGGGCGGCGTGGGGTCTTTGGCATATGCCGCTGTACTTCCTACCCGGCACAGGGCAGTACGACGACGGGCTGTTCACCCAGCAGGGGCTGACGTTCTTCTTGGAGCTGTTCCCGCTGACGTTCGTGATGCTGTTCGTGAGCGAGCGTCTGCGGGGCGGGGTGCCGGCCGCGATCCTGGTGCACGCGGCCTGGAACCTGACGGAGGAGCTGGTGCCTCCACTGGGCAAGGGCGTGTGGCTGGAGTTGCTGGTCCTCACCGCGGTCGCCGCGGCGTTGCTGCCATCCTGGACGGCAGTCCGGCGAGGCAGAAGGGTGACGGCATGACGAGGGTCGCAGTAGTTACCGGTGGCGGGTCAGGGCTGGGGCGGGAGATGGCGCTGGCCTTGGCGGCGGCTGGGTTCCAGGTGTGGGTGACCGGCAGGACAGAAGCGAAGCTGAAGGAGACCGTCGACGCTGCGGGCGGGGCGGTGCGGCACGTCGTACTCGATGTGGCCGACGGTGCTGCGGTGCGGGAGTTCTTCGGCGGACTCGAGCGGGTCGACGTCCTGGTGAACAACGCGGGCATCGGCTCACCGGCCGCGGCCGTGCAGGACGTCGCGGAGGAGGACTGGCGGCGGGTCGTGGACACCAACCTGACCGGCTCGTTCCTCTGCGCGCAGGCGGCGTACGACGTGATGCTGCGGCAGGACCCGAAGGGCGGGCGGATCATCAACAACGGGTCCATCTCGGCGCACGTGCCGCGGCCGCAGGGGATCGCGTACACCGCGACCAAGCACGCCGTCACCGGTCTGACCAAGAGCCTCGAGCTGGAGGGCCGGGCGCACGGGATCACGGCGTGCCAGATCGACATCGGGAACGCCGCGACGGCGATGACCGCCCGGATGGAGCAGGGTGTGCTCCAGCCGGACGGTTCGATCGCGGTCGAGCCGACGTTCGACCCGAAGATCGTGGCCGACTTCGTCGTGCGGATCGCCGAGCTGCCGACGTCGGTCGCCGTACCCACGCTGACGGTGATGGCGGCCGGCATGCCTTATGTCGGGAGAGGGTGACGGGACAGGTCGATGTCCGTCAGGTCGTACCACCGGCCTGACGGCGGCTGATCGAGCAGCGGGTCCTTCCAGCGCAGCCGGACCCGCGCCGGCTGTACCTCTGTCAGCACGGCCTCCAGCCAAGGCCCGTCGGTCCGCGCCCACCAGGTCTCGGTGAGACTCGCCAGCCCTTCTCGCTCGACCGTCTCGACCGCGCTGTCGTGGCTGCTCACCGGACCGAGCTCCGCGCCGAAGACAGTCGTCGGCAACCAGCCGCCGGTCACCGGTACGACGCGGCCCAGCAGTTCCCCGTCCTCGCGTACCACGTCTTCCGGCGACGGGAAGCCCGGAAACTGCGACTTCAGAGCTGCGACGATCCGAGCCGTCGTCTCTCCCAGGAAGCGGATGCTCGCCAGCTCTCGCTCGTCGTCGTACTCGCCCTGCTCTCCGCCGACCCAGGTCTGAAGAATCCGCTGGGTTGCAGTGATGTCGGCCAGTGGATCGCCGTCGACCAGCAGCAGGTCTGCGCGTGCACCGACTGTCAGTCGGCCCCGGTCCGCCAGGCCGAACACCTCGGCCGGTGCACTGGTTGCAGCCACGAGCGCGTCCGCCGGTGTGAGCCCAGCGCGCACAAGATGGACCAGCTCTCGGTGCAGCGAGGCTCCGAACACCAAACCGGGGTTGGGTGCGTCTGTACCGGCCAGCACGCGTACGCCGGCCTGGTGCAGCGCGAGCGTGTTGGCGCGGGCCGCCGTACCGTCCGGTGGTTCCGGCGGCATCCAGCGACGGGACTGGTGGTCCAGCACTCGTCTCCAGCGCGCGGGCATGCGCGCCATGAGCACTGGCTCGTCCAGCAGCGGCAGGTGTCCGGACGGCCCGTTGAAGCCGTCGACGGCGACCCCCAGCGTCGCGATGACGGCTACGTCCGCCACAGCTTCGATGTCCGCCGGCGACATGAGGTCGGACGGCACATGCGCCAGTACGTCGACCCCGCACTCGACCACCTTGACCGCGCCGGCTGCCGTCGACACATGTGCGACGACCAAGAGCCCGTGGGCATGCGCCTCGTCGGTCAGCGCCTGGACGGTGCGTGAGTCGAGCGTCGGGATGTTCAGCATCGCGCCGGAGCCGTCGTCGTAGACCAGCTTCAGGTGGTCGACGCCCTCGGCGATCCGGTCCGCGACGAACTGCTTCGCGTCCCCGGGCCCGGTGACGTACGGGATCGGCGGGAACGCGATCGTCGGATGCCCGCCGGGCGCGGTCGCGCCGATGCCGGACGTGCGGAACGACGACCGCGGGGTCTCCGGGTCGATCACCTCCGGCGTGCTGAACTGGTCGAGCTGCGTCGTCACGCCGTACGCCGCCGCGAGCTGGACGCACCCCGGCGCCAGGTGGACGTGCGCGTCGATCAGCCCCGGGAGCAGGGTCGCGCCGGAACCGTCGACGAGCGTGTCGCTCGGCTGGGCGATCTCCGGGCCGCCGATCGCCGTGATGCGACCGTTCGCTATTCGCAGGCAGTCCGCGGGCAGCGCCGCGCCTCGGTCGGCCAGTCGGGTGTGCAGGATCGTGAATGCCATGCCGCGGACGCTAAAGGCTGACGTAACGTCATACTCCAGTCTTGTTTCCGGAGGTGTCGTGGAGCGCACGGTCAGCGAGGTGGCCAAGCTTGCCGGTGTGTCCGTGCGGACGCTGCGGCACTACGACGCCATCGGGCTGCTCGCACCCGGCCGCGTCGCCGCCAACGGCTACCGGTACTACGGCCGGCCGGAACTGTTCCGCCTGCAACGGATCCTGCTGCTCCGTGAGCTCGGCGTACCGCTGCCGGGGATCGCGCGGATCCTCGACGAGCAGGACGACGAGGTGGCAGCGCTCGCGGGGCACCGCGAGCAGCTGCTGCGCGAGCGCGAACGGCTGGACACGATGCTCGGCGCGATCGACAGGACCGTCGCCGCCTTGTCCGGGGACGCCTCGGTGGCCGACGACGAGTTCTTCGCCGGACTGTCGCAGGCTCGATCCCGGCTGCGGGACGACCTGGCCGAGCGGTACGGGGAAGGCGCGGCGGAGGGGTTCGAGAAGGCGGTGCGGGACGCCGAGGGGTGGACGCGCGAGGACTACGAGCGCATGGGCGACGAAGGGCGTCGCCTGTTGCTGCGCATGGCCGCCGCAAGGGACCGCGGTGTTCTCCCGGACTCGGCGGAGGGGCTGGAGCTGATCGAGCAGCATTACCTCGGCGTGCTGGAGGTTTGGCCGGCTACGCCCACGACGTACTACGGGCTCGGGGATCTGCTGGTGGCGAACGCGGACCAGCGCGCCATCATCGAGCTGGTGGACCGGGACCTGCCGGAGTGGCTCGCCGCGGGGGTGCGGGCGTATGCGGTCAAGCGGCTCGGTTACCGGCGAAACCAGGAGGAAACTGTCCGACGGTCCGTCTAGTGTCGGTCAGGTGAGTGCTGAGCGGGAGTCACTGGTGCATGTCCGCGGCCTGCGGAAGTCGTACGGCGACTTCGAGGCCGTGCGGGGGATCGACCTGGACGTGTGGCGGGGCGAGGCCTTCGGCTTTCTCGGGCCGAACGGCGCGGGCAAGTCGTCGACGATGCGGATGATCGGCGCGGTCTCGCCGACCAGCGGCGGCACCCTGCGGATCCTCGGCATGGACCCGGCCGCCGACGGCCCGGCGATCCGCGCGCGACTCGGGGTGTGCCCGCAGGACGACACCCTCGACACCGAGCTCTCGGTCCGGGAGAACCTGACGATCTACGGGCGGTACTTCGGTCTCAGCCGGGCCGAGTGCCGCAGCCGCGCCGACGAGCTGCTCGAATTCGTGGCGCTGACCGACAAGGCGAAGGTCAAGGTCGACGAGCTGTCCGGCGGGATGAAGCGCAGGCTGACGATCGCGCGCTCGCTGGTCAGCAAGCCCGACCTGCTGCTGCTCGACGAACCGACCACCGGCCTCGACCCGCAGGCCCGGCATCTGCTGTGGGACAAGCTGTTCCGGCTCAAACAAGCCGGCGTCACGCTGATCATCACCACCCACTACATGGACGAGGCCGAGCAGTTGTGCGACCGGCTGGTGGTGATGGACGGCGGCCTGATCGCGGCCGAGGGCTCCCCGGCCGACCTGATCCGCGACTACTCGACGCGCGAGGTGACCGAGCTGCGGTTCGGGCCGGAAGTGATGCTCGCCGACCACGACGCCCTGGCCGGCAAGGTCGAGGACCTGGCCCAGCGCATCGAGGTGCTGCCCGACCGTCTGCTGCTCTACACCGACGACGGTGAGCGCGCCGTCGCGGCCGTCCACGAGCGCGGTCTGCAGCCGGCCGCTGTTCTGGTCCGCCGCTCGACCTTGGAGGACGTGTTCCTCCGCCTGACCGGCCGGACGCTGGTGGACTGACATGGCGCTCGCAGTGGAGAACGGGCGCCGGATGTTCGACTACTGGCTGACCGTCTACAAGCGGACCTGGAAGGGCACGATGATCAGCAGCTTCCTGCTGCCGATGCTCTACCTGGCCGCGATGGGGATCGGGCTCGGCTCGTTCGTGGACAGCAACGGGACCGGTGCGCTCGGCGGCGTCAGCTACCTGCAGTTCATCGCGCCGGGCCTGCTGGCCGCCACCGCGCTGCAGATCGCGGTCGGCGAGGCGACGTACCCGGTGATGAGCGGGCTGAAGTGGCAGAAGTTCTACCACTCGATGATCGCGACGCCGCTGCGCCCGGCCGACGTGGTCTACGGACAGCTGGGCTTCATCGCGTTCCGGGTGTTCACGTCGTGCGCGGTGTTCCTGGTGATCATCACGCTGTTCGGCGGGCTGAAGTCGCCGCTCGGGGTGCTCGGTCTGCCGGTCGCGCTGCTCGTCGGGATGGCGGTCGCGAGCCCGATCGCGGCGTACGCGACGATCCTGGACAACGACTCCGGGTTCGCGATGGTGTTCCGGTTCGGTGTGGTGCCGGCGTTCCTGTTCTCCGGGGCGTTCTTCCCGGTCTCGCAGCTGCCGGACTGGATCGAGTGGCTGGCCTACGTGAGCCCGCTGTGGCATGCGGTCGACCTGTGCCGCAGCCTCAGTCTCGGCACGGTCGACCCCTGGCTCGCGCTCCTCAACGTCACGTACCTGCTGGCGTGGTTCGTCGTCGGCACCTGGCTCGCCGTCCGCGGCTTCACCCGAAGGCTGGTCGGCTGATGGCGACGATCGCGGCGCGGGTGCTGCCGGTTCCGGTGCGGCTCGGCGGCGGCCGGCACATCGTCGAGCGGAACTTCCTGCTCTACCGGCGGTCCTGGGTGGTGTTCCTGTCCGGCTTCTTCGAGCCGGTGTTCTACCTGTTCTCGATCGGTATCGGCGTCGCGCACCTGGTCGGCGACTTCACGTTGTCCGACGGCACGAAGATCGCGTACGCCGCGTTCGTCGCGCCGGCGATGCTCGCCAGTTCCGCGATGAACGGCGCGATCTTCGACTCGACGTACAACATCTTCTTCCGGATGAAGTACGCCAAGCTCTACGACTCGATGCTCGCCACCCCGCTGCGGCCGTGGGACGTGGCCACCGGCGAGGTCACCTGGGCGCTGCTGCGCGGCGCGATCTACTCCGCGATGTTCATCGTCGTGATGCTGCTGATGGGCCTGATCTCGTCGTGGTGGGCGCTGCTCGCGCTGCCCGCCGCGGTGCTGATCGGGTTCGCGTTCGCCGGTGCGGGGATGGCGCTGACGACGTTCATGCGCAGCTGGCAGGACTTCGAGTTCGTGCAGCTGGCGATCATGCCGATGTTCCTGTTCTCGGCCACGTTCTACCCGGTCGAGACCTACCCCGAGGCGATCCGCCGGCTGGTCGAGATCACCCCGCTCTACCAGGGCGTCGTCCTGGAGCGCGCGTTCAGCACCGGCAACGTCGACTGGTTCCTCCTGGTCCACGCGCTCTACCTGGCCGCCATGGGCGCCCTCGGCATGTACGTAGCCTCCCGCCGCCTCGGCAAACTCCTGCTCAAGTAGTGCGGAACCGACACACCAGTGGCCACCGTCGGAGCAGGCATGACGGTATTGGTGCCGCGCCTCCGGCGCGGCGGATCATGGGGTTGTGACTCCCGGCCTTCCCTCGTTGCTCCGGTCGCTTCGCTCCCTGCGCTCCTCGGTCCAGGCCGGGAGGCCCCATGATCGGGTCCTTCCGCGATCTCGTGCGCGCTCCGAAGGTCGAGTTGCCGGGTGGGGCGCGGCGGTGGGTCGAGGAGGGGTTGGGGCTGCTCGTCGAGCACTGCGGGACGGACGGGTTGCGGCGGCCGGCCGTCGTGCCGGGGGAGTTCGTGCCGGACGGGTACGACGGGTCGCCGGAAGCCGCTCGTGAGCTGTGCCTGCAGGTGAGCGAGCGGATGGGCATCCCGTCGGCGCGGATCCGGTTCAGTTTCCAGCTGGAGCAGGTCGTCGAGGCGGGACAGTTGCTGGCGGCAACCCTCGTCGACGCGTACGTCGCGCGGTCCCTGCCGGCGTTCCGCGGTGCGGCCGCGGAGGACGTCGCCGCCGTCCGGAAGTACGCGCGGATGCCAGGCACCGAGACCGGCGACCGGCTCGAGGAACTGCTCGTCGAGTGCGGCGTTCACGACGGCACGGACGGCGACGGCCTGCTGCCGGAGATCCAGCGGTTCGCGTTCCTCGACTTCCTCACCGAGCTGGTCCGCTGCCGGGAGATCGCGGCCGAGCCCGACCCCGTCCGCCGCGCCGAGCTCGAGCGCCGCCCCGATCGCCCGGACCCCGGGACCGCCGCCGCCGAGGCGTCCGCCGCAGGGCGCTGGACCGACCTGACCTACTGCCTGCCGGGCGTCGAGCTGCTGCCCGGCCACACCGCGGTGATGCTCGGCTCCGGCCTCCTCGCCGACCCGACCGTGCTGATCGCGGCGGCGTCGCACGAGCTCGGCCACCTGGTCCTGCTGTCCTCCGACGTACCGGGCGCCGCCGGCCCCCTCCGCGAACCGCTGACCGACCTGTACGCCGTCCTGCACGGGTTCGGGATCGCGCACGCGAACGCGGCGCTCGACGAGAAGACGCTCGGCACGCCGACCGTGGAGACCTTCGGCTACCTCGGTGAACACGCCGTCGCCGAAGCGCTCGCCGTGTACCGTTTCCGGCAGCACCAGCTGGTCCGCGACGGACCACTCCTCCCGCACTGGCACCAGGCTCTCGATCTGGAGCCGCGAGCCCGCTTCGTCGCCCGGCTGGAGGAGCTGATCGGCGGCCCGCCGACCGTCTTGGGCTGGTGATCCAGCCGCAACACTGATGATGGAACGGGGCCGCGTGCGGCCGCGTCAGTTCCGGTATGAATCTGATCGGTGCGTGGCGGCGCCGGCGACGACATCGCGAGCAGCTGTACGGACCGAAGGTCCTGCTGCCCGGTGGGCCGGAGCAGTGGATCGAGAACTCGCTGGACTGGCTGATCGGCCGGTTCGGGGTCGAGCCGCTTCGCCGGCCGCCGGTTCTGCCCAGCGAGTTCGTGCCCGCCGGGTACGACGGTTCGGAGCACGCGGCGCGCGAACTCTGCCTGAAGGTCTGCGCATGGATGGAGGTCCCCGACGACCGGATCCGGTTCAGCTTCCGGATGGAACAGGTCCGTGCGGCGGCCCGCAGCGCGGCCGCGCACCGGCTGCACGCCGAGCAGGGCCGCGACCTGATCGCGGTGTCGGGGCTCAAGGCAACGATGACACCGGCCGAGGTGGCCGCGCTGGCCGCCGCCGGGTTCGCGGCCGAGATCGGCGTACTCGCGGAGCGCGAACTGCACGCCGAGGTGAAACGCTGTACGGCGATCCGCGCCGCGACCGACCCGGTCCGCCGGGCCGAACTCAGCCGGCGGGCCGAGGCGATCTGGTCGACGCCGGCCGGCAGCGGATCGCGCGCGGCCTGGCTGGACCTGCGCAGCGGCGGGCACCGGGGGACCGCGGTGATGCTGTCGGCAAGCACCCTGGCCGACCCGGCCGCCGTGGTCGCGGCCACCGCTCACGAACTCGGGCACGAGGTGCTCTGGGGCTATCACCTGATCGACCGCGGCCGCCCGGACGCCGAGGCGCTGACGGACCTGTTCGGGGTGTTCCACGGATTCGGGATCTTCCTGGCCAACCAGGCGGTCGAGCGCGTCCCCGGCCGGCGTTCGGCGCTGCAGACGCTCGGCTACCTCGGCGAGCGCGGCGCCTGCGACGCGCTGGCGGCGTACACCTTCCGGCGGCACCTGTTGTGGCCGGAGTCGCTGCTGCCGGCGATGCCCACCGAAGTCGACCGGGCGGTCCGGATCCGCACCTTCGCGCGGCTCGCGACGCTGGTGAAGGACGCCGAGATCGCGTCGATCCAGGAGGGCGCGCCGCTGCCCTGATGGCAAGCGGCAGTGACGCAGCGGAACCAAGAGGTTTCGCTGCGGCGTCGTACAGGCATGATCCGGCGGGTGAGGAATCCGATCGGGATGATCCGGCGAAGTCAGCAGCTGCGATCCCACTTGAAGGCGCCGCGCGAACGGTTGCCGGGCGGCAGCCGGCGCTGGATCCGATCGTCGATGGACTGGCTGGTGGCCGAGTTCGGTCGCGACGTACTGCTCCGGCCGATCGCGCTGCCGTCCGACCTGATCCCCGACGGGTACGACGGCAGCGTGGCCGCGGCCACCGAGCTGTGCGGCCGCATCGACGCGTGGATGGACCTGCGCCCGGGTCAATGCGGGCTGAGCTTCGAGCTGGACGGCGTACGGCGCCCTGTGAACGGCTTGGTGGTGAAGGAGCAGTCCGGGCGCTGGATCCGCACCAACGGGAAGAACCAGATTCTGCTCGCACCCGCGCTGGCGGCCGATCCGGTCGCGTTGATCGCCACCTACGCCCACGAGGCCGGCCACGAGCTGCTGCTCGGCAGCGGCCGGATCTCACTTGTCCGGCGGCCCGACCACGAGTCGCTCACCGACCTGCTCACGGTCTTCTACGGACTCGGGATCTTCACCGCCAACGCGGCGTACGAGTATCGGCCCCGCCCGAACGGCCGCGGCAAGCAGCCGCTCGCCCGCGGCTACCTGCGCGAGTCCGCCCTGTCCGAAGCCCTCGCGCACTACGCGAAGCTCCGCGGCGAGCGCCACCCGGACTGGGACCGCTACCTCGATCCGCCGGTGCGTCGCGGGCTCCGCAACCAGCTAGTCGTCCTGCACCGCTAGCAGCTTCTCGAGCCAGACGGAGCCGCCGCGCAGCATCGACTGCTTGCTCGGGCCGCCGAGGTGGTCGACGAGGTGCAGGTAGGTGATCGTCTGGTAGAGGGTGCCGAGCTCCTCGGCCAGCGTCAGCGCGCGGCGCAGGTCGGCGGGCGCGGCGTACTCCTCCCACTCGGCCAGGTACGCGTCGCGCACGCGCGGGTCGCTCGACAGCGGCGACGACTTCTCCACGAACGTGACCAGGTCGAGGAACGGATGCGCCAGCGCCGCGTCGGTCCAGTCGAACGCGAGCACCTGACCGTCGCGCACCGCCAGGTTCCGCGGGTGCAGGTCGCCGTGCAGCAGCGTCTCCGGTACGCCGATCGCCGCCAGCTCGGCGATTGCCGCACGCAACTGTTTCGCGCGGTCCGGCAGTTTCGCCCGCTCGGTCGGATCGAGGCCCTCGGTCAGCGCGTTCGGCGCGAGCAGGTGGTCCAGCTCCGCGTCGAGTACGGCGAGCCGCCGGTCGGCGCAGCTGTACTCCAGCAGCCGGTCGGGCTCCGTGGCGTAACTGCGCTGCAACCGCGCATGGTTGCGCACGGCATCGATCCACACCGCGATGTCGTCCTCGCCGGCGAGCGGCGACCCGAGGTCGGGCAGCAACATCCAGGCGCGCTGCTCGTCGATCGCGATCGGCGCCGGGACCTCACCGGGGCGGTCGGTGGACGCGCGCTGCAGGAACTGGGGCTCGTTCGCGAAGAGGAACGGCAAGACGTCCGGCTCGGTCGACGCCTGCGAGAGCGCCTTGAAGTACACGTCGCCGCCCGCGGTCGGGATGCGCAACACGTTCGAGAGGCCCCACGACTTCACCTGCGCCCACGGGCCTGTCGCCTTCACCCCCTCGGCGATCCACCGCGGCGCTTCGCCGAACCACTCCGGTCGTGACCAGTCGGGCAGGTCCGATGCGGTGACGGGATGGTCGTGCACCCAGCGGGCGCCGGCCGGCGGCTCGCCGGACAACAGCATCAGGTATGTGAGCGGGTCGTCGGACAGACACGTGAGTACGACGGCCTCGACGCCGTGCTCGTCCCGCAACGCCTCCAGAACCGACTCGACGTCCGGGAACCAGAAGTCGTCCGGCCGCGCGACCCGGGGGAGCCCCGACGGGAGCATCAGGACGGCTTGGTCGGACGGACGCGCGACGACAGCAGTGGCTTCCACGTGCTGAAGCGTATGTACCGCACGCAACTGCTTTTCGTTACGTGCTGCCGTGATCGCTGCGCCGACGCCGCCCTTAGCTGAGGTCTGCTGCGGGCACGGGCTCGCACGTCTTCACCAGCGGCGCGTGCAGCCGCTGGGCGAGCACTCGGCGCTGGGTCGGCTGGGCCTCGGTCTGGCGCCGCAGGCCTTCGTCGGTCAGCCGGACGTTGACGGCGCGGCGGTCCTCGGGGCACATGTGCCGCTCGACCAGCCCGGCCACCTCCAGGCGCCCGATCACGCGCGACAGCGCGCTCTGGCTGAGGTGCACGGACTTGGCGATCGTCGCCACCTTCGCGGAGTGCTCCGGCAGCTCGGCGAGCCGCTCGAGCACCTCGTACTCACTCATGCCGAGGGCGTGGCCGGCCTGCAGCGCGCGGTCGAGGGCGCAGGTCAGGTCCGCATGGCGAGCCAGCAGCTCGCGCCATTCGCGCACATCGGCGGTGGTTTCACCAGTCCCACCACTGACCTTCGTAGCGGTCATGGAGCCGACCATAGCATGCACGCGCAATCTATGCAAACGCATTTAATGCCTAGACATTAGATGCACACGCATGCAATAGTCTCTCCTCGTGACCGAAACAACGCACACCACATCACCGGCCCGCATGACCTGGGACGCGCGCCTCTGGGGCGCACTTCTGGTGGTCTGCGGCGTGATCTTCCTCGACGGCCTGGACGTGTCCATGGTCGGCATGTCCCTGCCGTCCATCGGCGCCGACCTGGGCGTCTCCCTGGCCTCTCTGCAATGGGTCGTGACCGGCTACGTGCTCGGGTACGGCGGCCTGCTGCTGCTCGGCGGCCGGACCGCCGACCTGCTCGGCCGGCGCCGCGTCTTCCTGATCGCGCTGGCCGTCTTCGCCGTCGTCTCGATGCTGAGCTCACTGGCGAGCAACCCCGAACTGCTCATCGCGGCGCGGTTCGTGAAGGGCGTCGCGGCGGCGTTCACCGCCCCGGCCGCGCTCTCGATCATCACCACGACCTTCCACGAGGGCCCGGATCGCAACCGCGCCCTCAGCATCTTCACCACCTGCGCCGCCAGCGGCTTCTCGATGGGCCTGATCCTCGGCGGTGCGCTGACCGAGGTCGGCTGGCGCTGGACCTTCCTGATGCCCGGCCCGGTCGCCCTGATCGTGCTGCTGTTCGGCATCAAGCTGATCCCGAACAGCCCGCGCGACGACGCCGCCGGCGGGTACGACGTACCGGGGGCGGTCACCGTCACCGCGGGCATGCTGTCCCTGGTCTACGCGGTCGTCGGCGCCGAGCACGCCGGCTGGGTCTCGTTCCAGACCATCGGGCTGTTCGCGCTCGCGGCCGTGCTGCTGGCCGGCTTCGTCGCGATCGAGCAGCGCACCAAGCACCCGCTGGTCCGGCTCGGCATCCTGCGCAACGCCTCGCTGCGGCGGGCGAACCTGGCCATCCTGACCGTCTTCGGTTCGTACGTCGCCTTCCAGCTGATCGGCACCCTGTACCTGCAGAACCTGCTGGGCTGGTCGTCGTTCGAGACCGCGCTCGGCTTCCTCCCGGCCGGCCTGCTGGTCGCCACGCTGTCCCCGAACGTCGGCAAGATCGTCGACCGGGTCGGTACCGAGAAGATGATCATCGTCGCGATGGCGCTGTTCGTCGCCGGGTACGCGCTCTCGCTGCGCATCGGTCCGGAGTCCGCGTACTTCTCCGAGGTGTTCCCGACCATCATGCTGCTCGGTCTCGGGTTCGCGATCGGGTTCCCGTCGCTGAACATCCAGGCCGTGTCCGGGGTCCCGGACCACGAGCAAGGGCTGGCCTCCGGGCTGTTCAACACCTCCAACCAGGTGGGCGGCGCGGTGGTCCTCGCGATCGTGACCGCGGTGATCAGCAGCCAGACCGTCGGCGTCACGGCACCGACCGGGATCCTGTCCGCGTACAAGTCCGGCCTCGGCGTCGTCACGGGGATCGCTGCGCTCGGCCTGGTCATCGCGCTGACCGGTCTGCGCGGCCTGCGCGCCCGCCGGGCCGTCGAGGAACGGGAGGCCGCGGAACTGGCCGCCGTACAGGACGAACTGGCGTCGGAAGAGATGACCCCGGCCGCCTGACAACAACCAGCCCTCCCAGGCTGTGCGGTTATAGATGAAGTAGTGCGGATCCTTCCGGGGGTCCGCACTACTGCTTTTCGGGGCGATCCCCGATTGGTTTCGGCCCGGTGGGGTGCTGGACTGGGGACATGAGCAACCAGAGCTACGACGAGAAGGTCAAGGCCATCCTCGACCGCGTCGCGAAAGGCCACCTGTCCACCGAGGAGGCCACCACCCTGATCGCCGCCATCAAACCGGCCGCCGACGCCGGTGACACCTCGACCGCTGATGGGCCGGGCGCCAAGGAGCCGGTTGCCGAGGAGGGGACCCAGGACGCCCCGCGCCGGAACTCGACCGACTGGCCGGCCGCCGAGGACCTCGCGTCCCCGGAGGTCTGGGCGGACGCCGTCGACTCACCCGCCGCCGAACGTGCTCCCGAGCCTGCAGCCGAGGCGGTCGTCGAGCCGGCTGTGGAGGAGGCCGAGCCGGTCGAGGAGGAGCACAGCAACGTGCCGATTCCGTCGGGCGTGCAGCGGGTGACCGTGCGGGCGATCGGGCGGCGGGTGCGGCTGATCGGCGAGCCGGCCGTGAACGGCGTCGCCGTCGACGGGCCGCACGTGATCAAGCGCGACGGCGACACCCTCGCGATCAGCAGCGAGGGCGACATGGGCGTCTCGATCGACGGCTTCAGCATGCTGCGCAACCCGACCGACCTGAAGGCGCACGTCAACGGCCTCGCCAGGGAGCTGTCGATCCGCGTGAACCCGCAGCTCCAGGTCGAGGTCGAGGTCACCGGCGGCAGCGTCAACGCCGAGCGCCTGCCCGGCCTGAGCCGCGTCCGCGTCACCGCCGGTACGGCGAAGGTCTCCGACGTCGACGGCCCGATCGATGTCCTCGTCCAGGCCGGCTCCGCGAACCTGGACGCCCAGATCACCAAGGGCCGCTCCCGCGTCCGCGTCGAGTCCGGTACGGCGCAGGTCGCGCTCCGCCGGGGCTCCGACGTGCACGTCCACACCGAGGCCCAACTCGGCCGCGTCACCTGGACCGGCGCCGTCTCCGGCCAGTCCAAGGACGTGGAGATCGGCCGCGGGCGCGCCGCCCTCGACGTCGAGGTCCTGGTCGGCACCGCCCAGATCGCCTCGGACTGACGGCGCCCGGATCGCCAGGCCATCACAATCACCCGTCCGCCGCACCGCCACGCGGGCGCACGCCTTGGTCCGGCGATTGTGATGGCCCTGGGATCCCCGCCAGCTCGGGAGGAACAGTCCGCAAGGTGCGGAGTGGGGAGAAGTAGAGGAAGGCGTTGCCGGCCAGGGTGCCGAGGCCTGCTATCCACAGCGTGGTGTGCAGGCCGAACGCCGTGCCGAGGGCGCCGCCGAGGAGACTGCCCAGCGGTGCGGCGCCCCAGCTGACGAAGCTCATGGTGGCGCTGACCCGGCCTTGCAAGTCCGGCGGGCAGAGGCGCTGCTGTGTGCTGACCTGCAGGATGTAGCTGACGATGATGCAGAAGCCGGCCAGCAGCGTGGCCACCACGAACCAGCTCACCATCCAGCCGGGCGCGGTGAGGGCCTGCAGGGTGAACGCGACACCGATGCCCGTCGACGACAACAGCAGCGTGCGTGCATCGCCGTACCGGGTGCTGAGCTTCTCGGTGACGGCCGAGGCGACGATCGCGCCGAGCAGGCCGATCATGCTGAGGACGCCGATGGTCGCCGGCTGCAGATGGACGCCGCGGACCAGGTAGACGACCACGATCGCGCCCGCGGCGGCCTGGAAGAGCATGGTCACCATCGTGTTCAGCGCGAGCGGTCGCAGCAGCGGATGCCGGAAGACGTACCGCATGCCGTCGCCGATCTCGCGGCGCAGGTTCGGCCGTTCGGGTTTCACGGGCTCGGCCTCCGGCGTCCGGATGCTTCGCAGCCAGAGCGCTGACCAGAGGAAGGTCAGGGCGTCCAGGCCGATGGTCAGCGCCGCCCCGAGCCATTGGACGAGCAGGCCGCTCGCACCGGCGCCGATGACGGCCGCGATCGAGTGGTTCGCGGCCAGCTTGGCGTTGCCCGGCAGCAGGCGGTCCCGCTCGAGCAGCCGCGGCAGGTACGAGTTGTGCGCGACGTCGAACAGCACCGTCAGGATCCCGGCCGGCACCAGCACGACGTACACCTGTGTGAGCGTGAGTACGTCGAACCACCAGGCGATCGGGATCGACGCGAACAGGAGTGCGCGGAGCAGGTCGGCGTAGACCAGGACCGGTCGGCAGCGGATCCGGTCCGCCCAGGCGCCCGCGAACAGGCCGAGGACGAGCCAGGCGGCCGTCTCGCACGTCCGGAGCAGTGAGACCTGGAGCGTCGACGCGTCCAGGGTGAGGACGGCGAGCAGCGGGATCGCGCCCATGCTCAGGCGGGATCCGAGCTGACTGAGCAGGTCGGCGGCCCACAACCGGCGGAAATCGGGATGGCGGAGGATGCCCATTCCGCGACCGTAGGGCCAAACCTGAGCCCTGTCGACTCAAGTATCAACAAAGTTGAGTCGACTGGACTCAATATAATTTTGGAGTGAAATTGTCGGTGTTCTCCGGCAGGATGGTGGCCTGCGTCACATCCAGAAGGGGGACGTGCGGATGGCTGCAATCGAGGCAACCGGCCTCGTGAAGACGTTCAAAGGCCGACAGGCCACGGTCAAGGCACTCGACGGGATCGACCTCGACGTGCCGGAAGGGACAGTGCTCGGCCTGCTCGGGCCGAACGGGGCGGGCAAGACCACCACGGTCCGGGTGCTCACCACGCTGATGAAGCCGGATGCCGGCTCCGCCCGCGTGCTCGGCCACGACGTGGTGACCGAGGCGGACACCGTCCGGTCGCTGGTGGGGCTGTCGGGGCAGTATGCCGCGGTCGACGAGCTGCTCACCGGCCGGGAGAACCTGTGGATGTTCGGCCGGCTGTACCGGCTGACCAGCCGGCAGGCGAAGGAGCGGGCCGAGGAGCTGCTGGCGACGTTCGACCTGACCGACGCCGCGGACCGGATCCTGAAGACGTACTCGGGCGGCATGCGGCGCCGGCTCGACCTGGCCGGGTCGCTGATCGCGCACCCGAAGGTGCTGTTCCTCGACGAGCCGACCACGGGCCTGGACCCGCGCTCGCGCCTCGACCTGTGGCAGATCATCCGCGACCGGGTCCGCGAGGGCGTGACGATCCTGCTCACCACGCAGTACCTGGAAGAGGCCGACGAGCTGGCCGACAGCATCGCGGTCGTCGACCACGGCTCGGTGATCGCCCGCGGTACGGCGGACGAGCTCAAGGCGAAGGTCGGCGGCGAGCGGATCGAGGTCGTCGTGCACGATCCGGGCGACGCCGTGCGGGCGCTGGAGCTGCTGACCCGCGCGCTCGGGATCGCGGATCCGGAGTCGACCACGCTCGAGGAGCACACCCGCCGGATCACGGTGCCGGCCCCGGGCGGCTCGAGCGCGCTGGTCGAGGTGATCCGGACGCTCGACGCGGCCGGGATCCGGATCGCCGACATCGGGCTGCGGCGCCCGACGCTGGACGACGTGTTCCTCAGCCTGACCGGGCACGAGGCCGAGCAGAAGGAGACAGTGTGAGTGCGGAGCTGCCGGCCCGGGTGAACCCGATCGGCCGGGCGTTGTCGGATGCCGGGATCCTCGCCTGGCGGAGCCTGAAGCGGATCCCGCGGACGCCGGACATGCTGATCTACGCGACCATCCAGCCGATCATGTTCGTGCTGCTGTTCGCCTACGTGTTCGGCAACGCGATTCCGATCCCGGGCTTCCCCGGACCGCAGGCGTACCGGGAGTTCCTGATGGCCGGGATCTTCGCGCAGACGATGGCGTTCGCGGTCGCCTCGGCGAGTGTCGGGCTGGCCGACGACATGTCGAAGGGCCTCATCGACCGGTTCCGGTCGTTGCCGATGGCGAGGTCCGGGGTGATCGCCGGACGGGTGGCCGGCGACCTGGTGTTCAACTCGTTCGTGATGGTGATCATGGTGCTCTGCGGCCTGCTCGTCGGCTGGCGCTGGCACAACGGGTTCGGGCAGGCCCTGGCGGCGTTCGGGATCCTGCTGCTGTTCGCGTTCGCGATGCTGTGGGTGGGCGCGCTGATCGGGCTGTCCGTCGGCGGACCCGAGGTGGCGTCGTCGGCGGGACTGATCTGGCTGTTCCCGCTGACCTTCCTGTCGAACGCGTTCGTGCCGACGCCGCAGCTGCCGAGCGCCCTGCAGCCGATCGCCGAGTGGAACCCGATCTCGTCGATCGTCGCGGCCTGCCGGCACCTGTTCGGCAACCCGTCGCCGTTCGCCAGCCCGGACAGCTTCCCGGCCCAGCACCCGGTCTGGCTGTCGCTGATCTGGTGCACGGCGATCATCGCCGTCTTCGCGCCGCTCGCGGTCCGCAAGTACCGCAGCGCGACCGGGCGCTGAACCGGCCCGCCAAGCCGAAGCGCCCCGGTGGGGGATCCCACCGGGGCGCTTCGGAAGCTTGGTGGGTCAGCCGGTGAAGGGTTCCGCGGCGACGATCTCGACGGTCACGTCCTTGCCGTTCGGGGCCTCGTAGGAGGCCTTGTCGCCCTTCTTCTTGCCGAGGATCGCCGCGCCGAGCGGAGACTGCGGCGAGTAGACGTCGATGTCCACCGACGCGTCCAGGGCGAGCAGCTCACGGGAGCCGAGCAGGAACGTCTCGACGTCGTCGTCGCCGGCGAACTTGATCGACACCTTCATGCCCGGCTCGATCTTGCCGCCGGCCTTCGGGGTCTCGCCGACCCGGGCCCGGCGGAGCATGTCCTCCAGCTGCCGGATCCGCGCCTCGATCTTGCCCTGCTCGTCCTTGGCGGCGTGGTAGCCGCCGTTCTCCTTGAGGTCGCCCTCGTCCCTGGCCTCGCTGATCCGCTGCGTGATCTCGGCACGGGCAGGGCCCTTCAGGTGCTCGAGCTCGGACTTCAGCTGGTCGTAACCGTCCTGCGTCAGCCAGACAACGCTGTCCTCGTCGATCTTCTGCGTCACGGGCTGCTCCTTGTGTCGGATGGGATGGGCAGGAAAATACTCTTGGCCGCCGTCGTCGACGGCGACCAATCCAATGAGCGTAGCAAGAGACCGCAGATCACGCAGGGTCTCCAGATGGTCGCAAACGCTTGGAAAACGCTTGCTCGTCGACATTTCGCCGATCGTGGAAAGTTTCCTGGCAATCGGTTGCCGCCAAGCAATCGATTGACGCCTGACCTGCGCTTTCCTACGCTCCCCAGGACAGCGGCCCGGGGCGGGGAAAGTGGTTCATGTGACAACGAGTGCCGAGCGGCCCTGGCCGCGCAGGCTGTGGATCGCGGGGGTGGCCGTGCTCGCGGTCCTGGCAGCCGCGGTGACCTGGTTCGTCGTGGGGCGCGGGGAAAGTGGCGCCGAGGTACCGGCGGCCGTGCCGACCACGACCGAACCGCCCTCCGAGGAGCAGCTGCTGGCCGGCGCCGAAGCCGTGCTGAAGGCTCGAGCGTCGGCCCTGCTGGCCGGTCGGCTGCCGCAGTACCTCCAGTACGTCGACCCGGAGAATCAGCAGCTCCGGCAACGCGACCAGCAGGTGTTCGCGAACCTGCGCAAGCTCGGCCTCTCCCGGCTGAGCTATCAGGTCGACACCAACTGGGCCCCGGAAGTGCAGGCGCAGCACGGCCCGAGCGCGCGGGCCCTGCGTGTCCTCATGCAGTTGCAGATCGCCGGCATCGACTCGGCTCCGCGGGCCACCTCGCTCGGCTACACCTTCGCCGAGCGCGACGGCCGTTGGCTGCTGGTCGACGACGACGATCTCGCGGCCGAGACGAACCTCAGCGCGTACCGCGAACCCTGGGACCTCGGCGCGATCGAGGTGGCGCGCCGCCCCGGCGTACTCGTCGTCGTACCGGCCGGCGAACGTCCCAACGCCGAACGTCTCGCCCGGGAGGCACAGCCGGCGATCCCGATCGTGCACTCGATCACCCGGCGCGCCCAGGCCGGCATTCTGGTCGTCGCGATGGCCGACAGCCGCTCGATGTCCGACGAATGGCGAACCGGCGGGCATCCGGCCGCCGCCGTGGCCGTGCCGAACTTCGCCCCGGCGAACCCGGAGGCGAGCGAGTTCAAGGTCACCGGCAGCCGCGTGGTCATCAACCCGGACCAGCGCACCAAGGCCGACCGGTTGCTGCTCGCGCACGAGTTCACGCATGCGGCGATGGAGCCGCTGGGGGACCGGGCGCCGATCTGGCTGGTAGAAGGCTTCGCGATGTACGTCGAGAACGAGCTCGCGGCGCGGGGTGAGTACCAGGACGAGATCGACGACCAGCGCCAGGAGTTGCTGAGCGAGAAGATTCCGGCGCTGGTGGTGCTCCCGATCGACGGTGTGTTCCACGGCGACTACGACGAGGACAGCTACGGCGTCGCCTGGATCATCGTCGAGTACCTGGTGAGCAAGTACGGGCAGGCCAAGGTGAACGCCCTGTACGCCGACCTGGCCCGCGGACCCGACGCCCCCGCGGCCCGGGAGCAGGTGCTGCGCAAGCACCTGAAGATCGGCGAGGCGGCGCTCGTCGCGGCGCTCAAGAAGTACGACGGGCCCGACTAGCGCGGGCGGTGCTGGTCCGCGGTGGTGCAGCCGACGAGGACGACCGATGTCGCCGAGCGTTGCGTTGTCAGCGTCACCGGGAGCACCTGGTGACGGGGTGCGTCCGCGGGGACCGTCAGCGTCACCTCGCCGACGATGGAGAAGTCGGCCGCTTTCGCCTGCAGCCGGCAGTTCGCCGCGACCGACTTGCTGCGGTCGACCTTGACGCTGGCCTTCACGCTGGTCGGCGAGACGATCTCGAATCCCTGCAGTTGCGACGTCACCGGCGGATTCGACTGCACCCACGCCACCCAGATCAACCAGGCCAGTCCGGCCAGCGCGATCACGCCCGCCACACCGATCAGCAGCGGCCGGCGGGACCGTCCGGACCGGCCGTAGCGGGCGTTCAGGTCGGAGGGCGGACTGGCGGCAGATGACTCGGTCACGGGGTGTCCAGGGGGTCGGTCGTGGGTTTTCGCGGGTGTTGGAGGACCATTGTGTCTTGTGAGTGGAGATCTTCGGTTGTTGCATGTGCACGCCCACCCGGACGACGAGTCGAGCAAGGGAGCCGCGTCGACCGCACGGTACGTCGCCGAAGGCGTGGAAGTGATGGTCGCCACGTGCACCGGCGGGGAGCGCGGATCGATCCTGAATCCGAAGATGGACCGCCCCGAGGTGCTGGCGAACATCACCGAGATCCGCCGCAAGGAGATGGACGCGGCGCGCGAGATCCTCGGCATCCGGCAGGAGTGGCTGGGCTGGGTGGACTCCGGCTTCCCGGAGGGCGACCCGTTGCCGCCGCTGCCCGAGGGCTGTTTCGCGGCGCAGAAGGTCGAGGACGCCGCCGCGCCGCTGGTGAAGCTGATCCGCGAGTTCCGCCCGCAGGTCGTGACGACGTACGACGAGAACGGCGGCTACCCGCACCCGGACCACGTCATGTGCCACCAGATCACCGTGGCCGCGTTCGAGGCCGCGGGGGACAAGGACGCCTACCCGGAGCTGGGCGAGCCGTGGCAGCCGCTCAAGCTGTACTACCACCACACGTTCCACTACGAGCGGATGAAGGCGCTGCACGACGGCATGGTCGCGCGCGGCCTCGAGTCGCCGTACGCCGAGCGGCTGAAGGACTGGAAGCCGGACCCGGAGAACGAGCGCCGGATCACCACCCGGGTGGAGTGCGCGAAGTACTTCGAGGTGCGCGATCGGGCACTGCTCGCGCACGCCACCCAGATCGACCCGGACGGCGCCTGGTTCGCTGTACCGCTCGACGTGCACCAGGCGGCCTGGCCGACCGAGGACTACGAGCTCGCGCGGAGTGTGGTCGAGTCCGAGCTGCCCGAGGACGATCTGTTCGCGGGGCTGCACTGACGGGCGGCGCGGACAATGAGACAATGGTGGCGTGGTAACAGCGATGATCTCCCTTCAGACGGCCGAGATCGACCCCAACGTGGTGAAGCCGGGGTGGGTCGCGCTGCTGATCGTGCTGGCGCTCGGTGCCGCCACGGTGCTGCTGTGGCGCAACATGGGCAAGCAGCTGAAGCGGATCGACTTCGATCGCGATGGTGCGGACGACCCAGCACCGTCCGGCGACCCAGCGAGTCCGGACCGCTCAGCGTCCCCGGCTACCGATGCAGCGCCGACGACTTCGGCCCCGACCCCGACGACTTCGGCCCCGACGCCGAGTGAGTCCAAGGACCACTCAGAGCACTGAGTCGGTGTCAGTGCGGTGACTGAATCCTGGGAGCTCGGAAACACCCTGGTCACGAGATGGTGTCGGACTGGGCGGCCCACCTCCGGCTGACCCTATAGTGAGCCGCGTGCTGAATGGTGCCCAGGACCGGTCCCCCCGGTGACCGCGACCCGCGCCGCCCGGCATCGCATGCCCGGACGTCTGGTCGTGGGTGGGGTGGGTGCTGTTCTCGTCGCCTCGGCGGCGTTGGTGGCCGCGTTGTTCGCGGCGGACAGCGAGCCTCGTGATGTCGGCGGGATCGGCGGTCCGGATGTCTTCGTCGCTTGGCTGCTGCCGCTGTTGCGGATGATCTCCACGCTGGCGACGGTCGGCTGCGCCGGTGCGCTGCTGGCCGCGGTCGTCCTGCTGCGGGTCGAGGGCGGGCCGCTCGGCGTACAGGGCCGGCGTGCGGTCCGGGACGCGAGCAACGCGGCGATCATCTGGGCGGTGTGCGCGTTCGCGGGTGCGATCGTGACCGCGTCGCTGCTGCTGAACACGCCGGTGCTGCTGCTCCGGCTCCGCCTCGACGACGCGCTCGGCGTGCCCGAGGTGAAGGCGCTGCTGATCACCGGCATCCTGGTCCTCGCGCTGGCGATCGGGATCCGCCGGGTGCAGACGTCCGCGGCCGCGGGACTCGGCGTGCTGGTCGCGATCGGCGCACTGATACCGACCGCGGTCACGGCGTACCCGAGGAACGAGTCGTACGTCGTCCTGGCCGGCGCCGCCCTGGTGATCCACGTGATCGCGGCGACGACCTGGATCGGCGGACTCGCCGGCCTGGTCCGGTACGGGCGGGCGAGCCGGACCGGACTGCCGCTCGTGATGGAGCGGTACGGTCAGGCGGCGTTCATCTCGGCGATCGCCGTCCTGGTCAGCGGCCTGATCAGTGCCGTCGGCCGCTTGGCGGCGAAGGGCGGTGGCTGGGGCTCGCTCGTCGACGCCCTCACCGAGGACGCGTACGGCGCGCTGCTGATCGCCAAGGTGGCGGCGTTCGTGCTCCTGGTCGTCCTCGCGGCGATCCACCGGGCTCGCTCCGACGTCGACCTGCTGGACTCCGGCGGCCCGTTCTGGCGCGTGGTCGGCGTCGAGCTCCTGGTGATGGCGCTCACCCTCGGCCTGTCGGTCGCCTTGTCGCAGACCGCCTAGTCCCAGGGAGCCGTGCGCAGGTCAGCGGTACTGCGACGCTCCCGATCGGCCGGGCGGTCCTCCGCGGGCCGGCCGACCGCGATCATCGAGAGGATGTGCCAGCCGGGGCCGGGATCGAGGTCCGCGGTGAGGGACTCGAGGTCGAACGCGCGGAACTGGCGACAGGCGAGATCCATCGCGTGGGCCTGCAGGGTGAGGTGCGCGACCGACTGCCCGAGGTCGTAGTCCGCGAAGTCGGAGTACGCCCAGTCGGTGTCCTCGACGTACCGGTGGGCCATCGTCACGATCAGCAGCGACGCGCTCGGCGCCCAGCGGGCCGAGCTGCGGGCGAGATGCCGTACGACGCGCTTGTGCTCGGGCTCGCCGCGGCGCGCCACGAAGTACGCCCAGGGCTGCGAGTTGCCCGCGGACGGCGCCCAGCGGGCCGCGTCGAGGAGCAGTTCGACGTCGTCCTCGGAGACGGTCCAGGCGGGATCGAACATCAGCGGGCTGAAGCGGCTGGCGAGCAAAGGGTGGACGGGCACGCTCCCATTCAACCCCGGACGCATACGGTGGGACGTATGGCGAACGAACTCGGGCGGTCGACCAGTCCGTACCTGCGGCAGCACGCGGACAACCCGGTGGAGTGGCGGGAGTGGTCCGAGCGGGCGTTCGCCGAAGCCCGCGAGCGGGACGTGCCGGTCTTCTTGTCGGTGGGGTACTCCGCGTGTCACTGGTGTCATGTGATGGCGCACGAGTCGTTCGAGGACGCCGCGACCGCCGCGTACCTGAGCGAGCACTTCGTCAGCGTGAAGGTCGACCGCGAGGAGCGGCCGGACGTCGACGCGATCTACATGTCGGCGACCGTGGCGATGACCGGGCAGGGCGGCTGGCCGATGTCGGTGTTCCTGACGCCGGCGGGCGAGCCGTTCTTCTGCGGCACGTACTTCCCGAAGGACACCCGCGGCGGGATGGCGTCGTTCCGGCAGGTGCTGGAGGCGATCGCCGACGCGTGGCAGCACCGGCGCGAGCAGCTCGACGGGA
The DNA here is from genome assembly GCF_040680955.1 of Kribbella sp. NPDC051936. Taxonomy (NCBI): domain Bacteria; kingdom Bacillati; phylum Actinomycetota; class Actinomycetes; order Propionibacteriales; family Kribbellaceae; genus Kribbella; species Kribbella sp. NPDC051936. The sequence goes on along the minus strand of NZ_JBFAXS010000011.1, from coordinate 275,359 downwards.
TCGGCAAGCGGGTCGTCGAACAGCTCGGCGCGCACCAGCCTGCCGGCGAGGAGGCGTTCGATCTCGACCGCGCCGTCCAACTGCTGAAGACCGACTTCGACCCGGTCGACGCCGGCTTCGGGCGGGCCCCGAAGTTCCCGCCGTCGATGGTGCTCGACTTCCTGCTCCGGCACCACCGGCGCACCGGAGACGAGGACGCGCTCGCGATGGTTGCCCACACCTGCGACCGGATGGCGCGGGGCGGCATGTACGACCAGCTGGCCGGCGGCTTCGCGCGGTACTCCGTCGACGGGCAGTGGGTCGTTCCGCACTTCGAGAAGATGCTGTACGACAACGCGCTGCTCCTCGACGTCTACACGCACTGGTGGACGCTCAGCGGCGACCCGCTGGCGCGACGCGTCGCCGAGGAGACCGCCGGCTTCCTGCTCGCGGAGCTCCGGACGCCGGAGGGCGGCTTCGCCTCCGCGCTCGACGCCGACACCGAGGGCGAGGAAGGCAAGTACTACGTCTGGACGCCGGACGAGCTTCGGCAGGTGCTCGGGGACGACGCCGCCTGGGTGATCGAGCTCTGCGACGTGACGGGCACGTTCGAGCACGGTACGTCGGTACTCCAGCTTCGGCGGGATCCGGAGGACGTCGAGCGGTGGGATCGGGTGCGCTCGACGCTCGCGCAGGTGCGGAGCAGGCGCCCATACCCCGGCCGGGACGACAAGGTCGTTGCCGCGTGGAACGGGTTGGCGATCACGGCGTTGACGCGGGCCGGGGTGGTGCTCGACAGGCCTGAGTACGTCGAGGCCGCGGCTGCGGCGGCGCGGTTGATCCGGGAGGTGCATCTTGACGGCGCTCGGTTGTACCGGACGTCGCGGGACGGAGTGCGGGGGAGTGCGGACGGCGTACTCGAGGACTACGCGGCGTTCGCCCAGGGGTGCTTGACGCTGCTCGGTGCGACCGGTGATGTCGAGTGGTTCCGGGTGGCGGAGGGCTTGCTGGGCAGGGTTCTGGAGCAGTTTGTTGCTGATGGCTCCTACTTCGACACGGCCGCGGACGCGGAGCAGTTGGTGTGGCGGCCGCAGGACGCGACGGACAACGCGACCCCGTCGGGGGTCAGCCTGGCGGCCGAGGCCCTCATCACGTTCGCGAGCCTGACCGGATCCGACAGCTACGAGACCGCCGCCCACCAGGCCCTGCAAGCCTCAGCAACCATCGCCGCCCGGGCCTCCCGCTTCGCGGGTCGCGCCCTGGCCGTCGCCGAAACAATTGCCGGAGGCCCCCTCGAGATCGCCGTCGTTGCCGCCGACGACTCTCTCACCGGCTCCGCGCGAGAGCTTGTGCGGGTCGCGTTCGCCGACGCTCCCTGGGGTACGCCGATCGCGGCCGGGGCGCCCGGTCTCGGCGTACCGCTGATGGACGGACGGGGGCTGGTCGGCGGGTCGCCGGCGGCGTTCGTGTGTCAGAAATTCACCTGCCGGCTGCCCGTGACGTTGCCGGAACACCTTCGGCAGGAGTTGCGCCCCACGGACTGATCCTGTCCCGGGCGCGGGTTTTCCCTGCGGTTTCGGCCGAATCCCTTGACTCACGGCGTACGGACGGCAACAGTCTGTCCTCAAGTCGGATGTAACAGAACTCGCATGCATCGACACGAAGTGTCACAAATGAGGCAGTGACACTGTTGCGTCAGCATCCGGCGCGTCCCCAACTGAATTAGGTCGCTGCGCCCAAACAGCGACCACACCGTGAGGAGATGTTGTCTTGAAACGACTGACATCAGCAGGGGCGGTGGCCGTCGTCGCGGCAGCGGGTCTTGCCGCTGGCGTGACAGGGTTCACCGCTTCGACCGCGGGTGCCGCCGACCGGACGGCTCCGCTCCCGGCATCCGGCTTCAACCAGCCGGCCGCCGTTCAGGCCGAACAGGCGCTGACCGCGCAGACGGCCGCCGCCCTCGGCCTCGGCACCGGCGAGCAGCTCAAGGTCCGCGATGTGGTGAAGGACGCGGACGGCACCGAGTACGTCCGCTACGACCGCACCTTCAACGGCCTCAAGGTCGTCGGCGGTGATCTGATCGTCAAGCGCAAGGGCGAGTCGATCGGGCAGGTCACGTACAACCGCGGCGCGAAGGCCGTCGCCGTCGCCACCAAGCCGACCCTGTCCCAGTCGGCCGCGCTCGCCAAGGGTGCGAAGGCCGCGGAGTTCAAGGCCACCGGCAACAAGGGTGAGTTGGTGGTCTTCGTGACGCCGACCAAGCCCGTCCTCGCGTACGAGGTGATCACCACCGGTGTGAAGGCCGACCAGACCCCGTCGGTGCTGCACTCGTTCATCGACGCCAAGTCCGGCGCGGTGCTCGACCAGGACGACGAGGTCAAGACCGGTACCGGCAACTCGATGTACTCCGGCACCGTCAGCATCGGCACGTCGGGCAGCTACACGATGAGCGACCCGAACCGCGGCGGCAACTACACCACGGACCTCAACGGTGCGACCTCCGGCAACGGCACCACGTTCACCGACCCCGACGACACCTGGGGCAACGGCGCCACGTCGAGCCGCCAGACCGCCGGTGTGGACGCGCACTACGGCGCCCAGCTGACCTGGGACTACTACAAGAACGTCCACGGCCGCAACGGAATCTTCAACAACGGCCAGGGCGCGCGGTCCCGCGTGCACTACGGCAACGCGTATGTGAACGCGTTCTGGGACGGCACCCAGATGACGTACGGCGACGGCGCGAGCAACGCCCGTCCGCTGACCGCGATCGACGTCGCCGGTCACGAGATGAGCCACGGTGTCACCGAGGCGACCGCGAACCTGAACTACTCCGGCGACGCCGGCGGCCTGAACGAGGCCACCTCCGACATCTTCGGTACGGCGGTGGAGTTCTCCGCGAACAACTCGTCCGACCCGGGTGACTACCTGATCGGCGAGAAGATCAACATCAACGGCAACGGCACGCCGCTGCGCTACATGGACAAGCCGTCGAAGGACGGCCGGAGCGTGGACTGCTGGTCGACCAGCACCGGCGGCCTGGACCCGCACTACTCGTCCGGCCCGCTGAACCACTGGTTCTACCTGGCCTCCGAGGGCACCGGCAGCAAGGTCATCGGCGGCGTGACGCACAGCAGCACCGCCTGCAACGGCGCCACCATCACCGGTATCGGCCGCGACGTGGCCGCCAAGGTCTGGTACCGCACGCTGAGCACCAAGCTGAGCTCGGGCAGCACCTACAAGGACGCCCGTGAGGGTGCGATCAACTCCGCGAAGGAGCTGTACGGCGCGGACTCCGCGCAGTGCAAGGGCATCGAGGCCGCGTTCAACGGCATCTCGGTCCCGGCCGGTGCGGCTGCCTGCTCGGGCGGCGGCGACCCGGAACCGCCGACCGGCGACAACCTGCTGCTGAACCCGGGCTTCGAGTCCGGCGCGGTGAACTGGACCGGCACCGCCGGCCCGATCACCAACGACTCGGGCCGCCCGGCGCGGACCGGCACCTGGAAGCTGTGGCTCGGCGGCAACGGCCGCGCCGCGGCCGAGAACGAGGCCCAGTCGGTCGCGATCCCGGCGTCGGCAACCAGCGCGACGCTGTCGTTCTGGATCCGCATCGACACCGCGGAGACCACCACCTCGACGGCGTACGACACCGCCAAGGTGCAGATCGTCGACGGTTCGACCACGACCACGCTGGCGACGTACTCGAACCTGAACAAGAACACGTCGTACGTCCAGAAGACGCTCAACGTGACGCAGTACAAGGGGAAGACGGTTTCGGTGAAGTTCGTCGGCACGGAGGACTCCTCCCTGCAGACCAGCTTCGTCATCGACGACACCTCCCTGATCGCGAGCTGACCTCGCGGTGAATCGTCCGGGGCGTGCGCGGCCCTCCGCCCAAGGCCCGCACGCCCCGGATTTCCTTTGCCTGAAGGAGTTCCACCATGCGCAAGTCCCTCGTCCCAGGGCTCGGCGTAGTAGCGCTCGTCGCCGGAGCAGTGCTCGTCACCGGCAACAGCGCGGTCGCGGCCGAGTCGCCCGACATCTCGGTCACCAACACCAAGGCCCACCTGGACCAGTTGCAGTCCATTGCCAACAGCAACGGCGGCAACCGGTACACCGGCCGGGCCGGCTACAAGGCCTCGGCCGACTACGTGAAGGCCAAGCTGGACGCGGCCGGGTACACCACCACCCTGCAGTCGTTCAGCACCTCGGCCGGTACGTCGTACAACGTGATCGCGGAATGGCCGCACGGCGACGCGAACCACGTCGTGATGGCCGGCTCGCACCTGGACAGCGTCAGCTCCGGTCCGGGAATCAACGACAACGGTTCTGGCAGCGCCGGCGTACTGGAAACCGCCCTCGCTTACGCCGCCAGCGGCCAAACCCCCAGGAACCGGCTGCGCTTCGGCTTCTGGGGTGCCGAGGAGCTCGGGCTGCTCGGCTCGAAGTACTACGTCAACAACCTGCCCTCCGCCGAGCGCGACAAGATCGAGCTGTACCTGAACTTCGACATGATCGCGTCGCCGAACCCGGGGTACTTCGTGTACGACGACAACCCGGCCGGCGACGGCGCCCGTGACGACCTGGTCGCGTACTTCACGAGCAAGAGCGTCCAGACCGAGTTCATCGACGTCCAGGGCCGCTCCGACCATGCCGCGTTCCGGTCGTTGGGTATCCCCACGGCCGGGACCTTCTCCGGCGCCGAGGACACCAAGACGTCCGCCCAGGCGTCGAAGTGGGGCGGTACCGCGGGGAGCGCGTTCGACCCGTGCTACCACCGGTCTTGCGACACCATCAACAATCTGAACCTGACGTCGCTCGACCGCCAGATCGATGCCATCGGCCACATGATCTGGAACTACGCGCAGAAGGACTACACCGGCGGGCCGCCGCCGACCGGCGGCAACCTGCTGCAGAACCCGGGCTTCGAGTCCGGTGCGGTGAACTGGACCGGGACCACCGGCGTGATCACCAACAGCTCGTCACGTCCGGCCCACACCGGGTCGTACAAGGCGTGGCTGCAGGGCAACGGCCGGAGCAGCACCGAGAACCTCGGCCAGTCGGTCGCGATCCCGGCCACGGCGACGGCGGCCTCGCTGTCGTTGTGGATCCGGATCGACACCGCCGAGACCACCTCGTCGACCGTCTACGACACCGTGAAGGTCCAGATCGTCGACGGATCCACCACGACGACGCTGGCGACGTACTCGAACCTGAACAAGAGCTCGGCGTACGTGCAGAAAACGCTGGACGTCACGCAGTACAAGGGCAGGACGGTCACGGTGAAGTTCGTCGGCCAGGAGGACTCCTCGCTGCAGACGAGCTTCGTGATCGACGACGTGGCCCTGACCGCCTAGAGCTGCTTGCAGAGCTTGCCCGGCGGAATGGCGGCTTCGGTGAGCAGTTTGCTCACCGGGGCCGCCAACGGCTTCAGGTTCGGGTCCTCGATCCGGGCCGTCTTCCCGTTCGCCGACACCGCGACGATCATGTCGTCGGGGTGCTTCGCGGTCAGCTTGGTCGCGGTGACGCTCGCCCAGTCGACCTGCTGAGCGGCCGTGGTGATGCTCGTCAGCAGGCTCGGGTCGAGCTTGCACCGGATTGTTTCCTTGCTCCCGCGCTTGGTCACGGTCGCGACGCCGTCGGGGGCGACCTGCACGTGGTCGTCGAAGCCAGCGAACCCGCCGGTCCTGGACACGGTCAGCGGCAGGCCGGTGCCCACCGGCGTCGACTGCGTCACGGTCGGCAGGGTGGGCGGCGGTGTCGTGCTCTGCGGCGTGCCCGCCGAGCCGGACTCGCTGCCGCACCCGGTCAGCACGAGTCCGGCGACGGTCGTACACACGGCCATTGCTGCGTATCTGCTCAGGTTCGTCACGCACTATGGATACAGGGTGACAGCCCGTTCGTTGCAGCTGTGACACGACTGAGATGTTCAGATCACCGGCGACACCAGATCGACCAGCGTGCGGGTCAGCAGTACACGCTCCTCGAACAACTCCAGCGATGCGTCCGCCGTACCGAACTGCTCCAGCGGCAGCGCGGTGAACGCGGCGCGGACGAGCAGCGAGCCGAGGTACCCGTACAGCACCTGCTCTTCGTCCACCTCCATCCCGTCTTCGAGCAGCCCTTCCTGGAACGCCTTCAGGATGACTTCGTGTACTGCGGGCAGCGCCTCCGGCGAGAGCTCGCCCGCGTGAGCCAGCCCGATCAGCAACTGCCCCAGGTCGAATCCGGCGGCCTGCGGGCAGTCGAAACCCCAGTCGATCGCGACGAACTCGTCCGGGCTGTCGTGCGGTACCAGCAGGTTCTGCGGGCTGGCGTCACCGTGCTGGTAGCACTGCGGCAGCGCGTCGAGCGTGTCGAGGACCTTGGGAATGCGCTCGCCCAGTGCGAGCAGATCGTCCCGCAAGGCGTGCTCGTGGAGGTTGCACACCGCCGCCGCGAGCAGCGGCTGCCGCCAGCATTGCGGGTCGGCGAGGACCGGCAGTGCGGACTTCATGACGCGGCCGTTCGCGTAGTAGCGCAACGCCGCACCGGGCGTGCTGGAGACCTCCCTGTCGAGCAGCGGCTCGACGAGGTGCGGTTGCCGGCGCGCGGACAGCCGGCCGAGCAGGTATGCCGCCCGCTCGAAGCGCTCGAGCGGCCAAGGGCCCCATTCCTGGACGACGTTCTCCATCCACACCGTGCCGCGGTCGTCGTCGTACAGGTCGATGCGGTAGGCCTTCGCGAGCCGCAACCCGTCGGGCATCAGATCGCCGACGCCGCTGCGGTGCACGGCGATCTCCAGCTGCCAGGGCATGTAGTCGATGAAGCTCTGCCGGTACTCGATCGGCACGAACCGGATGATCGGTGAATGCCGGACCGACTGGAGTTTCTTCACGAAGCACGACCAGCCGGCGCCGTCGGCCGTCGTACCGAAGACGCGGTGCAGGGACTCGGTGCTCGGCGTGCCGATCGGGTAGTCGACAGGCTCGACCCGGACCGCGCCCGCGACGGCCGCCGGATCCCCGGTGATGGTCCGCACGAGCGCCGCCAGGTCGTCGGCCCCCAACGCGTCCCGGCCCAACGGTGCGAGTTCGGTGATCATGTTCCCCCCAAGGAAGTAAAGTCACCTTACTATCGGCATAGTAAAGTGGCTTTATGACCTCCGTCAACGACGATCCCCGCGTCGACCACGTGGCTGGACTGCTCGGGCAGGCGCTGCGGCGCATCCGGGCGGAGATCCTCGCGACCTCGGAGGAGCAGTTCCCCGGGCTGCGCGTCTCGCACTACCGGCTGCTCGAGTTGATCCCGCCCGAGGGCGCGCGGATCACCGACCTGGCCGAGGTCGCCACGATGACGAAACAAGGCCTCGGCCAGCACGTCGACTACCTGCAGAAACTCGGCTACACCACCTCAGAACGCCTCCACGAAGACCGAAGAGTCCGCCTGGTCCGCCGTACGGCGCTGGGTGACGAAGCAGTCGCGCACAGCCGAGAAGCCATAGCCCGAGTAGAAGAATCCTGGTCCCGCCACCTGGGCGAGTCCCGCTACGCGGCCCTCCGAGAAACCCTCCGAGAACTAGGCGCGGACAGCTGAAGGACACGCCTTCGGCGCGGCTGTCCTGCTGACCGGCTCCGCCGGCGAGCAGAGTGTTTTCAGGAGCGGGTTTGGTCGTCGAGTCGTGAAAAGTGGTTGTCAGCGGCAGCCGTTTTTCACGACTCGGCGGGAGGGGTAGGAGCCATTCGCCACGACTCGCCGCAGGCGTGTCCGACCAGGGGCCGGGTTCGTTGTTCGTGGGCGCTGCGCGTCGTTCGCCGGGTGCGTGGTGGTGCCTGCTTCGCCGGACCATCCAGCCAGGCGCGAGGCTCGCACACCGGCGGAGCCGGCCAACAAGGAGCCGCGCCGAAAGCGTGTCCTTGTCAGCCGGCGTGGTACGTCGCGATGCTGACGGCGATGTAGTGGCAGATGAAGGCGGCCACGGTGAAGGCGTGGAAGATCTCGTGGAAGCCGAACCAGCGGGGGGAGGGGTTGGGGCGCTTGGTGCCGTAGACGACGGCGCCGATCGAGTACAGGCCGCCGCCGACCGCGATCAGCGTGACGACTGCCGCGCCGCCGGTGTGGTAGATCGCGCCCATCCAGAAGATCGCGACCCAGCCGAGGGCCAGGTAGATGGGGGTGTAGATCCACCGAGGCGCGCTGAGCCAGAAGATCCGGAACAGGATGCCGAGCACCGCGCCGCCCCAGACCAGGCTGAGCATCAGCACCCGGTCCTTGCCGTGCAGCAGCACCATGCCGAGCGGGGTGTAGGTGCCGGCGATCAGCAGGAAGATGTTGCTGTGGTCGAGCCGGCGCAGGATCGCCTCACCGGTCGGGCCCCAGTAGAACCGGTGGTACAGCGCGGAGATGCCGAACAGCAGCATCGATCCGGCGGTATAGACCGCGGCCGCCCAGCGCGCGTTCGCATGCGGGGCCAGGCAGATCAGCACGATGCCGGCGGCGGTGGCGAACGGAAAGGTGCCGGCGTGCAACCATCCACGAAGTTTGGGCTTGAGCGGTCCGAGCCGGCCGGAGAGCCGGTGCCCGAGGTCCTGGGGCTGGGCGCTGGTAGCGGTCATCGCCGTCCTTTCGAGGGGAGTCCGGGCGGTTCATACCTACGCAACCGTAACCTACGGGACCGTAGGTTGCATCGGTCGGAAGAATGAAATGTAGGCGAAGTCACCCGGGTGCTGCAGCACTCCCGCGTTTACGATGCTCGAACGCACCGGAAAGTTCGACCTTTCCGGCAGCTTTCCGTGAGCCGCTCCAGGGCCTCTCACCGGCGGCGTTTCTGGGCTAGCCTCGTGACCGAGAGTCTTTGAGGAGAGCACCCTGCCCATGCGGACACCTGGCAAGCAGAAGCTGCGCGGCGCGATCTACGGCCTGTACGAGCGTCGGGTCCGCCGGTCCCTGTCACCGGACCGGATCCCGCGGCACATCGGCGTCATCATCGACGGCAACCGGCGCTGGGCCCGCCAGGTCGGCGATCCGGTGTCGCGCGGTCACGAGGCCGGGGCGAACAAGATCTCGGAGTTCCTGGAGTGGTGCGACGACGTCGGCGTCAAGGTCGTCACGGTGTGGATGCTGTCCACCGACAACCTGACCCGCCCGGCCGAGGAGCTCGAGCCGCTGCTGCGGATCATCGAGCAGACCGTCGAGGAGCTGACCGCGATCGGCCGCTGGCGGATCCACCCGGTCGGCGCGCTCGACCTGCTGCCGGGCACGACCGCCGAGGCACTGAAGGCGGCCGAGACGGCAACGCACGACAACCAGGGGATGCTGGTCAACGTCGCGGTCGGGTACGGCGGGCGGCGCGAGCTGGCCGACGCGGTCCGCTCGCTGCTGCTCGAGGAGGCCGCGAAGGGCATCTCGATCGAGGAACTCGCGGACCGCGTGGACGTGGAACACATCGCGCGGCACCTGTACACGAAGGGCCAGCCGGATCCGGACCTGGTCATCCGGACGTCGGGTGAGCAGCGCCTGGGCGGCTTCCTGCTGTGGCAGAGCGCGCTGAGCGAGTTCTACTTCTGCGAGGCGCTGTGGCCGGACTTCCGGCACGTCGACTTCCTGCGCGCGATCCGGAGCTACGCGCAGCGAGAGCGTCGCTTCGGGACGTAGTGCCGCGCCCGCACCGCGAGCACGTCGTACGGCGCCGCAGGTAGTACGCGTACGTGGCCACGCCCAGCGCCGCGCCCCACGCGATCCAGAGGATGCCCGGCGCGTTGGCTCCCCACATGTCGCCGTCGAGCGGGGCCTGGGTGTTCATCAGCCCGGCCGGGATCAGGACGACCGACACGATCGAGGCCGGGACGATCGCGAGCAGCGGCGGTACGCGGCGGCCGGCCTTGAACCAGATCCACCGCGGGTACACCTCGCCCCACCGGTGCACCAGGCCGTGCGTGAGGACGCCGCCGCCCAGACCCAGGACGGCCAGGCCGAGGCCCATCTCGAGCATCCCGGGCGTGTCGGCCATCATCCGGTGGAACTCGTCGGTGATGCCGAGCGGCCAGCCGAAGTACCAGGCGATCCGGGTGAGCTCGTACGGGAGGTTCGCCACGACCGCGATCGCGACCGCCCAGCGGCCCCACCGGAGCGCAGCCTCCGGGCACTTCCAGGCGGGCTCCGCGGCGCCGCGGCCGCAGGAGACGCACGCCTCGCGGCTGCGCCGGTGGTACGCGAGCGCCGTCGCCGCCCAGAGCACCCCGCCGACGAACAGGATGATCAGGTTCACCCGGTGCCAGTACAGGATGTCGCCGACGCCGTCCTGCGGCCCCGGTACGCCGGTGAAGGCGAACACGATCAGTGCCGGCGCCATCGCGACCACCGCGACCAGCGTGTAGTCGGGTACGACGAGCGCGAGGCCGACCGCGAGCACGGCGGCGATCGCCTGCAGGATCGATCCGCGCGGCCTGGTGTGCGTCATGACGAGCGCGAGAACGGCGCCGCCGAGGCCGATCGCCGCCATCACCGGGGCGACGACGTGCACCGGCGTACCTTCCAGGATCGACGCCGTGGACAGGTCGTCAGGGACCCGCGCGAACGGGTAGCCGGCGCCGCCGAAGGTCCAGTACAGCCCGAGTACGCCGTACACCAGGGACCAGAGCGCGGTGGCGTACCCGGTCCACGTCGGCCAGTTCCTTGTCATGCTCCGAGTCATGCCCCGAGCCTCGTCGCGCGGCCGCCGGACCGGATCACCCGGCGGAGTGACGCGGATCCCCCGCGTGAGGGGGAAACGCGTAACACCGTGTTAACCCCGTGGCCGGGCGTGTCGGGCTGCGCCGTTTGCAGGAGGCTCCTACCCTGACAGTGACGGTCGGAGGGGAAGCCGGCTGTCCGGGAGGCCCGATCAGCTTGAGAATCGTTCGCCAGCCGGTAGCCCCATGAGGGGCCGAACGGAGTACCCGAGACGTCAGGTCTCGATCTCACTGATTCCCGTCGTTGCGTACGCGGCACGGCGGACGGGGTCTGCACCAGACCCCGAGGGCGGCACCCGGTCCACCTAACCACTGGTCGGCCGGGGCGAGGGTGCACGTCACGGCCAGAAGAGGACGTGCGACATGGCCGACAATGCCAAGGCGTCAAGTACCTCATCCACACCGGCCCAGCGCACATTCGTGCTGGACACCTCGGTGCTCCTCTCGGACCCGCACGCGATGTTGCGGTTCGACGAGCACGAGGTCGTCGTCCCGGTGGTCGTCGTCACCGAATTGGAGGCCAAACGGCATCACCCGGAACTCGGCTACTTCGCCCGTACGGCGCTGCGACTGCTCGACGAGCTCCGGATCCTGCACGGACGTCTGGATGCGCCCCTGCCAGTGGGGGAGAAGGGTGGAACCCTCCGGGTCGAGCTGAACCACACCGACCCGGAGACGCTGCCGGCCGGTTTCCGGCTCGGCGACAACGACAGCCGGATCCTGGCCGTGGCCTGCAACTTCATGGCCGAGGGCAAGGACGTCACGCTGGTCTCGAAGGACCTGCCGATGCGGGTCAAGGCGTCGGCGTGCGGCCTGCTCGCCGAGGAGTACCGCGCGGAGCTGACGTTGGAGTCCGGCTGGACCGGGATGGCGGAGCTCGAGGTCGAGACGCATGTCGTGGACGACCTGTACGAGAACGGTTCGGTCGAGCTGCCGGCGGCCGGCGAGTTCCCGACCCACACCGGACTGGTGATGCTGTCCGACCGGGGCAGCGCGCTCGGCCGGGTGATGCCGGACAAGCGGATCCGGCTGGTCCGCGGCGACCGCGAGGCGTTCGGGATCCGCGGCCGGTCGGCCGAGCAGCGGGTCGCGCTGGACCTGTTGCTGGACCCGGACGTCGGGATCATCTCGCTCGGCGGCCGCGCCGGTACCGGTAAGTCCGCGCTCGCGCTGTGCGCCGGGCTGGAGTCGGTGATGGAGCGCCGCCAGCACAAGAAGGTGGTCGTCTTCCGGCCGCTGTTCGCGGTCGGCGGCCAGGAGCTCGGGTACCTGCCGGGCAGCGAGTCGGAGAAGATGCAGCCGTGGGCCCAGGCCGTGTACGACACGCTCGGCGCGCTGACCAGCGGTGACGTGATCGACGAGGTGATCGATCGCGGGATGCTCGAGGTGCTGCCGCTGACCCACATCCGCGGCCGGTCGCTGCACGACGCGTTCGTGATCGTTGACGAGGCGCAGTCGCTGGAGCGCAACGTGCTGCTCACGGTGCTGTCCCGGGTCGGCGCCAACTCGCGAGTCGTGCTCACCCACGACGTGGCCCAGCGGGACAACCTGCGGGTCGGGCGGCACGACGGCGTGGTCGCGGTGGTCGAGCAGCTGAAGGGCCACCCGCTGTTCGCGCACGTCACGCTGACCCGCTCGGAGCGGTCGCCGATCGCGGCGCTGGTCACCGAGATGCTGGACGATCTCCAGCTGTGACCAGGGCGGTGTAAGGAGCGTTACGTTTCTTAGGTAATAGCTTTCTGTAAAGCGAGAGTAAGAACGGTGCGGTCGCCACGCGGCGGCCGCACCGTTCGTTCGTGACCTGCTTGTGATCACGGACGGTTTACGTCAGAGTATGTTCTCGTTGCAGCCGACGGGGGTCGGGTTTTCTCGGAAGGACAGATGAAAGCGAAGCGCTCCGTCGCGGTTCTCGCAGTCACCGGAATCGCCGTGGTCTCCGTTGTCGCCGGTGTCGACCTCTTCAGCTCTCCTGGGAGCAGCAGTGCGTCGGAGAAGGTGTCCGGGCGGGCCGAGATGGCCGTGCTGAACAGCGGGAAGGCGATCCCGTCCGCGACCACACCGTCGGCCAAGGAGAAGTCGGCCGCCGAGATCGCCGCCGAGGCGGTCCGGATGCGGAACCAGGTCGAGGCCATCGAGCAGCAGCGCACCGCGCTGCAGGACGCGGCCGACCAGAAGATGAAGGCCAGGAACACGGCGTTGCTGCGCTACAAGGCACTCAAGGAGGCGAGCCGGGACGCCGCCGAGGAGCGGGCCAGCCGGGACGCCGAGCGGAAGAAGTACGAGGGCACGCCGAAGGAGGTCGCGATGAACCTCCTCCCCGACCACGGCTGGAGCCAGAGCCAGTTCAGCTGCCTGGAGAAGCTCTGGAACAAGGAGTCCCGCTGGAAGGTCAACGCCGACAACCCGACGTCGACGGCGTACGGCATCCCGCAGGCGCTGCCGGGCAACCGGATGGCGGCGTACGGCAAGGACTGGCGGACCAACCCGGTCACCCAGATCAAGTGGGGCCTGGACTACATCGAGGCTACGTACGGCTCGCCGTGCAAGGCGTGGAACCACTCCCAGAACAGCGGCTGGTACTGATCACCCGATCCTGAAGGCCGGCGCGTAGGTCCCGTCGCCGGCCGCCTTCAGCACGGTGTCCCCGGTGGTTGTCGTCATCGCCACCGGACCTGCCCCGAGACGTTGCGCCGCCCCGGAGAGTACGACGTCCTTGATGACGATGTCGCCCCGCGGCCGGCCGAGGACGACGGCGTACACGGCCTTGCCCTTCTGGGTGAACACCACCTGGTCGCCGGCGGCTGTGGTCGTCGATGACCGTGTCCACGGTCGCGCCCCGTCCAGCGCCTCCCGGTTGACCTTCAGCCACGCCCCGATGTCGGAGAGCCGACTCGACTGCTCAGGGACGATCTCGCCCTCCCCGCCGCTCGGTCCGACGTTCAGCAACAGCGAACCGTTGTTGGCGGCGCCTTTGGCGAGTGCTGCGATCAGCTCTGCCGAGCCGGTGTAGTCGCCCGCGGTCTCCTCGCGGTTGTAGCCGAACGAGCCGCCGATGCCGCGGTCCTGCTGCCAGAACTTGTCCTGGATGGTGTCGAAGGCGGCGTACTCCGGCGTCCGGAAGTCACTGTGCGGCGCGGGCTTCTGGGTGTTGATGCCTTCCGCGACACCGGGCTGCTTGAACAGGCCCTTCATGAGCTGGTCGAAGCCCCAGCGCATCGGTTTCGGGCTCATCAGCTGCCGGCCGAACGACGCCGTACTCCAGCGGTCGTCGACGACACCCTCCGGGACGGTGTTGTAGTAGTCCGCGAGCAGGGCGTAGAGCCGCTTGGACCCGGTCGGCCAGGCGATGTCGTTCCAGAGGATGTCCGGCTTGTACCGCGTGATCAGCTCACGCACCTGCGCGACGGCGTACTTGCGGTAGTCCTCGCCGTAGTGCAGGTACACGTAGTCGCCCAGGGTCTTCACAGTCTTGCGCTGGAACGTCCAGTCGACACCGCCGGAGTAGTAGACGCCGAACTTCAGGCCCTGCTTTCGCACTGCCGCGGCCAGCTCGCCCATGAGGTCCCGCTGGGCGTGGAAGTCCAGTGCGTGCGGGTTGCGGACCTGGGTCGGCCACAGGGAGTACCCGTCGGCGTACTTGGCCGTCACCACGATGTACGACGCCCCGGCCGCCTTGAACTGCGCTGCCCAGCGATCGGGGTCCCACTTCGCGAGACCGGCGTCGAACTGCTGCGTGAAGTCGCTGTACGGCGCGTTGCCGTAGTGCTCCCGGTGGTACTGCGCGGTCGGCGAGGCGGGGTCCTTCATCGCGTTCGCGTAGTCCTCCGCGTACGGGTTGTGGGTCATCGCGTGCCCGTACCGCGTCTCCAGCAGCTTGCTGAACGTGGTGCCCTTCGGCGCGAACCCAGGCACCGAGTAGAGCCCCCAGTGGATCATGATCCCGAACTTGGCATCCGCGAACCACTGCGGCAGCGGATGCTTGTTCAGCGACTCGACAGTCGCCTCGTACGGCCCCTCGGTGGTCATGGCGGCCCGCCGGTCGTCCTGCCACGTCCACACGGCCGAACACCCGACGAAGATCAGCACCAGGACGACGACCACCAGCGCGAACCGCAGCAGAAATCTCCCGACGCGCCTCATGCCGTGCACCCGCGCTCGCCGGCGAGCCATTGGGTGAGGCGGCCGGTCCACTGGGCGTTGTCGGTGCGTTCGGTGAACCAGCGATGGTTCACGAGCAGGTACAGCACGGTGCCGGATCGCAGTTCGAGGACCAGCGGTGCGCCGAGCGTCTTGGATCCACCGCCGAGGAAGCGGCCGTACAGGTCGGTGAAGTCGTTGCTCACCGACGCCAGCTCGGCGGGATGGACGGTCACGTCGCGGCCGTGGTCCCAGCCGGTCAGCTCCAGATGACTCAGGTGCAGCCGGATCGTGCCGGAGCGCGGGAAGATCGCGCGCTGGTCGACGGCGGCCCTGAACGAGCCCCACCAGGTGCGGGCGGCCAGTTCCGCGGCGGTCGTGCCGCGGAAGGTGCTTTCGGCAAGAATCATGCCTGCAACCCTGCCGCCGGACAGCCGCCCGGCAGATCAGCCCGCCGTACGCCGTCAGTGTCGTTCGGTGGACTCGCGCCTCCACCGAAAGTCTCGTCGTACGCCGTCGAGCCGGTGCAGCGGGCCGTCGAGGCGCTACCGTCGTTCAGGTGGACACGGGGATCGTCGCCGCGCTGATCGCGCCTGGATCGCGCGCGGCGCCGGGGTACGGACGGCTGACGCCGCGGGACCGGGTGGTGGACGTCGCCTGCGTGCTGATCGCGTTCCTGTTCGGGCTGATCGCGGTGGGAGACAACGACCCGGTGCCCCGGATCGGTCCACTGCCGCATTGGCTCGATCTGACGCTGTGCATCGCCGGAGCGCTCTCGCTGCTCGTCCGCCGCCGCTGGCCGATCGGGCTGGCCGTGCTGATGATCCTTGCGTCCACACTGGTGCCTTCTGTCGGTGCAGCGGGCGGTCTGGCGCTCTTCAATGTCGCGGTGCACAGACGCCCGGCTGTCAGCCTCTCGCTGGGTGCTGTGGCGATGGCGTCCTGCATGCTGCAGTTCTGGCTCTATCCGTTGTCTGACGTGCCCAACGCGTACTGGATCGCAGTCATTCTCACTGCGCTGGCCTGCCTGGCACTGGTTGCCTGGGGCATCGTGGTCCGGACCAGGCGGCAGCTGATGACCTCGCTGACCGACCGCGCCGTCCGCGCCGAGGCGGAGCAGCAGTTGCGTGTCGAGCAGGGGCAGCGGCTGGAGCGGGAGCGGATCGCGCGGGAGATGCATGACGCGCTCGGGCATCGGCTGTCGTTGCTCAGCATCCATGCGGGCGCGCTGGAGTTCCGGCCGGACATGCCGACCGACGAGCTGTCACGCGCGGCCGGCGTGATTCGGTCCAGTGCCCGCGACTGCGTGGACGACCTGCGCGAGATCGTCGGCGTACTGCGGTCTCAGCACACCGCCGACGGGCCACGCCGGGGGATTGCAGAGCTGGATGTGTTGCTGGACGAGTCACGGGCAGCCGGGATGAGGATCGAGCTCGAGACAGGTGTCGAACTCAGCGAAGTGCCGGACACGATCGGGCGGCATGCGTACCGGATCGTCCAGGAGGGACTGACGAACGCGCGCAAGCACGCACCCCACCAGGCCGTCCGGGTGCTGCTGAGCGGTGCGCCCGGCGCAGGGCTCTCGGTGGAGGTGTCGAATCCGTTGGTGCACGATGTCGCGTCCCCGGGCTCACGGGTGGGCCTCATCGGACTGGCGGAGCGGGCGTCGCTGGCGGGTGGGCGGTTCGAGCACGGGGCAACGGCTGACGGAGAGTTTCGGCTGGCGGCCTGGCTGCCCTGGGTGGCCTACGATGACGGCCGTGAGTGAACCGGTCCGGCTGCTGGTGGTCGACGACGACCCACTGGTCCGGGCAGGCCTGTCCAGCATGCTGTCCGGCGCACCGGAGCTCGAGCTGGTCGGTGTCGCCGCCGATGGGCAGGAGGCAGTCGATGCGGTCCGTGACCTGCGCCCGGACGTCGTACTGATGGACATCGGCATGCCGGTGCTGGACGGGGTTGCCGCGACTGAGGCGATTCGGCGGCGGACTGCGGCGCCGGACGTGGTCATGCTGACCACTTTCGGGTCGGACGAGGACCTGCTGCGGGCGTTGCGTGCCGGTGCGTCCGGTTACCTGCTGAAGGACGCTGCGCCGGCCGAGATCGTCGCAGCGGTGCTGAAGGTGGCTGCTGGTGAGTCCGTGCTGTCACCACAGGCCACCCGGCAGCTCATGGACCATGTCGGCGCCGTCGACCAGGACAGCCGCCGTACGACGGCTTGCGCGGCTCTGGCGCAGCTGACCGAGCGAGAGCGGGACGTGATGCTGGCTGTGGCTGAAGGAATGAGCAACGCCGAGGTGGCGACCGCCCTGGACGTCGGGATCGCCACGGTGAAGACACACCTGACGAACTCCCTCGCCAAGCTCCAGTTGACCAACCGCGTGCAGTTGGCGCTGCTGGCCCACGACGCGGGGCTGACCAATCAGAGTGGCGGCGTGTGACATGGCAGAGATCGCGCGGGGCAACAGTGAGCGCGGAGAGCTCGTGCTACGGCGCCGGGAGGACGACGGCGCGCTGGAGCTGCGGGTCAACGGTGTATTCGTGATGGACGACCGGGAGACGTCGAGCGAGGAGTTGCTGGCGTCGGCCGCGCTGGAGGCGGTGCAGCGGCCGGACCGGGTGCTGGTCGGGGGACTCGGCCTCGGGTACACGGTCCGCGCGCTGCTCGCCGACGACCGGCTCGGCGAGGTGGTGGTGGCGGAGATCGAGCCGGACCTGGTGTCGTGGATGCGCTCCGGCCTGGTCCCGTCGATCCTCGACGACCCGCGGGTCGCGGTCGTCGTCGGCGACGTCCGCGCGGTCGTCACGGACCTCCCCGACGCGTCCGTCGACGCGATCCTCCTGGACGTCGACAACGGCCCGGACTTCCTTGTCTACAACGAGAACTCGACCATCTACACGTCGGGCTTCCTCACCACCTGCCGGGCCAAGCTGCGCGCCGGCGGCATCCTCACCGTGTGGTCCTCGTCCGCGTCGACCGCCCTGGAGACCGCCGTCGGCGCCGTGTTCGGCACGTGCGACGTCAAACCCGTGCCGGTCCAGCTCCAGGGCCGCGACGAGCTGTACTACGTCTATCAAGGCGCCTCGTAGTCGCTGTGTCGTTGTCCACAGGTTGCCGATCGAACGGTTCCGGCAACGGTGAGCGACGTACTCTGCAGGTATGGGTGATGACGTGGAATTCCGGATCGAGCACGACACGATGGGTGAGGTCAAGGTGCCCCGCGACGCGTTGTGGCGGGCGCAGACGCAGCGCGCGGTGCAGAACTTCCCGATCTCCGGGCGGCCGCTGGCGCCGGAGCTCGTGCACGCGCTCGCCCAGATCAAGGCCTCCGCCGCGGTCGTGAACGCGTCGCTCGGGGTGCTCGACGCCGACCGGTCCGCCGCGATCGCGGCCGCCGCGGACCAGGTGACCGCGGGGCAGTTCGACGCGGAGTTCCCGATCGACGTCTTCCAGACCGGT
This sequence comes from Kribbella sp. NPDC051936, assembly GCF_040680955.1. Classification (NCBI taxonomy): domain Bacteria; kingdom Bacillati; phylum Actinomycetota; class Actinomycetes; order Propionibacteriales; family Kribbellaceae; genus Kribbella; species Kribbella sp. NPDC051936. The sequence continues at coordinate 257,077 of NZ_JBFAXS010000011.1, read as the reverse complement.
TCCGGCACGTCGACGAACATGAACGTCAACGAGGTCCTGGCCACCCTGGCCACCCGCGCGCTCGGCGCCGACGTGCATCCGAACGATCACGTCAACGCCTCGCAGTCCAGCAACGACACCTTCCCGTCGGCGATCCACGTCGCCGCCACGGCGGGTGTCGTCCAGGAGCTGCTGCCGGCCCTCGAGCATCTCGCGGATTCCCTGTCCCGCAAGGGATCCGAGTTCGCCGAGGTGGTGAAGTCCGGGCGCACGCACCTGATGGACGCGACGCCGGTGACGCTCGGCCAGGAGTTCGACGGGTATGCCCAGCAGATCCGCCGCGGCGCCGCGCGCGTGCGGGCCACGCTGCCCCGGGTCGCCGAGCTGCCGCTCGGCGGGACGGCGGTCGGCACCGGGATCAACACACCGCCCGGGTTCGCGGCAGCCGTCATCACCGAGCTGAACCGCCGCACCGGGCTGGAGCTGACCGAGGCCGAGGACCACTTCGAGGCCCAGGGGGCGCGCGACGGACTGGTCGAGCTGTCCGGGCAGCTGAAGACGGTCGCGGTCAGCCTGACGAAGATCTGCAACGACCTGCGCTGGATGGGCTCCGGGCCGCGCGCCGGGCTCGGCGAGATCGCGCTGCCGGATCTGCAGCCCGGGTCGAGCATCATGCCCGGCAAGGTGAACCCGGTGATCTGCGAGGCGACGCTGATGGTCGCCGCGCAGGTGATCGGCAACGACACCACGATCACCGTGGCCGGAGCCGGCGGCAACTTCGAGCTGAACGTGATGCTCCCGGTGATCGCGCGCAACCTGCTCGAGTCGATCAGCCTGCTGGCCAACAGCTCCCGGCTGCTCGCCGACCGCTGCGTCGACGGCATCACGGCGAACGTCGGCCACGCCCGCGCGCTGGCCGAGTCGTCCCCGTCCATCGTGACGCCCCTGAATCGCTACATCGGCTACGAGAACGCCGCCGCGGTCGCCAAGAGTGCCCTGAAACAAGGCAAGACGATCCGCGAGGTCGTGATCGAGAACGGGCACGTCGAGAAGGGCGACCTCACCGAGGAGCAGCTGGACGCGGCCCTCGACGTCTTGTCCATGACCCGGCCGGCGCAGTCGTGACGTTCTGGGAGCCCGGCACGACGATCGAATGGGTGTACGAAGTCCCTGGACAGCACGCCGACAAGCCGCTCGTGCGGCCGATGACGGTGGTGCGGGACGACGCGGACGGACTGGTCGCCTGGCTCGCCCCCGGGACGCCGTTGCTCAAACCGGTCCTCGTCGACGGGCGCGAGATCCGGCACGCCGGCCCGGTCGCGATGTTCACCGCGGAGCGGGTGCTGAAGCTCGACGTCTGGCGCGGGACCGGGATCCTCAAGGTGTCGCCGCCCGGCAAGCCGTGGTCGGTCTGGTACTTCTGGGACGCCGACGCGACCTTCCGCGGGTGGTACGTGAACCTCGAGCGCGAACACGTCCGCGACTGGGCGGCACGCCGGACGAGCACGGTCGATCATGTGCTTGACCTGTGGATCAACCCGGACCGCACGATCGAGTGGAAGGACGAGGACGAGCTCGAGGGAGCGGTCAGCGCCGGACGTTTCAGCGCGGCCGAGGCCGAGCGGATCGTCGCCGACGCGCACCTGGCGATCCGCGACATCGAGGCCTGGACAGCGCCGTTCTCCGACGGCTGGGAGTCCTGGTCGGCGCCGCAGGCCTGGCGGCTGCCCGTCGCGCCGACGACGCATCAGCCGACCTGGATCGCCGAGGAGCTGCACAGCCGCTGACAACAGGTAGGTCACGAGCGCTTGTCACCGGCGGGATTGGTCTTAGCTTGGAAGTATGTACACCATCGAGCTGCAGGCCGACGAGCTTCAGATGCTGCGCTCGGCCCTTGGGTGCTACCTCCAGGCGTTCGGGCACAACGAGGCAGACCTGGTCAAAGCGGCCAGAGCCCTGCTGATGAAGCTCCCGGAGGAGATCGAGACCAAGGCCGGCTGAGCGGAGCTCAGTCCGGGGCGGGCTGCAGGACGGCGACGGGGATCGTCCGCCCTGCCTTCGTCGCGAACCGGGCGATCCGTGGGTCCTCGCGGAGGATGACGTCGGTCCACACCGTGCTCCGCTCGGGCTCGGTCAGTTCCCGCGCCCGCATCCGCCGGTGCTCGGCGCCGATCTGTACGTCGGTGCTGACCGCCGCCCGCAGGTTCCGGAACCAGTCCGGGTCCTGAGGCGAGCCCGACCCGGTGCCCCAGACCACGAGCCCGTCCGCCGTCTCCAGGTACCGCACGCAGGTCGACCTCGGTACGCCGGTCCGCCGGCCGGGTGTGGTGAGCATCAGGACGTGCACGTCCTTGCTCCCGCTCGCCAGCCGCCCGTCCAGCGTCCGGTACATCCACACGCCGACCCGGTTCCCCATCCGCAGCATCCGCCGCCCCATCGCGACCACCCCCGGTTCCGAGGGTGGGGCGATCGGCTCACCAGGTCAACGGTTCAGCTGCGCGGACGGACCGTCAGGGGGACCGGCTTGCGGGTGTCGGTGAAGAAGTCGTTGCCCTTGTCGTCGACCACGATGAACGCGGGGAAGTCCTCGACCTGGATCTTCCAGATCGCCTCCATGCCGAGCTCCGGGTACTCGATCACGTCGACGGACTTGATGCAGTCCTGCGCCAGCCGCGCCGCCGGGCCGCCGATCGAGCCCAGGTAGAAGCCGCCGTGCTCCTTGCACGCCGCCGTCACCTTCGCCGACCGGTTGCCCTTGGCAAGCATGACGAACGAGCCGCCGGCCGCCTGGAACTGGTCGACGTAGGCGTCCATCCGGCCCGCGGTCGTCGGCCCGAAGGAGCCGGACGCGTAACCCTCGGGGGTCTTCGCCGGACCCGCGTAGTACACGGCGTGGTCACGCAGGTACTGCGGCATCGGCTCGCCCGCGTCCAGCCGCTCCTTGATCTTCGCGTGCGCGATGTCGCGCGCCACCACGAGCGGGCCGGTCAGCGACAGCCGGGTCTTCACCGGCAGCTTGGACAGCTCGGCGCGGATCTCGCTCATCGGCCGGTTCAGGTCGACCCGGACGACCTCGGAGTCGTCGAGGTGTTCGTCGGTCGTGTCCGGCAGGAACCGGGCCGGCTCCCGCTCGAGCTGCTCGAGGAACACGCCCTCCGGCGTGATCTTGGCCAGCGCCTGCCGGTCCGCCGAGCAGGACACCGCGATCGCGACCGGGCAGGACGCGCCGTGCCGCGGCAGCCGGATCACCCGGACGTCGTGGCAGAAGTACTTCCCGCCGAACTGCGCGCCGATGCCGAACTCCTGCGTGAGCTTGAAGACCTCCTCCTCCAGCTCCACGTCCCGGAACCCGTGCCCGAGCGGCGATCCGCTCGTCGGCAGGGTGTCCAGGTAGTGCGCGGAGGCGTACTTCGCGGTCTTCAGCGCGTACTCGGCCGAGGTTCCGCCGACCACGACGGCCAGGTGGTACGGCGGGCAGGCCGCCGTACCGAGGGAGCGGATCTTCTCGTCCAGGAACTCCATCATCCGCGACGGGTTCAGCACCGCCTTGGTCTCCTGGTAGAGGAACGACTTGTTCGCCGAGCCGCCGCCCTTGGCCATGAAGAGGAACTTGTACGCCGGGTCGCCGGAGCCGGCCGGTGTCGAGTAGAGCTCGATCTGGGCGGGCAGGTTGGAGCCGGTGTTCTTCTCGTCCCACATGGTCAGCGGGGCCATCTGCGAGTAGCGCAGGTTCAGCTTGGTGTAGGCGTCGTACACACCGCGGCTGATCCACTCCTCGTCGACCGCGCCGGTGAGCACCCCCTCGGACTTCTTGCCCATCACGATCGCGGTGCCGGTGTCCTGGCACATCGGCAGCACGCCGCCGGCCGAGATGTTCGCGTTCTTCAGCAGGTCGAGTGCGACGAACCGGTCGTTCCCGGACGCCTCCGGGTCGTCGATGATCCGCCGCAGCTGCGCGAGGTGCGCGGTACGCAGGTAGTGCGAGATGTCGTGCATCGCCTCCGCGGTCAGCGCCTGCAAGACCTCGGGCTGCACCTGCAGGAACGTCCGGTCGCCTGCGGTGAACGTGCTGACACCCTCCGTCGTCAGCAGCCGGTACTCCGTCTCGTCGGCACCCAACGGCAACAGGTCGGAGTAGTTGAAGTCGGCAGACACCGGGCATACCTCCACACAGACTGGACTGGACGCCCAAAGGCTACCGCTCACGATCAGGGGCCGGATCAGGGGTGAATCGGGGAGGAAACGGGTCTGCGGGCGGGGGTGGGCGCGCGTATCGTTCTGGCGTGGCCCAGGATGACGTACCCCAGGAGAACCGACCGCAGGATGTCGTGCCCGCGCAGGCCGGTGACGATCCGGTGCTGCGGCGGCGGGTGTCCGATCTCGAGCGCGAGGAGGTCGCCGACATCCTCCGCGACGCCGCGGGCGAGGGCCGGCTGTCCTACACCGAGCTCGAGGACCGCCTCGAGACGCTGTACGCCTCCAAGACGTACGGCGAACTCGTCGAGCTGACCGCGGACCTGCCCACCGGGCCGCGCGCGCAGACCGTGCCGGCCACCACCCCGCAGTACGGCGGCGCCCTGGTGGAGTCCGGGCCGGTCATCAACGTGTTCATGTCCGAGTCCAAGCGGACCGGAAGCTGGCTGGTCCCGCAGCGCCAGGAGATCAACGCTGTGCTCGGCGACGTCACCCTCGACTACACCGAGGCGCAGATCCCGTTCGACGAGGTCCACATCGACGTGAAGTCGATCCTCGCCGACGTGAAGATCCGCGTACCGCAGAACGCGATCGTCCTGCTGGACAGCAACCCGATCCTCGGCTCCGTCTCCGAACAGGAAGCCGGACTGAAGGCGGTCCCGGACCCGAACAGCCGGCCGGCCGAGCCGAAACGCTTCCACATCCGCGGCACGGCGATCCTCGGCGAGATCAAGATCAAGCGCGGCCCCCGCCTGAGCAAGCGCCTCGGCCTGACCTGACCGGCGCCGGCTAGGAACCCGGAGCCGAGCGCTGCTCGTCGAGCAGTTCGCCGAGCCACAGGCGGAAGGCCGACAGGTCGTTGACGTGCTGCTGGGTGAGGACGAGGTTCTTCGCCCAGACGTTCTTCGGCTGCACCGGCAGCTGCCGCGCCAGCTTCGGCCCGGCCACGAAACCGATCGACCCGATCTCGCTCCATGCCATGAACCGCCGGTGTCCGACGTGGATCCCCCGGTGGTCGACGACGACGACCGGGCGTTGCGAGACGAGCTGCCAGACGATCATGGCCGCGATGCCGACGTACCCCACGATGATCAGGTAGGCCAGGTACCGCCAGGCGTTGTCGTCGAGCATGTTCGGCAGCCGGCTCGAACTGAAGGCCGCGAAGGCCAGCACCGGCAGCATCGGGAACTGTATGAACGACCACCGGCGCAGGGGGAACTCAACGCGCCCGTTCCGGTGCCACTCGACCATCCACGCCTCAGGCAGGCGTTCACCCATGACGCTCATCTCGCCGCCCCCGCCCTCACAACTCCACCCCGGAGCAGAACCAACTGTAATGCACCACGCTTGGCGCATGCGGCGACTTGGCGGGGCCGCTGACCTGGGCTTTCGTCCGAGGTCCGGCGGCGGCGTACGCGCCGTCGTCGGTATTCTCTGGGTCCGCGGCGTGACACCGTCCGAGGTGGCGACAGGTACGAAACCGGCCGCCACCGCGCCTTCCGGACGGGGCAGCGCCGCACCCCCGCGCTCGGCCTGCTCAGTGGTGCCGGGTACCTCGTCGGGCGGTGGCGGTCCAGCGCCCGTCGTGGCGGTTGATCTCGATCGGATGGTCGAACGTCTGCGAGATGCGATCCGTCGTGAGTACGTCGTCAGCCGGCCCCGCGGACAGGACCCGGCCGTCGCGGAGCAGCGCGGCGTGCGTCGTACAGGTCGGAAGCTCCTCGAGGTGATGGGTGACCAGGACCCACGCCAGATGCGGGTGGCTGAGGTGGATCTGGTCGAGGGTCTCCAGCAACTGCTCGCGCGCGGCGACGTCCAGGCCGGTCGACGGCTCGTCCAGCAGCAGCAACCGCGGATCCGAGATCAGCGCGCGGGCGATCAGCGCCCGGCCACGCTCACCCTGCGACAGCGTGGTCCACGACGAACCGGCCAGCGCGCCGATCCCGAGCAGGTCGATCAGCTCCAGAGCGCGAGCTTCCTGCGCGGGAGTCGGCTCCCACCGCGGCATCCGCTCGATCGTGCCGGTGAGCCCGGTCAGGACGACGTCCCGGATGCTCGACGGCGACCGCAGCGGGTGCCGTGGATTCACGTGCCCGATGGACTCGCGCAGGGTACGGATGTCGACCGTACCGAGGCGGCGGCCGAGGATCTCGACCGTGCCGCGGGTCGGGTGCGTGACCGCGCCGCACAGGCCGAGCAGCGTGCTCTTGCCCGCGCCGTTCGGCCCGAGCAGCGCCCACCGCTCACCTTCGCCCGCGGTCAGCGACACCCCGGACAGCAACAGCTTGCCGTCCCGGACGAAGTCGACGTCCTTCAGTTCGAGCACCCGTAGACCTCCTCGTACAACGCCTTCAACTCCTCCGCACTCGCTTCCCGCCCGGTCGCGTCGGTGTGCCGCTGCACGTGCCGCGCGAACTCCCGCTCCTGCTCCGGCGACAGGCGGATGCCGTACACAGACTCCAGCACGTGGGCGATCCCGCCTTTGCCGGACTGGCTGTTCACCCGGACGACGGCCTCGTACCCGCGCCCGACATCGGCCGGATCGATCGGCAGATAAGGCACCTCCCACGCACCGGGGCCCTGAACGGCGAACCCCTTCCGGATCGCGTCCTGATGGGTTCCGGAGAAGGCCGTGTAGACGAGCTCCCCCACGTACGGGTGCCGCGGGTGGATCGGCATCCGCGTGCAGTACTCCACCACCGAACGGATCCCGTCGATGTCGGAGAAGTCGATCATCGGATCGACGCCCTGGGCGTGCAGGTTGAGCGCGAGTGTGGCGATGTCGACGTTCCCGGTGCGTTCCCCGTTGCCGAAGACGCAGCCCTCGACGCGTTCCGCCCCGGCCAGCACCGCCAGCTCCGCGCACGCGATCCCGGTGCCGCGGTCGTTGTGCGGATGCACCGACAGGATGACGCCGTCGCGACGCGGCAGGTTCTGGTGCATGTACTCGATCTGGTCGGCGTACACGTTCGGCGTCGCGGCCTCGACCGTGGCGGGCAGGTTCAGGATCACCGGCCGCTCCGGTGTCGCGTCCCACTGCTTGGTGAGGTGGTCCGCCAGCTCGAGCACGTAGTCCGGCTCGGTCAGGTTGTACACCTCGGGCGAGAACTGGAACCGTACGGAGTCCCCGGCCAGCCGCAGGACCTCCTCCGAGCCGGCATAGATCATCTGCGCCAGCTCGTCGCGCGACTTCCGCAGGACGACCTCGCGCCACACCGGCGCGGTGGCGGCGTACATGTGGATGACGACGTCGCCGCGCATCCCCGCGACGGACTCGACGGTCCGCTCGATCAGGTCCTTGCGGGCTGGGGTGAAGACGACGATCGTGACGTCCGGCGGGACGAGATCCGACTCCGCGAGCAGCCGGACGAAGTCGAAGTCGGTCTGCGAGGCCGACGGGTAACCGACCTCGATCTCCTTGTAGCCGATGGCAACCATCAGCTCGAAGAACCGGCGCTTGCGCTGGGGGTCCATCGGGTCGGCCAGGGCCTGGTTGCCGTCCCGCAGGTCGACCGGCACCCAGAGCGGCGCCTGGGTGATCCGGCGGTCGGGCCAGGTGCGGTCGACCGGCGCGACCGGGACCCTGGCGAAGATGTCGCGGTACCGGTGGCTGGGCATGGGGGAGGGTTGCTGACGGTTCATGCGTGGGTCCTTCCAACGAGTCCGGGGAGGACCGGCGGACGACTGCACTCCACGGAGGGAGCGCCGGTCGAATCAGCTCCCGCCGTGGCGGCGGAGGAGGAGGACGAGACGCGGAAGCGAGCGCATGCCGAGCACGCTATCAACTCCTCAGACAAGCTGACAACTCAGCTCCCTCTAGACTGACCGGCATGATTCGCCGTCACCCGCTCGCCGAGCAGGCTGCCGAGGAGCTGTTGCGCCGGATCGGGAGCGGGGAGTGGGCGCTCGGCGCCAAGCTTCCCGGCGAGACCACACTGGCCGCCCAGCTCGGCGTCGGCCGGTCCACGATCCGCGAGGCAGTGCGGGAGCTGGCCGGCCGCCGGGTGCTGGAGAGCCGCCAGGGCGCGGGCGTGTTCGTGATCGCGCTGCAGGCCGCCGAGGACTGGGACAAGGTTCTGCGCAAGGCGGACATCACCGACGTCCTGGAGGGCCGGCTCGCGATCGAGACCGAGGCCGCCCGGCTGGCCGCGTCCCGCCGGACGCCGGCGGACCTGAAGAACTTCCGCTACACGCTCGCGGACCGCAAACGGGCGGCCGTGAACGCGCCCGACGACTGGTACATCGAGGCCGACCTCGCGTTCCACCGCGCGGTCGTGACGGCCGCGCACAACGCCGTTCTGACCGAGCTCTTCGACACGTTCGTGCCGCGGATCAGGCGGGCGATGATCGACATGCTCAAGCTCGACGAGGAACACCGGCACCGGCACGACCAGGCCGCCCACGAGGCGATCGCGGACGCGATCCGCGCCAAGGACCCGGACCTGGCGGCGGCCCGCTCCCGCGAACACCTGGCCGCCGTCCGCAGCTCGGTCAACTAGCCGCGGTGCTGCTCGTGGAGTGAGCGCAGCCAGGGGGTGAGGGCGTCCAGGTCCTCGACGTTGTCCTGCGGGATCGAGATCGGCCGGGTACGCCGGTCGGCCGGGTTGATCTGGATTGCGCGCGCCAACGGCCAGCCGGCGGGCTCGTCGATGCTCGTGATGCCCGACCACCGCAGGCTACGGCCCCTGGTGATGCCCTCGGCGTCGACCGTGATGACCGGGCGGTTCGTGATCAGCTGCCACGCGGTCAGACCGGTGCCGTACACGAACGCCGCGAGCGCGGTCAGCCGCAGGACCCCGAGGGCGCCTGAGATGCCGTCCGCGCGCAGATGGTCGATGTTCGTCCACGCCGACAGCACCATCAGCAGGCCGAACCCGGCCAGGCGCACCGCCAGCCGGCCGCGGCGCGGTCGGAAATCCACACTGCCGTTGGACTCCAGCTCGGCGGTCCACGCTTCGGCGGACACCCTCAGGAACCCCACTTCTCCGTGTGCTCGGCCACGGTCGGCGGGTCGGCGCCGTGGCGGGTGCAGGTGATCGCCGCCGCCTTCACCGCGTAGTCCACGACCTCCCGCAGCTCCTCGGCGGTCATCCCGGCCAGCCGCCGCCCGCCGAGCAGCCCGCGGGTGAGCAGCCCGGTGATCAGGGCCGCCATCAGCGAGTCGCCGGCGCCGACGGTGTCGACCACCTCGATCGGCGGCGCGGGAACCTCGACCCGCAGGCCCCGGCCGACGCCCAGCGCGCCGCTGCCGCCGCGGGTGATCACCACGCACTGCGTCCGCTCGGCCGTCAGCAGCTCCGCCGCGATGTCGTCGAGCGAGACACCGGGACGGAAGAACGCGCAGTCCTCGTCGCTCAGCTTCACCAGGTCGGACAGCGCCGCGAGCTCGCGGACGGCGGCCCAGGCCGGCACCGGGTCGGGAGTGATCGCCGGCCGTGCGTTCGGGTCCAGCGTGACCGTCACGGGCTGGTCGGCCACCGTCTTCAGGAAATCGCGGATCGCGGTCGCCCCGGGCTCGAGCATCATCGCGATCGACCCGGTGTGGATCGCCGGGCAGCCGCGGGTCAGCGACAGCGCCGGCGGATCCCAGGTCATGTCGAACTTGTAGCTGGCTACCCCGTCGGCGTCCAAGGTCGCGGTCGCGGTGCTCGTCCGGACCCCGGGATCGACTGTCCCGGGCGCGAGCTGGACACCGTTCCCGAACAGGTGCGCGCCGAGCAGGTCGCCGTACGGATCGGTGCCGAAGCGGGCCACGAGCTCGGTCGGCACGCCCATCCGGGCCAGCCCGACGGCGACGTTCGCGGCGAACCCGCCGGGGATCGCCTTCGGCTTGCCGTTGCCGTTGCGGAACTTCCCGGCGGTGCCGACGATGTCCACGAGAGCCTCGCCGATGACGAGGACGGGTGTGCTCATCGGGCGTGCTCGAAGTCGATGGCGGAGTAGGCGCGCAGCTTCTCCAGTTGGTGGACGCTCTCGATGCTGCGGATCGTGCCGCTGCGCGAGCGCATCACGAGCGAGTGGGTGCGCGCGGTGGAGCGTCCGTAGCGGACGCCGCGGAGCAGCTCGCCGTCGGTGATCCCGGTCGCGACGAAGAAGCAGTCGTCGCCGCTGACCAGGTCGTCGGTGTCCAGCACCCGGTCCAGGTCGTGGCCGGCGTCCAGCGCCTTCTGCCGCTCGGCGTCGTCGCGCGGCCACAGCTTGCCCTGGATCTTCCCGCCGAGGCACTTCATCGCGCAGGCGGCGATGATGCCTTCCGGCGTACCGCCGATGCCGAGCAGCATGTCCAGACCGGTGTCCGGCCGGGCTGCCTCGACCGCGCCGGCCACGTCGCCGTCGGAGATGAACTTGATCCGCGCGCCGGTGGCCCGGATCTGCGTCGCCAGCTGCTCGTGCCGCGGCCGGTCGAGCAGGACGACCGTGACGTCGTCGACCGTGCTGCCCTTCGCCTTCGCGACCCGGCGGATGTTCTCCGCGACCGGCAGCCGGATGTCGACCACCTCGGCCGCCTCCGGACCGACGACGAGCTTCTCCATGTAGAAGACCGCGGACGGGTCGTACATCGAGTTCCGCGGCGAGACCGCCATCACCGCGATGCCGTTGGCCATGCCCTTCGCCACCAGCGTCGTACCGTCGACCGGGTCCACCGCCACGTCGCACTCCGGGCCTTCACCGGAGCCGACCTGCTCGCCGTTGTACAGCATCGGGGCGTTGTCCTTCTCGCCCTCGCCGATCACCACGACGCCGTTCATACCGACAGTGCCGATCAGCGTACGCATCGCGTTCACCGCCGCGCCGTCGGCGCCGTTCTTGTCGCCGCGGCCGACCCAGCGCCCGGCCGCCATCGCGGCGGCCTCGGTGACCCGGACCAGTTCGAGGGCGAGGTTCCGGTCGGGCGCGTGCGCCTCGACCTCCAAGTGGGCAGGTGGCGTGGTCGGGTCGGTCATGTCAACGGATCGTAGCCAACGCCCCCGGCCGGTGTTCGGGCGGATTGCGCGTCGCGAGACACTGTGGGCATGAGTTCGACAGGTCAGGGAGCCTCCGACGACGCCGCGGCGCTGGAGAAGGCGCGGGAGCGGGCGCAGATCCGGGCCGAGGCGGACGAGTACCGGCAGGCGTACCGGCGGGACAAGCGCAAGTCGCAGACCGTCGGGAACATGGTCTTCGCGCTGGTGATCTGCCTCGCGGTGGTCGCGTTCCTGATCACCGTGACCTGGCGGCCGAAGACCGAGGAGAAGCCCAACGCCGTGTCGTACACGGCCCAACTGGAGGACGCCCGGAAGGCCGCCGCCTGGGTGCGCGGGCCGGAGCCGATGCCGTCCGGGTGGACCGCGACCAGCGTTGAATTCCGTACGCCGCAGCAGGCGCCGATCACCTGGCACCTCGGGGTCGTGACGACCGAGAAGAAATACGTCGGTCTCGAGCAGTCGAATGTCAGCGGCGGGAAATTCGTCTCCGACAAGCTCGGCCGGACGTCGGACGACGGCACCGCGACGGTCGCCGGTGTCACCTGGCAGCGCAAGGTGCTGCTCGACCGCAAGAACGAGAACGCCTTGATCCTGGTAGGTTCCGGGGTGACGACGATCGTCGCCGGAAATGCCGGATATCCGGCCCTGGAAACGTTCGCAGCCGCGCTGCGCTGATTCCGGCCCGCCCGGCGGGTTCACGGGAATGCCCATTTTCCGGGCAATTCCGACCACTTTCCGGACGCACGTTGACACGCGCCGTCGGCGAGCGGTTCGATCGAAGCTCGGCTTGCGCACACTCGGGGACAGCAGAAGGGGCCGTTCCATGGTCACGCCGTCCCGAGTGGGGAGTTGACCCGCCGATGTTCGTCACGGGGCTCTTGCTGGGTGCCGACAGCGCACCGCAGCTCAGTGCGCCCTGGCAGTTGCTGGACTATCGCGGCGGCACGCTGTTCGGCGCCGCCCTCGACGGCGCGCGGGAGTGCGGGTTCGACCAGCTGGTCGTGACGCTCGGCAGCGCGTCGGAGCAGATCCACGACCGGGTCGACCTCGACGGGGTGCGGGTAGTCGAGTCGCCGCACTCCGACACCGGCAGCGCGTCGATCGTGCCGGCCCTCGACGCGGTCGACCGGCGGGCCGACGGGATCGTCGTCCTCGCCGGTGACCAGCCCGGCATCACCTCGGCCACGGTCTGGTCACTGGTCGCCGAGGCCGCGACCCCGATCGGCGTCTGCCGGTACGACGACGGCGAGAGCTACCCGTGCTGGTTCGGCCGCGAGCTCTTCGGCGAACTCCGCGGCCTGCGCAGCGACGCCGACCTGTGGGGACCGATCGCCGCCGGCGCCCACCCGGTCACCAGAGTCGATGCCATCGGCAACATCCCGCCCCGCGCCAGCACCTGGGCCTCGTACCGCGAACTCCTCGACGGCGGCGCCGGACCCGAAGCGCTCCCCTTCGACACGCATCCGCTCCCGGTCGCCCCCACCACCACCCGGCGTCGGCGCCGCGCCCCGAGCTGACCCCGGCCCGGACGGCCACCACTCATCAACTGCGCCGATGCGGCGGCCCGCCCGCTCAGAACCCGCCGCGGACCGGCGCCGCGAACAGGTTGATGAGTGGTGCAGGTCCGCCTACTCGGCGCCGGCCAGGCGGAGACCGACGATGCCGACGACGATCAGGGCGATGCAGGCCAGGCGGGTCGGGGTGACGGGCTCGTGGAAGACGACGATGCCCAGCGTCACCACGCCGACCGAGCCGATCCCGGTCCAGATCGCGTACGCGGTGCCGACCGGGAGGCGGTCGAGGGTCTTGGCCAGCAGGGCGACCGAGATCACGCCGAACACGAGCACGCCGAGCGTCGGCCACAGGCGGCTGAAGCCCTCGCTCGGTTTCAGGCTGAGCGCGAACGCGATCTCGAACGCCGCCGCGGCGAGCAGGATGAGCCATGCCATCAGGCCGCCAGTGCTCCTCTCAGGTGCCGGTGGGTGACAGTGGCGACCCGCGCGCCGAGCGCGGCCGCGGTCCGGAGGTCCGTCGCCGGCGGCGCCTTCTCCGCGGACAGATCCGCGTCGGACTGCGCCATCGCGCCCAGCCAGCTGCCGAGCCGGTTGAGGTCCTCGATGCTCGCGGTGCTCTCCGCCCAGCCCGGGTAGACGTCCAGGCCGACCCAGATCATCCCGTGCTGCGCGGCGAACACGGCCAGGTCGACCAGGCTGTTGAGCTTGTCGCCGGACATCGCCTTGGAGTTGGTGAACCCGGCCGCGATCTTGTCCCGCCAGGCGAGGTCGGCCGCCCAGATCCGCACGCTCTCCTCGGCGAACTTCTTGAACACCCAGCTCGGGCTCCCCATGTACGTCGGCGCGCCGAAGATGATCGCGTCCGCGGCGGTCAGCCGCTCCCACACCTGCTCGGTCAGCTCGTCCAGCGGCACGAGGTCGGTCGCGGTGCCCGGAACCGACGCGGCGCCGGCGGCCACCGCCTCGGCCTGCTTCGCGGTGTGCCCGTAGCCCGAGTGGTAGGCGATCGCGATCCGGGCGTGCGTGTTGGTCATGTCTGCTTCCTCCAGGGTCTTTAGCGGACTACAGTCCGTCTTATGAACGACAATACCGGACCGCAGTCCGCTTCACAACGGAGTCTTCCGGTCGTGGGGGAGCCACGGCCGGAACGGGCCGACGCGCGCCGCAACCGGCTCCGTGTGCTGGAGGCCGCCGAGCGCTTGTTCACCGAGCACGGGGTGAAGAACGTCTCGCTGGACGCGATCGCCGCGGAGGCGGGCGTGGGGAAGGGAACCGTGTTCCGCCGGTTCGGCGATCGCGCGGGCTTGGCGGTCGCGCTGCTCGACGAGCGCGAGCAGGAGTTGCAGGCGAAGATCATCAGCGGCCCGCCGCCGCTCGGGCCGGGCACGTCACCGGTGCTGCGGGTGACGGCCTTCCTCGACGCCTACCTGGATCTGCTCGACCGGCACGTCGCGCTGTTCATGGACAGCGAGAACGCCTCGGACGGCGCGCGCTACCGCATCGGTTCGTACCATCTCTGGCACCGCCACCTGTCCCACCTGATCGAGTCCGCCCGCCCGGACCTGGACGCGGACTACACGGCGCACGTGGTGCTCGCGCCGCTGGCGGCCGACCTGCACAACGCCCTTCGCGAGCAGGGGTACGAGCTCGACCGGATGAAGGCCGGCCTTCGGGCGGTGGCTACAGGCTTGCTGTCAGCCTGATCTCGGGCAGGTTGTCCAGCGAGGAGTGCGTCCGGTCGGCTGTCTCGGTGAAGCCGTAGCGCTTGTAGAAGCGGCGGGCGCGGATGTTTGCCTCGAGCACCCACAGTTGGACGACGGTGCAGCCCGCGGCGCGGAGGTCGGCGCACGCGGCGTCGGTCAGGGCGCGGCCGGCGCCTGTCCCCCAGTGATCGGGGTGGACGAACAGCGCGTACAGCTCGCCCGTGGTCGGTGGGGCTGCCTGATCACGCTCCGGGCCGACGCCGGCGTACCCGATCACACGCTTGTCGTGGACCGCCACATGGATCCGGGAGCGGCCGGCGGCGATGCTGTCCGCCCAGGAAGCGGCGATCGAGGCCGGGTCCATCCGGTCGAGGAAGTCCTGCGGGACGAGGCCGGTGAAGGCTCCGCGCCAACTCGCCACCCGCGCCTCGGCGGCGCCCAGAAGGTCGCCCGGGCGGGCCGGGTGCGTTGTCAGCCGGCTGTTCAGTCGGCCTTCTCCTCGTGTGCGGCTTGGGCCTTGGTGAGGCGCTCGCGGGCGCCGTCGAGCCAGCGCTGGCAGGTGCCGGCGAGCTCCTCGCCGCGCTCCCACAGCGCCAGCGACTCCTCCAGGCTGGTGCCGCCGGCTTCGAGCTTGCGGACCACGTCGACGAGTTCCTCGCGGGCCTGCTCGTAGGTCATCTCGGGTCGGTCGCCGCTCACTTGTCTTCCTCCGTCTTGACTTCGACCGCGAAGCGGCCGTCACTGACCCGCGCCTGCAGCAGGTCACCCGGCGCCACCTGCGCCACTTCCCGTACGGCGGTCCCGTCGGCCAGCTGCAGCACGGAATACCCGCGCTCGAGTGTCGCCTTCGGGGACAGCGCCCGCACACTCGCCAACCGGTGCGCGATGTCGTCGCTCGCGCGATCGAGCCGATGCGTGAGCGTCCGCCGGTTGCGCTCGACCAGGGCCGCGATCTCGTCCGCGCGCCGCTGCAGGTCCGTGACGGGCGCGGCGAGCGCCGGCCGTGACCGGATCGCCGCCAGCGCATGCGACTCGCGATCCAGCCAGGACCGGATCGCCCGCAGGCCGCGCTCGCGCAGCAGCCGCACGCCGTCCAGCTCTTCCCGCACGTCGGGGACGATGCGCTTCGCCGCGTCGGTCGGCGTCGACGCGCGCAGGTCCGCGACCAGGTCGAGCAGCGGCGAGTCCGGCTCGTGCCCGATCGCGCTCACCACCGGCGTGCCCGTCTTGGACACCGCGCGGATCAGGCCCTCGTCGGAGAACGGCAGCAGATCCTCCAGGGATCCGCCGCCGCGGGCGATCACGATCACCTCGACCGACTCGTCCGCGTCGAGCTTGCGCAGCGCGGTCATCACCTCGCCGGCCGCCGACGGGCCCTGGACCGACGCATACTCGATCCGGAACGCGACCGCCGGCCAGCGGCGCTTGGCGTTCTCCAGGACGTCGCGCTCGGCCGCCGAGTCGCGCCCGCAGATCAGCCCGATCGTGTGCGGCAGGAACGGCAGTTTCTTCTTCCGGTACGGCTCGAAGAGGCCCTCGGCGCCGAGCAGTTGCTTGAGTCGCTCGATCCGGGCCAGCAGCTCACCGATGCCGACGTGGCGGATCTCGCTGACCGCGAGCGCGAGGGTGCCGCGGCGGGCGAAGAAGTTCGGCTTGGCATGCACCAGCACCCGCGAACCGTCCCGGACGTCGACGGTCTCGAACACGCGCCGGTTGCAGGTGAAGCGCAGCGAGATGTCGGCGTCGGTGTCGCGCAGCGTGCCGAACACCGTCGTCGTACCCCGGCCGATCGAGACGTCCGTCAGCTGCCCCTCGACCCACACGGCACCGAGCTGGTTGATCCAGCTCGCGATCCCGTTCGCGATCGTGCGCACGGCCGCCGGCGCTTCCGGCGAGGTCTCCAAAGCCACTCCCAGACCCTACGACCCCGCACCGACATTCCCTAACGTTGAGTAATGCGCCCCCTCCTGCTGCTGGATTTCGACGGCCCCCTGAATCCGCACCGCGCGGAGCAGGCGCCACCGGGCTACCGGCCGCGGGAGATCGTCGAGGGCGAGAAGACCTGGCGCGTGCTGATCGCTCCGCGCCACGGCGCCGAATTGGCAGCGCTCGCCGGCAGCTTCGACCTGGTCTGGGCGACCAGTTGGGAGCACGGCGCGAATCGACTGCTGTCGCCGTTGCTCGGGCTTCCGTCGGATCTTCCGACGATCCTGTGGCCCGATCGCACGCCGGTCCGGCGCGGTTCGTGGAAAACGCCGTACGTCGCGGACTGGGTGGGCGATCGGCCGTTCGCCTGGGTGGACGACGAGGTGGGGGAGGCCGAGAACGTCCGGTTTTCCGGTGCGCACCAGCTGATCCGGCCGGTCGACGCGCGGGTCGGGCTCACCGGCGCCGACTTCGCGGCGCTGCGTACGTGGGCGACCGGAAAATCCTTTGCGGGGAAGGTGTTTCCGGGGCACTCTTGACTCATCGGTAACACCTCCCACGGAGGAGCCGTCCGGACAGGGCGGACGGCTCCCCGACGTGTATCCGGCGCGCATCCGGCGTGCATCAGGAGCAGTTCGAGGCGGCCCGTACCATGGGGACCGTGACTTCCCAGCCTGACGACACCGGTACGACGACCGCGACCAAGACCAAGCGGGTGCTGCTTGCGGCCCCCCGCGGGTACTGCGCGGGCGTCGACCGGGCCGTGGTGGCGGTGGAGAAGGCCCTCGACCTGTACGGGCCGCCGGTGTACGTGCGCAAGGAGATCGTGCACAACAAGTACGTCGTGCAGACGCTGCAGAAGCGCGGCGCGATCTTCGTCGACGAGACCGCCGAGGTGCCCGAGGGCGAGACGGTGATCTTCTCCGCACACGGGGTCGCCCCGGTCGTGCACGAGGAGGCGGCCGCGCGGCAACTGAAGACGATCGACGCGACCTGCCCGCTGGTCACCAAGGTGCACCACGAGGCGAAGCGGTTCGCCGCGACCGACTACGACATCCTGCTGATCGGCCACGAGGGCCACGAGGAGGTCATCGGCACCTCCGGCGAGGCGCCCGACCACGTACACCTCGTCGACGGCCCCGACGACGTACCCAACGTCACCGTCCGTGACCCCGAGAAGGTCGTCTGGCTGTCCCAGACCACGCTGTCCGTGGACGAGACGATGGAGACCGTACGGCGCCTGCGCGAGCGGTTCCCGCACCTGCAGGACCCGCCGAGCGACGACATCTGCTACGCCACCCAGAACCGCCAGGCCGCGGTCAAGAAGCTGGCGCCCGAGGCGGACCTGATGCTCGTCGTCGGCTCCCGCAACTCGTCGAACTCGGTGCGCCTGGTCGAGGTCGCGATCGAGCACGGTGCGAAGGCCGGCTACCTGGTCGACTTCGCCGACGAGATCGACGAGGCCTGGCTGGCGGGCGTCGACTCGGTCGGCGTGAGCAGTGGTGCGAGCGTGCCGGAGGTGCTCGTCCGCGACGTCCTGCGCTGGCTGGCCGAGCGCGGGTACGCCGAGGTCCAGGAGGTCACGACCGCGGAGGAGAGCCTGACGTTCGCTCTCCCGCGCGACCTCCGCACCGACCTGAAGGCGGCCGGCCTCCCCACCACCGGCACCTCCGACCACGCCTGGACCATCTGACCTACTTGATCGTCACCTTCGTGGATTTGGTCACCGGCACCCAGCCGTCGGTGCCGCAGTACCGGACCGTGTACTTGAACGTGTAGGTGCCTGCCATCGCGTACGTGTGGGTGCTGGGCGGCGTGGACCCGTCCTGCAGTGTGTAGGTCTGCCGTCCGGTCGTCGGCTTCGTGCCGCTCAGGCAGTCCACCGCGCCGGCGTCGGAGCCGCTCTGGCCGCCGTCGCCGAAGAAGTACTGCGTGCCACCCAGAAGGTCGAGGAAGGTGGTCTGCGAGGTCGAGAGCGGCCGGTGGTTGATGAGATCCGTCGGCACCAACGCGGTTCCCGAAACGGTCACCTTCATGGTCAGGGTCCGCCCCTGAACGGTCGGCTTCAGCGTGACCTGTACTCCGAGCGTCGGGGCATCCGGTGTGTTCGAGGTGTGGTTGGCGACAGGCGGCGGGGTATTCGTCGTGCGCGCGGCCCCGGTCACACCCGACGTCGCCGGTTTCGTCGCGGTGGTGCCCGGCGCGGCGGGTGGTGTGCTGGTCTGCGTGTTCGGCGGGGTGTTCGACGGGGTGCTCGTCGGTGTGGCGGTGGGTGGCCCGGTGACGACCGTGGACGGTGCGCTCGGGGTGTTGGTCACCGGCGGGCTGCTGTTGATGTCCGTGAGGTTGCCCGCGGCAACGGCGACGGCGACGACGGCCGCCGCGGCCAGGGTCACGACGCCGGCGGTACGACGGCGGCGCGCCGTACGGACCCGGGCGAACACGGATTCGCTCGGCCGCGCGCCGAGCGGCGGCGGGTCGGCGACGAGGCGTTCGAACTGCTGCTTGAGATCATCGGTCATGCGTCAGCCCTCCTTCTGGGCCGGAGCGGAAATGGCGGCCACCAGGTGGTGTTCGCGGAGTTTGGCCAGTCCGCGCGAGACGTTGGACTTCACGGTGCCGACCGAGCAGCCCATGATCTGCGCGATCTCGGCCTCCGGCAGGTCCTCGAAGTACCGCAGGACGAGCGTCGCGCGGGTCCGGCGGGGGAGCCCGGCGAGTGCCCGCAGCAACAGGTCCCGGTCGTCGACCGAGCCGTACTCCTCCCGGGCCTGCGGTTCGGGCAGCTGCTCGGTCGGTGTCTCGCCGCGCCACTTCCGGCGCCACCACTGCGTGCTGGTGTTCACCATCACGGTCCGGGTGTAGCTCTCCAGAGCGCTGCTGCTGCGCAACGAGTTCCGGTGGAACCACACCTTGGTCAGCGCGGTCTGCACCAGGTCCTCGGCCAGGTGCCATTCACCGGTCAGCAGGTAACCGAACCTCTGCAGCGCGGTGAACCGCCCGTCCACGAACTCGGCGAATTCGTGGTCGCGTCCTGGATCCATTCCAACCCCCATCTCACTCAACTCGGTCAGCCTTGAGATGGCATGACCCGAAGGAAAGGTTGAGTGGCGAGCTGGATCCTCTCAGGCGGTCTCGTCGTACCGCTGCTGGGCCTTGGTGATCGCGGGCATGTGTGTCTCGGCCCAGTCGGTGACGGCGGCGATCGGTGCGGTCAGGGAGGCGCCCATCGGGGTCAGCGTGTAGACCACGCGCGGCGGGATCTCCGGGTAGACCTCGCGGGTGATCAGGCCGTCGCGCTCCATCCGGCGCAGGGTCTGGGTGAGCACCTTCGGCGCGACCCGGCCGATGCCGTCGCGGAGCTCGGTGAAGCGCAGCGGGCCGCCGCGCAGGCTCAGCACCACGAGCACCGTCCACTTGTCGCCGATCCGGTCCAGGATCGCGCGGGTCGGGCAGTTCGGGTCGAAGGCGTCGCCTTTGGTTACCACAAGGTACTTATAGCACGTTGAAGTAGCCAGTTACCAATGGATACCGTCGGTCGCAGGTCAACGGACAAGGAGCAGAGATGAAGATCGCGGTGTTCGGCGCGAGCGGGATGGTCGGCAGCCGGGTGGCGGCCGAGGCAGTGAGCCGGGGTCACGAGGTGGCCGGCGCGACGCGCTCGGGTGGCGAGGTGCCGGACGGCGTCCGCGCGGTGCCGGCGAGCGCGAACGACGTGGCGGCGGCCAAGGAGCTGGCGGCGGACGCGGACGTGCTGATCGCGGCGATCGGGCCGAGCCGGACCGGCGGCGACCACCAGGAGTACCTGGACGCGGTCGACAACCTGATCGCCGCCGTGCGGGGGACGGCGACGCGGCTGCTGGTCGTCGGCGGCGCGGGCAGCCTTGTTGTCAACGGCAACCGGGTGGTGGACGGGCCGGACTTCCCGGCCGAGTACAAGGGCGAGTCGCTGACCGTCTCGCAGGCGCTCGAGAACCTGCGCGCCAGCGACGTGAACTGGACCATGCTCTCGCCGGCGTTCGTGATCGCCCCGGGCGAGCGCACCGGCGTCTTCCGGCTCGGCCAGGACGAGCCGGTCGGCGACCACATCTCCGCCGAGGACTACGCCGTCGCCCTGGTCGACGAGGCCGAGACCGCGGCCCACAACCAGCGCCGTTTCACGCTGGGCTACTGAGCCTGTGGATAACCGAGCCGGCGCTCGGTCGATTCCTTGTACGCTTAGGCCAAAGGAAGAACACGCGCCGCCGCCGCGATCGTTACTGGATGCTGAGAGGCTTACCGAGGTATCCGCGGGCGAGCATCGTCACCCACTGGTAGACGGCGTCCTCCGCGGGCGCCAGCGGTCCGGGACGGAAGTGCGGGGACTCCGCGCCGCGCTGGACCGACTCACAGGCGGCCCAGTCCTCGCGGTTCGTGATGTCCCAGAACTCCACGGCGTACGACGGATCGCTCACCTCGGGGCGGAAGTACCACGAGCACTCGATCGCGGTCAGGCCCGGTGTGCGCGGCTCGAGCCGATGGGTCATGACGTAGTCGGGGTGCAGTGAGATCAGCAGGTTCGGGAACAGCCCGAGGTAGTTGACCTGCCGCGGGTTCACCCCGTCGATCGGTACGCCGAGCGACCGGCCGTCGAGCGACATCGTCTCGGCGTCCGGCCGCAGGTCCATCAGCCCGCCGACCCACGCGCCGGGCAGGTTCCAGTTGTCGCCCGACGTCGGCGGCGACACCTTGCACAGCTCGGGATGGATCAGCGGGCAGTGGTAGCACTCGTGGTAGTTCTCCACGATCGTCTTCCAGTTCGCCGCCACGTCGTACGTGTGCCGCGCCTTCAGCGCCAGCGTTTCCGGCGCATACGGCGCCACCAGGTCGATGATCCCGCCGAGATGGTCCGCGAACGACGCCGCCGTACCGGTTGCGTTCACGAACAGCCAGCCGTGCCACACCTCGGTCGGCAGCTCGACCAGACCATACGGTTCGGTACTGAAGGCGTCGCCCATCCGGGGCGCGGCCTTCACCGAGCCGTCGAGCTCGTACGACCAGCCGTGGTACGGGCACACCAGGGCGGGCCGGCTGCCCGACTCCGCGCGCTCCAGCAACTCGTGTCCGCGATGCCGGCACACGTTGGCGAACGCCCGCGGCACGTCTCCGAACGTGATCACGGTCGCGATGTCGCCGACGGTCACCTCGCGGTACGTCGTACCGTCGGAGAGCTCGTCGACGCGGCCGAGGCAGCTCCAGGTGCCTGCGAAGAAGTGCCGGCGTTCCCAGGCGAGCACCTCCGGATCGACATACGCCGCCCGCGGCAGCATGACGGACTCGCCATGCGGCCGCAGCGCGGCTTCCAGGGCGCGTGCGTCGAGGGGAGGATTCGCCATTCCCCAACTATCGAGCGTGCCTGACCGGCTTGCCCAGTGATCAGTCGGAGAAGGTGCCGACCAGGCGCTGCGGGGTGATGCGGACGACCATCCGCACCACCTCCGGTGGCAGCTCCAGGTACTCGGCTCCGGAGCCAGGGCCCTCGTACTGCTCGGCCAGCGTGACGGCCAGCCTTCGGCCGGGATCCTCGGCCACCGTCGCGGTACCGCGCACCTCCAGGTACCGCAACGGGTTGGAGCGGTCGTAGACCGTCAGGCTGACCCGGCCGTCGCGCTGGACGTTGGTGACCTTGCGGCGGCCGGCTGCTGATGAGATCAGCAGGTCGTCACCGTCCCGGCCGACCCAGACGACGGAGGTCTGGGGACTGCCGTCAGGATTCAGCGTGGCCAGTACGCCGGGATTCACGTCGTCCAGGAGCCGGTGAGCGGCGTCGTTCAACTTGATGGTCACGCGGGCGACTCTAGCTAGCGTGCGTGTTCGACGTACTTGCCCAGTACGTAGTCCCAGCCGGTGTCGTAGCTGAGCCGGGCCCGGCCGCCGTCACCGCGGCGCTCCCAGCCCGAGTGAACGAGCTGGACCTGCGTGCCCTCACCGGTCGCCTCGAACGTCACGGTGACCTGCCCGGCTTCCGACGGATCCTGGCCGGGATGCCAGCTGAAGCTCAGCGACGCCGGCGGTTCCCAGTGCGACAGCGTGCCCCAGGTCGCGATCTCGCCGTCGGCGCCGTACTCGACGATGCGCCCGCCGACGGCGCCTTCCAGCCGGACCTCGTTCGCCGCCGCCGCGCCGACGGAGTGGCTGAACAGCGGCCACCACGCCGACGTCTCCGCGGTGAACGCCTCGAACGCCCGGTCCACCCCGACCGGCACGACCACGGTCTTCACCAGTGGTGAGATGTCTTGTTCCACAGTCATTCCCGTTCCTCCTCGGTCCGCTTGACCGTCCGCTGCACATGGTCGGCGTACGCCTGCAGCGCGTCGCCCCAGAACCGGTCGAGCCAGCTGCGCAGCTCGTCGAGACCTGCCTGGTGGACCCGGTAGATGTTCCGGGTCCCGCGCGACTCGTGCTGCACCAGACCGACCGCGCCGAGCACCTTCAGGTGCTGCGAGATCGCGGGCCGGCTGACGGGCACGCGCTCGGCCAGTACGCCGACCGAGCACGGCCCGCCGGTGCGCAGCGTCTCGAGGATCACCCGGCGCGTCGGGTCGCCGAGCGCGTCCAGCACCGGTCCGGCGGCGTCGAGTGATCCGTAAGTTCCCACGAACGGTAAGCTGCCACTAACCAACGAAGGAGTCAAGCCCTCAGCTGAACGGATCCAGGATCAGTCCGGCCTGTTGCGGGTTCCCGTCGTGGACGAGCGCCTCGTGGTTGCCGACGTCGTCGAAGGCGAACCCGTACGCGTGACTGTCGGCCATCTGGGAGTGGATGATCTTCGAGTACTGGTTGGTGACCGCGTCCTGGTAGAAGTTCGCGTCGCTCGGATCCGGCTGGTTCGGGTTCGTCAGCAGGGTGGAGCGGTTGTAGCCCGCGCACAGGGTGCGGGAGATCGGGCCGCGGACCTGGTCGTTCGGTGCGTCGAGCAACTTGAAGCAGCCGAACACGCTGGCCGAGTCCGGTTTCTGGAACGAGGTGACGACGGCGCCGGAGCTGTTCGTGAAGTTCATGACGCCGCCGGACACGCGACCGAAGTACTTCGTGTTCGGCTGGTCGCCGAACGGCGTGACCGTCAACGTCTCCGAGCTGTACTTCGACCAGACGCGGTTGATGTAGTCGTCCATCGTGCTCGCCGGAAGCGCTCCGGTCTCGACGCCGTACAGCGGCGAGAGCGCGCGGAGGACCGAGCCGTCGGGCGCCGTCTGGATCAGTCCGCCCCAGCCGCCCGAGGTGTTGCGGAGCGTGTTGTAGACGGCGTTGTAGCCGCCGGGCTTGAGGTGGCCGGTGGTCTTCGTGGTCCCGTCGGCGCCCTTCACGCTGACGGCGTACGGGGCGGAGACCATGTCGACCTGCGTGCTGTTGATCCACAGGCCGCCGTCGTTGAGCGTGTACTCCGACCAGTGGAACAGGATGTTCCGGTTCGGGTCGCTCGGGTTCTGTACGGCGGGCTGGACCAGGCCGCCCGTGGTGAGTTTGAAGACGAGTTTCTGGCCGTAGGAGAAGTAGACGCGGCCGGAGAACTTCGGCATCTGGATCGTCGTCGACTGACCGTTGGCTGGGCCCTGGATCGAGGCGTCCGGCGCCGGGGTCGGCGGGTTGCCGCCGGCCGGCCAGGCGTGGAAGGCGCCGGACGCGTCCGCCCAGCCCTGCTGGCCGGTGGCCAGGTTCGTGCCCAGGTTGTAGATGTAGACCGGGTCGCCGCGACCCGAGTTGTTCGTGATCGTCAGCGGGATCGTCGCCGGCACAGCCGCGTCCGCCGGCCGGTCCGGGATCGCCGACAGCACCCCGGCCACAGCCACCGCAGCCGCGACGACACCCAGCACTCTGCTTCTGAAGCGCATCTCGTTTCTCCTCACGTCGCCTGAGAGAGCGCTCTCATCGTTCCGTGAGGAGACCACTGACTGTCAACAGCTCGCTACTGTCGGCTTTCCGACAGGGTGGGCCCGGATCGCCGGGCCATCACAATCGCCGGGTAGGCGAGGCTGCCGCGCTCAGATGCGCCGAGTGGAAGCGGTTGTGGTGGCCTGCAGATCCGCTCAGGACGGCGGGATGCCTTCGCCGGTGAGGCCGTCGATGGATTCGCGGATCAGGTCGGCGTGGCCGGTGTGGCGGGCGTACTCCTCGATCAGGTCGACGAGGATGTAGCGCAGGCTCGGCGAGGCGCCGCCGCGGCCCGTCCAGTTGGCGAGCTGGTCCACACCGCCGACGGCGAGGACCTCGGCGACCGCGGCGCGGGATCGGACGACGGCTGCCTCCCAGAGCGCCATCAGTTCCTCGGGGGAGTCGTCGGCCGCGCTGCCCCACTCCCAGTCCGGGTCCGCGTCCCAGTCGACCGTGTCCCACGGCGCCCCGAGCTCCCTGCCGAGCAGTCGGCGGGTGAAGTAGTCGTCCTCGACCAGCGCCAGGTGCTTGAGCAGCCCGCCGAGGGTCACCGTCGACGGCGGGTGCTGTTTCTTCAGACCCGCAGCGTCCAGCCCGCCGCACTTCCACGCGAACGTCCGGCGGTTGCGCTCCAGCGCCCCGAGCAGCGTGTCGACCTCGCTTCCGGCGACGGGCGGCTCGGCGAGCGGTTCGGTCTGGGTGACATCGTTCATGGCGAGCACGCTAGCCCAGGTTCCGGACGATCAGCGTCCGGAACTGGTCAGCCCGTCTGGGACGGTGGCCACCTTCGTGTCGTCGGCGACTCGTCGAGCGCCACGAACTCGGGTGCGGTGAGCGGACGCACGGACGCCTCGATCGACTCCATCGCGGTCAGCTCGGCCTCGGTGACGTGCAGGTCGCGGAGTTTGCGCGCGGTGATGAACACCCGGCGCTCGAACGAGCCGACCGTCCCGTTGTAGGCCTCGACCGCGGACGTCAGCGAGCGCCCGACCCGCCCGAGATGGTCGCCCATCGTGCCGAGCCGTTCGTACAGCTCGCGGCCGAGCTCGAAGACCTGCTGGGCGGACTCGGTCAGCGCCGACTGGTTCCACGCGTACGCCGCCGCGCGGAGGGTGGCGATCAGCGTCGTCGGCGTCGCGAGGATCACCCGGCGCTCGGCGGCATACTCGAGCAGGGCCGGCTCGACGTCGAGCGCCGCGGACAGGAACGACTCGCCCGGCACGAACAGGATGACGAACTCCGGCGACGGCGAGAGCCGTGTCCAGTACGCCTTCGAGGCCAGCTGGTCCACGTGCGTCCGCAGGTGCCGGGCGTGCGCCCGCAGCCGGTCCTCGCGGTACGCCGCGTCGTCGGACTCGCTCGCGTCCAGGAACGCCGCCAGCGGCACCTTCGAGTCGACGACCAGGTTCTTGCCCTCGGCAAGTCTCACGACGAGGTCCGGCCGCAGCACACCGTCCTCGCCGAACGTCGTCGTCTGCTCGGTGAAGTCGCAGTGCGCAACCATCCCGGCGAGCTCGACGGTCCGGCGCAGGTGCAGCTCGCCCCACCGGCCGCGCACCTGCGGCTTGCGCAGCGCGGTCGACAGCGACGCCGTCTCGCGGCGCAGCGCCTCGCCACTCATCCGCACCTCGTTCACCTGCTGATGCAGCTGGCTCTGCCAGGCGGCGCGGCCCTGCTCGAGCTGGTTCAGCTGCGCGTGCAGGCGATCGAGAGCTTCCTTGACGACGGCCTGCCCGCCCATCTGCTGCCCGACGCTGGTGCGCTCCTGGGTCAGCTCGACGACCCGGTCCTCGGCCGCGTCACGCTCGGCGGTGATCCGCGCCAGCGCGGCGCCGTCCCGACCGCGCACCCACAGCACGCCGAACACAGCACCCAGCAGCAGCCCCACCACGAGGAAGAGCAGGATCAGCAACACCGTCGTACCCGTCATGTCACAGATAGTGCCGAACCCCGCCGACAGTTTTGGGCAGATCGGGCCCGGAGTTCCGGGAAAGTACCGGAAGAAGTCCGGTTCGGTTCCGGATCAGCGAGCGGCGGCCTCGATGACGAACGTCGTGCTCGCGGTGGCGACGGTGCCGACCAGGTCCAGGCCGGCGGCCGCGAGCAGCGCGGCGTACTCGTCCGTCGTACGCTCGCGGCCGCCGGTCATGATCAGCATGTTCAGGTCGGAGAACGCCGTCCGCACCGGATCCGGCGAGCGGTCCAGCAACTGCTCGACGAGCAGCACCCGGCCCTCGGCGGGCAGCGCGTCCCGGCAGTTGCGCAGGATCGCGATCGACTCGGCGTCCGCCCAGTCGTGGATCACCGACTTCAGTACCAACGCGTCCCCGGCCGGAACGCTGTCGAAGAAGTCGCCGCCGACCACCTGGAACCGGTCGGTCGACGCCCCCGCCACGACCTCGGGCTGGTCGAAGAGCACGCCCTTGACCGCCGGGTGGCGCTCGAGGATCCCGAGCAGCAACCGGCCGTGCCCGCCGCCGACGTCCACCACGGTGCCGTAGCGGCCGAAGTCGTACGCCGCGACGACCGCGTCGGTCACCGCGTCCGCCATCGACGTCATCGCCGCATCGAACGCGTCCTGTTCCTCAGGATGCCTGGCGCGGTACTCCCACACCGGCTCGCCGTGCACGATCGAGAATGCCGTCTCGCCGGAGCGAACGCTCTGCTCCAGGGCGGCCTGCGTCTGCCAGTAGGAGCCCGTCCCGATGAACCGCGCCCATCCGGCGATCGAGCGTGGCGCGTCGACCCGCAGTGCCGCGCCGAGCTCGGTGTTCGCGAACGTGCCGCCGTCGTCCGTGTAGAGGCCGAGCTCGGTCAGCCCGCGCATGAGCCGGGCCAGCGACGGTGCGTCGGCGCCGGTCGACTGCGCGAGCTCGGACAGGGTCTGCGGGCTGGTGGCGAGCACGTCGCTGATCCCCAGCCGGGCGGCGACCGAGATCGCCTGCGACACCTGGTACCCGCCGATCAGGCGGAGCAACTCCCGGGAAGCGTCCATGGCCCATGGTGCACCCGGGAGGGCCGGCCGGTCAGCAGTTCATCGCGGGGAACGAGTAGCCCTGCGCCTTGAGCAGCGGGAGGACCTTGTCCAGGGCGGCGACGGTCTGCGCGCGGTTTCCGCCGCCGTCGTGCATCAGGATGATGTTGTGGTTGTGCGCGTGGGTGAGGATGTTGTGCACGATCGCGTTCGTCCCCGGCCGGGCCCAGTCGCGCGGGTCGACGTCCCACAGCACCTGGACCATGCCGGCCGCCAAGATGTCGGCGCGGACCCTCGGGTTCGAGGCGCCGTACGGCGGGCGGAAGCAGCTCGACTCCGGCCCGTCGAAGATCTCGTGGTGCCGCTTCGCGGGCGAGACCGCGGTCAGCTGGGCGTGCGTGATCGAGTGGCTGCCGATCGTGTTGCCGGCAGCAAGCACCTGCTCGCGCACCCCAGGGTGCGCGGTCTGCATCGAGCCGAGCTCGAAGAACGTCGCGTGCGCCCCGTGCTTGGCCAGGACCTGCAGGACCTTCGGGGTCCAGACCGGATCCGGCCCGTCGTCGAAACTGAAGAACAGAACCTTCTTGTTGCCGGTGGCAAGCGCTGCGGTCGGATCCGGCGCCGGCTTGCGCGGCTTCGACGGCGGCGCGTTCAGCGTCGGCGTCTCGGTCGGTGCCGGGACCGGGGTCGCCGTGGTCTGCGTGGTGGCTGCAGCCGGTCGTGGCTGCTCTTCGTGCCCGAGCGCCAGGACCAGCAACGAACCGGCGACGACAACCAGCGCCACTCCGGTCGCGACGAATGCTGCGAACTTCCGGGACATGACTTCCCCTTGCAGATCAGGCGGATCTTCCCCAGTTGCGCCCCCTCAGGCGCCCTCACACAAGGGAAGACGCCTTACGCCTCAGGCTGGTTGGCGCTGCTGTGTTGCGGTGAGATCTCGACTGTCGCGGCGCCGCCGCGGTGGTACAGCCGGCCCTCCAGCGACTTCACGCTGGCGACCAGCACGAAGCTCATGCTGACCAGCAACGACCAGGCGCCGAACTTCGCCGGATGCACGAGCCGCCACACACTCACCTGGTCCGGATAGTTCCACGCGTCGAGGAACGTGCCGAAGTTCTCCGCGATCCACAGGAAGAACCCGATCAGCGCGAACGACAACGCCAGCGGCATCCGGTACCGCCGGACGCCGACGGTGAAGAAGACCCAGGTATCACGCAGTACGACGAGCAGCGCGAGCGTGATCGGGATCCGCAGGTCGGGGATCCAGTGATGGGTGAAGAAGTTCGCGTAGATCAGCACCGCGCCGATCGTGGTGAGCACCGGGCGGTAGTTGCTGACCCGCAGGTCGAAGCGTCGCCAGGCCTGGCAGATGTAGCTGCCGACCGCGGCGTACATGAACCCGGCGAACAGCGGCACCCCGGCGAACTTCGTCACCGCGTCGCCCGGGTACTGCCACGAGCCGACCCGGACCTTGAACAGCTCCAGCCCGAGCCCGACCAGGTGGAAGCCGAAGATCACCGCCACCTCCCGCCACGTCTCCAGCCGCACCAGCCAGAACAGCAGCGTCAGGCCGAGGCAGTAGATCAGCAGGGCGTCGTACCGGGCGATCGGCAGGGCGACGTACTTCGAGATCGCCAGCCCCGCGAACAGGAACGCCGGGAACAGGCACGACACCACCTCCAGCCACCCGAAACGCAGGAACTGCAGGCATCCGAACACGAAGCGTGAGGGCAGTCCGATCCGGTCGGTCCATGTGGTCACAGACTGGAGACGTTCCTTGCGATCGCCTGGTTGGGCCGAATATGAACAGCCTTGGGAGGTGGCGGGGATGGTGGTGTTCGAGACGGACCGGGTGCTGGTGCGCGAGTGGTCGGAGGCCGACGGCGACCGCGTGTTCGACATCTACCGGCGCTGGGAGGTGTCCCGGTGGCTGGGCGCCGAGCCGCGGGTGATGAGCGACCGCGGGGCCGCGTCGAAGGCCATCCAGCGCTGGAACGAGCGCAGCCGCGAGGCGCCGTACGGCGTCTGGGCGGTGGAGGAGCGGGCCACCGGGACGATCGCGGGGACCGTCCTGCTGGCGCCGCTGCCCGAGCCGACGGACGGGACCGCGGGGCGCGGCGAGGTCGAGGTCGGCTGGCACTTCCACCCGGACGCGTGGGGCCGCGGCCTGGCGACAGAGTCGGCGCGGGGCGCGATCGAGCGCGGGTTCACCGCGGGGATCGGCCAGATCTACGCGGTCGTCCGCCCGGACAACGTCGCGTCGCTGGCGGTCTGCAACCGGCTCGGCATGCGCCCGATCGGCCGCACGCACCGCTGGTACGGCGCCGCGCTGGAGGCCTTCCTCATCTAGCCGGATTGGGGTAGTTGGGGTTCCCCCGCGTAACCTTGACGCCCGTGGCACTCACCATCGGAATCGTCGGGCTCCCGAACGCGGGCAAGTCCACCCTGTTCAACGCACTGACCAAGAACGACGTGCTCGCCGCGAACTACCCGTTCGCGACCATCGAGCCCAACGTCGGCGTGGTCGGCGTCCCGGACCCGCGGCTGGCCAAGCTCGCCGAGCTGTTCCGTTCGCAGAAGGTGATTCCCGCCACCGTGCAGTTCGTCGACATCGCCGGCATCGTCCGCGGCGCGTCGGAGGGCGAGGGGCTGGGCAACAAGTTCCTCAGCCACATCCGCGAGTCGGACGCGATCTGCCAGGTCACCCGGGTGTTCCGCGACGACGACGTCACGCACGTCGACGGCAAGGTGTCGCCGGCCGACGACATCTCCACCATCCAGACCGAGCTGATCCTCGCCGACCTGCAGACCGTCGAGAAGGCGATCCCGCGGCTGGAGAAGGAAGCCCGGCTGAAGAAGGAGAGCGCCGTCGTCCTGGAGGCGGTCCGGGAGGCGCAGAAGCATCTCGAGGCCGGGACGCCGATCATCGCCACCGACGTGGACCGCGACGCGATCCGCGAGCTGATGCTGATGACCGCCAAGCCGTACCTGTACGTCTTCAACTGCGACGCCGACGAGCTGGCCGACGAGGACCTCAAGCAGAAGATGCGGGACCTGGTCGCGCCCGCCGAGGCGATCTTCCTGGACGCCAAGTTCGAGGCCGAACTGGTCGAGCTCGGCGACGAGGACGAGGCCCGCGAGATGCTGTCCGAGATGGGCATCGACGAGCCCGGTCTCGACGTCCTCGCCCGGGTCGGGTTCGACACCCTCGGCCTGCAGACCTACCTGACCGCAGGCCCGAAGGAGTCCCGCGCCTGGACGATCAAGCGCGGCGCCACCGCCCCCGAGGCCGCCGGCGTCATCCACACCGACTTCCAGCGCGGCTTCATCAAGGCCGAGATCGTCTCGTACGACGACCTCATGGACGCCGGCTCCATGAACGCCGCTCGCTCGGCAGGCAAGGTCCGCATGGAAGGCAAGGACTACATCATGCAGGACGGCGACGTCGTGGAGTTCCGCTTCAACGTCTGAGGCGGAAGCGTCGGATGGACCCGGAACTGCTTCGATGCCTAGGAGACGAGTCGGTTCGTTTCCGGCTGGTTGATTTCGGACCAGAGGGTGTCGAGGGAGAGGTCCAGGACGTCGGCGATGGCGGCGATGGTGGGGAAGGCGGGGGTGGCTACCCGGCCGGACTCGATTTTGCGGAGGGTTTCGGGGGAGACGCCGGCGTCGAGGGCGGTCTGGAGCATCGAGCGGGTGCCGCGGGCGCGGCGGAGCAGCGCGCCGAGGCGTTCGCCGCGCTCGACTTCTGCGGGGGTGAGCGGCAGCCTGACCATGGTCCGATGATAGTACCGGGATAGTTTGGCCGGTATAGTTATTGCATGATCGAGATCTTGGACAGCCGGCAGCTGGCGCAGGCGAAGGAGACCGGCGCGCTGGTCGGGGGCATCCTGCAGACGTTGAAGAGCCGGACCGGCGTCGGGACGAATCTGCTGGATATCGACCAGTGGACGAAGGGCCTGATCGCGGACGCCGGCGCGCAGTCCTGCTACGTCGACTACGAGGCGTCGTTCGGGCGCGGGCCGTTCGGTCACTACATCTGTACGGCGGTCAACGACGCCGTGCTGCACGGGAAACCGTCCGACTACCAGCTCGCCGACGGTGACCTGCTGACGCTCGACCTCGCGGTGCTGCTGGGCGGTGTCGCGGCGGACGCGGCGATCAGCTTCGTCGTCGGCGAATCGAAGGCGCCCGAGGACCTCGCGATGATCGACGCGACCGAGCGCGCGCTGGCCGCGGGCATCGCCGCTGCCAGGCCCGATGCCCGGATCGGTGACATCTCGCGAGCGATCGGGGATGTGCTGAGCAAGGCCGGGTATCCGATCAACACCGACTTCGGCGGTCACGGCATCGGGTCGACGATGCACCAGGACCCACACGTCTCGAACACGGGTCGTCCTGGGCGCGGCTACAAGCTTCGTCCCGGTCTGCTGCTCGCCCTCGAGCCGTGGGTCATGCAGGACACCGCCGAGCTCGTCACAGACGAGGACGGGTGGACCCTCCGCAGCGTGACCGGCTGCCGCACCGCCCATACCGAACACACCATCGCCATCACCCCCGACGGCCCCGAGATCCTCACTCGCGCGAAGTAGGCCGATGGGTCGCCGTGATCGCCCGGGCGGCTTCTCCCACCAGCGTGACGAGTTCCGGGGGTGCGATGACCTGGGCGGCGCCGGCTTGGGCGAGGACGGCGGCGCAGGCTTCGTGGGGGTTTTCGAGGTCGGTGTGGATGATCCACCAGTTGTTGTCGACGGGGAGCATCGGTTGGAGGGGGCGGAAGCGGCGGACGGCGTGGTCGCGGACCTTCAGGACGATCGGGTACGTCGGGCGTGAGGCCTGGAACTCGCGCTGCGCTCGGGCCCAGTACGTCGCCAGGTCGAAATCGGCCGGCCGCGTGAAGGTGTCGTCTGTGAGCTCGGCCGAGGTAAGTCGCGACAGGCGATAGGTGCGCAGCCGGCCGTCGGTGCGGGCAGCGACCAGGTACCAAGTACGCGCTTTCGCCACCAGCCCGAGCGGCGCCACGACGAACGGCCCACGACGCCGCCTATCGCGGTCGGGCGTCGCGCCGTCGCCTGCCGCTGTGGTGTCGCCGTACGTGATCTGCAGGTGGCGTTCTTCCCAGACGGCTTGGCGGCAGAGGTCCAGCCAGCGGGGGGTTTCGCGGCGGTCGTCCCAGCCGGCGTGGTCGATGAGGAGACGTTGGCGGGCGTACTCGGCCTCGCGTCGGGTGCCGTCGGGCAGGGACGCGATCAGCTTGGTCACGGCCAGTTCGCTGGAGGCGTCGAGGCCGAGGTCGGCGAGGACGTGTGCGGTCGCGCCGACGAACACCGACATGACCTCCGACGGCGTCAGCCCGGTCAGCCGGCTGCGGTAGTCCGGCAGCATCGTCCACCCGCCGCCCCGGCCGCGGATCGAGTACACCGGCACCCCGGCGAGGCTGAGCGCGTCCAGGTCGCGCTGGACCGTCCGTGGCGACACCTCGAGCGCGGTGGCCAGTTGCGCGACCGTCGACCGGCCGCGTGTCTGCAGGTGCAGCAGCAGTCGGAGGAGCCGCTCGGCGCGCATCTTCCGACTATCTCAGGAAAACAAGCCATCAGCTGTCGTCTTTGCTTCCTACGGTCGGGCCCATGAGTGCAGTCGAGGTGGAGAACCTCTCGATGTCCTACAAGGCCCCGGTGCGCAAAGGCGGGCTCCGCGCGGCCCTCGGATCGCTGGTAAGCCGTGAGTACAAGACCGTCCAGGCCCTCGATCAGGTGTCGTTCACGATCGCCCCGGGTGAGGTCGCCGGGTTCATCGGGCCGAACGGCGCGGGCAAGACCACGACGATGAAGATCCTGTCTGGGATCCTCTACCCGACCGGCGGCGAGGTCCGGGTCCTCGACCACGTCCCGTGGCAGCGCCGCTCCACGTTCCTGAAGCGGATCGCGTTCGTCCGCGGCAGTCAGCCGGTCGGCGGCTCGCAGGAGCTGACCGTGATGGACTCCCTGGAGTACCAGCGCCTGCTGTACGACGTGCCGCGCGCGACGTTCCGCCGTACCCTCGCCGAACTCGAAGCGCTGCTCGACCTGGAGCCCCTGCTGGAGCGCCAACTCCGCGCGCTCAGCCTCGGCGAGCGGATGCGCGTCGGCCTCGCGATGGCGCTGATCTATCGCCCTGAGGTGCTGTTCCTCGACGAGCCGACGATCGGCCTCGACGTCAGCGCCGCGAGACTGATCCGCGAGTTCGTGCGCGAGTACGTCGAGCAGACCGGCGCGACTGTCCTGCTGACCAGCCACTACATGGCCGACGTCGCGTCGCTGTGTCCGCGTCTGATCCTGATCGACCACGGGCAGGTCCAGTACGACGGCCCGCTGGCGGAACTGTCCGCGCGCCTGTCGCCGTACAAGCTGATCCGGATCTCCGCAGCGCAGGATCCGTCGGCGTTCGGGGAGGTGGTCGAGAAGGCCGACGGCCAGTGGGTTCTGCGTGTGCTGCGGGACGAGGTCGCGGGCACGACGGCGCGGTTGCTGCAGGCGCTGGAGGTGGTGGATCTCGCCGTGGAGGAGCCGCCGCTGGAGAAGGTCATCGACCAGGCGTACCGGGAGGGGCTGCGATGAGAACCGCCGTACTGCTGGGGTTCCGGCTCCGCCAGGAGGTGCTGGAGTGGTCCGGCGCGTGGTGGTTCCTGCTGACGCTCGTCGTGCAGGCGGTGGTCGCGCCGCTGATCGGGCTGTTCGTCTGGTCGGCGGTCTCTCCGGACGATCCGGCGATCGGGCGGTACTACACCGCGGTCATCCTGGTGACGCTGATGACCGAGTCGTTCGAGCAGCACACGTTTTCCGAACGGATCTACAACGGCACGCTCAGCCACGAGTTGCTCCGGCCGCAGCCGGTGGTGATCGGCGTGATCGGGATGAACCTCGCGATCCGCGCCTGGCTGACGGTGCTCGGCGCACCGATCGTGCTGCTCACCGGGATCGCCTTGCAGGTGGGCTTCGAGTGGCCGGCCGTGCTGCGGAGTACGCCGTACCTCGTGCTCGCCGCGGTCCTCGTTTTCCTCTCAACGTTCCTGTTGTCGCTGACCGCGTTCTGGACGGATCGGGTGCATGCCGTGGTCGGGTTCGGCAGCCAGTTGGTGTTCTTGTTCGGCGGTACGGCGGCGCCGATCGCGCTGCTGCCGGACGGGTTGCGCCGGGTCGCGGAGGTGCTGCCGTTCTACGGGATGATCGGTCTTCCGGCGGAGATCGCCGCCGGAACCCGAGCTGGTGGATCGATGCTCTACCAGCTGGCGTGGGTGGTCCTCCTGGTCGGCGTGGTCGCGGTTCTGTGGCGGGCCGGCGTCCGGCGGTACACGGCGGTGGGCTCGTGAAACTCCTTCGTCTGCTGGCGGCAGGCTTCTCGATGTCGCTGCGCCGGAGCGTGGCGTTCCGCGTCAACCTCGTCTTCGACGTGCTGCTGGCGTTCACCGGCCTGAGTACGGCGATCGCGGCCGTGCTGATCGTGTTCACCCGGGCCGACACGCTGGCGGGGTGGTCGAAGGCGGAGTTCCTGGTTCTGATCGGGACGTATCAGCTGATCACCGGGCTGCGGACGACGTTCATCGATCCGAACCTGTCGTGGTTCCCCGAGTCCGGCATCCGCAACGGGAAGCTGGACGGCTATCTGGTGCAGCCGGCGTCGAGTCTGTTCCTGTCCAGCCTGTCGCAGTCGTCGCCGCTGCAACTGATCCAGGTCGTGCTCGGTGTCGGTGTGCTGAGTTGGGGGATCGGAGTGGCTGATCGGCCGCCGAGCGCGGGCGGTGTGGTGAGCTGGTTGGTGCTTGTCGTGGCGGGAACGGTGGTGACGTGGGCGTTGAGCGTACTGCTGGCCTGCCTGGCATTCTGGGCGCCGAAGCTGCAGTTGGACGTCTTCTACCACTCGGCCTGGCAACTCGGCCGTTACCCGACAGACGTCTTCGCCCGCCCGCTCCGCGTCCTCCTCACCTACGTCTTCCCGATGGCGCTGATCGCGAGCGTCCCCTCATCCGCACTGCTCCACGGCGCCCAACCCTCGACAATCCTCGCCGGCGTCACCGCTGCAGCCGGCACCGGCGCGGTGGCATTCCTGACCTGGCAAGCAGGCCTGCGGCGCTATACCGGCGCAACGTCGTGACGCTCTCGACAGGACGTGTGCCTCGATTCGGGGGTGATTCGGCGTCGGCTCAGGCGTGCGGGCGGATATACGTACAGACGTACGTCCTGTCGAGAGTGCTCTAGCGTCGGGCCGCCTCGAGCAGGGCGGTGAGGGTGTGGTGGGCGGTGCGGGACATGACGGGGTTGGTGTCGACGTAGTACCAGAGGCAGCCGATGGCCTGGGCGAACGACCAGCCCATGCCACGGCGCCACTCGTTCTCGCCGCTGCCGAGCGCCGTGCGGAACGCCGCGCGGGCGGTGGGATCGAAGAGGTTCCAGGCGGGCTGCAGATCCATCGCCGGATCCGAGACCGTGAACATGCCGACGTCGATGACTCCGGCCAGCCGGCCGTTGTCGGCGAGCAGGTTGCCGGGCATCAGGTCGCGGTGCGTCCAGGCGTCCGGTTCGGTGCGCGGCGTCGTCCGCAGGTCGGCCCACAGCTTGGTGAGCGCGTCCACGTCGATCGTCCCGCGACTGCGCTCCAGGCAGTCCGCGACCCACTCGTCCTGTGACGTCAGCAGCCCGCCGCGCCACGCGCCCGTGAACACTCGCCCCTCGGTCGGCTGCGCCCGCAACGCGAGCACGAACCGCGCGAGATCCTCGGCGAAGGCGGACGACCCGGCGACGTCGGCGTCGTACGCGATGGTGCCGTCGACCCAGGTCTGCACGGCCCAG
Source organism: Kribbella sp. NPDC051936 (assembly GCF_040680955.1). Lineage (NCBI taxonomy): Bacteria > Bacillati > Actinomycetota > Actinomycetes > Propionibacteriales > Kribbellaceae > Kribbella > Kribbella sp. NPDC051936. The sequence goes on along the minus strand of NZ_JBFAXS010000011.1, from coordinate 221,086 downwards.
GGCAGCGGGTACCCGGCGGTGGGTTCGCCGATCGCGACCGGCTCCGGCGTCGGGTACGGCGACATCGCGTGCAGTCGCCGCGCGGCCTCGGCCTCGCCCTCGAGCTCTCGCCGGACGTCTGCCGCGTCACCGGGCTGGATCGGCAACCGCGCCGCCAGCCCGTCGCCGATCCGGAACACCGCGTTGACCGTCCCGTGCGAAACAACGGCGCGCACCGCGAGGCCGCTCCAGTCCGGGAACTGCTCCTTGACGAGCCCTTCGACCAGCTCGACCGTCACATCCAGTTGTCCCTCGTGCATCACGCCCAGAAGTATCCGGGAGCCCCACGAGCCCCGCACACGATTTAGACCAGGACTGCAGGGGCGACCCGCGCCGAGCCGATGCCGCGGTCCGGCTTGCCGAGCCGGAACCGGACCTTCCCCTTCAGCACGGTCCCGGACTCGGCCTGGCCGTCGACGAGCTGCTCGCCGGGGAACAGCGTGAACGTCCACCGCTCGTTGTGCTCCCAGTCCGGCGGTGTCGCGCCGCACTGCAGCACCCGCGCGCCCCAGAGCTGACGGGTCATCCACTGCCGCGTGTCCTGGCCGTCCACGACGAAGTGGTCCGACGCGATCACGTCGTTGTAGCTGCCCAGCGACGGTCCGTACGAACCGATCACGCTCACGACCAGCTGCCACGGCCCGTCGTTTGGCAGCGCGACGCCTGCGGGCAGGCGCTCGTCGAACACGTCAGGTGCGGTCAGTTCGCGCGGCAGCGGCCGCCGGGTGTCGAGCCTCGACGGGTCCGGGACGAGCAGTACGCCGTACTCGACCTCGTCGGCGAAGCGCGCCGCGGCGAAGTGCTCGGTCAGCACACGCGTCGCGTCCTCGGCGCGTTGCCAGGAGAACGTGTCGAGCAGGTACTCGCGGGTGATCGCGGGCAGGCCGCGGTCGCGCACGAGGGCGGCGACCGGCGGCGCGTTCCAGGCTGCGACGAGGCGATCGAGTGACGAGGCAACGAAATCGTTCATCCCGGGCCACGCTAGCGAGCGGCCCGGACACTTTCAGTGCGTCGGCAGCGGGCGGGCGCGGTCGGTGGCCAGCCGGACCGCGAAGACCGCGAGAGCGGTCCCGGTCAGGTAGCGGTGGATGCGCATCCAGGTCGGACGGCGGGACAGGAAGACGGCGACCGATCCGGCGGTGATCACGAAGACGGCGTTCATCACCACGCCGACGGTGAGCTGGCCGAGGCCGAGGATCAGACTCTGCAGGCCGAGATGCCCGCGGGACGGGTCGAGGAACTGGGGCAGCAGCGAGATGTAGAGGATCGCGATCTTCGGGTTCAGCAGGCAGGTGAGCAGGCCCATGCCGAACAGCTTGCGCGGGCGGTCCGGCTCGAGCTCCTGGGTCGCGAACACCGACGTACCGCCCGGGCGGAAGGCCTGCCAGGCGAGCCACAGCAGGTACGCCGCGCCGGCCAGTTTCAGCACCACGTAGATCTCGGGAACCAGCGCGAAGAGCGTGGCGAGGCCGGCGCTTGCCGCCAGCAAGTACGTGAGGAAGCCGAGCCCGACGCCGGCCAGCGAGATCAGCCCGGCGCGGCGGCCCTGCGCGATCGAGCGCGAGATCAGGTAGATCATGTTCGGTCCGGGCACGATCACCAGGCCCAGCTCGACCAGGGCGATCCCGAGCAGTGCCTCACTACTGACCAGCATTCCGTGTCCCTCCCTCGGCGTCCTCCGAACCTAACAGCGCCGCCGGGGCCGCCCGGGGGGATTTCCGCGAACTGGTATTCCACTCGCACCCACGCTCACCCTCGGTTAGCGTGGGTGCGTACGCCTACGGTTTGAAGGAGACGGTATGAGCGACAAGTCCAGCGAGCCGGCGGACGATCTGCAGAAGAAGTTTCGCGAGGCGCTCGAGAAGAAGAACGCCGGGAACCACTCGCACCCCGGCAGCGGGGTCCGGGGCTCGGGCGTCGGCGAAGCGCACAACGACAAGCAGAAGCGCCAGTTCCGGCGCAAGTCCGGCAGCTGAGTAACCGCCAAACTGTCCATCCATCCGCATGAGCCCCGGGTTGCCGCCCGGGGCTCGACTCTTGTCAGACCCGGACGCCGAGGACCGCGGCCAGGCGCTCCACCTGCGGGTCCCAGCCCATCCGGTGGTTCGCGGCGTCCTCGGCCGTCGCGAAACCGGTGTGGCTGAGCAGCATCCGGGTGCCGTCGGCGACCTCGGCGAGCTCGACCTCGACCCGGGTCGGCTCGTCGTCGGTGCCGTCCCACTTCCAGCTGAAGACCAGCCGGCGCGGTGGATCCACCTCGAGGTACGTGCCCCGCACCACGTGCGGGCCCATCTCCACGACGTACGAGCCGCCGGCCCGGACGTCGGCGTCGACCTTCAGCTCGAGCTTCGGGTTCGGGCAGTACCACCGGGCCAGCAGATCGGGCCGCGTCCAGGCGTCGTACACCTTTCCGATCGTTGCCGGGAGCACTCTTTCGATCCGGATCTCAGTGTCCATCGCCATCCCCTCGCAGAAGCTCTTCCAGCCGGTCAACGGTGCTGTTCCAGTACGTCGTGAGGTCGCCGAGCCACTGCTCGACCTCCGCGAACGCCTCCGGCCGCAGCGAGCACACCACGGTCCGGCCGACCCGCCTCCGGCTCACCAGGCCCGCGTCGACCAGCACTCCCACGTGCTTGGTCATCGCCGGCGCGGTGAGCCGGTGCGGCTCGGCGAGCTCGCCCATCGTGGCGTCGCCCTGGCTCAGCCGGCCGACGACGGCCAGCCGGGTCGGGTCCGCAAGCGCTCCGAAGGTTCTGCTCAGCACCGCATTACTTCACCAACTGGTGAACTGTTCTGTCAAGGGCGGACCTCGAAGACCAGGTTGAACGGCGTCTGCGCGACGATGCGGAACCGGCTGAACCCGGCCGCCTTGGTGACGTCCTGGATCCGGGCCGGGCCGGCCTGGGTACCCAGTGCCAGACCCACCGGCTGCGACAGCGAGGCCGGCGTGCACAGCAGCGTGGAGAAGCCGTAGTAAGCCCGGCCGACCGGGTTGAGGTTGTCCTCGACGCGGTCGCCGGCCATCGGCTCGACCAGCATCCACGCGCCGTCCGGTGCGAGCGCCTCACGAACGTGCCGGGCCGCGCCGACCGGGTCGCCCATGTCGTGCAGGGCGTCGAACGTGGTCACCAGGTCGAACCCCGATCCGCTGAACCGGTCCGCGGCCGCGACCTCGAAGGTCGCCCGGTCGGATACTCCGGCCTCGGCCGCGTGCTGCCGGGCCGTCTCGATCGACTCCTGGTGGTAGTCCGAGCCGACGAACGTGGACCGCGAGAACGCCTCGGCCATCAAGATCGTGGACGCGCCGTGCCCGCAGCCGATGTCGGCCACCTTCGCGCCGCGCTGCAGCTTGTCCACCACTCCGTCGAGAGCGGGCAGCCAACTGGGCAGCAGGTTGGCGTTGTACGACGGCCGGAAGAACCGCTCGCACCCGACATGTACGTCGGAGGTGTGCTCGTGCCAGCCCACGCCGGCGCCGCTGCGAGCCGCCTCGATCGTCTCCGTGGTGTGCTGCACGGTGCCGAGCGCGATCTGGAAGAAGCCGGGCAGGTACGCCGGGCTCGTCGGATCGGTCAGCGCCACGGTCTGCTCCGGCGGCAACGTGAAGCGCCCGGTACTGGCGTCGTACTCGACCAACCCGCCGGCCGCCTGGGCGTTCAGCCACTCCCGCGTGTAGTGCTCGTCGGTACTCGTCCGCTCGGCGAGCTCGGCCGGCGTGGCCGCGCCGTGGTCGGCCAGTGCCTGGTAGTAGCCGAGCCGGTCGCCCATCACGACCAGGGCCGCGTTCAGCGTCGCCCCCACCTCGTCGACGGCCTTGTAGACCAGCCCCATCAGCTTGTCGACGTCGATTGCAACAGTCATGCTCTTTCTCCCCCTAGCTGTTCGGTACCCGCGAACCTAGGGAGCGGAGCCGGACCATCGCATCAGGTGGGGCACCTGGTGCACACTGCGAGACATGCTCATCGGGCGGGACGCGGAGCGCCGGGTGATCGAGCAGCTGGTCGCGGGGGCGCGGGTCGGAGCCGCAGGCGTACTGCTCGTCACCGGCGAGCCCGGTATCGGCAAAACCGCCCTGCTGAACGAAACTGCCGCCGTGGCCCACGGGCTGCGGATCCTGCGCGCCCGCGGCACCGAGGCCGAACGCGAGGTGCCGTTCGCCGCCCTGCTCCAGCTCCTGCGTCCGGCACTGGGCGGCCTCGACCGCATCCCGGGACCGCAGCGATCAGCTCTCGCCTCGGCGCTGGCGCTCGGACCTGACGCGGCGCGCCCTGCGGACCGATTCGCTGTCGGAGCCGCGACGCTCAGCCTGATCTGCCGGTACGCCGAGAGCGCGCCGCTCGCACTGCTCATCGACGACGCGCATCTGCTCGACCGTCCGTCGGCAGAGGCCCTGTTGTTCGCAGCGCGCCGTCTGGTGGCCGATCCGATCGTCCTGCTGATCGCGGCTCGTCTGGGCGAGCCGCACCCGTTCGAGGCTGATCTGCCACGGCTGCACCTGCAGGGGATCGGGCTGGATGCCGCGCGGCAGGTCGTGCAGCATCTGCCGGGCGATCTGATCGAGCAGCTGCATCAAACAGTGGCAGGCAACCCGCTGGCGTTGCTGGAGCTCGCTGACGATCCGGACCGCTTGCAGCGGATACCGCCCGGGGTGCCGTTCCCGGTACCGACGATGCTCGCCGAAGCCTTTGCCAGCAGGGCGAACCGGCTGAGCGCGGCTGCCCGTACGGCGCTGCTCGTCGCGGCACTGGACGACTGCGAACTCGCAGCGGTGTCCCGCGGTTGCGCCGAGCTCGGCGTGGACGTGGCAGCACTGGAGGAGGCCGAAGCTGCCGGTCTGGTCGCCATTCGTGACGGTGAGGTCCAGTGGCGGCATCCGCTGGTCCGCTCCGCGATCTACGCGAGCGCCGACCCGGCAGAACGTCGTACGGCGCACCGCGCGGTGGCTGTGGCCACACCGGACCCGGACCGACGGGCCTGGCACCTGTCCGAGACGGTCCTCGGCGCTGATGACGAGGTGGCGGCCGGACTGGACGTTGCGGCCGAGCACGCGGCGGCTCGTGGTGCACACGCGGTCGCTGCGACGGCGTACGAGCGTGCTGGACGGCTGAGCCAGCGGCCTCCCGACCGTGCGATCAGACTGGTCGCGGCCGGTGAAGCGGCCTGGTCGGCGGGGCTCGCGGAGTGGGCCGAGACGTTGCTGGGTGACGCGCTGACCCTCCGTCCGCCGTCGCCGGTGCGGATTCGCGCGCAGGAGGTTCGGGGCGACATCGAGGTGAAGTGCGGATCGCCGCGCCGCGCCCGCGACATCCTGGTCGCGGCCGCCGCGGAGTCCACCGACCCCGCCGTTGCGATCGTACTGCTCGCCGATGCGGTCGGTGCCTGCTTCCGGTTGTGTGACGCGACCGCCGGGCTGGAGGTGGCCTATCGCCTCGACAGTCTGCTGCCGGCCGTCGATCGGCCCGGTCCGCGCATCATCGGCCTGCTGGCGAGCGGAGTCGCCAAGGTGCTCGCCGGAAGCGGTGGCACGGACCAGATCCGCGCGGCGATCGCGCTGGCGCCGTCCGACGAGCTGGACCGGGACCGCCGTCGCCAGGTGTGGATGGTGCTGGCCGCGCTGTTCCTGCGGGAGACAGGGACCGGTCGCACGCTCTTGCAGCACGCGATGCTCGAGCGGCGTGAGCAGGTCGCCCTGGGGACGTTGCCCGGCCTGCTGTTCGTGCTGGCGCGCGACGATGCGACTACCGATCGCTGGGCCGACGCCGAGGCGTCGTACGACGAGGGGATCCGGCTGTCGCGGGAGACCGGTCAAACGACTGAACTGGCGATGAACCTGGCCGGACTGGCGTGGCTGATGTCGCACCAGGGCCGAGTCGAGTGCCAGGAACTCGCCGAGGAGTGTCTACGGATCTGTGCGGCACAAGAGATCCATCTCGGCACCGTGTGGTCGTTGTTCGCGCTGGGGGACCTTGAGTTGGGCCGTGGTGATCCGGCCGCGGCGCTACCGCAGTACGAGCGTCTGGTCGACGTACTGGCCGAGTACGAGCTGAAGGACCCGGACCTCTCGCCTGCACCGGAGCTGGTTGAGGTGTACCTGCGGTTGGGGCGAGTGGAAGACGCACAGCGAGCGGTGCTCAAGCACTCGGCGCTGGCTGAAGCCAAAGGACAGCCATGGTCGTTGGCTCGGGCGGCCAGGGCGCGGGGCGTGGTCGGAGACAGTGAGTCCGACTTCGTGCTGGCGCTCGGGTGGCATGAGGAGACACTGGACGCCTTCGAGCTGGCCAGGACCCGGCTGGCGTACGGCGCGTGGCTGCGGCGGGTACGGCGACGCGTGGACGCCCGCACCCAGCTGCGACTCGCAGTGGAGGGTTTCGACGCACTCGGTGCGCTGAGGTGGGCCGATCAGGCAGCGGCCGAGCTCAGGGCGACGGGGGAGACCGCGCGGCGTCGTGTGCCGAGCACAGCCGACGAGTTGACGCCGCAGGAGCGCCAGATCGCCGTACTGCTCGTGGACGGGAACAGCATCCGGGAGGCGGCGGCCCGGTTGTTCCTGAGCCCGAAGACTGTCGAGTACCACCTGCGCAAGGTCTACGCGAAGCTCGGCATCCACTCCCGCACCGAACTGACCGAGCACCTCGGCCGACCGTAGGCTGGCCGCATGCGGCAGCCGTTCACGGAAACCAGCGGAATCGCCCGGCACTGGGGCTTCGAGGACCTGGCGGCCACGGGACCCGTGCAGCGGATGATGTTGTTCACCGGCGTACCGGTCCAGCTCGTCACCGGGTACGCCGAGACACGCGAGCTGCTCGCGCATCCGGACGTGGTGCGCTCGCCGATGGACGGCCCGCACCGCGACACGGTCATGGACGACCTGATCGCGCGCACCGAGCAGCACATGCTCGGCGCCAACCCGCCCGACCACACCCGGCTGCGCAAACTCGTCACCGCCGCCTTCACCCGGCGCCGGATCGAGGCCCTCGAGCCACGGATCCGCGAGATCGCGTCCGGTCTGCTCGACGAGATGGCAGCCGCGACCGGGCCGGTCGACCTGGTGAACGCGTACAGCTACCCGCTGCCGATCACCGTGATCTGCGAGCTGATCGGCATCCCCGCGGTCCGGCGCGACGACTTCCGCCGCTGGTCGTCGGTGTTCGTGAACGCGGCCGTGTACACCGCGGAGGAGTACGTCGACGCGGTCACGTCGATGCTCGGATTCGTCCACGAGCTGATCGTCCAGAAGCAGCAGGCGCCGACCGGCGACCTGCTGTCCGGCCTGATCGCGGTCCGCGACGGCGGCGACAAGCTCAGCGAGGACGAGCTGACCTCGATGGTGTTCCTGCTGCTCGCCGCCGGCCACGAGACGACGGTCAGCCTGATCACGAACGGAGTCCACGCTCTGCTCCGGCATCCCGACCAGCTCGAGCTGCTCGCGGCCGAGCCGGAGCGGCTGCCCGCGGCCGTCGAGGAACTGCTGCGGTACGACGGCCCGTTGCAGGCCGCGATCCCGTACATCGCCAGCGCCCCGATCGACATCGCCGGGACCCGGATCGAGGCCGGCGAGGTGATCGTGTTCGCGCTCCTCCCGGCCAACCGCGACCTCCGCAAGGTGGAGCGGCCGGACGAGCTGGACATCACCCGGGCGGACACCGCACACCTCGCGTTCGGGCACGGTATCCACCACTGCCTCGGCGCTCCGCTGGCTCGTTTGGAGGGCCGGATCGCGCTCGGCATGCTGTTCGAGCGATTCCCGCGGCTGCGGCTCGCCGTACCCGCGCAGGATCCGCCGCGGCACCCGAGTCTGCTGATGAACGCGATCAGCGAACTCCCCGTGCTGCTCTGACCGCAGTGGGTGGCGCAGCTTGAACATCGGATGAAGCGCAGCTGAATCACACCGATGGGATTGCGGCACTTTTGCCGATGGATGGCACACTGCCGGGGTGACAGGGTTCATGGAGGTCGCCAGGCACCTGCTCGGGATCGCTATGGCCTCGCATTGGCTGCTGCTCATCCTGTTCGCCGCCGCGGCGATCGACGCGGTGTTCCCGGTGGTCCCCAGCGAAGGCATGGTGATCACGGCCGGCATGGCCGCGGCCGCCGGTCACCAGAACCTGCTGCTCGTGATCACGGTCGCGATGGTCGGGTCCGTGATCGGCGAATCAGTCTGCTACTTCCTGGGCCGCGGTTCCGGCCCGGCGCTGCACCGGTGGATGAAACGCCAGGAGCGCCGCCAGCAGCTCTACGAGAAGGTCTCGGCCGCGCTGCACTCGCGCGGCGGCCTGATCCTGATGACGGTGCGCTACATCCCCGGCGCCCGGATGGTCGCGACGCTGACGGCGGGCGCGACGCGGTACTCGTTCAAGAAGTTCATCGTCTTCACGTTCGCGGGCGTGACGGTTGCGTACACGTATGTCGCCCTGCTCGGGTATCTCGGCGGCGACGCGTTCGCGCACGACCAGCTGAAGGGGCTCGTGTTCAGCCTGAGCCTCGCCGCGGTGATCGGTCTGGTCGTCGAGACCTCCCGCCGGATCGCGGTCCGGCGCCGCGCCGCGAAGATCACGGCCGCTTAACGATCCCGGCCCGGGTTTCCCCGCGGCCGCGTGTCCCGATCCAACCTCTGAAGGCTCTCGTGCGTCAGTAGACCCGTGGTGAGGCTGAGGTCGTGTCCGAGGGCTCCGACACGACCTGGGGCGAACCTCGCGGCCGCTGCGGTGGTCGTCGCGGCGGTCCTGGCCGGATGTGCCGACGTACCGCTGGAAGGCGCTCCCACTCCCGGTGTGCCGACCTCGGCGGAGCCCACTGGCAAGCCGACGTCGAAGCCGACGGGCAAGCCGACCTCCAAGCTGACGCCCAAGTCGTCGCCTGGGCCCAGCATGCCGCCCTCATCGCCGAAGCCGTCGACGCCGGCGGCCACAGCGTCGATGCCGCCTGCGGCCGGGAACCTGCTCGCCGCCGCGCCGGTGACGCGTTCTTTCCCGGGCCGGCTGCCGGACGGCAAGCCGCCGCTGTTCGTCGTCGTCTCGTTCGATGGCGCGGGCGATCTGATGCTCTGGTCGCGCTGGCGCGCCGTCGCGAAGCAGGTCGACGCGCGGATGACGTTCTTCCTCTCCGGCCCGTATCTGTACCCGGGCGACCGGCGGAGCGACTACACGCCGCCGTACAAGAAGCCGGGCGCCTCGGACATCGGCTGGGGTGACACGGCCGGCATCCTCGGGCGGACCAAGGTGCTACGCGAGGCGATCGCCGAGGGCCACGAGATCGGCACCCACGCGAACGGGCACTTCTGCGGCACGAACGGCATCGGCCGCTGGACCACCGCGCAGTGGATCGCCGAACTGGGCGCGTTCGACCGGATGGTGCGGACCGGGCCGTCACTGGCAGCCGGCAAGACCGTCGCGCCGCCGTTCGACCCCGCCACGGTGAAGGGCATGCGGACACCGTGCCTGGAGGGCGACCGGTCCGCGTACCGGCTCGCGATGGCGCAGCGCGGCATGCTGTACGACGCGTCCGCGCCCGGGTACATCGCCTGGCCGAAGAAGGCGAACGGACTGTGGAACTTCCCGCTGCAGTCCGTGACACTGGCCGGCACCAGCAAGAAGACCCTGACGATGGACTACAACCTGTGGTTCGCGCAGACCCAGGCCCGCAAGGCCCCGCTCGCCCAGGCACCGGCGTTGAAGGCCCAGGTGCTCGCGACGTACCGGCAGGCACTGGCGAAGTCACGCGCGAGCGGCAACCCGCCCCTGTTCCTCGGTAACCACTTCAACCGCTGGAACAACAGCGTCTACTCCGACGCGCTGACCACCTTCGTCCTGGAGACGTGCAAACAACCCGACGTACAGTGCGTGTCGAACATGGAGCTGGCGAGCTGGCTCACGAAGTACGGCGTACCCCGCGGCCCTCGCCAGCCGTCATAGCCGCAGGTAGCCGTAGCCACTTTGCCAGGTGCCGCCGTTCTTGATGCGTTCGACGACGAGGCGCTGCAGGCGGGTGTCCTGGGGGAGGTCGTCCAGGTGGTCGGTGCCGTGGGTGCGGAAGGTGAAGAAGATCGCGCTGTCCTGGCTGTCGTTCGGGGTGCCGTACGGCGTGAAGCGGCGGCCGAACTTCACCGTGTTCGAGTCCTGCGGGAGATGGTCCAGCAGGTACGGGTCGATCAGCCAGGACCACAGGTTCGCGGTCCGTACCGGGTACTCCGGGAAGTAGCGCGGGAAGAACTCGCGCGCCTGCTGGAGGCTGTCGTCGACGAGCTCTGGCGTGAGCGGACCGGTCTCGGGGATGTGCACGCCGATGATCCACTCGCCGGGCTCGGTGCCGGGGACCGGCTTGTCGGCGGGGACCTGGTGCAGCAGGTACTGCAGCCGGCCGAGCGCGTAGATCTGACCGGTCCAGTGGATCGTCATCCACCAGTGCGTCTCCAGGCCGTAGTCGCCGTGAGTCCGCCGGTTCACCTTGATCTGCTGCCCGAGGTCGGCAAGGGTCGCCCAGCTGATGTCGTCCGGGATGCCGCGCTCGGCGTGGTACCGGCGGATGTCCGGGACGGTCTCGAGGAACGCCTGGATCGAGTTCCGCGGGTCCTCCGGCATCCGGAACTCCGGCTCGCTGCCGAGCTTCCCGATCGCTCCCCGGATCTGGTCCGCGAGCTCCTTCACCGCCACCTGATCCGGCGAGAACGCCTCAGCCGCCTCCCGATCCACGTCGGCGAACCCAAGCAGCCGATACACCTCAGCACTCGTCACTCGTCAACGGTAACCGATCCAGCCGAGCCAGAGACTTACCACCTGAACCCCGGACGACCTGGGCTCAGGTGGGGAGGAAGGGAAGCGGAGAAGAGAGAGGACAAAGGGGTGAGTTGAGGGTGGGGAGGTGCCGGGGGAAGGCAGGGAAGAAAGACACAAGACAAGAGCAGTGAGGATTTGGGGTGCAGGGAGGGTTGGGTCTACAGGCGCCGCCTTCGGCTGTCGGCAGAGGTTGCTGTTCGGGGCCGTCGGGCAGCTGCCACAGGAACAGCGAATCTCCTGTAGCGCCGGCCTCGTTGTGACTGCTGCGAGCAGTGGGTGGTCGCGCGCGCGTCCGTTCGATGGCGTCCGTGCGAGCTCCGACCAGAGTTGGGCGCAGGTGTGGAACTGGGTCGATCTGTGGATCGTGCTTTCGACCGAGCGGGTGCTCCCGCACGCGGCGGAGGGTGTTTGCTGGTGTGGGCCCCCGGATTGCCCACAAAATAAGGGGATTCCGGCCCGGAAACTGTCGGTGGCGCCGTCTAGAGTCAATGCCATGGAACTCCTGGGCGAACGGCCGGCGTGGTCGATGAGTGGCGGCGAACTGCTGTCCACTCTCGACACGCTGGAGGCCGAGCTCGCCCGCCTGGAGTCCTACCGGCTGAGCGTGGTCGCCGCCATCGAGTCCACCGGGTACGCGCAGGAGCTCGGCGCCCGCGACACCGCCGAACTCCTGCGCTTCCGGTACCGCCTGGACCCACCGGCCGCCCGCCGCACCCTCCGCCTCGCCCAGGCCGCCCCGCACTACCCGGCCGTGGCCGCCGCCCTCGACCGCACCGCCTCCTCCGCCACGACCGCCGACGTACCGGACGACAGCGGGTCCGGCGACAGCGGATCCGGCGACAGCGGATGCGGCGACGGCGGCTGGTTGCTTCGGCCGGCGCAGGCGGCGGCGATCGTGTTCGGGCTGGACCGGGTTCGGTCGCGGGTGCAGGTGGAGCACTTGGACGCGGCCGCGGAGCAGCTGGTCGGGCTGGCCGGCCACCTGTCACCGGGCGAGCTGCGCACCGCCGCCAAGGAGATCGCCGACCTGCTGGACTCCGACGGCCCCGAACCGGAGGAGCTGAAGGCGTATGAACGGGAGTCCTTGACGCTGTCGGCTGCGGACAACGGGGTGAAGTTCAAGGGCTTCTTGGCCAATGAGAACGCCGAACTCCTGCGCGCCGTCGTGCACGCCGGTGCCCGCCCGCACAAGACCGTCGACGGCGAACACGACCCGCGCCCCCGCGACAAGCGCCAGGCCGACGCCTTGTCCGGCGCCCTGAGCATCGCCGCTGCCGCATGGGACACCATGGGACCCACCGCGCCCACCGCGCCCACCGCGCCCGCCGGACCTACCGGACCTGCTGCGGCGACCACAGCCGTCGCGAGCAGTGCCGGCAGTGCGGGCGGTGCGGGTAGCGCCGGCAATGCGGGCAGTGCTGGCAGTGCGGAAAGTGCCGGGAGCGTGGGGAAGGATCGTCGGGTCGCCGGGTACGGCGCGAAGGCCAACATCACCGTCACGATCGACCTGGACGACCTCAAGGCCGCGACCGCGGACGCGATCGGGCGCACTGTCTACAGTGGCGGGCTGTCCGCGGCCACGATCCGGCGGCTGGCCTGTGACGCGAACATCATCCCGCTGGTGCTCGGCTCGAACTCCGAACCGCTCGACGTCGGCCGCCGCGAACGCCTGATCACCAAGCCGATGCGCCGCGCCCTGGACACCCGCGACCGCGGCTGCGTGGTCTGCGGAGCGCCGCCGATCATATGCGACGCCCATCACCTGATCTCCTGGATCGACGGCGGCGACACCAAAGTCTCGAACCTCGCCCTGCTGTGCCGCCGCCACCACACCGACGTCCACCGCGGCCACTGGCATATCCGCATCACCAGCGGCATCGTCCACGTCACCCGCCCGGCCTGGGCCACGGCCCCGCCAGCCGCCCCCGCAGCACGACGATCGGGACCGCCGGACGCCCAGCCACTCAGTACGGCGCCACCGGACACTCAGCCACGCGGGACGGCGGGGCCGGGCGGTGTGCCGGGTGGTACGGCGGGGCCGGGTGCTGAGCCGCGTCGCACGGCGCCACCGGACACTCAGCCACTCAGTACGGCATCGCGGGACGCTCAGCCACGCGGGACGGCGGGGCCGGGCGGTGTGCCGGGTGGTACGGCGGGGCCGGGTGCTGAGCCGCGTCGCACGGCGCCACCGGACGCTCAGCCGGGCGGGTCGGGTGGGCTGGGTGGTGCGTCGGGTGGTACGGCGGGGCCGGGTGCTGAGCCAGGTCGTACGGCATCGGCGGACGTCGAGCATGGCGGTGGGGCACTGCGGGTCGTCCATCCAGTTGCTGGTGGGGAGGCCGGCGGGAACCCCTCGCGGTGGCGGGCGGATGAGGCCGCTCTGCAGCAGGCCGCGGCGTTCGCGGCGACCGGTTGACGCCGGACAGGACAACGGCCTTCTACCCTCGGGCACGCGGGCAGGAGGCTGTTGTGCTGCGGCGCGTCAGGCTGCTGATGATCTGGGTGGTGCGTGGTCCGAGCAAGGCCGGGGGTGCGGCTTGGTAGGTGCCGATCGGCGGCAGGCTGGGGCAAGGAAGTGCCAGGTGGCTTGTGCTCAGGGCAGGAGGTTGTTGTGCTGCGGCGCGTCAGGCTGCTGATGATCTGGGTGGTGCGTGGTCCGAGCAAGGCCGGGGGTGCGGCTTGGTAGGTGGCGATCGGCGGCATGCTGGGGGGAGGAAGTGCCAGGTGGCTTGTGCTCGGGGCAGGAGGTCTGGAGATCATGACCTGGCGGATGGTTACCTCGCCGACGAATCGCGGCCGATCCGACTCGCCCGGGCCATGTCATCCAGGTCCCACCTCAGCCTGCGTACGCACGACGAGTTTGTTCAGGGACGCCCGCGCAAGTCTCGCCGCTCGTCCACCCCGAGCCCGAGTACAGGCCACCGGGAACCCTCTGAGGCAAACCGCTACCGCTGTCTACCTTCCCCAAGCAAGCCGTACGACCCATGCTGGAGATGAATCGACGGCGCCTGCGAAAGCCCGCCACCCGCGCGCCCGCCGCCGATGACCGGCCCACGGTTTGCATGCCCTCCGCCCCGTTGCAGGCACAACCGGCGCGCCGGTTGTGCCTGCTGTCCGCGCAGTTTCCGTCGGCACCAACCACCCGCCGACAGCTACCCCGCGGTTGCAGCAGCTGCACGATCGAGCGCCCCGACACGGTTGGTTGGCTGATGCCGAACAGGTCCGCGAGCACCGTCTGGCTGACGTTCTGCCGCAGGTTCAGCTGTACCAGCACGATCTGCCGGTACAGCCGAACCGGATGGTCGTCCAAGCGCTGGCACCGGCATGCCGAGCCCAGGCAGGCATCAGCCCTCTTCTCAGCGTTCTTCGGCTAGGCCCAGGTAGAGGATGGAGGGGTTGGTGGGGTTGAAGGCCAGGGACGGGATGCCGTCGTGGGGGTTGTGTTGTTTGGTGAGGGTGCCGGTGGAGGGGACGAAGCGGTAGAGGTCGGCGCCGAAGTTCATGAACGACGTGCCGTAGCTGAAGTAGAGCAGGTCGGGGTCGACCGGTGAGGCCCACATGTGGTTGCCGTTGACGAGGTCGGCGCGGGTCTGGTCGAGCACCTCGCGGAACTTCTGCCCGCCGTCGGCCGACTCCCAGATGAACCGGGTCGACCGGTCCTCGTCGTAGCCCTCCATCCAGACCTTCGACGGGTCGGCCGGCGAGATCGCCAGGCTGAACGCGTTCACCCGTTCGACCGGCCGCGACCGCGTCCACGTCCGCCCGCCGTCGAACGTCACGTACACCCCGTCCGACATCACCCCGATCACCACGTGGTCCGGGTCCCGCGGATCCACCACGGCGTCGTACAGGAACAGATCGGCAGCCGCCGGTACGCCGACACGCTGCCACGTCACCCCGTCGTCCGAGGAGTCGTACAGCTGCCCGTCACCGGCCACAGCGCGCAAACGCCCGGGCCGTGCGTCCAGCGCGGCCAGCCCGCCACCGACAACCGGACCGAGAACGGTGGTCACCTTGGAGCCATGCACGCGATGGATCGGCTGGTCGTTGACGCTGTAGACGTACGCCGAATCGCCCGGCCCCGGCTGGACGTCGTACGTGCTCAGGTCGTCCGGCACCTTGTCCAGCAACTGCCAGCTGCAGCCGGCGTCGCTGGAGCGCTGGATCGTCTGCTTGCCGATGCTGACGAGCGTGTTGACTTCTTGCAGCGCCGCGACCTTCGCGTAGGTCACCGGCAGCAGCTTGTCGGTCGTATCGGCGAGCACTCGGCCGTCGGTCTCGGTGAACGTCACCGAGCCGTCGCCGTACACCTTTCCGCAGTGCGGCCGGTTCCACGACGGGGTCGGTGTCGCCGCACCAGCTGGTACGGGAAGGGCGCCGAGCAGGGCGACGGCCGCGGCCGCGAGGACAAAGGGGCGTGAGGTCATGCCCTTATGTTTAAGGGCATGACCGCACTGCAACCCAGCGCTTGTCGTGGCCGACAAGCGCCATGACGGGAAGAGGTCAGCCGGCGGCAGTGTCGATGTGCCGGGCCAGGACCAGGTCGTCGTCGGTGATACCGCCGGCGTCGTGGCTGCTGACCCGGAAGGTGATCGTGGTGTAGCGGATGTCGATGTCCGGGTGGTGGTTCATCGACTCCGCGAGCTGCGCGACGGTGGCGACCAGCCGGATGCCGTCCAGGAACGTGTCGCTCTTGACGCTCCGGACCAGTTCGTTGTCGACGACCTTCCAGTGCGGCAGGTGGTCGCGCAACGCGAGGTCGATCTGGTCGTCGGTCAAGAGGTCAGCCATGCGCTCACTCTAGACCCCGATGGTGGAGAGCGTCGCGATGACGTCGGTGCGCCAGGAACGATAGCGGCCGGGGTCCTCGGTGAGCAGTTCGGCGGCGCGCGCCCTAAGGACAAGATGGTCCCGACGAGGCGGTCGCGTCCGGTGTGTTGGACCGCCCAACGGTGTACTTCAGGCTGGAGCCGCCGTGCGTCGGGGTCGGCGGTGCGCTCGATCCGGTCGGCCTGCGGCAGCGTGGCGGTCGCGTCCCGCGGGTCGCCGTCAGTCTCGAAGTCCTGGAACACCCCGGGCGGCGCGGCCGCCTGCGCAGTCTCGATCAGTGTCGGCGGGCCCGCGGTGCCGCCAGGAAGCCGAGCAGCGCGAGCGCGGCGCCGGCGGTGACGATCACGCCGAAGACCCACGGCCGCGGGTCGTCGGCGTTGAACGCGAGCAGGGTGCCGCTGATCGCGAGACCGGTGGCGATGCTCATCGTCGCCGCCATCTGGCCGGCGCTGCTGTTGCGCCCGGAGTTGCCCTGGTCGGACAGATCGAGGGTGAGGACCGAGAGACTCGACGAGCTCAGCCCCATGCCGATGCCCGCGAATCCCCAGCCGATCAGCCCGAGCCAGGTCGTCGCGTCCGTCCACGCGAGCAGAGACGTCACGAGCAGGCCCAAGGTCATGAACGCCAGCCCGGTCCGCAGGACGGTGACCCGGTCGATCCCGTGCTCACGGCCCTGGAGCCACGACCCGAAGGCCCAGCAGACGCCGGTGATCGACAGCGTCACCCCGGCCCGCGACGGGCTGAAGTCGTGCTGCAGCGTGAGCAGCAGCGGAAGATATGCGCCGACGCCGGCGAATGCGGCACCGCCGAGTCCGCGGACGGCGACCACCGCGGGAAAGCCCCGGCGCGCGGTGAACGTACCGGCGGGCATCACGCGGACGGCAGCACGTCCCAGCACTGCCAGCGCCACGACGATCGCCGTACCGCCGAGGAACGGATGCGCTTCCAGGTGGTCACCGGCCAGTGTCATCGAGAACAGCGCGACGGAGGCGGCGAGAGCCCAGGGGAGCGCGGCCCGCCACGCCTCGAGCTCGGCCGCGTCCTCGGCCGTCCGCTCCGGTGCCGGGGTGCCGGCCGACTGACGCATCGCCGGACGGAGCAGCAGCCAGCTCGGCACCAGCAGGACGAGTGCGCCGAGGAACACCCAGCGCCAGCCGAACTGTTCCGTCACCACACCGGTCAGCACCGGCCCGAGCACCGACGGCAGGATCCACATCGCCGCGAACAGCGAGAACATCCGCGGCCGCAGTACGGCGGGGAGCGCGCGGGCGACGAGCACCATCAACGACACGTCGAGCAGCCCTTCGGCGAGGCCGCTGAGCAGCCGTCCCGCGATCACCATCGGCATCGCGGTCGCCGTGCCGACCAGCAGCTGTGCGAGCGTGAACGAGATCGCGCCCGCGCGCAGCGTCGGGATCGGGCCGCGGCGGTCCGACCAGAGGCCGGCGATCGCGAGCGAGATCAGGTAGCTCGCGTTCGGCGCCGCGTTCGCGAGGCCGAAGCTTCCGAGCGCACCGAACTCGCGCACCATCGTGGGTAGCGCCGTGCCGACCGCGCGGTTCTCGAACGCGCCGAGCGTGACCAGACCGATCACGCCGAGCACCAGGGGCAGGTGCTGTCCGGTGAACAGTCGGGGGCGGGCCTGATCGGTGATCGTCATGCCCGCCATCGTCAAAGGTGAAGTGAGGTTGAAGTCAAGTCGCCCGATGGCCGGGCAGCCGGAAGATCAGCACCAGCACGCGCAGGACGAGCACCGCGCAGATCACCAGCAGGTTGTAGCCGAGCAGCTGGAACAGCGTCATCGAGTCCGTGACCTTCGGGCCGCCCGGCGTCCCGAGCAGCAGGACGGCCATGATGCCCGCGGTCGCGCCGAGCACCGCCAGCAACGCCTGGTGGAGCAGGCCGGTGAAGTGCCGGCGATCGCGTTCGTCGGCCAGCAGCCGCACGTTCACCCCGAGCCGGCCGCTCTCCGCGGCCGCGGCGATCCGGTCGATCCGGCGCGGCAGTCGGCGCAGCATCGGCAGCAGCGTGGCGAGCTCCTCGGTCGCCGTACGGCGCAGCGCGTCGGGCGCGAGGCGGTCGGTGACGTGCGCGGTCGCGAACTGGCGCGACGCCGCCATCAGGTCGAAGCCGGGGGAGATCCGGGAGATCGTCCCCTCGATCGTGGCGAGCGCACGGAACACCGCGGCGACCTCGGGCGGTACGCCGAGCTGGTGCGAGGTGATGATCTTGAACAGGTCGTTGAACATCGCCGGGCCGAGCGCGACGCCGGCCGCGAGGTGCTTGGTCATGAACTGACCGACGGCCCGTTCGAGCGAGCGCTCGTCGACGACGTCGGGACGGTAGACGATCTCCAGCAGCGCGTCGGTGGCGGCCACCGGGTCGCCGCGGTCGACCGCCAGCAGGAACCGCTGCAGCGCCTCCCGGGTGGCCGGGTCGAGGCGGCCGACCGAGCCGAGATCGAGCATGCCGATCCGGCCGTCGGTGAGCAGCAGGAAGTTGCCCGGGTGCGGATCGGCGTGGAAGACCCCGTCGATCGCCACCTGGCCGAGCAGGCACTCGAACAGCGCGCGGCCGAGGCGCTCCGGGTCCAGCCCGCGGTCCGCGATCGCCTGGTTCGCGTTGCCGAGGCCGACCCCGTCGAGCCGTTGCATGGTCAGCACCCGGCGGGCCGAGCGCTCCGGGTAGAGCCGCGGTACGACGAGTTCCTTGCTGGCAGCAACGGACTGGCCGGCCGCCACGGTGGTCATGTTGCCGGCCTCGACAGTGAAGTCGAGCTCCTCGCGCATCGCGTCCGCGAAACCGTCGGCGAGCGCCCGGACCCCCATCGAGCGGCCCCAGTCGGTGTTGCGTTCGAGCAGCCGGGCGAGACGGCGGACGATGTCGAGGTCGCGGTCGACGACGGCGGCGATCCCGGGCCGCTGGACCTTCACCACCACGTCCGTGCCGTCGGTGAGCCGGGCGGTGTAGACCTGCGCGACGGAGGCGGCGGCGAGCGGCTCCGTGTCGAAGGCGGCGTACAACCGGTCCGGCGGCCCGCCGAGCTCGTCGGCGAGGACCTCCTCGATCTGCGCCCAGGGCGCCGCAGTGACCTGGTCCTGGAGGCGGCTGAGCTCGGCCGCGACCGAGGCCGGGATGACGTCGCTGCGGGTGGACAGGACCTGGCCGAGCTTCACGAACGTGACACCGGCCTCGTCGAGCGCGAGCCGCAGCGACCTGGCCAGCTCGGCCTGGCCGGCGGCGTTCTCCCGGCCCGGGCGGCGGCGGCCGCGCAAGTACGGCCCGAGGCCGTGCTTGATCGCGATCCGGAGGATCTGCAGGTACCGTCGGCCGCGGGCGATCCGCCCGCTCAGGTCCCGCCGCAGATCGCGGGCCCGCGGCAACGATCCGGTCGGCACCAGTGCCTCGGCGAGCACCAGGAACACCAGCCCGGCGAGCATCGAGCAGAGCACGATCAGCACCATGAACGCGATCGCGGCGCCGTTCGACCCGGTCCACGGCGGCGTACCGATCATCGCGATCGCCAGCGGCCCGGAGACGCTCAGCGTGATCAGCGCGCCGACCGCGAGCCGCCCGAGCCCGAACCGGACTCCGAGCAGCCGCTGCGAGATCGGCACGAAGATCATCATGAACACGACCAGGTTCACCAGCCGCAGCACCACAACATCCATGCCCCGAACCCTAGGCGCCCACGCCCCGCCCACGGCTCCCCAACGCGGGTGAACCACCCCCCACCACCATTTGCCTGGCCGGCCAGCCAGGTTGTGGGTTCTACACCGTGAATGCGAGTGCAGAACCCACAACTTCGCTGGTCAGCCAGGCAAATGGGCGCGCCCCTGGCTCCGGGGTGGGGCCAGGGGGCGCGAGTGCGGTGTGTCAGGCCGGGCGGCGGCGGATCTTGTTGCCGAGCCAGACCAGCGGGTCGTACTTGCGGTCGGCGACGCGCTCCTTCATCGGGATCAACGCGTTGTCGGTGATCTTGATGTGCTCGGGGCACACCTCGGTGCAGCACTTGGTGATGTTGCAGAAGCCCAGGCCGTGCTGCTCCTGGGCGGCCTTTTGCCGGTCGGCGGCGTCGAGCGGGTGCATGTCCAGCTCGGCGATCCGCATCAGGAACCGCGGACCGGAGAAGCTCTCCTTGTTCTCCTCGTGGTCCCGGATCACGTGACAGGTGTCCTGGCACAGGAAGCACTCGATGCACTTGCGGAACTCCTGCGACCGCTCGACATCGACCTGCTGCATCCGGTACTCGCCGGGCTTCAGGTCCGCCGGCGGCTTGAAGGCCGGCACCTCGCGCGCCTTCTGGTAGTTGTACGACACGTCCGTGACCAGGTCGCGGATCACCGGGAAGGTGCGCATCGGCGTGACCGTGACGACCTCGTCCTCGGCGAACGTGTTCATCCGGCACATGCACATCAGCTTCGGCATGCCGTTGATCTCGGCGCTGCACGAGCCGCACTTGCCGGCCTTGCAGTTCCAGCGCACCGCCATGTCCGGCGTCTGGGTGGCCTGCAGCCGGTGGATGACGTCGAGGACGACCTCGCCCTCGTTCACCTCGACCTCGTAGTCCTTGAGCTCGCCGCCCTCGGCGTCCCCACGCCAGACGCGGAATTTGCCTGTGTAGCTCATGCTGTCGGCAGCTCCTCTTCGGTGAGGTACTTCTTCAGCTCGTCGACCTCGAACAGCTCCAGCAGGTCCTCGCGCATCGGGATCTGCTGCTCCTCGGTCACGTTCACGCCGCCGTCGGCGTCGAGCGCGCAGACCAGCAGCTTCTTGCGCCACTCGGCCGACATCGTCGGGTAGTCGTCGCGGGTGTGACCGCCGCGCGACTCCTGCCGCATCAGCGCCGCCCCGGCCACACACTCCGACACGGTCAGCATGTTGCGCAGGTCGAGCGCGAGGTGCCAGCCCGGGTTGAACTGGCGGTGACCCTCCACCGTCATCTTCGCGATCCGGCTGCGGAACTCGGACAGGCGGCCGAGCGCCTGCTCCATCTCCTCTTCCTTGCGGATGATGCCGACCAGGTCGTTCATCGCCTGCTGCAGTTCCTGGTGGATCGTGTACGGGTTCTCGCCGCCCTCGAGCTCGAACGGGGCGAGCGCCTCCGCCGCCGCGGCGTCGACGTCGGCCTCGTCGATCTTCGGCCGCTCCCGCAGCTGGTCGACGTAGCTCGCCGCACCCATCCCCGCGCGCCGCCCGAAGACGAGCAGGTCGGACAGCGAGTTGCCGCCGAGCCGGTTGGAGCCGTGCATACCGCCGGCCACCTCACCCGCGGCGAACAGGCCCGGTACGACGGACGACGCGGTGTCCGGGTCGACCTCGACGCCGCCCATCACGTAGTGACAGGTCGGGCCGACCTCCATCGGCTCCGCGGTGATGTCGACGTCGGCCAGCTCCTTGAACTGGTGGTGCATCGACGGCAGCCGCCGGGTGATCTCCTCGGCCGGTAGCCGCGACGACACGTCCAGGAACACGCCGCCGTGCGGGGTACCGCGGCCGGCCTTGACCTCGGAGTTGATCGCCCGGGCGACCTCGTCCCGGGGCAGCAGCTCCGGCGGGCGCCGGTTGTTGTCCGGGTCCTTGTACCAGCGGTCCGCCTCGTCCTCGGTCTCGGCGTACTGCGCCCGGAACACGTCCGGCACGTACTCGAACATGAACCGCTTGCCCTCGGAGTTCTTCAGTACGCCGCCGTCACCGCGGACCGACTCGGTGACCAGGATGCCCTTCACCGACGGCGGCCAAACCATGCCGGTCGGGTGGAACTGGATGAACTCCATGTTGATCAGCGTCGCGCCGGCCCGCATCGCCAGCGCGTGCCCGTCACCGGTGTACTCCCAGGAGTTCGAGGTGACCTTGAAGGACTTGCCGACGCCGCCGGTGGCCAGCACGACGGCCGGCGCCTCGAACAGCACGAACCGGCCCGACTCCCGCCAGTAGCCGAAGGCGCCGGAGATCGCGTCGCCGTCCTTCAGCAGCTCGGTGATCGTGCACTCGGCGTACACCTTGAGGTTCGCCTCGTAGTCGCCGGTGGACTCGAAGTCCTCCTGCTGCAGCGAGACGATCTTCTGCTGCAGCGTGCGGATCAGCTCCAGGCCGGTGCGGTCGCCGACGTGCGCGAGCCGCGGGTAGGTGTGGCCGCCGAAGTTGCGCTGGCTGATCCGGCCGTCCGGCGTGCGGTCGAACAGCGCGCCGTACGTCTCCAGCTCCCAGACCCGGTCGGGCGCCTCCTGCGCGTGCAGTTCGGCCATCCGCCAGTTGTTCAGGAACTTCCCGCCGCGCATCGTGTCGCGGTAGTGGACCTGCCAGTTGTCGTTGGAGTTCGCGTTGCCCATCGCGGCGGCGCAGCCGCCCTCGGCCATCACGGTGTGTGCCTTGCCGAACAGCGACTTGCAGATGATCGCGGTCTTCTTGCCCTGTTCGCGGGCCTCGATCGCCGCGCGCAGGCCGGCGCCGCCGGCCCCGATCACGACGACGTCGTACGAGTGTCGTTCCAGCTCAGTCATGTCTAAGGACGTCCTGTGTCAGTTGATGATGCGCAGGTCGGAGAACCAGCCGGCCGAGAGCGCCATGATGTAGAAGTCGGTCAGGATCACGGTGAACAGCGACGTCATCGCGAAGGTGCCGTGCCTCGGGTTCAGCTTGGACACGAAGGTCCAGTACCGGTAGCGCATCGGGTGCTTGGAGAAGTTCTTCAGCCGGCCGCCGACGATGTGCCGGCAGGCGTGGCAGGAGAGCGTGTAGAGCCACAGGAACACCAGGTTGATCCAGATGATCAGGGTGCCGAGGCCGATACCGAAGCCGCCGTCCTTGCCGTGGAAGGCCTGGATGCCGTCGTAGATGTTCAGCAGACCGAAGACCAGCGCACCGTAGAAGAAGTAGCGGTGCAGGTTCAGCGCGACCAGCGGGAACTTCCGCTCTCCGGTGTAGGTCTTGTGCGGCTCAGGCACCGCGCAGGCGGCCGGCGCGAAGAACAGCGACCGGTAGCCCGCCTTGCGGTAGTAGTAGCAGGTGCCGCGGAAGCCGGCCAGGATCACGAACGTGATCAGGCTGAACGGCAGGAAGCGCGGGAAGGCGCCGAACCAGGTGCCGAGGTGACTCGAGCCCTCGACGCAGCTACTCGTGATGCACGGCGAGTACAGCGGCGTGAGGTAGTGGTACGCGTCGACCCAATACCACTTGTTCATGAAGATCCGGACCGTCGCGTAGACGATGAAGAACAGCAGGATCACGCCGATGCGCAGCGGCGCGAGCCACCAGCGATCCGTTCTCGCGGTCTTCAGACCTATTTGCGCGCGTCCTGGCGCGCTCACTCCGGTAGCCATCAGAACCGTCCTCGCTTCGCTGCGGGCGGTTCTGCTGGCAGGACGCCGCTCTGTTGAATTTGCTCGCTACGCTCGCTCATGGGGCATGCCTGTCAGGCGCGCCGAAGCCTTCGTGTTCCGCGTCGGTCCACATGGACGCGTCATACTCCACGTCGGGAATCTCCTCGAGTTCCTCCGGAACTGGTCCGGGCCTGTGCCTGGGGTCGGGCGGGCCCAGCTCTGCGAGGTCGTCGCTCAACCGGGCCACGTCGGACACCAGCCGGCGGATGCCGAGGGTGTCACCGTACTCCTGGCTGAGTTTGCCGACGGCAGCGTGTAACCCTTCGAGCGCGCGGACGACCGCGGCGATGTTGCCTGGGCTGTTGTTGCCCTCACCCATGCCGACTCCAGTAATGGTTTTGTAGCTGTCAGTATGGGCACACTTTGCCCCTGCCGAGCGCCCAACGGAAGACCCCTCGGTACGGCGTGTTTCCAGTTAGGCTTACCTCAGTTGCGAGCGTGCCGACGGGTGGAGTAATGGGGCGTATCCGCCCTGCAGCACAAGAAGATTCGCCGGCGGCGTGAGGGTCTCGACCTCGATCGGGCCGGCCGGTCGCAGCGGTTCGCCGTACCCCTCCCACGACCACGGCAGCACCCGCCGGCCGAGCACCAGCGCCGGGGAACCGTCGAGCCGCACCATGGCCCCGTCGGGCAGGTCGGCGAGGTTCCGGGTCGTCGTGCGCTGCCGTCGGGTGCGCGACTCGACCCGCTGGCTGTGCAGGACCGCGTCCATCTCCGGAGCTCTCAGATGCCGGCCCCAGGCGTCGGCGTACAGCAGGAAGTCCCTGCGCCGGCAGTAGGCGCACGGCCGATGGCCGGCCGCGAGAGCGACCGCCTCGTCGAAGAAGAACAGTGCGGTCCACCGCCCGGGCGGCATCGGATCGCGACGCCGGCCCCGGAAGTCGAGAACGCACGAGATCCACGCTTTCGACCGCCAACGGGTCGTTCCCAGGCGGCGATCGGCGCCGTGCAGGCAGCCGCGGTTGCCCATCAGCAGACCGCGTCCCGGATCCGCGACGATGTCCTGCGTGGGGAGAACCCTGTTCTGCAACGGCACGGCAGCATCATGTCTGAATGCGGATCGTGGTGGGAGTTGCAATGGTGCGGGACGACCGGGTGCTGGCGGCGTACCGGCCGGGGCCGGACGGCGGCTGGGAGTTCCCGGGCGGGAAGGTCGAGCCGGGGGAGACCGACGAGCAGGCCGCGGTCCGGGAGATCCGCGAGGAGCTGGACCTGGAGATCAAGGTCGGCGAGTCGCTCGGGCCGGGTGTCGACATCTCGGCGGCGTACCGCCTGCACGTGTATCTGGCGACGGTCGTGGCCGGCGATCCGGTCCTGCGTGAGCACGCCGAGCTGCGCTGGTTCGCGCGGGACGAACTGGACGAAAGTGACTGGCTGGTACCCGACCGGCCGTTCGTCCAGGCACTCCGAATCCGGCTCTGAGTGGCGGAAGTCACACCGGTCACGATTCGGTGACTAGCTTCGGCTGCCCATGGCGTCCACACTGCGAGATACGTAGGGTTCCCGGAAACCCGGCCAGCCGGGCCGGAGAGTCCGGGGTGCATCACCAGAAGGACGGGTGACGGGCGATGACGCTGGGGGTATCGGAGACGCAGTCCCCCGATGAGGGGCTGCCGGCAGATGCTCTGGCAGAGACTGCCGAGGCGAAGGAGATCGAAGGCCGCTCACTGGGCCAGATCGCCTGGGCGCGGCTGCGACGTGACAAGGTCGCGATCATCAGTGCGGTGGTGATTCTGCTGATCGTCGCGGTGGCGATCTTCGCGCCGCTGATCGTGAAACTGAACGGGTTCCCACCCGATCAGTTCAACAAGCTGGACGCCAACGGGAACCCGTTGCTGAACACCCGCGACGGCGGTATCCCGATCGGCGGCCTGTGGGGCAGCGGTACGAGCTCGGAGCACTGGCTCGGCGTCGAACCGCAGAACGGCCGGGACATCTTCTCCCGGCTGGTCTACGGGACCCGGGTCTCGCTGCTCGTGGCGCTCGGCGGCACCATCATCGCGGTCGTGCTCGGCACGGTGATCGGGATGGTGTCGGGGTACTTCGGCGGCTGGATCGACACGCTGCTCAGCCGGTTGATGGACATCATGCTGAGCTTCCCGGCGCTGCTGTTCGTGATGGCGCTGACACCGGTGGTCGCGTCGCGGGCCCAGGACCTGTTCGGCATGCCGGACAACAACACCCTCCGAATGGGGGTGCTGATGTTCGTCCTCGGGTTCTTCGGCTGGGCCTATCTGGCCCGGATCGTGCGTGGTCAGACGCTCTCGCTGCGTGAACGGGAGTTCGTCGAGGCGGCCCGTTCGCTCGGCGCCGGGTCGAACTACGTGATCTTCCGCCAGGTGCTGCCGAACCTGCTGCCGACGCTGCTCGTCTACACGACGCTGCTGCTGCCGACCAACATCACGGCCGAGGCGGCGCTGTCCTTCCTGGGTGTCGGCATCAAGGAGCCGACCGCGTCCTGGGGCCGGATGATCGCCGACGCGTCGGCCTGGATCGAGAGCAACCCGTTGTACCTGTTCTTCCCGGGGATGGCGCTGTTCATCACCGTGCTGGCATTCAACCTGCTCGGCGACTCGGTCCGGGACGCCCTCGACCCGCGCGCCGGAAGGAGCTGACCGGTGGGCCGTTACATCATCCGCCGCCTGATCCAGGCGGTGTTCGTGCTGATCGTGATCAGCGCGATCACGTTCTTCCTGTTCTGGGCCACGCCGGCCAATCCCGCGCTGCTGATCTGCGGCAAGAACTGCAACGCGGAGACGGTCGCCCAGGTCAACGCGACGTACGGCTTCGACAAGCCGCTGATCGTGCAGTACGGGCAGTACATGCAGGGCCTGGTGAGCCCGGGGGGCCGCATGATCGGCTCGGAGGGCAACGAGCGCAACTGCCCGTGGCCGTGCTTCGGGGAGTCGTACCAGAACGGCATCCCGGTCTGGAACTCGATCAAGGACGCGTTCCCGTCGACGCTCTGGCTGGCCGTCGGAGCCGCGATCCTCTGGCTGGTGGCCGGCGTCCTGCTCGGCCTGATAGCCGCCCTGCGCAAGGGGAAGTTCATCGACAAGTTCAGCGTCGGCCTGGCGTTGTTCGGGGTGTCGTTCCCGACGATCGTGTTCGGCTACCTGCTGCTGTTCCTGTTCATCGTGAAGTTGGAGTGGATCCCGTTCCCGGACACCGCGAACGCCGCCTTGTTCAGCGTCGGTCCGGTGAAGTGGGCGCAGTTCTACATCCTGCCCTGGATGACGCTCGCGCTGGTCTACGCGGCGCTGTACACCCGGCTGACCAGGGCGAACATGATCGACACGATGAACGAGGACTACATCCGCACCGCCCGGGCGAAGGGCCTGGACGAACGCACGGTGGTCTTCAAGCACGGGCTGCGGTCCGCGCTGACCCCGATCGTGACCATCTTCGGCCTGGACGTCGGCGGCCTGCTGGGCGGCGCGGTGATCACCGAGCAGATCTTCAGCATCACCGGGCTCGGCAAGTTCTCGATCGACTCGGTGCTCAGCAACGACCTGCCCGCGATCATGGGCGTGGTGCTCTTCGCGGCGATCTTCGTGGTGCTCGCGAACATCGTCGTCGACGTCCTGTACGCCTTTATCGACCCGCGCGTGCGGCTGGCCTGAGGAAGGTGGCGTGGTGACCGAATCCGTGACCAGTACGACGCCGGCGGAACCCCGCGCGGGGAAGCCGTTCCTGGAGGTCAAGGACCTGCAGGTGCACTTCCCGACCGACGACGGCCTGGTGAAGGCGGTCAACGGGCTGAGCTTCACCTTGGAGCGCGGCAAGACGCTCGGCATCGTCGGCGAGTCCGGCTCCGGCAAGAGCGTGTCGAGCCTGGCGATCATGGGCCTGCACAAGGGCAGCCGGGCGCAGGTGACCGGCGAGATCTGGCTGGACGGCGCCGAGTTGGTCGGGATGTCCGTGGCCGAGATGCGGACGCTGCGCGGCCAGCAGGTCGCGATGATCTTCCAGGACCCGTTGTCGGCGATGCACCCGTTCTACCGGGTCGGTGACCAGCTCACCGAGGCCTACCTGGTGCACAACGACGCGCCGAAGGCGGTGGCCAAGAAGCGCGCGATCGACCTGCTCGACCGGGTCGGCATCCCGGCGCCGGACAAGCGCTTCTACGACTATCCGCACCAGTTCTCCGGCGGTATGCGGCAGCGCGCGATGATCGCGATGGCGCTGATGTGCGACCCGGCGCTGCTGATCGCGGACGAGCCGACCACCGCACTCGACGTCACCGTCCAGGCCCAGATCCTCGACCTGATGCAGGATCTGCAGAAGGAGTTCAACTCCGCGATCATCCTGATCACCCACGACCTCGGCGTGGTGGCCAAGATGACCGAGAACGTGGTCGTGATGTACGGCGGCCGGGTGGTCGAGACGGGTGCCGTCCGGGACATCTTCTACCGGCCCGAGATGCCTTACACGTGGGGTCTGCTCGGTTCGATCCCGCGGGTGAACCGCTCCGGCGACGGCCGGCTCAAGTCGATCCGGGGTACGCCGCCGTCGCTGATCAACCTGCCCAAGGGATGCCCGTTCCAGCCGCGCTGCGACTACCAGAGTCACGTCGAGGGCGCGGACTGCGCCACCGAACTGCCCGAGCTGTTGCAGATCGGCCAGGAGCCGCACCTGGTGCGGTGCCACATCCGGTCCGAGCAGCGCCGCAAGCTGTTCACCGAGCAGATCAAGCCGAACCTGTGATGGCCGAGGAGCGCCGGTGAGTACGACGTCAGCAGCCGAGCACACGGCCGGCAAGGAATCCGCACGCGGCGAGCTGCTGCTCGAGACCCGCGGACTGCAACGCTACTTCCCGGTCACCCGGGGGATCATCTTCCAGAAGCAGACCGGCGCGGTGAAGGCGGTCGACGGTGTCGACCTCAGCATCCACGCCGGCGAGACGCTCGGGGTGGTCGGTGAGTCCGGCTGCGGGAAGACCACCACGGGCCGGCTGGTGACCCGGCTGGACGAGCCGACCGGCGGATCGATCTCGTTCCTGGGCTCGGACATCACGCACCTGAACCGGATGAAGATGCGGCCGTTCCGGCGCGACGTCCAGATGATCTTCCAGGACCCGTTCTCGTCGCTGAACCCGCGGCAGACGGTCGGCACGATCATCTCGGCGCCCTTCGACATCCAGGGCGCCAAGCCCGAGGGCGGTACGAAGAAGGCCGTCCAGGCGCTGATGGAGACGGTCGGGCTGAACCCCGAGCACTACAACCGTTATCCGCACGAGTTCTCCGGTGGCCAGCGGCAACGGATCGGCGTCGCGCGGGCGCTCGCGCTGCGCCCGAAGCTGATCGTCTGCGACGAGCCGGTGTCGGCGCTCGACGTGTCGATCCAGGCCCAGATCGTGAACCTGCTGGAGGATCTGCAGAACGAGTTCGGCCTGGCCTACCTGTTCATCGCGCACGACCTGTCGGTGATCCGGCACATCTCCGACCGGGTCGCGGTGATGTACCTGGGCAAGGTGGTCGAGACCGCCGACCGGGACGAGCTCTACAACCATGCCCGGCACCCGTACACGCACGCGTTGCTGTCCGCGGTCCCGGAGGCCGATCCGGACGCCGAGGAGCGGCGCGAGCGGATCCGGCTGACCGGCGACGTGCCGAGCCCACTGAACCCGCCCTCGGGGTGCCGCTTCCGCACCAGGTGCTGGAAGGCGCAGGAGATCTGCGCCGCGGAAGAACCGCCGCTGGTCCAGATCGGCGCCCCGGGCCATCAAGCGGCGTGCCACTTCCCGGAGGAACGGGACGTGGTCTGACGACTACACAGAGCTTCGCTCCGGTGTACCAACGGCATTGAAGGGATCACGATCTGGTCAAGCGGGCGAATCCGCATTGCGCTGTTTGTGAACACGTGAGTTGATGACCGCCACATGACGTAGATCTCTTTCTTCATGCCGCCGTGACCCGGCGACAAGTGTCAACACAAGGAAGGAAACACTGGCCATGGATCACCTCAAACGAACCGGAGTGGCAATCGCCGTGGGGTTCGGTCTGAGCCTGACCGCGGTTGCCTGCGGCGGGGGAGAAAGCAATACGCCGAGCGGGCAGGCCTCGGCCGGTGCCAAGGGGGGCACCGTTACCGTGTACCACGTCAACGACGTGGAGCACCTCGACCCGGCGCGGAACTTCGTCACCGACTCCGGCATGATCGGCAAGCTGATCACCCGGACGCTGACGGACTACCGGTACGACGCCAAGGCGAAGAAGATCATCCTCGAGAAGGACCTCGCCGACAGCTACGAGTCCAGCCCCGACTTCAAGACCTGGACGTTCAAGCTGAAGGACGGCATCAAGTACGAGGACGGCACGCCGATCGTTGCCGCTGACATCAAGTACAACGCCGAGCGGTCGTTCGCCGCCGACATGGCCGAGGGTGCGCCGTACGCGCACGAGTACCTCGACTGCAAGGGCTACAAGGGCCCGTACGTGGCGAACAACAACAACGGCAAGGGCTGCACCGCCATCGAGGTGCCGGACGAGAAGACGATCGTCTTCAAGCTGAACCGCCCGGTCGCCTCCTTCGACGGCACGGCGAGCATGAAGGTCTTCTCGCCGGTCCCGAAGGCCAAGGACACCAAGACGCAGTACGACAACCACCCGGTGTCGAGCGGCCCGTACAAGATCGAGACGTACACCCGCAAGAAGCAGCTGGTGCTGGTCCGCAACGACCAGTGGGACCAGAAGACCGACCCGCTGCGCGACGCGCGTCCGGACAAGTTCATCTTCAAGTTCGGTGACGCCGAGGCGACCGTCGACCAGCGACTGATCGCGAACGGCGCGGCCGACCAGAGCTCGCTGAGCTTCGCCGGTGTGCAGCCGGAGAACATCGCCAAGACGAACCAGGCCAACGTCAAGGACCGGGTCGTCGAGGGCACCGACATCTGCCGCCGCTACATCGCGTTCAACGAGCAGAAGCCGCTGCTGAAGAACCAGAAGCTGCGCGAGGCCCTGTACTACGGCCTGGACCGGACCAGCTACCGCGACGGCCGTGGTGGCGAGCGGCTCGCCAAGGTGGTCGACTCGATCATTCCGCAGGACATGGAGGGCTACAAGCCGGAGGAGAACTTCAAGGCTCCGGAGCAGGGTGACCCGGCCAAGGCCAAGCAGCTGCTGACCGAGGCGGGCTACAAGGGCGAGAAGCTCGTCCTGGGCACCGCGGACTCCGGTCTGGCCGTGAAGGCCGCCGAGGCCGCGCAGGCTTCCTGGAAGGCCGTCGGGATCAACGTCGAGATCCAGAAGATCCCGGGTGACAACTACTACTCGACCCAGCAGCAGGACTCCGCGGCGACCGACCTGATCACCGCCGGCTGGTGCTACGACTGGGCGAGCCTGACGACGATCGTGCCGTCGGTCTTCGGGCCGGACACGACCGCCGCGGGCAAGGCCGCGCAGAACAACTACGCGCGCAGCCAGGCCGGTTGGGACAAGATGGAACAGATCGTGTCGCAGACCGACAAGCAGAAGATCGAGACCGACCTGTCCGACCTGTACACCGAGATCATGAAGACGGCGCCACTGGTGCCGACCGTCCAGGACCTCAACGTGTACGTCGTCGGCTCGAACCTCGACAACGTCGTGGCCGACCCGAACACCGGTGGCATCCCCGACCTGACGCAGATCGGTGTGAAGAAGGTCAGCTGACCCCGGCACCCGCAGTACGAAGTTGAACAGTGAAGGGCGGCGCCGTTCGGCGCCGCCCTTCCTGCTGTCCGGAACTGTATGGGTCGTTTGTACGGGTTGTACCTGGCGACCGCTCTCGGCCGGCGACGAGAATCCTTGTCCTGAACTCTTGGGGAGGAGTGGGTATGTCGGTCTACCCGGTGGTGCGGAGAGAGGACTTCGCGCCGGACGTCGTCTGCGAGGTGTACGAGCTCGGGTCCCGCCGGCAGGACCCGTCCGCGGTCAACGAGCTGACCAGCCGCCAGGTGACGATCGGCCGGATGATGGCGACCGGGGCCAAGGACGCGGCGATCGCGCACGAGCTGGGCCTGTCGCTGCGCACCATCCGGTCCGAGATCAGCGCGCTGATCGCCGGTCTCGGCGCCAAGTCACGGTTCCAGGCCGGGTGCCTGCTGGTCCGGCGCTTCGGCTGACCGGTGTCGGGAAAATTCCGTATCCCGAACTGTCCGCCGCCCGACGTAGGCTTTCGGCATGGTTGAGCTTGCTGAGCGCCGGCTGCTGCTGGTGCACGCCCACCCGGACGACGAAACCATCAACAACGGTGTGACGATGGCGCGCTATGTCGCCGAGGGAGCCCACGTCACCCTGGTCACCTGCACCCTCGGCGAGGAGGGCGAGGTCCTCGTCCCCGAGCTGTCGCACCTGGCCGCCGATCAGACCGACGGCCTCGGCGAGCACCGGATCGGTGAGCTCGCGAACGCGATGGCAGAGCTCGGTGTCACCGACCACCGCTTCCTCGGCGGCCCGGGCAAGTACCGCGACACCGGGATGATCTACAACGACGCGGGCAACGCGGACGTCCCGCCGGAGACCCGCAAGGACAGTTTCTGGCAGGCCGACCTGCTGAGCGCGGCCGACGACCTGGTCCCGATCATCCGCGAGGTCCGCCCGCAGGTCCTGGTCACCTACGACCAGTACGGCAACTACGGCCACCCGGACCACATCAAGGCCCACCGGGTGGCGACGTACGCCGCCGACCTGGCCGCCGCCCGGTCGTACCGTGAGGACCTCGGACCGGCGTGGGAGATCCCGAAGATCTACTGGACCGCGATGGCCGAGTCGCGGATGCGCCAACAGCTCCGGCTGCTGCGCGAGTCCGGCGACACCACCACGTTCGAGGGCCTGGACCCCGAGGGCCCGCTCGGTCCGTTCGTCACGCCGGACCGGCTGATCGACTGCGTGATCGAAGGCGAGGAGTTCATCGACCGGAAGATGAACGCGATGAAGGCGCACGCCACCCAGATCACCGTCGACGGCCCGTTCTTCGCCCTGTCCAACAACCTCGGCAACCAGATCTGGAGCTCCGAGCCGTACCGCCTGGTCAAGGGCACCGCCGCCCCGGACCCCGACGGCCTCGAACACGACCTCTTCGCCGGCCTCTGATCCGGTTGGCGGAGAAGTAGGCCCCGGCCAGGATCAGCACCGCACCGATCAGCTGAAGCACGGTCGGCCGCTCGTGCAGCACGACAGCGCTGAGCACGAGCGCGCCGACCGGCGTCAGCATCAGCAGCGCCGCCCCGACGTGGCTGGGGAGCTGAGGTGAGTACGTCGCCACGAGCAGCCACCCGACGACGGTTCCGGCGACGGCGACGCCGAGCAGCCACCCGATCACCCGCAGGCCCGGCGTGAGGTCAACGCCGCGCCACAGCGCTCCGGCGGCGAGGGAGACGACGCCGGCCGAGGCGATCACGACGAAGTAGTTCTGCACCGGCCGCCCGCCCTGCCCGGTACGCCGGAGCAGGTAGAGGAACACCGAGTAGCAGGCCGCGGCGAGGACGGCATGGATCGTCCCCCACACCGGGTCCGTACCAGCGGCGCCGCCGTCCACCAGCCCTGCGGTCAGGGCGACACCGAAGATCATCACGGGGACCCAGAGGACGAAGCGCAGCGGGGCCCGCTCGCCGTCGATCGCCCAGGCGAGCAGTGGTACGCCGATCACCTGGACGTTCACGACGACGGTCGACAGACCGGCGCCGACCTCGTCGATCGCGCGGGTCCAGAGCAGCATGTCGCCCGCGAAGAAGGCGCCGGCGACCAGACCGAGCAGGATCTCGGTCCGGTCCGGTGCGGGGTGCCGTCGGCGTTCGGCCCGCGCGGCGGCGGCGAGGAACGGCAGCGACAGCGCACAACGGTAGAAGCCGGCGGTCCCAGGCGTCGTCCCGGCGAGGTCGATGAGCACCGACGACACCGAGACGAACAGCGCTCCGGCACCGAGCCGGACCGACGGCCCCGCACGGTGCCGGAGACGCTCCCGGTCACCAACCATCGATGGTCCGGTACCCCGGACGGCGATGTTGATTCGGGTGGCGTGATCGGTCCCACACGCCGGGTTGAGGTATCAACCCGGGTCCGGGCATAACCTGCTGAGGTGTCGTCTTCCGAGTCGAGTGGGAGTGTCCCGCCTGCGGACTTCCGGGCTGCCCTGGGGCAGTTCGCGACGGGGATCACGATCATGAGCACGCTCCAGGACGGTGTCGCGCACGCGATGACCGCGAACGCGTTCACCTCGGTCTCGCTCGATCCGCCGCTGGTGCTGGTCTGCGTCGACAAGGCCGTCCGGATGCACGCGGCCGTGCTGGACTGCGGCTACTGGGCGGTGTCGGTGCTGTCCGGGGCGCAGCGGCCGATCGCGGACCGGTTCGCGCGGTCCGGGCGGGACCTGTACAGCCAGTTCGACGGCATCGGGACGACGGCCGGCCCGAAGACCGGCTGCCCGACCGTCGACGGCGCCCTCTCCTGGCTCGAGTGCCGCACCTGGGCGACGTACGACGGGGGAGATCACACGATCGTCGTGGGTGAGGTGCTGAGCCTCGGATCGGGCGATCCGGGCGACCCGAGCGCGCTGATCTACCACACCAGTCACTACCGGGAACTGCCCGGAAACTGACCGTTACTCCCGGGGCATCGCGGGGCAGCCCCGACGGTCGGGAGGGTCCGCAGCGTCCCGTAGGATGTGCGCTTGTGCCCTGACCAAGGCTCGAGCAGGAGGACTCTGTCCGGTGGGGAGAAAACAGCTCGCGGGGATCATCGCCGCCGCCGGGCTCGGTGTAGTCGTCGTGGGGTACGGCGCGGCGTTCGCGTTCGCCGGGGACAAGATTCCGGGTGACACCACCGTGCTCGGGATCCCGATCGGCGGGCTCTCCGAGAAGGACGCGAAGGCCAAGCTGACCGCCGGTCTCCAGGACCGCGCGGCCGCGCCGATCGCGCTGACGGCGGGCGGGTCGACGTTCCAGGTGGCGCCGGCCGACGCCGGACTCACCGTGGACGTGGACAAGACCGTCTCCGCCGCGGGTGCGGGCCGCAGCCTCGCCCCGGGCCGGATCTGGCACGCGCTGACCGGTGGCGACGCGGTCGAGCCGGTCGTCACCAAGGACGACGCCAAGCTGAAGGCGGCCGTCGACAAGCTGGCCGGCCAGGTGAACCGCAAGGCCACCGAGGGCACGATCACGTTCAAGGGCACCAAGCCGGTCAAGCACGAGCCGGCCGACGGGCTGCAGCTCGACACCGCGAAGGCGGCCGGCGCGGTGTTCGCGGCGTACCCCGCGGACGGCGCCCCGAAGGACCTGCCGGTCGAGGTGACCAAGCCGCAGGCCGCGCCCGAGGCGATCGAGAAGGCGATGACGGAGTTCGCCGAGCCGGCGATGTCGGGCCCGATCCGGCTGACCGTCGGGTCGAAGTCGGTCGAGCTGGAGCCGGTCGAGCTGGCCCCGGCGCTGGCCGTCAGTGTGCAGGAGGGCAAGGTCATCCCGGCGCTGAGCACGAAGGCGCTGGAGCCGCTGTTCCAGGAGCGGTTCAAGGCGCTGGAGACGCTGCCGAAGGACGCGACGGTGCAGATCGTCGGCGCCGGCCCGAAGGTGGTCCCGGCGGTCGACGGCATGGTGGTGGACCGGGCGAAGGTCGGCGCGGCGATCCTGGCGATCCTGCCGAAGCCGACCGGCGAGCGGCGCGCCGCCGTACCGCTGACGGCGACCAAGGCGAAGTTCACCACCGAGCAGGCGACCGCGCTCGGGATCACGCAGAACATCGGCGACTTCAAGACCGAGTTCCCGCACGCGCCGTACCGCAACACCAACATCGGGACCGCGGCGGCGAAGATCAACGGGACGCTGCTGAAGCCGAACGAGATCTTCAGCCTGAACAAGATCGTCGGCGAGCGGACCAAGGAGAACGGGTTCGCCGAGGGGTACATCATCAGCGGCGGCAAGTTCGAGAAGGACTTCGGCGGCGGTGTCTCGCAGTCGGCGACCACGACCTTCAACGCCGCGTTCTTCGCCGGCGTGAAGATCCTCGAGCACAAGGCGCACAGCGTCTACATCAGCCGCTACCCGATCGGCCGGGAGGCGACCGTGGCGTGGCCGTCGGTGGACCTGAGGTTCCAGAACGACTCCGGGCACGGCCTGCTGGTGCAGACGATCTTCAAGGCGTCGACGCCGGGCAGCAAGGGCAGCATCCGGGTGATCATCTGGGGCACGAAGTTCGTCGACGTCACCGCCGGGCAGTCGGCGAAGACGAACGTCCGGCAGCCGAGCGTCGTCTACAACACGGCCGCCAAGTGTGAGCCGCAGGCGCCGACCCCGGGCTTCGACATCACCATTTACCGGTACTTCGCGAAGAACGGCGTCCGGCAGAAGACCGAGTCGTTCACGACGAAGTACAACGCCGCCGACGACATCCGCTGCGGACCGAAGCCGGGCACCCCGGTCACGCCGCCGCCGGGCGGCATCACGCCGCCGCCCGGCCGGAAGCCGTCGAGCGCGACGAACACCACGCCCCCGGCCAGCTGACCGATCAGCCGGCCGGTCAGCCGCGGTGCAGGTTGTGCAGTCCGGCCGCGACCTCGTCGAAGACGCGCTCGTCGATGACCGCGCCCTCGCGGCGGACCTGCTGCGGGTCGATGCGCAGGACGCGGTCCAGGCGGACCTCACTGGGCCGGTGCTCGTTGTCCCAGGCGCCGCTGCCGATGTCCAGCCAGACCCGGCCCCAGCGTGCCTCGTCGGCGGCGTCGCGGTCGTGGTCCTTGCTGGTCAGGATCAGCGCCAGCAGGTAGGGGTCGTCCCAGCCGACGACGAGCACCGGGCGGTCCTTCCCGCGGCTGTGGTCCTCCTCGAACGGCACCCAGGTCCAGACGACCTCGCCGGGATCCGCCACCCCGTCGTCCGGGTGCGGCGTGTACTCCACCCGCACGGTCCCCTCGAAGTCCCCGGCGTACTCCGGCCGCTCCACCACGTGATCCGCCATGGCACGGCAGCGTAGCGCCCTCACATCTCAGCGGTCTCACACCGTTCCATCGGCGTGCTGCTCACTCGTAACCGCGGTGCGGTTCTCGCTGTTCTGCTCATCGGTCAGTTCATGGCCAACATCGACACGGCGGTGGCCAACATCGCTGGGCCCTCGATCGGGACCGACCTGGGGGCGTCCCCGGGGGCGGTCGGGATGGTCGTCTCCGGGTACGTCGTCGCGTTCGCCGTTCTGCTGATCACCGGCGCCCGCCTCGGGGCGTCGCTCGGTTACCGCAGGACGTTCCTGCTGGGACTCGCCGTGTTCACCGCTGCCTCGCTCGCCTGCGGTCTCGCGCCCGGGATCGGCGCGCTGGTGGTCGCACGGTTCGTCCAGGGGGCAGGCGCCGCGTTGATGGTTCCGCAGGTTCTGAGCGGCATCCAGCTGCACTTCGAGGGACGTGACCGTCTGAAGGCCCTCGGCTACTTCTCGATCGCGCTCTCCGGTGGCGCCGTCGCCGGCCAGCTGCTCGGCGGCGTCCTGATCGCGGCCGATCTGTTCGGCACCGGCTGGCGGCCGATCTTCCTCGTCAACGTCCCGATCGGCATCGCGCTCGCGGTCGCCGGCCGTCGTCTGCTCCCGGCCGATCCGCCGGGGCACCGCGACCGCTTGGACCTCGGCGGCGTACTCGCCTTGTCCGCAACGGTTCTGCTCGTCGTCCTGCCGCTCCTGCTCGGCTCCGAACGCGGCTGGCCTGCCTGGTCCTGGGTCTGCCTCCTACTCAGCGTCCCGTCGCTGGCGCTCTTCGAGTACGGCGAACGCCGCACAGCCGCCCGCGGCGGCCGCCCGCTCGTAGCGCGCCAGGTGATCCGGAACCCGGCCGTCCGCGCCGGTCTGCTCGCCCACGGCTGCACCAGCGGGACGTACTTCGCGTTGCTGTTCGTCCTGGCGTTGTACCTCCAGGACGGCCTGCACAAGGGCCCGGCGTACTCGGGCTTCGCCATGGTCGTCTGGGTGGCTGCGTTCGGTCTGGCGGGACCTGTCATCCCCAGGCTGCGCAGGGGAGCGCACTGGATGCCCGTCGTGGGCTGTCTGGTGCTGGGAGCCGGCTACCTGAGCGTCCTGGCCTATCTGCTGCTCGGCGGCCGCAGCGGCCCGCTTCTGTTCGCTCTGCTCGGTGTCGGCGGGCTGGGGCTCGGTATCAGTGCCAACACACTGATCGGTGCCATCACGTCCAGCCTGCCGGCGCAGTACGCGGCTGACCTGTCGGGTGTCGTCGCCACCAACGCACAGCTGTCTGGAGCGCTTGGCGTGGCGCTGGCTGGTTCGACCTATGCCGCACTCTCTGACGACCCCAGAGGGGCCTTGGCGGTCGTTCTAGCGGGGTTTCTCGTGCTGACGCTGATCGGCGCGGCCGCGGCTCAACGGCTGG
Organism: Kribbella sp. NPDC051936; assembly: GCF_040680955.1. Lineage (NCBI taxonomy): Bacteria > Bacillati > Actinomycetota > Actinomycetes > Propionibacteriales > Kribbellaceae > Kribbella > Kribbella sp. NPDC051936. The sequence continues at coordinate 183,723 of NZ_JBFAXS010000011.1, read as the reverse complement.
TCAGATAGCGGTACCGGTACGCCTCGTGGTAGCCGAGACGCGTGTACGTCGTGATGGCCGGCGTGTTCTCCAGCAGCACCTCGAGGTACGTACGCCGGCCGCCGTGGGGTCCCGCCCAGCGCGCGAGCCCCTGCACGATCGCCGTACCCAACCCGCGGCGCCGATAACTGTCCGCCACCCGGATCGCGTCCACACCCAGCCAATGCCCGGTCATAGAGCCCCGCCCGACCGCGGCCACGACTCCGTCCACGACGACCGACGCGAACATCGCCTTCGGCGCCCCTTCGAGGACCTTCGGCGCCACGTCCGGCACCGGGCCCTCGAAAGCAGCCGCGTACCACGCGTCGTCCGGCTGTTCGGCCAGCTGGACGTCGTACCCGGGAAGCCCGTTCACGTGATCCAGCGTGGTGTGCATGACGAGTACGTCGGACTGCTCCGGGCGGGCGTCGACCCAGCCGAGAGCACGGATCTCCTTGTCCTGCGGGCTGTCGACGCGGACCAGGGCCTGTGGCGGCAGGTGACGCTCCCGGTAGAAGTCCTCGGCCTCGGACAGCGCGTCGGCGACCGACAGGCCGGGGTCGCCCGCGGGCAGCAGCGAGTTGCCGCGGCCGGTCCAGCCGGAGGATGCTCGCAGCAACCAGTGACCGACGTACGCCGTCTCGACGGCTGGGCGGCCCAGTGCGGTCGTCAGGAAGAGCTGGTCGACGTCCACCGGGCGGAGCGGCATCTCGGGGATCGTTTTCGCGGCCGTCACGTCCGCGGCCGCGATCCCGTGCACCGTGCCGTCGGCGTGCCGGACCGCGACCAATTCAGGGGTCCGGGCCTGCAGGACGCCGATGACGTCGGTCAGACCGCCCGGTATCCGGTGCCGGACGACGACACGGTGGCCGATATCACGGGCACTGAGGCCTGACACGATCCGGACTCCTGGCAGAGTGGGCGACGTACTACCGTGATACTAGAGACACCAGAGACACTGAGCACCACCGCATCGCAGCACCCCAAGTCCAGCGCTGCGCTTGCCTGCCATAGGAGGAGTAGCAGTGACCTACGTCATCGCGCAGCCGTGTGTTGACCTGAAGGACCTCGCTTGTGTCGAGGAGTGCCCCGTCGACTGCATCTACGAGGGCAACCGGATGCTGTACATCCACCCCGACGAGTGCGTCGACTGCGGAGCCTGCGAGCCGGTCTGCCCGGTAGAAGCGATCTACTACGAGGACGACACCCCGGAGCAGTGGAAGGACTACTACACGGCGAACGTCGACTTCTTCAACGACCTGGGCTCGCCCGGCGGCGCGTCCAAGCTCGGCAAGATCGACAAGGACCACCCGTTCATCGCCGCGCTGCCGCCGCAGGAGCACGACGAGTAAGCAGTTGGTTGCACGGAGTAGGGCGTCCTTCGGGGCGCCCTCCTTTTATTGCTCGAGCACGTCGACGTGGACGTGGTCCAGGTGCCGGAGGATCTTCGGGTCGCCGGAGCGCTCGGGCGGGGTGTAGTCGCGCCAGCCGGAGTCCGAGCGCCCACCCGCGGTCCAGATCTTGTCGCTGAAGATGACGGTCTTGATCTTCAGCAGGTCCGCCCGGGCGACCAGGTACTGCGCCATCGCCCAGCCCTTCGTGGTGTTGGCGGCCGAGATCGGCCGGACGAACACGTCCACCGCCCGCCCGTCGTAGTGCGCCGACCCCTCCATGTGCCCGGTCCGCACCCCGCCGACGGCGTACCCGCCGGTGGACACCGTGCCGAAAGTGCGGGTCAGATCCTTGCGGACGGCCTCCGCGCGCGGCGTCAGCCCGTTCGCGCCCATCACCTCGGCCGGCACCGAGTCGGTGTTCACGGTGCAGCTGAAGACGCTCTTCGACTGCCCGGTCAGCGCCGACGCCAGCACCCGGGCGTCCGCCTCGTGGTCGGCGTACGCGTTCGGGAACGCGCTGCGCTGCACCTTGTCGGCGGCGACCGTGATCGCGAGCTTCTGGTAGTTCTTGATCTTCACGAGCGCGTCGTAGAACTTGCCGGTCGCGTAGTACGGGTCCTGGACCTGCTTCGCCGTACCCCAGCCCTGTGACGGCCGCTGCTGGAACAGGCCGAGCGAGTCCCGGTCGCCGTGGCCGAGGTTGCGCAGGCCGGACTCCTGGTACGCCGTGGCGAGCGCGATCGTCGCCGCCCGCGCCGGCAGCCCGCGGCGGACGGCCAGGCCCGCGATGATCGCCGCGGACTCGGCCTGTTCGAAGTCCACCACGACCATCTGGCCGTTGACCGTGGCAGTGCACTCCTCGGTCGGCGGCAGCAGGTTGCCGACGTGCTTACCGCCGAGCCAGGCGATCCCGGCGCCCACCACGAGGCTGAGCACGCCAATGGCCCCCACGGCCACCAGGGCACCACGCTTCACCGCCATACCGCTCCCAACGTCCAAGGGCGGGTGACAGGTTCCTGTCCCACGGACAGGTTGACGTGCGAAGCCTCACGCCGGTTGGCGAAGTCATACTTTCGAACGATCAGGCGTTCGCGTGCAGCGCCTCGTTGAGCGTGATGCCCTCGCCCTTGCGCGGGCGGGCCTCGACGGCGCCGGTGACGGAGTTGCGGAGGAACAGCAGACCGGGCTGCCCGGACAGCTCCCGGGCCTTGACCACGGCGCCGTCCGGGAGCGTGACCTTGGTGCCCGCGGTCACGTACAGCCCCGCCTCGACCACGCAGTCGTCGCCGAGCGAGATGCCGGTGCCGCCGTTCGCGCCGAGCAGGCAGCGCTTGCCGATCGAGATCACCTGCTTGCCGCCGCCGGACAGCGTGCCCATGATCGACGCGCCCGCGCCGATGTCGCTGCCGTCGTCGACCACGACGCCGGCGACGATCCGGCCCTCGACCATCGACGTGCCGAGCGTGCCGGCGTTGAAGTTCACGAACCCTTCGTGCATGACCGTCGTGCCCGCGGCCAGGTGCGCGCCGAGCCGGACCCGGTCCGCGTCGCCGATCCGGACCCCGGACGGTACGACGTAGTCCGTCATCCGCGGGAACTTGTCAACGCTCGTGACGCTCAGGTGCTTACCCGCCGCACGGGCGCGCAGCCGGACGCTCTCGATCTCGTCGACCGGGACCGGGCCGAGCGACGTCCACGCGTTGTTCGGCAGGGCGCCGAAGACGCCGTCGAGGTTCACGCCGTGCGGGCGGACGAGCCGGTGGCTCAGCAGGTGCAGCCGCAGGTACGCGTCCGCCGTACCGCTCGGGGCGTCGGCCAGGGCGATCTCGGTCGCCACCACCGCACGCCGGACCTGGCGGAGCTCGTCGTTGCCCTCCGCCGCGACCAGCTCGGCCGGCGCCTTGGCGTCGTCCGGCCGCGTCCCGAGCGCGGGCGCCGGGTACCAGACGTCGAGGACGTCCCCGGCGGTCGTAACGGTGGCGAGGCCGAAGCCCCAGGCGTGCGTGGCGTTCTCCGTCATACCCCACACCCTAATTCGGCAGCGGCGGACGACGACGCGTGGTCTACTTTTCGGATGCTTCCTGCGTGGGTTCCGGGACGGGTGGTTCTGGAGGCTCTGGGTGCTCCGGCGGAGGACGCGGTGCACGGCGAGCTGTTGCGGCAGTGGGGCTCCTCCGAGGTGCGGCGGCTGTCGTACGGTCTGCGCAGCGTGATCGTGAAGCACGGGACCGACACGCAGTTCGGCGAGGACGCGGCGTACGAGCGGTTCGTCGTACCGCTGGAGCTGCCGGCGCCCCGCCTGCTGTACGGCGGTGACGGCGTGATCGTGCTCGAGGACGTCGGCCGGGTGACGCTGGAGCAGGAGCCGACCGAGGACGGTTTCCTCGCCGCCGCCGACCTGCTCGCCCGCATCCGCGGCCGGGCGGTGCCGGGGCCGAGCGGTTTCCCGCCGGAGCGTGTGAAGGAGCTGGCCGGCCGGATCGGCCGGGTGTCGTTCGACATCGGGCCGCTGACCGATGCGCTGGCGGCGCTGCACCGGCAGGCACCGTTGAGTGTCGTGCACGGCGACTTCGTACCGAAGAACCTCGTCACCGACGGGACCCGGTGGACCGCGGTCGACTGGCCGCTGGCGTACGTCGCCCCGCACCTGAGCGACCTCTACACGCTGGTGCGCGATGCCGTTGCCTTCGGCTACGAGCGCGGGCCGATCGTGGCGCGGTACGTCGAGGCCGCCGGGGCGGACTCGTTCCTGGTCGATCGGCAGCTGCTCGTCGGCGGCGCCTGCTTCTGCCTGCTCGCGCTGACGTTCGTGGTCGAGGAGGGGGTGCGGACGATCCCGGAGTCGGAGGGCTGGATCGATCCGCTGCTGGCCGAGCTGGCGGATCTGGTGGAGCAGCTGTCGTGAGGCTTCTCGTCCTCGGCGGCACGAAGAACCTCGGGCGGCACGTCGTCGAGGCCGCGCTCGCGGACGGCCACGAGGTGACGCTGTTCAACCGCGGCCGGACGAATCCCGCACTGTTTCCGTCGGTACGCCGGATCGTGGGCGACCGCGCCGCGCCCGAGGCCCTCGCGACCGGTGAGTGGGACGGCGTGATCGACATGTCCGGCTTCCTGGTCCGCGACGTCGCGCTGACCGCGGCCGTCCTGCGCGACCGCTGCGAGCACTACACCTACATGTCCTCGATCGCCGTGTACGCCGACCGGATCACCCCGGGGATGACGGAGACCGCGCCGCTGCTGCCGTGGCCGGACGGCGCCCCCGAGGACCATTTCACGATGGACCTCTACGGCCCGTCGAAGGTCCGCAACGAATCGTTGCTCACCGCCACCTTCGGCGACCGCGCCGCCGCCGTACGCTCCGGCTTCGTCGTCGGCCCCTACAACCCGGACTTCGGCAACTGGGGCTGGGCGCTGGCGCACGGCCTCCCGATGGAATGTGCCGCCCGCCCCGGCCAGCCGGTCCAGTACATCGACGCCCGCGACCTCGCCGCCTTCCTGCTGCACCTCACGACCCGCCGCGTCCCGGGCCCGTTCAACGCGGTCGGCCCGACCCACACGCTCGCGGACCTCGCCGCCGTCTGGCAGACCGTCGTACCCGACCCGAAGCCGGTCGACTGGTCACCCGCCGTGGATCGCTTCCACCTCCCGCACGACGGCTCCAACGACGGCACCTTCCAACTCGACAACACCCGCGCTCTGACCGCGGGCCTCCGGCTTCGCCCGGCCGCAGAAACCGCCCGCGACTATGTCGCCTGGGTCCACGATGGAAACGTTCCTCCCGAGCCGGCGCACTGATACGTAACATTGCGGCGTGATCATTGCGACCGGTGGTGGACCAGGCGGGCCGACGAGTTCTCGGGGTGGATTCGGGAGCGTGGACGGAACGCGCTACTCGGGGGTTTCCGGCGGGCGGCAGGAGGCCGAACTGCCGGGCGCAGGGGGAGTGGTCGCCACTGGGGATCGGCTGCGGTACAAGATCTATCCGGAGCTGGACGCCGCGCTGACCTACGCCGCGACGTACGCGGCCGTCGAGCTGGTGTTCGCCGACGGGACCCGGCTGGACGGCGCCCGGGACCAGTACGGGAAGGCGGCCGACGCGGCGGGCCAGGGCGCGGCGAAGATCCTGTACGCCGACCAGTGGAACGACGTACAGGTCGACCTGACCGCGGCCGCCGGCCGGACGATCGCGCAGGTGCTTCTCGTGGTCGACGCGCCGCAGGCCGGGCACGAGTTCGCGGGCTGGATCGACGACGTCGAGATCGGCCCGGCGCCGGCGGAGCCCGACGGCTCGGACCTCGCGGCGTACGTCGACACCCGGCGCGGGACCAACGCCGGCCACGACTTCTCCCGCGGCAACACGCTCCCGATCACCGCCTGGCCGAACGGGTTCAACTTCCTCACCCCGGTCACGAACGCCTCGACGCACCGCTGGCCGTACGAGTACCAGCGTGCCAACAACGCCGGCAACCGGCCCGAGCTGCAGGGCCTCACGTTCTCGCACCAGCCGAGCCCGTGGATGGGCGACCGCGATCAGCTGACGATCATGCCGGTCGCCGCCGCCGAGCCGCTGGGCGATCCGGCCGAGCGCGCCGCCGCGTTCAGCCACGACGACGAGACCGCCCGCCCCGACCTGTACGCGGTCGCGCTCGCGAACGGCGTCCGCGCGGAGCTCGCCCCGACCGACCACGGCGCGATCTTCCGCTTCACGTTCCCGGCCGGCGCGCCCGGACGGCACCTGGTCTTCGACACCATCGACGAGCACGGCGCCTTCGCGTACGACGGGAACGCCGTCACCGGCTGGGTCGAGAACGGCTCGGAGTTCGGCCGCACCCGGATGTTCTGCTACGGCGTGTTCTCGAGTGCGCCGACGGCCTTCGGCGCCACGTCGGGCGGCCGCGGCAACGCCCGCGCCGCGAGCTTCGACGCCTCCGAGGTGACGTTGCGGATCGCGACGTCGTTCATCGGGGTCGACCAGGCGCGGCACAACCTGGAGCTCGAGCTCGAAGGCCGCTCGTTCGAGCAGCTCCAGGCCGCCGCCAACGCGATTTGGAACGAGCGGCTGCAGGTGATCCGCCCCGAGGGCGCGACGCCGCCGCAGCTGCGGACCGTGTACGGGAACCTCTACCGGCTCAACCTCTATCCGAACTCGCACTTCGAGAACGTGGCGAGCGCGGAGAACCCGGACCATCGGTACGCGAGCCCGGTCCTGCCCACCGAGGGCGAGGCCACCGACCAGGTCACGAACGCAGTGGTCAGGCCCGGCAAGATGTACGTGAACAGCGGGTTCTGGGACACGTACCGGACCGCCTGGCCGGCATACGCGTTCTTCTACCCGGCCCTGGCCGCCGAGCTGGTGGACGGGTTCGTGCAGCAGTACCGCGACGGCGGCTGGATCGCCCGCTGGTCGTCGCCGGGCTACGCGGACTGCATGACCGGGACGAGCTCCGACGTGTCCTTCGCGGACGCGTACCTCAAGGGCGTGGCCTTGCCGGACCCGCTGGCGACGTACGACGCCGGACTGCGGAACGCGACCGTCGCGCCGGAGGCGACCGAGGTCGGGCGGAAGGGCGTCGAGACCGGGTTCTTCGCCGGCTATGTGAGCACGGACACCGAGGAGAGCGTGTCCTGGTCGCTCGAGGCGTACCTGAACGACTTCGCCCTCGCCGAGATGGCCACCCGTCTGGCCGACGTCCATCCCGAGCGTCGCGCGCAGCTCCTGGTCGAAGCGGAGTACCTGCGCCGCCGGTCGCTCAACTACGTGCTGCTGTTCGACCAGGACATCGACTTCTTCCAGGGCCGCCGGCCGGACGGGACCTTCGCGAAGAGCCCGGAGAGCTTCGACCCGGAGGAGTGGGGCGGCGACTTCACCGAGACCTGCGGCTGGAACTTCGCCTTCCACGTCGCTCACGACCCGCGCGGCCTGGCCAACCTGTACGGCGGTCCGCGCGGCCTGGAGGCCAAGCTCGACGCGTTCTTCGCGACGCCGGAGCTCGCGACGAAGAAGGGCACCTACTCGATCGTCATCCACGAGATGCTCGAGGCGCAGGCGGTCCGGATGGGCCAGTTCGGCTTCTCGAACCAGCCCGCGCACCACATCGCCTGGATGTACAACTACGCCGGCGCCCCGGCCAAGACGCAGGCGATCGTCCGCGAGGTCCTCGACCGGCTGTACGTCGGCGAGCAGATCGGGCAGGGGTACCCGGGCGACGAGGACAACGGCGAGATGTCCGCCTGGTACCTGTTCGCCGCCCTCGGCCTCTACCCGCTGCGCGTCGGCGCGCCCGAGTACGCGATCGGCTCGCCGCTGTTCCGGCGGACGGTCGTGGCGCCGATCGGCGGCGCACCGCTGACGATCACCGCGACCGGTGCCGAACACCCTTATGTGCAAGAGGTCCAGGCAGACGGCAAGCAGCTGGCCGTAGCGTCGATCACCCACGAGGCACTGACGACGGCCGGCCGGCTCGACTTCACGCTGGGAGCCGAGCCGTCCGACTGGGCGACCCTCGAGTCACCGCCGGGCCTGACCACCGGCGACGCCGTCGCGAGCCCTCTGGTCGACCTCATCCCGCTCGACCCCGGCAACCCGCTCTTCGACGACACGTCCGCCACGGAAGCCGCCCTGGGGCCCGTCACCACGTGGTCCCTGCCGGCTCCCGCGGCCGCCACGATGTACACACTCACCTCGGCCCGCGCCGAGGCGGCTCCGGCCGAGTGGCGCTTGGAGGGCTCCACCGACGGCACCAGTTGGACCACTCTCGACGAACGCGCCGGCCAGACCTTCCGCTGGCACCGCCAGACTCGCCCCTTCACCATCAGGACCTCCGGCGAGTACCAGCACTACCGGCTGACCACGCCGACCGCGACCACCCTCGCTCAGCTCGAACTTCTCCCATGACGCGGGCAGGCCGATGGGTAGCTACTTCTTGGGGGCGGAAGTGGCCCGGATGTGGAGCTCGGTGCGCAGGGTGACGGTGGACGGCGGGCGGCCGGGGGAGGCGGTCCGGTCCTTCAGCAGCAGGCCGGCGGTGCGGCCGAGTTCGTACGTCGGCTGGGCGACCGTGGTCAGGCTGGGGACGACCAGATCCGCCCACGGGATGTCGTCGAAGCCGACGATCGCGATGTCGTCGGGTGCCCGCAAACCCTTGCGCGCCAGGCATTCCAAAGCACCGACAGTCATCAGGTTGTTGGTCGCGAACAGCGCCTCGGGCGGATCGGCCAGCTCGAGCAGGCTCTCCATCGCGGCGTACCCGCCGGCCTCGCGGAAGTCGGCGTGCCGGACCAGGTCCTTGTCGTAGCGGATCCCGGCCGCCCGCAACGCCGAGCGGTACCCGGCGAGCCGGTCCATCGCCGTCGAGACCTTGCGCGGGCCGGTGATACAGGCGATCCGCCGATAGCCGCCGTCGATCAGGTGTTTGACGCCCTCGAAGGCGCCGTGCTCGTTGTCGACCAGCACCGTGTCGGCCTCGACGCCCTCGACGCGGCGGTCGATCATCACCATCGGGATCTTCGCGTCGGCGAGCAGATGCACGCCCTCGGCGGTCGACGTCGGGGAGATCACCACCCCCGCCATCTGGTCGGTCAGCACCGCCGACGCGTACGCCGCCTCCTTCGCGGCGTCCTCGTCGGAGTTGCAGAGCACGACGTGGTACCCCTCGGTCTGCGCCACGTCCTCGAGCCCGCGGACCAGCGAGGTGAAGAACGGGTTCTCGATGTCGGAGATGACCACGGCCCACAGGTTCGTCGACGACTTCCGCAGGTTCCGCGCGACGCCGTTCGGCCGGTAGCCGAGCTCCGCGACCGCGGCCCGGACCTTCTCGGACAGCTCGGGATCCACGTTCCGCCGGCCGCTCAGCACCCGGGACACCGTCGCCGGTGACACGCCCGACCTACGCGCGACGTCGTAGATCGTCGTCATACCCGCTCCCCGCTGGAGATCCGATGGTCGTCTGGATCGCACTCTAACTCCGATCCGACCGAAAGGATCTCATGAGGCGGAGGTTGCGCCGTCCAGCAGTGCCAGCGCTGCCGCGTGGGAAGGCGCCGAGTCCGCGGCGCCGTTCACAGTGGTCGACAGGGCACCGGCCGCGTTCGCCAGCCGTACGGCGTCCACCAGGCCGGCCCCGTGTGCGAGGGACGCGGCCAGCGATCCGCAGAACGCGTCCCCGGCACCGACCGTGTCGATCGTGTCGACGTCGTGGGCGGCGATCCGTTCCTCGAACCCGCCGGCCCGGTCCAGTACGTAAGCACCCCGGGACCCCAGCGTCACCACGCAGGCGCGCAGGTCCCAGTCCTCGGCGAGCTTGCGGGCGATCATCGGCACCAGCGACTCGTCGTCGCAGTTCAGCCCGGTGAGGGCCGCCGCCTCCACCTCGTTCGGCACCAGGATGTCGACGCACCCGGCCAGTGTCGGGTCGACCGGGCCGACGGGGGCCGGGGTGAGGATCGTCGTGACGCCTGCGGCCGAGGCGAGCCGGAGGGCGGTCTGGCTGGCCTCGACCGGGAGCTCGAGCTGCACGCTCAGCACCTTGCTCGACGTCAGCACCTCGCGCGCGGCCTCGACATCCGGAGCGGTGATCGCCGCGTTCGCGCGGGACACGATGATGATCGAGTTGCCGCCGTCGGGCAGCACCAGCGGCAGTCCCACGCCGGTCCCCAGCGACGGGTGCCGCACGACCCACGAGGTGTCGACCGCGTTCGCCGCCAGCAGTTCGAGGAACTCCTCGCCGTACCGGTCCTCGCCGATCGTCCCGACGATCGCGGTCCGGGCGCCCATCCGGGCCGCCGCGATCGCCTGGTTGACGCCCTTGCCGCCGAGGAACTCCGCGAAGCCGGTGCCGTGCAGCGTCTCGCCCGGCAACGGCCGCCGCTCCGCCGACGCGACCAGATCCTTCATGAACGATCCGAGCACGCACACCTCCGTCATGCCTGGTCCTCCAGCAGACGCTTGCCCAGGGCACCGGACGGGTGGAAGCGCGCGAAGTCGTGCTGACTGAACTCCCGCAGGACGACAAGAGCGCAGGCCAGCGCGTCGCCCATCGCCAGGGAGGCCGTGGTCGACGCGGTCGGCGCCAGGTTCAACGGGTCCGCCTCACGGAGCACCATGGTGTCCAGCGTGTACGTCGCCAGCTGCGCCAGGGTCGACTCCTCGCGGCCGGTCATCGCGATCACCGGGATGTCCCGCTGCCGCAGCATCCGCACGAACGCGCACACCTCGGCCGTCTCGCCGGACGCCGACAAGGCCAGGACGAGGTCGCGTGTCGTGACCGCCCCGGAGTCCCCGTGCAACGCGTCGCCGGAGTGGATGAACGTCGCCGGCGTCCCCGTACTCGCCAGCGTCGCGGCGATCTTGCGGCCGACGAGGCCGGACTTACCGAGGCCGGTCACCACCAGGTGACCTTCACAGCGGGCGACCGCGGTCAGGACCTCCAGGAAGACCCCGTCCAGCCGGTCGGCGAGCGCCGACACGGCCGCGGCCTCGGTCTCGATGGCGTCCCGCGCCGCTTGCAGTCCCCGTGCCACCAGGTCCCTGGACAGCTCGTCGGCCGTGCGGTGGGCGGACGCACGGTTCGGCACAACTGGCATCCCAGCGCCTCTCATCTCAGAAATCGATTTCCGCAGATTAGGCAGCGGGGCCGGGACGTGTCAACGTCTGCGCGCAGGTCGAATCCCTTGTGTGCAGGCGGGAATCCGGCGAGTTGACCACATCGGCACCCCGTCGCCCCTTGACCGGCATGGCGGCTACTCGTAAATTGCGAGAAATCGATTGCCCTCGAAAATACGGCTCGACCGTTCGAGACACCCCCTGGAGCACTGATGGCCGCAACACCGTCCCCTGCCAGGCAGTTCAGCCGCCGGTCCGTCCTGCGCGGCGGGCTCGGCGCCCTCGCCGCGTCCGCGACCGGCGTCCCGTTGCTGTCCGCCTGCGGCGGCAACTCCTCCGGCGGCGACGCCAAGGAGATGTCGTTCTGGAACTTCTACGGACCGTCCGACGACCAAGGTCCGCAGAGCAAGTGGTTCGTCGACACCGTCGCGGAGTGGAACAAGAACAACGACGTCAAGGTCAAGCTGCGCTACATCCCTGGCAAGGACTACCTGAACGGGACCACGCTGCAGACCGCGTTCCAATCGGGACAGGGTCCGGACATCTTCCTGATCAGCCCCGGCGACTTCCTGCGCTACTACAACGGCGGCGTCCTGCAGGACCTCGGGTCCGCGCTGCCGGAGGAGTCCAAGAAGGACTACCTGCCCGGCCTGCTCGAGGCCCGCAGCGTGGACGGCAAGGTCTACGGCCTGCCGATGGAGATCGAGCCGCTCGCGCTGTACTACAGCGAGGCCGCGTTCGAGAGCGCCGGCCTGTCCGAGGCGGACCTGCCGAAGACCTGGGACCAGACCCTCGCCGTCGCGCAGAAGCTGACCAACAGCAAGCGGTACGGCGTGATGTTCGAGACGCTGCCCGGCTACTACCAGAACTTCACCTGGTACCCGTTCCTGTGGCAGGGCGACGGCAACGCGATCAAGGACGGCAAGGCAGCCTTCGACTCGCCCGCCGCCGTGCAGGCGCTGCAGTTCTGGGGCGAGACGATCAAGAACAAGGTGGCTCCGCGCAAGGCGCTCGGCGACGGCGGCGGCGACGTGGTGTCGAACCTCGGCTCGGGTGCGGCGGCGATGCAGCAGAGCGGAATCTGGGCGGTCGCCGACCTGCGTGCGAAGGCGAAGAACTTCAAGTACGGCATCATCCCGCACCCGACGCCGGACGGCGGCAAGCCGGCCACCGACCTCGGCGGCTGGGCGTTCGTCGCGAACTCCAAGGGCAAGAACCCGGAGGCCGCGGCGAAGTTCATCGCCTGGGCGCTCGGCTCGACCGACGCGGCCGGTGTCGAGCGGCAGCGGCAGTGGAACACGGTCGTCAAGACCAACGTGCCGCCGCGCAAGTCCGTGCAGGACGCCGCCGACGCCAAGGGCGCGTTCGGCGAGGGCGTGCTGAAGAAGTTCGTCAGCGAGATCGCGCCGACCGGCAAGCCGGAGCCGCGGTTCCCACCGGAGGTGTACCAGCCGATCGCGGACGCGATCCAGGCCTGCCAGCTGAACGCGGCCGATCCGGCCAAGGCGGCGGCCGACGCGGCCGAGAAGATCGACACGTTCCTGAAGACCTACCAGGGCGCGCCGATCAGCTGATGGTGACCACAACCGCTCCTCCGTCCGAACCCAGGGCTCGCGTGCGGGCGTTGCCGAAGGCGGGGATGACGAGGAAACGGCGCGAGGCGCTGGCGGCGTACGCCTTCCTCGCGCCGGACACCCTCGGCCTGCTGATCTTCGTCGCGATCCCGATGGTGCTCGCCTTCGGCGTCGCGTTCTTCAAGGTCGACGGCTTCGGCAACTACCAGTACGTCGGTCTGGCCAACTACAAGCTGATGGCGGGCGACGACCAGCTGTGGGCGTCGTTGAAGGTCACCGCGACGTATGTGGTGACGTTCGTGCCGATCGCGTTCGTGGTGAGCTTCGCGCTGGCCATGCTGGTCCGCAACCACTTCAAGGGCATCGGCTGGGTCCGGTCGGCGTTCTTCCTGCCGAACGTGGTCAGCCTGGTCGTGGTCGGCCTGATCTGGCAGTTCCTGCTCGTCGACAAGCGCGGCGCGCTGTCCAAGCTCCTGGCGCCGCTCGGCCTCGGCGACGTGTCGTTTCTCGGGACGCCGTCGCTCGCGCTCGGCACGTACGTCGTGATCAGCGTCTGGTTCCTGATGGGCTACCAGATGCTGGTGTTCCTGGCCGGCCTGAAGGACGTGCCGAAGGAGCTCGAGGACGCCGCGGCCATCGACGGTGCGGGCCCCTGGCAGCGATTCCGGTACGTGATCTGGCCGCTGCTGCGCCCGACCAGCTTCTTCGTCGTGGTGAACTCGACGATCGGCGCGGTCACCGGCCTGCAGGCGTTCGACCTGGTCTTCGTGCTGACCAAGGGCGGTCCGGCGCGGGCGACCAGCACGGTCGTGCTCTACATCTACGAGCAGGCCTTCACCTTCAACAACATGGGGTACGCCGCCGCGCTGACCACCGTGGTCGTCGCGATCCTCGTCGTCTGCACCGGCCTGATGTTCGGCTTCACCCGAGGAGGTCGCTTCGATGAGGATTAGAGTCCTGCCGATTGTCGCGCACGTTCTCGCGGTGATCGCGATCCTGCCGCTGCTGTGGATCCTGATCAGTGCGCTGAAACCGGCCGAGGACGTGTTCGACTTCGGGTGGCCGGCGCACTGGACGCTGGACAACCTGCAGTACGTCCTGCTGAAGATCCCGATGCCGCGGTTCATGCTGAACTCGGCGATCGTGTCCGTGGCGGTTACCGTGATCGCGCTGTTCTTCCATTCGATGGCGGCGTACGCGCTGGCCCGGCTGCGGTTCCCGGGACGCGGGATCATCTTCTCCGGGATCATGTCGACGCTGCTGGTGTCGCTGCCGGTGATCCTGGTGCCGCTGTTCCTGGTGGCCAAGCAGCTCGGCCTGCTGGACAGTTACGCCGGCCTGATCGTGCCGAGCATCTTCCACGCGTTCGGGATCTTCCTGCTCCGGCAGTACTACCTGAACATCCCACGGGAGCTCGAGGAAGCGGCCGACCTGGACGGCTGCGGGTACTGGCGGCGGTACTGGAGCGTCATCCTGCCGCTCAGCCGCCCGGTTCTCGCGTCGCTGTCGGTGCTGTTCTTCCTGGCCAACTGGAACGCGTTCCTCTGGCCGCTGACCATCACCCGCAACCCGGACCTGCGAGTGATCCAGCTCGGCGTCTCCGGCATGCAGGGGCAGTACGCCTCCGCGTGGAACCTCATTCTCGCGGCCGCGGTGATCGCGGCCGTCCCGACGGTCGTGGTGTTCGTCGCGGGCCAGCGCCGGCTGGTCGACGCGATGAAGACAACCGGCCTCAAGTGAAAGGCTCACATGTACGGCGACTACGGGAGCAGTCTGCGTGATCTGCCTCGATTGCGGGACTCCAAGCGCCGCAGGGCGTCCAGCTGGGACCGGACCGGTGGGAACGACGACCGGCTGACTATCCGCCCCGGTGAGACCGCCGTACTCGCGGACCTCGAGGGACCGGGATCGATCAACCACATCTGGTGCACCGTCGCACGGGACAGCCCGTGGGGGCCGGACGAGATGGACGGCGACTACCTGCGGAAGTTGATCCTGCGCATCACCTGGGAGGACTCCGACCAGCCGAGTGTGCTCGTGCCGCTCGGCGACTTCTTCGGGGTCGGGCACGGGAAGACCGTCAACTTCGTGAGCGCGCCGCTGCAGATGAGCCCGCAGGACGGGAAGGGCTTCAACTGCTGGTTCCACATGCCGTTCGCGTCCCGTGCACGTCTGGAGATCGTGTCCGAGCTGTCCGCGGCGCCGGTGTTCTTCTACTACTACGTCGACTACGAGCTGTTCGACGGCGCGCAGGACGGGCTCGGGTACTTCCATGCGTCGTACAACCGGCAGCACCCGACCGACGGCGTACTGCAGGGCTCCGAGACGCTGCGGCAGTACCAGGTGGAAGGCACCAACCTCACCGGCGACGGGAACTACGTCGTGCTCGACACCGAGGGCAAGGGGCACTACGTCGGCTGCGTGGTGAGCATCCGGAACCTGCGTGAGTCGGCCGAGTGGAACTGGTACGGCGAGGGCGACGACATGATCTTCATCGACGGCGAACCGTTCCCGCCGTCGCTGCACGGCACCGGCACCGAGGACTACTTCAACACCGCGTGGTGCCCGAGCGAGGCGTACTCGGCGCCGTACCACGGGATCACATTGCCCGGCGGACCCAACTGGAGCGGGGAGATCTCGCTGTACCGCTTCCACATCGAGGATCCGATCACGTTCTTCCGCAGCATTCGCGTGACCATCGAGCACGGTCACGCCAACAAGCGCAGCGACGACTGGTCGTCGGTCGCGTACTGGTACCAGACCCTGAAGGGATAGCTCATGAAGCGTGGGGCCTTGCTTGCTGTCCTCCCGCTGGTCTTCGGATCGGCGGTGCTGTTCACTCAATCCTCTGATTCCTCGCCGGCTCCGGTCGCTGCCTCGGCCGGGATCGGCACCGCTCAGGTGGAGTCGAAGGGCACGCCCAGCCCGAGCGACGGCGACCTGTGGCCGTCCTGCTGGGCCGGCAACGACAAGTTGTACGCCGCGAACGGCGACGGCAAGGGATTCAGCCTCGACGGGGACTTCGCCGACATCGCGGTCAGCGAGATCACCGGTACGCCGGGAAACTTGTCCGGGGCAACGATCTCGAAGGGCGACCAGGTCGGGTCGATCTGGAGCGGCGCGGGATACAACCGCAAACCCACCGGGATGGTGTGCGTCGGGGACACGATGTACCTCGCCGTCCAGGACCTCGCGCTGGACTTCAACGACGTACCGGCGGCGACGATCCTGAAGTCGACCGACCACGGCCGGACCTGGACCTGGGACAAGTCGAAGCCGATGTTCGCGGACCACGTTTTCACCACGATCTGGTTCGCGGACTTCGGGCGCGGCGGGGCGCTGGCGCCGGACGGATACGTCTACGCGTACGGACTGGACGGGAACTGGCGGGACTCGTTCGACGACACCGTCGCCGATCCGCAGTCGGTGTTCCTGGCGCGGGTGCCTCGTGGAAGCGTCCAGGACCGCGGCGCGTGGAAGTTCTCCACCGGCGCCGGATGGTCCTCGAAGATCGCGGACCGCAAACCGGTGCTGACCGACACGCGGCGGTTGTACGCGCAGACGTACGGGACGAACGCGTCCAACCTCAGCGTGATCAGCCAGGGCGGTGTGACCTACCTGCCCGCGCAGAAGCGGTACGTGTACACGTCCTGGACGGAGTACACCTTCGAGTTCTACGAGTCGCCGACCCCGTGGGGACCGTGGAAGCACTTCCTGAGCAAGGACTTCGGCGGGTACCCGTGGTCGACCTCGAAGTACGGCG
This sequence comes from Kribbella sp. NPDC051936, assembly GCF_040680955.1. Classification (NCBI taxonomy): domain Bacteria; kingdom Bacillati; phylum Actinomycetota; class Actinomycetes; order Propionibacteriales; family Kribbellaceae; genus Kribbella; species Kribbella sp. NPDC051936. The sequence goes on along the minus strand of NZ_JBFAXS010000011.1, from coordinate 167,373 downwards.
GGTACGGCGTCACGATCCCCTCGAAATTCGTGCAGCCCGACGGCAAGACGATGTACGTCCAGGCGAACGTCTGCCCGTGCGGCGGTGGCGGGATCGGTACGTCGGTCTACAACTTCAACCTGCGCAAGCTGGTGCTGACGCCGTCCGCCGGTACGCCGGCCTCGAACCTGCCCGGGCCTGAGAACCTCGCGACGACCGGGGCCGTGGCGATCTCCAAGTCGACGCAGTCGGGGAGTCTCGCGCTGATGAACGACGGCGCTCGTACCGGGAGCGAGTCGGACTTCGACGACGAGGTCAAGGGCGCGTCGTGGTGGGGCTACGAATGGCCCGCGAAGTACAGGGTGAACAACGTCGAGTTCACATCCGGCGCGGTCTCGGCGGAGGGCGGCTACTTCACCGGCCGGCCGCGGGTGCAGGTGCGCCAGAACGGGCAGTGGGTCGAGGTCGGGTCGCAGACCGTGTCCCCGGCGTACCCGGGTGACGCGTCGGCGGGCGCGAACACGACGTACACGATCACCTTCCCCGTGCAGGAGACGGACGGGGTCCGGGTGATCGGTCTGCCTGGCGGAACGCGGTCGTACTCGACTGTTTCCGAGCTGGCGGTCCGTTACGTCTCGCAGCTCGCCGACGGCGGATTCGAGGGCACCGGCGGCGGCAGGCCGGCCTGGCTCTTCGAAGGCACGGCGGCCAACGGCGTCGACCGCGGCCTCGGCTTCGCACACTCAGGCGCCAACAACGGCTGGATCCGCTGCACGTGTACGGGCTGGAGCGCGCTTTACCAGACCGTCCCCGTGGTCCCGGGCGCGACGTACACCTTCGGCTCCTGGGTCAACGCGTCGGCGAACCTCCCCGCCGATCAGGGCCGCTTCGGCGTCCGCGCCGGGACACAGGACCTGGCGAGCAAGACCTTCGGCGCCGGCACCGGTTACGTGCACCACGAGGTCACCGTGAAGGTTCCGGCCGACGTCCACGAGTTGACCGTCTACGCAGGTTTCAACGCGCCGAACAAGGACACCTGGATCCAGGTGGACGACTTCACGGTCAGCTAAGGCCAGGGGAGGAGCTCCGGTGCCGGGCCTGTGATCGGGCCCGGTGCCGGCCGGCCGGCGTACCAGGCGGTGAGGTCGGTGAGTGCGCCTTCGAGGGTGACGGTCTCGCCGGCGCCGTCGTCCCAGGTGACGGTGGGGGACTTCAGGACCAGGTGGACGTCGTCCGGGGTGCGCGGGCGGAGGAAGTCGAGCAGGTGCAGGCAGAAATCTTCCGACCACGCGGCCGGCGTGATGCCGAGGTCGAGGTCCGCGGTGTGGATGGTGAGCTCCCGCCAGGTCGCCTGCAGGCCGGCCGAGAGATTGCTGTTGCGGTGCAGGATCGGGAGCGGCCAGTCGGTCGGGCCGACCTTGTCCCACGCCTCGAGCAACGCGGTCACGGCCTGGTTCAGGTGTGCTTCGAGCTCCGCCGCGGAGCGGTCCGCGCCGGCCTCGATGGCGGCGTCGCGCGCGGGGCGGCCGCCGTCGTACACCTCGACGAGCCGGCCCTGGAGTGCCTCCTCGACCTGCCGCGTCATCGCCTCGGAAAAGTTCGCGATGTGCGTGATCACGTGCCCGCGGGACCACCCCGGCAGCACCGAGTCGCCGCGCGCGGCGGCGTCGTCGAGATGTGCCGTCACTGCGAGCAGTTGGTGGGCGGTCGCACGTACTTCGTTCAGGGCCACAGCCGCGACCCTAAGCGATGGATTCACATGGCAGCAAGCGGCTTTCCCATTAGAATCCCCGGATGAACAACCTGGCCTTCGCCCTGGCCGCCACGATCAAGCACGACGGGCACGGCGGAATCGCCGACCTGTTGTCCACCCCGGAGGAGGCGGCCGTCTGGCTGGCTGACCACGCGGAGCTCGTCGCTGAGGTGCTCGGGCGGCGGACCGGGCCCGCCGCCGTGGAGGCCTGGCCGGAGCTGGTGGGGATCAGGCGGGCGGTGCGGGCGCTGTTCGCCCGAGCGGTGGCGCCAGGAGCGCCGAGCAAGGCCGACGCGGACCGGTTGATGGATGCGGACGCGGCGGTCCGGATGGTGAACCGGGCGGCAGACCGGTTGGGGAGCGAGCGGCTCGAGTGGCCTGCGGGCGGCGAACCCGTCGTACGGCGGGTCGCGCGCACCGAGGATCCCGTCGCGCTGGTGACCGGCGCCGTCGGGCGGTCGGCGATCGACTTCCTGGCGGGTCCGGACCGGGACCGGCTGCGGGCGTGCCCGGCGGCGCGGTGCGTGAAGTACTTCCTGCAGGACGATCCGCGGCAGACCTGGTGCTCGCCTGCCTGCGGAAACCGGGAACGCGTCAATCGCCACTACCGCAGGCGCACCGCCGGATAGCCTGGTCGTCATGACCATCGCGCGTTTCAAGGACCTCTGCGTCGACGTGTCGTCGCCGAGCGAGATGGCCGCGTTCTGGGGCCGGGTGATCGGCCTCACGACCCCCGCCGACAACCCGAACGTCCTGGTCGGCGACGCCCCGGAGAAGACCGTCTGGATGTGCACGGTCCCGGAGAGGAAGACCGTCAAGAACCGGGTCCACCTGGACGTCGTCACCGGCGCGGTCGCGGACCTGAAGCGGACGGGTGCGGCGGTGCTGACCCCGGCGAGCGAGCAGCAGCAGTGGACGGTGCTGACCGATCCGGAGGGCGGCGAGTTCTGCGGGTTCGTGCGCGAGACCGTCCCGGCGTACCGGCTGATGGAACTCATCGTCGACTCGGCCGATCCGGAGGCACAGGCCCGGTGGTGGGCGGGCGTGGTCGGCGGCGAGTTCTCGACCCGCCCGGGCCGGCCGTACCACTGGATCGAGAACGTGCCCGGGATGCCGTTCAAGTACTGGGTCTTCGTGCCGGTCCCGGAGCCGAAGACGGTGAAGAACCGCGTGCACTGGGACGTCACCGCCCCCGCCCTGCAGCCGGTCCTCGACGCGGGTGCGACACTGCTGCGGCCCAAGGACGACGAGATCGGCTGGCACGTCTGCGCCGACCCCGAGGGCAACGAATTCTGCGTGTTCCTGCCCCCGGAGGCCTCATGACCAAGCTGGATCTGTCCGCGTCCGCGTCCGCGTCCGACCTGACCGAGGCGCTGGTCAACATCTCCTCGGTCAGCGGCACCGAGGAGAAGCTCGCGGACAAGGTCGAGAAGGCGCTCTCGGCGTACCCGCACCTGAAGGTGTTCCGGCACGGCAACACCGTCGTCGCCCGCACCGACATCGGCCGCGCCGAGCGCGTCGTCCTGGCCGGCCACCTCGACACCGTGCCGCTCAACGACAACCTGCCCGCGCGCCGCGCCGACGGCCTGATCCACGGCCTCGGCGCCTGCGACATGAAGGGCGGTGTCGCGGTCGCGCTCCGGCTCGCCGCGACCCTCGACGCGCCGAACCGCGACGTCACCTACGTGTTCTACGACTGCGAGGAGATCGAGGCCGAGCGGAACGGCCTGTTCAAGCTGACCCGCTCGAACCCCGAACTGCTCGAGGGCGTGTTCGCGGTCGTGCTGGAGCCGTCCAACGCGGTCGTCGAGGCCGGCTGCCAGGGCACGATGCGGATCGAGGTCAGCACCCGCGGCGAGCGCGCGCACTCGGCCCGCTCGTGGATGGGGTCGAACGCGATCCATGCCGCGGGCGAGGTGCTCGCCCGGCTCTCGGCGTACGAGCCGCGGCGGGTGCCGATCGACGGCCTGGAGTACCGCGAGGGGCTGAGCGCGGTCGCGATCACGGGCGGCGTCGCGGGCAACGTCGTACCGGACCTGTGCACGGTCACGATCAACTACCGGTTCGCGCCGAACCGGTCCGAGGCGGAGGCCGAGGAACACCTGCGCGAGGTGTTCGAGGGGTACGACGTGGTCGTCACGGACTCCGCGCCGGGCGGACTCCCAGGGCTCGAGCGGCCCGCCGCGGCGGCGTTCCTGCAGGTGGTGGGCGGGGAGCCGCAGCCGAAGTTCGGGTGGACGGACGTGGCGCGGTTCACGCTGCTCGGCGTACCGGCGGTGAACTACGGCCCCGGCGACCCGCTGTACGCGCACAAGCAGGACGAGTTCGTGCCCGAGGCGGAGATCGAGCTGTGTGAACAGCGGCTGAGGAGTTGGTTGACAGACCGCGCGTAGCCGGGCCGGGCTACCGCCCAGGCAATAACCTGGAGGCATGTCAGAACCATCGATCCACCCCGACCGTCCGGTCGGCCAGCAGCAGCGCGGGCCGATCGTGATGCGGCGCAAGCAGGTGCAGCACTCCACCTCCGAGCAGCGGCTGCTGGACAGCCGCGGCCCGTCGGACTGGGTGCACACCGATCCCTGGCGGGTGCTGCGGATCCAGTCGGAGTTCATCGAGGGGTTCGGCATGCTCGCCGAGCTCGGCGCCGCGATCAGCGTGTTCGGCTCGGCCCGCACCAAGGTCGAGGACCCGATGTACGCCGCCGCCGAGGAGTTCGGGCGGAAACTGGTCGGTGCCGGGTACGCCGTGATCACCGGCGGCGGGCCGGGCGTGATGGAGGCCGCGAACAAGGGCGCCTCCGAGGCCGGCGGCGTGTCCGTCGGGCTCGGCATCGAGCTGCCCTTCGAGAACGGCCTCAACGAGTGGGTCGACATCGGCATGAACTTCCGGTATTTCTTCACCCGGAAGACGATGTTCGTCAAGTACGCCCAGGGGTTCGTGGTGATGCCGGGCGGGTTCGGCACGCTCGACGAGATGTTCGAGGCGCTCACGCTGGCGCAGACCCGGAAGGTCACGTCGTTCCCCGTCGTGCTGTTCGGCACGTCGTACTGGGGCGGCCTGGTCGACTGGCTGCGCACCACGATGCTCGAGGACGGCAAGATCTCGGCCGCCGACCTCGACATGTTCATCGTCACCGACGACGTCGACGAGGCGATCAGCTACATCGTCAAGTCCGGCGAACTGGCCGACGAGGCCGCCGAGGAGGCCGCCGAAGCCGCCGCCCGCGAGGTGGCCGCCGCCAACGATCCGGCCCGCCGAGCCCACCGCCTGGGCTCCGACGGGAGCTGAAATCCTGGGCGACTTCGCGGTTGACTCGCCCGGCATGGCACGATCGGTCCCGTGATGTGGTTCTTCGGGCTGATCGTGGTGCTGTTGATCGGGGCTGTCGCGGTAGTCGCCTCGGGTCGTTGGGGTGCCATGAACACGGCGTACGACGACCGGCCCGACATGACCGTGCCTGCCCGGCAGGCACTCACGTCCACCGACATCGAGTCGGCCCGCTTCGCGGTCGGCGTCCGCGGCTACCGGATGGACGAGGTCGACACCCTGCTCGAACGCGTCGCCAAGGAGGTCGCCGAGCGCGACCGCCGCATCGCCGACCTCGAACGCGCCGTGGCCCCCATAGTCGAGGCCCCCGACGGCCACGGCTTCACGTCCCGCCCCTACGACCCGACCGAATTCGAAGACACCGGCACCCAGCCCCCCATCCTCGTCGGCGGCGACTTCCCGGCCGGCGACCGCGCGGACGCCCCTGGCAGCACCAGCGGCACGGCAGGCACGGATGGACCGGATGGAACGGCGCACGAGGCGGACAGCGCTGGCGACGCCGATGAAGCCGGCGGTCCGGCGGGCGCGGCTGGATCGGGCGGGGCGGCGCCCGCGCCGGGTGAAACCGGCGGCGCGGACGAAGCCAGTGGTACTCCGTCGTCGGCGGCAGGCGCAGCTGGCGGCGCGGATGGACCTGGCGGTACGGCGCACGCGGCAGGCGCGGCCGGGAATGCGGATGGATCTGGCGGGTCGGCGCCCCCAGCAGGAGGTGCTGGTAGCGCGGACGAACCTGGCGGTGCGGCCTCCGCGGACGGCGGTGCCGGCGGCGCGAGTGGATCTGGCGATGCGGCGCACGCGGCGGGTGGCGCGGATGAAGCCGGCGGTACGGCGGGCGCGGGCGGCAGTGAGGATGGACCGGCCGGGTCGGCGTCCACCGCGGCCGGAGCCGACGGCCCGCGTGGAACCGGCGGCACGCCGTACGCGGCGGGCACGGCTGGTCCCGGCGGGGCGGCGTACGCGGAGGAGGCAGGGGACGCCGACGAGCCGGAGACGAGCGAGCTGCCGCGGGCGAGCCGTGCGGCTGCCGATGAGTACGAGCGCCTGCAGGCCGAGGCCCGCGCCGTACTGGAGGCCCAGTCCCAGCCCGTCAGCCCCCGCCGCACTCCAGCCCCGCAACAGCCGGCTGGGGAGTCGGCTTCGTTGACGCCCGCGCAACGGTACGACCAGCTGGTGCAGAACCAGCGGCCGGCACCCAGCGAGTCCGCACCCGCCGAGCCGGAGCCCGACAGCCGGACCGCAACGCACTGGACGTCACAGCCCCCGCAGCAGGAGCAGGCCCGCGACACCCAGGCGACCGAGCAGGCGCAGCAGCAGACCCCGCAGCAGCAGGGTGAGGTGGAGGGGTCTAACGGTGCGGCTGGGGATGAGGAAGGGTGGCGGTTCTGGCCGCCGGCTGATCAGGCCGGCGAAGGTGCTTATCACCGGCCTAGCTGATCGGCAGGACGGGTAGCTGTCACGCAGCCGTGTGTAGTTCTGTCGGTGGCGTCGGGTTGACTGGGGGCATGGTCTTCACACATCGGGAGCGCACGGTGCGACACCTTGGCGCGTTGGCGTCGGTCGAGGTTTGTGGGGTGCGGGTATGACGGTGGTCGGGCCGGACGGGCTGGCGCGGTGTGGGTGGGCGACTTCGGCGCCGGAGTACGTCGAGTATCACGACACCGAGTGGGGCAAGCAGATCCGCGACGACATCGGGCTGTTCGAGCGGATGACGCTCGAGGGGTTTCAGTCGGGGCTGTCGTGGATCACGATCCTGCGCAAGCGGGAGAACTTCCGGGCCGCCTTCGCGCGGTTCGATCCGGAGACGATCGCGAAGTACGACGACGCGGACTTCGAGCGGCTGATGGCCGACCCCGGCATCGTCCGCAACCGGCTGAAGATCAACGCGACGATCTCGAACGCCCGCGCGCTGCTCGACCTGGCCGACGGCGAGTTCACCGAGCTGCTCTGGTCGTTCCGTCCGGCGCAGCACAAGGCGCCGAAGACGCTCGCCGACGTGCCGGCCACGACGCCGGAATCCGTGGCCATGTCGAAGGCGCTGAAGAAGAAGGGTTTCGTGTTCGTCGGACCCACCACGGCGTACGCGTTGATGCAGGCGACCGGCATCGTCAACGACCACTTGACGACCTGTATAGCCCGGTAAATCTCGTGCACGTGCATCTGCAAAAGGCAGCTGCATAAGGCTCTTTGGGGAAATCGAAAGACAAACGGCTGAACGAGTTGTGCTCCGGCCACTGAACGTGATGAAGTGTCGGCGGGCTCCCCGGCTGTCAGGTGGTTGTCCGGCCGTGACTCGCCCGGCCGGAACGCGGTCGTGGGGCCCACCAAACGTTCAGAGGGGGTCCGGGCTGTGACCCGGACCCCCTTCTACGGAAGCTTGTTCGTGCCGTCCGCGGTGAAGGCCGTCCGGAACACGTCGGTTCCGCTCAGCCCGGTCAACTGGGTGCCGGCGGACGTCGCGGTGAGGTAGAGATTCGCTTCGGCGTAAGCGTCTGCCGCATCGTCGTCCGCCGTGCCGAACTGTCGCGTCCAGGTCCGCGTCCGGTCGGGCGCGTACTTCGCCAGCACACCGTCGAACTTGCCCAGTGGTGCGACCAACGATCCGTCGGTGAATCCGCCGACGTGGACAGCGCCGCCCGGATCGACAGCGATCGCGGCAGCCTTGTCGTTCCCGGTGGTTCCGAACTGGTCCCGCCACGTCAGTACGCCGTCCGCGTCGGCACGAGCAACCAGGATGTCCTTGTCGCCGTTCAGCGTTCCCGCGAAATCCCCCGCGGTGTAGCCCGCCAGATAAACGCCACCCGCCGGATCGGCCGCCATACCCCACACCTCGTCGGACGCCGCCGTGCCGAACTGCTTCGTCCACACCGCATCGCCCCCGGCCGAGTAGCGCGCCAGGAACCCGTCGATCCCGCCGGCCGACGTGCCGAGCTCGCCGGCTGTCATGCCCGCCAGATAGACCGTGCCGCCCGACACTGCGACCGCCATCCCCTTGTCCTCGCCCGCGCTGCCGGTCTGCCGCAACCACACCTGCTTCCCGTCGGCGTCGAGCCGCGCGACGAACACGTCCTTGTCGCCCTGGTTCGCGCCGCCGAGCGCGCCCTTCGTGTAGCCGCCGACGTACACCGTGGTCCCGTCGACCGCCAGCGAGTAGCTCCGATCCGCCACCCCCGGTACGCCGAACTGCGTCAGCCACCGCCGGTTCCCGTCGGCGTCGTACTGCGCCACGAAGGCGTCGTCCGTGGCGTTCCCCGGATGCGCACCGTCCAGGTCGCCGTTCGTGTACCCGGTCACCACGACGCGTCCGTCCGCGTCCACCGCGACGCCGTACGCGCGTTCCGTCCCGCCGGTGCCCAGCGATCGCGTCCACTCCCGCGACCCGTCGGGGCGGAACTTGACCAGCGCCACGTCCGTCCCGCCGGCGTACGGCTGCCCGTCCAGCGCGCCCGCCGCCCCGACCGCCTGATAAACGTTGCCTGCGGCATCTGTCGCGATCCCGCCGGCGCGGTCCTCGCCCGGCGTACCGGTGATCGCCGCCTGCATCGGCGTTGCCGGCGGCTTCCCGAGGTACTGGAAGACGTACTTCGCGCCTTCGGCGAACGTCGGGCCCCACACGTCCCAGTCGTGGCCGCCGTCGACGACGCGGAACTCCGAGGTCAGGGTCGGCACCCGGGACGCCTGGTTGAACACGACATGTGCCTCGAAGTCGAGGTCGTGGGTCGCGTCGACCGCTCGGGGGTTCTTGTACTCGTCGTCGCCGACCGCGACGAACAGGTGCGAGCGCAGCCCGGTGGCGGCGAACGACTTCAGCGCGGCCGGCCAGTTCAGCTTCAGGTACGTCGCCTCCACGAACGGGTCCTTGCCCTTGCCGAAGGCACCGAATTCACGGGTGCTCGAATCGCCCGGCGGCAGCGGGAAGTACACCGCCGGGCTGAGCGCGATCGCGGCGCCGAACAGGTCCGGGTGGGCGAGCGAGTACCGCAGCGCGCCGGCGCCGCCCATCGAGTACCCGGCGATCGCCCGCCCGCTGCGGTCCGCGATCGTGCGGTACGTCGCGTCGACGTGCGGCACGAGGTCCTCGAGGAACGCGGTCTCGACCGGCCGTCCCGGGTCGGTCCCGGTGTAGGCCGAGTCGACGTACCAGCTCGCCCGGTTGCTCCACGGCGCGTCCGGCATGATCGCGATCGTCGGCGGGATCTCACCGCCGCCGATCAGCTCGTCCAGCCGGCTCTTCACCTGCGTCCAGGCGCTCATCGAGTCGCCGCGCCCGTGCAGCAGGTAGAGCACCGGGTAGCGCTGCGCCGACGCGTCGTACCCCGCCGGCAGGTAGACGTTGTAGTTGATGTTCTCGCCGAGCGTCGCCGACCGCACGGCGGCCGGCGCGATGGTGCCCGGCGGGGCGGCCGGCGCCGCGGTGGACCCGGGCACGACAAGGCTTCCGACCAGCGTGGCGGTGGTCAGAACAGGCAGCAGCAGTTTCCTCACAGGTCAGGTTGTAATCGCTTACGTAAACGATTACAAGACCTGACCGCTCAGCGGCCGTGGAAGGTGGGCTTCTGCTTGGCGACGAAGGCGTCGACGGCGTTGCGGTGGTCCTCGGTGCCGCCGGTGAGCTGCATCTTGGTCGCCTCGAACGCGATGGACTCGGCGAGTGTGTGGCTGGCCGAGTAGCCGATGGACTGCCGGACGGCGCCGTACGCGACGGTCGGGCCGGCCGCGAGCTTCCCGGCCAGCTCGGCGACGGCGCTCTCCAGGCCGTCGGCCGGCACGACCGAACTCGCCAGGCCGAGGTCGAGCGCCTCGGCGGCCGGGATGGTGCGCGGGAAGTACAGGAGCTCGAGCGCCTTCGCCTGGCCGATGAGGCGCGGGAGGGTCCAGGAGATGCCGGTGTCGCAGGACAGCGCGATCCCCGCGAACGCGACGTTGAAGCCCGCGGTGTCGGCAACGATCCGGAAGTCGCACGCGAACGCCATCGACGCGCCGGCCCCGGCCGCGACGCCGTTCACCGCCGCGATCACCGGCTTCGGCATCTCGGCGAGCGCCAGGGCGATCGGCGCGTAGTGGTCCGGCACGGTGCTCCACAGCGCGGCCTGGTCGTTGGCCTGCAGCAGCCCGATGTGCTCCTTCAGGTCCTGCCCGACGCAGAACGCCCGTCCGGTTCCGGTCAGGACGACGACCCGTACGGCCGGGTCGTCGGCGGCGGCCTGGACCGTGTCGCGGAGCAGGACCTTGGTCGGCGTGTCGAGTGCGTTCATCGCCTCCGGCCGGTTGAGGGTGACGGTCGCGACACCTTCGGCGACGGCGTACGTGACGAGATCACTCATCGTGGTCAGCTCCTTGACTGTCAGTGAGATTCAGGCGAGATTTTCAGTGCTGGGTCAGGCAGTTGTCGACGAAACGCCCGGCCGCGGGGCTCAGTCGTTCGGCGTGGAAATCGAAGAACGCGGCGGCCTTCGTCCCGGCCCAGCCGGCCGGCAGCAGCTCGTCCGGAAGCCCCGGATCGCTGAACAGGAACTTGCGCCACTCGTGCACCAGCTCGGACCGGACCGCGAACGCCTGCTCGTCGCTCGTCTCGGCGCCGGCGGCGTCCACCACGGCCTTCGCCTCGATCAGCCAGGCCTCGTACGACGCGCCGAGCTCGTCGAGTTTCCAGACCCGCCGGGCGAACGCCGGAGCGCCGCTGTCGACCGGGGCGCGGAACCGGTCCGCGGCGATGCCCTCCGCCGCGAGGATCTGGTCGACCTCGGCGTCGTTGCGCAGTCCGACCCAGGCGCCGTCGGACAGCGGAGCCCAACCCAGGAAGGAAAGTTGGCCCGCCAGCTGGTCGCGGCGCCGGGCGTTCGGGACCTCGCGCAGGATGCCCAGGTGCCAGTGCCGGTCCCAGTCGCCCGGGCCCTCGGAACCGGCCGCCACCGGTGTGCCGTCGGGCGCGGTGCGGTAGATCCGGACGGCCGCGTCGTCGAGGCGGCGACGCGCCCGGGCGGTCAGCGCGTATCCGGGCTGGCCGTCGATCCGGACCGGCTCCAGCCAGCCCTGCCGGACCATCCGGGAGACGGCTGTCCGGACCGCGGGCGGATGGACGCCCAGCGGCGCCAGCAGCCGGACGAGAGCAGCGACCGGAGCCTGCGCACCTCTCGCGCGCAGGTGATCGCCGTACAGGTCGAAGAGGGCTGAACGGGCGTGCACAAGACTCGAGTCTGCCGTATGGTGCACGCCTCTGGCCCGGGATCGGGAATAATGGGGCCTGACACACACAGATACACACTGCGATACGCGCCGACGGCGCATCACCGCAACGGCGCCGGCGACGGAATGTCTGCGCGGTGTCGTCGCTCAACACCGACACTGGGAAGGGGTGCGCGCATGGCGGCGATGAAGCCGCGGACGGGCGATGGTCCGCTCGAGGTCACCAAGGAGGGCCGCGGGATCGTGATGCGGGTTCCGCTCGAGGGCGGCGGCCGGCTCGTCGTCGAGCTCAACGCCGAAGAGGCGACCGAGCTCGGGAACGCACTGAAGGCCGTCGTCGGCTGATCACATCCTCCGGGGGTGACCTTCGCCCCTGCCTTTCACCGACCCCGGTGGGTGCCGCTCTTTTCGGCACCGGCCGGGGTCGTTACGGTTTGCTTTGCCCTATCTGATCCCTGTCTGATCAACCAGTGAGGTTCGACCCAGTGGCTCGCCGCAGCAGCTCGTCTCCTTTTCCCAGTCTTCCGGTCGTTGCCTGGCAGCCCGGTCTGCCGGTGCACGGATCGTCGACGTGGGTGATCGTCGTCGGTGCCGAGGACGGTCTGCCGGCGGCCGCGAAGGAAGCGGGGGAGCGGCTCGGCGTCGACCTCGACCGGTTGTACGAGGCGCAGTGCGGCACCGGGTTCAGCCCGTCCGCCGGCGCCACGGCGGCGTACCCGCTGCTGACCGGTGACGTCGCCGAGATCCTGCTCGTCGGGGCCGGCGACGTGAGCGCCAAGGACCTGCGACACGCCGGGGCGGCGGTCGCGCGGTTCGGTCGCGGCAAGGACGAGCTCACCACTGTCGTTGCCGAAGGCATCGACGACGCGAGGCTGCAGGCGTTCGCCGAGGGCGTGGTGCTCGGCTCGTTCTCGTACACGCAGAAGACGGTCGACCCGGGCAAGCCCGCGGTCGGCACGGTGACGGTGACCGACGGGTCGGCCGCCGTGCGGCAGCCGGTGATCGACCGCGGTGTCGTGATCGGGCGCACCGGCTGGCTGGCCCGGCAACTCGCGATCACCCCGTCGAACGAGAAGGACCCGGCCTGGCTCGCGGCGCGCGCGACCGAGGTCGCCGCCGCGACCGGCCTCGAGGTGACGGTCTGGGACGAGAAGAAGCTCGCAGCGGACGGCTTCGGGGGCATCCTCGCGGTCGGCCAGGGCTCGACCCGGCCGCCGCGGTTCGTCCGGCTCGACTACACGCCCGCGGGCGCGACCAAGAAAACGCCGTACGTCGTGCTGGTCGGCAAGGGCATCACCTACGACACCGGCGGCCTGTCGCTGAAGCCGCGCGAGGGCATGGTGTCGATGAAGCGCGACATGACCGGCGGCGGCTCGGTGATCGCCACGATGTCTGCGCTGCGCGACCTCGGCGCGAACGTGCGGGTGACCGGCCTGGTCTGCGCCGCGGAGAACATGCCGTCCGGTTCGGCGTACCGCCCGGACGACGTGATCCGGCACTTCGGCGGCCGCACCACCGAGGTGAAGAACACCGACGCCGAGGGCCGCCTCGTGCTCGCCGACGGGCTCGCGTACGCCGTGCAGGAGCTGAAGCCCGACGTGCTCGTCGACATCGCCACGCTGACCGGCGCGATCAAGGTGTCGCTCGGCGCGATGCTGTACGGCGGAATGTTCGCGACCGACGACGCGCTGGCGGACAACCTCGCGGACGCCGGCCGGGTGTCCGGTGAGGAGCTGTGGCGGATGCCGCTGCCGGCCGAGTACGAGGAGCTGATCTCGACGCCGATCGCCGACTCGGTGAACAGCTCGAAGGGCCCCGGCTCGATCACGGCGGCCCTGTTCCTGAAGGCGTTCGCCGGCGACGTGCCGTGGGCCCACCTCGACCTGTCGTCGATCGCCGAGTCCCCGGCCGACCGCTTCGAGTACTCCGTCGGCGCGACCGGCGCCGGCGCCCGCCTGCTCAGCACCTGGCTGTCCTCCGACACGCCGACCTCCGGCATCGGCTGATCGGGGCTCGTGGCAACTACCTGAAGCGGTCGCAGAGGAAATCGACGATGCGGTCGCGCGCCGGGCGGGCCTGCGGTACCAGGCCGGGCATGCTGATGAACGCGTGTCCGGCCTTGGAGTACTCGCTGACGGCGACTGTGGTGCCCGCCTCCCGCAGCCGCTCGGCGTACACGCGGCCGTGGTCTGCGACCGGGTCGAGCACCGGGATCACCAACAGCGTCGGCGGCAGCCCGCCGAGGTGGTCGGCGTACAGCGGTGACACCGGGCGCGGATCCGTCCCCTCCGGTACGGCGAGGCGGCGGAAGAACTCGAGTGACTCGCGGGTGAGCGTCGGCGTGTCCGGATACTGCCGCACCGAGTCGTAGTCGAGCGCGGTCGAGGTCACGTCGACGCAGGCATTGACCAGCACCTGCGCCCGCAAGGACAGTCCCGCCTCGCGGGCCCTCAGTGCGGAGAGTGCGGCCACCATCGAGCCTGCGCTCTCGCCGGCCACAGCGACCCGGGTCGGGTCGATGCCCCACTCGGACGCGTGCTGGAACACGTGCCGCAGGACGTCCCAGCCGTCGTCGACCATCGCCGCGAGCGGAGTCTGGTGGTCCATCAGCCGATGCTCGACGGAAACGACGACCGCCGACACCCGCGCGGCGACGTGGCTGTTGATCCAGTCGCACTGAACCGCAGTGCCCACGTAGCCGCCGCCGTGCACATGCAGGACCAGCGGCAGTGTGCCCGAGTTCTTCGGGCGGTGCACCCGGACCCGGATCGTGCGATCGGCGAGCCGGACCTGCTGCCAGCTGATGGTCACGCCGCTGTGCGGGATGCCGGTGAGCAGGCGGGCGAAGCGGGAGTTGACGATCCGGTTCGCGACTTCGCCGAAGGCGGCGAGATCGGCCGGCGTCATCGACCGGTAGTCGGGCTCCTTGCGCACGGAGTAGACCAGGCGGACGCCCAGGGGGGCCCGCTGTGCGGGCGGGGCCAGGGTGGCGGATCTGTTCATCGAGCACCGTCCTTGCGGTTTCGCTACAACTGGTATCGATACCGAAGGTAGCATAACTCGGTAGGGTGGGCTCATGACTCCCAGCACACGGCCGCCCGGCCGGCCCCGTTCGAGTGTCGACGCGGAGGTGTTCGCGGCGACGCTGGCGACGATCCACGAGCTCGGCTACACCCGGGCCACGGTCGACCGGATCGCGGCGGCGACCGGGATCGCGAAGACGACGATCTACCGGCGGTGGCCGTCCAAGGGCGCGCTCGTGACCGCGTGCCTGGTCGACACCTTCGGCCCGCTGCCCCCGGCCGGCCGCGACCGTGCGCAGGACCTGGCCGCGGCGATCCGCTTCGGGGCGCGCCGGATTGCCGAGCCCGGGGTCGCGGCCGCGTTCGCCGGCGTGTTCACGGACGCGATCGGTGATCCGGAGCTGCGCGAGATCCTGTCCACGCAACTGCAGGACCCGTACCGGAAGGTGCTCATCGAGTCGCTCGGGTTGTCCGAGCAGCGCGTTCTGTTCTTCATCGACGTCGTCATCGGCACGCTGCTGCACCGCATGGGCATGACCGGTGAACCGATGGTCGAGGCGGATGTCGAGGCCCTGATCGAGATGCTCCAACGCGAACTGGAGGGTTGGTTACCGTAGATCGCATGGACGGTACGAACGCCTTGGGCGACTACCTCCGGGCCCGGCGTGAGCAGGTGCGGCCCGAGGACGTCGGCATCCGGAGTATCGGCCTGCGCCGCGTCCCCGGGCTGCGGCGCGAGGAGGTCGCACTGCTCGCGGGCATCAGCTCCGACTACTACCTCCGCCTGGAGCAAGGCCGGGACCGCAACCCGTCGGTCCAGGTGCTCGAGGCGCTCGCCGGCGTGCTGCGGCTGGATGCCGACGCCACGGCGTACCTGCTCGGGCTCGCGCAGGAACGCTCCGTCCCGAGACAGCAGCCGCGGGGCGAGCAGGCTCCGGAGAGCATCGTCGAGCTGATCGCCGGGTGGCCGAACAATCCGGCGTACGTGCAGAACAAGTACACCGACGTCCTCGCGGTCAACGCGCTCTGCGCGGCGCTCTCACCGAACTACGCCGTCGGCGTCAACCTGCTCACGGCCGTCCTGCTCGACCCCCGCGAGCAGGACCTGCGCCGGGACTGGGACGAGCTCACCGAGGAAGGCGTCGCCGTGCTGCGCTCCGAGCTCGGCCCGAACGTCGACGACGCGCGGCTGAAGGACCTCGTGGGCGATCTGTCGGTCCGTAGCGAACGGTTCCGGCAGCTGTGGGCGCGCCACGAGGTGCGGCCCCGGCGCGGCCGGCTGAGCAAGCTCACCCATCCGGAGGTCGGGGACCTCGACCTCCGGTCGGACAAGCTGACGATCGGCGGCACCGACAACGTGACGCTGGTCGTCTTCCATGCCGTGCCGGGATCCCGCGACGAGGAGTCGCTCGCCCTGCTCGGCAGCCTGGTCGCCCCTCAGGACGCACCCCGCGTCAGGCCCAGCGAGCATAGGCCCGAATGATCTCCGGGAACGCCGCGAACGCCGTTCCCACATGGTCGACGGCCCCCATCGAATGCACTGTCACGCTCGCTCCGCGGGAGTGCAGGGACGCCGCGCACGAGTCGGCGTTGGACGCGACCACGTCGGTGTCCTTCGTTCCGTTGTAGAGGTGCACCGGGACGCGCGGCGTCCAGTCCTGGCAGATCCGGTCGGCCTGCCGGAGTGCCTGCAGGAACCGGCCGGCGGGGTGCTGCAGCCGCTCGGCGAACTCCGGCGTGAACAGCTTCTCGGGCGAGTCCGGCAGGCCGGCGACGATCTCCTCGAAGGTGTGCGAGCCGTCGAACAGTCCCTCGACGGTGGCCGCGTACGGCGCCTGGAACGCCTCGCGCGGATCGTCGTACAACCCGACGGTCCGGTTCCACGCGGTCACGAAGTAGCCGAGGTAGAACGTCGCGGTCGGCGGGATCACGCGCCCGTCGAACGCGGCCGGGAACTCCTGCCCGAGCAGGTCGTAAGGTCCCGCGACTGCGCGGATCGCGCCGAGCCGGAACGGCCCGGCCTCGCCGCGGCTCAACGCGCGCCCGAACGCCAGCGAGGCGCGACCGCCCTGCGAGAACCCGGTGACGAGCACGTCCCGCTTCAGCGCCACCCCGTGCCGGGCCGCGAACGTCCGCGCGGCTGCCAGCAGGTCCACCGACGCGGAGGTCTCGGTCTTCGTGTCGATGTACGGATGCAGGCCCGGCCCCGCGCCCAGCCCGAGGTAGTCGGGCGCCACGCCGACCAGTCCTTGACCCGCGAACAGCGCCGTGACCAGGCGATCCGTCGACGTGTCGTCGACCGAGGCGGCGTCCTTCTTGGTGGCGCTGGTGCCGTGCAGGTACTCCACCACGGTCAGCGCGCCGCGGCGGCCGTCCGGGAGTACGACGATGCCGCTGGCCGTTGTCGGACGGCCGTGGGTGTCGACCGTCCGGTAGATCAGCCGGTACGCCGTGACGCCGTACGACGAGCGCGGCGCATCGGGGAAGTCGGCTGCCGCCGCGTCGAGCTGAGCCGCTGTCAGGTGGGCGATCGGCGTTGCCGAGACGACCGCACCGCGCAGACCCAGGACTGTGGCGGCGGCGGGGTTGAAGGCTGCCGGTTGGCTTGCTGCCGCGAAAGCGGCCGCCGGGTAGGCGAGGAGGGCGGCAGTGGCGAGCGTGGCGGCGACCGTCTTGGTCAGGCGAGAAGTCATACCTCAACCCAACCGCCGCGGGCCCTCGCGCAGAATGGTGCGAACTCCCGGACGCAGGTGGGGTTTTGCCTACCCGAGCAGGCTGGTGTACAGCTCGACGGTGCGTTGCGCGACGGCGTCCCACCCGAACTGCGAGACCGCGCGTTCGCGCCCTGCCTTGCCCATCGCCGACGCCTTGGCCGGGTCGTCGACGAGCGCGTTGATCCCGTCCGCCAGACCGCGCTCGAAGGTGTCCGTGTCGTGCTCGTCGTACGGCACCAGGATGCCGGTCACGCCGTCGTCGACGACCTCGGGGATGCCGCCGACCGCGCTCGCGACGACCGCGGTCTCGCAGGCCATCGCCTCCAGGTTGACGATGCCGAGCGGCTCGTAGATCGACGGGCAGCAGAACGCCAGCGCGTGCGTCAGCACCTGCCGGACCTCTTCGCGCGGCAGCATCTCGGAGACCACGAACACGCCGTCCCGGGCCAGCCGCAGGTCGTCGATCAGCGCGTCGGTCTCGGCTTTCAGCTCTGCCGTGTCGGCCGCGCCCGCGAGCAGCACGAGCTGCACCGACGGGTCCAGCCGCAGGCCCGCCCGGAGCAGGTGCGGCACGCCCTTCTGCCGGGTGATCCGGCCGACGAACGTCACGTACGGACGGCTCAGGTCGACGCCGAGCCGCTCGAGCACGTGCGTCGACGGATCCGGCCGGTAGAAGTCCGCGTCGATGCCGTTGGAGATCACGTGCACGCGCGCCGGGTCGATCGACGGGTAGCAGTCGAGGACGTCGGTCCGCATACCGCGGCTCACCGCGACCACGGCATCGGCCGCCTCGTACGCGGTCCGCTCGGCCCAGCTCGACAGCCGGTAGCCGCCGCCCAGTTGCTCGGCCTTCCACGGCCGGCGCGGCTCCAGCGAGTGCGCGGTCACCACGTGCGGTACGTCGTACAGCAGCTTGGCCCAGTGCCCCGCCATGTTCGCGTACCAGGTGTGCGAGTGCACGAGCTGCGAGCCGCCGACCGCGGCGGTCATCGTCAGGTCGGTGGACAGGATCCGCAGCGCGGCGTTCGCGTTCGGGATCCGCGGGTCGTCCTCGGAGTGTGCGGTCGCGCCCTGCCGGGGCTCGCCCATGCAGTGCACGTCGACGTCGATCAGCCGGCGCAGCTCGCGGACCAGGAAGTCCACATGCACCCCCGCCCCGCCGTACACGTCCGGAGGAAACTCACGCGTCAAAATGGCGACCTTCACAATCTCCGACCATAGGTCATCAGACGACGGCTGTCGGCACCCAGAAGCGCAGCTTTCCGTGTCGTTCGTCTTCCAGTTCGCCGCCGGCTGCCTCGATCACCTTGCGCGACGCGGTGTTGTCCAGGTCGCACGTCACCAGGGCCGGGTCGATGCCGAGCCCGGCGGCGATCGGCAGCGACTGGACGAGCATCTGGGTCGCGTACCCGTTCCGGCGGGCCGACGGGCGGACGAAGTACCCGATGTGCCCGCCGACCTCGGTCAGTGCCGGCGTCAGCTCGTGCCGGATCGAGAGCCGGCCGAGGAACTCGACGCCGTCGACGAACCACAGCACGGTCTGGTGCACGAACCCGGCGGGCAGCACCGTCGCCGGCTCGGCCTCGCTCCTGATCGCCTCGACCAGCCGGTGGAACTCGCCCGGGTCGGCGGCCTGCTCCCGGGTCCACTCGGTGTCGTCGGCGAGTGACCGGGTGCCCATCCAGCGCTCATGATCCGGACCGAGCTCGTCCCAGGCCGCGAGAAACGAACGGTGAACGGCGACGGACGGAACGATGAGGATCGGCATCCTCACAGTGTCGCGACACGAGCAACCGCTTATGCAAGAGGGCTCCCGGCGTTAAGGTGCGGACATGGCAAAGGCGCCCAGAGTTCTCGGAATCGTGCTGGCCGGTGGCGAGGGGAAGCGGTTGATGCCGCTGACGGCGGACCGGGCCAAACCGGCCGTGCCGTTCGGCGGCAGTTATCGCCTGATCGACTTCGTGCTGTCGAATTTGGTCAACGCCGGTTATCGAAATCTCTGTGTGCTGACGCAGTACAAATCGCATTCGCTCGACCGGCACGTCACGCTCACCTGGCGGATGTCGACGTTCCTCGGCAACTACGTGACGTGCGTCCCGGCGCAGCAGCGGCTCGGCCCGCAGTGGTACCAGGGCAGCGCGGACGCGATCTACCAGTCGATGAACCTGATCAACGACGCGGACCCGGAGTACATCGTGGTCTTCGGCGCCGACCACGTGTACCGGATGGACGCCTCCCAGATGGTCGCCGCGCACATCGAGCGCGGCAACGGCGTGACCGTGGCCGGCATCCGGGTGCCGCGCGTCGAGGCGACCGAGTTCGGCGTCATCAAGACCGGCGCCGACGGCCAGGTGATCGAGGAGTTCCTGGAGAAGCCGGCCGACCCGCCGGGGCTGCCGGACTCCCCGGACGAGACGTTCGCGTCGATGGGCAACTACGTGTTCACCCGGGACGTGCTGGTCGAGGCGCTGCGCAAGGACGCCGCGAA
This sequence comes from Kribbella sp. NPDC051936, assembly GCF_040680955.1. Taxonomy (NCBI): domain Bacteria; kingdom Bacillati; phylum Actinomycetota; class Actinomycetes; order Propionibacteriales; family Kribbellaceae; genus Kribbella; species Kribbella sp. NPDC051936. The sequence continues at coordinate 147,906 of NZ_JBFAXS010000011.1, read as the reverse complement.
CCCGGCGTCGCGGCACGACATGGGCGGCGACATCGTCCCGATGCTCGTTGCCGAGGGCAAGGCGGGCGTCTACGACTTCAAGGACAACGACGTACCGGGTGCCCTGGACCGGGACCGCTCGTACTGGCGGGACGTGGGGTCGCTGGACTCCTACCACGAGGCGCACATGGACCTGGTGTCGATCCAGCCGGTGTTCAACCTGTACAACCACGACTGGCCGATCTTCACCTCGCACCCGCAACTGCCGGGCGCGAAGTTCACCGACGACGCGACGGTCGGCGAGTCGATCGTCTGCCAGGGCTCGATCGTGTCCGGCGCGCACGTGGACCACTCGGTGCTCGGGTCGAACGTGATCGTCAGCGCCGGCGCCGACATCCAGCGCTCGGTGATCATGGACAACTGCCGGATCGGCAAGAACGTCGTGCTGAAGAACGTGATCCTGGACAAGAACGTCGTCGTCCCGGACGGCACCGAGATCGGCGTCGACCAGGACTACGACCGGGAACGCGGCTTCACCGTCTCCAAGGGCGGCGTCACGGTGCTCGGCAAGGGACAGGTGATCGAGCCGCCGAAGGCCGCGATGTCCGATCAGGCCGGCGCCGACGAGGTCACCGAGGCGTGAGCACGCAAGCCGAGGCGCTGCAGCTCGATGCCGCGGATCCCGGGCACCGGGAGCTGTTCGACGTACCGCCGGCGCAGGGCGGCGACCACCCCGAGGTGGCGTACTTCGCCGGCAACTCGCTGGGGCTCCGGCCGAAGGCGACCCGGGCCGAGCTGCTCCAGGACCTGGACTCGTGGGCCGCGCTCGGCGTCGAAGGCCATCTCGACGCCGAGCGGCCCTGGTTGCCGTACCACGAGCTGCTGACCGGTCCCGCGGCGCGGCTGGTCGGCGCGTTGCCGAGCGAGACGGTCGTGATGAACACGCTCACCGTCAACCTGCATCTGTTGATGGTGTCGTTCTACCGGCCGACGCGGTCGCGGCACCGGATCGTGATCGAGGACTCGGCGTTCCCGTCGGACAGCTACGCCGTCCGGTCGCAGGTCCGCTTCCACGGGTACGACCCGGAGGACGCGGTCGTCCGGTTGCGCCCGCGGCCGGGGGAGAACAGCCTGCGGACGGCGGACGTCGTCGAGCAGCTCGGCGGCGACGTGGCGCTCGTCCTCCTCGGCGGGGTGAACTACCTGACCGGCGAGCTGATGGACATCCCGACGATCACCAAGGCCGGTCACGCGGCCGGCGCGGTCGTCGGGTGGGACCTCGCGCACGCGGCCGGCAACGTCCCGCTGGCGTTGCACGACTGGGACGTGGACTTCGCGGCGTGGTGCTCGTACAAGTACCTGAACTCCGGTCCGGGCGCGATCGCCGGTGCATTCGTGCACGAAAGGCATCTCGGCGGGGACCTGCCGCGGTTCGAGGGCTGGTGGAGCACGGAGGCGAAGACGCGGTTCGAGATGACGCCCGAGTCCCGGCCGCCGGCGAGCGCGGATGCGTGGCAGGTGTCCAACCCGCCGATCTTCTCGATGAGCCCGGTGCGGACCTCGCTGGAGATCTTCGACCGGATCGGCATCGACGTCCTGCGGGAGCGGAGCGTGCGGCTGACGGCGTACCTCTCGGAGCTGCTCGCGGGTTTCGACGTCATCACCCCGAGCGACCCGGCGCGGCGCGGGGCGCAGCTGTCCGTGCGGGTCCGCGGCGGCGCGGGGGAGCTGTCGCGTCGGTTGCGGTTCGAGTACGGCGTGATCGCGGACTCCCGGGAGCCCGACGTACTGCGGCTCGCGCCGGTGCCGCTGTACTCGACGTACCACGACTGCTGGCGGGCCGCGTCGGCGTTGGCCGGGGTGATGGCATGAAGGTCGCGATCGTCGGCGCCGGCCTGACCGGCTCGCTGCTCGCGTGTTTCCTGGCCCGGCGCGGGTTGTCCGTGACGCTGTACGAGCGCCGCCCGGATCCGCGGGTCGCGCAGGTCGAGCGGGGCCGGTCGATCAACCTGGCCATCTCCGAACGCGGACTGGACGCGCTGCGGCGGATCGGCCTGGTCGACGAGGTGATGGCGGACGCGCTGCCGATGAAGGGCCGGATGATCCATCCGGTCGCGGGGCCGCTGGACTTCCAGGCGTACTCGGCGTCGGGGGACCGGGCGATCAACTCGATCAGCCGCGGCGCGCTGAACAACGCCTTGCTGTCGGCCGCGGCGGCCGCCGACGGCGTGACGGTCGAATTCGAGCACCGGCTGGTGGAGCTCGATTCGGCGGCCGGGCAGCTGGTGTTCGCGACCCCGTCCGGGAAGGTGTCGGTGACGGCCGACGTGGTGCTCGGCGCCGACGGCGCGGGGTCCGCGGTCCGCGAGCAACTGCTTGCCGAGGGCATCGTCGCGGAGGACGTGGACTTCCTCGACTACGGGTACAAGGAGCTGTCGATCCCGGCCGACGACGGCGAGTTCGCGCTCGATCCCGGCGCCCTGCACATCTGGCCGCGCGGTACGTCGATGATGATCGCGCTGCCCAACCCGGACCGCTCGTTCACCTGCACGCTGTTCTGGCCGGCCGGGTCGTTCGACGCGCTGACCACGGCGGACGCGATCTCGGCACACTTCCGCGAGCACTATCCCGATCTGTTGCCGCTGGCCCCTGATCTGGTCGACGACTACCTGAACAACCCGGTCGGCGTGCTCGGGACCGTGCACACGCTGCCGTGGCAGGCGCACGGACGGACGGCGCTGCTCGGCGACGCGGCGCACGCGATCGTCCCGTTCTACGGCCAGGGCGCGAACTGCGCGTTCGAGGACGTGGTCGAGCTGGACCGCTGTCTCGACGACACCGGCGGCTCGTGGGCGCGGGCCCTGCCGCTGTTCGAGACGCGCCGGCGGGAGAACACCGAGGCGATCGCGGAGATGGCGCTGGCCAACTTCGTCGAGATGCGCGACAAGGTCGCCAGCCCGGTCTTCCGGCTGCAGAAACAGGTGGAGCACGCGCTCGAACGCCTGCTCCCGGGCCGCTACGTCTCCCGCTACGAGCTGGTCTCCTTCTCCACCACGCCGTACGCCGAGGTCCAACGCCGCGTCCGCCGCCAGCAGCAGGTGCTGGGCGCGGCGGCGGTCGCCGTTGCCGGAGCCCTCCTCACCCTCGCCCGCCGAAGGCTCCGCCGATGACCGCGCCGACACCCGCGCCGCCTCCGCTCCGCGCGCGAACCCCCGCGCCGCGCCCGCCGCTCCGCGCGCGAGGGGATAACCCCGCGCGTTGGGGGTTCTTCGCTGGTATGCCGACGAAGAACCCCTCACACCAGCGGACAACCCCGCGACTGTCACCGCCCGGGGAGGTGGGATCGGATGAGCTTGTGGTCGCCTGAGTTGCTGACTGGGCAGCCCGCGGCGGTTGGGTTGTTGCGACACTTTGTCGGCGGATCGTTCGTCGAGAGTGCCTCGCGGTTTGCAAAGGTTTCGCCGGTGACGGGGGAGCAGATATTTGATGTCTGTGAGGCCGATGAGGCGACTGTCGATGCGGCCGTGGTGGCGGCTCGTGCTGCGCTGAAAGGCCCGTGGGGGCGGATGAGCGAGCAGGAGCGGGCCGGCGTCCTGCGGCGGGTCGCGGACGGGCTCGAGCGGCGGTTCGAGGACCTGGTGGCGGCCGAGGTCGGCGACACCGGGAAGTCGATCAGCCAGGCGCGCACGCTGGACGTCCCGCGCGGCGCGGCGAACTTCCGCGCGTTCGCCGACTTCGCGACGACGCTGCCGACCGAGTCGTACGCGACGACGCTGCCCGACGGGCGACGGGCGCTGAACTACGCCGTCCGTAAACCGGTCGGTGTGGTCGCCGTCGTCGTCCCGTGGAATCTCCCGCTGCTGCTGCTCACCTGGAAGGTCGCCCCGGCTCTCGCCTGCGGCAACGCCGTCGTGGTGAAGCCGTCCGAGGAGACGCCCGCGTCGGCGACCGTGCTCGCGGAGGTGATGGCGGAGGCCGGCGTACCGGACGGTGTCTTCAACCTGGTGCACGGCTTCGGCCCGTCGTCGGCGGGGGAGTACCTGACCCGGCACCCGGGCGTGGACGCGATCACGTTCACCGGCGAGTCGGCGACCGGGACGGCGATCGCGAAGGTCGCGGCGGACCGGGTCAAGGCGGTGTCGTTCGAGCTCGGCGGCAAGAACGCCGGCCTGGTCTTCGCCGACGCCTCGCTCGACGACGCCGTCGAAGGCTCGGTCCGCTCGACCTTCACCAACGGTGGCCAGGTCTGCCTGTGCACCGAACGCCTCTATGTGCAGCGACCGGTGTTCGACGAGTTCTGCACGCGCCTGGCCGCGCGCGCCGCCGAGCTCACGTACGGCTGGCCCGCCGACGAGGCCACCACGAACATGCCGCTGATCTCGAAACAACACCGCGACAAGGTCCTGTCGTACTACGACCTCGCTCGGGCCGAAGGCGCCGAGGTGTTGACCGGCGGCGGCGTACCCACCTTCGGGGACGCCCGCGACGGCGGCTGCTACATACAGCCGACCGTGGTCACCGGTCTGCCTGAAGACGCTCGGACGAATCGTGAAGAGATCTTCGGCCCGATCTGTCATGTCGCGCCGTTCGACACCGAAGAGCAAGCGTTCGCCCTGGCCAACGACAGCGACTACGGCCTCGCGGCAACGGTCTGGACCCGGGACGTGGGCCGGGCCCACCGTGCCGGCGCCGCTCTCGACGTCGGCCTGTGCTGGGTCAACACCTGGTTCCTCCGCGACCTGCGCACGCCCTTCGGCGGGGTGAAGCTGTCGGGCGTCGGGCGCGAGGGCGGGCGGCATTCGGTGGACTTCTACACCGAAACGACGAACGTCTGCGTGGAGCTGTCATGACCGTCGTGCCCGGTAAGGCCACGCCGCGCGGCCGGTTCCCGCACGTCAAGGTCAGTGGCGGCTTCGCCTTCGTGTCGGGGACGTCGAGCCGGCGGCCGGACAACTCGATCGCCGGTGCGTCGGTCGACTCGCTCGGGACGGTCTCACTGGACATCCGCGAGCAGACCCGGGCGGTGCTGGAGAACATCCGTGACATCCTGGCGGCGGTGGGCGCGGGACTCGAGGATCTCGTCAGCGTCACGACGTACCTGGTGTCGATGAACGACTTCGGGGGGTACAACGAGGTGTACGCCGAATTCTTCGACGAGTCCGGGCCGGCCCGGACGACCGTCGCAGTGCATCAGCTGCCGCATCCCCAGCTGCTGATCGAAATCCAGGCCGTAGCGGCGATCCCGCACGAGGAGGAGTGACAGATGGTCAACCTGGAGTCGACGAACTTCCCGCAGTGGATCGAGGAGAACAAGCACCTGCTGAAGCCGCCGGTCGGCAACAAGCAGATGTTCCCGACCGGGGACGACTTCATCACGATGGTGGTCGGCGGCCCGAACCAGCGCACCGACTTCCACGTCGACCCGTACGAGGAGTTCTTCTACCAGATCTCCGGCGAGCTCCGGGTCAACGTGATGACCGAGGACGGACCGGCGACCGTCGCGGTGAACGCCGGTGAGATGTGGGTGCTGCCGCGGAACATGCCGCACTCGCCGCAGCGCGGCCCGAACTCGATCGGCCTGGTGATCGAGCGCGTCCGGGAGCCCGGCGTGCTGGAGAAGTTCCGCTGGTACTGCGCGAACTGCAACGGGATCGTCCACGAGGTCGAGCTCCAGGTCAGTGACATCGTCGCCGACCTGCCGCCGGTCTTCAAAGCGTTCTACGACAGCGAGGAAGCCCGCACCTGCCCGAACTGCGGCACGGTGCACCCGGGTAAATGACCGTCGACGTCCACACCCACCTGGTACCCCACGGCTGGCCGGACCTCGCAGCGGCGTGCGGTGGGGACGGGTGGCCGTGGCTGCGGATCGACTCCGAGCGGGCCGCGATGATCATGATCGGCTCGACGGAGTTCCGCCCGATCGGCCCGCAGGCCTGGGATCCGGCCGTCCGGCGCGCCGATATGGATGCCGACGGCATCGATCTGCAGGTGGTGTCGCCGACCCCGGTGTTCTTCGGGTACGAGCGTCCCGCGGCGCAGGCCGTGAAGCTGGCCGAGATCTTCAACGACCTCACCCTGGAGACGCTGGCCGGCGACGACCGGTTCGTGCCGTTCTGCCAGGTGCCGCTGCAGGATCCGGACCTGGCGTGCGCCGAGCTGGACCGGTGCCGCGCGGCCGGCCATCTGGGGGTGGAGATCGGCAACCACGTCGGCGACAAGGACCTGGACGACGCCGGGATCGTTGCCTTCCTCAACCATTGCGCCGCGACCGGTACGCCGGTGCTGGTGCACCCGTGGGACATGCCGGGCGGCCCGCGGCTGGATCGCTGGATGGCGCGCTGGCTGACCGGGATGCCCGCCGAGACCCATCTGTCGTTGCTGGCGATGATCCTCGGCGGCGCGTTCGACCGGTTGCCGCCGTCGCTGCGGATCTGTTTCGCCCACGGCGGCGGGAGTTTCGCGTTCTGGCTGGGGCGGCTGGAGAACGCCTGGCACCGGCGCGGCGACATCGTCCGTGGTTGCTCCGAGCATCCACCGTCGGCGTACCTGGACCGGATCCTGGTCGACACGGTCGTGTTCGAATCAGCGCCTTTGCGGCTCCTTGTCGATACCTTGGGGGAAGACCGCGTTCTGGTCGGCAGTGACTATCCCTATCCACTGGGTGAGCGGCCGGTCGGGGAGGTGGTACGGAAGGCCGGCTTCCTGACCGCGGAGCAGCAGCACAAGTTGCTGACGTCGAACGCCCTGCGTTATCTCGGGAGGTCTGAATGAGTGAGGACCGATCGGTACTGTCGCGCAAGGCGCCGGAACCGGACCAGGAACTGCGGTACGGCGCCCACGCGGACCAGGTGATCGACTACTGGCCCGCGAAGGAGTACCGGCCGCTGATCGTCTTCCTGCACGGCGGCTTCTGGCGGCCGGAGTACGACCGGGTGCACGCCCGCTCACTGGGCGCGGCACTGTCCGACCTCGGCTGGCCGGTCCTGTCCGTCGAGTACCGCCGCGAGCCCGGTAACCCGGACACCACCACCGCCGACATCCGTACGGCGCTGGACGCGCTACCCGACCTCGTGGACGTCCACGCGGGCTACGTGCTGATGGGCCACTCCGCAGGCGGCCAACTGGCGCTGTGGGCCGCCTCCACCCTCAACCCGGTCCGGCTACGCGCTGTCCTCGCCCTGGCCCCGGTGGCTGACCTGTTGATGGCCGACCAGCGCATGATCGGCGACAGTGCCGTCCAGGCCTTCATCGGCGGCGGCGTCCGCAACGACCTGGACCCGGTCCACCTCCCAGCGTCCATCGCCCCCGTCACCCTCATCCACGGCGTGAACGACACCGTCGTCCCCATCGCCGTCACCGAGTCCTACTTCTCCGCCCACCCCACAGCCCACTTCCACCGCGTCCCCCACTGCGGCCACTACGAACTGATAGACCCCCAGTCCGACCCATGGCACGACGTAACCACCGAACTGACCCGCCTGACGAGCTAGCGGCTACTTCAGGCGCTTGGCGGCAGTGAGGAGGCCGTCGGAGGTGGGGAGGAGGGCGGAGACCAGGTTGTCGTCGTCGCGGACGGCGCGGATCAGGTCTCGGAGGGCCATGGTGTCGGGGTCGCGGTGGGCGGGGTCGGCGACGCGGCCGCCGGTGAGGATGCCGGCGAAGGCGACGATGCCGCCGGGGCGGAGCAGCCGGAGCGCCTCGTGCAGGTACGCCGTGTTCTCGCGCCGGTCCGCGTCGCAGAAGACCAGGTCGTAGTGACCGTCGGTGAGCCGGGTGACGACGTCCAGCCCGGCGCCGGCGATCAGGCGGAACCGGTTCGACGCGACGCCCGCGTCCAGGAACGTCTTGCGCGCCAGCCGCTGGTTCTCCGCGTCGATGTCGACCGTGGTGAGAGTGCCGTCGGACCGCATCCCGCGCAGCAGCGCGAGCCCGGAGACGCCGGTCCCGGTGCCGATCTCGACGACCGCCTTCGCGCCCACGCCGGCGGCGAGCAGGCTCAGCGCGGCGGCCGCACCGGGGCCGATCGGGGCGACACCGCTGTCCGCGGCGCTCGCCCGCGCACCGGTGACGACCTCGTCCTCACCGGTGTAGTCCTCGGCGTACGCCCAGGACGTCGGGTCGATGCCGGTGGCGATGGCGTCCTCCCAGTGGTCAGCGAAGTGATGTGCGGCTGCGGTACCCATGCTGAACCGAAGCCTAGCGGTTGGAGGTCCGCTTTCCGTGACGCACGCGCGGAGGCTGCGCAGTCTTGCTCATAACAACCTTGCCCTGATCAGATATGATCGTCTCAACGAGACGCGACTCACCTGGTGAGGGAGGTGTGGAGTGAGATCAGGCGCGGATGACGTCGATACCGGCTTCCTTGAAGACGGCGAGCTGGGTCTCGTCGGCCTGGGCGTCGGTGACGAGGGTGTCGATCTCGCTCAGCTCGCAGATCCGGGCGAAGGCGCGCTGCCCGAGCTTGGAGGAGTCGGCGACCACGACCACCTTCGCGGCCCGGCTGACGATCAGCTGGTTGATGTTCGCCTCGCCCTCGTGATGGGCGGTGGCGCCGGTCTCGTCGATCCCGTCGACGCCGATGAAGGCGATGTCCAGCGACAGGTCGGACAGGATCCGGTGCGACAGCGGACCGATCATCTCGTAGGACTGCGGCCGCGCCACGCCGCCGGTCAGCACCATCTTCACGTGCGGCCGGACGATCAGTTCGTTGGCGATGTTCAGTGCGTTCGTGACGAGCGTGAAGGCCGGCTCGCCGTGCTCCGCGGACAGCTCCGGCCGGGTGGCCAGCGTCCGCGCCACCTCGGAGATCGTGGTGCCGCCGTTCATGCCGATCACCATGCCGCGCCGCACCAGCGTGGCCGCGGCCTGCGCGATCCGCTGCTTCTCGGACGCGAAACGCGCAGTCTTGTAGCGCAGCGGCAGGTCGTACGACACCGCGTTGGCGACCGCGCCGCCGCGGGTCCGGGTGAGGAGCTGCTGCTTGCCGAGATGGTCCAGGTCACGCCTGATCGTGGCCGCGGACACGTGCAGCTGCTCGGCGAGCTCGTCGACGTCGATGGCGCCCTTCTCGGCGAGCGACTCGAGCAAGGTGTTGAGGCGTTCATAACGCTTCACCCGGGGCTCCTCCTTCACACAATCGGTCAGCCGGATGGCGGCTGGTTGGCACCATTCGATCACGTTCGAGCAGTTTCGACCATGACAAGTGCGGAGACGACATGACCCAGACGCCTTTTGTGAGCACTGAGATCGCCAGTCAACCAGACCTCTGGCGACAGGTCTCGGACGGTTTCGCGCAGTACGGCGGTGCGCTTCCGAAGGCCGGCCGGCGTGTCGCGGCCGTCGGGTGCGGCACGTCCTGGTTCATGGCGATGGCCTACGCCGCGCTCCGCGAGGACCTCGGCCAGGGTGAGACCGACGCGTTCGCCGGCTCGGAGTTCCCGGCCGGCCGGTCGTACGACGCGATCCTGGTGATCAGCCGCTCCGGGACGACGACCGAGGTGCTCGACCTGATCCGGGCCACCGACCTGCCGACCGTGGCGATCACCGCGACCGCGGGCTCGCCGATCTTCGACCTGGCCGACCAGACCATCCTGCTGGACTTCGCCGACGAGCAGTCCGTCGTACAGACCCGGTTCGCGACCACGACGCTGGCGCTGCTGCGCGCGTCGCTCGGTGAGGACCTGTCGAAGGCCGCTGCGGACGCTCAGACCGCACTGACCGTCGATGTCGACGACCTGGCCAAGCTCGAGCAGGTCACGTACGTCGGCACGCGCTGGACCGTCGGCCTGGCCCACGAGGCCGCGCTCAAGCAGCGTGAGGCCGCGTCGGCGTGGACCGAGGCCTACCCGGCAATGGACTACCGGCACGGTCCGATCGCCATCGCCCAGCCCGGCCGCGGTGTCTGGATCTTCGGCGAGGCGCCGGCTGGTCTGCTGGACGACGTCGCCGCCACCGGCGCGACGGTCGTGCACCACGGCGACCTGGACCCGATGGCGTCCCTCGTCGTCGCTCAGCGCGTCGCCGTCGCCAAGTCGCTCGCCCTCGGCCTCAACCCGGACCAGCCGCGCAGCCTGTCCCGCTCGGTCATCCTCGGCTGACCGCAGCGGTCATGGGCGCGTCAAGCGTCCATCCCAAGGCGGTGTAGAGCGCCCGTCCGTCCTCCGTTGCCACCAGTACGCCGGCCGTCGCGCCGGCGTACTGCGCGGCGCTCGCCAAGGCGGTCATGACGCTGCGGCCAAGTCCACGCCGGCGATGCTCCGGTGACGTCTCGATCTGGTCGAACACGGCAGCGTCTCCGGCGAGCGCCGCCTTTCCGCGCGCGGCGACCGAGCCGTCAGCAGCTGTCATGGTCACATCGAGCATGGCGCCGCGCTGCGTGTGCGTCAGTTCGTACGACGGCGGGACCACGGCCCGCGTGGCGCTCAGCCGGGTTGTCATGAGGTACTCCCGCGGCTGCACCTCCCAGCGAGCTTCCAGGGCGACCTCGCCGCGGATCTTGAGCCAGGTGTCAGGACTGCGCAGCCCGTCGACCAACCCAGCGTCGTACGCGTGCAACACGTAGCGGACCGCGTGGCCGGGGAGGCCTACGTCGACGCGGTAGCCACTTGGCAGCCGCACTGGCGCCGGGGTGTTGCGGGAGATGGTCCAGCCATGGACCCAGGCGTCAAGCATGCGCAGGAACCTTCGCGTTGAGGGCGGACAGACGACCGATGCCTGCGGCGACCAGGAGCCCGCCGCCTACGACGAGCAGGGTTGTCCGGGCACCGAGGCTCGGTACGAGTAGGCCGGCGGTGGCCTGGCCCAGCGCAGAGGCGCCGACGCGCAGACTGGCCGCCGTGGTGCTGACCCGGCCCTGCAGGGACTCTGGGCTGTACCGCTGCCGCGCGGCGAACATCGCGGGCAACGTAGGACCTTCGAGGAGCCCGGCAAGAAGCGCGAGCACGAGCAGTACGGCGAGCGTCGGCGCGAGCGGCCACGTGATGAGAGCCAGGCCGTAAGCGCTGACGGACAGCATCACGACGTACTCCGGTGGCCAGCGCGACTGCAGCCGGCCGAGGAGGAGGGCTGTGGTGACGCTGCCGAGCTCGACCGCTGTCCACAGGTAGCCGGCCGCGGACTCCGGCCGGCCGAGCTCCACCATGTGCAGGGGCAGTGCGATCAGCAGCATGCCGGTGAAGCCCATGAGCAGGGTCGTCGTGATCGTCGAGGCACGCAGGCGCGGGGTGTGTGCGAGGTGACGCAGACCGCCGACGACAGACACCAGGAACGGCTCGCCACCGGCCCCGCTCGGTGGCAGTGCGGGGAGCCGGCTGATCGCGACGATGCTGAGTCCGGCGGCGACGACGATCACCACGACGGCCGCGTCGACCGAGACCGCGGCGGTGATCGTGGCCGCGGTGGCCGGTCCCGCGATCGCGGCAGCGCTGAAGCTCACCGACTCGAACGAGTTGGCGCGGGCCAGGCGATCCGGACGGAACAGGCTGGGCAGCATGCTCGTGAATCCGCCGCTCACCATCGGCAGCGTGGCGCCGGCGACCGCCGCGAGGGCCGGAGCGCTCCACTGCGGGCTGTTCCCGACGACCAGCAACAGCGCGATCATGACGGCGGCCAGTGTTGCCTGGTTGGCTGCGAGCGCGCTCCGGCGGTGCGGCGTCCGGTCGAGCCAGGCGCCGAGCAACGGGCCGGTGACGATCGCCGGGAGGGCGTACGCCGCGCCGGTGAGGCCGGCGAGTGCGGGACTGTCGGTGCGGTCCAGCACGAGGAGGACGAGCGTGAAGGCGACCATCTCGTCGGCGAGCCGGGCGAGGGTCGCGGCCAGGTAATAGCTGAACACGCCGCGGTCGCCTCCTGTTACGTGAAGATCAGCGTTACGCGTTACGCTAGCAAATACGTTACGACGAGGAGAAGGCGTGGACATTCCGGCCCCCGACCGCGTGGTGCGGCTCGCGGTCGACCTGGTGAACACCCGCACGCTGTCGCCGGAGCGCCTGACGTCGCCGGCCGCGGTGCGCGAGTTCCTCCTCGACCACGGCGAGTCCGACCCGATCACGCTCGACGACGCGGATCTGGTGGCGGTCCGGGCTGTCCGGGAGCGGATCCGGCCGGTGTTCCACGCCGAACCCGCGACGGCGGCGAGGGTGCTCAACGAGTTGCTCGAGGAGTACGCCGTACGCCCGTATCTGTCCGACCACGACGGATCGCCGTGGCACCTGCATGTGGCCAAACCCGGGGCCACGTGGGCGGAGTGGCTGGCCGCGACGACCGCTCTCGGACTGGCGAGCTTCGTCGCCGGGCACGGTTTCAAGGCGCTCGCGGTCTGCGCGGCGGCCGACTGTGAGCAGGTCTTCGCCAATGCGGCGGAGAAGCGGCCGCGCCGGTTCTGCACGCCGCGGTGCTCGAGTCGCACCCGCGTGGCGTCGTACCGGGCCCGCCAGAGCTGAGTTTCCGGCTGAGCGAAACCAGTTTCGCTTGAGGTCTGGTGTTTGCGAAAGCGCTTGCGCTACTCTGCGGAACGGTCGGCTTGCCGATCGCCATCCCCGCAGAGGAGTTCCGATGAACAGGTTTGCCATCCGTTGTGCTGCAGGGCTTTCCGTGCCGTTCCTGCTCGTGGCCTGCTCCAGCGCGCCGTCGTCCGGCGGCGGTTCCAGTTCCCCGGGGCAGGTGACGCTCACGGTCGGTGACCGCCCGAGCAGTTCCGATCCCGCCAACCGGGCGTCCTTCGACAAGAAGGTCGCCGACTTCCAGCAGGCCAACCCGGACATCAAGCTGAACCCGGTGGAGACCATCTGGGACGCGACCACGTTCCAGGCGCAGGCGGCCGGCGGACAGCTGCCGGACGTGCTCAACGTGCCGTTCACCGAGCCGCAGGGCCTGATCGCCCGCAAGCAGGTCGCCGACCTGACCAAGGTGCTCAAGGACGACGGCCTGCTGGACGAGCTGAACCCGAACGTGCTCAAGATCGGCCAGGACCAGTCCGGCAACGTGTACGCCGTGCCGACCGCCGCCTACTCGGTCGGTCTGGTCTACAACCGCGAGCTGTTCACGAAGGCCGGGCTGGACCCGAACAAGCCGCCGGCCACCTGGGACGAGCTGCGGGCCGACGCCAAGCAGATCGCACAGAAGACCGGGCAGGCCGGCTACGCGCAGATGACCACGAACAACACCGGCGGCTGGATGTTCACCACCCAGACGTACGCGTTCGGCGGCTCGATCGAGAACGAGGACGGCAGCAAGGCGACGTTCGACGACGCGCCGTCGAAGGCCGCGCTGCAGTTGCTGCACGACATGAAGTGGACCGACAAGTCGATGGGCCAGGCCGTGCTCTACGACATCGACGGCATCTCCAAGGCGTTCGCGGCCGGCAAGATCGGCATGTTCATGTCGGCGCCGGACGCCTACCGCACGCTGGTCCAGACGAACGGCCTGAAGGCGTCGGCGTTCGGCATCGGCCCGATGCCGCAGCAGGGCGGCGACCACGGCACGCTCAGCGGCGGCAGCGTCCAGATCGTCAGCCCGAACGCGACGGACGCCGAGAAGGCGGCGGCGATCAAGTGGATCAAGTTCGCCTACCTGAACAAGTACGTGAACCAGGACGCGGCCGTGACGAGCGCCAAGAACGGCGTGGCGGCGAAGCTGCCGGTCGGCACTCCGGGTCTTCCGGTGGTCAACGCGGACCAGTGGTCGACGTACCAGTCCTGGATCAAGCCGTACGTCAACGTGCCGCTGGAGAACTTCGCGCCGTACACGAAGGTGGCGGCCGATCAGAAGATCATCCCTGAGCCGCCGGTGAAGGCTCAGGAGGTGTACGCCGCGCTCGATCCGGTCGTGCAGACCGTCCTGGGGAACGCGAAGGCCGACATCCCGGCCCTGCTGACCAAGGCGGCCGGCACGGTGAACGCCAAGCTCGGGCGCTGAGTTGCTCCGCCGCCTGCGCAACGGGGTGCCGGCAGTGCTGTTCGCGCTGCCGGTGCTCCTGGTCTTCCTGGTGTTCTCCTGGGGCCCGATCGTCAAGGGCCTGGTGATGAGCGTCCAGCAGACCAATCTCGTCGACCCGGTGAAGTGGGTCGGGCTGGAGAACTTCCGGTACGTGCTGACCGACCCCGCGGTCGGGCAGGCGTCCCTCAACACGCTCTGGTTCACCCTGCTGGCGTTGCTGTTCGGCTTCCCGGTCCCGGTGCTGCTGGCGATGTTTCTGTCCGAACTGCGCGGCCGGTCCTGGCTCTACACGACGCTGGCCTACCTGCCGGTGATCACGCCGCCGGTGGTCGCCATCCTGCTTTGGCGGTTCTTCTACGACCCGTCGCCCAACGGGATGTTCAACTCGATCCTCGGTGCTGTCGGACTCGGACCGTTCCTTTGGCTGGACAGCCCGGGCTCGGCGATGCCGTCGATCGTGCTGGAAGCGACCTGGGCCGGTGCCGGCAACGCGGTGATCATCTACCTGGCAGCACTGACCTCTGTGCGCGCCGACCTGTACGAGGCGGCCGAGCTGGACGGTGCCGGAGTGGTACGCCGGGTGTGGCACGTCATGCTGCCGCACCTGCGCAGCGTCCTGTTGCTGATGCTGCTCCTGCAGGTGATCGGAACGATGCAACTGTTCACCGAGCCACTGCTCTTCACCGGCGGTGGACCACAGGGGTCGACGATGACGATTCTGCTGCTCATCTACAACTACGCCTTCGTCAACGGCGACTACGGTGCAGCCACTGCGCTGAGCGTCCTCCTGGCGCTGGCTCTCGCCGTCCTGTCGGCGGTCTTCCAGCTGGCCACGCGTGGCTGGAGTACCGCATGAGTGTGCTGTCGGACTCGGACCGCAAGCTGACCCGGATCCGCGTGCCGTTCGTCATCGGCCAGGTGGTCGTCCTGCTCGGACTGCTGGTGGCCGGGCTCGGACCGCTGCTGTGGTTGCTGAAGGCAGCGATCTCGCCGACGCAGGACAGCATCCGGTCGCCGCTCGCGTGGTTCCCGTCCGGTCAGGTGCAGTGGGGGAACCTCGCCACCGCCTGGCAACAGGGCCACATCGGCTACTACCTCGGCAACACCGCCATGATCGCGGCGGGTACGGCGCTGGCGTCGCTGATCGTCTGTACGACGGCCGGCTACGTGCTGAGCGTGCTGCGGCCGCGCTGGGGCGCACTGCTCTCGGCGGCGATCCTGGCCACGCTCTTCGTCCCCCACATCGTCTCGCTCGTACCGCTGTACCTGACCGTGCTGAAAGTACCTGTGGTGCACACCAACCTGACCAACACGTTCTGGGCGGTCTGGCTGCCGCCCGCGGCCAGTGCGTTCAACGTCCTGATCGTGAAGCGGTTCTTCGACGGCATCCCCCGGGAGTACTTCGAAGCCGCCCGGATCGACGGCGCCGGTTCGGTGCGCGTGTTCACCTCGCTGGTGCTCCCGCTGTCCCGGCCGATCCTCGGTGTGGTCCTGCTGCTCAGCATCATCTCTTCCTGGAAGGACTACCTGTGGCCCCTGCTGGTGCTGACCAATCCGGATCTGCAGCCGGTCTCGGTGGCGTTGCCGAAGATCGCCAAGGTGACGGAGCTCAACATCCAGTTGGCAGGCCTGTTCCTGGCGCTGCTGATCCCCGTGCTGCTGTTCCTGGTCTTCCAGCGAGCATTTCTGCGTGGCGTGGGCCTGTCTGGGGGGATCAAGGCGTGAAACGCGTTCTCGTCACCGGGGCGGACGGCTCGATCGGCCGTGCCGCGGTGGACGGCCTGCGCGCCGCCGGGTACGACGTCACCGGCCTGTCGCTGCGCTACGACCACACCAGTACGGCGGACCGCGCACTGGTCGGTGACGCGCGGTCGGCGAGTGATGTGGCCGCGGCGCTCGACGGTGTGGACGCCGTACTGCATCTGGCCGCGATCCCGCATCCCAGCCTGGGTACGCCGGAGGAGGTGTTCGAGAACAACGTCGCCGCGACCTTCAACGTCCTGGCGCAGGCGGGGCAGGCCGGTGTCGGCCGGGTGGTGATCGCGAGCAGCATCAACGCCTTCGGCGTACCGATGAACGTGAACGACGTGGAGCCGGCGTACTACCCGCTCGACGAGGAGGTGGAGGCCGACATCGCCGACGCGTACTCGCTGTCCAAGAGCGTCGACGAGCAGAGCGCCCGGATGGCGTGGCGACGCTGGGGGACCAACGTGATCGCGTTGCGCTTCCCGCTCGTGAAGAGCCGCGAGGAGCTGTTCAGGTTTCGCACGATGGTCGAGCGCGATCCGTCCGGAATGGCCCGGGAGGGCTGGGCGTACCTGGACCTGCGGGACGGCATCCGGGCGGTAGTCGCCGCGCTGGAGTCGTCGGCCGCCGGCGCCCATGTGGTCGGCCTGGCGGCGGACGACATCCTCATCGACCGGCAGACCGACGAGCTGCTGCGTGAGTACGCCCCGAACGTGCCGCTGCGACGGCCGGTGCGGGGGCGTGCGGGCCTGGTCGACACCACGCGAGCCCGGGAGCTGCTCGGGTTCGTGCCGCAGTACTCGATCCACGACGAGGATCAGGTGGTCTTCGCGGTCACGACCTGAGGGGTGACGTAGCGGACGCCGGGCTGCGGGTCCGGGTCGAGGAGATGGGCCGCCACCTGCCGGCCGATCTCCTCGAGGCCGACGTCGATCGTGGTGAGGTGCCGGGAGACCCGCTGGTCGTGCATCAGCTGCTCCCAGTTGTCGACGCCGATCAGCGCGACGTCGCCCGGCACGTCCCGGCCGGACGCCCGGACGGCACGCTCGGCACCCCGGCCGATCGCGTCGCTGCCGCAGAAGATCGCGTCCACGTCCGGCGCCTCGGCCAGCAGTTCGGCGACGGCCTCCTCGCCCCAGTCCTCGCGCCAGCGCCCGAAGCGCACCGGGCTCGCCCACTGCAGGCCGGCCTCCGCCAGGACCTCCTCGGCGCCGGCCGCGCGGCGCTGGGCGGCGTTGTCGTGCGGCTCCGCGGTGATGTGTGCGATCCGCCGGCGGCCCTTCGACAACAGGTGCCGGACGGCGAGTCGGCCGATCTCCTCGTCGTCGGCGGTGATCGTGACGTCGTCCGGGTCCTCGGTGAAGGTGAACGCGTAGATCACCGGGACGTCGAAGCGGCTGGTCAGCGACGGGCTCGGGAACGACGTGCCGGTGCCGATCACGATCACGCCGTCGATCCGGCGGGCCCGCAGCTGCAGGATCGACTCGGTGACGTCGCGGTCGCCGATCCGCGCGTCGTACAGCAGGATGGCCTGCTCCTTGGCGCCGAGCTCGGTCGCGGCGGTGGCCAGCACCACGCGGGTGAACGGGTTCGAGGCGCGATGGGTGAGCACACCGATCGTCTGGCTACGGCCGCGGGCGAACGAGCGGGCCAGGGCGTTGTGCCGGAAGCCGAGCCGGTCCGCGGTCGTGCGGACGTGCTCCCGGGTGGCTTCCGAGATCCGGTCGGTGCCGTTCAGCGCCTTGGAGGCCGTCGACAGCGACACCCCGGCCGCGGCGGCGACGTCGGACAGCGTGATCACCTGATCGGCCATGTGCTCATCGTAGTCAGCTCCCAGCCGTTGACACCGGCTGGCCGGGGCATCAGGGTGTGATTTGCGAAACCGCTTTCGCTTCCCCTGGGAGGAGAAAACTCCATGACCCGTCGCCGCTCCGGCGCAGTCAGTCTTCTCACGGCCGGCCTGCTCCTGGCCGCCGTACTGCAGTCACCCGCCCGCGCGGCCACGACGGCCGCGCCGACTCTGACGATCACGCCGACCACGGTGGGCAACACGTTCACCACTGGGCAGCAGGTGCAACTGGGCTTCAGTACCGACGCCACCACCGTCAGATGGACGGTCCGCGACGCGGGTGGCACCGAAGTGGCCAGGGGCTCCGCGCCGGCCGCCACGCTCAACGGACAGCTCACCCTGCAGATCAGTACGCCCGGCTGGTACCAGACCGACCTGACAGCGGTCGGGGCCGACGGTACGACGACGCTCGGCGGCACCGACTTCGCCGTACTGACGCCGCACGACTTCTCGACCTCCACCGAAACCCGGATCGGTGTCGCCGGCGCGCTGGCGTTCGGAGGTGCGGCCAACCCAGGGCTGGAAGCCGTCCCATTGATGGCCAAGGGCGGGATCTCCACCGACCGCGACGAGGCGTTCTGGTCGGCCGCGGAGACCACCAAGGGAGTCATCCAGTTCCCGCAGCGGTACAAGGACTACAAGGCGGCGCTGGACGCCAACAACATCGACTTCCTGAACATCCTCGACTACGGGAACACGCTGTACTACCCGGACGAGGCGCCCGCCACGGAC
Organism: Kribbella sp. NPDC051936; assembly: GCF_040680955.1. NCBI lineage: Bacteria > Bacillati > Actinomycetota > Actinomycetes > Propionibacteriales > Kribbellaceae > Kribbella > Kribbella sp. NPDC051936. Next base: position 129,665 of record NZ_JBFAXS010000011.1, on the reverse strand, counting down.
GAGCAGCGTGCGGCGTTCACCCGGTACGCCGTCGCGGCCGTCGACCAGTGGGGGACCGAGCACACGACGTACGAGCTGTGGAACGAGTGGAACCTGCGGGACCCGAACGGCGCTGCCGAGGCCAGCCCGGAGAACTACGTCGCACTGCTGAAGACGGTGAGCGCCGCGGTACGGGCGAAGCACCCGGACGTGAAGCTGGCCGGTCCGTCGCTGGCGGTCATCAACGACTGGCAGGGCTGGTTCACCAAGTTCGCGGACCTCGGCGGGCTGGACTACGTGGACGCGGTGACCATCCACCCGTACGTGCAGCCGCTCGACCCGGAGGCCTCGGTCACCTACGTCAACACGATCCGCTCCATCATGGCGGCGCACGGCTCGACCAAGCCGATCTACATCAGCGAGCAGGGCTGGGCGACGGGGACCAACCCCAGCGCGGTCTCCGAGCCGGCCCAGGCACGTGACCTGGTCCGGGGCAACCTGCTTGCGTACGGCAACGGTGTGGCGCGCTACAGCTCCTACAACTTCATGGACTCGGGCACCGACCCGTCCAACGTCGAGCACCGGTTCGGCCTGGTGCGCAACCGGCTCGACGCGCGTGGTGCGCTGGTACCGAAGCCGTCGTACGTCGCGACCGCCGTCCTCGCCCGTCAGATCGACGAGCTCCCGTTGATCGGCCAGACCCGTTTCGGCTCCAACGGGTACGACGTGGCGTTCAACGCGGGCGGTGGACAGAGCGTCCATGCAGTCTGGTCCACCACGCCAGGAGTCGTCGCCGCCACGGCACCTGCCGGCTCGACCGTCCAGGTGACCAACTTGTACGGCGTCGAGACGACACTGACAGGGGATGCGGGCGGACACGTCTGGGTGACCGCCGGACCGGACCCGGTCTACCTGAAGGGCGCGATCACCGGACCGATGCTGCCGTCCGTCCGCTTCGCGATGTCGGTCGGCCCCGAGATCGCCGGTGACCCGGCCACCGGCATGCTGACGTTCACCAACCCGGACTCGGTCACCCACGCGTTCACGGTCTCCGCGGGCGGCGCCGAAACCAGCGGCTCGGTCGCGCCGGGCGCCACGGCCACGACACCGGTGACCTACCCGGCACAGGAGTCCACGGAGCCGCGGACGTACTCGGCCACGGTGACGGTCGACGGCCGTGCGGTCGCGGTCATCTCCGCTGCGGGCACGGCCACCCCACCGCTGTCCGTCACGGGCTCACACGTGCTCAACGGCAGCGGGCAAGGCCTGCTCCGCTTCCGTGTCACCAACGCTTCGTCACACGACCTACCGATCGCTGGTCTGGACTGGGTGTCCGGTACGGCGTCGGGAACGTTGCTGGCCGACACCACGGTGGCCGCCCACGCCACTGTGCAGGCCGACGTGTCGCTCCCGGACGCGTCGACCTGGTCTGCGAACCTCAGGCGCACCGGTCTGGCCGACATCAAGGCCTCCGGCAAGCTCGTACCGGTCGCTGCGCCGACGGTCGCGAAACGCCATACGGTCACGCTGGACGGGGCCATCGACCCAGCGGTGGCCAGGCAGCCCGCCATCGCGCTGGAAGGCACGGGCACGCCGCCGGTGACGGGATGGGGCGGGCCGAGCGACCTGTCCGGGTCGTTGTGGCTCACACACGACGACCAGAACCTGTACCTGTCCGCCAAGGTCACCGACGACGTGTTCTCCCAGCCGAACCGTGCCGGCAACATCTGGGGCGGAGACGGGATCCAGCTCGGTATGACAGCTGGAGCGCCCGGTGAGGCCACGAGCACCCAGGAGATCGGCGTGGCGCTCACAGACGCCGGTCCGGTGGACACCTGGCGCTGGACGCCGACCTCCCGGACCGGTACGCCGCCCGGGGTCCAGGCCAAGGTCATGCGAGACGAGGCCGCGCATACCACGACGTACGAGATCGCCGTGCCGTGGAGCACGCTCGGGTTCGCCGCCGAGGACCGGCTGCTGTCGGCCACCGTGGTCCTCAACGAGAACGACGGCACCGGGCGGCGCGGCTGGCTGACCTGGGGCAAGGGCGTCGCCGAGACCAAGAACCCGGCGCTGTTCAACGCCGTCCGGCTGGACCCGGCTGCCGCCCCGTGACCGGCGCCCTGGCCCGGTCCGCCTAGGATCGGGCCAGGGATTCCGGGACCGCGAGGAGTGCGAGTTGAGTCACACCGTGCTGGCCGAGCTGGTGGCCAACGTGCTGAAGGTCACCGCCAAGGCCGGGGACACGGTGGGCCCGGCCGACACACTGGTCATCCTGGAGTCGATGAAGATGGAGATCCCGGTGCTGGCCGAGGTGGCCGGCACGATCTCCGAGCTGAAGGTCGCCGAGGGCGAGGTCGTCCGCGACGGCGACCCGATCGCTGTGATCGAGGAGACATAGTTCAACCGAAATGACCTCTCAGGCGTCTTGGGTAGTGAGGGCACCGGCCGGGAACTTCCGGCCGGGGCGCCGCGTTGAGCCGACGTACAGCGAACCCACGGAACTCAGGGTCGGACCCGGGTTCTCCCGACGTGCGCAGAGGACGGTGACCGCGGCACCATGGCCTTCACGCTCATTGCCGAGAGGACCCAGGGAGGCGTCGCGGTGAAGCCGTTCGACACCCCGACCATGCCGTCTGGGCGGTCGGTCCCCGCACCCCAGCAGGTGCCGGAGGTAGCGGATGCGCTGCCGTCGTGGGACGAGATCGTCCGCACCCACTCGGCGCGCGTCTACCGCCTGGCGTACCGGCTGACCGGTAACAAGCACGACGCCGAGGACCTGACCCAGGAAGTGTTCGTCCGGGTCTTCCGCTCGCTGTCGTCGTACACGCCGGGCACGTTCGAGGGTTGGCTCTACCGCATCACCACGAACCTGTTCCTGGACGGCGCCCGCCGCAAGCAGCGGATCCGGTTCGACGGCCTGCCCGAGGACGCCCACGACCGGCTGCCGGCCAAGGGCGAGGGCCCGGCCGAGAAGCTGGACTCCGACCTGTTCGACCACGACGTCCAGGACGCGCTCGACGCGCTGCCCGAGGACTTCCGCGCCGCCGTCGTGCTGTGCGACATCGAGGGCATGACGTACGACGAGATCGCCGATGTCCTGGACGTGAAGCTCGGCACCGTCCGCAGCCGCATCCACCGCGGCCGGTCGATGCTGCGCAAACACCTCGAGCACCGCGCCCCGCGCTCCGGCCAGACCCGGGTCGGCGGCCCGCCCGTCGACGGCGGCCTGTTCGGCGACGGGGGTGACCTCGCATGACGCACCCGCTGGACAAGCTGAGCGCCGTGGTCGACGGCCAGCTCGACCACGACTCCCGTGACAAGGTCCTGAGCCACCTTGTCGGCTGCGACACCTGCCGTGCCGAGGTGGACGCTCAGCGCCGGGTCAAGGCACGGATGGCCGCGCTGGAGTCGCCGGATCCGTCCACCGACCTGCTGCAGCGCCTGATGGGTGTCTCGTCGTTCTCGACCGAGCCGCGCGAAGAGGTCCGCCCGGTGATCACGCCGGTCAGCCTGTTCCCGCAGCGGTCCGCGTTCCCGGCCGGGCGCAGCACCGGCGGCACCCGGCCCGGGACCGCCCGCGGCACCCGGTCCCGCCGCCGCGCCGGCGTCCTCGGTGCGGCCGGCTCGGCCGCCGCGGTCGCATCCCTGCTCGGTACGGCGTTCGTCGTCGGCGACCCGGCCCGCTCGGAGCAGCCCCCGACGCTGCAGCCCCCGGTTGCGAGCTTCTCGTCCGACCACGCGAGCACCAGCAGCGGTGCGCCGTTCGCGGACCCGGTCGCGCTGCTGAACTCCTACAACGGCGCGGGGTTCGCCGGGCTGAACCCGACGCTGCGCCCGGTGGCCCTGACAGGACGCTGACCGGTGAGCCTGTCCCGGCTCGCTGTGCTGGTCAGCACCGCCCTGATCGGCTTCGGCCTGCCCACCTCCGCGGCCGCGGTGCCGGCGCTGACGAAGGCGGACTCGCCGACGGCGGTCAGCTGGCTGCAGCGCGCGGCCGCAGCACCGAACCACGTCTCGTACCACGGCACGCAGATCATCACGTCCTGGGGACCGCAGGGCTCGAGCTCCGCGATGCTGGACGTCGTGCACGCGGCGTCGCAGGGCTCCGAGATCAGTGTGCTCGGCTCCTCCGCTCCGGGCGCCAAGGCGTTCGTGCAGCGCGCGACCACGACGGACGCGGCGGTCGACGGCGGACCGCTGGCGTTGCTGCAGGCGACGTACCAGCTGGTCGACAAGTGCTGCACCGACTTCATCGGTCGCAGTGCCGTGCTCGTCGAGGCGCTGCGGAGTGACGAGACGCTGGCGGCGAAGTTCTGGATCGACAAGGCCTCCGGGCTGCTCCTGCAGCGTCAGCTGTTCAGTGCGGACGGCAAGGCGATGGTGCGAGCCACTGTCTTCACCGAGCTGGAGATCGAGAGCTCCGAGTTCCTCAGCCACCTGCCGCCGACGGTGCCCAGCGGCGTCGAGGCGGTCGGCCTGGGCAAGGTCGGCCACCTGCGCTCCGAGGGCTGGGTCTGCGCGCCGGAGCTGCCTGCCGCCCTCAAGCTCTACGACGTCCACCAGGACACCAGCAACGGCTCCCTGCAGTTCTCGTACTCGGACGGCCTGTTCAACGTCTCACTGTTCGAGCAGCGCGGCGCACTGGACCCGGCGGCCGTGGAGGGCTTCGGCGCCACCGACAGCCCGGGTGTCTACGTGCGCTACGGCATGCCGTCGTACGTCGTCTGGTCCTCCGGCGGCATCGTCTACACGCTGATCGGCGACCTGCCGCCCGACCAGCTCGGACAGGTCGTCCGATCGTTCCCGCACGAGCTGCCGGTCAGGCTGAGCGCGATCCAGCGGCTGGGCAGCGGGCTGGCCAAAATCGCGACCTGGCTGACTCCGATGGGTGCACTTTCGCCGAAGCTGGGATAATCGAAGGTGGAACCTCCTCCGGTTACCGCCGGGGGGCTCCACCGACGACCACGACGATGTGAGGCGGGGCACCGTGACCAGCGACGACGCCGAGCCGACAGTTCCGAACCCGGCGACCGCGGATCCCACCGCGGAGCTGCCCGCCGCGCCTGCCGCGAACGGGCCCGCCGAGGCCGCGCCGAGCGCGAACGGGAACGGGCAGCCGGCTGGTCCGCCGCTGACCGCACTGACTCCGCCGGCGCCCGGCGCGGGCGCGATGCCGCTGCGCACGCCGGGTTCGGACGCGGCCTACCGTCAGACCAACGGTGGCCGCTCCACCACGCAGCGCAGCTTCGGGCGTCCTGAGCCGCAGCAGAGCTTCCGTCCGGTCTACCCGGGGCAGGCCTGGCCGACCGAGCAGCCGCAGTACCGGCCGGCGTACGTGCCGCCGCCACCGGCCGACTGGCACCAGCAGCAGGCCCGTTCGTACGCGTCGGAGCCGCAGAAGGTGAACCGGGTCGTCACGATCGCTGCCCTGGTCGCTCTTGTCATCGGTGTCCTCGCCGGAGCCGGTGCCGCGACGGCCGTGGTCGCTCTGAGCGGCAACGGCACCCCGATCGCGCAGCAGCCCGATCCGCCCGTCGGCACCGGGGCCGACCCGAAGATCCGCACCGGCTCGGTGTCCGCGGTCGCCTCGACCCTGCTGCCGAGCGTCGTGCAGCTGAAGGTCGAGGGCTCGGACAACTCCGACGCCACCGGGTCCGGGTTCGTGATCGACAACGTCGGCCACATCCTGACCAACAACCACGTCGTCGCGGCCGCGGCCACCGGCGGCTCGATCCAGGTCGTCACGAACGACAACAAGACCGCGACCGCGCGGCTCGTCGGCCGCTCCCCGGCGTACGACCTGGCGGTCGTCCAGGTGGCCGGCCTGACCGCGCCGTCGGTGAAGTTCGGCCGGTCGGACCAGGCGGTCGTCGGGCAGGACGTGGTCGCGATCGGCTCGCCGCTCGGGCTGGCCGGCACCGTCACGTCCGGCATCATCTCGGCGAAGAACCGCCCGGTGACCACCGGCGACGACACCGGACAGGCCTCGTCGTACATCAGTGCGCTGCAGACCGACGCCGCGATCAACCCGGGCAACTCCGGCGGCCCGCTGGTCGACATGAACGCGCGGGTGATCGGGGTGAACTCCGCTATCGCCACCGTGCGCGGCTCCGAGGAGGGGCAGAGCGGGAGCATCGGGCTCGGGTTCGCGATCCCGATCGACCAGGCCCGGCGGACGGCCCAGCAGTTGATCGCGACCGGCAAGGCGTCGTACCCGGTGATCGGGGCCAGCGTGGACATGACGTTCGAGGGCGGCGGCCGGGTCAGCGCGGTCAGCCCGAGTTCGCCGGCCGCGCGCGCCGGTCTGCGGGTCGGTGACGTGATCACCGCGGTCAACAACGACCCGGTGGACAGCGCCGAGGTGCTGATCGTCGCCATCCGTACCCACCAGCCGGGAGAGGCCGTGCGGCTCGCGTACGAACGCGGCGGACGGTCCCGGACGGTTACGCTCACTCTCGCCCAGCAGATCGGCTGAAGTCCCGTGGCCGGAGTCGGGTTACCCTTGTCGGCGTCCGAAGCGATGTACAGAAGTGAGGTGCGGGCATGTTCGGCATCGGGCCACTCGAACTGGTCGTGATCGCGATCGTCGCCGTGCTCGTCTTCGGACCGGATCGGCTGCCGGAGTTCGCGCGGACGGCGGGACGGCTGCTGCGGCAGGTCCGTCAGCTGGTCACCAACGCGCAGAACGATCTGCGCAACGAGCTCGGCCCGGAGTACGCCGACCTCGAGCTGCAGGACCTGAACCCGAAGAACTTCGTCCGCAAGCACCTCCTCGACCCGATCGAGGACGAGGTGAAGTCCGTCAGCACCGACTTCACCGACACCACACCGCCGCGCCTCCCGGCCGGGGCCAAGCCGCCGTTCGACCCCGAGTCGACCTGATTCACCGGGCGTCGACGCGAAACACCGGGTACCGGTCCGCGACCGCCGTGAAGGCGGCCTCGGACGAGCGCCGGTCCACGGGGAAGTGCGGACGGGCTCCCGGAGCGACGGCCAGATAACGCCGCAGGATCGGGGGCCGAGCCGTGACCGCGACGTCGATGAGCCGGACGGCCTCGGCTCCGCGCCGATGCAGCACCGCTTTCCCCTGGGCGTTGCGCACGTTCAGCACCCAGTTCGCGCGCGAACCGAGCATCGACACCAGGTAGCGGCCGCCGTCATACTCGACGACCGCCACCGGCAGCCGCACCGCGCGACCGCTCCGGCGGCCGGTGACCTCCAGAGTGACCGCGTAGTGCGGCACCAGTAGTCCGCTCGAGTGCTGGAGGCGCTGGATCCAGTTGATCCCTCGTGCCAGCCGTCCCGGGCGGCCGCCGCGGTACAGCCACCGCTTGATGGCGTAGAGAGGATTCATCGCCGCGGGCGGGCGAATCCGGCGAGGGCGAGCGCTCCGGCGACAACGGGAAGCAAGGCGAGGATCCCCCACAGCGGTGGGAACGGGTGCACGCCGTACTCCGTGACGAACAGCAGGGTCAGTCCTGCCGTCAGGGTGAGCAGAACCGCGAGCACGGCCACTCCGGACGCGACCAGCCGCGGCGTACGCGCGAGAGCGACCACCAGCAGCCAGACGAGGACGTTGAAGACGGCGACGCCGTACACCAGGCCGTAGAGCGTGCGGGACGTGACGGTCTTGCCGTACGGCGCGTACACGGACGTGGCGTGGTCGAACAGACTGCGACCGCCCGACTGATCGACGATCGCGACCACCGCGAGCACCAGTGAAAGCCCGACCGCGAGCAATGCTGTGCGCTTTTCTGAAAGTGACTGTCTCATGCAAGTGACTGTACGAACAGCGGTTCCTCATGGTCAAGGGTTTTAGACAGTGACTTGCTGAAGCGTGTGGCTTCCTCTTAGGGTCGGGATATGGCTACCGGTCTGCGGCAACGCTGGCGCGAGAAGGCGCGGCGGACGATCCAAGAACGCGCGCTCGACCTGTTCGACGAGCGCGGGTTCGGCGCGGTGACGATCGAGGAGATCGCCGCCGCGGCCGAGGTCTCGCCGTCGTCGGTCTACCGCTACTTCGGCACCAAGGAAGGCCTGATCGTCGCCGACGAGTTCGACACGATGAGCCAGGAGGCGCTGGAGGAGCTCTTCGACCTGGAGGACCCGGTCGGCACGATGGTCCGGATCGTCCGCGACTACGAGGCGGTCCCGGCCGGCGGCGAGCCGGCCCCGTGGCGGCGGATCCGCTACTTCTTCAAGGAGCCGTCGGTGCGGACGGCGTTCTGCGCGTCACTGGACCGCGCGAGCCAGCGCATCGCGCCCCTGATGGTCGGCGGCCGGCTGACCGGGACCCAGGCCCGGGTGGCCGCGAACGCCCTTGTCTTCGGGTACTTCTCGGCGTTGGAGCAGTGGTACCTCGACGGCGGGGTGCGGCCGGTCGCGGAGTACGTCGAGGAAGGTCTCGCCCCGCTGCGCGCGATCTGGTCAGTCGGTGATCAGTAGGTCGTAGGTGACTTTGTCGTCCACATGGGTGGCGACCTGGAACGCGGCGCGATCGGTGCCGACGTGCCGGAAGCCGGCCTTCTCCGCGGTACGACGAGCCGCGGTGTTGCCGGCCGCCGTACGGATGAAGAGCCGCCGGCCACCGAAACCGCCGTCGTCGGCCGCGGCGAAGTACCAGCTCGCGACAGCCTTGATCGCCTCGCTCATCACCCCGCGTCCCTGCGCCTCGGGGTGCATCCAGTAACCGAGCTCGGCGTCCCGGACCTCACCGCGGGTGTGGATGCCGAACAACGTGAGGTTGCCCAGCCCCAGATCGGTCCCGGCGTCCGCCACGCACCAGTTGAACCGCGTCCCGGCCGACGCCTGCTCCGCCAGGTCCTTGAGCCAGAACCGCGCGTCCTCCACGGTGAACGGCTGCGGGATGAACGGCAGAAAATATGCGGTCGCCTGATTGGTCCGAGCTGCCGCGATCCGGGCGACCTCGTCATCGCGCCAGGTCCGCAACCGCAACCGCGGAGTCTCCAGCACCGGATGGTCGAACCACGGCCGCCGCGGCTTCCGTGAGTCGTTCGGCCCGATCCATCCTGTCCAGGCGTCGACCCGCTGGCCGCCGTCTTCCGTCATGTCCGGGATCGTCTCACCCAACCGGAACCCTGTCGCCCACGCGACTCGGCGCGACGGCCAGTTCCCGACTCGGGCCCACCAGTGCACGACGTGGAAACCACAGGTCTCGAAGCCGAAGTCGAGGAGTAGCCGCACGGCCCGGCTCGCCAGTCCCGCGCCGCGGGCCCCTTCCGACAAGCCGTAGTGCACCCAAGCGCCGTAGTTGACATCTGGCTGCAGCGACGCAGTCCCTGCGTAACGTCCAGCGTGCTCGATCACGAACACCAGCCGCTCGTGTTTGGCCCAAGCCTCGGTGATGCCGAAGCTGATCCAGCGCCGGGCATCCTCGTCGTCGAACCCGCGGCCGGGATCTTCACGCCCGCGTGCGGCCTGACCCTCGATGTCGTCGAGCCTGGGCGCGCGAAGCGTCACCACCCCGTCGGTCAGAACCGGGTGCTCGGCAGGTATCGGCACAGCCCCAGTCAACAGTCCGGCGGTGTCAGCGGCCGGCGGGGGAGAGGCCGAGTTGGCGGCCGAGGAGGCCGCGTGGTTTGCCGCCGAGCGTCTGCGCGATCTTGTCGAGCACCTGCGCGGCAGGGGTGTCCGGGTCCGCGGCCGTGAGCGGCTGACCGAGGTCGCCGCCGGAGCGGAGCCGCTCGTCCAGCGGGATCTCGCCGAGCAGCGGGATCTGGTAGCCGAGACGCGCGGACAGGGTCTCCGCGACCCGCGTACCGCCGCCGGTGCCGAAGATCTCGATACGGTGCTCCGGGCCGCAGTGCGGGCACGGCAGGTACGACATGTTCTCGACCACGCCGGCCACCCGCTGGTGCACCATCTGCGCCATCGTGCCGGCCCGCTCGGCCACCTCCGCGGCGGCCTCCTGCGGGGTCGTCACGACGATCACCTCGGCGCTGGTGAGCCGCTGGCCGACCGAGATCGCGATGTCGCCGGTGCCCGGCGGCAGGTCGAGGAGCAGAACGTCGAGGTCGCCCCAGTACACGTCCGCGAGCATCTGCACCAGCGCGCGGTCCAGGATCGGGCCGCGCCAGGCGACCACCTGGTCGCGCTTCGGCTTCAGCATGCCGATCGAGATCACCTTCACGCCGTGCGCGGGCACCGGCATGATCATGTCGTCGACAGCGGTCGGCCGCTCGTCGGCGACGCCGAACATGGCCGGCACCGAGTGGCCGTAGATGTCCGCGTCTAGCACACCGACCGACAGGCCCTGCCGGGCCATCGCGACCGCCAGGTTCACCGTCACCGACGACTTGCCCACGCCGCCCTTGCCGGACGCGATCGCGAACACCTTGGTCAGCGAGTCGGGCCGGGAGAACGGGATCTCCTTCTCGGCCACGCCGCCGCGCAACTGGGTCTGCAGGGCCGCACGCTGCTCGGCCGACATCACGCCGAGGTCGATCTCGACGCCGGTGACGCCGTCGAGTTTGCTCACCGCGGCGGTCACGTCGCGGCGCAGCGTGTCCTTCATCGGACAGCCGGCGACGGTCAGCAGGATGCGGACCGCGACCACGCCGTCTTCACGCACGACGACGGACTCGACCATGCCCAGATCCGTGATCGGTTTCTTGATCTCCGGGTCCAGCACACCACCGAGCGCCGTGGTCACCTGATCAGCAGTGGGAGCCATGCCCCAAGGCTACGTGCTCCGCCCGGTCGCCCCGACCGCAGCCCGTGTGACGTAGGCCCGGCAAGGCACCCCTAACCTCCTCCCCCGCCGTTTAAGTGGTGAACCTCGCGAAGCGCCCCTTCACCGGCCGCATGCAGTGGGGGTAAGGGGCAACGCGGCTGGTGAACCACTCAAACGAACCCGGCGGTAGGCGGCAGCCGGGCGGGCGCGGGCGCGGTGGGGGCGCGGTGGGGCCCCGTGGGGGCGCGGTGCGGGCGCGGTGCGGGTGGTGGCGGCGGTGGGGGTGGGGGTGGAGCGTGGGGCTACAGGCCGGGGGCGCCGTAGATGGGGAACCAGCGGGAGAGGTCCTGCTCGAAGTTGAGGTCAGCGCCCACGACCGACTTGATCTGGAGCTCCTGGGCGTTGTCGCGGCGGTCTGCACCGACAGGGACGAACGGGTACCAGGAGCCGCGTTTGTAGAGGTAGACGAGGCCCAGCGACTGGCTGCCGTTGGTGAACGCGACGAGCGTGCACAGCAGAGCGTTGCCGAAGCCCGCGTCGACGAGAGAGCTGTTGACCGCGTGCAGGTCGGTGACCAGCGTCTCCAGATCGTCGGGAGCCGTCTGCCGGACCAGCCAGGTGAAGCCGTACGAGTCCGTCGTACTGGAGAACTTGGCGTTGTCCAGCGCGAGCAGCTTGTCGACCTCCTCGCGCAGCGCGGTGAACCCGCCGCCCTCGGCCGCCTTGAAGCAGACCGACCCGCTGCCCGTCGGACGGTAGCCGGCCGCGGTCTCCAGGGTGATCGCGGCCGACGGAAGCGAGAACAGCTGGTCGAGGTTCGGCGGGACGGCTTTGCTCCGCCCGAGCAGGATGTCGAGAAGGCCCATAGGTCTAAGCTTGCTCGCCCAGCTCGCGGGAGAGGGCACCGAGGCGGTCGAGGCGTGTCTCGAGCGGCGGGTGCGTCGAGAACAGCGACGAGACGCTCTTGCCGGACAGCGCCGGCGCGAAGAAGAAGGCGTTGAACGCCTGCGCCTGGCGCAGGTCGCGGGACGGGATCCGGGCGATGTCCCCGCTGATCTTCGTCAGCGCCGATGCCAGCGTCGACGGTCTGCCGGTGAGCATCGCCCCGGCCCGGTCCGCGGCCAGTTCGCGGTATCGCGACAGCGCCCGGGTGAGCAGGAACGAGATCGCGTAGACGACGACCGACACCGCGATGATCGTCAGGACGACGAGGGCCGCGTTCTGGTCCCGGTTCCGCCCGAGGCCGCCGTACAGGCCGAAGCGGGTGATGAGGCCGGCCAGGACGCCGAGGAACGACGCGATCGTCATCACCGCGACGTCACGGTGCGCGACGTGCGAGAGCTCGTGCGACAGCACGCCCTCGAGCTCGTCGTCGTCCAGCCGGCGCATGATGCCGGTGGTCACGCAGACCACCGCGTTCTTCGGGTTGCGGCCGGTGGCGAACGCGTTCGGCAGGTCGACGTCGGCGATCGCCACCCGCGGCTTCGGCATGTCGGCGAGCGCGCACAGCCGGTCGATCGCACCGTGCAGCTGCGGCGCCTCCTCTGGCGTCACGATCCGGCCGTGCATCGCGTACAGCGCGACCCGGTCGGAGAACCAGTACTGCGCGAACAGCGCGCCGCCCGCGATCACCACCGCCAGCACCGCGCTCTTGGTCAGCGCGATCAGCAGCCCCACGAAGCCGACGTACAGCAGTCCGAGCAGGAAGGCCGTGATCAGCATCCGGCTGGACAGCCCACGATCAGGAGCGAATCGAGTCTTCATCCCCATGTCCTTCTTCTTCTCACCTGATAGCGAGCGTAGCTCGGGGTCAAACCCGGTCGTCCTCGCGCGTGTCCAGATCGGCGAGCAGCGAGCGCAGCTCGGAGCGCAGGAAGTCCCGGGTGGCGACCTCGCCGACCGCCATCCGCAGCGACGCCATCTCGCGGGCCAGGAACTCCATGTCCGCCCGGGTCCGGGCGTCCACGTCCCGGTCCCGCTCGTACTGCACCCGGTCGCGGGCCTCCTGCCGGTTCTGCGCGAGCAGGATCAGCGGGGCGGCGTACGACGCCTGCAGGCTGAGCGCCAGCGTCAGGAAGATGAACGGGTACTCGTCGAAGCGCAGGCTCGCCGGGGCGAAGATGTTCCAGCCGACCCAGAACAGGATGGTCGCGGTCATGTAGACCAGGAACTGCCCGGTGCCGAGGAACCGCGCGATCCGCTCGGACAGCCGCCCGAACGCGTCGGCGTCGTACACCGGCCGTGGGACGAAGGTGCGCCGCCAGTCCCGGGGCACGTCGAGCCGGGTGCTGCCGCGGAACATCCGGCGCTCGTCCATGCTGCGGTCGTCACGGGGCATCGTGGTCCACCTCCTGCGGCTCGGGCCGGTCGGGCTCGTCGGGATGGTCGTGTTCACGCCAGTCCTCGGGCAGCAGGTGGTCGAGGACGTCGTCGACCGTCACCGCGCCGAGCAGCCGGCCCTCGTCGTCGAGCACCGGCGCGGCGACCAGGTTGTACGTCGCGAGGTACTTGCTGACCGTGTTCAGGCTGTCGTCGGGCCGCAGCCCGTCCAGGTCGGTGTCCAGGACGGCCGACACCAGCTCCGACGGCGGCTCGCGCAGCAGCCGCTGGATGTGGCCGATCCCGATGAACCGCCCGGTCGGCGTCTCGAGCGGGGGCCGGCAGACGTAGACCATCGCGGCGAGTGCGGGGCTCAGCTCGGCGTTACGGACCCGCGCGAGCGCATCGGCCACGGTGGCGTCCACGGGCAGGATGACCGGCTCCGACGTCATCAGACCGCCGGCGGTGTGCTCCTCGTAGGTCAGCAGCCGCCGGACGTCCTCGGCCTCGTCCGGCTCCATCAGCGTCAGCAGGCGCTCGGCCGTCTCGGTCGGCAGCTCGGCGATCAGGTCGGCCGCGTCGTCCGGGGACATCTCCTCCAGCACGTCGGCCGCCCGTTCGGTGTCCAGGCCGTCGAGGATCTCGACCTGGATGTCCTCGGGCAGCTCCTCGAGTACGTCGGCCAGCCGCTCGTCGTCCAGCGCGACCGCGATCTCCTTGCGCCGCTTGGGGGACAGGTCGTGCAGTACGCCGGCCAGGTCCGCGGGCCGCATCGACTCGAAGGCGGCCAGGATGTGCGTCGCGCCCTGCCCCTCCTCGATGCGCGTGAACCCGCTGACGTCGCCCCAGTCGAGCACATGGGTCTGCCCGCGGCGCCGGAACCGTTTGGAGCCCTCCCGGACCGCCACCTTGGTCAGCATCCAGTCCCGGGCCCGCCGCTGCTCCATGGCCATGTCGAACACCACGGCGGTGGCGCCGGTGTCGGCGATGGTCACGGTCCGGTCGAGCAACTCGCCGAGCACGAGCACCTCGGTCGCGCGCTGCTCGAAGCGGCGCATGTTGAGCAGTCCGGTGGTGATCACGTGGCCGACGTCGACCGAGGTGACCCGGGTCATCGGCAGGAAGATCCGGCGCCGGGTGAACACCTCGACGACCAGGCCGAGCACGCGCGGCGGCTGGTCGCCCTGACGCATCATGGCCACCATGTCCCGGACCTTGCCGACCTGGTCCCCGTTCGGGTCGTACACCGGCAGCCCCGCCAGCCGAGCGACGTAGACCCGCGACGGTGATCCGCTCATGTCCGAAGGCTAACCCGCAGAGGCCGGGTCCCGGCTGAGGACGCTTCGTAGACTTTGTTTCTCGGGCAAACAATCGAAGTGGGGGCGGCATGCTGGGATCCACCGGGCTCGGCTCCGATGACGAGGCGACGTACCTGGATCTGATCCGGCGGGGGGCGGCGTCCTTGGTGGACCTGGCCGCACGTGTCGGGCGGCCGCTGCAGGAGGTCCAGCGCGCCGTCGACGTACTGCTCAGCGAGGGTTTCGTGCACCGGACGCCGCCGCCGGCCGAGCTGATCGTGCCGGTGCCTCCGGAGCTCGCCGTGGAGCAGCTCATCCTGCGGCAGGAGGAGGAGTTCGACCGGATCCGCAAGGCGGCGTACCGGCTGGCGGCGGAGGCGACCAGGCAGAGCGGCGCGCGGCGGACCGAGGAGCTGATCGAGATCGTCAGCGGCGAGACGGCGGTCGGTCTGGCGTTCGACCGGGTGCAGCGGACCGCGCGGAACGAGATGCGTGAGCTCGTCGCCCCGCCGTACGTCGCCTCGGCGGAGGTGAACAGTACGCAGCTGGCGCGGCAGGGCGCCGGTGTGACCTACCGGGTGGTCTACGACAGCTCGGCGCTGGGCGACGCGGTGCTGGCGGCCAGCGCGGTCAGCCACGTGAGGGCGGGGGAGCAGGCCCGGATCGCGGACGAGCTGCCGACCAAGCTGGCGATCGCGGACCGGGACCTGGCACTGCTGCCGCTGGACTGGGCGACACCGGCTCAGGACGCGGCGCTGCTGGTGCATCCGTGCAGCCTCTTGGACGCGTTGGTCGCGCTGTTCGAGACCGTGTGGAATCGGGCCAGTCCGTTGTCGGTGACGGAGTCGGACAAGCTGGAGGCCGAGGAGGCGATGTCGGCCGAGGACCGGCATCTGCTGTCGCTGCTGGTCGCCGGCCTGACCGACGACGCGGCCGGTGCGCGCCTCGGCATCAGTCGCCGCACTGTTGCCCGACGGGTCCAGCAGCTGATGGAGCAGACCCACTCCCGCTCCCGGTTGCAGCTGGGCTGGCATGCACGCGATCGCGGGTGGCTCTAGGGTCCTGGCCGGATTGGTCGTGACCGCTTTGCGCCAGGCAGATCCGTAGCAGCAGGGCTGGGGCGCCGCATGTAATGCGGAGAATCCCCTGAGCTTGGAGTTTCTGTGTCCCTCCCAACGTCCTTCCGCCGTGGGTTGACCGCCCTCGGCGCGGCCGTGCTGGCGCTGACCGCCGTCACGACGCCGCAGGCCGGTGCAGCCCAACCGGCAGCTCAGCCGGCAGCGCAGCCTGCAACCGGTTCGCAACCGGGCAGTACGCCGCGGCGCACCGTCACGCTGATCACCGGCGACAAGGTCAGTGTGACCACCGTCGCCGGCCGTCCGACCGCGACCGTGCGCAAGCCGAACGGCGGCCCCGCCGGTGCGCACATCATGGCCGTAGGCAACGACCTGTACGTCTACCCGGACGCCGCCCTGCCGTATCTCGCGTCCGGTGTCCTCGACGAGCGCCTCTTCAATGTCACCGAGCTCCTCGCCGACGGGTACGACGACGCGCACAGCGACGGCACGCCGCTGATCGTGTCCTACGCCCCGGGACGCAAGCAGGTCCCGCCGGCAGGTGCGCGCCAGACCCGTGCGCTGACCAGCATCAAGGGCGCCGCCATCACCGCCGACCACGACCAGGCCGCGTCGTTCTGGTCGTCGTTCACCGGCGGGAGCGCGACGGCGCGGACCGGGTTCGCGAAGGTCTGGCTGGACGGCAAGTCCAGGGCGACCCTGTCCGACACGACCGCGCAGATCGGTGCGCCGGAGGTGTGGCAGGGCGGCAACACCGGGCAGGGCGTGGACGTCGCCGTCCTCGACACCGGTATCGACGCCGCGCACCCGGACTTCGGCGGGCGGATCGTCGCCTCGCAGAGCTTCGTGCCCGGCAAGGACGTCACCGACCGGAACGGTCACGGGACCCATGTCGCCTCGACGATCGCCGGAACGGGTGCGGCGTCCGGCGGCAAGGAGCAGGGCGTCGCGCCCGGCGCCGGGCTGCACATCGGCAAGGTCCTGGACGATGACGGCGGCGGCCAGGACTCCTGGATCCTCGCCGGTATGGAGTGGGCCGCGCGCGACCAGCACGCCAAGGTGATCAGCATGAGCCTCGGCTCCGGGCCGACCGACGGCACCGACCCGATGAGCCAGGCGGTCAACACGTTGAGCGCCGAGACCGGTGCCTTGTTCGTGATTGCCGCGGGCAACTCGGGACCGGACCCGTTCAGCGTCTCGGCACCGGGTGCCGCGGACGCGGCCCTGACCGTTGGTGCGGTCGACGGCTCCGACCGGCTGGCCTCGTTCTCCAGCCGCGGTCCGCGACTCGGCGACAGTGGCCTCAAGCCGGACCTGACCGCGCCGGGCGTCGACGTACTCGCTGCGCGATCGCAGTACTCGCCGGAAGGTGAGGGGTCATACGTCGCGATGAGCGGTACGTCGATGGCCACGCCGCACGTTGCCGGCGCGGCTGCGTTGCTGGCGCAGGCACACCCTGACTGGACCGCGCAGCAGTTGAAGGACGCGCTGGTCAGTACGACCAAGACCACCGTGCAGTACAGCCCCTTCGCTGCAGGCACCGGCCGGCTGGACGTGGCCGCGGCTGTGCGCAGCACGCTGTACGCGTCCGGCTCTGCCTTCGCCGCGGTGAAGTGGCCGTACCCGGCGAGCGGACTGGTGCAGCGAGACGTCACCTACACCAACAACGGCGCGGAGCCCGTCACGCTGAACCTGTCTCTCAAGAACCAGGGCATCCCCGCCGGTCTGTTCACGCTGACGACTCCGCAGGTCACTGTCCCGGCCCACGGCACGGCGACTGCCGGTGTGGTGAGTCATCTCGACATGGCGGCCGATGACGCCGGTTACAGCTCAATGCTCACCGCAACGGATGCGGGCGGAGCAGTCCGCGCCCACACTTCGATCGGCGTCAGCAAGCAGAGCCAGCGCGTGAAGTTGTCGCTCCGCGCACAGGACCCGCACGGCGCGCCGCTGTCCGGTGTCGTCGTACTGAAGGACATCAAGCGGGACGTCGTACCCCAGGTGTTCATGGTGGACGGAAGCCTCGACGTCGACGTCCGCCCGAGCACGTACGCCGGATGGATGTACGCCGACGTCCGCGGCCTGGACGGGTCGCACTCGCTCGGCCGTGCCGTCATCAGCCAGCCTGAGGTCGACGTCGCCCAGGACACGACGGTGACGTTCGACGCGGCCGGCCTGCGCAAGGTCGCGGCGGTCACGCCGTTGCCTAGTGACAACTCCTACGTCCGGCTCGACCAGTACCGTAGCTACGGCGACTTGCATCGCTTTGTCGACACGTATCAGCTGGAGTGGTGGATCTACGACTCCTTGTGGGCCACGCCGAGCCGCAAGGTGACCCAGGGGTCCTACACGTTCGCTACGCGCTGGCGCCAGGTGCAACCCGCTCTGACAGTCGGCTCCTTCAGCAGCATGGTCCAGAGCTGGTCGCCGAAGCTGCCGGAGGGGGTCGGCAACTACCCGGTCGTGTATGTCGGCTCCGACCCGGCGAAGTACAACGTCCGCGGCAAGATTGCCGTTGCTCAGCGCAACGATCCCGTACCGCCGACGGCGCAGGCAGCGGCTGCCGCGAAGGGTGGCGCCAAGCTCCTGCTGATCCTGAACGACGGATACGGCCCGCTGGACGCATGGGCCGGTCTGCCGCAGGAGGAAGCCCCGGCACTCCCGGTCGCTTCGCTCGACACCGACCAGGGCCGGCAGTTGCTGGCACACCAACCCAAGCTGCTGAAGCTCGTGTCACACCCGTACCCGGAGTACCTCTACGACCTCGTCCAGCACCATGACGGGGCGGTACCGAAGGACCCCGGCTACCGGCCGACCGCACGTGAGCTGGCGCGGATCGACGAGTCCTTCCGGGACACCAAGCCGGGCGAGGCACTCGACATCCGGTTCGACCTGTCCGCCGACCTGACGTGGGCAGTAGGCGCGGCGTCGACACCAGTGCCTGCGCAAGGTGATCACACTGCCTGGGTCACGGCGTCGCCGAAGGTGAAGTGGCTCAGCATGGCCGCGGTACCGGACCTGTCCCAGCAGGGCTCGTCGTTGGCGTACCGCGCCGGCAGCACGACGAAGGAGACCTGGTTCAGCGGCATCCAGCGCCCACGGCTGCTGAGCGACAGTGCCTTGTCGACGCCGCCGTCACGGGTCGGCGACCTCATGAGCGTCTTCACCCTGCCCGGCTACGCCGACTCAGGTCCGCACCAGGGCATCGTGTACGACGTGGGCGCACCGGTCACGTCGGCGTTCTACCAGGGCGACACGCTGCTCGGTGAGGGCGCTGACATATTGACGGTCGAGGTCGCCCCGGAGCCGCTGCCGTACCGGCTTGTCGTGGACACCAAGCGCGACCTGCCGAACCGGCCGTACTCGCCGACCACGCACACCGAGTGGGGCTTCACGTCCGACCAGGCCGACTACGCGAACCTGGAGACGCTGCCGCTGCTCCAGCTCGACTACTCGATCGCAACAGACCTGTCCGGCCGGGCGAAGCGGCACGCGGACCTGGCGGTGACCGCCTCGCACCTGCCCGGTGCTGTGGACATCGGCAAGGTCAGTGCGGCGACGCTGGAGGTGTCGTACGACGACGGCGCCACCTGGCGAGCTGTCCGGCTGCAGCGGTCGGGGTCGGGCTGGAGCGGGCGGCTGGATGCACCTGCATCGGCCGAGTACGTGAGCGTGCGGGCGACCGCGCGGGACACGGCAGGCAACAGCGTGAGCCAGACCGTGCAGCGCGCCGTCGGGGTCCGCTAACTCAGTTTGGGACGGCGCCGCACCGGACGGTGCAACGTCGTCGGTGGCTTGCCGCGGGTCGTGGCTCTGGTTGGTACCGGGGCCTCGGCCCGCGGCGTCGCGTCGTACCGTCCCGCCGACTCGCTGATCTCACCGGTCGGGTCGAGGACGAGAATGTCTGCCTGGCTGCGCCAGCGTTCCAGCTGGGTGTCCAGGTCGGCCGCGTTGAGGCGCTCCGTGCGCAGCACCTGCGCCGCTGCGGTCCACTCCTCGGTGCCTGGTTCGAGCCGTCGCACCGTGGCCTGCCAACTGGCCAGCCGGTTGGTGGCGGGCTTCGCCGGTACGACGACCTCAACCGAGCCCGCTGTCGCCAGTCCGGGCAGGGGCTGCTCCGCGCCGTCGGCCGAGTCCGCCAGTACGACGTACTGCCCGTCGACCGCTGCGAACCACGCCGGCGCCGGTCGCCGCCCGTCCCACGCCAGCCAGACGAGCCCCGCCTTCTTCATGACGCCGGCAATCTCGCTGACAGCCTCCTCGATGCTCACAGGTCCGAGTGTCCCACGGTGAATCGGGACACACTCGGAAGGGAAGTGAGCCGGGTCACCGGGACAGCGGCGGCCGACGCCGTACGCTGCCGGTGACCGGTGGGTAACCGAGTGGAGGTCGAGCGATGACGGAGCAGGTCTTACGGAGCAGGCGGTCCTGCCTGGCCACGCCGGGGTCGAACCCGCGGTTCCTGACCAAGGCCAAGGGGCTGGACGCCGACCAGGTGTTCCTGGACCTCGAGGACTCGGTCGCGCCGCTCGCCAAGCCGGACGCCCGCAAGAACATCGTCGCCGCGCTGAACGAGGGCGGCTGGGGCACCAAGCTGCGCGTCGTCCGGGTGAACGACTGGACCACCGAGTGGACCTACGCCGACGTGATCGAGGTGGTCGGCGGCGCCGGCGCGAACCTGGACTGCATCATGCTGCCGAAGGTGCAGACCGCCGAGCAGGTGGTCGCGCTCGACCTGCTGCTCACCCAGCTGGAGAAGGTGCACGGGTACGAGCCGGGCCGGATCGGCATCGAGGCGCAGATCGAGAACGCGCTCGGCCTCACCAACGTGAACGCGATCGCGACCGCGTCGCCGCGGGTCGAGACGATCATCTTCGGCCCGGCGGACTTCATGGCGTCGATCAACATGAAGTCGCTGGTGGTCGGCGAGCAGCCCCCCGGGTACGACGTCGGTGACGCGTACCACTACATCCTGATGCAGATCCTGATGGCCGCCCGCGCGCACGGCAAGCAGGCGATCGACGGGCCGTACCTGCAGATCAAGGACGTCGACGGCTTCCGCCGGGTGGCCGGCCGGTCGGCCGCGCTCGGCTTCGACGGCAAGTGGGTCCTGCACCCGGACCAGATCGCCGCCGCGAACGAGGTCTACTCGCCGCGCCAGGACGACTACGACCACGCCGAGAACATCCTCGACGCCTACGACCACTACACCTCGGCCGCCGGCGGCGCCCGCGGCGCGGTGATGCTCGGCGACGAGATGATCGACGAGGCCAGCCGCAAGATGGCCCTCGTCATCTCCGCGAAGGGCCGCGCCGCCGGTCTCACCCGGACCGACATCTGGCACCCGCCGGCCGACTAGACCTGCGCCATGATCGCCAGCAACTGACCGTCGGGGTCGGGGAAGAACGCCATCCATTCCTCGACCCCGTTGTCGTGCTTGTGGATCAGGTGCGGGGCGTTCTCGAACACCACTCCGCGGTCGCGGAGTTCGTCGTACGCCGCGTTGATGTCGTCGACCCGGAAGTACAGGGTCGACGCCTCGCCCTCGCCGACGCTGAGGAACAGCCGCGTTCCGCCGCAGTCGAAGAACGCCAGGTCGCCGAAGGTGTACAGGTGCGGGAGTCGCAGTACGTCGCGGTAGAACTCGACCGCCTTGCCGATGTCGCTGCACGGGCGGGCGATCTGCCCGATCTCGCCGAGCTGCACCATGTCCGGTCCTCCCTGTCTTCGCAACGCGCTGTCGAAGGGCACCCCGCGCCAGGTCCGCAGCTCGGCCCGGCGAGCCAGGCCGAGCTTCTGCAGTGCGTTCGCGACGTGGAACTTGACCGCGTCCACGCTGATCCCGCGGCGCTGCGCGATCTGCCGGTTCGACAGGCCGTGGCGCACCATGTCGACCACCCGCCACTCGGCGGGGGTCAGCACGTCCGGGTGTCTCGGCCGACCGCGGTTGCCCACAACGACAAGCTAGCGCCGCGGGCGCGGAATTACCCTCCCCCTCAGCGCACCCAGACCTTGTAGATCCGGATCGGCTTGGCCGGCGGGCCGTCCTGGTCGGGGTCGGCGATCCCGGCGGCCACCATCCGGTCGAACGTGGACATGCCGGCGATCACGTGCCCGAGCACCGTGTAGTTGGGCGCGATGTGCGCGAAGGAGTGCACGACGAAGAACTCCGAGCCGTTCGTGCCCGGTCCCTGGTTGCCATAGGCAACGGTGCCGCGCTCGTACGTCTCCTGGCCGGTCACCTCGTCGGGGAACTTGTACCCCGGCCCGCCTTCCTCCTGGCGGTAGATGTCACCGCACTGCAGGACGCCCAGCCGGGCGGAGTTCGTCAGCCGGAAGCACTGGGTCGCGTCGTAGAACCGGCTCTGCACCAGGTGCACGAAGTTGTGTACGCCGCACGGCGCGTTGGCGCGGTCCATCCGGACCACGAACGGTCCGTAGTTCGTCACGAAGTACACGTCGACCGTGCCCCTCGCACGGGCGACCGGGGACGGTACCCGGACCGGCTTGGCGGCCGGGTTCTCCGGGGTCGGGGTGAACTCGCATTTCGCCACCGGTCGGGCCGGGGGCGCGGCGGCGGCAGCAGTTGTGGTCGTGGTCAGCGTCGTCGCGACCAGCACGGCCGCGATCAGGGCGGGAATCGATCGCTTCATGCGACACACCGTAATACCTCGATCGCGCTCCGCAGAGCTTTCTGGGGGCTTTCTGAAGCTTTCCGGCCCGGACTCGTACATTGCGGCACTTCCCGCCTAAGGTGATCCGGTCCGCTGCGGAAGGTGTATGTGTTGAACGGCAAGGTACTGGCAGGTCGGTACCGGTTGCTGACCCTGCTGGGCAGGGGCGGTGCGGGTGAGGTGTGGCAGGCCGAGGACACGATCCTCGCCCGCCAGGTGGCGGTGAAACTGCTGCGCAGCCTCGACGGCGACCCGATGGACGCGGTCGAGCGGTTCCGGGCCGAGGCTCAATCAGCCGCTCGATTGACGCATCCGAACGTGGTCGCGACGTACGACGTCGGCACCGAGGGCGACCACGTCTTCCTGGTGATGGAGCTCGTCCAGGGCCCCGACCTCGCCAAGCTGATGCGGACTTCGGGACTCCCGACCGCCGGCCTGGTCGCGAACATCGCCACGCAGGGCGCCCGCGCGCTGGACGCCGCGCACGCGGCCGGGATCGTGCACCGCGACGTGAAGCCCGCCAACCTGCTGCTGGCCCCCGATGGCACGCTCAAGATGACCGACTTCGGCATCGCCAAGAGGGCGGGCAACGAGACGACCGCGCTGGGCGTCCTGCTCGGTACGGCGTCGTACGTGTCGCCGGAGCAGATCCGCGGCGAGCAGGCCACCCCGGCGAGCGACTGGTACGCGTTCGGCTGCGTGCTGCACGAGCTGCTGACCGGTCGGCCGCCGTTCACCGGCCCGACCGCGGATGCGGTCATGCGGCAGCATCTCGACGCACCGCCGCCGCAGATCACCCGCACCGACGTGCCCGCCGAGCTGGCCGGCCTCGTGACGCACCTGCTGGCCAAGAACCCGGCCGACCGCCCGTCATCGGAAGCTGACGTGGCCGCACTCCTCAGCAACGGCGCCAACACACAGGTGCTCGCCTTCACGCCGGGGGCTCCGGCTGAGGAGCCGCTCGACATCGGGCACTGGGAAGACGAGCCCACCACGCACCGTGCGCCCAAGCGCGCCTTCCCGCTGGCCAAGGTAGGGATCGGGGCCGCAGTGGTGCTCGCAGCCATCAGCGGTCTGCTCTTGCTGCGTGAGGGCGTCACCAACGACACCCCGAAGGCACAGGCCGTCGGTACGCCGTCCGCGCCGGTCCAGAAGGCCACGGCCGCTCCGACGACCACGCCCAAGCCCACGGCGACGACGCCCACTCCCACCAAGACGAAGCCGACCAAGAAGCCGACGCCCAAGCAGACGCAGAATCCGCAGGCGATCCTGATCCAGCGGCTGCGCACGCTGGCCGCGCAGGTGCGCGCGACCCAGCAGAACAGCCGCAGCAAGGCGCCGCGCGAGGCAGCGCACGACCTGGACCAGGCAGCCCAGGCGCTCGACCAGGGCGACACCGAGTCCGCCGCGCAGCACTTCTACGCCGCGCGGCGCACGCTGTACGAGGCGCAGCAACGCCACCGCTGGCAGGCGACACCGGAGATCGCCGCGCTGTTCCAGACCATCGGTCAGGCACTGCCGCGTCCCGACCGCGGCGGCGAGTGAGCCACGCGACCTTCCCCGGGTGGCCGGTGTCACAGCGGGTGTCACCGTAGTGCCTGGATGCTGGTAACCGCGATACTCGCGGGTAAGCCGGCCGAAGGAGACGCACGATGAGCAGGTTGCAGCAGACCGACGGGCTGACCGACGTCCAGGAGGAGATCCTGAAGACGGTCCGGGCCTTCGTCGAGGCCGAGATCCTCCCGGTCGCCACCGAGCTCGAGCACCGCGACGAGTACCCGACCGAGATCGTCGAGGGCCTCAAGGAGCTCGGCCTGTTCGGGCTGATGATCCCCGAGGAGTACGGCGGCCTCGGCGAGTCCCTGCTGACGTACGCGCTGTGCGTCGAGGAGATCGCCCGCGGCTGGATGAGCGTGTCCGGCATCATCAACACGCACTTCATCGTCGCGTACATGCTGCTCCAGCACGGGACCGACGAGCAGAAGCGGAATTACCTGCCGCGGATGGCCGCCGGCGAGGTCCGCGGCGCGTTCTCGATGTCCGAGCCGGGCTGCGGCTCGGACGTGTCCGCGATCAAGACCAAGGCCACCCGCGCGGGCGACGGCTACGTGATCAACGGGCAGAAGATGTGGCTGACCAACGGCGGCTCGTCGAACCTGGTCGCGGTGCTGGTGAAGACCGACGAGGGCGCGGACTCGGTCTACAAGAACATGACCACGTTCCTGGTCGAGAAGGAGCCCGGCTTCGGCGAGGTCGACAAGGGCCTGACGGTGCCGGGAAAGATCGAGAAGATGGGCTACAAGGGCGTCGACACCACCGAGCTGGTGTTCGACGGGTACGCGATCGACGGCGCCCAGATCCTCGGCGGCGTACCCGGCAAGGGCTTCTACCAGATGATGGACGGCGTCGAGGTCGGCCGCGTGAACGTGGCCGCGCGCGGTTGCGGTGTGGCCCGGCGGGCGTTCGAGCTCGGGATCGCGTACGCGCAGCAACGCGAGACGTTCGGCAAGAAGATCGCCGACCACCAGGCGGTGCTGTTCCGGCTCGCCGACATGGCCGTCAAGGTGGAGGCCGCGCACGAGCTGATGGTGAAGGCCGCGCGCAAGAAGGACAGCGGCTCCCGCAACGACTTCGAGGCCGGCGTCGCGAAGTACCTGGCCAGCGAGTACTGCGCGCAGGTCGTCGAGGACTCGTTCCGCATCCACGGCGGCTACGGCTTCTCCAAGGAGTACGAGATCGAGCGCCTCTACCGCGAAGCCCCGATGCTGCTGATCGGCGAGGGCACCGCCGACATCCAGCGGATGATCATCGGTCGCCGTCTGCTGGAGGACTACAAACTCTGACCCGGCGCGCTGGGTCGACAGGCGGGGCGGTGCCGGTCGGCCCAGCGCGCGATGGGGCAGGGTTCGGGGGCTAGGCGGGGGTGCGGGACCGCGGGCGCGGCCGGCCGGAGCCATAGCCGGACAGCAGCCAGATGCCCAGCTGGGTGATCTCGTGGCGGACGGACGCGCCGTCACGGCGGGTGGTGATCAGGCCGGCCTCCCGCAGGACCGTCGCCTGGTGGCTGGCGGCCGCAGGGGAGATGCGGCAGCGCTTGGCCAGCTCGGTCGTCGTACAGCCGCTCACGGCCGCCTCCAGAGCGGCCGCCCGGGTCGAGCCCAGCAACGCGGCCAGCGGGTCACTCGACGGCAGCTGCTCCATCGACGTCTGCCGCAGGATCCCGGGCGCATGCTGAATGGGGTAGACCAGGATCGGTTTGAGATCCGGGTCCCGCAGCTTGGTCGGTACCTGCCAGCAGAACGCCGAAGGCTGCAACTCGATTCCCCTGCCATCGAGATACAGATCTCGGTCGTTCATGTCCAGCACCTGCAGCACCGGTGGTACCCACCGGACCCGCGGATGCAAGGACGACAACAATCGGTCCACACCGTGCCGGGCCAGCGCCTCCCCGCGATGGGCGTGGTCGGCGGACACGTGTGTCCCGATCGACTTCCAGTACGGCTTGATCGCCGCGTCGTGGTACGTCCGGATGGCCCGGCCGAGCTTCTGCAGCGACGCCCGGCCGCCCTGCGCCAGCTCACGCGTCCAGGGCGACGGCGCCCGGTACTGCGCGAGCAGGTCGAGCTGGCTGCGGAGCTGCTGCTGCGGCGTCGCCAGCGTCTGCGCCAGCGCGGCGTCGAAGTCCGGTGCGGGCTCCGCCGGGGTCAGGAAGTCGGGGGAGTACCCCTTCGACGGGGTCAGCTCCAGCAGCAGCCGCATCTGGTCCGGAGCGACCGTGGCCCGGACGTGCCGCCGCCAGTCCTCGAAGATCAGCCGGCCCTCCGAGTGCTGCAGCATGTGCAGGCTCAGCAGCACCTCCCACAGCGGCGCCGGTGTGGTCGCGACCGTGACCCGGGTCAGGTCGCGTGGCGTGAAGTGAATCCGGAGCACCGCGATACCCTCCCGTCCCAACCTCAAATGGTCGTGGAAAGTAGTCAATTCCTGACCGAATGCGATTCGGGAATTGAATCAAGGCAGCAGAACCCGGGACAACAGTTTGAACATTCCAATCCGGGAGGACTTTCGGCCATGGCAAAAGGTTGCCAACTCACCCGACCGGGGCGGAGCGAACTCGGGGGTCAGAGCCAGTGGTTCCGCTTGAACAACCGGTACAGCACGAAACACGCGCCCAGCATCACGCCGAGCACCACGAAGTACGCGTACTTGAGCCGCAACTCCGGCATGTAGTCGAAGTTCATCCCGTAGATCCCGGCGATCATCGTCGGCACCGCCAGGATCGCCACCCACGCCGAGATCCGCCGCATGTCCTCGTTCTCGGCGACCTGGACCTGGGCCAGCCCCGCCTGCAGGATCGAGCTGAGCAGCTCGTCGAACGAGATCACCTGCTCCTTCACGCGCTGCAGATGGTCGTCGACGTCGCGGAAGTAGTTCCGGGTCTCCTCGGCGATCAGCGGGTGCCGCAGGGTGGCGAGTGCGCGCATCGGGCCGGTCAGCGGCGCCACCGCCCGTTTGAGCTCCAGCACCTCGCGCTTCAGCTGGTACACCCGGTCGATGCTGCGCCAGCCTCGCGGTGTGAACATCGACGTCTCGATCAGGTCGATGTCGGCCTGGACGGCGTCCGCGACCTCCAGGTACCGGTCCACGACGTGGTCCGCGATGGCGTGCAGGACGGCGCCGGGGCCGGTGGCCAACCGGTGCGGTTCCTGCTCCAGATCCTGACGCAGCCCGGTCAGCTCGCTGTGCTCACCGTGGCGGACCGTGACCACGAAGCCTGGTCCGCAGAACACCATGACCTCACCGGTCGCGACCACCTCGCTGGTCGCGGTCAGGTCGCCGTGCGGGACGTACGTGACCGTCTTGAACACCGCGAACAGCGTCTCGCCGTATCGCTCCAGCTTGGGGCGCTGATGCGCCTCGGACGCGTCTTCCAGCGCCAGCGGGTGCAGGCCGAACTCCACGCCGATGATGGCGAGCTGATGGGCGGTCGGCTGGAACAGGCCGATCCACACGAAACCCTGTCCGCGCTGTGCCCGGTCCAGGGCCTCGGTGTAGGAGTTGATCCGCCGGTCGCGGACACCGTCGCGGTACAGTCCCCAGTCCACCAGCGCACCCTCGAGCTTGCCGGTCATCACGTCGTCCGGGGGACGGCCGGCGCCGCCGCCACGCCGGGCGAACACTCGTCCGACACGGCGTGTCGCGCCCATGTCCCATCGTCGCCCGGTCATCACCGGCGAGGCTATCAAGGCGCAGTAACCAGCCGTCGGCAATGATGGGGGGTGGAAGCACGTGGAGAGGAACGACGATGACCACGCAGGGCATGCCCTCGATGGACCCCAGGCCGACCGGCCTCACGATCGGGACGTACGACACCTACCGGGAGGCACAGCGAGCCGTCGACTACCTCTCGGACGAGAAGTTCCCGGTCGAGCACACGACCATCGTCGGTAACAACCTCCGTCAGGTCGAGAAGATCACCGGCCGGCTCACCTGGGGCCGGGCGCTGACCGCCGGACTGGCCAGTGGCGCCTGGTTCGGTCTGTTCGTCGGTCTGCTGCTGGGGTTGTTCACGACCGGCAACTGGCTCGCGGCGCTGCTCACCGGCGTGGTGCTGGGCGCCTTCTTCGGGTTGGTGTTCGGCGGCCTGAGCTACGCGCAGTCGGCCGGCCGCCGCGACTTCACCTCGCGGACCGCGGTGGTGGCGACGACGTACGACGTGCTGTGCGACTTCAAGTTCGCCGAGGAGGCCCGCAACCACCTGGCCAAGCTGGCGCTGAAGGGCGAGGTGCACCCGCTGCTGCCGAACCACGCGGACCAGCCGGTCCAGGAGACGACGCAGCGGCCCACCGACTGAGGTGACCTAAATCTCCCGCCGGTGAGAGCCAGACCACGGTCCGGATGCGCCCGGACCGGCAGCATGGGGATTCCAGCAGCCGAGGAGGAACCGCGATGCAGTTCGGGCGCAGTTACGAGGAGTTCGAGATCGGTGCGGTCTACAAGCACTGGCCGGGCAAGACGGTGACCGAGTACGACGACCACCTGTTCTGCCTGCTCACGATGAACCACCATCCGCTGCACCTGGACACCAACTACGCCGAGCAGACCACGCAGTTCGGCAAGAACGTTGTGGTCGGCAACTACATTTACTCGATCCTGCTCGGGATGTCGGTCCCGGACGTGAGCGGCAAGGCGATCGCGAACCTGGAGATCGAGTCGTTGCGGCACGTAGCGCCGACCTTCCACGGCGACACGATCTACGGCGAGACCGTCGTCCTCGACAAGTGGGAGTCCAAGTCCAAGGACGACCGCGGCGTCGTCTACGTCGAGACCAAGGGCTACAAGCAGGACGGCACCGTGGTCTGCCTGTTCCGCCGCAAGGTCATGGTCCCGAAGAACAACTACCTCGACGCCCGCGGCGGCGAGCAGCCGGGCCGCCCGGTCCCCGCCGAATAGCCGGGACATGACGAGCGGCCCGTCCGGCGAGGGGAAACCGGACGGACCGCGCGTCGACCGCGGACCGATCGTCTAGAGGAACAGCTCGATCACGGGGACGAGCACGTTCGGCTTCTGGATGGGGAGCTTCAGCGTCAGGGTCTCGGTCGAGACTCCGCCCATCGTGGTGTTCTGGGCCTGCTGGTGCGGGTCGTTGACGATCCGCTTGATCTCGGACGCGTCGTTCAGCAGCTGCGCGTACTTGACCTTGCCGGCCAGACCGTTCAGGTGGATGTGCCCCATCGGCCACGAGAACAGGTGCAGGTAGAGCCGGTCGCCCTTCTGCGTGAAGCGGCAGTCGACGGGAGCGGAGTACTCCGCCGCCGGCCGCGCGCCGCGGATCGACCGCTCGTGCAGCCGCATCCACTCGCCGATCGAGGCCAGCGTCGCGAGCGCCCGCGGGTCGAACTCGCCGCGACCGGTCGGCCCCACGTTCAGCAGCAGGTTGCCGTCCTTGGAGACCGAGTCGACGAGCATCTTCACCAGCGTCTCCGGCGACTTCCAGTCCAGGTTGTCCCGGTCGTAGCCCCAGCTGCCGTTCAGCGTCTGGCAGGCCTCCCAGACCACCGGTACGCCGTCGCGCTGCATCGGCCCGTCCGGCTGGTACTGCTCGGGCGTCACGAAGTCGCCCGGGATGTCCAGCCGGTCGTTGATCAGGATGTCCGGCTGCAACTCCCGGACCATCGCCATCAGTTCCTCGGAGCGCCAGTCGTCGCGGCCCTTGCCGTGGCCGTAGCGTCCGTCCGGGTACGTCCGGCCCGGGTAGGAGAAGTCGAACCACATGATGTCGATCGGCCCGTAGCTGGTCAGCAGCTCACGGGTCTGGGCGTGCAGGTAGTCGGCGTACACCTGGACGTCCCGCCCGGCCGCCTTCGCGATCGCCTCCTCGTCGTCGCGCTGCGGGTGCACGAGATCGATCGGGAACTCGGGGTGGTGCCAGTCGATCAGCGAGTGGTAGAAGCCGACCCCGAGACCCTCGGCCCGGCACGCCTCGACGAACCGCTTGACCAGGTCGTTGTCCTCGGCGTCCTTGCCCCAGGCGGTGTGCGCGACCGTGTAGTCCGACACCTCGGAGTCCCACAGACAGAAGCCTTCGTGGTGCTTGGTCGTGAGGACGGCGTACCGCATACCGGCCTCGCGGGCGGCCCGGGCCCACTTGGTGGGGTCGTACAGGTCCGGCTCGAAGTGGTCGAAGTACGGCTGGTAGTCCTCGTCGGTCAGCCGCTCGTAGTTCTTCACCCACTCGTGCCGGGCCGGCAGCGAGTACAGGCCCCAGTGGACGAACAGGCCGAACCGCCAGTCGCGGAACTTCTCCACCGAAGCCGCGGGAGGCGTATCAGTCATGTCAGATTCTCCTTAGAATTAACGGCCGCCGAGGCCGGTGACGAGCAGGCCGCGGACGAGGTGTTTCTGCAACAGGACGACGAGCAGGACGGTCGGGATCATCGCCATCACCGACGCGGCCATCATCAGGTTCCACTGGGTGCCCTGCTGGCCGATGAACTGGGCCAGGCCGAGCGGGACGGTGCCCTTGTCGGCGACGCTGTTGACGATGATCAGCGGCCACAGGAAGCTGCCCCAGAAGCTGATGAACGTGAAGACTGTCAGGACGGCGATGGCCGGCCGCGCGAGCGGCAGCATGATCCGCAGGAACGAGCCGAACGGCCCGCACCCGTCCACCCGGGCCGCCTCCTCCAGCTCGGCCGGGACGGTCAGGAAGAACTGCCGCAGCAGGAAGGTGCCGAACGCGGTGAACGCCCACGGCAGGATCAGCGCCCAGTAGCTGTCCACCCAGCCGAGCGACTGCATCAGCCAGTACATCGGGACGATCAGCACCTCCTGCGGCACCATCAAGGTCCCGAGGAACAGCACGAACAGTTGCTCCCGGCCCTTGAATTTCAGCCGCGCGAAGGCGTACGCCGACATGCTCGACGCGATCACCACGACGAGCGTGCCGGCGATCGCGACGAACAGGCTGTTCAGGAAGTACCGGCCGAACGGCGCGAACTCGAACGCGTCGGCGTAGTTCTGCCAGCGGATCTCGGACCCGAACAGGTGTGGCGTCGGCGTGAACACCTCGTCCGCGGGCTTCAGCGACGTCGAGACGGCGTACACCAGCGGCCCGAGGAAGACGATCGCGACGATGATCAGCAGGACATGCGAAACGCCGCTACGCACGCGGCGCGCGGCCACAGAAGTCTCAGACATCGTAGTTCACCCACTTCCGCTGGCCGACGAACTGGATCGCGGTGATGCCCATGATGATCACGAACAGCACCCAGCCGGCCGCCGACGCCAGACCCATGGTGAGGAACTGCCAGCCCTGGTTGTAGACGTACATGACGATCGTCTGGGTGGACACGCCCGGCCCGCCCTGGGTCAGGATGAACGGCTGCGCGAACACCTGGAACGAGGTGATCAGCGTCATCGTGGTGGCGAAGAAGATCGACGGCGTGATCATCGGCCAGGTCACGTACCGGAACCGCTGCAGCGGCCCGGCGCCGTCGATCTGCGCCGACTCCAGCTGCGACTGCGGCACCTGGTCGAGGGCGGCCGAGAAGACCAGGAAGTTGTACCCGAACCCCTGCCAGATCGACATCGCCACGATCGCCGGCATCGCCCAGCCCGAGGAGCCGAGGAAGTTCGGCGCGTCGATGCCGAACCAGCTGTTCAGACCGGCGTCGAGCAGGCCGCCGGGCTGGAACAGCAGCCGCCAGACCATCACGTTGGCGACCATCGGCGTCATCACCGGGATGAAGAACAGCACCCGGAACGCCTGCCGGCCCTTGATCTTCGGCCCGAGCCAGGTCGCCAGCCCGAGCGAGAGGACCACGTTGAGCGGCACGTACAGCACCACGAACAGCGCCGTGTTGAACACCACCCGGCGGAACACCGGGTCGCCGAACAGGTGCGTGTAGTTCCCGAACCCGAGGAACTTGCGCTCGCCGAACACCGGCCAGTCGAACAGGCTGATCGCCAGCGCCATCGCGGTCGGGAACAACGTGAACAGGGCCAGTCCGGCCAGGCTCGGGGCCAGGAAGACCGACGCGTACCGCCCGTCCCGCCGCAACGCCGGCCGCCGCCCCGACCGAACAGTCTCGGTCGGGGCCACGGTGTCGTTGAGGGTTACCATCAGGAACCAGCGCCCGCCTGGTCCTGGATGGTCTTCAGCGCCTGGTCCGGCGGGATCTCACCGTTCAGCGCCTGGGTGCCGAACCGGGTGAGCAGGTCGTTGACCTGGACCCAGTTCTTCGAGGTGACCAGCGGGACCGAGTTCTCCGACGCGTACTCGATGACCTCCTTGGCCTCCGGGATCTTCGCGGCCGTGAACCAGGCCGGGTGCGCCGCGGTCCGGGCAGGGTAGGCACGGCCGGCGGCGGCCAGCGTGGTCAGCGGCTTCTCGCCGGTCATCGACATGATCGCCTGGAACGCGGCGTCCGGCGTCTTGCAGGACCGGGAGATGCCGAAGCCGGAGCCCGCGGTGTAGGTCTTGGAACCGTCCGCACCGGCCGGGATCGGCGCGATCCCGAGGTTGAACTTGACCTTGCCGAGGGTGTCGATCAGCGACCACGGACCGTTCAGCTGCATCGCCGACTTGCCGGAGACGAACTGCGTGGTCTCGAAGTCGCTGTTGCCGGACGGCACCTGCGGGGCGATCTTGTCGGTCCGGACGAAGTTCGCCCAGGTCGTGAACCCGTCGACGAACTTCGCGTCGGTGAGGTTCAGCTTGCCGTCCGCCAACGGCTCGGCGCCGCTGATCGTGCGTACCCAGGAAGCCGTCCCGAGGTCGGACGGCGTCGTCACCAGGCCGGTCCGTCCAGCACTCGTCAGCTTCTTCGCGGCCGCCTTGAACTCGTCGATCGTCCAGCCCGGCTTCGGGTCCGGTACGCCGGCCGCCTTGAACAGGTCCTTGTTGTAGAAGATCACCATCGGGCCGGAGTCGTACGGGATCGCGATCTGCTTCCCGTCCACCTTCAGGCCGTCCATGATCGGCTTGTCGAAGTCCTCGGGCTTCAGGTTGTACTTCTTGATCAGGTCGTCGAGCGGCAGCATCGCGTTCGCGTACGACGCCAGGCGCAGCGACTGCATGCCGATGATGCAGGGGGCCTTGCCGCTGGCCAGCAGAGTGCCGATCTTCGACCAGTAGTTGTTCCAGTCGGTGCCCTGCAGCTTGACGGTGATGCCGGAGTGGTCGGTGTGCGCCTGGTCGGCGACCTTCTGCCAGGCGGCCTGGTCCTCGGTCCCGCCGACCCAGAACTGCCAGGTCAGGTCGGCCTTGTCGGCCGACCCGGACCCGCTGCCGCCGCTGCCGTCGTTGCCGCCGCCACAGGCGGCAACGGCCGTCAGCGCCAGCACCGCACAGGTGGCGGTGAGCCAGCGGCGCGCCCGAGCTGGTGTTCCTCTCATCCTGACCTCCAAGGAGAGCTGTAAGTCATCCGATCAATATGTCGAGATCTTGACGAGAGTCAACAGTTCAAGGTCTTATTTCAGGAAGAAAATCAACTCGCCACGCTCTAGCGCAGCACCTAGACCTCCGATGTATGGTCCAGAGACATCGGAGGTTTCAGGGCGATGGGAGGGGCGCGCATGGCGGTGACCGACGCGGCGATCGACCGGATCAAACAGATGATCGTGGCCGGTGAGCTGCAACCCGGCGACCGGCTGCCGCGCGAGGCCGACCTGGCCTCCCGGCTCGGACTGTCCCGCAACTCGCTGCGCGAGGCGGTCAAGGCACTGGCTCTGATCCGGGTGCTCGAGGTCCGGCAGGGCGACGGCACCTACGTGACCAGCCTCGACCCGCCGCTGCTGATGGAGACGCTCGGCTTCGTCCTGGACCTGCACCAGGACGCCTCGGTGCTGGAGTTCTTCGAGGTACGGCGGATCCTGGAGCCGGCCGCCGCGGCGCGGGCCGCGCTCCGGATGCCCGACGACGAGATCGCCGGGATGCGCGCACTGCTGGACGACCTCGGCGACGACCCGTCCGCCGACGACCAGCTCGCCTGTGACGTCGAGTTCCACCGGCTGCTCGCGATCGGCAGCGGGAACCGGACGCTGGCCTCGATCATCGAGAGCCTGCGGCAGCCGACCTACCGGGCCCGGATCTGGCGCGGCCTGACCCAGACCGGCGCGGTGAACCGCTCGGTCGCCGAGCACCGCTCGATCCTGGACGCGATCGCCGCCCGCGAGCCCGAGGTCGCCCAGGCCTGGGCGACCGTGCACATCGCGGGCGTCGAACGCTGGCTCAACGAGGCGGTCAAACTCGAGGTGGACGGAGCTCCAGCAGCACAGCGGCCGGCATCGGCAGCGTCGCCTCGACCGCTGAACCATTCCACTCGAGTGGGGTACTGACCAGCTGTGTGCGTTCGGCCAACTCGGCCAGCTCGTCGTCGGTCGGCCAGTCCGGCAGGCCCACGGCGGCTGTCGCCAGGTCTGCAGTGCCGATCGCGAGAGTCGTCGCGGTTGCTTCCCAGCACGAGTCCACCCCCGGCAGTTGGACGCGGATGTTCCGCGTCAGCTCGGCTGCGCCGTCCGCCTTCGACTGATCCAGGGTGAGGTTCCACAGCAGTACGGCGATCCGGTCGCGGTCTCTCGAGGCCCACGCTTCCACCAGGCTGCCGGCGCCGTCACCGTCGTACGTGACGGGCAGCTCGACCGGGCCGAGGCGACTGAGCATCGTCATCGCGTGGTAGCGCGGTTTCGCCAGCCCGCCGACGGTCTGCAGGCCGAAACCGCCGTGCAGGAACCGGGGCGGCCGGCCGAGTTCCTCGAAGTGATCGGAGGCGACCCAGTACGAGAGTGCGTCGATCCGGCCGGCCGCGGAGCGCATACCGCGGAGCAGGAACACCCCGGAGAACACCGAGTCGTTGATCGGGTTGAAGTGCCTCGGCGTGACACCCCACTCGGTCCACAGGATCCGCGCATCGCCGTACCCGTGCCGCTCCAGCGACGCCCGCACGTCGAGCGGCGGGGACCCGTAGGTGTGTGTGGACACGAAGTCGACCGGCGTGCCGTACCGCTTGGTGTGGTCGAGCAGGTCGTCGACCCAGCCGGCCGCGGCGGACGACGGCCCGCCGACCGCGAGGCGCGGGTCGACCGACTTCACAGCCGCCGCGGACACGTCGTACAGCTGGAGCCACTCGGCCTTGGTGCCGGACCAGAAGACCTCCAGGTTCGCCTCGTTCCACACCTCGAAGTCCCAGGTCAGCACCTCGTCGAGGCCGTACCGGTCGACCAGGTGCTGGACGAGCGCGCGGACCAGGTCGTGCCAGCGCTGGTACGACGCGGGCGGCGAGATGATCGCCGCGTACTCGAAGACCGTCTTGGCGGGATCGCTCGCCAGCTCCCGGGGCATGAACCCGAGCTCGACCACCGGCCGCAGCCCGATCGCGAGCAGCTTGTCGTAGATCGCGTCCACCACGGAGAAGTCGTACGACGGGCCGTCGACGACGTGGGTGTCGTCGTGGAAGATCGCGTGCGCGCGCACCGTCCGGACTCCGAGCTCGTCGTGCATCCGGCGCAGCGCGTCCTCGAGCTCACGGCCGATCTCGTGCCCGCCGGTGAGCTCCTTGCAGAGCAGCTGGCTGAGCCGCTCGCTGCCGACCATCGGTTCCCACGGCCGCTCCAGCTCGATGCCCTCGGCAACCACATCGACAGTCACCGTGACGGTCGGAGTCTCGGTGCCGACGACCAGCGGCACGGCGCCGACGGTGGAGCTCGGCCGCCCGTGGGCCGTCACCTCGGGCACGCTCGCCACGGCGTAGCGGTACGGCGTGCCCGGGGTGCACGTGGTGTCGACGTACGGCGGCGACGGGACCGGCAGCACGTCGCCGCTGTGATGATCGACCGGCTGCAGCGGGCCGTGCGCGCCGGCGCCGCGGAGGATCAGGTAGCCCGCCGCGCCGTCCACCGGCGACCAGTCGATCGTCACCTGGCCGACGCCGCCGGCCGCTGTGACCTCCTTCGGCGGATCGAGGTCGGGGAAGGTGAACTCACGCTCCTCGTCGCTGCGCAGCGCGATCCGCTCGTCCCAGTCGGCCTTGGCGTTCTCCTGCATTCAGGCGGCTCCGGACTCGAACTGTTCCATCCCGATCAACGGCCGGATCCGCTGCTCGACCGTCCGGCTCGCGAAGCTCCGCCGGATCAGGTCGTTGCCGAACACGTTGCCGATGGCACCCATCACCATGGCCTGGTCGAGCGACAGGTACCGCCGCGCGATCAGTCCCGACTTCACCGCGACCGAGTCGTAGAACCCGCCGCCGCCGTACGCGTGCAGGGTGTTCTCGATCTTGCTCAGGTTGTCGATCGCCTGCCGCGGCGCGTAGGCCATCGCGAGGAACGCCGCGTGCGGCGTGACCACACCGTCGCCGTACGCCGGGTTCGGGTTGGTGCCTTCGCGGCAGCCTTCGAACCCGCCGTCGTAGTTGGTGCCCTCGAGGTCGGACGGGTAGCCGGACGGGTCCATCCCGATCGCCTCGACACCGTAGACGGAGTACCCGCCCTTCGGGTTCGAGGCGGGGGAGAAGCCCCAGTAGCCGTAGCGAGCGTCGTCCAGGCCGTGCTCGATGTGCGCGCGGACGGTCAGCGGGTGGTTGAGGCCCCAGCTGCGCGGCGCCCACGTCGCCTCGGGCACGAACAGGTCGGGCATCAGCGACTCGAACATGTCGCCGCCCCAGGACGGGACCAGCCGCATTCCGCGGTACTCGTAGGTCCCTTCGAAGACGTCGAGACCGAGGTACGTCCGGTGCACGCCCTTCGGCTTCTGCTCCACCCAGGACCAGTCGCAACTGTCCGGGAAGGTGCGGTACGTCGCGAAGTACTGCGTGTGCGGGACCTGGTTGAGGGCGAACCCGACGTATCCGGCGATCCGCGCCTCGGTGTTGCAGGTGTCGTAGTGGAACTTGCGGTAGTACACGTCCGGGCCGACGCCGGCGTGGTTGCCCTGGTCGGTCTCCTCGTCCGGCGGCGGGGTCTCGAAGAATCCGCCGCGCATCAGGCCGCCCGGGCGGGCCGCGGGGTTGTAGTAGAAGGCGAAGTTCATCTTGTTCAGCAGGGAATCCGCGAGCGCCTGGGCACGCGGCTCGGCGTTGCGGACCACCATCAGCGCGCAGGCGAACCAGGCGTTGTCGACGCTCGACACGAACGGCGTGATCGGCCTGGTGCCGTCCGGGTCGGTGTGCAGGACCTCGCCGGTCGCCTCGTCGTACCAGTTGAAGTACATGCCGCTCGGCTCGTGGTGGACGACGTTCTTCATCGTCGTCAGCGTCTGCGTGATGCGGCGCAGCGACTCCTGCGGCGAGATGATGCCGAAGTGCTTGGCGACGACCGTGCTCCACAGGTAGCCGCCGATGTTGGTGGGAGAGGTGTACTTGCTGCGCACCGGGTTCGTCACGGACTCACCGATGTTGTCGGCCGGCAGCCCGGTGCGCTCGTCCGTCATGGCGACCAGGCTGCGCCAGGTGTCGCGGGCCCACCGCCCGGCCAGAGCGCGATCGCCCGGGCTCGGCACCCACCCGCCTTTCAGCAGTTGGGCGGGTGCGGGCGTCCCGCCGTACGCGGATGATCCGGCCGCCCCGGCGACGGCGAGCGCTCCGGTGGAGGCGAGCAAGGTGCGGCGACTGATGAAGGCGGTCATCTGAAGTCTCCTATTTCAGTCCGGTGATGGCGATGCCCTTGGTCACGTGCCGCTGGAACGCCAGGAAGATGACGAGCACGGGAACGACGACCACGACCGCGCCGGCCATCAGCAGGCCGAAGTTCTGCGCGTTCTGCCCGGTCGAGTACAGGGCGAGGGCGACAGGAAGCGTGTACTTGTCCTCGGTCTGGGCGACCACCAGCGGCCAGAGGAAGTTGTTCCAGGATCCGAGGAAGGTGAGGATGCCGAGCGTGGCCAGCGCGGGCCGGGTCAGCGGCAGCATGATCCGGGCGAAGATGCCCAGTTCGCCGGTGCCGTCGACGCGGCCGGCGTCGATCAGGTCGTCGGGCAGCCCCTGGAAGAACTGCCGCATCAGGAACACGCCGAACGGCGAGACCAGGAACGGCAGGATCAGACCGGGGTAGGAGTTCGCGAGCCCGGCGTTGGTGACGAGGACGAACAGCGGGACGAACGTGACCATGCCGGGGATCATCAGCGTGGCCATCACCACCACGAACAGCGCGTTGCGGCCCTTGAACCGCAGCTTGGCCAGCGCGTAGCCGATCATCGAGCAGAAGGTCAGGTTGCCGGCCGTGACGGCCAGCGCGACCACCGTGGAGTTCAGGAAGTAGCGCGGGAAGTTCGCCTTGCTGAACAGGTCCGTGTAGTTCTGGTTCGTCGGCCGGTCCGGCCACCAGGTCGGCGGCACCCGGAGCAGCTCGCCCTGGGTCTTGAAGCTGCCGAGCACCATCCACAGGAACGGCGCCGCGACCGCGACCAGCCCCAGGACCCCGATCAGGTAGATCCACCAGGTACGGCGCATCACTTCTCCCTCAGCAGCCGGAACTGGATGAACGTGACGACCGCGATGACGACGAACAGGATGTACGCCATCGCCGTCGCCAGCCCGTAGTTCCCGAACCCGAACTGGTTGTAGGTGTACATCGACACCGACAGCGTGCTGTTCAACGGCCCGCCGTCGGTCATCACCAGCGGCTCTTCGAAGAACTGCAGGTAGCCGATGGCGGTGGTGACCGTGGTGAACAGAACCGTCGGCCGGAGCAGCGGCAGGATCAGGTACCGGAAGCGCTGCCAGGACCCGGCGCCGTCCAGCTGGCCGGCCTCCTCGACCGTCTGCGGTATGCCCTGCAGACCGGCCAGGAAGATCAGCATCGCGGTCCCGAAGTTGCGCCAGACCGCCATCGCGATCAGGGACGGCATCGCCCAGGTCTTCGAGGCCAGCCAGTTGGGCCCGTCGATCCCGAACCAGCCGAGCACGCTGCTGACCAGCCCGGAGTCGGGGGCCAGGACGAACCGCCAGATCACCGCGATCGCCACGATCGAGGTCACCACCGGCAGGTAGTACCCGACCCGGAAGACGCTGCGGAACCGCTGCACGCCGCGGTCCAGCAGCACCGCCGCCGCCAGCGCGACGGCCAGCGTCAGCGGTACGCCGACGACCACGAAGTACGCGGTGTTGAACGCCGCCTTGCGGAACGTCTCGTCCGACAGAGCCTTGGCGTAGTTGCCGAACCCGACGCCGTCCACCGCGAACGGTGTCCGCAGGTCCCGCTGCCTGATGTCGGTGAACGACATCCCCAACGACCCGAGCACCGGGCCTGCGGTGAACGCCAGGAACAACAGCACGAAGGGCAGCACGAGAACCCACGCGGCCACGGTCTGCCGGTCCCAGGCCCCGCGCCGCCGCCTGCCCAGAACTGTTGCGGGCGCGGCGGCGGCAACCCCGCCCGTGGTCTCCCGGGAGCTCATCAGCTGCCGCCGGTACCGATCTGGGAGGCCTTGGCCTGGATGGCCTTGGCGGTGTCGGCAGGGGACTGACCGGCCTTGACCATCTTCTCCACCTCGGCGTCGAACGCGGTCGCGACCTGCTCCCAGTTGGGGACGCTCGGCGGCGCCTTCGCGGTCTCCAGCTGCTTTCCGAAGACCGGGAGCAGCGGGTCACCCGCGATGCTCGGGTCCTGCCAGGCGCTCTTCACCGCGGGCAGGTCGGACGACATCTTGTACCACGCCGCCTGCGTCTTCGGGTCAGACAGGAACTTGACCAGCTTCCAGGCACTGTCCTTGTTCTTCGACGACTTGAACACCACGAAGTCCGACCCGCCGACGAACGACGTCGACGTCTTGTTGGCAGGCAGCTCGAACACCCCGATGTTCGGCTTCATCGCGGCGCCGCCGAGCTTGGCGACCGACCCGGCCATCCACGGTCCGGAGATGAAGATCGGCGCCTTGCCGGTGACGAAGTACGCCTCGGTGTTGTCCGGCGGGATGTCGGTCCCGGCGAGCTTGCCGGTGAAGAAGCTCTGGTAGTACGTCAGGGCTTCCTGCAGCTGCGGCGTGTCGAAGGTGAACTCCTTCTGGTCGTCGCCGGTGATGCTCGCACCCGCGGACCATGCGAACGGCATCACCGTCTGCCAGGAGCCGGTCCCGCCGGGCGTCAGGTTGATCCCGTACTTCGCGCCGGCCTTGTCCTGCATCGCCTTGGCCATCGCCTTCAGCCCGTCCCAGTCCGTCGGGGGCGTGCTGAACCCGGCCTTCGCGGCGAGATCCTTGCGGTAGTAGACCGAACGCGTCTCGACGTACCACGGCACGCCGTACTGCGTGCCGCCGACCTTCGTGGTGTCGAGCGCGCCGGGGAAGAAGACGGAGCTGTCGATGCCCTGCGGTGTCGGGTCGAGCGCGCCGAGGTCGGCGAACTCACCCATCCAGGTGGTGCCGACCATGGCGGCGTCGGGCAGCGTGTTCGCGGTGATCGCGGTGGTGAACTTGTTGTGCGCGGCGTCCCACGGGATCGGGGTGACGGTCACGTTGACGCCGGGGTTGGCCTGCTTGAACTGCTCGATCAGTTTCGGCAGGTTCTCGCCCTCGGTGCCCATCGCCCAGACGGTCAGGTTGCCGGTGGCGGGCCCGTCGCTGATCGTGGCGGCCGGTTGGGATCCGCCGCTCGGCGTGTCCTCCGACCGCCCACAACCGGCCAGCGCGAGCGCTGTGGCGGTGAGTGCAGCGCTGCCGATCACCAGCCGGCGGCGGATGCTGTGGGTGAACATGTGTGTCTCCTCACTGGATTACTTCCGCAGCTGTCTCATTCGTCGCCCACCCCACCGCCCCGGTCAGGCGGTTGGTGCCGCAGCTGTCCCGCAGCACCAGTTGTGTTGCCAGTACGTCGTTGCGGGCCCGGGTCCGGACCCCGGTCACCCGCTCGTGCAACCGCTCCGCGGCCACCCGGCCCAGCTCGGCCATCGGCTGCCGCACCGTGGTCAGCCCCGGCGACACGTACCGCGCCGCCATCACGTCGTCCCACCCGGTCACCACGATGTCGCCGGGCACGTGCACCCCGTGCGCGGCGAACGTCACCAGCGCAGCCAGGGCGAGCTCGTCGTTGGCACACACCAGCCCGTCCGGCCGGGTGGTTGCCTGGAGCATCTTCTCGGCGACGGTCCGGCCGGCTTCCTCCGTGAGTGGGACCCGCAGCGGCTTCGGCACCGCCAGCCCGCGGAGTTGGTGCGCCTTCGCGAAGCCGGCGTACCGCTCGGACACGTCGTACGAGCTGGCGGGATCACCGACGAACTGCAGCTGCTCCCGGCCGTGCTCGAGCAGCCGGGTCGTCAGTTGCTCCGCGCTGGCGGCGCTCTCGCTCCGCACCGAGTCGCAGCCGGTGACGGGTGGATGCGCGATCAGCACCACCGGTACGCCGGCCTTGCGCAGGCCCTGCACCGTCGGCAGCTCGAGAGCGTTGCCGTGGACAACTATCCCGTCGACGCGCCCGGCAAGGTCCATCACGCTGCGCCGCGGGTCCGGGTTGCCGTGCGTGACCGTGATGACGACGCTCTGGCCGTGCTCGCCGGCCCATCGCTCGTAGCCCATCAGGAGGTCGCCGTAGAACGGACCGGCCAGATCGGGCAGCACCAGCCCGTGCGCCTCGTGCCGCTGGACGGCGAGGCTCCGCGCCGCTCGCAGCGGTACGTAGTTCAGCTCCTGCGCCGCCTGGTCCACCCGCGCCCGCGCCTTGGCCGAAACCGGGCCGGTCCCTTGCAGGACACGGGAAACCGTCGCGATCGACAGCTTCGCGCGAGCGGCGACGTCATAGATCGTCGCCGGCCGGCCGGTGGGACCGGAAGGCATCGGGGTTCGCTCCTCAGGGGGCCAGTGGAAGCGCTTACAGTTTCGATACCCTGCCGTGGATCGTTCAAACGGTCAAGACCTCGGAGCCGGTTTGAGAGGATGCGGGGGTGACCTCAGACGAGCGGAAGGACCGGGTCTTCCTGGTCCGGCACGGAGAGACCGAGTGGAGCAAGTCGGGCCGGCACACGTCCGTCACCGACCTGCCGCTGACGGCTGACGGTGAGCGCGTCGCCGCGAGTCTGCGCGACCGGCTGGCGGCGGAGTCCTTCGACCTGGTGCTGACGTCACCGCGGCAGCGCGCCCGGCGTACGGCGGAGCTCGCGGGCTTCCCCGGCGCGGAGGTCGACGACGACCTGGTCGAGTGGAACTACGGGGACTACGAGGGGATCACCACCGCGGAGATCCGCGAGACCGTCCCCGGCTGGACCGTCTGGGACGATCCGGTGCCGAACGGCGAGACCCCCGCCGAGGTCGCCGCGCGCCTCGACCGCGTCAACGCACGCCTGGCCGCCGTGCCCGGTGACGTGCTGGTCTTCGGCCACTCCCACGCCCTCCGCGGTCTCACCGCCCGCTGGCTGGAACTCGACGTCACCGAGGGCCGCCACTTCGTCCTGAACACCGCCACCGTCTCGACCCTCGGCTGGGAGCGAGGTTCACCCGCGATCCTGCACTGGAACGCCTGACCGCCTAGGCGGTCAGGCGGGTGATGAGGAGGTCTACGCGGGCCTGGGTGTGGCTCGGGCGCAAGCGGTGGGTGTGGTTGAGGGTGGCTTGACCGTGCAAGGCGCTCCAGAAGACCTCGGTGAGGGTCTCGGGGTCGGTCTCCGCGAACGGTTCCACGCCGGCGCGGATCTCCTCGAACGCGTCCTTCAGCGGGGAGGGGCTGTCCGGGGTGCCGAACGACAGGTCGGTGGGGCGGACGAAGATCGCCTCGTAGACGGCGGGATGGTCTGCGGCGTAGCCGAGATACGCCTGGGCCAGCGCCCGCAGACCGCCGGCAGCGCGCGCCGTACGCATCGCCGCGGTCAGTTCCTCGACGCCCTGCAGGGCGACCGCGTCGGCGATCGCGTCCATGTTCTTGAAGTGGCCGTAGAGGACCGGCTGGCTGTAGTCGACGGCCTCGGCCAGGCGGCGGGTGGTGACCGCGCCCCAGCCGACGGACTCGGCGAGCTCGCGGGCGGTGCGCAGGATCAGGTCGTGGCGTTCCGCGCGGGCCCGCTCGCGGCGTGACTGGGTCGGCATACCTGGATGCTAGCACTGCTAGACAATCTAGCGCCGACAGGTCTAGCATTGCTAGAAAGATTAGCAATGCTAGATCAGAGGAGTTCCACCATGCGCCGCTTCACCACCGTCCTGACCGTTCTGCTCGGGATCTTCCCGCTGACCTTCGGTTCACGGTTCCTGTTCGACGGGGCCGGCGCCGCGGCCGGCTTCGGCATCGACCCGTGGCCGACCGGCACGGCCGCCGGGTACTTCCCGGTGAAGGGCATCCGCGACATCGCCCTCGGGCTCGTGCTGCTCACCCTGTTCGTCGTGCTGCGGCAGCGCCGGACCACCGGCGTGATCATGGCGGTGCTCGTGATCATCCCGATCACGGACATGATCGTCGTCTTCAGCCACGGCGGCCCGGCCGCGACGGCCCTGGGCGTGCACGGCCTCACGGCCGCCGTCATGCTCGTCGACGCATTGCTCCTGCTGCGCGAACGCGTCGTCACCGCGGCTCCGGCGGCTCAGCCGGTCCACTCGTAGAGCTCGATGGAGCAGTGCTCGCGGAACCCGAGCGCCTCGTACACGGGCCGCCCGGCCGGCGACGACCCCAGGACGGCGTACTCCGCGTCCACGTCACGCAGGGCGCCGTACGTGATCGCCGCCCCGATCCCACGCCGCCGGGCCTGCGGCACCGTCATCACGAAGTACAGCCCGGCCACGCCCGCGCCGAGGAACACCGTCGCGGTCGCGACCGGCGTACCGTCCGACCACCCGATGTAGTGCCGCCACGGGTCGTCGTACCCGAGCTTGCGGTAGACCGACGCGACCCACCGGGCCTCCCGCTCGCCCTCGCCGAAGCCCTGTCCGAGCGTTGCTTCCCACACCGCCAGCGCCTCGTCGTCGCCGACCCGGGTCAACGACAACCCGGGGACGGCGCGGGGCTCGACCAGCTCCGGGATCCGCACCGCCATCCCCGGCTCCGCACCGGCAGGAACGAACCCCGCCGCGACCAGATCCGCGGCCGCGATCCGCATCGACGGCCCGACATGCCAGGTCCCCGGGACGCCGTGGTTCGTCAACTCCGCCACGGATTCGGCGATCACAGCCGCGTCGGAGGCCCGCACCACCGCGTTGTGGTAATCGATGGGCGACCCGCCGATCGTCCACTCCGCCCGCTCGTCCGACCGCTGCGATCCGC
Organism: Kribbella sp. NPDC051936; assembly: GCF_040680955.1. Taxonomy (NCBI): domain Bacteria; kingdom Bacillati; phylum Actinomycetota; class Actinomycetes; order Propionibacteriales; family Kribbellaceae; genus Kribbella; species Kribbella sp. NPDC051936. The sequence continues at coordinate 85,955 of NZ_JBFAXS010000011.1, read as the reverse complement.
CGCCCGCGGCGCCCATCGCCATCAGCAATTCGGCCGCGTTCTCCTCGATCGCCCGCACCACGTCCACCTGCCCAGTCTGTACGGTCGCGCGACAAGCGCCGGTGTCTGGGGACAGGTTATTGCTTGTTCCCAGACCCCAACGGATGTCGTCACTACCCCGGCAGGGCGTTCCATTGCTCCAGCGTGGAGATCAGGAGCGTGGCGGTGGGCAGCGAGGCGATCTCGGAGCGCGTCACGAAGCGTGCGTCCGACGCGTCGTCACCCGGTGTGAGCTCGCCGCCGACGGCTGTCGCCTCGTAGTCGCGGATCACGTAGAGCTGTCCCCGCGGGCCGGGGCGCTCGACCTCGCCGACCAGGTTGCCGACCTCGACGGTCAGGCCCGTCTCCTCGGCGACCTCCCGCGCGACCGCCGCCGGATCGTCCTCGCCGGGCTCGACCCGTCCGCCCGGGATCGACCACAGACCGCGTCCCGGCTCGTTGGCACGGCGTACCACGAGCAGCCGGTGTTGCTCGTCGTACACCAGGGCACCCACACAGTCGACGCGCTCCATGCCCCCGAAGAATAGAGCGTCTGTGCACAAGTGCCAGGTCTCGTCGGTGAACGCGGATAGCATCAGCGGTGACAGCCACCCGGCGAAGGGACCCAGGACCGCTCGTGCTCATCGACCTGCACACCCACTCGAACCGTTCGGACGGCACCGATCCGGTGGACGTCCTGATGAGGCATGCGCAGCAGGCCGGGCTCGATGTGATCGCGCTCACCGACCACGACACCGCCGACGGGTGGGTGGACGGCCGCCGGGCCGCCGAGGAGCTCGGCATCGGCTTCGTCCCGGGGCTGGAGATCTCCTGCAAGCTCAACGGGATCAGTGTCCACCTGCTCGGCTACCTGCTCGACCCGGCCTACACCCCGCTCGCGAAAGACCTGCAGGTGGTCCGCGAGGGCCGCACCGACCGGATCCCGACGATCGTGGCCCGGCTGAACAGCATCGGCGTGCCGCTCACCGTCGAGGAGGTGCTGGCCCAGGCGACGGGGACGCCGTCGGTCGGCCGCCCGCACGTCGCCGACGCCCTGGTCGCGAACGGCACGGTCGCGAACCGCAGCGAGGCGTTCGACCGCTTCCTCGCCGACGGCCGCGCCGGCCACGTGCCGCACTACGCGCTCGAGCCGGGCTACGCGATCGACCTGGTCCGCCAGGCCGGCGGGGTGCCGGTCATCGCGCACCCGTGGGGCCGGTCGAGCTACAAGGTGATGACCGAGGAGAACCTGGCCGCTCTGGTCGCCGACCACGGCCTGGCCGGCATCGAGGTCGACCACCAGGACCACTCGCCGGAGTCGCGGGAGGCGCTGCGCGCCATCGCCCGCAACCTCGGCATCGTGTACACCGGCTCCAGCGACCACCACGGCGCCGGCAAGATCGACCACGACCTGGGTGTGAACTCGACCGAGCCCGAGCAGTTCGAGCGCCTGTTGGAGATCGCCAAGAGCAACGCCGCCGCCTCCGACGCGCAGGTCCCCGAGGCCTACCTTCCGTGAACAGTGTCATCAATCTGGGGTTGCTCAGTGAGGTGGTGGTCACGCTGTTCGTGATCATGGACCCGCCGGGCACCGTGCCGGTCTTCATCTCGCTGACCGCCGGCCAGTCCCGCGCGGTGCGGAAGAAGGCGGCCTGGCAGGCGGTGCTGGTCGCGTTCGGCGTGATCGTCGTGTTCGCGGCGTTCGGCCAGCAGATCCTGCACCACCTCGGCATCACGCTGCCCGCGCTGCAGTGCGCCGGCGGCCTGCTGCTCCTGCTGATCGCGTTGCAGTTGCTGACCGACACCGCCGAGGACCCGGTGCAGACGAAGAACGTGAACATCGCGTTCGTCCCGCTCGGTACGCCGCTGCTCGCCGGGCCGGGCGCGATCGTCGCCACGATGGTGTTCGTGCAGCGGGCGAACGGGTCGTTGCCGGACGTGGTCGCGATCTCGGTCGGCATCATCGCGATCCACCTGGTGATGTGGCTGACGCTGCGGTTCTCCGGCGTCATCATGCGGATCCTCGGCGAGAACGGCGTCCTGCTCGTCACCCGGATCGCCGGTCTGCTGCTGAGCGCGATCGCCGTCCAGCTGGTCGCGGACGCGGTCACCGACTTCATCAAGGCCGGCTGAGATGAACGACATACTTCCCGGGATGCCGACGCGGCTGTTCGTGGCGACGCCGACGAAGCTGCTGACGTTCGCGGACTGCAAACGGAAGTACCGCTACACCTACCTCGAGACGCCGCGGCCCCCGAAGGGCCCGCCGTGGGCGCACAACACGGTCGGCGCGATCGTGCACGAGGTGCTCGCCGACTTCTTCGGGCGCTGGCCCGCGTCCCGCCGGACGCCGGACGAGGTCGTCGCGAAGATGCGGTCGAGCTGGCGCAGCGAAGGGTTCCGCGACGAGCAGCAGTCGCTGGACTGGCGGGACCGGTCGACCGAGATGGTGCTCGGCTACCTGCGGGACTCCGATCCGTACTACGAACCGCGCGGCGTCGAGCGGACGGTCGCCTTCACCACCGCCCGGGCCTCACTGCGCGGGCGGGTCGACCGGATCGACGAGCGCCCGGCCCGCGACGGGAGCGGCGGGACCGAGTTGGCGATCGTCGACTACAAGACCGGACGCCGGCCGCTGACGCCGGTCGACGCCCGGTCGTCGCTGGCGATGGCGCTGTACGTGCTCGGTGCGCGGCGCGTGCTGCACAAGCCGTGCACGCGGGTGGAGCTCCACCACCTCCCGACGAACACGGTCGCCGCCGCCGATCACGACGACGCGTCGCTCGCCCGGCACCAGCAGCGCGCCGAGGCGATGGCCGACGACGCGGCCGCCGCCGAGGCCCGCTGGGCCGAAGGCCTGACGCCGGCGGAGGCGGACGCCGTGTTCCCGCCGGAGCCGTCGCCGCTGTGCGGCTGGTGCGACTTCGCCAAGATCTGCCCCCAGGGCCGCCGCGAGTCCCCGCCCCGCGACCCGTGGGCCGGCCTGGACGAACCGTCGCCGATCCCGCTCGAGGATGTTGGCTGAGGTCTGCAGCTCGACAGTACGTATACGTCCACTGCCGGCTCCCCGGGCGGGTGCGCACGCCTGAGGGATGGGTCGCTCGGCGGACACCTCCTGTCGAGCTGCCGCCGTGCCAGCGGCGTGTGCGTGGGATGCCAGCGAAGCGGAGCACTCTGAGGGTGAACGCCATACCGAATGAGAAACGGGGGCTCGCCTGATGGGTGCGAAGACTGTGAACAAGCTGGCGGTGCCGGGGGCAACGCTGCACTACGAGGTCACCGGATCGGGACCGGTACTGTTGCTGATCGCGGGCGGCGGGACCGACGCCGGCGTGTTCTCCGGGATGGTCGGCCAGCTCGCCGCCGAGTACACGGTGGTGACCTACGACCCGCGCGGCAACTCCCGCAGCCGGCCCGACGGTGACGCGACGGACGAGTCCGTCGAGCAGTCGGCCGCCGACGCGCTGGCCCTGCTCGACTCGGTCGCCGGTCACGAGCCGGCGTACGTCTTCGGCACGAGCTCGGGCGCGATCACCGGCCTCGAGCTGATCACCCGGCACCCCGAGCGGGTGCGGATGCTCGTCGCGCACGAGCCGCCGTGCACCGAGGTGCTGCCGGACGCGGCCGACGCGCGCGCGTTCTTCGAGGACGTGTACGAGACGTACCGCGAGGACGGGCTGACCGCGGCCGACGTGGTGTTCATGATGGGCACCGGCATGGACGATGACGCGATGCCGCCGATGGAGGACCTGCTGCCGGAGTACCGAGAGCTCGCGGAGCGGATGCAGGCGAACGCGGCCACCTTCTACGAGCACAAGCTGCTGCCGTTCACCCGGTACGTGCCGGATCTGGACGCGTTGCGGCGGGTCGCCGATCGCGTCGTCCCGGCCGCCGGGCTGGAGTCGTTCGCGCACCTTCCCGGGCGGCCGATCGAGGTCGTCGCGGACCACCTCGGCTGGCCGGTGGTGATGTTCCCGGGCGGGCACGGCGGGTACGCGAGTCACCCGGCGCCGTTCGCCACCCACCTCGCCCATCTGCTGAAGACCGACACCCTGTAGGTTCCTGTTCTTCCCCCGGGCACCGGTCCGGGCGTGGGTCTGAGGGGTCCCGCGCCCGGACCGGTTATTTTTGTTGACGCCTCGGCGTACCGTCCCTCTTCTGCCCTTGACAATTCGGCGTGGTCCAACCATGCCGTCACAGTGGTGTCCGAACCCCCGGGTCCTGATGGATCCGGGGCAGTTCCGCGTGCCGCTGTGCCTCTCGGACACCGCTAGGAGTGCGAGAGGAGGTAGTAGTGGGTGTCTACTGGGCGATCGCCGTCCGGTCCTTCCGGCGGTTCTCGACGTACCGGATCGCCAGCGTGTCCGGGATCTTCACCAACACGATCTTCGGGTTCATCCTGTGCGGCGTCTATCTGACCCTGTGGCGCGAACGCCCCGGGCTCGGCGGGTACGACGTCCCTGACGCGCTCACGTTCGTGTGGTTGCAGCAGGGGTTGCTGATGCCGATCGGGATCTTCGGCGCGACCACCACGAACGAACTGGGGGAGCGGGTCCGCAGCGGCGAGATCGCCGTCGACCTGTACCGGCCGACGCAGCTGTTGCTGTGGTGGATGTCCGTCGATCTCGGGCGGGCGATGTTCCAGCTGCTGGTGCGCGGCGGCGCCCCGTTGCTGGTCGGTGCGCTGGTGTTCGACCTCAAGTTCCCGACGAGCGTGAGCCTGTGGCCGGTGATCGCGCTCGGGCTGGTGCTCGGGATCCTGGTCAGTTTCTCGATCCGGTACCTGGTCGCGTTGTCCGGGTTCTGGATCACGGACTCGCGCGGGATGGAGCACCTCGCGCTGGTGCTGTCGCTGTTCTTCGCCGGGACGATCCTGCCGCTGGTCGCGTTCCCCGGCTGGATCGGTACGGTCGCGCGTGCGACGCCGTGGGCCGCGACCATGCAGGTGCCGATCGACATCTGGCTCGGCCGGAACCCCGGTGGGACCGGGGCGGCGCTGGTGTTCCAGGTGGGCTGGCTCCTGGTGCTGCTGCTGATCGGGCAGTTCGCCACCACGCTGGCGACCCGGAAGGTGGTGATCCAGGGTGGTTGAGCGTGTCCTGCGCGCGCCCGCGCAGTACTGGATGCTGATCGTGTTGTGGATCCGGTCCGCGCTGGCGTACCCGGCGTCGTTCGTGCTGATGCTGGTGAGCTCGATGCTGGTCACGGTGACGGACTTCATCGCGGTGCTGTTCATGTTCAGTCACATCAGGTCGTTCGGCGGGTTCTCGCTGCCGGAGATGGCGTTGCTCTACGCAACGGCCTCGATGGCGCTCGGGGTGGCCGATCTGGTCACCGGGTCGATCGAGCGGGTCGGCGACCGGATCCGGACCGGCTCGTTCGACGCGTACCTGATCCGGCCGGTGCCCGCGTTCCTGCAGACCGCGGCGGATGGGTTCGCGCTGCGCCGGCTCGGCCGCCCGCTGCAGGCCGCGACCGTGCTGGTGCTCGCGCTGATCCACCTCGAGGTCGACTGGACAGTTGCCCGCGGCCTCATGCTGGGCGTCTCGCTGGTCGCCGGGTCGGTGATCTTCGGGGCCCTGTTCGTGCTCGGCGGCGCGTTCCAGTTCGTCTCGGTCGACTCCGCCGAGTTGGCCAACTCGGTCACGTACGGCGGGCAGGCGCTGACCCAGTTCCCGTTGACGATCTTCGGCAAGGAGATCGTGCGGGCCGTGACGTTCGTCGTACCGCTTGCCTGCGTCAACTACTACCCGGTGCTGTTCGTGCTGGGGAAACCGGCCCCGCTGGGCCTGCCGTCCTGGATCGGGCTGCTGTCGCCGCTGGTCGCGGCGCTGATGGTCGCGCTGGCATCGCTGGCGTGGCGTGCCGGTCTTCGTCGCTATCGCAGTACAGGGAGCTGAAGTGGCTGTCATCGAGTTGGACAACGTGTCGCGGGCGTTCACGGTCACCTCGCGGTCCGGGATGCGCCGGACCAAGCGGGAGGTCCGGGCGGTGGACGGGATGACCTTCACCGTCGAGCCGGGCGAGGTGGTGGGCTACATCGGGCCGAACGGGGCCGGGAAGTCCACCACCATCAAGATGCTGACCGGGATCCTGGTGCCGTCCGGCGGGTCGATCCGGGTGGCCGGCGTCGACCCGTCACGGCACCGGCTGAAACTCGCCCGGCGCATCGGCGTCGTCTTCGGCCAGCGCACCACCTTGTGGTGGGACCTGCCGTTGAAGGACTCGTTCGCCGTCCTGCAGAAGATGTACGACGTCCCGCTCGCCCGGCACCGGGAGAACCTGGCGACGTTCGTCGAGCTGCTCGACCTCGGCGACCTGCTCGACGTCCCCGTCCGCCAACTGTCCCTCGGGCAGCGGATGCGCGGCGACATCGCGGCGGCCCTGCTGCACGACCCCGAGATCGTCTACCTGGACGAGCCGACGATCGGGCTGGACGTGATCAGCAAGGCGCGGCTGCGCGAGTTCCTGGCCCAGGTCAACGCGGAGCGCCGGACGACGATCATCCTCACCACCCACGACCTCGACGACATCGAGGCGCTGTGCACCCGGGTGATGGTCATCGACCACGGGCACCAGATCTTCGACGGCACCCTCGACCGCCTCAAGTCCAGCCAGTCCGCGCCCCGCACCCTGGTCGTCGACCTCGCCACCTCGCTGCCACCCATCGAGGTCACCGGAGCCACGGTCGTCAAGGTCGACGGCCCCCGCCAGCACCTCACCTTCCCGACCAGCACGAGCGCAGCGCCCTTACTGACCGAGATCGCCGCCAACTATCCGCTGATGGACCTCTCGGTCTCCGAACCCACCATCGAATCCGTCATCACCCAGCTCTACACACCCGCACCCCGGTGACTAGCGGGTGAGACCGTTCGGCCTGTGGGCGGTCCTGGGCTGGGATGCCCGCTCGGTGGTCGTGGCGGCGGCTTGCTCGGCCGGCGCCGGGGCGAGTCGCAGCTGTTCGTTCATCACCCGGTGGAAACCGTCCTGGCCGCGGACCATCCCGTCCAGGTCGATTGCCTGCGGCAACACCGGCGCCGCGTCGAACACCCGGGCGTGCGCCGCGACCAGGAACGTCCGCATGATCGCGTCGCTGCCCCGCTTGAACTCGGGGCCCTGCACGAGGAAGTACGCCGCGTCGGTGAACGTCTTGCGTTGCTCGGGGTCGCGCGGATCTGCCGCACCCGCGGCCCGCGCCTCCTCCAGCTCGGCCAGCGCGTCGAACGACGCACGCCGTAGGACCTCGCAGTCCGCCTGGTCCGCGGTCTCCGTGACCACCTGGTCCGGGGACCCCGGATACGGACCGCCGGTCGCCGGATCCCGCGGCGCAGCCAGGAAGACCAGCCGGTTCCCGTTCACCGTCTCGCCGCCGCGCAACGTCACGACGTTCTGCATCCTGTGGTCGCGACCCATCCGCTCGAGAGCAACCGCCTCCAACTCGGACAGCAGCTTCCACGCCGGCGTTCCAGGTTCGCGATTCCCCGCCGACGGCGACAGCCGGTACCGCATGTGCCCCTCACCGATCGTGGCCCGGACGTCCTCCGCACTCGCGTGAGGCCGCGTCCACTGCCCCTGCAGAGCAACCTGGTACCGCCACTCAGCCACATGCCGATACGCCGCCTCGAACCCCGCAACCCGCTCATCCCGTGAACCAGCCGACGCCAGCCGCTCCTCCAACACCCCCAGAGCCGCAGCAGCCTCAGCAGCCTGCACCTCCGCAAACCCACCCAGCTGATCCCAAGCAGCCGGATTGTTCACCGTCTTCACCAAGTCAGGCGTAGGAAAACTCCGCCCAGTGATCCGCACACCCATACCCCGAAACCTACAAGCCCCGGGGTCACCTGCCGCTCAGGCGAGATCCGCCACCATCGAGGCGAACACCACCTCAGGATCCATGCCCTCGGTGTCTTCACGCCAGCGACGAGCCGAGTCGGGGAACTCCTGCTCGTCGACAGCACCGACCCGGGCCTGGATCAGACGCTTGGCCTCCGCGATCCCGATGTCGACGTACTGCATTTCGTTGAGGAAGTAGTAGTCGTGCCGCGCACCCTCATTGCGATGAAACTTCCCGGTGTTTCCCACATACGTCCACACGTCCTCATCGACCAACGCCGCGACCCACAGCTCTTTGTCGCCGTCCTTGACCAAGAACAACCGCGTCATCGTGATGTTCCGTTCTGTCGATGCTGAGCCTGTTGGCGGGTCTGCTCCAGTGCCCGGTTCGGCTCGCTCGCGCGGGCCGGACCTGACTTGGGGCGGTGCTGCTGACGCTTCTTACCGTAGCTAATGGCGTTCACCGGCACGCCGCCAAGCTCCTTGAGCTGTTCGATGCCGGCCGGTTGGGTCATCTGATCGGAGAGCGCGATGCACTCCCGCCGAGCAGCGTCACGAGCCGCACCAGGCTGTCGGCGATCGCGCTCGATCTCGTACAGCCCCGTCGTACGCTCCTTGACCTCGATCGACTCGTTCGAGTGCACCTGCAGTTCGACCGACTCGCCTTGCGCACGCAGGAAGGCATGCAGACCTTTGTAGCGGCTCCCGTCGACGTACGAGTGATGTGCGGCCTGGGTCTGCCAGTTGTTGTCGTTGAGACGATCGATCGTTCTGATCGCAGCCTGGGTGAGCTCGTCCGGATGCTTGACGAGAGCTGTGTAGCGAAGAACGTCCTCCGGAACCTGTTGGGACCGTCGGTAGAAGTCCTCGTAGGTGGCCAGTTTCCGGGCCAGGGACTGCGGCGACTTCATCCGGTTCTTCAGGTGGTCCGGCGTTGCCTCCACTCCGATCGCGGAGACGACGGCATCCGTGACGCGGGGCTCGACGGAGGCGGCCTTCGTCACCAGCTGCAGACTCATCTCGGCCGTCCGTTCGCCGTACTCGGCCGCGATCTCCGCCTTGGTCGGGATCGGGTCTCCCCAGTCGAGCGGCCGCCGCTCGGACAGCCAGGCGTGCACGTCTGCCGGTTCTGGAAGGTTGTCGAGACCGGGTTGCATCTGTCCCCCAGGCTTGGTTTGGCTTTCGATCGACCGTACGGACTCCGGAAGGGGCCGTGGGGTGGGTTTCGGGATCTGTGGATAACTCGGGTGGGTTACGGAATGGGGTGGGGTGGTGACGTTGGGGTGGTGGGGTCGTTGAAAGTCGGGTAGGAGCCAACCGGATGGGCTGATCGGGGGTAGAGAAGGTATGCCGACGATGACGGGTGAGCCGGTGGTGGGCGTGCATGAGCCGCCGGGGGATGGGCCTGGGTTTGTGGCGTGGGTGCGGCCGCATCTGGTGGCGATGGCCCGGCTGGCGGGGCGGCTCGCGGTGGGGGCGGACCGGGACGACATCGTGCAGGAGGCGCTCGCGCGGGCCTGGGCCAAGCGGGGGCAGTACGACGCGAGTCGCGGTACGCCGTCCGCCTGGCTGCTCGCGATCACCGCGGACCAGGCCCGGAAAGCGGTACGCCGGATGCGCACCGGAGCCTCGCTGACCGTGATCGAGGACGCTGGGCCGGTGGCTTCACGGCCGGATCTCGATGCGCGGATGGACGTCGACCACGCGATCATGTCGCTGTCGGAGCGGCAGCGGCTCGCGGTCGACTGCTACTACTTCGCCGACCTGTCCGTTGCCGAGACCGCGGCCGTCATGGGCTGCTCCGAAGGCACCGTGAAGTCCACGCTGTCCGACGCGCGCAACCGGCTCCGCACCCTACTGGAGGTGACCGAATGAACCAGACCGATGAAGTCGACGACCTGCTGACCCGGGCCGGCGCTCGCTGGCGGGCTGACCAGGACGCGCCGCCGGAGCCCGATCTCGAGTACATGCTGAGCGGCGGCCGGAAGAACCGGCGCTGGGTGCCCGCGCTCGCGGCGGCCAGTGTCGCGGTCGTGGCGGCCGGCGTCCTCTCCGTACTGCCGGACCCGAAGACCCCGGCACCTCCCGCCGCGACGGCAACCGGCGCCCCGCAGGCGTTTGCTCAGGGCAACGACAAGTGGCTGGTGAAGCCGGGTGACAAGGTGCAGGTGAGCGGCGAGATCATCGCCGTACCGGGCAAGGCCCCGGTCTTCTGCGCGCCGCTGGCGAAGACCGCGATCGGCTACCTGCCGGGGAAAGAGCCGGCGCCGAGCTGCCCGGCCGACTTCGCGGTCGAGCTCAACGGCCTGGAGGTCGACCGGATCCCGGGCGTGACCACGATCAAGGGCGTCCGGACCGGCCAGGCGTCCGTCACCGGTATCTGGCGCGACGGCTCGATCGACGTCCAGCAGCAGGCCGAGCCGATCCGCACAGCCGACGCCGGTCTGCCGAAGCTGCCGTGCGCGGCCCCGGCCGGCGGCTGGCCGTCGAAGCCGAGCAACATCTGGTCGACCGCGGTGAAGACGTTCCTCGCCGCGCATGCCGCCCAGGCCTACGGCCCGGTCACCTACTACCCGAACGGCACGTCCCGCAACGCCCCCGTGGTGATGATGGTCGGTGTCGCGCACGGTGATCTCGCCGCGTTCCGTACGGCGTTCGAGAAGGTGTACAGCGGCAACCTGTGCGTGGCCCCGGTCCTGATGAGCAACGCCGACAGCGACCGGGTCCGGGAGACGCTGAACGGCATCCTCAGCAAGCAGAACCTCGGCGTGTACATGAGCGGAGGCGCCGACGGGATGACCGGCGGAGCCGCGCCGGTTCAACTGCTCGTCTACACCGAGCAGGTGAGAGCCGCTCTGACACCGGTCGGTCTCGACCTGCTCGACGTCCAGCCGGCGGTCCGGCCGGTCAGGTAGTGGTAGCGGTCAGGTCCGGGTAGTCGTGGAAGAAGTCCACCAGGAGGCGGGCGGTCGCGGCCGGCTGGTCGATGGCCGGTGAGTGGCCGGCGCCGGGGATGACCTCAGCGTGCACACCGAGGCGCTCGGCCATCGCCTCCTGGACCGGGATCGGCCAGCCGTCGTCGGTCTCGCCGTGCAGCACCTGCGTGCGGACGCCGGACTTGGCGAGCTGATCGGTCTTGTCCTCGGCGTCGGTCAGCCGCCGGGTGATCTCGGCCAGGCTGGTCGGTACGTTGCCGGTGAACCGCTTCCGCAGGAACGCGACGATGTCGTCGGCCGGTACGACGTACCCGGGTGCCTTGCGGTCGTGCTCGAGCTTGAGGTCGTACACCTGCTCGATCGGCAGGTTCGCGAGCCCGAACGCGAGCATCTGCAGGCTCTGCAGCGTCGCCTCGTCGGTGAACGCGGCCGGTCCCGAGCAGAGCAGGCTGAGCGTCGAGAACACCGACGGGTCGGTCAGCACGGCCTCACGCGCGACCAGCCCGCCGAACGAGTGCCCGACCAGCTGGCTGTACCCGCCGAGCGCCTTGCTCATCGCCACCACGTCCGCGCCCAGCTCCGCCAGCGAGTACGCCGACGCGTCGGCCGGACCCGGGGTCTCGTACTGACCACGCTGGTCGACGGCCACCGCCCGCCACCCGTACCGGCACAGGTGGTCGACGAGCGGTGTGAAGTCCTCTTTGCTGCCGGTCCAGCCCGGCACCAGCAAGACCGTGCCGAGCGGCGTACCGATGTCGGGTACGGCGGTCAGCGTGGCGAACGAGCCACGGTCGGTCTCGAGTGTCTCGGGGTGCACCCCGTCGGGCAGCGTCAGCGTACGCGGCGTACTCACAAGTAAAGAGACTAACCGCTCACCTGGTCCGAACCAGCTTGGCCGTGGTCGCGGCAAGGATCAGAACCATCACGACACTCATCACAGCCGCCAGCTGTACGCCGTTGGTGTACGCGTCCCGCGCCGTCGTGAGCAGCTGCTGGGCGAGCGGTGCGGGCAGCTGCTCAGCCTCGACCACCGCACTGCCCAGAGTGTCGCGTACGGAGTCCGGTGCACCGGCCGGCACCGACACCCCGGCGCGGTAGACCGCTGTGACGATGCTGCCGGCGATGGCGATGCCGAGCGCGATCCCGAGCTCAGTGCCGGTCTCGCCCATCCCGGACGCCACACCGGCCCGCTCCGGCGGCGCGCTGCTGATCACGACGTCGTACGTGAGCGCCAGCACCAGCTGGATGCCCAGACCGGCGAGACTCAGCCCGATGACGACCGGCCAGCGCCCGGTCGCGGCAGCCATCAGTGCGAGCCCGGGCGCCGCGACGAGGAAGCCGACAGTCATGGCGGTGCCGGGCCGGAGCACGCGGATCACATACGGCCCGGCGAGCGTGCCTGCGATGCCCGCGACCGTCGTGGGCAGCATCCAGAGACCGGCCTCGAACGGGCTCATCCCGAGCACGAGCTGGAAGTACTGCACGGCGAGGAACTGCATCGCGGCCAGCACGTACAACCCGAAGGTCTGCGCACCGAGCGAGGCGCTGAACGCGGACCGGCGGAACAAGTGCAGATCGAGGAGCGGCTCGGACAGTCCGAGCTGGCGGCGGACGAACCACCAGCCGAGTCCCACACCGACCACCGCGACAGCCAGAGTGCCCGGGTGCAGGCCGCCCTTCGCGGTCTCCTTGACGGCGTAGACCACCGAGATGATCGCCGCGACCGACAGAACGACGCTGAGCAGGTCGATCCGGCCCGCGCGCTCGTTACGGTACTCGGGGAGCAGCAGCGGCCCGACGACGAGCAGCAGCACCAGCGGCGGGATGCCGATCAGGAACACCGAGCCCCACCAGAAACGGTCGAGGAGCACGCCGCCGATCAGCGGACCGGCCATGCCGCCGACCATGAAGTTCGTCATCCAGATCGCGATCGCCAGCCGGCGCTGGCCGGGATCGCGGAACATGTTGCTGAGCAGCGACAACGTCGACGGCATCAGGGTCGCCCCGGCGAGGCCGAGCAGCGCCCGTGCCGTGATCAGCAGCTCCGCGCTGGTCGCGAACGCCGCCAGCAGCGAGGCGACCAGGAAGCCCGCAGCACCGATCATCAGCAGGCGGCGGCGCCCGATCCGGTCGCCGACCGTCCCCATCGTCACGAGCAGCCCGGCCACCACGAAGCCGTACACGTCGACGATCCACAGCAGCTGCGACGAGCTGGGGGCGAGGTCGGCACTCAGCGCCGGCGCCGCGAGGTGCAGCGCCGTTCCGTCCAGGCCGATCAGCACGGTGGGCAGCGCCAGGACGGCCAGTCCCAGCCACTCCCGCCGCCCGGCCCGGACCGGTACCGCCGGCCGGTCGTCGCAGTCGGGGGTCGGGGGATCGGGGCAGATGCTCGTTCCGGTCATGTCCAGCATGCTCGGAGCTCAAGTGCCCTTGAAGTCAACAGCTCGGTCGGTGTGGGCCGGCGGTCCGCCGTACGGCACAATGGCCGGGTGCCTCGCACTCTCGCGGTCGCCAATCAGAAGGGCGGCGTGGCCAAGACGACCACGGTCGCCACCCTCGGCGCGGCCCTGGCCGAGCTCGGCCAACGGGTGCTGCTGGTCGATCTCGACCCCCAGGCCTGCCTGACGTTCTCGGTCGGCATCGATCCCGAGGACCTGGACCAGTCGATCCACCACGTGCTGCTCGGCGGCGTGCGCGCACGCGACGTACTGATCGAGTCCGACGACGCCCCGGACCTGCTGCCCGCCACGATCGCGCTCGCCACCGCGGACGTCCAACTGGCCCGGGAGAGCGGTCCGGAGCAGGTCCTGCGGACCGCGCTGCGCCCGCTGCGTACGTCGTACGACTGGATCATCGTCGACTGCCCGCCGACCCTCGGGCTGCTCACCGTGAACGGCCTGTCCGCGGCGTCCGACGTGCTGATCCCCTTGCAGTGCGAGACGTTGGCGCATCGTGGCGTTGGGCAACTACTCGACACCGTGAACGACGTCCAGCGGCTGACGAACCCGGGTCTGCGGGTGCTCGGTGTGCTCCCGACGCTGTACGACGGCCGTACAAGGCATGCCCGGACGGTCCTCGAGACGATCGCGGACACGTACTCGCTGGACGTGCTGCAGCCGGCGATCCCCAAGTCGATCCGGTTCGCGGAGGCGCCGGCGATCGGCGACACCGTGCTCAGTACGGCGCCGGCCTCGCCCGGCGCGAAGGCCTACCGGGCGTTGGCCGGCGCACTGCTTCACTGACCGCTGTTCGGCGCCGGCGGGGGCAGCGGGGCCGGCTGGCGGCGCAGCTTGTTCCGGAAGAGCCACAGCGGTACGAGGACGATCGCGAGCAGCACCAGGAACGGGAGTAGCGCGCCGACGGCGGTCGCGATCGCGGAGAACACCGCGGTGAACGCGTGCCAGCCGCCCTTCAGGCCCGCCACGAAACCTTTGTCCGGCTCCTGGACGGTCTGCACCGGCGGCTTGCCCTTCTCGGTCAGCGTCAGGGTGAGCGTCGCGAGGTCGGTCTGCAGGGCGAGGTTCTTCTGTTTGGCCAGCAGCGACTCCAGGTCCGACTCGCGGCGGGTCAGCTCACTCTCGACCGAGACGATCTCGCCGATCGTGTTCGCCTTCGTCATCAGCGCGCGGGTCCGGTCCAGGCTGGCGCGTTGCGATTCGATCCGGCTGGCGACGTCGACGACCTGCTCGGTGACGTCGGTCGACTCCTGGTGGATCTGCAGGCGCTTCCCGAGGTCGGACAGCCGCTGGATCGCGGTCTCGAACGACTTGGTCGGCACCTTCAGGACCAGGTTCGACCGGTTGATGCGGCCGTCGGGGTCGCTCATGGTGTCCTCGGCGGCCACCTGACCGCCGAGGCCGCTGATCGCGGCGACCGCCTTCTGCCGCAGGGCGGAGACATCTTCACCTTCGACGGCCAATGAGCCGCTCTTGATGATCGCCCGCGTGATCGTCGGCTCGTCCTTGCCGCCGCCTTCCGACGAGTCGGACTTGCCGGCGGCCGGCGCCTGCGGTTTCGCGTTGCCCGCCGCCTCGCCGGAGCTCTGCCTCGGCGCGGCCGCGGAGTCGCCCGCCGAGTTGCTGTCGTTGCCACTGGCACTACAACCGGCCAGCACCACGACCCCCACGACAGCCATCACGGCCGTCACCGCCCTGATCCGCCTCATCACCCAGCCCCTCTCTCGTGATTACCGTCCTTTGGGTGTGTCTTCCGATCCCAGGACGGCCCACGCGGGGCTGGGTGTTGCAGCGTCAGATCACCATTAGGAAACGGTCACTCCGGCGCACTGAAGATCGGCGTCGTCGCCGCCTTCCGCGCCCGCTTCACCGGCTTCTCGCCGGTGCCCGCCGGCTGCTCTGCCTTCGCCTCGGCCGCCGGCGCCTGTGCGGTCTTGCGGGTGCGAGTGCGCTTGGCCGGCTTGTCCTCCGCAGCCGCAGCCACCTCGGCAGCGGCCTCCGGCGCGTCAGCCGTCTTACGCGTCCGCGCCCGCTTCACCGGCTTCTCGCCGGCGCCCGCCGGCTGCTCGGCCTGCGAACCGGCGTCGGCCTGCTCGGCCGCCGGCGCCTGCGCGGTCTTGCGGGTGCGAGTGCGCTTGACCGGCTTCTCCTCCGCAGCCACCGCCACCTCGGTAGCGGCCTCTGGCGCTTCGGCCGCCTTCCGCGTCCGCGCCCTCTTCACCGGCTTCTCGTCCGCCGCCGCTTCCGCAGCAGCCGGCTCAGCCGCAGCCGCCTTCCGGGTCCGCGTGCGCTTGGCGGGCTTGTCGTCTGCGACGACCTCGGCCTGTGCCTCGGCTGCCGGCTCGGGCGTCTGTGCGGTCTTGCGGGTGCGGGTGCGTTTGGCGGGCTTGTCGTCTGCGACTACTTCGGCCTGTGCGTCGGCGGCCGGTTCCGGCGTCTGTGCGGTCTTGCGGGTGCGCGTGCGCCTGGCCGGCTTCTCGTCTGCTGCCGGCTCGTCTGCCTTCGCCTCGGCGACCTCGACCTCGGCTACGACCGCCTCGGCCGTGGCGGGCTCTGCGGTCTTCCGGGTGCGGGTGCGTTTGCGCGCCTTCCGGGCGGGCGCCTCCTCGGCGACCGTCTCGGTCGACACCGGTACGTCGGTCTTCGTGGTGACGTCGGCGCGCTCCTCGAGCGGCTGGCCGGCCCGCGTGCGCTTGCGGGTCCGGTTCCGCTTGCGGCCCGGCCGCTCGCCGTCGGAACGGCCTTCGTCGCGGCGACCGCGCGGCCTGTCCTCCCGCGCTTCACGGGCTTCCGGCGCGCGCACCGGACGGATCCGGCCCTTCGCCTCCGACGGGATCCCGAGGTCGTGGTACAGCTCCGGCGACGTCGAGTAGATCTCCTGGGGCTCGTCGTACGGCAGGTCGAGCGCCTTGTTGATCACCTTCCACCGGGTCACGTCCGGCCAGTCCACGAAGGTCACGGCGATGCCGCTGGCCCCCGCGCGCCCGGTCCGCCCGATCCGGTGGATGTAGGTCTTCTCGTCCTCCGGGCAGGTGTTGTTGATGACGTGCGTGACGCCCTCGACGTCGATACCGCGGGCGGCGACGTCGGTGCAGACCAGGACGTCGATCTTGTCGCCGCGGAACCGGGTCAGCGCCCGCTCGCGGGCCTGCTGGTTCAGGTCGCCGTGGATCGCGGCCGCCTTGAACCCGCGGTCCTGCAGGTCGTCGGTCAGCCGGGACGCCTCGCGCTTGGTCCGGCAGAAGATCATCACCCGGCCGCGGTCCTCGGCCTGCAGGATCCGGGCCACCACCTCGGGCTTGTCCAGATCGTGCGCCCGGTAGACGAACTGTGCCGTGGTCGGCACCATCTGGGTGTCCTCGTGCGACTCGGCCCGGATGTTCAGCGGGTGCCGCATGTGGGTGCGGGCGAGGCCGATCACGGCCGACGGCATGGTTGCCGAGAACAACATGGTCTGGCGCAGCTCGGGCGTCTTGCGCAGGATCCGCTCGACGTCGGGCAGGAAGCCGAGGTCGAGCATCTCGTCGGCCTCGTCCAGGACCAGGACCTTGATGTGGCCGAGGTCGAGAACGCCCCGGTTCGCCAGGTCCAGCAGGCGTCCCGGCGTACCGACGACGACGTCGACGCCGGTCTTCAGCGCGTCGAGCTGCGGTTCGTAGGCGACGCCGCCGTAGATGGTCAGGATCCGCACGGTGCGGACGGTGGAGGCGGTCTGGAGGTCCTTGGCGACCTGGATGGTCAGTTCCCGGGTCGGGGTGACGACGAGCGCCTGCGGCTTGCCGGGCGCGACGAGCTCGGCGTAGTCGGCTTCGTGCGGCGCGATCGTGCGCTGCAGCAACGGGATCCCGAAGCCGAGCGTCTTGCCGGTGCCGGTACGGGCCTGCCCGATCAGATCGGTGCCCATCAGGGCCACCGGCAGGGTCATCTCCTGGATCGGGAAGGGTTCGACGATGTCGACGCGCTCGAGCGCGTCACAGATCTCGGGCAGCACCCCGAGCTCTCGGAAGGTGGTCAGGCTGATCGCCTCTCACATGCTTGGTGCGGACAGATGCTCAGTGGCCGGGCGCCTGGGGCCTTCTAGCCCCGATCGTGAGGCGCGGGGACACTGTGCAAGCACCTCGCACCAGCTTGCCCGTATGGGCGCGTCACCGGCGAATCGCCCACCAGTGTAACCGCAGCGGCTGTCAACGCCGCTTCGTGTGGCATGCGCCACTCCCGTGCGCGGCCCGATAGGGTGCCGGGCATGGAGCAGACGGCCTTTGACGACCCCGCCTACCGGGCCGCGGCGGTGGACCTGCTGGGAGTGCTCGCGTACGGCGAGCTGACCGCGTTCGAGCGGATGGCCGAGGACGCCAAACTGGCCCCGACCCTGGACGACAAGGCGGAGCTGGCGGCGCTGGCGACCACCGAGTTCGGGCATTTCCAGCGGCTCCGGGACCGGCTCGTCCAGCTCGGCGTGGACCCGATGGACGCGATGCGGCCGTTCGTCACGCCGCTGGACGCGTTCCACGACCACACCGCGCCGTCCGACTGGCTCGAGGGCCTGGTCAAGGCGTACGTCGGGGACGGGCTGGCCAACGACTTCTACCGGGAGATCGCGTCGTTCGTGGACGCGGAGACGCGGGCGCTGGTGCTGGAGGTGTTCGCCGACTCCGGTCAGGCCGAGTTCGTGGTGGACCGGGTGCGGGCCGCGATCGACGAGGACCCGAAGCTCGGCGGGCGGCTGGCGCTGTGGGGCCGCCGCCTGGTGGGGGAGGCGCTCAGTCAGGCGCAGCGCATCGCCGCCGACCGGGACTCGCTGGCCGCCCTGCTGGCCGGCAGCGTGGACCGTCCGGGCCTGGACCTGGCCGCGATCGGCCGGATGTTCACCCGGCTCACCGAGGCCCACACCGCCCGCATGACCGCCCTGGGCCTGCAGGCCTGAGTCCCAATTTGCCTGGTTGACCCACCAAATTCCGGGTTCTGCACCCTGAATCAGGGTGAAGAACCCGGCACTTGGCTGGTTTACCAGGCAAATGGCAACGGCCGCCTTCCCCGCGTACGGGGTGGCGGCCGTTTGGTTGTGCCTGGATCAGGCGGCTGTGGTCTTGCTGTTACGCGCGGAGATGATCGCGATGACGATCGCGGCGCAGATGATCTGGATCAGGTACTGGATCCAGTCCGGGCCGGAGGTGTCCTTGACGCCGAGGAAGTACGCGATCAGGCCACCGAGGAAGGCGCCGATGCCGCCGCCCAGGATGGTCCAGCCGAGGCTGATGTTCTGCTTGCCGGGGAGCACCAGCCGGGCCAGCGGCCCGAAGATGATGCCCGCGATGAGACTGACGATGATCATCCAGACCCAGTACACGGTGTCCTCCTAGTGAGGGATGGTGAACCTGCGCCGGTCCGGTGCCCCGTGACAAACCAGACCACCTGAGCGCAGGTCTCACCGTCATCGTGCCCTCTCGGTGGCTTTCCGCAACCGGGACACGCGCGACTGTGTCCGGAACGCGATCAGATCGCGCCGAACCCGACCTTGCGGGTCGACACCTCGCCGATCTCGACGTAGGCGAGCCGGTCGGCCGGGATCAGCACCCGGCGGCCCTTCTCGTCGGTCAGCTCGAGCAGACCGGACTTGCCGGTGAGCGCCGCGGCGACCAGTGCCTGGACCTCTTCCGGAGTCTGCTCGCTCTCCAGAACCAATTCCCGATTGGCGTGCTGCACGCCGATCTTGACCTCCACGAAACCCTCCGGGCACGTTCGACCGGCGACCTTCGCCGATGACAGTTCGAGCCTATCCGGTCGTTCTGCCGGGCCCGCACCCGTCCGCCGAGAGCAGAACCGTCAGCCGTCGGTGCGCGGGAAGCCCCGGATACCCCGCCACGCGAGGGAGGCGACCAGGTCGGCGGCCTGCTGCTGCGGGAACGACGGGTCGCCGGCGCCGAGCCAGTAGCGGGCGCTGACCTGGGCCATGCCGACCAGGCTGACGGCCAGCACCATCGACTGCTCACGGCTGAGGCCGGCGTCGGCGCTGATCACCTCGGAAACCGCCTCGGCGCAGGCGTGCGTGACCCGGTCGACGCGCTCGCGGACGGCCGGCTCGTTGGTCAGGTCCGACTCGAACACCAGCCGGAAGGCGCCCTGCGCGTTCGCCACGTAGTCGTAGAACGCGTGCATCGTGGCCGCGACCCGGAGCTTGTTGTCCTCGGTCGACTTCAGCGCGTCCTGCACCGACGCCACGATCGCGTCGCAGGAGGTGTCCAGCAGCGCCAGGTACAGCTCGAGCTTCCCGGGAAAGTGCTGGTACAGCACCGGCTTGGACACGCCCGCGCGGTCGGCGATGTCGTCCATCGCGGCGGCGTGGTACCCGTTCGCGACGAAGACCTCCTGGGCCGCCTCGAGCAGTTGGGCGCGGCGAGCCAGCCGGGGCAGGCGGCTGCCCCGCTTGGGTGCGGTCTCCGGTGTCGTCGACACGGTCGGCTCCTTCGGTGGTGCTCTCCGGCGGCCGGCTTCGTCCGGCACCGGGTCGTTCCACGAATCCTACCCAGCAGTCCTTCCCGTCAGTAGCTTCCCCGCCGACCAACCCGCCACGGACCGTTCCATCGTGGTACTGCGGTCCGCGGCAGGTACGGCGGTCAGCGGTAGTCGTCCTCGTCGGCGTCGCCCACCTCGCGGCGCTGCTCCTCCACGTCCGCCGGGTCCGCCTCGCTCGGGAGCCCGGACTCCTCGGACCGGTCGTCCACCACGGTCGAGGCCAGGCGCTGCTCGAGCACGTCCGCCTCGGAGGCCTCGGTCGGCAGGTTGTCGTCGCCCGGGCCCTCGTAATCGGGTCCACTGGTCATCTGGCTCGCGCTCCTCTCATCTAGGCCGGTAGCGGCTTGGGGTCGTCGTACAGCCCTTCGAGTACGTCGCCGTACTCCTCGATCCGGGCGAGTACGTCGTGCGGCAGGAACCGGAGGTCCTCGGGGGAGGTCGCGGACGCCACCTCGTCCCAGTCGATCGGTGTCGATACCCGCGGCTCGTCGGAGCCGCGCAGCGAGTACGGCGCCAGCGTGGTCTTGGCGCTGGCGTTCTGACTCCAGTCGATGAACACCTTGTTGGGCCGTAGCGCCTTGGTCATGTTGGCGGTGACGTTCTCCGGCAGCGCCTCCGCCAGTTGCTCGGCGAGCTGCTTGGCGAAGGCACTGGTCTGCTTGGACGGCGCGGGCTCGATCGGCACGTACAGGTGCATGCCCTTGTTCCCGGACGTCTTCGGCCAGCCTTCCAGACCGAAGTGGCCGAGCAGTTCCCGCAGCCCCAGAGCCACGTCGCAGCACTCGACGATCGTCGCTCCCGGCCCGGGGTCGAGGTCGAACACGATCAGGTCCGCCCGCGGGTCCTTGCCCTGGTCGGACAGCCCGATCCGCCACTGCGGCACGTGCAGCTCCAGTGCGGCCAGATTGGCCAGCCACACCACGGTCTGTACGTCGTCGCACACCACGAAGCTCATCTCGTCGCGTCCGGTGGAGCTGCCGGGCGTCGGCAGCGTCTCGGTCCGCACCCAGGCCGGCGTACCGCGGGGAGCGTTCTTCTCGAAGAAGTACGCCGCCTCGGTGCCGTCCGGCCAGCGCTTGCGGGTCAGCGGCCGGTCGGACAGGTGGGGGAGGAGCAGCGTCGCCACCTGGTGGTAGTAGTCGATCACCTCGGCCTTGGTGAACCCGGTCCGTGGATACAGGACCTTGCCGAGGTTGGTGAGCTTCATCGTCTGCCCGTCCACCTCGGTCGTCAGCTGCTGCTGCGCACCCGCCATACGTCCCAGTCTCCATCAGCGGAGCGGCCTAACATGGGTGCCGTGGATAGTTACGGACCAGTAACCGGAGATGGGTCGCCGCTGGCGGTCCGGGACTGGCCGGTGCGGCGGGTCCCGGTCTCCGGCGTGGATCTGGCGGTCAGGGACCTGCCCGGTGCGGCGACGGACCTGCCGCCGGCCCTGTTCGTGCACGGCCTCGGCGGGTCGTCGCTGAACTGGACAGCCCTCGGCCTGCTTCTCAACGACTCGGTCCGCGGCATCGCGCCCGATCTCCCCGGTCATGGGCGTACGCCGCTGTCCGGCGTGACCGGGATCTCCGAGCAGGCCGACCTGCTCGTCCAGCTCCTGGAGCGGGAGTACGCGGGCCCGGCGCATGTCTTCGGGAACTCGATGGGCGGGGCCGCCTCGGTGGCCCTGGCGGCGCAACGGCCGGACCTGGTCGCATCGCTGACGCTTGTGTCGCCGGCCCTGCCGCATCCGCGAGTGTCGGCCAGTGCCCTGTGGTTCACGGCGCTGGCAACTCCCCGGCTCGGTCCGGCCGTCCTGGAGCGGACGAGGCGGATGCCGTTCGACCGGCGCTTCCAGGCGTCGCTCGCGATGGTGTTCGGTGATCCACGAGGGCTGGACCCAGAGGTGCGGGCGGCGTACGAGGAGGAGCTGCGCCGTCGCGACACCGACCCTTGGGCCCAGCAGGCCACAGTCGACGGTGCGCGCAGCATCCTGCGGTCCTCGCTGGCCCCACCGCGGCGGTCGCTCTGGGCGGACGCCGCGGCTGTGCAGTGCCCGGTGCTGCTGATCTACGGCGGCAAGGACCGTCTGGTCGACGCGCGGATCCGGACCAAGGCCCAGCGCACCTTCCCGGACGCCCGCACGCTGTACCTGCCGCGGTCCGGGCATGTCGCGCAGATGGAACATCCGGACCAGGTGGCGCGGGCGTTCCGTCAGTTGATCGGCTGATCGAGTCGAATCCGACGCCCGGCTGAGACACGACTGAGCGGCGGGTCGGGTCAACTTGGGCGCGTGAATGGCAGAACCGCCCGAAATCTGTCGTTGGGAATCGCCGTACTGCTCGGTGTGGGGCCGCTGACCGCGACCGCCGCACCGCCAGTAGTTGCTCAAAGCAACCACTGGGACGTGCGGCCGCTCGCCAACGGATTCCAGCTGACCCTTCGTCTCGACGAGCCTGTGCCGATGCGTGCGTCCCTTCCGCTGCTGGAGGTCGACGGCAAACCGCTCGGTGTCGCCAAGCAGTCGCCGGACCGCAGAACGCTGACCCTGGTCAGCACGGACCCGGCCGTACTGAAGGCGCGCGACGTACGCCTGGTCTGGTCCGGGGACCTGGGGAAGGAGTCCGGCAAGCGCCGGGCCGTCAACCCGGCCGGATCGACCGATGCCGACTGGCTGAAGGCGCGCCGCGGCCCGCTGTTGCCTTCGGACCCGGGCACGCCCGGCAAGTACAAGGTCGACACCGCGGAGTACGACCTGGGTGACGAGGCCGTCTATCTGCCGGGCCTCAAGCACCGGGCGGAGCTGCGCGGGAAGGTGTACTCACCACGTGGTGCGGCTGGACCGCGGCCGCTGGTGGTCTTCCTGCATGGCCGGCACGAGGTCTGTTACGGCGAGCCCACCCACCCGTCCGACGACGAGAAGCCGTGGCCGTGTCCATCAGGGATGAAGCCCGTCCCCAGCTTCCGGGGGTACGGCGGCCCGGCGACCGCGCTGGCCAGCAACGGGTACCAGGTGGTGTCGATCAGCGCCAACGCGATCAACGGCTGGGACAGCGACGCGTACGACGCGGGCGCGCAGGCGCGGGCCGAGCTGATCCTGGACCACCTCGCACTGTGGCGGAAGTGGTCCACGGTCGGTGGCGGCCCGTTCGGTACCCGCTTCGCCGGCAAGATCGACCTCCAGAACGTTGGCTTGATGGGGCACTCGCGCGGCGGTGAGGGCGTGGCACGGGCTGCTGTGCTGAACGCGGACCGCGGTGGTCAGTACGGGATCCGCGCGGTCCTTCCGTTGGCTCCCACGGACTTCGCGCGCGCCACGGTGCCGGGCGTCGCGATGAGCGTCGTACTGCCGTACTGCGACGGCGACGTGTCCGACCTGCAGGGCCAGAAGTTCTACGACGACACCCGGTACTCGGTCGGCGGCGACACCGCACCGCGCTCCACCGTGACGGTGCTGGGCGCCAACCACAACTTCTTCAACACCGAGTGGACTCCTGGCCAGTCGGTCGCTCCGTCGAACGACGACTGGTTCGGTGACGAGAAGGCGTCGCCGTGCGGAGCCAAGTACGCCGGCCGGTTGACCGCGAAGCAGCAGCAGGCCGTCGGCACGGCGTACGTCGCGGGGTTCTTCCGTCTGCAGCTGGGGCGCGAGATGCAGTTCCTGCCGCAGTTCGACGGCTCTGACTCGCGGGCGGCGTCTGCCGGGAAGGCCGTCGTGCGAGTGGTGTCGCAGGCGCCGCTGAGGTCGCGGCGGGACCTGAACCACTTCGACAAGCCACTGCCGGCAGGAGCGGTCAGCGGCAAGCTGTCGGCGGCCGTGTGCGCCGGTGTGACCGCTAAGAACCTGCGAGCGAGTACTCCGACCTGCATGGACACCGAGGACTGGGGCAACGCGCCGCACTGGGACACAGCGTGGTTCGCCGCGAAGACACCGACCACCGCGGTCACCAAGCTGAAGTGGACAGGTACGAACGGCGTGCTGCGCGTCGACGTACCGGCTGGGCACCGCGACGTACGGCGGTTTGCGGCCCTGACGTTCCGTGCCGCGCCTGATCCGTCCGGTGCGCCCAAGACCGACCTGAGCGTCCGTGTGGTCGACGGGCACGGACGGGCGGCCGTGGTACCGGTGTCCGCGGTCAGTGACGCGCTGGTGCGGATGCCGGGCAACAACGAGGTCGGCCTGCCGAAGAACCTGTTGCGGACGGTCCGTATCCCCGTGCCGTCGCTGAAGGGCGTGGACCCGCGCGACGTACGCGCTGTGGAGCTGCGGACGGACAGGGTCGCCAGCGGGTCGGCGTACGTGAGCGACCTGGGCTTCTCGTCGCCCGGACTCGGCTTCTCGGCGCCGGCAGTGCTGCTGCCGAAGCTGTCCGCCTCAAGCGTCACCGTGAAGGAAGGGGACAAGGGCACGCACACGGTGGGCTTCTGGGTCCGCCTGTCGCGGCCGAGCATCCGGCCGGTCAGCGTGTACGTCGAGACCAACGGCGAGCTCGGCGAATCGGTCGGGGACCTGGCGCAGCACTTGGTCTTCAAGCCCGGCCAGGTGCGCCAAAAGGTGACTGTGCCGATCAAAGCGAACACCAGAGACAGCTACGACCTGCCGTTCAATCTGGTGCTGTCGGCACCGCACGACGCGCTGCTGGACGAGTCTTTCGGTCACGGTCTGGTCATGGACGACGACCCGACGCCGACACTGACCCTGACCAACCTGAAGACGCCCGAGAAGGCCGGCGTGGTGAGCTTCGGAGTGAAGCTGTCCGCGCCGAGCGACAAGTACGTCAGCTTCTCCGGTGTCCTGAAGGACGGCACGGCGGTCATCCGCAAGGACTACACCGGCGTCAACGACGACGGCACCGGCCCCGCGGACCGGACGATCGACGCGTACGTCGAGCCCGGCAAGACCACCGGAGACCTCCAGGTCAGGATCCTCGACGACAAGCTCAAGGAACCGCCCGAAACCTTCACCGCGGTGATCCAGCAGGTCGACGGCGCCGTCCTCAAGATCCCGGCGACCCTGACCGCCACGATCACCGACAACGACTGAGACGCCAGTACCGGGATGTGGACTCTGTCAGGGGCGGTTGGGATAGTGCGGGAACATGGAGGCGGGACAGATGGTTGAAAACCGGAGATCCCGTCCGACGTCTTCCTGAGGAGCCGACACGTGTCACTGCCACCGCTGGTCGAACCGGCCGACGAGCTGACGATTGACGAGGTGCGGCGGTATTCGCGGCACCTGATCATCCCCGAGGTCGGGATGGCCGGGCAGAAGCGGCTGAAGAACGCCAAGGTGCTGGTGATCGGCGCCGGCGGTCTCGGCAGCCCGGCGCTGCTGTACCTGGCCGCCGCCGGTGTCGGCACGCTCGGCATCGTCGAGTTCGACACCGTCGACGAGTCCAACCTGCAGCGTCAGGTCATCCACGGCCAGTCCGACGTGGGCAAGTCCAAGGCGCAGTCCGCCAAGGAGTCCATCCTCGAGGTCAACCCGTACACGAACGTCGTCCTGCACGAGACCCGGCTGGACAACGACAACGTGTTCGAGATCTTCGAGCCGTACGACCTGATCGTCGACGGCACCGACAACTTCGCCACCCGGTACCTGGTGAACGACGCCGCGGTGCTGCTGCACAAGCCGTACGTGTGGGGCTCGATCTTCCGCTTCGACGGCCAGGTCAGCGTGTTCTGGGCCGACAACGGCCCGTGCTACCGGTGCCTCTACCCGGAGCCCCCGCCGCCCGGCATGGTCCCGTCCTGCGCCGAGGGCGGCGTGCTCGGCGTGCTCTGCGCGTCGGTCGGCGCCGCGCAGGTCACCGAGGCGATCAAGCTGCTCACCGGGATCGGCGACCCGTCGCTCGGCCGGCTGAACATCTACGAGGCGCTCGACCTGAACTGGCGCACCCTCAAGGTCCGCAAGGACCCGAACTGCGCGATCTGCGGCGAGCACCCGACCGTCACCGAGCTGATCGACTACGAGAGCTTCTGCGGTGCGATCACCGAGGAGGCGGCCGACGCGGCCGCCGGATCGACGATCTCGGTCAAGCAGCTCAGCGAGTGGATCAAGCTCAAGGACAACGGCGAGAAGGACTTCGTCCTGATCGACGTGCGGGAGCCGAACGAGTACGAGATCAACAAGATCCCGGGCTCGGTGCTGATCCCGAAGGCGGACTTCCAGACCGGCGTGGCGCTGGAGAAGCTGCCGCAGGACAGGCAGTTGGTCTTCCACTGCAAGTCCGGCGTCCGCTCCGCGGAGGTGCTCGCGATCGCCAAGGGCGCGGGCTTCTCCGACGCCGTCCACGTCGGCGGCGGGGTCGTCGCCTGGGTCGACCAGATCGACCCGAGCCAGCCGTCGTACTAGAAGGGCATCCGGCAGGACTCGACCGCCTCGGTGGCCACGGGATCACCCGTGACCGCCGGGGCGTCGTCGCGTCCGGAGACGGTCCGCATGTACCCGACCGCGTCCACTGTGGCCCGCCCCACCGGCGCACCTCTCCCGAGTCGGTAGGTCCCGCCGCCCTGCCCGGTCAGCTCGACCTCGACGGCCGGCCGGTCCTCCCACCACGGTCCGTCCATCAGGTCGCACATCACCTGCGCGACCAGTTCCCCGGCGTACGGCCCGGCGTCGAACGGGCGGCCCAGCGCCTGGCAGACGTCGTCGCGGTGCATCCACAGGTCGCGCGCCAGCAGGATGTCCTGGATGTACCCGAGGCTGAACTTCACGACGTGGAACCCGTCGATCGTCATCGACACCCGGCGGATCAGCTCGGGGTTCTTGGAGATCTTCCGGGTCGCCCTCGCCCACACCTGGTCGAACTCGGTGCGCAGCCCGGCGGGCGGCGTACCGCGGTGCTCGTCGGCCTGCACCATCATGTGTGCGTCGATCCGCAGCACGTCGGGATAGACCCGCTTCGCCTTCCGGTACCGGCGCGGGAACGAGAACGCCTTGTTCACGTCCTCGGCCTGGCCGATCAGGTGACCGGCGATGTCGGCGACGTCCCACTCGTCGCAGACCGTACGGCGCTGCCACTCGTCCCCCTCGATCGACGCGAGCAGCTCGTGCCACGCGTGGAGCTCGGCGTCGCGGTGGACCCGGCACCGCGCGCGGTCGGCCCGCCCGATCTGTTCCGCGAGTACTGCGGTCATTTGCTCCCCCTGATTGGTGCGTAGCGTTGATGGAACATCTCGAGCACGGTCGGCAGCATCCGGATGAACCGCCCGTCCTCGAACGAGGCGTCCGGCTCGTTCGCCAGCTGCTGGGACAGCAGCCCGGCGGTGAGTGACGTGAACAGCGCGACGCCTTCGTCGCCGGCGGCGTCCGGGTGCAGGTAGCCCGCGTCGGCCGTCGCCTGCAGGTGGTCGCGGAGATCTCGCAGCGTCTCCTGCGCCGGCGCGTACGCCTCCGCGCTCGGCTCGAAGCCGGGCACCGTCCGCCAGAACATGAGCTGGGTGTAGACGGGGTTCTCCAGGCACCACCGGCTGAACGCGGTCGCCGCGATCAGGTTGAGCTCCAGCGGATCCCCGGTCGCGGCAGTCGTGAGCGCCGCCCGGTACGCGTCCCGCTGCAGCTCGCTGCCGCGCTGGAAGAGCGCGTCGTAGATCGCCATCTTCGACGGGAAGTACTGGTACAGCGACGGCGGCTGCATGCCGAGCCGCCGGGCCACCGCGGACAGGCTGAGCGCCGCGACGCCCTCGGACGCCATCAGTTCGATCGCGACGTCGAGGATCTCCTCGATCGTCTGCTGACGACGGCGGGTCCGGCGGTCCGGCGCGGTAGTGCTCATGCCATGAGGAAAACCTAATGCCATTAGGGTTGTCAATACCTCGTAGTTGTCCCCGGCGGCACGTACTGTCGGGAGCATGTGCAGAAACATCACCGTGCTCCGGGGACTGGAGCCGTCGGCGACCTCCGAAGAGATCTACGCGGCCGCGCTGCAATATGTGCGCAAGGTGACGGGCGTCGGCTCGCTGAGCGCGACCACTCGCGGCCCGATCGAGCGCGCGGCCACCGAGGTCGCCCGCATCACCGAGCAGCTCCTCGAGGAGATGCCGGCCCGCCGCACCCCGCCGCAGACCGTCCCTCCGCTGCGCCGCCCCGAGGTCCGCGCCAGACTCGGTCTCGACTGAGGCGAAAGCAGAGTAGTCTCGCCCGGGAAACGGCTACCCCTGAGGGAGGCGCGGAATGCGGTTCGCGATCAAGACCAGGCCGGAGCACACCACCTGGCAGCAGATGCGGGACGTGTGGGTCGCGGCGGACCAGTTCGAGATCTTCGAGTCCGCCTGGCACTGGGACCACTTCTACCCGCTGAC
Source organism: Kribbella sp. NPDC051936 (assembly GCF_040680955.1). Taxonomy (NCBI): domain Bacteria; kingdom Bacillati; phylum Actinomycetota; class Actinomycetes; order Propionibacteriales; family Kribbellaceae; genus Kribbella; species Kribbella sp. NPDC051936. The sequence continues at coordinate 57,913 of NZ_JBFAXS010000011.1, read as the reverse complement.
CGGTGACATGCAGGGGCCGAACCTGGAGGCCTGGACGACGCTGGCCGCGCTCGCGCAGGCGACGTCGCGGATCCGGCTCGGCTGCCAGGTGACCGGGATGATCTACCGGCACCCGGCCGTGCTCGCGAACATGGCCGCGACCACCGACATCATCAGCAACGGACGGCTCGAGCTCGGCATCGGCGCGGGGTGGAACGAGATGGAGACCGCGGCGTACGGCATCGACCTGTACCCGCTGAAGGAGCGCTTCGACCGGTTCGACGAGGGCACGCAGGCGATCATCGCGCTGCTCACCGAAGAGGTCGCGAACTTCGACGGCAAGTACGTCAAGCTCACCGACGCGTACTGCAACCCGAAGGCCGTGCAGACGCCGCACCCGCCGATCACCATCGGCGGCAAGGGCCCGAACCGCACGCTCCGCGCGGTCGCCAAGTGGGCCCAGCAGTGGAACGTCATCGTCCCGAACCCGCAGGAGTGGAAGGCGCTCAAGGACGTCCTGGTGCAGCGCTGCGAGGAGGCCGGCCGCGACGTCGGCGAGATCACCTGCTCGGTGAACGTCCGGATCGACCCCGACAGCCCGCTCGACAAGGCGGTCGCCGAGGCCGCGGCGTACGGCGAGGCCGGTGTCGACCTGGTCGTCATGAACCTTCCGCTGGACGCGCCGCCGTCGGTTCTGGAGCCGCTCGCGAAGGCGCTCGCCCCGCTCGCCTAGATTGGGGCGCGTGGACAGGGAGGAGTACGTCGAGGCCGTGCTGCAGGCCGTGGAGTCGATCCCGGAGGGCAGCGTCGCGACGTACGGCGACATCGCGGAGTACGTGGGGCAGGGCGGCCCGCGGCAGGTCGGCGCGATCATGCGCGAGTACGGCGCGAGCGTGCCGTGGTGGCGGGTGATCCGCGCGTCCGGTGTACCGGCCGATGAGGTCGGCGACGAGCAGCTCCACCGGCTGCGCTCCGACGGCGTGCGGATCACCAACGGCCGGGTGAACCTGCGCCAGGCCCGTTGGGATCCGCACGACTAGAGCGTCTACTCGCCGTACAGCGACGAACCCTCCTGCGACGTGCGCAGGAAGTAGATCGGGTCGTTGAACGTGCCAGGCACCTTGCCCAGGGCCTGGATGACCGTGGCGGTTCCGTTCGCGTGCCCGATCGCATACAGGTACGCCGACCCGCTGTCCCGGTCGACCGCGGCGAGCAGCGTGCTCTGCGTGCCGCACTTCTCCGCGACGATCGCCTCGAAGCCCTGCCAGGTCGACGTCCGCACGGCCTTCACCACCGGCGTCATCGGCGACGTGACCGGGATCCGGATCGTGTACAGCGCGCCGCCTCGCGTGGTCGCGAGAAGCGTGTCGTACGTCGCGGTCTGACTGATCAGCGTCATGGTCTTGACCGCGGAGAACCCGGCGGACGAGCCGAGCCCGTGGAAGCCGGTGCTGTCCTTCTTCCAGCGGAACAGCACGCCGTCGTTGCGCAGCCCGTACAGGTACTCGCGGGTCGGGTCGGCGCCCTTCGGGTAGCCGGACCGGGCGAGCTGGGTGAAGTCGCCCATCCCGTCCTGGATGTTCGCCTGACCCCACCACGGTCCGTCCGGCGGCCGGGCGATCAGCGTGCTGTAGAGCCAGGTGCCGTAGATCGCGTAGCCGCGGTCGACGATGCCGTCGTGGCTGTCGTAGGAGAACTCCCAGGTCGCACTGGCCTTCGTCGCGCCCGGGTCGGCGATCTGCGGGCCCACCCGGCGTTCGCTCGCGGCCGGCGGACTCGCGGCGGACAGGACCTGGTCGACGTAGTTGCCCCCTGCGGTGATCGAGCCGAGGTCCAGTGAGCAGATCGACGCGATCTTCGGGTTCGCCGCCGAGGCGGTGGTGGTCGTCGGTCCTGCGAGGAGAACAGCCGTCCCCAGGAGGGCGGCGGTGTGCCGCAGCGTCCTCATTCGGTGCTCCTTGTCGTCGTGTTGCCGTCGAGGGACTCGATGCACCGGAGCTGCGGAAAGTTATCGGCCGGCTACGCGGTTCTGTCCGGTTTCCGGCGATCCGGCCGGCGCCCGGGGAGCCTCGTCGCGGACTGTCGGTGCCGTCTGTTGAGATGTGTCGGTGGTCAGCAGACAGGGATCCCGGTACCGGTTGGTCCGGGAGGAGCGCCGGAGCGCGGAGGCACCTGTTCTCGACGCCGACCAGCAAGCCGTCGTGCAGCATCCGGGCGGGCCGCTGCTGGTGCTCGCCGGGCCCGGCACCGGTAAGACCACGACCTTGGTGGAGGCCGTCGTCGACCGGGTCCGCAACCGCGGCCTGAGCCCCGACGAGGTGCTCGTGCTGACGTTCGGCCGGAAGGCCGCGACCGAGCTTCGCGATCGCATCACCGGGCGCCTCGGGCGGACGACGCGGGTGATGCCGTCGATGACGTTCCACTCCTTCTGCTACGCGTTGCTGCGCCGGTTCACACCGGCCGACGCGTTCGACGTACCACTGCGGCTGCCGTCCGGTCCGGAGCAGGCGCTGCGGTTGAGCGAGGCGTTGTCGGGCAGTCGTGACGTCGGTGCGGTGCACTGGCCGGGCAGTCTGCATCCGGCGTTGAAGACCCGCGGGTTCACCGACGAGGTGCAGGCCGTGATCGGCAAGGCGCGCCAGTTGGGGCTCGACCCGGAGGACCTGTCCGCGATCGGGCGATCGGCCGAGCGGGCCGAGTGGGTCGCGGTCGGCGACTTCTTCCAGGAGTACCTGCAGATCCTCGACGCCGAGCAGGTGCTGGACTACTCCGAGCTGATCCATCGCGCGGTGATCCTGGCGCAGCAGCCGCAGGTGCAGGCGAAGCTGCGGGCAGAGTTCAAGGCGGTGTTCGTGGACGAGTACCAGGACACCGATCCCGGTCAGACGAAGCTGTTGCAGGCGATCGCCGGTGACGGTCGCGACCTGGTCGTCGTGGGCGACCCGGACCAGTCGATCTACACGTTCCGCGGCGCGGACGTGCGCGGGCTGCTGCGGTTCACCGACGAGTTCCGCACCCGCGACGGCGCGGAGGCCGCGCAGATCGCGCTGGGGACGACACGGCGCTTCGGCACCACGTTGCAGCGCGTGTCGCGCAACGTCGTCAACCGGCTCGGTGTGCCGGGATCGCTGGACCGCGACACGTTCGAGCGCTTCCGCAACCCCGACGCGTCCGCGTGTGTGTACGGCCCGGGCAAGGTCGAGGCGAACCTGTACTCGACCAGCGGCGCCGAGCTGGAACACATCGCCGATCTGCTCCGCCGGGCGCACGTCCAGGACGGCATCGGATGGAACGAGATGGCCGTGCTCGTGCGCTCCGGCAGCCGGTCGATCCCGCCGTTGCGGCGGGCGTTGTCCGCGGCCGGCATCCCGGTGGACGTCGCGGGCGACGAGCTGCCGTTGTCGCGCGAGCCCGCCGTCCGGCCGATGCTGCTGGCGCTGCGGGCGGTGGCCGATCCGGAGACCCTGACCGTCGATGTCGTCCGGGCGCTGGCGCTGTCGCCGTTGGGCGCGATGGACGCGGGGCAGCTGCGCCGGCTGGCGCGGGTACTGCGCCGGCGGGACCGCGACGCGGCGGGCGGGCAGCGGTTGCCGCGGTCGTCGGACGAGCTGTTGCGCGAGGCGATGCTGAACCCGCTGCTGCTCGACCAGGAGGCGTCACCGGCCGAGGCGCGGTTCGCGGCGCTCGGCGAGCGGTTGCTCAAGGCAAGGAACATCGTGACCGCGGGCGCGGCGCCGGACGAGGTGATGTGGTCGCTGTGGTCGGAGTCGCCGTGGCTGCGGCGGCTGCGCGGCCAGGCCTCGTCGGGCGGCGAGGTCGCGCGCACCGCGAACCGGGACCTCGACTCGCTGTGCGCGCTGTTCGACGCGGCCGGCCGGGCCGAGGAGCAGGTCGGGTTCAAGGGCGTGTCGGCGTTCCTGTCCGAGCTGGAGTCGCTGGACATCGCGGCGGACAACCGGTTCGACGGGACGTACCGCGAGGCCGGCGTCCAGCTGATGACGGCGCACCGGTCGAAGGGGCTGCAATGGCGGCTCGTCGTGGTCGCCTCCGTCCAGGAAGGGCAGTGGCCGGACCTGCGGCGCCGCGGTTCGTTGCTGGAACCGGACCGGTTGGGGCCCGACGGGTTGATCGACCCGTTGTCGGCGGGTGCGTTGCTCGCCGAGGAGAGACGGTTGTTCTACGTCGCGATCACCCGGGCCCGCGAGCGGTTGATCGTGACCGCCGTACAGGCACCCGAGGCCGACGGCGACCAGCCGTCCCGATTCATTGCCGAGCTGGACATTCCTTGGAAGCTGGTCGCGGGGCGCCCGCGGCGGCCGTTGTCGTTGCCGGGGCTGGTGGCGGATCTGCGCTGCGTGCTGGCGGATCCGGCGTCGTCGCCGGCGTTGAAGCGGGCGGCGGCGGACCGGCTGGCCTTGCTGGCCTCGGCTGTCGACGACCGGGATCAGGCCTTGGTGCCGACGGCCGATCCGTCGCGCTGGTGGGGCGTGCGGGAGCGCACCGAGTCGGCGCGGCCGATCGCGGATCCCGCCGAGCCCGTTCCGCTGTCGGGAAGTGCGCTGACGACGATCGTGGACTGTCCGCTGCGCTGGTTCCTGACCAGGCGGGCCGGTGGGGAGACGCCGAGTACGTCGGCGCTCGGTTTCGGCTCGGTGCTGCACGCGCTGGCCGACGCGGTCGCGACGGGAACGCTGCCGCCGTCGGTCGACGAGCTGAACGGCTGGCTCGACAAGGTCTGGACCCAGCTCGAGTTCGAGTCCGCCTGGATCTCGGACCGGGAGCGCGGTGAGGCGGAGCAGGCGTTGCGGCGGTTCGTCGCGTGGCACCAGGGCCGTCCGGACCGGACGCTGGTCGGGACCGAAGTGGAATTCGACGTCCTGCTGCCCGACGCGGAGCACCCGGCGGTGCGGGTGAAGGGCCGGATGGACCGTATCGAGAAGGACCCCGAAGGCATGGTCCGGGTGGTCGACTTGAAGACCGGGCGCAACATCCCGACCAAGCCGGCGCTCGAGCGGCATGTGCAGCTGGCCATCTACCAGCGGGCGATCAACGCGCGGCAGCTCAAGAAGCTCGGCGAGGACGCGGTCGCCGGCGGCGCCGAGCTCGTGCAGCTGCGGCACGACGACAACGGCGGCTTCCCGAAGGTCCAGCACCAGGGCCCGCTGGAGACCGACGAGGCCGGCCGGACCTGGCTCGACGAGGCCGTCGACGACGCCGAGACGATGATCCGCTCGGAGGATTTCGTGGCCAAACGCAACGACGGCTGCACCCGGTGCGAGGCCCGGGCCCTCTGCCCCATCCAACCCGAAGGCCGGGAGATCGTCTGATGCAGAGCTCCCACTCCCACCTCCGCTCGTACCTGCGGGTGGCTGGGACCTCTTGCTGTGACCTGGGATCTGTTATTCCAGGTCTCAGGTCACAACAAGGGGTCTCCGGTCACGACGGGCGTCCTCTGCGGGGGGTCTGCTGATGCCTGCTCAGCTCACGTCGACGGCTGACTTGTGCGACCTGCTGGGGATTCCGTTCTCGGATCAGCAGCTGGCGGCGATCACCGCGCCCTTGGCGCCGGGCGTGATCGTCGCGGGTGCCGGGTCGGGGAAGACGACCGCGATGGCGGCCCGGGTGGTGTGGCTGATCTGCACGGGGCAGGTGAAGCCGGAGGAAGTGCTTGGGCTGACGTTCACCAAGAAGGCGGCCAACGAGCTCGACGTCCGGATCCGCGAGGACCTGACGAAGGCCGGCGTCCTCGGATCGACGCTGCCGAGGGACCAGCACCCGATCCTCGCGGCGCACCTGCGCAGCAACATCCCCAACTGGGAGCCGGAGGAGCCGGGCGAGCCCGTCGTCTCGACGTACCACGCGTTCGCCGGCACGTTGATCGCGGAGCACGGGCTCCGGCTCGGCCTCGAGCCGGACTCGCGGGTGCTCGCCGACGCCACCAGGTTCCAGCTGGCCGGCCGGGTCGTACGGCGGTCCGCCGGGCCGATCCGGTTCGCGTCGCACCACGTGCCGACGCTCGTCAACAGCCTGCTCGCGCTGGACGGCGAGCTCGCCGACCACCTGCTCCGCCCGGACGACATCCGCGACCACGACGACGCCGTACGACAGGAGGTCGCCGCGGCGCGCAAGCAGACCGTCGAGGTCCGCAAGCTCGCCGAGACTGCCCTGAAGCGCGGGGAGATCCTGCAGCTCGTCGAGGAGTACCAGGCGTACAAGGGGGAGCGCGGCGTCGTCGACTTCGCCGACCAGATGGCGCTCGGCGCCCGCCTCGCGGAGGAGTGTCCCGAGGTCGCCGCGGTCGAGCGCGCGCGGTACAAGGTCGTCCTGCTCGACGAGTACCAGGACACGTCGGTGTCGCAGCGCCGGATGCTCACGGCACTCTTCGCCGGGCCGGACGCCGGGCACGGCCGGGGTCACCCGGTCACCGCTGTCGGCGACCCGTGCCAGGCGATCTACGGCTGGCGCGGCGCCTCCGTGGCGAACCTGGACGAATTCCCCGAGCATTTCCCGCAGGCGGACGGCTCACCGGCGCAGCGCTACGTCCTGAGCGTGAACCGGCGCTGTGGCAGCCGGATCCTCGCTGCCGCGAACCAGCACGCCGCCGAGCTGTACGAACAGCACCCCGGCGTCATCCCGCTCGAGGCGCCGCCGGACGCTCCCGAAGGCGCGATCACCGTCGGGCTGTTCGAGACGCGCTCGCAGGAGATCGAGTGGGTCGCCGACGCGATCGTCGCCGCGCACCGCACCCGGAACCGCCGCTGGAAGGACATCGGCATCCTGATGCGGACCAACGTCGACCTCAGCGCCGTCCACGAGGCCCTGATCGCGCGCAAGGTCCCGGTCGAGGTCGTCGGCCTCGGCGGTCTGCTCGCGCTTCCCGAGGTCGTCGACGTCGTCGCGACGCTGCAGGCCGTCAACGACCTGACGGCGAACGCGGCGATGCTCCGCATCCTCACCGGCCCGCGGTACCGGATCGGTCACCGCGACCTCGCGCTGCTCGCCAATCGCGCCCGCGGACTCGCGGACGCGGGGGAGCGGCCGGCCGCCGACGACCTGGTCGCCGCGCTCGACGCGGCCGTTGCCGGGATGGACTCGACCGAGGTCATCGCGCTCGCCGAGGCGGTCGACGATCCGGGGCCGCTGCCGTATGCGCCGGAGGCCGTGACCCGCTTCAAGGAGCTGTCGGTCGAGCTCCGCGAGCTGCGCGCCCACGCGGGTGAACCGCTGCTCGACCTGGTCCGACGGGTGATCAGCACGATCGGCCTTGACGTCGAGCTGACTGCGACACCCGACCACGTCGACGCCGGACGCCGTGATCACCTGGCCGCGTTCCTCGATGCCGTGGGCAACTTCGTGTCGACCGAGTCGGACGGCTCGCTCGACGGTCTGCTGGCGTACCTGGCGGCCGAGGAGGAGTACGCGGCCGGTCTCGACCTCGCCGTACCGAGCGAGGCGGACTCGGTGAAGCTGCTCACCACACACCGCTCGAAGGGTCTGGAGTGGCCGGTCGTGTTCGTGCCGACCCTGGTGTCGAAGGTGTTCCCCTCGGACCGCGGCCGGGACAAGTGGACGACGAACGCGAAGGTCCTGCCGTGGCCGCTGCGCGGCGACGCCGACACGCTTCCGGACATCCACGACCTGACGAACGCCGGGCTGAAGGCGTTCGCCGACGAGTGCAAGGACGTGAACGCGCTCGAAGAGCGGCGGCTCGGGTATGTCGCGTTCACCCGCGCGAAGGAGCTGCTGGTGGCGACCGGTCACTGGTGGGGTCCGACGCAGAAACGCCCGCGCGGCCCGTCGGCGTACCTCGACACCCTGAAGAAACACGCCGGGGAGCGGGTGATCGCCTGGGCGGACCAGCCCGAGCTCACCGAGGAGAACCCGGAGCTCGCCGAGCAGACGCAGGCGCCCTGGCCGACGGCGTACGACCTGGAGTCGTACCAGCGGCGGCTCGACGCGGCGGCGCTCGTGCAGCAGGCGCGCGCTGAAGGACCGTCCGTCGAGGCGGAGGAGTCGCTGCTGCTCGACGAGCAGGCGACGGTCGCGCGCTGGGACTCCGAGCTCGAGCGATTGTTGTCCGAGGCAAGGGAAAGCCGGAGTCGGAAGGCGTACGACGTGACGCTGCCGGCTGCGCTGTCCGCGACCCAGGTGATGCGGCTGGCGAAGGACCCGGACGGCCTGGCCGCCGACCTGGCCCGGCCGATGCCGCGTAAACCCAACCGGGCCGCGCGCTTCGGCACCCGGTTCCACGCCTGGGTGGAGAGCTACTTCGGGCAGCAGCTACTGCTCGACCCCGACGACCTCCCCGGCGCCGCGGACGAGGACATCGTCGACGACACCGACCTCACCGACCTGATGGACGCCTTCCGCGACGGCCCGTTCGGTGACACTACGCCGTACGAGATCGAGGCCCCGTTCGCCCTGGCCCTCGACGGCCGGGTGATCCGCGGCCGCATCGACGCCGTCTACCAGGTCGTCCGCCCCGACGGCTCCCGCGGCTACGACGTCATCGACTGGAAAACCACCCGCGGCGAAACCGCCGACCCCCTGCAGCTGGCCATCTACCGAGTCGCCTGGTCCGAACTCATGAACATCCCCCTCGACCACGTCACCGCAGCCTTCTACTACGTCCGCACCGGCGACATCATCCGCCCCGAAAACCTCCCCACCAAACCCCAACTCACCCAACTCCTCGACGGCTGATCACCTGGTGAGGGGTGAGGGGTGAGGGGTCTCAGTGGACGATGTCGGCGGGGACGATGCGGACCGGGAACGGCAGCTCGGCCTCGAACGCATCGTTGCCGGTGACAACGGCCCGCTCGACGTACTGCCCGCCCTATGAACCACCGACGACATGTAGGTCAGCGGCAGAACTCCGTCGACCAGCTCGTACCGCGCACCCTCGTCCGGTGCAGCGTCGAGATCAGCAAGCGTGAATTCACCAGGTTCGGCAGACCACATGCCCAGCGCCTGCACCGGACAGGCCCAAGTACGGGAGGGCAGATAAGCATCTGCCCCGGGTTGCCCCGCTGGTGCTAGATGACGAGGTCGGCGGGGACGATACGAACCGGGAACGGCAGCTCGGCCTCGAACGCGTCCTTGCCGGTGACAACTGCCCGCTCGACGTAGGCATCGCCTTCGAGTTCGAGCACGGTCAGTTCTTCTTCGGCCGGGTCGAAGATCCAGTACGACGTCACGCCGGCCTGCTCGTACAAACGTCGCTTGAGGACCCGGTCCGCCAGGCTGGTCGACTGGGACAGTACCTCGACCGCCAGTAGCAGCGGCTGCTCGATCGTCTTGCGTCCGACATCTTTCCGGTGGCAGACGAGCACGTCGGGCTGTACCGATCTCGTCGGCGTCGGCCGGTAGTCCGTCGGTGCAACCAGCACTTTCAGGTCGCCTGGGCAGCTATGCCGAAGAACATAGGTGAGTTCGACGACCGCTGTCTGATGGACCGTCAACGGCGCGGGCGTCACCAGCAGCATCCCGTCGACCACCTCGTAGCGGTTCCCGTCGTCGGGAAGCGTTTCGAGATCGGCCAGCGTGAAGTGTCCCGGCTCAAGTGTTTCCACGTACCCCATGGTGGTGCCTCCTTCTCGATCACACAACCAGCATGGCGGCAGTTGAGGGGTGGTTGGTGCCGTTTCGCTGATCTGCCCCTGGATGCCCTTGGATGCCCCGTTCGGTGGGTCATTTGGTGAGGTCTGCAGGGGTGAGTGTGAGGGGGAACGGGGTGGTGGTGTGGAAGGTTTCCTCGGACTGGATGACCGCCTGGCAGGTGTAGCCGGTGGGGGTCAGGTCGAGGATGGTTAGTTCTTGGGTGGTGGGGTCCAGAAGCCAGTAGGACTGGATACCGTGTTGCTCGTAGACGGCGCGTTTGAGGACGATGTCGGTGGTTCGGGTGGTGGGGGAGAGGACCTCGACCGCGAGGACGGGTGGGGCTGTGAGGAGGTGGGGGCCGGCGTCGGTGCGGTGGCAGATCAGGAGGTCGGGGCGGAGGGTGGTGTTGAGGTCGGGGCGGTAGTCGAGGGAGTTGACCGCGACGAGCAGGTCAGCCGGGCAGGCGTGTTTCAGGCGGATCATCAGGGCGACGACGGCGGCGTGGTGGGCCGGTGGTTGGGCGCCGGTGATCAGCAGGCGGCCCTCCAGCACTTCGTACCGGCGGCCGTCGTGCGGAGCGGAGACTGTGGTCACTCCATCAGCTTGACCGATTTCGCCGTACTGCCGCGGGAGTTATCCACAAGCACCCTGGTCAGTCAGTTACTTCCGTGATCAGCGGGTTGTCCAAGGTCCCGGCGAACTGCAAGGACCCGGCGACGTCGGTCAGGTCGACCATCTGCTGGTTGTTGCGCAACTGCAGCCGGTTCAAGCAGGACAGCGCGAACGACGGCGCGAAGATGTCGTACTTCGCGAACGCCTCGGCGAGCTCCGGCGTGGCCGCCTGGTAGTCGCGGATCGACGACGCCACCACCGACCAGAACTCGGCCGGCGTCAGCAGGCCTTCACGGTCGAGCAGCGGTGACAGGAACCGGAAGATGCAGTCGAACACGTCGGTGAAGATCGACAGCAGCTTCTCGTCGTCCGGTACGTCGGCCCGCACCCGCTCCGCCTCGGCCGGTACCGGTGTCGACGGACTCAGGACGGCGATCTCCTCGGCGATGTCCTTCATGATCACCCGGATCGGGATCGCGTCCCGCAGCACCAGGATCAGGTTCTCGCCGTGCGGCATGAACACGAGCTCGTACGCGTAGAAGCTGTGCAGCAACGGGATCAGATACGCGTCGACGTACGCGCGCAACCAGTCCGCCGGCGCCAGCCCGGACGCCCGCACCAGCGCCGCGGCCAGCGACGCCCCGTGCCGGTCGACGTGCAGCAGCGACGCCATCGTCGCGAGCCGTTCGCCGGGCTCCAGCGACGGCACCGGGCTCTCTCGCCACAGCGCCGACAGCATCTTCCGGTACGGCGAGGTCTTGTCCGTCGCGTTCTCGTAGTACCGGTTGTGGAACCCGACCGCGGCGATCTCCCGCAGGACGGTGAACCCGTACCGCTTGAAGACAGGGTCGTTCGAGACGACCGAATGCACCCAGTCGTTGATCGCCGGCGTCGCGGCCATGTACGACGGCGACAACCCGCGCATGAACCCCATGTTGAGCACCGACAAGGCCGTCTTCACATAACAGCGCGACGGCGCGGACCGGTTGAAGAACGTCCGGATCGACTGCTGCGGCTGATAGACATCGTCCGTCGAGCCGAGGTGGACGATGTGCCGCAAAGCAATGTCCGCTGCGAAGGTGATCGAGGTCTTGTTGTCCCACTGCCACGGATGCAGCGGCAGGTAAACGTACTCCGCAGGATCGGCGATCTCGGCGAACCGCGCCAGCGTCTCCTCGCCCAACTCCGACCGCATGAACGCGTCGAAGGCCAACGAGGAACTGCAGGAAACGGTGGTCCGGTCCCGCCGGGCCGCGATCCACGTCAGCTGCACACCCGCGCCCGTCTCGGGCGCGTACGCCAGGTAGTCCGTGAGGCCGAACCCGAGCCGTCCGTTGTTCGCCACGAAGCACGGATGCCCCTCGGTCATCGCGGCCTCGATCGTCTGGAAGTCCGCGGTGACCAGGTCCGTCGCCGTCAGATCGGGCTTCGACAGCTTGTACGCCGCCGACGCCAGCGTGCTGCTGATCTCCTCCAGGTAGACCGGCAGCATGTCCCGCCCGATCCCGAGCTGCACATGGAACTCCGTGACGAACTCCAGCGCGTCGACGGGCAAACCGTCGTCACGCACCACCGCCGAGATGTCCCAGTGATTCAAGGGATAGCGCCGTGCCGTGAACCGGTACCGGCCGACCGCATACTCATTGCCGTCGGCAACAGGCTCGAGAATGCGCTCGTGGGTGAATTCCGACAACGCTTTCCGGACCAGCGCCTGGTTGACGATCTCCCAGTCGTTCATCAGCCCGCCTCGTTCATCCGGTGCGCGTCGGCGTACTGGTCGCGGGTGCAGAAGCTCAGCCATGCCTGCTTGCCGGGCAGTGTCACGATGCTGTGCTTGCGGAACCCCATCCGCGCGTTCAGCGCCTGGATCTTCACGTTCCGTACGTCGGGCTCGACCACCACCCGGTCGACCAGCGGATCGCTGAACAGGCTGTCCATGATCGTCTCGAACACCGCCCCGGTGAACCCGGGAATCGGCGCCGTCGGCGGCCCGACCAGGACGTGCATGCCGACGTCGCCGGGCGCCGCGTCGTACACCTGACCGACAGCGTCGTACGCCGGGGCGTAGCGCTCCATCAGGAACGCCGGCCGCCTGTCGTGCTCGCCGATGAACGCGTCGTGGTGCGGGCTCCCGGCGATCCTGCGGTACTCCGCGTGCACATCGGCGACCGACGCGGTCAGCAGTCCCCAGTACCGCGCGTACGGCTGGGTGACCCAGCTGTGCAGCGTGGTCACGTCCTCGGTGAGGTCGAACGGCCGGAGGCTGAGGGTGCCGAGGCCGGCGACGAAGCGCCGGTACGTCGGCTCGGGCAGTGCTCTGGTCATGGCGGAGCTGCTTTCAGGCTGGGCGGGCATGTTAGCTAAGGCTTACCTTAGTAGACCCTACCTGAGCCTCTGGACGGACCCTCGCGGTAGTCCGCGCGGTGGATGCGCCGGGCAGTCGGTGGTGCCTACGGTGGAGGCATGTTGATCGCCGAGGATCTGCTGCTGCTCCTGTACGACGACGAGACCGGCAAGCCGCTCACCGGGTCGCCCGGCCTGGACTACGCGCTGGCCGGTGCGGTGCTGATCGAGCTCACGCTGGGCCAGAAGCTCGACGTCACCGTCGACGGCAAGGCCGGTCGCCTGCACGTGCTGGACGGTGCTCCGACCGGTGATCCGATCTTGGACGAGCGCCTGGCGTACGTCGTCAAGAGGCCTGGGAAGAAGCCGAAGGACCAGATCGGTGCGCTCTCGAAGCGCCTGCGCGACCAACTGCTGGCCCGGCTCGCCGAGCGGGGTGTGCTGGAGCAGGACCAGGGCAGGGTGCTCGGTCTGTTTCCGGTGACGCGCTGGCCCGCCAAGGACGCGCGGCATGAGCAGGACGTGCGCGGGAAGCTCGAGAGCGTGCTGAAGGTCGGTACGACGCCGGACGAGCGCACGGCCGCGTTGATCGCTCTCCTCAGCGCGCTGAACGTCGTACCGAAGGTGGTCACGGACGCGGTGGACAAGAAGGCGCTAAAGAAGCGCGCGAAAGAGATCGCCGACTCGGACTGGGCGGCCGCCGCGGTCAAGAAGGCCGTGACCGAGATGCAGGCCGCCGTCACGGCAGCCATCGTGGTGGCCTCGTCTGCAGGTGCCTCAGCCGGTAGCAGCTAAGCGGGCCTTGATGTCCGGCTTGACCACCTTGCCGACCTTGGAGCGTGGCAGGTCGGGCCAGACGAGCACTTCCTTCGGCGCCTTCACGCTGCCGATGCGCGCCTTCGCGAACGCGATCAGCTCGGCAGCGTCCACCGAGGCGCCCGGCTGGAGCTGGACGACGGCCACGACCCGCTCGCCCCACTTCTCGTCGGGCTGACCGATCACCGCGCAGTCCTGGACGGCGGCGTGCGCCATCAGCGCCTGCTCCACCTCGGTGGAGTACACGTTGAAGCCGCCGGTGATGATCATGTCCTTGGCCCGGTCGACGATGTAGAGGTAGTTCTCCGCGTCCAGGTAGCCGATGTCGCCGGTGTGGTGCCAGCCGTACGCCGAAGCTGCTGCGGTCGCCTCGGCGTTGCGGTAGTACCCCTTCATCACCAGCGACCCGCGCACCACGATCTCGCCGCGCTCGCCGTGCGGGAGCAGTTCGCCGTCGGCTCCCATGATCGCCACGGTAACCAGCGGGGACGGCCGTCCCGCGGATGACAGCCGTCCCCGGGCGACGTTGCCGGCGGCATCGAAGTGCGCTGCCGGCGGCAACATCGAGATCATCATCGGCGCCTCGGTCTGCCCGAACAGCTGCGCCATCACCGGACCGATCTGCTGCAGTGCCTCCTCGAGCCGGGCGACCGACATCGGCGCCGCGCCGTACCAGAAGCACCGCAACGACGACAGGTCCGTGGAGTCGAGCTCCGGCGCCGCCAGCACCATGTAGATCAGCGTCGGCGGCAGGAACGTGTGCGTCACCCCGTGCCGCAGTATCAGCTCCAGGAACGCGTGTACGTCGGGAGCTCGCATGATCACGATCTCGCCGCCGCATGCGAGCACCGGGAAACACAGCACGCCGGCCGCGTGCGTCAGCGGTGCCAGTGCCAGGTAGACCGGTCGCTCGCCGAACGGGTAGCCCATCAGCGTCAGCGCGGTCATCGTCTCCAGGTTGGCGTTGCCGAGCATCACCCCTTTCGGCCGGCCCGTCGTACCGCCGGTCCCGACGATCATTGCCAGGTCGTCCGGATCGGTCAGATCAGGTGCCGGCTGGGACGCGCCCCCGCAGAACGCGTCCCAGCCGACGGTCCTCCGGCCGGCGGGGTGGGGGGTGAGGCCGGAGGAGGGCTCCCCGTCGAGACACACGAACGTGTGCACCTTCGGCAAAGAGTCCCGAATGCGGTCCACCAGCGGTGCGAACGCCGACTGGTAGATCAGTACTTCACAGTCGAACTGGTCGAGCAGTTCCCGGTTCTCGGCCGCCTCGTTGCGTGGATTGATCGGGCACCAGACGGCACCCGCCCGGCTGATCCCGAACACACAGCTGAACGCCACCGGGTCGTTCGCGGACAGGATCGCGACCTTGCCGCCCGGCCGTACGCCGGTCGCCGCCAGGGCACCCGCGATCCGGTACGAGAGCTGCTGCACCTCGGCGTACGTCAGCGACTCGCCGTCCGTCGTCAGGCAGGCGGCGTCCGGCGCGAGCGATGCGCCCTTGTCCAGGTAGTCGACCAGCCGCACAGCAACTCCTCTAGTGCTGCACCGTCAGCTGCGGCTCGGACACCAGCCCGAAGCTCCGCAGTACGCCGAGCAGCTCGCGGTGACCGAAGGCCTGACAGCCACTGGCGAAACCGACCCGCTTCGGCGGCGTCTGCAGCAGCGAGTACGCCGCGTACGCCTGAAGCAGACCGGTCTGCTGGTAGTTGCTGTTGCCGTGGATGACACAGTGCGCCCGGCCGAGCGGCCCGGAGGCATGCACCGAGTCCAGCGTCTTGTTGACGCGCGGGTTCTCGCGTGGCGGCATCTCGTTCATCACCTGGCGGGCGGTCTCCGTCAGTGCGGCGTTCCGCTCGTCCGGCGCCATGTCCTTGGTGGCCTCCAGTGCCGCGGCGACGATCTGCGGGACCCCGTTCATCAGCGCCGCGTTGAACACGCCGCCCTGCGCCTTGCAGTTCGCCACCCGCGGATCGCGCTTGAACCACACTGGATGTGACATGCCGCCCCATGGCAGCGACAGGGCGAGCTCGTGCCGGCCGGGAACCACCAGGGGCACCAGACCCTGCTCCGGGAACTCGACGTACTGGTTGCCCTCCAAGTAGTGCGCCTTCGACGTCGCGGCGTTCACCAGGATCGTGCGGGTCGAAGCGATGGTCGGGCTGCCGCCCCAGAACACCGCGATGTCCAGAGAGTCCAGCCCGGGCTGCTCGAGACAGAGCTGCGCGGCGATCTCGCTGGTCGTGTACATCTGCGCGATGCCCGGAGCCAGCACCAGACCGGCCTCGGCGAACCGCGGACCGTACTTCTCGTCGCAGGTGATCAGCCAGTCCTGCTCGCCGGTCGTGTCGGTGTAGTGCGCACCCGCAGCGAGTGCGGCTTCCACCGCCACCGGACCGAGCTCGCTGAACGGTCCTACCGTGTTGAGGACGACGGACGCACCCGTGAACAGCTCGGTGAGCGCAGCAACGTCATGGTCGACCGCGGCGATCTCGTAGTCGGCTGTCTCGATACCGGGAACATGTGAGTCCATAGAAGCCTTGAGCTTCGTCTCGTCACGGCCGGCGGCCACGAAGGGCACGTGATACTGCCGCAGGTACTCGCAGACGAGCCGCCCGGTGTAACCGGACGCGCCGTACACGACAACGGGTTTCGTGGTCATCACATCCCCATTCCGCCGTCGACCGGCAGGCCGATACCGGTGATGAAGCGGGACTCTTCGGACGCGAGGAAGACGACCGCGTCGGCCATGTCCGAGACCTCGCCGAGCCGGCCGGCCGGGGTCAGCCCGACCACCGCGGCGACCGCGGCCTCGGGCGACTCGAACAGTCCGAGCTGCGCGACGTCGTTCGCCAGGCCGGCGCCCATCGCGGTCGGGACCAGGCCCGGGTAGATGCAGTTGACGCGGACGCCGTACCCGAGCTTGCCGGACTCCATCGCGGCGACCCGGGTCAGCCGGTCGACGGCGGACTTGGTCGCGGAGTAGACCGCGATGCCGGGGAAGGCGATGGTGGCGGCGACCGATGCGACGTTGATGATCGCGCCGCCCTGACCGGCCAGGCCGTCCGGGCGCATCGTCCGCAGGCCCCACTTGATGCCGAGCGTGGTGCCGAGCACGTTGACCTCGAGCATCTTGCGGATCTGGTCGGCGGTCACCTCGGTGAGCAGGCTGGTGATCTCGATGCCTGCGTTGTTCACCAGGATGTCGAGGCCGCCGAGGATGTCGTTGGCGGCGACCACCGCGTTCTCCCAGTCGCCGTCGTCGGTGATGTCGTGGGCGACGAACCCGTTGCCCCCGCCGTACTGCTGGTCGAGCGCGTCGGCGACGGCCTCGCCGGCGTCCTTCTGGATATCGCTGATCACGACCTTGGCGCCGGCCGCGGCGAGGGCTTTCGCCATCCCCTCGCCGAGTCCCTGCGCGCCGCCGGTGACCAGGGCCTTGCGGCCGGAGAGATCGAGTGAACCCATCTGAAGCTCCTTCTGCTCGCACGGGCTGTTTCACACTCTGACCAGTCCTTTGACACTCGTCAAGACTTTGTTTGACACTTGTCAAGAAATCTCCCCGCCGCGGGACGCGCCTGGCCCGGGGCGGGGTACTCTGACGCATCGGCCCCGATTCGAGAGTGGGTGAGTGCTGTGGCGTCCGCGGCTGAGGAGCGGCCTGCCCGTGTCTCCGGGATCGACAAGATCGAGCGCCGCCGGATCGCGCTGGCCGAGTCCGCGCTGAAGACCCTCGGCGAGCTCGGGTACGCGCGCACCAGCCTGCGGGAGATCGCGAACAACTCCGAGTTCACGCACGGCGTCGTGCACTACTACTTCCGCGACAAGATCGATCTGATCAGCTACTGCGTGCGCTACTACAAGACCAAGTGCTCCCGGCGGTACGACGAGGTGGTCGAGACCGCGACGTCGGGGGAGGACCTCGTCACCGGGTTCCTGGGCAAGATGACCCAGACGCTGGTCGAGGAGACCCCGATGCACAAGCTCTGGTACGACCTGCGGGCGCAGAGCATGTTCGAGGAGCAGCTCCGGCCGGACGTCGAGGCGATCGACCAGCTGCTGGAAGAGATGATCTGGCGGATCCTCAGTCGGTACGCCGATCTCACCGGCACCGCAGCGGCCGTGGACGCGCCGACGGCGTACGCCTTGATCGACGGCCTGTTCGAGCAGGCCGTCGTCGGCTACGCCGCCAACCCGGAGAAGGTCCCGGACCTGCTGACCGGCCGGCTGCTGCAGGTCCTGCCCAAGCTGGTCGCGGCGTAGCCCGACGGGTTACTCGGCTCCGCAGTTCGCCTTGCAGAGCTTGTCGGTGAGGGTGAGGATCGCACCGGGTGCCTCGGACTCGGCCTCGGTGGAGAACTCGACGCTCCAGTTGCCGGCCGTCGTCGCGGCGGTCGTCTTGCCCTGCTGCTGTGTCAGCCAGTCGACGATCTGACCGCGCGGGTTCACGTGCGCCAGCTCGAGAGCCTGCGGTGCGAATTCGGCCAGCTTCGTCGTCGCCTCCGCGGGCGACCCGGACGCTTGCAGCGACACCACGGGCGGACGCGGGTGGTTGCCGATGAGCACCTGCACCGAGGTCGTGCCCTGGCTGCACGTCTCGTACGCCTCGTCGGTGCTGCACTGGTAGCTCTTCGCGCTGAGTGCAGCCACGACCTGTGCGGCGGTCAGGTCGGGCAACGTCTCCTCAGGTCCCGAGGGCGTGGTGCTGGTCGCTGTTGTGCCTGAAGCGCTCGGGGTGCCGGCCTGCTCCGGCTTGTCGCCAGAGCATGCGCTCGTCCCGGCGAGGAGCGCTGCGCAGAGCAGTGCGGCAGCGCCGGACCGCGGGTTCAGACCGGCACCTCGATCGCCGCGTCGAGCGCGATCGTGATCATCTCGGAGAACGTCGTCTGGCGCTCCTCCGCGGACGTCACCTCGTGCGTGATCAGGTGGTCCGACACCGTCATGATGCCGAGCGCGCGGCGGCCGAACTTCGCGGCCAGCGTGTACAGCGCCGCGGCCTCCATCTCGATGCCGAGCACGCCGTACTCCGCGGTCCGCGAGACCAGGTCCGGACGGTCGTTGTAGAACAGGTCGCCGGAGAACACCTGGCCGACGTGCACGTTCAGCCCGGCCGCCTCGGCCGCGTCCACCGCCGCGCGGAGCAGCTGGTAGTCGGCAGTCGGGGCGTAGTCGATGCCGTGGAAGCGCAGCCGGTTCATCTGCGAGTCGGTGCTCGCGGACATCGCCACGATCACGTCGCGGACCCGGACCGCCTCGGTGAGCGCGCCGCAGGTGCCGACCCGGATCAGCGTCTGGACGTCGTACTCCTCGAACAGCTCGTTCGCGTAGATGGAGGCGGACGCCTGGCCCATGCCGGAGCCCTGCACGGAGATGCGCTCACCCTTGTAGGTGCCGGTGAACCCGAGCATGTTGCGGATCTCGGTGTAGCAGATCACGTCGGACAGGTAGGTCTCCGCGATCCACTTGGCCCGCAGCGGGTCCCCCGGGAACAGCACCCGCGGTGCGATCTGCCCCTTCTCGGCGGCGATGTGAATACTCATGCCGGGATGCTCTCATGCGGGCGGGATATGTTGAGGTACGTGGCCTACTCCATCGCACCTGGTTCGCTAGCCCTGTCCCGACCCGTGCTCGACCGCGCCGGCGACCGTCGCCGTGACGACGATTGGCTGGAGAAGGCGTGGGTCTCGCCGGAGACGCAGGTGGTCGTGGTGGCCGGCGACCAGATCCAGGTGGTCGACGACCGCTCCGCGCTGCGCTTCGTGCCGCCGTCCGAGGCGCCCGAGGGCACCCGCATCTTCCTCGGGATCGACCGCGAGTCGGGCGCCGGGATGACCGCCGAGGGCCGCGCGGTCTTCGGCGTCCTGGCCGAGGGCGAGGCCGACGAGTCGTACGGCGGTCTGCGCGAGCTGGGCGCCGTCCTGGACGACCGCGAGGCGGGAATCGCCGTCCACATGATCGGCCTGTCCAACTGGCACGGCGTCCACACGCACTGTGCGAACTGCGGTGAACACACCGAGGTGGTGGAGGCCGGCCACGTCCGGCACTGCCCGGTCTGCGGCCGCAGCCACTTCCCGCGCAGCGACCCGGCGATCATCGTGCTCGTCACCGACGACCAGGACCGCGCGCTGCTCGGCCGCAACGAGGCCTGGCCCGCCGGCCGGTACTCGACGCTGGCCGGTTTCGTGGAGCCCGGCGAGTCCCTGGAGGCCACCGTCCGCCGGGAGGTGCTCGAGGAGACCGGCGTGATCGTCGGGCCGGAGATCCAGTACGCCGGCAGCCAGCCGTGGCCGCTGCCCGCCAGCCTGATGCTCGGGTTCTACGCCAAGGCGACCGGTTTCGACATCGAGGTGGACGCCGACGAGATCGCCGAGGCGAAGTGGTTCACCCGGGAGGACCTCCGCGCGCTGGTCGAAGCCGGCACGATGGCCCTCCCGGGAGCGATCTCGATCTCCCGCCGCCTGATCGAAGGCTGGTACGGCGACAGCCTCACCGGGAGCTGGTGATCACCGGCCCACGTCGGAGCGGGCCGCGGCGGTCACGATGAGCGTGCCTTCCCAGCGCTCGATGGAACCGTTGGCCTGGAGCTCTCGCACCTTCTGACCCACCGCGCTGACGTAGGCGCTGTGGCTCGGCCAGTCCGCCTCGGCGTCCGGCAGCACGTCGGTCAGCGTGCAGCCGTACGTCAGGAAGCGGTTCTGGACGTGGCTGTCGATGTTGCCGGTCCAGACCGTCGGCCGGAGGTCTGACTGCGGACAGCTGTCGACCGGTGGCGTGTACGACGCCAGGTTGGTCGGGTTGATGTAGCCGTCCGGCCGCAGCAGCGTGTAGTAGGTACCGTCCGGCGTCTGGGTGAGCCGGTTGAGGCCGCGGTTGCGCAGGACGGTCGTGTCGCCGCTCAGGATGTCCAGCACGAACAGCCGGCCGCCGGTCACGCCATACAGGTAGCCGTCGCGCCAGGACAGCGCACCGTCCTGTGAGCCGGTGAATCCGCTGAACACAGGCAGCAGGCGCTTCACCTCACCGGTCGACGGATCGAGGACGAACACGATCCCGTCGGCCAGACCCCAGATGTTGCCGTCCGGTCCGGTGACCAACTCGTTGATGCTGGCCGCTCCTGACACCGGGACGATGTCGGTGAGCACCTGTCCGGTCGACGGGTTCACCTTTACCAGGTGCGCCTCGGTGGCCCGCGGCTCGGTGCCCTGACCGCCCTCGATGCTGGAGCCGACCCAGACGTCAGCGCCTGCCGGTACGACGGAGGAGATCGTCTGGTCGGTCACCAGGTTGCGGTAGACCGTGTGGCTGCCGGTCGCTACGTCGTACACGGTCAGCGCGCCGCCGTACTCGCCGTACGCCGGGGTGGTGCCGACGTACACGCGGTTGCCCGCCGGGACCACCGCGACCGGCCTGTTCTGGTGGTCGCTGTCGACCAGGCTGAACAGTTCCTTCGGGTTGGTCGGGCTGTCCGGTTGCCTCGGATCCCAGAGCGACAGCCGGCCGTACGGGTAGATGCCGACGTACATCTTGCCGTTGCCGTCCCAGGCCCAGCCCTCCACTTGGCCCTGCCGCGTGGTGACCGTCGACTTACCGGTCGCCGGGTCGTACACGGCGGTGGAGCCGTTCAGGTAGACGTTGACGAACACCTTGCCCGTGCTGGGGTCGGCCAGCTCGTGCATCAGCGGCGACGGTACGTACTGGAACGGCGAGCTCCACTGCGCGAGCGTCCCGTCCGCCGGGTTGTAGCGGAACGTGCCGCCGGAGTAGTTGCCGGCGAGGCCGTACAGCACCGGTACGCCGTTCTCGGTCACCCAGCCGTAGCCGATGGACGCGCCACGGGTCAGCGTGCGCGGCGGCGAGACCGGACCGACCGTGTTGGTGCTCAGGTCGTAATGCGTGAGCGACAGGGTGTTGTTGGTGAAGTAGACGCCACCCGGCCCGGCGGCGGAGACACCGCGGGCGGCGATCGGGTAGTCCATCACGAGCTGACCGGTGGTGGCGTCGGTGTACTTGACCTGCTCACCGGTGACCGCGTCCACCACGACCAGCCGGCTGCTGGCGTTCGCGAACACCTTGCCGCCGGCGTAGTCCAGGTCGATGAAGTCCTTCGCGGTCGTGCCCGGGGGAGTGATGTCCTCGACCACCTTGGTGTCCGGGTCGATGCGGAGCAGCCGAGCGTTCGGGGTGGAGACGCCGACGAACAACTTGTTGTGGTCGGGGTCGTAGACCGTGGACCGGGCGTACTGCTGCACCGGGTCGAGCGAGCCGTAGTCCGTGACCTGTCCCGTCGTGGTGTCGTACTTGAACGCGTGGGCGTTCGGGTACGTCCCGGCGTACACGTTGCCGGCCGGGTCGGACGTCAGGCCGTAGATCTGGGACTGACCGGGGATGGGCTGACCCAGGTCGGTCACCTCGCCGGTGGCGGGGCTGTAGCGGTACAGATGCGCGTTGGCGTACGTACCGAGGTAGACGTCGCCGTTCGGCGTCACGACGATCGCCCAGCCACCCGCCGCGCCCTGCAACGGCACGGTCCGGATCAGCTCGCGGGTGTGCAGGTCGACCACGTTCAAACGGGCGTTTTCACCTGCTGGCACGGCGTACACGACGTCGCGCCCGTCAGGGGTGCGGCCGATCGCGCCTTCCATGATCGTCAGCGAACTGACCGGCGAGCCGAGGTCCTTGACGACATCGGCACTGGGCGCGAACGGCTTCGTCGGCGTGCCGAGCGGCCAGTTCTCCGACGGGAACGGGTGCGGCAGGTCCGGGGGCGCGTCGCCCGGCGGGGCCGCCGCCGCGTGCAGGCCGCTCGTGGCGAGCAGGCCGAGCACGGCGGCGAGCGTGATCAGGGCATGGCGGAATGAACGGCGCGAGAACATGGGCGGACTCCCTGCGACGGCGTTCATCGCAAGGTATAACGGCCATGACCGTAAAGTCCATAACTCAGGCGATATGACCTGAGTCGGGTGTCAGGCGACGAGCTTGTCCGCGACCTGGGCGAGCGACGGGTTGGTCATCGCGGTTCCGTCCGGGAAGACCACCGTCGGGACCGTCTGGTTCCCGTTGTTGATCTTCTCGACGATCTCGGCCGCGCCCGGCACCTGCTCGATGTCGATCTCGGTGAACTCGATGCCGGCTCGCTTGAGCTGGCCCTTGAGCCGGTGGCAGTAGCCGCACCAAGGCGTGGAGTACATCGTGAATGCCGACATCGGCGGACTCCTTGTGGAGTGGGAGGGGATTATGTCGGGCGCGCCGTCTAGGGTTGCCCTCGACGTATCCGAACCATGTTGCAGGTGGTGCTGTTCCCGCATGACCCAGCCCGTGAGCGACTTCACACGACCCGGCTCCGCCGATGACCTCCTCGAGGCCCTCGATCCGGAGCAGCGGGCGGTCGCGACCTCGTTGCACGGGGCCGTCGCGGTGCTGGCCGGCGCGGGCACCGGGAAGACCCGGGCCATCACCCACCGGATCGCGTACGGCGTGCGTACCGGCACCTTCGACCCGGTCCGGGTGCTCGCGGTGACGTTCACCCAGCGGGCCGCCGGGGAGATGCGCGGCCGGCTCGCGCAGCTCGGCGTCCAGGGCGTGCAGGCCCGCACGTTCCACTCCGCCGCGCTCCGCCAGGCCCGCTTCTTCTGGCCGAAGGTGTACGGCGGGGAGCTGCCGCCGATCGCGGACCGCAAGTTCCCGCTGCTGACCGAGGCCGCGTCCCGCTGCCGGGTCCGGGTGGACACGCCCGCGCTGCGCGACCTGGCCGGTGAGGTGGAGTGGGCCAAGGTGAGCAACGTCCGCCCGGACGACTACGCGCGGCTGGCGCCCCGGTCGGCGCGGGCGCTGGCGGCCTTCGACCCGCCGACGATCGCCCGCATCTTCGCGGCGTACGAGGACGTCAAGCTGGAGCGCGGCCGGATCGACCTGGAGGACGTGCTGCTCTGCACGGTCGCGCTGCTGGCGGAGGACGAGCGAGTGGCCGCGGAGATCCGCCGGCAGTACCGGACCTTCGTCGTGGACGAGTACCAGGACGTCTCACCACTGCAGCAGAGCCTGCTCGACCTCTGGCTGGGCGGCCGTGAGGATGTCTGCGTGGTCGGGGACCCGGCGCAGACCATTTACTCATGGGCCGGCGCCGACCCGGAGAACCTGGTGCGCTTCGCGGCCCGGCACCCGTCGGCGACCGTGATCAAGCTGGTCCGCGACTACCGCTCGACGCCGCAGATCGTCGACGTGGCGAACAAGATCCTGGATGCGGCCGGACCGACCGGGCTGCCCGGGCGGGTCACGCTGCGGTCGCAGAAGGAGGCCGGCCCGGTTCCGGTCTACCGGGAGTACTCCGACGAGGTCGCGGAGTCGGACGCCGTGGCGCGAGCCGTCGTCCGGCTGCGGGACGAGGGTGTGCCGCTGCGGGACATCGCCGTCCTGTTCCGGACCAACGCGCAGTCGGAGAACTTCGAGCAGGCGCTGGCCGAGCGGAAGATCCCGACCGTGCTGAAGGGCGCGGAGCGGTTCTTCGAGCGGGCGGAGATCCGCCAGGCCGCCGTACTGCTGCGGGGGCAGGTCAAGGCCGGCGAAGGCTCGGACGACCTGGTCACCACTGTGACCGGAGTGCTGGCCGGGGCGGGATGGACGCAGGAGCCGCCGACCGGGACCGGCGCCGTGCGGGACCGGTGGGAGTCGCTGAGCGCGCTGGTGACGATGGCGAGCGACTTCGCGGCCGAGCATCCCGAGGCCCGGCTGCCGGAGCTGATGGCCGAGCTGGACCGGCGGGCGACGATCCAGCACGCGCCGTTGGCGGAGGGCGTCACGTTGGCGACGCTGCACGCGGCGAAGGGCCTGGAGTGGGAGTGCGTCTTCATCGTCGGGGCCCATGAGGGCACGCTGCCGATCAGCTACGCCCAGACGCCGGCCCAGGTGGAGGAGGAGCGGCGGCTGTTCTACGTCGGGGTGACCCGGGCCAAGCAGCAGCTGTTCATCAGCTGGTCCACCTCCCGCTCGCCGGGCGGCCGCGGCACGCGGGGACCGACGCGCTTCCTGGACCCGATCGGCGTCCGGACGGCGCGGACCGAGTGGACCCCGTCGACGTCCGTCGGCTACGAGCGCCCGTCGGGCGAGCCCCGCTCGGGCCGCCCGATCCCAAAGTGTCGCGTCTGCGGGCGCGGCCTGCTCGACCCGGGCGCCCGCAAGCTCGGCCGCTGCGAGGACTGCCCGTCCACGATCGACCAGAAGCTGTACGACGCGCTCGTCGAGTGGCGCACCGAGCAGGCCGAGACCGAGCGGATGCCCGCGTTCGTGATCCTCACCGACGCGACCCTGACCGCGATCGCCGAGACCCGGCCGGGCGACGCCCAGGCCCTCCGCCAGATCCCCGGCATCGGCAACACCAAGCTGTCCAAGTACGGCGAGAAGATCCTCAACCTCTGTACCCGGTAGTCAGTCCTTGGCCGGGACCGAGTCCGCCTTCACGGCCCCGCGCGCACCGAGCGGTCGCGGTTCGCCGGAGGTGCTGTCGCGGATCGTCTGCTGCTCCGACTCTGCGTTGATCTCCGCACCGAGCAAGATGGCGTAGGCGGTGAGCCAGAGCCACAACA
The DNA here is from genome assembly GCF_040680955.1 of Kribbella sp. NPDC051936. Taxonomy (NCBI): domain Bacteria; kingdom Bacillati; phylum Actinomycetota; class Actinomycetes; order Propionibacteriales; family Kribbellaceae; genus Kribbella; species Kribbella sp. NPDC051936. The sequence continues at coordinate 32,984 of NZ_JBFAXS010000011.1, read as the reverse complement.
GCAGGACGACCACCGCCGCCAGACTGCCGTAGGTCTTCGCGTAGCTCCCGAACGTTTCGACGTACACCGAGAAACCGATCGAGGCGAGCAGCCAGATGACGGTGGCGACGCCGGCGCCGACGGAGACCCAGCGGACCTGAGGCGCTTCCCGGTTCGGGGCGATCCGGTAGATGACTGCCAGCGCGATGCTGATCAGGACCAGGGCGAGCACCAGCCGGAGCGCGACGAGCGCGTAGCGCACCGGGGCCGGTACGTCGTTCCCGATCGCGGCCCCGACCGAGAACAGCGCGGCGGCGAGCAGGACGAAGACGATCGCACCCAGCGTCAGGCCGAGGGCGAGCGCCTTCCGGCGGACGAATCCCCGCGACTCCTCCTCGTCGTACGCGAGGTTGACGGCGGTGATCAGGTAGCCGATGCCGCTCGACGCGCTCCACAGCGCGAGGAGGACGGCGATCGCGACACCGATGCCGAGGCTGCGCTGCGGGGCGGAGGTGAGCGAGTCGATCTGCTGCAGGAGCAGATCGCGGCCCGAGGCCGGCATCGCTTTCGCCAGGTCCTCGGCCTGGTTCCGGATCTGCGCCGGATCCGCGACCAGCCCGTAGGCGAGGACGGCCGCGATGATCGCCGGGAACACGGACAGGAACCCGAAGAACGCGACACCGGCGGCCAGCAACGGCACCTGGTCGGCCTTGGCCTCGGCCCACGCCCGCCGCAGGATCTGCCACCACCCGCGGGCCGGGATCTCGCGTGGCCTGCCTGCCTCGCCGCCCGGAACTCCCACTGCTCTCTCATTCGTCATCGCCGGCCTCCTCACCCCCAGGTCGCGTCCCTGCGGTACCCCGCCCGGCGGGGCTAAATGTGCTTGCCGGGAAGGCGATCGCGGCGCATGCTGGAGGACGTGCCGCATTCTGCTCCTGGCAGACGTGGCAGTTAGGTGACAGAGGCAACGATCTCGGAGCGTGCGGACGGCGCCCCGGAGCGTGCCGGAAGCAGGGTTCGGCAGCCAGATCCGGCCGCCGGAGCGGCAACTTCCGGCCAACTTCGCGAACTGGCGATAAATAGTTTGCAGGCTCCGGCGCGGACGGCGTACTGTTCTTTCTGCGGTCGAAGCCTGGCCGAAAACTTCAAACCACCATAGCGATCGAGCTAACCGCCCGCTTCGCCACAACGAGAGGAGGTGCCCTGGAATGAACATCAACACGGTCAAGAAGCCGTTCAGCGACGCTGCCGCGCTGCCGTGCGCCCCGATTCAGGGTGCCTCGCCGCGCCTGCACGTCGCGACCGTTGTGCTCATGGCTTCCGGCGCTGCCCAGTTCAAGGGCGGAGCTGTCGGCGATGTGAAGCACGGCGGTTCGGGTTCTCGAGCATGGAGTCCACCGGTCTGACAAGCGTCAGAGCCGGCACCTCCAAGGCCGCGGAACCCGATAGGGTCCCGCGGCCCTTTTGTTTGTCAACACAGTTTTGGTGGCTGTCAACCGGCAGCCGTCACGGACGACAAGAGATCAGCACCAAAGTCACTGGGAGGTGACCGGAATGAGCGTTAGCTTCCTCGATGTCTTCACCGAGGTCGCAACGTCGCAGGACCTGCCCTGTCGGTCCTACGCGCCAGAACTCTTCTTCGCCGAATCGCCGGCGGACGTCGAGTACGCAAAGTCGCTGTGCACCACCTGCCCGCTGAAGGCCGAGTGCCTGGCCGGAGCGCTCGAGCGTTCCGAGCCGTGGGGAGTGTGGGGCGGCGAGCTGTTCGTCCAGGGAGTGGTGGTTCCGCGCAAGCGGCCCCGTGGGCGTCCCCGCAAGAGTGACACCGTAACCGCAGCCTGACGACCTCAACCCATCCGAATCGAGTCCGAACGTGACCACTCAGACTTTTACCAGGAGCACCGAAATGCATTTACTTCATGAAGATCTCGCCCGTGCTCATTGTCGTACTTTGCTGAACGACGCAGAGCAGAACCGGCGCTTCCGCCTCGCTCACCAGATCGAGAAGGCGCAGAAGCAGGCCGAGCGGGCCGGCCGGCGAGCCGAGAGGGCCAGCGCACGCGCGCGCCTCGCACTCGCCCGCCTGGTCTGATCCACCAGAAGCACAGCCTGACCAGCTGAATCACTGAGGGGCGGCACCCACCGGGGGTGCCGCCCCTCAGCCACGTTCGGACAGCAGCAGTTGCTGGAGCCCGACCAGCGTGATGCCGCTGACGATCTCGTGCCGGGCGATCATCGCCGGGACGTCGGCCAGCGGGATCCACTCGATCCGGTCGGACTCGTTCAGCTCGGTCGGCGGTCCGGCGTACCGCACACCGGTCGTCCGGAAGACGAAGTGCCGGGAGTCGGTGATCCCGGCGGCGGGCTCGGAGCGGATCAGCTCGGTCAGCCCGTCCGCCCGCCAGCCGGTCTCCTCCTCGAGCTCCCGCGCCGCGGCGGCCTCCGGAGTCTCACCAGGCTCGATGATCCCCATCGGGATCTCCCACGCCCAGGTATCGGTCAGGAACCGGTGCCGCCACATCAGCAGCACACAGCCGTCCCGGGTGACGACCGCGGCGGCGATGTCCTTCAACCGGACCGCGTGGTAGTCGAACCGGCGCCCGTCGGGCTGCTCCACGTCCAGCCGCCGTACGCTCAGCCACGGATTGGACCAAGCCTCTTCCTCACCGTGGATCACCCAGCGCATGCTGAGGAGCATAGGCGGGGGGAGGTGCCGGGCGATGAAGTTGGTTGACATCGACGGCAGGAAGCTGGCTTACCACCGGGCTGGGGCGGGGCCGGCGCTGGTGCTGCTGCACGGCGGGTGGAGCGACGGCCGCGCCTGGCGGCCGCAGCTGGCCGGGCTCGCCGACCGGTACGACGTGATCGCTTGGGACGCGCCCGGCTGCGGCGGCTCCGACGACCCGCCCGGCGAGATGACGATGGCCGGCTACGCGGACGATGTGGCCGCGCTCCTCGTCGAGCTCGGCGTCGAGCGTGCCGCTCTGTGCGGCCTATCCTTCGGCGGCGGCCTCGCGCTGGCCGTGTGGGAGCGCCACCCGCGGCTCGTGCGCTCGCTGGTCCTGGCGGGGGCGTACGCCGGCTGGAAGGGCTCCCTCTCGCCGGAGGAAGCCGAGGCCCGGATCCGGCGGGTCCGGGCGGAGGTCGACCGGCCGCCGGAGGAGTGGCTGGACGGCTACCTGCCGACTTTCTTCGAGGGGCCAGTGCCGCCGGGGACGCTGGAGCTGGTCCGGACGATGATGCTCGAGAGCCGCCGGGCCGGGACCTTGCCGATGCTGAACGCCTTCGCCGAGTCGGATCTGACCGCGGTGCTGCCGACCGTGGCCGTGCCCACTCTGCTGATCTGGGGCGAGCGCGACCAGCGCGCGCCGGTCCGCACGGTCGCCGCGGCCCTGTGGTCGGCGATCCCCGCCGCGGAGCTCGTGGTGCTGCCCGGAGCCGGTCACGAGATCAACCTCGAGGAACCCGAGGCGTTCAACGCCGAGGTGCGGAGATTCCTGGGGACCGGTGGTGCAACACTATGGCCCGTGAGCAGAGCTACCTGTGCGTTGTGTGGTCGGCAGGCGGAGTCGGAGGACGCGCCGCTGACCTGGGTGACCTCGATCGAGGACGGCCGCAAGCTGCTGTACTGCGACCGGTGCGCCCGGGAGAACGTCCGCAACATCGAGGGCAAGCTGGACCCGGTCTACTGGTGAGTCACCCCTCGTACCGATCGGGGACGCGCATCGCGGGACCGCCGACGTGCAGCCCGAGCGGTTCGGCCCGGCCGGCGGGCTTCTCCCACGCCTCCTGGCGGCCGAGGACCGTGAGGTCGAGGTACCGATAGCAGTTGTGGAAGTCCTCGATGCCGCGCCCGAAGGTCGAGTAGGTGTGGAAGACGTCGTCGTCGACCCGCAGGAACGTGCTGATCCCCGGCATCTCCTCGCCGTTCATGTCCGGCGTCCACGGCCCGTCCGTCCAGGGCGTGCCCTTCTCCGCGGCCAGCTCCTCCTGCGTGCGGAAGTGCAGCAGCACCGGCGCGACCCGGTCGTCCAGGGTTGCGTGGAAGTCGTAGTTGAAGTCGCTCCCGTACGACGAGTACCACGGAAACGTCCAGCCCAGCCGGGCCTTGAACGCCGCGAGCTTCTCGTACGGCGCTCGGGAGACCGCGACCAGCGACGTGTTGCGGACGTGCAGCTGGCGCAGGTTGCCGATCTCGTCGGCCGCCGACGAACAGCTCGGACAGCCCTCGTCCCAGTCCGGACCGAACATGAAGTGATGCATCACCAGCTGCTGGCGCCCCGCGAACAGGTCGAGCAGGCTGACCGGCCCGTCCGGACCCTCGAACACGTACGCCTTGCTGATCCGGACCATCGGCAGCCGCCGTCGCTCGGCGTTCAGCCGGTCCCGTGCGCGGGTCACCTCCTTCTCCCGCGCCAGCAGCTCCCGGCGCGCCACGAGCCAGTCCTCGGGCGACACGACCTCCGGCAGATTCCCGATCCGGTTCATGGTCCAGCTCCCATCGTCGGCAGGAACCGACCACGCTAGGGCACGGCTGGGACAAAATCCGGGCGATGTGTCGATCCACGGCCGATCCGCTCGACGCAGGGGGTGAAGACACCCTCTCGGAAGGACCGGATCGATGACCCTCGAGGTAGACGCCGTGGTGACCAGCAGGCGGCAGTGGATCGCGCTGGGTGTGCTGTGCCTGGCCACGCTCCTGGTGTCGCTCGACCTGTTCGTGATGCTGCTCGCCGTTCCGGCCGTCACCGAGGCGCTCGGCGCCACGAGCAGCCAGCAGCTGTGGATCCTGGACGTGTACGGCTTCATGGTCGCCGGCCTGATGATCACCATGGGCACCCTGGGCGACCGGATCGGGCGCCGCCGGCTGCTGCTGATCGCCGCTGCCGTGTTCGGCGTCGCCTCGATCGTGGCGGCGTACTCCGTCAGCCCCGGCATGCTGATCGGCGCTCGCGCGGTGCTGGGGATCGCCGGCGCCGCGATCGCGCCGTGCACCCTGTCGCTGATCTCGACGATCTTCCCGGACGAGCGGCAGCGGGCCACCGCGCTCGGCGTCTGGGGCGGGTGCTTCACCGTCGGCGCGATCGTCGGCCCGATCGTCGGCGGCGTCTTGCTCAACCATTTCTGGTGGGGCTCGGCGTTCCTGATCGGCGTCCCCGCGATGGTGGCACTGCTCGCGGCCGGGCCGTTCATCCTCCCGGAGTACCGCAACGAGCGGGCCGGGCGGATCGACGGGCCGAGCGTCGTCCTGTCGCTGGCCGCGATCCTGCCGGCGATCCACGGCCTGAAGCACCTCGCCGCGCACGGCGCCGGCGCGGAGTCGGTCGTGGCGCTGGTGGCCGGTGCGACGTTCGGCTGGATCTTCGTACGGCGGCAGCTGCACCTGGCGGACCCGCTCGTCGACGTACGGCTGTTCACGCGCCGCACCTTCAGCGTGACGCTCGGCAGCATGACGGCGTACTCGATGCTGTCCGGCGGGGTGATGGTGTTCGTCGCGCAGTACTTCCAGCTGGTGAAGGGGATGACTCCGCTGCAGGCCGGTCTCGCGCTGGTGCCGGGCATGATCACGTCCACGATCGGCTTCCAGCTCGCCCCGAGGCTGGCGCAGCGGATCCGCCCGGGGGTCCTGATCCCGGTCGGCGTCGCGTTCACCGTCGTCGGCATGGTCGTCGTCAGCCTGACCACGTCGACCACCGTGCTGGTGATCGCCTTCGCGTTCGAGTGCTTCGGGCCGGGCGCCCTGGTCATCCTGGGGACGAACCTGGTGATCGGGTCGGTCCCGCCGGAGAAGGCCGGCTCGGCGGGCGCGCTGACCCAGACCGGCAACGAATTCGGCTACGCCCTCGGGATCGCGGTCCTCGGCAGCCTCGTCACCGCGGTGTACCGCGGCCGGACGGACGGTCGTGGCGGCAACTCCTTGGGCGAAGCAGTCAGCCAGGGGGCCGCGGCCGACGTACTCGACCAGGCCCGCGACGCCTTCACCTCAGGCCTCCACCTGGCGGCCGCACTGACCGCCGTGGCCCTGACCGCGATGACGATCCTGCTCGCGGTCACCCTGCGGGCGCTGCCTGCCCTCAGTCGTCGGTGAAGCCCGGCAGCAGCTCCTCCAGGACGGCGCGGAACGGCGCCTCGGCCTCGAGCTGGGACAGGACGGCGATCCCGCCGATCCACACCCGGTGGATCAGCAGGTACGACGGCGGCAGGTTGAGGCGCAGGGCCAGCGACGCGTTGGGCGACCGGAAGTCACCGGTCCGGTTCGCCTGCGCGCGCATCCAGGCCCGGCTGAACTGGAACGTCTCCGAGCGGGCCGGCTCCGCGAACGGCGCCAGGTAGTCCATCAGCTGCTCGGGATCGATGTCCATCCGCGGCTTGATGAAGCCCTCGGCCTTGAGCCCGTCCCGGACCGCGACGCCGTCGCCGTTCAGCGAGATCCGCAGCAGCCGCCCGATTGCCGGCGGCAGGCCGTCCGGGAGCCGCGCGCAGAGGCCGAAGTCGACCACGCCGAGCCGGCCGTCGGCCATCACCCGGAAGTTGCCCGGATGCGGGTCGGAGTGCAGCAGACCGGCGTACTTCGGTCCGCTGAACATGAACCGGACGTACTTCAGCCCGATCGCGTCCCGCTCCTGTTTGGTGCCCTCGGTGATGTACGACGACAGCGGGCGGCCCTCGATCCACTCCGACACGATCACCGTGGGCGAGTGCTTGACCACCCGCGGCACCACGAACTCCGGGTGGTCCTTGAACGCGTCGGCGTACTGCTGCTGGGCCTGCGCCTCGCGGTCGTAGTCGAGCTCCTCGCCGATCCGCTCCTGCAGCTCGGCGACCAGCGGCTTCACGTCCAGGCCCGGGATCATCGTGCCGATCGTCCGGCCGAACCGGCCGAGCTGGCGCAGGTCGGCGCGCAGGGCCTCGGCGGCGCCCGGGTACTGCAGCTTGACCGCGACCTCGCGGCCGTCCTTCAGCCGCCCGCGGTGCACCTGGCCGATCGACGCGGCCGCGGCCGGCCGGTCGTCGAACTCCTCGAAGCGGTCCCGCCAGCGCTTGCCGAGCTCCCGCGACAGGATCGTGTGCACGGTCGAGGCCGGCATCGGCGGGGCGGAGTCCTGCAGCTTGGTCAGGGTCGCCCGGTACGGCGCCGCGAACTCCTCCGGCATCGCCGACTCCATCAGGCTGAGCATCTGCCCGAACTTCATCGCGCCGCCCTTGAGCTCACCCAGGACGGCGAACAGCTGGTCCGCGGTACGGCGCTGGAACTCGGCGAGCACGGCCTCCGCGGGCGCACCGCCGATGCGCTTGCCCAGGCCGACCGTGGCCCGCCCGGCGGCGCCGAGCGGCAGGCTGGCAAGTTTCGCGGTCCGGCTCAGCGCCTTGCGAGGAAGGTCCGACACGCTCCCATTCTGTCCGGTCACCCAAGCCCAGCTCCGGCGGGGGCCCGTGTGTCGCGGGCCCGGGGACGACGAAAGGCGGTGTCCGGCACGCGCAACGTGCCGGACACCGCCTCTACGACTTGGTGCGTCAGGCCTTGCCGAGGATCCGGTTCAGGTTCGTACCGCACTCGGGGCACTTGGCCTTCGCCATGCGCGTGCCCTTGTCGTTGACCTTGACCTCGCCGTCGGCGGTGCGCTTGGCCTTGCACTTGACGCAGTAGAACTCGCCGCTCCAGGTCTCTGCCATGAGGGCCCTCTCCTTGCTCTGAATTTCAGCCCGGGGTCTCGCCCCGGGCAGTCGTTGGATGCTAACGGCAGACCGTTCCTGCCGTAGGCCGTTCGGCCCAGTCGGGAATCACCCTACGGCAGCTTTTCGCCGGTTCAAGCGCACCTCCCGCTCAGCGCGCCGCGTAATCCCGCCTGGGAAAGCCCTTACCGAAAGTTTCGCCCACACGGAACAGGCTCCCGGTGGTCCGCCTCCGCGACCACTCGGCTTCCCCTCCGAGCGGCCCCGGAAGCGGTCCGGGAGCCTGTTCCCGACGACGCTAGGAGACGCCGGCGGCGGTGGCAAGCCCGCGTTGTCCACCCCTGTGGATAACTCTGTGCGCAACCTGTGGGACGCGCCGCCGGGCGCTGTGGACGGGCGGGGGAACGCGATGTGAACAACCGGGGTCGGCAGGATCAAGATCTGGCGTCTGACCTGCGAAAACGCCGATGCACAGGATGTGGACCGAAGAAAGTTGTCGGAATCTGGGGGTACATTTTTGAGCCATGGCCGACTCTCCACCGCGCCCGATCCCGCCTTACGTGGACATCCGTCGCAGCAAGCGCCGCAAGCGCACGGTCAGCGCCTACCGCGACGGTGAGCGGGTGGTCGTGCTGATGCCCGACCGGCTGTCCGCCGCGGAGGAGGCGCGCTGGGTCGAGACCATGCTGGCGCGCCTGGAGAAGCAGCGCAGCCGATCCCGCGTGTCGGACGAAAAATTGTTGGCCAGAGCACACGAACTCGCGTGTCGTCACCTCCCCGAAGTGCCCGAACCTGCGTCGGTGAGGTGGGTTTCGAACCAAAACAGACGGTGGGGATCGTGCACTCCGGCGGACCGGTCGATCCGGCTGTCGACCCGGCTGCAGGCGATGCCGGGCTGGGTCGTCGACTACGTCCTGGTCCACGAGCTCGCCCACCTGATCGAGCCGACCCACAACGCCACCTTCTGGTCCCTGGTCCACCGCTACCCCAAGGCCGAGCGCGCCGAGGGCTACCTGGAGGGCATCTCCGCCGCCTCCTCCCTGGACCTCGACGACTTCTGACCCCATCCGCCCCTACCCCACCCACCCCGCACAGCGCCGGCCTTGCGCCGACGCGGATCGCGCCGCCGTCGCCTCTTGTACGACGACTTTGAGCACCCACCAACCATCAGCGCGCGGCGAGAACGGTTGGTGCGTGCTCAAGGTCGAGCGCATGGCAGCGGGGCCGGGGTGCGTACGGCGTACGGGAAAGGGTGGGGTGGGGTTTTCCTCAGGGTGGGCTGGGGGGCTTCCTGCATGGTCGCGGAGCGCCCGTGGCAGCGAGGCTTTTGCCCGTAGCCAGCGTGACGCCAGGGAGCGCTGGGTGGGGCGCCTGAGGGGGCGCAGAGGGGCAGGGTAGGTATGGCCAGGGGACAGATCACGGTACGGGCGGCGCGCTGGAGCGCCACCCATCCGTGGCGGGCGATCGCGATGTGGGTGGTCGTCGTGATCGCCTGTTTCGCGCTCGGCTCGGTGACCGGCACCAAGGAGTCGAAGAACGAGGGGGACATCGGTGAGGTGACCCGGGCGGACGACATCGTCAAGTCCGGCAACTTCGACGACCCGGACGTCGAGAGCGTGCTGATCACGGCTCCGTCCGGACAGCTCGACCGGACCGCGGCGAACCGGGCCGCCGGCGTGGTGATCCAGCAGATGCGCGCCCTCGGTGGGGTCGCGGAGGTCGCTCAGCCGATGCCGTCGCCGAAGAACGACGCGGTCATCGTCCGGGTGACGCTGAAGGACGCGCCCGAGGGGTCCGACGACGACGCGCGGGTCCAGCCGCTGCTCGACACGACCGCCAAGGTCCAGCAGCAGTACCCGGATCTCCGGATCGAGGAGGTCGGCGGGCTGTCGATCGGCAAGGCGCTCAACGAGACGCTCGGCAAGGACTTCAAGCGGGCGGAGATGTTCAGCCTGCCGGTGACGCTGGCGATCCTGCTGGTCGCGTTCGGCGCCCTGATCGCCGCGTCGGTGCCGGTGCTGCTCGCACTGTCCTCGGTCGCCGCCGCGATCGGCTTATCGGCCGCGGCGTCCCAGCTGGTGCCCGCGGTCGACGCGGTCAACAGCGTGATCCTGCTGATCGGTATGGCGGTCGGCGTCGACTATTCGCTCTTCTACCTGCGCCGCGAACGTGAGGAACGCGCCAAGGGCCGCGGCCACATCGACGCGGTCGAGATCGCTGCCGCGACCTCGGGCCACGCGGTCGTCGTCTCGGGGACGGCGGTGATCATCTCGATGGCCGGGCTGTTCCTGGCCCGCGACGCGGTGTTCTCGTCCTTCGCGGTCGGCTCGATCCTGGTCGTCGCGGTGGCCGTCGTCGGTTCGCTGACCGTGCTGCCGGCCGTGCTGGCGAAGCTCGGCCGCTGGGTGGACCGCCCGCGCATCCCGTTCGTCTGGCGGCTGACGGCCAGCAAGGGACAGCCGCGGTTCTGGCCGACGGTGCTCAAGCCGGCCCTGAAGCACCCGATCGCCACCCTGCTGGTCTCGGTCACCGCGCTGCTCGCGGTCGCGTCGCCGGCACTGGGGATGACGCTGAAGTTCCCGGGCACCGAGGACCTGCCGCGGACGACGTCGGTGATGAAGGCGTACGACCGGCTGACCGCGGCCTTCCCCAGCACGGGCACCAGCCACGAGGTCGCCGTACGGGCGCCTGCGAACCAGCAGCCTGCCGTCAAGGCCGCGCTGGCCGAGCTGATGGAGAAGACCAAGGGCGACAAGCTGTTCGCGTCGGACGGTCTCGAGGAGCCGCGGTTCTCCAAGGACGGCACAGTCGCCACGCTCGAGGTCGCCACGCCGTACGAGGGCGGCAGCGACCAGGCCCGGGACTCGCTGACCAAGCTGCGCAAGGAACTGATGCCGGAAACGGTCGGCAAGGTGCCAGGCGTCGAGTACGCGGTCGGCGGGTTCGTGGCCGCGGACGTCGACTACGCCGCCCACACGCGGGACAAGCTGCCGCTGGTGATCGGGTTCGTGCTGCTGCTGACGATGATCGTGATGATGGTGACGTTCCGGTCGGTGGTGGTCGCGATCACGGCGATCGGGCTCAACCTGCTGAGCGCGGCCGCGGCGTACGGCGTCGTCACCGCGGTCTTCCAGAACACCTGGGCCGAGGGCCTGCTGCACTTCCGGTCGAACGGGGCCGTGGTCAGCTGGCTGCCGCTGTTCCTCTTCGTGGTGCTGTTCGGTCTGTCGATGGACTACCACGTGTTCGTGGTCAGCCGGATCCGCGAGGCGGTGCTCCGCGGCGTACCCACCAAGCAGGCGGTCGCCGAGGGCATCACCGGCTCGGCCGGGGTGGTGACCAGCGCGGCAGCCGTCATGATCGGCGTCTTCGCGGTCTTCGCCACGCTGAGCACCCTGGACATGAAGCAGCTGGGCGTAGGCCTCGCCGTCGCGATCCTGATCGACGCCACGATCATCCGCGCCGTCGTCCTCCCCAGCATCATGACCCTCCTCGGCGACGCCAACTGGTGGGCCCCCAAGTGGCTCCGCCCCAAGCAGCCGAAGCATGCCCCCCAAACCCCACCCGCCGCCCCCGACCGCGAACTCACCCCGGTCGGCTGAGACAACACCCCCGACGCCCCACCCGAAACCTCTCGGGTGGGGCGCTCGCGATGCCGGAGGATGTTGCCCCGTGCAGGGTTGGGTCAGCCGGCGGCCTGGCGGGCTCGGTGCGTGGCGGCTTTGACGCGGCTTTGGCATTGGGGGGAGTGGAAGCGGCGTTGGCCGTTCCTGGAGACGTCGACGAAGACTCGGTCGCACTGAGGGGCCGCGCAGACGCCTAGGCGACCGGCCAGGTCGCTGCCGACGGCGAGGGCGAGGCCGGCTGCGCAGCCGGCGGCCCAGCCGTTCGCGAGTTGTTCGTCGGGGCCGTGGAAGTGCAGGCTCCACGGCCGGTCCCTGCCGCGGTCGAGCTGCGGGCGGGCGTTGGTGTCGAGCAGCAACGCGTTGATCTCGTCGGCCGCCGCGTCCAGATCGCCCGCGTTCGCGGCCTCGAAGACGATCCGCATCCGTCCGGCCAGATGCGCCAGCCGCCGCGCGTCGTCGGCCGGTACGGATTTCGGGGGATGGCCGATCGCGGTGAGCGCCTCGGCGACGGCAGTGGCGATCGCGTCGTCGGCGGGAGCGTCGTACGGAAGGCCGCCGGAGTATCCGGGCGTCAGCCGGTTCACGTACTCCACCGACGCGGCCAGCACACTCCGGGCATGACTATCAAAAGACACTTGACCAGTCACGCGATACCTCCGTAGTCTCGGGCTTGCGTGACCGATCATAGCCATTTAGACAGTCATGGGGGTTCGAGGTGAGCACAGTCGTCGCGGCGCGCGGACTGTCCCGCGCGGTGTGGATCCTGGTCGTCGCCCGGGCCGTGAACCGGATCGGAGCGTTCACGCTGCCGTTCCTGGGGGTGGTGCTGTCGGTCGAGTTCAAGGCGTCGCTCAGCCAGACCGGCCTGATCCTGGCGGTCTTCGGAGCCGCGACGATCCCGTCCCGATTGCTCGGCGGTCAGCTGGCCGACCGGCTCGGCCGGCGCAGCACGATCGTCCTCGGCCTGACCGGTTGTGCCGTCGGCCAGCTGTGGATCGCGCTCAGCCACGCACTGTGGTCCGCCGTCCTTGCGACGATCCTGCTCGGCCTCGCGTTCGAGATCTACGAGCCGCCGAGCCAGGCGATGATCGCCGACGTCACGGAGCCCGAGGACCGCCCAGCCGCGTACGGGCTGTACAGCGCGGCGCTGGCCGCGGCGGGCGTCCTCGCCGGCCTCCTCGCCGCCGCGATCAGCCACTGGGACCTCCGCTGGCTCTTCGTCGCCGACGCGATCACGTGTCTGTCGTGCGCCGCGCTCGTGGCCGTCGCACTCCCCGCGGACGTACGCCGGGAGCGGCGCGACGATCTGCCTGACAAGGCTGCGCCCGCGTGGCGCGACCGGCGGCTGGTGCTGCTGCTCGCGGGCGGCACGGTCTTCGCGACGATCTACATGCAGCTGATCATCGGCGTACCGCTGACCCTGCTCGACCAAGGCCTCCCCGAGTCGGGCACCGGCATCATTCTCGCGGTTTCGGCCGTTACGTTGATCGCGGCCCAGCGGCTGCTCCGCGTGCAGCACCTGGACGACTTCCGCGCGATCGCGATCGGCTACGCGCTCGTCGGCGTCGGCCTGGTGGTCGTCGCGCTGGCCCACAACCTCGCGATCTTCCTGCTCGCCGCCGTCCTGTGGAGCCTCGGCGAACTGTTCCTCCTCACCCGCTACCTCACCCAAGCGTCCGGCCTCGCACCGGAGAAGGCCCGCGGCCGGTATCTCGCGATCTTCGGCCTGAGCTGGGGGATCGCGACCACGATCGCGCCGATCACCGTCACCCAACTCCTCGAAACCGCCGGACCCGAAGGCCTGTGGTTGACCAGCGCCGCGGTGGCCTGCGCACTCGCGCTACTTCAACCATGGGTCAGGCGACGTCTCGATCCGGATCGGAGGAACGGTGACCGACGCATCGCAACCGACGGGTGACCTGGACGTGGACGCCGTCAGCTGGACGGCTTCAGCCTGACTGTCAGGCCTTTGGCGACTGGGGTGTTGCTGCCCTTCGCGAGGTCGTCGGCGGACATCAGCACGTTGGTCTCGGGGTAGTACGCCGCGACGCAGCCACGCGCCGTCGGGTACGCGACCAGCCGGAAATGCGCCGCCCGCCGCTCGACGCCGCGGAACTCGCTCACGATGTCGACGTACTGACCGTCCCGCAGGCCGAGCTCGGCCAGGTCGCCCGGGTTCACGAAGACGACCTCGCGTGTCCCGTGGACGCCGCGGTACCGGTCCTCGAGGCCGTAGATCGTGGTGTTGAACTGGTCGTGGCTGCGCAGCGTCTGCAGCAGCAACCGGCCGGGCTCGGTCGGCAGCCAGGTCAGGTCGTTCGCGGTGAACTGTGCCCGAGCGTCCGACGTCCTGAACTCGCGCTTGTCCCGCGCGGCGTGCGCGAGCAGGAAGCCGCCCTCGTTCGCGCGGAGCCGATTCTCGAAGTCCTCGTACCCGTCGGCCACCCGCCCGATCCGCTGCCGGATCAGGCTGTAGTCGTCGGCGAAGTCGGCCCACGGGATCTGTCCCACGTCGGGTACGACGTGTTGCGCCAGCGCGCACACGATGCCGATCTCGGACTTCAGCTCCGGCGCCGGCGGAACCAGGTTGCCGGTGGACAGGTGTACTGCGCCCTGTGAGTCCTCGACCGTCACTGATTGCGGGCCGGCCGGCGTGTGGTCGTGGTCCGTGCGGCCGAGAGTGGGCAGGATCAGCGCCTCGCGGCCGGTGACCGTGTGCGACCGGTTGAGCTTGGTCGAGACGTGGACGGTGAGGTCGCACTCGCGCAGCCCGCGGTGCACGACCTCGGTGTCCGGGGTCGCCATGGCGAAGTTGCCGCCCATCGCGAAGAACACGCGGACGTCGCCGTCCCGCAGGCGTTTCACGGTCGCGGCCGCGTCGACGCCGTGCTCTCGCGGCGAGGTGAACGCGAACTCGCGGTCGAGCCGGTCCAGGAACGCGTCCGGCATCTTCTCCCAGATGCCCATGCTGCGGTCGCCCTGGACGTTCGAGTGGCCACGCACCGGGCACGGGCCCGCGCCGGGCTTGCCGATGTTGCCCTGGAGGAGCAGCACGTTGACGATCTCGCTGATCGTCGCGACCGCCTCGCGGTGCTGTGTCAGGCCCATCGCCCAGCAGATCACCGTCGCCTTCGAGCGGATGAACCGCTGGGCCAGCTCCTCGATCTCGGCCCGGCGCAGCCCGGTCGCGAGTTCGACCGAGTCCCAGTCGAGCTCGGCGTTGTGCTTCGCGTACAGCTCGAAGCCGCTGGTGTGCGACTCGACGAACGCCTTGTCCAGCACCGTCCCCGGGGCGGCGGCCTCGGCCTCGAGCAGCAGGTGCCCGAGCGCCAGGAACAAGGCCTGGTCGCCGCCGATCCGGATCTGCAGGTGCTGGTCGGCCAGCTCGGTCCCCTTGCCGACCCAGCCGCGCGGGCGCTGCGGGTTCATGAAGTTCATCAGCCCCGGCTCGGGCAGCGGGTTCACCGAGACGATCGAACCGCCGTTGCGCTTGGCGATCTCCAGGTGGCTGAGCATCCGGGGCGCGTTGGTTCCCGGGTTCTGGCCGACGATCACGATGAGCTCGGACTCCTCGAGCATCTCGAGCGTGACCGCGCCCTTGCCGCTCCCGATCACCTTGGACAGCGCCGTACCCGACGACTCGTGGCACATGTTGGAGCAGTCGGGCAGGTTGTTCGTCCCGTAGGCGCGCACGAACAGCTGGTACAGGAACGCGGCCTCGTTGCTGGTCCGGCCGGAGGTGTAGAAGACGGCGTCATCCGGGTCGACGAGGGCCTTCAGGTGCCGGGCGACGACCTGGAACGCCTCGTCCCAGCCGACCGGCTCGTAGTGCGTGGCGCCGGCCCGCAGCAGCATCGGCTCGGTGATCCGGCCGAGCTTGCCGAGGTCGAGCTCGGAGATCCGCTGCAGGTCGTCGACCGAGTTCTCCGCGAAGAACGCCCGCGGGACCCGCTTGCGGGTCGCCTCCCAGGCCACCGCCTTCGCGCCGTTCTCGCAGAACTCGGCCGCGTGTTTGCGCTTGTGGTCGGGGTCCGGCCAGGCGCAGGACGGGCAGTCGAACCCGCCGTCCTGGTTCATCTTCACGAAGACCTTGCCGGTCCGCGCCGGGCCCATCTCGCGAAGGCCGAACTTGAACGACGACAGGACCGCGGGGACGCCGGCGGCCTTCTTCTTCGGCTGCTCGATATCGACCATGTTTCAACAATAGGTCCAGCTATCGTGCCGCGCTGCCTTGATAGCCGGGGTTGTGGATAAGTGGCTCCTCGGCCCACTGATGCCGCTGTCGATATGTGAGTCGATCCCATAGCCGCGGCGCAGCTGGATTCCTACAGTCGTCCGCCATGGAGACCCGTCGAGCACTCGTCACCGGAGCCGCGTCCGGTATCGGCGCCGCGTGCGCCCAACGCCTGGCAGCGGACGGCGTGCACGTCGTGGCCGTCGACCTCGACCAGGCCGGGCTCGACGCGCTGGAGGGCGTCGAGACGCTGGTGGCCGACCTGTCCGAGCTGGACCGGCTGGCGGAGCTGCCGACGGACGTGGACATCCTGGTGAACAACGCCGGGGTCCAGCAGGTCGCACCGGTCGAGCAGTTCCCGCCGGAGCGGTTCAGCTACCTCCTCCGGCTCATGCTGGAGGCCCCGTTCCGGCTGATCCGGCAGACGCTCCCACACATGTACGGCGCCGGCTGGGGCCGGGTGGTGAACATCAGCTCGGTCCACGGACTCCGGGCCAGCCCGTTCAAAGCGGCGTACGTCGCTGCGAAGCACGGGCTGGAAGGACTCAGCAAGGTCGTCGCACTGGAAGGTGCGCCGCACGGAGTGACCAGCAACTGTGTGAACCCGGCGTACGTGCGGACTCCGCTGGTCACCGCACAGCTGGCGGACCAGGCCGCGACCCACGGCCTGTCCGAGTCGGAGGTGCTGGACAAGGTCCTGCTCGAGCCGGTCGCGGTGAAGCGGCTGATCGAACCGGCCGAAGTGGCGGAGCTCGTGGCCGTGCTGTGCGGTCCCGCGTCCGCCTCCATCACGGGGAGCTCGTTCGTACTCGACGGCGGCTGGACCGCCCACTAACAACTCAGGAGCCCGCCCATGACGGCAACACAACCGACCCAGACCCGGACGTCGATCGTCCGGGTGGTCGGCGCGAGTCTCGTCGGTACGACGGTGGAGTGGTACGACTTCTTCCTGTACGGGGTCGCCGCCTCGGTGGTGTTCGGCGACCTGTTCTTCCCGAAGGGGGAGGAGCTCACCGGGACGTTGCTGAGCTTCGCGACGTTCGCGGTCGGCTTCTTCGCCCGGCCGATCGGCGGTGTGGTGTTCGGGCACTTCGGTGACCGGCTGGGCCGCAAGCAGCTGCTGGTGCTGTCGCTGCTGATGATGGGGATCGCCACCTTCGCCATCGGTCTGCTGCCGACGTACGCACAGGTCGGTGCGCTCGCCCCGATCCTGCTCACGGTGCTGCGGCTCATCCAGGGCTTCGCGCTGGGTGGTGAGTGGGGTGGCGCCGTACTGATCGTGTCGGAGCATGGTGATCCGGCACGGCGCGGTTTCTGGGCGTCCTGGCCGCAGGCCGGTGCTCCGGCGGGCCAGTTGATCGCGAACGGCGTACTGGCCGGGCTGGCCGCGTTCCAGTCCGAGGCTGCCTTCGACTCGTGGGGCTGGCGCATTCCGTTCCTGCTGTCCGCGGTACTGGTCCTGGTGGGGCTGTGGGTGCGGCTGCGGATCGAGGAGTCGCCGGTGTTCCGGCAGGCGCAGGCCCGCGCGAAGGAGCAGCCGGCGGAGAAGCTGCCGTTCTTCGAGGTGATCACGAAGTACCCGCGCGAGGTGCTGACCGCGATGGGCGCCCGGATGGCGGAGAACGTCAGCTACTACATCTTCACGATCGTGATCGCGACGTACG
Organism: Kribbella sp. NPDC051936; assembly: GCF_040680955.1. Taxonomy (NCBI): domain Bacteria; kingdom Bacillati; phylum Actinomycetota; class Actinomycetes; order Propionibacteriales; family Kribbellaceae; genus Kribbella; species Kribbella sp. NPDC051936. Next base: position 15,807 of record NZ_JBFAXS010000011.1, on the reverse strand, counting down.
CGAAGGAACACCTCGGTCTGGGCAAGTCGTTCGCGCTGAACGCCGTACTGATCGCCGCGGCCGTGCACTTCTTCGCCATTCCGCTGTGGGGCTCGCTGTCGGATCGGATCGGCCGGCGGCCTGTGTACCTGATCGGTGCGGTCGGTGTGGGGATCTGGGCGTTCGTCTTCATCGCCTTGGTGGACACGAAGAACTTCGCCCTGGCGACGCTGGCGGTGACGGTCGGTCTGGTGCTGCACGGTGCGATGTACGGACCGCAGGCCGCGTTCTTCACCGAACTGTTCGGGACACGGGTGCGGTACTCCGGTGTCTCGGTCGGCTATCAGCTCGCATCGATCATCGCGGGCGGCCTGGCGCCGTTCATCGCGGTCGCGCTGCTCAAGGCGTACGACTCGGGCTACGCGATCGCCGTGTACGTCGCAGCGTGCGCGGTGATCTCGATCGTCGCGGTGACGTCGTACTCCGAAACGCGGCGCCGGGACCTCACTACCCTGTAGGACCATGGAGGAGCTTCTGCGGCTGCTGGCCGAGGATGCGCCCGGGAGCGAGCTGGCCCGGGCGGCGGGCGAGGACGCGGTGGCGCGCGACCTCGCCCTGCGCATCCGGGCCGGCATGGACGCCAGCAAGAAGCGCGAGGCCGAGCTCTCGACCCTGGTCGACGTCGCCCGCGAGCTCGCCTCGGCCCGCGACCCCGGCGACGTCCTCGGCACCATCGTGCATCGGACCCGCAGCCTGCTCGGCGTGGACGTTGCCTACCTGACGCTGTACGACCCGTCCCGCGGAGACACCTACATGCGTGCGACCGACGGGTCCGTGTCGGCGGAGTTCCAGCAGGTCCGCCTTCCTCTGGGCGCAGGCCTCGGCGGTCTAGTCGCCGAGACCTACAAGCCGTACTGGACCGCCGACTACCCGTCCGACCAGCGGTTCAGGCACACTACGGCGATCGACCACGCCGTCGGTGACGAAGGGCTGGTGGCGATCTGCGGAACACCGCTGATCGTCGACGGAGCGTTCGTGGGCGTGCTGTTCGCCTCCAACCGCACCCGGCGCCCGTTCAGCCACGACGAGGTGTCGCTGCTCGGCTCGCTGGCAGCGCTGGCCGCGGTGACGATCGTCCAGGTGCGCGCAGCCGCCGAGACCGAGGCCGCGCTGGAACAGCTGTCCGCGGCCCATGCGGGCGTCGAGCACGCGGCCGCGGCCCACGACCGCTTCGCCGAGATCGTGCTGTCCGGCGGGGACGTGGACGCCATCGCCGCCGCACTGTCCGAGCTGCTCGACATGTGGGTCGTGCTGGTCGATGCCGGCGGCAACGAACTCGCCGTCGCCGGCAGTGTTCCCAGTACGCCGGTGCCGTGGCAGGAGTCCGAGTCCGGCCGCTTGACCCGCATCGGTGACTGCTGGGTCGTAGCGGCAACGGCCAAGGGTGAACGGCTCGGTGCACTGGTCATCGGCGGTGCGGACGACCTGTCGGGTGCAGACCAGCGCATCGTCGAACGCGCTGCCGTTGTCACCGCACTGGTCCTGCTCTTCCGCCGACAGGCCGCTGAGCAATCCCAACGCGCCCAGGCGGATCTGCTGGCCGACGTACTCAGCGGAAGCGCCGACCCGCGCGCTCTGACCGATCGACTCCGTCTACTGGCGCCGAACCACCGGAACGACCGCCTGGTCGTCGCAGTCTGCCGCGGCGACCACTCCGCCGTACGTGCTCGGCTGTCCGCGCCACTGGAAGACAGAATGGTCCTGGCCGGCCCGTACGGCGGGGACTTGGTGTTGCTGTTCGCTCGGACCAGCGCAGCAGCTGTAGCACGCGACTTGACCGAGGTCGCCAAGCGCACCGGCGTGACCGTCGCTGTCACAGGCCCTGCGACCTGGGGCGAGCCCCTGGTCGAAGCACACCGGCAAGCGTCTCGTCTGGTCACGACAATGCTGCGCCTCGGCCGCACCAGCGAGTCGGCCACACCTGATGACCTGGGCGTGGCGGGCCTGGTAGGTGCGTCCGAGGTCGACCTGCGCGCCCACGTGCACCACGTCCTCGGCAAGGTCCTCGACTACGACGACCAGCGAGGCACCGACCTGATCGGCACCCTCCAGGCATACTTCGCCGCCGGCCAGAGCCCGACCCGCGCCGCCACCTCACTCCACATCCACCCCAACACGGTCCAGCAACGCCTCGACCGCGTCACCGCCCTCCTCGGCGACGGCTGGCAGTCCCCGGACCACACCCTCGACATCCAGGTAGCCCTCCGCCTCCACACCGCCCTCGGCTGAGGCTGTCGGCCGTTCGGCCGACGCCGGGTCGGCCGATCGGAGGGCCGTGTCCTCCGAACGTTCCGGCCTGTCATCCGTTCACCCGCTGTGACGGAAACTCCCGCGCCGCCACTCTTTAGGCGAAGTCAACGCGCATCGCGGTGACACAGAGTGGCGACAGGGGGTGTCAGGATGTCGGACGGGCGGATCATCACAGTCTTCGCTGCCAAGGACGGCAGCGGCAAGACGACCGTCGCCACAAACCTCGCCGTCGCGCTGTGCGCCCCCGGCGACCGGCGCGTCTGCCTCGTCGACCTGGACCTCCAGTTCGGCGACGTCGCCTGCCTCCTCGGGTTGCGCCCCGGGCGCAGCCTCTGCGACGCGCTGCCGTCGGCCGGGTCGCTCACCACGGAACAAGTCGTCGACCTGATGACGATGTACCGCCCGGGGCTGGACTGCCTGCTGGCTCCGGCCGGTCCCGGGAACGCGATGAAGATCCCGCACACCCTTGTCGCCGAGCTCCTGGACGTGGCGCGCGACGTGTACGACTTCGTGATCGTCGACACGCCGGCGCAGTTCAATGCGTCGGTACTGGCCGCGCTCGACGCGGCCGATCACCACGTGCTGGTCGCCACCTCGGAGCGGCCGTCGCTGAAGAACCTGCGGCTGACCCTCGACGTCCTCGACCTGTTGTACGACGCCGGCTCCCGGTCCGTCGTCATCAACCGGTCGGACCGCCGGGCGGACCTGACCGCGGCCGACACGGACCAGCTGGTCAGGAGTCCGATCGCGACCCAGCTGCCGAACTGGACCGACGTGCCCGCCTCGATCAACCGGGGCGAACCCATCACCGTCGGGTATCCGGACCATCCCGTCAGCCAGGCCGTCCGCCGGCTGGCCGACACCCTCGTCGCGAGCGACGGGAGGTGCAGCCGGGATCCGCCCTCCGCGTAGCACCACCTCACAACCACTCGAATCCTTTGCACAGAAAGCGAAACACATCATGCTCAACAAGATCCGCGAAGCCCGCAAGAACGAGTCCGGCTTCACCCTCATCGAACTCCTGATGGTCATCGTCATCCTGGGCGTCCTCGCCGGCATCGTCGTCTTCGCCGTCTCCGGCATCCAGGACCGCGGCGCGGCGTCCGCCTGCAAGACCGAGGTCAGCACCGTCGCAACCGCCCAGGAGGCCTACTACGCCAAGACCGACCCGGGCGTCTACGCAGGCAGCCTGACCGTGCTCAAGACAGCTGGTCTGCTGCGGAGCGACGAGGCCAAGTACGTCGCCTCCACTGACACCACCGGCAAGATCACGCTGAAGGCCGGTCCGCCTGCAGGCTGCACCGCTGACGCCGTCGCTCCGTAGCCGCCTGACTCCGGTGGGGAGGGGTTTCCCCAAGGCTCTTCCCCACCGGTTAGCACCGCATCCGACCAACTACCTGGAGAAGCACCATGATGAGTCTTGCTCGTGGCAGCCGGGTCGACCTGCTGCTCGAAGAGCTCTGGAACGCCGGCGGCACCGACCTGCTGCTGACCGCGGGCATGCCACCTCAGATCCGCGTCCACGGACGACTGCACTCCGTCAACGGCCTGGACCCGCTGACCCGCGACGACACCGACAGCCTGCTCGAAGAGGTGCTCACCGCCGAGCAGGCCGCGGACTGGAACACCAAGCACGAACACGACTTCTCGTTCACCTGGCGCGACGAGGCCCGGATCCGCGGCAACGCGTTCACCCAGCGCGGTGACACGGCGGTGGCGCTCCGGATGATCCCGCGCGAGATCCCGACGATGGACGAGCTCGGCCTGCCGCCCGTCCTGTACGACTTCGCCCGCAAGCACCAGGGCCTGGTGCTGGTGACCGGCCCGACCGGCTCCGGCAAGTCGACGACGCTGGCCGCGATGATCGGCAAGATCAACGCCGATCGCGCCTGCCACATCATCACGGTCGAGGACCCGATCGAGTACGTCCATGACCACAAGCTCTCCGCCGTCAACCAGCGTGAGGTCGGCAGCGACACCGCAAGCTTCCCGGACGCACTGCGTTCGGCACTGCGCGAGGATCCCGACGTCCTGCTGGTGGGTGAGATGCGTGACCTGGAGTCGATCCGGTTCGCCCTCACCATCGCCGAGACCGGTCACTTGGTCTTCGCGACCCTGCACACCAACGACACCGCACAGTCGCTGGCGCGCATCATCGACGTGTTCCCGGCCGAGCAGCAGGCCCAGGTGCGGGTCCAACTCGCCGCGGCGCTCACGGGTGTGGTGTACCAGCGGCTGATTCCGCGCATCGGCGGCGGACTGGTCGCGGCGTACGAGGTGATGGTCGCCGACGCCGCCGTCCGCAACCTGATCAAGGAAGGCAAGACGCACCAGCTGCGCAACTCGGTCGTCACCGGTCAGCGCGACGGCATGCTCACGCTCGAACAGTCGCTGTCGACGCTCGTGCAGAACGGTGTCGTCACGTACGACGACGCGGCCGCGCGCAGCCTCTACCCGAAGGACATCGAGGCGCGGCCGCGGCTGCGGGCGGGGGTGCCGGCATGAAGCTTCGCAAGGCCGATCGGCCCGAACCCCGGCACGCCGTACCGAGCCCGCGCCCGGAGATCATCCCGGCCGCCACCGAGCAGGACCTGCACATCGAGCGCACCCGCGCCCGTCACCTCGCCGAGCAGCACAACCTCGGCCTCGCCGACCTGCGGACCACGAGCCCTGATCCGGCCGCGGCCGCACTCCTCGACGAACGAACAGCTCGCAACCTGGTCGCCGTACCGCTGGAGGTCCGCGAGGACGTCGTCGCGGTGGCTGTCGCCGACCCGTCGGTCCTCGACGAGCTGCAGGCTGCACTCGGCCGCCGGGTCGTTCTCGAGCTCGCTGCACCGACCGACGTGCTGCACGCCATCGGTACGGCGTACCGCGCGTTGACCGGAATCGACGACCGGGTCAAGGTGTTCGAGGCCCGCGACGCGGTCCGCAAGGACATCCGCGACGAGACGCCCGGCGCCAGCGACGACGCTCCCGTCGTCCAGGTCGTGCAGCTCGTCATCACGCAGGCGTTGCGCGACCGCGCGTCCGACGTACACATCGAGCCGCACGGCGACCGTGTTCGCGTGCGGTACCGGATCGACGGCGCGTTGCACGACGTACTCGAACTGCCCGGGTCGATCGGGCCGGCGGTGGTGAGCCGGATCAAGATCCTCGCCGACCTCAACATCGTCGAGCGTCGTCGCCCGCAGGACGGTCAGATCAGCATGGACGTCGAGGGACGCCCGGTCGACATCCGGGTCTCCACGACCGCGGTGGTCGGCGGCGAGAAAGTCGTCCTGCGGTTGCTCGACAAGAGCCGTCCGTTGTTCCGGCTGGAGCAGCTCGGCATGCCGGACCGCATGGCCGCGACGTACTCGGGCCTGCTGCATGCGCCGTACGGCATGGTCATCTGCGCGGGGCCGACCGGCAGCGGCAAGACCACCACGCTCTACGGGTCGCTCGGCGAGATCAACAGTCCCGAGCGCAACATCATGACGATCGAGGACCCGGTCGAGTACACCTTCGACTCGATCAACCAGATCCAGATCAACGAGGCGGCCGGTATCACGTTCGCCGGCGGTCTGCGCTCGATCCTGCGGCAGGACCCGGACGTGATCCTGGTCGGCGAGGTCCGCGACGTCGAGACCGCGCGGATCGCCGTACAGTCCGCGCTGACCGGCCACTTCGTGCTCTCGTCGCTGCACGCGACGGACGCGGCGACAGCGTTGCACCGCCTGCTGGACATGGGGATCGAGACGTTCCTGATCGCGTCCTCGGTCACCGCTGTGGTCTCCCAGCGCCTCGTCCGCCGGGTGTGCACGAACTGCCGCGAGTACTACGTGCCGAAGGCCGAGGAGCTCGCCTTCCTCGCGGCCGCCGGCGGCCGGACGCCCGACGACGGCTTCGTGCGCGGCGCGGGCTGCAACTTCTGCGCGCACACCGGGTTCCTGGAGCGGACCGGTGTCTACGAGCTGATGCCGGTGTCGGACGCGATCCGCGAGCTGGTCGTCGACCGCGCCGCGCACGACGAGATCCGCAAGGTGGCCCGCTACGAAGGCATGCGGACGCTGACCGAGGAGGGCATCCGGCTCGCCGAGGCGGGCGTCACCACCATCGGCGAGGTCATGCGATCCATCTACATGGTCGGGAGCTGACCGATGACCAAGTACGCGTACGTCGCGACCGCGCCGGACGGCCAGGTCGCGAAGGGCACGACCAAGGCGGAGAGCCGCGAGGACGCCGAGCTGGCGCTGTACGAGCTCGAGCTGCGCGACATCCGGGTCACCGAGAAGCGCAGCGTCCTGCAGCTCGAGATCACGCCGCGACGCGTGAAACGCGAGGAGGTGATGCACCTGTCACGGCAGCTGGGCGCCTTCATCAAGGCCGGCCTGCCGCTGATCGACGCGGTGCACTCGCTCGGCGAGGAGGCGGACAACGCGTCGGTCCGGCGGATGATGGCCGAGGTCGAGCACGGTCTGCGCGGCGGCGAGAAGCTCTCGGACTGCTTCGACCGGCACCCGAAGATCTTCCCGGAGTTCTACCGCGGCATCCTTCGCTCGGCCGAGCTGAGCGGGCAGCTGGACACGGTGCTGCAGCAGCTCGCGACGTACCTCGAGCGCGACCTCGAGGCCCGTCGCAAGGTCAAGCAGGCGATGATCTACCCGTCGATCGTGGCGGTGATGTCGATGGTCACGGTGATCGTGCTCGCAGCGTTCGTGCTGCCGCGGTTCAAGGACTTCTTCGCCAGCCTGCACGCGACGCTGCCACTGCCGACCCGGATGCTGCTCGCGGTCACGGACTTCCTGACCGCGTGGTGGTGGGCGCTCGGCGGTGGAGTCGCCGTACTGGCGCTGCTCATCTTCGGTGTCGTGCAGACGCACGGCGGCCGCTATCTGCGCGACAAGGTGTTTCTCGCGCTGCCAGTGCTCGGCGGCACGATCCAGTTCGCCTTGGTCGAGCGCTTCTGCCGCATCCTCGCCTCGATGGTCGGTGCGGGCGTGCAGTTGCCGGAAGCGCTCCGCGTCGCCACCGGTTCGCTGCCCAACCTGGTGTTCCGGCGCTCGCTGGGCGTGGCGGGCGAGGCCCTGCTGGAGGGAGAGGGCCTCGCTCGTCCACTGGCAGCGACCAAGCTGTTCCCCAAGACCGCGGCGCAGATGATGCTGGTCGGTGAGGACACCGGCACCCTGGACACGCAGCTCGAGGTCACGGCCGAGTACTACGAGGGCGAGCTGGACTACAAGCTGAAGAAGCTGATCGGCCTGTTCGAGCCGCTGGTCATCGTGCTCATGGGCCTGATCGTCGGCTTCGTCGCAGTCGCCCTGGTGTCCGCGATGTACGGCATCTTCCGCCAGGTCCAGTCATGAGCAGCCCTCGCGGCGAGCAGGGCGAATCCCTGCTCGAGCTACTGATCGCGGTCGCCATCATGGGCATCGCAGTGGTCGCGATCATGGCCGGGCTGGTCACCAGCGTCCTGATCTCCGACGTACACCGCAAACAGGCGACGGCCGGCACAGCGGTCCGCGACTACGCCGAGGCGATCCAGACCTCGGTTGCCGCCGAGCACTACGTGCCATGTGCGAGCGCCATGTCGTACAAGCCCGACGCTCTGGTGCCGGCGTTCAGCGCGCCGTCCGGGTTCACGCCGAGCGTTGTCGCCGGCACGGTCCGGTACTGGAACGGCAGCTCATGGCAGTCGAGCTGCTCGTCCGACCTCGGCCTGCAGCAGTTGACGATCCAGGTCGCCAGCAGCGACGGCCGTGCGACCGAGCGAGTGGACGTCGTACTGCGGAAGCCGTGCGGATTGGACACGACATGCTGACCCGCCGCCGTACCGACGACGGGTTCACCCTGGTCGAGTTGCTCGTCGCCGTCGCGATCCTCGCCGTCATCACGGTGCCGCTGGCGAACGTCGTCATCGGCGCCTTTCGCAACACCACAGACACGTCCGACCGGCTGGAGTTGTCGCACGACGCGCAGATCAGCTCGTCGTACTTCGCGCGCGACGTCGCCGAGGTGGGACTTCGGGACTGGGCGGCCGTGAGTGCGAGCTCGGTGCCGTTCAAGCAGTCCGTGCAACTCGGTGCGGCGTACAACGAAGGTGGCTACACCTGCGGGTCCTCGACGGCCGTGGTCCGCTTCCTCTCGGACGTGTGGGACGCCTCCAAGACAGATGCGTCCACCAACGTCGTGGCCTACTACCTGAAGCCGGTCGGCGTCGTCAGTGAGCTGCACCGGGTCAAATGCATCGGCCCTGCCACCACGGGCACCGACATCGTGGTCGCGCACAACGTGAAGCCGGGGAGCGTGGCCGTGACGTGTTCGAGCGCCTGCGAGGCGGCCGATGTACCCGACCAGATCTCCATGGCGTTCCAGGTAACGCGGGCGTCCGTCGGCGACTACCCGATCACTCTCACCGGTCAGCGGAGGCAGCAATGAAAGACCGCATCGCCCGCGCGCGTGCTCGCGGGGACGAGGGCGCGGCGCTCGTCCTGGCGCTGATCGTGATCACCGTGATCGCACTCAGCCTGTCCGCGCTGCTCACGTTGTCGGACACCAGTGTGCGGACGACGGTCGGCCTGCGCGACCAGGTCGCGGACACCTACAACGCCGACGGTGCGATGCAGGCCGCGATCAACAACCTGCGCAACAGCAGCTATAACCACAACACCGGCCAGTACTGCTTCGGCTCCAGCGACACGCTCCAGCTGCCCAACTTCCACGGCAGCGACTCCGCCGCGGTCACCTGTGAGGCCGACCCGAAGAAGGTCCTGATCCAGTGCCCGTCGCTGTCGAACTGCAACCGGCCCGGCAACGCCATCCTGACGCTGGGCAAGGTCGCCGGCGAGGACGGTCTGAACATCACCCAGCCGAGCACCGGGTCCGCGTTCCGCGTGCACGGCAACGTGTTCTCGAACTCCAACATCAACGTGGTCAAAGGCATCCTGAACACGAATGCCAACGTCTGGGCACGTGGCTCCTGCACCGGAACGATCCAGAGCATCGGTACGGCGTGCAACATCGGCAGCGCCGCCAATGAGCTCGGCGACGACCCGAACTACGCCTCCGATGCGAGTGCACCGCCGCCGCACCGCGACCTGCCGGCCTGCACCACCCGGGGCACGGTCGTCACGTTCGAGCCGGGCACCTACGACGACGCCGTCGGGCTGAGCACCATGATGAAGAGCAGCAGCGCTTGCAAGGACAGCACCTGGTGGTTCAAGCCGGGCACGTACTACTTCGACTTCCGCAACAGCGGCACCAACTCCAACCCCTTGCTCCCGTCCGGCTCGAACATCTGGACGATCGACAACGGGACCCTGATCGGCGGTACGCCGACCGCCGCCGCCGGCACCATCATCGCCAAGCCGCCGGTGATGCCCGCCATCCCGGGCGCGTGCGACAACCCGATCAACGACGCGGGCGCCGTCGGTGTCCAGTTCGTCTTCGGCGGCGACAGCCAACTCGTGGTCAACAAGGGGCACGCGGAGATCTGCGGTTCGTACCACACCGACAGGGCGCCGATCGCGATCTACGGCCAGACCACCGGCGCGGACACTCCGACGGCGTGGACCGGCACCAACGCGCTGAGTATGACGACGGTCGACGACCCGGGGGCGTTCACGAACAACCCCGGATGGATCGGTCTGGCTGACACCAAGAGCGCGACGTGGGTCAAGACGAGCGCGAGCAACGAGACCGGGACGGTGAAGGTGTCGGGGTACACGCCACCGACCGCGATCCCGGCCGGCTCGGTGCTCACCGCTGCCAAGTTGATCGTCGTCCACGGGAACACGGCAGGATCGTCACAGGACACTGTCTCAGTCCGACTCGAGCCGACGAACGGCACGCCGTTCAGCGTCACGGTCCCGTCGTACGGCGACACCGCCATGCACACCGAGTCGATCGACGTACTCCAAGGCGGCCTCGGCACGCTCGCGCAGCTCGTCACCAGCGGCAATCTCTCCGGAACGAAGCTCACCTATTCGGCGGGCGTGAAGCACAAGGGCACCGAGATGCTCGACACGCTGAGGCTCGAGCTGACCGTTGTCACCCCGACGCTGCGCGGCGGCTCCGGCTGCATCACGAACACGCCGTACACCGGGGTCGGCAACGCGTCGACCTGCGCGGTCGTCAGCGCCCAGTCCAACGACAGCCTGTTCTACGTCCAGGGCACGACCTACACACCGAAGGCGGTCCTGGACATCACGCTCAACAACGCCGAGGAGCAGGTCTTCCGCTTCGGGGTCGTCTCGCGGTCGTTGTGGGTCAAGGTCACCGGCAGCTTCACGTTCGGCGGCCCGGTCATCGAGGTGCCGGACGATTCGCCAGGCTTCGTGTTCAGCCTCTACCTGTCGACGTACATCTGCTCCGGACCAGGACCGTGTTCGACGGGTGGCACGCCGGCGTTGCGGTCGAAGGTCGCGCTGGTCGACTCCAATCCGATGACACCGAGCCCCGGACACCGGCAAGTGACCGTGCTCAGTTGGTCGAGGCCAGGATGATCGCGCTGTTCGCGGGGCTGCTCGGGCTGGCTGTCGGGTCGTTTCTGAACGTGGTGGTGTACCGCGTGCCGCGAGGGGAGTCGGTGGTGAAACCGCCGTCGCACTGCCCGCGGTGTGACAGTCTCGTGCGTGCCAGGCACAACGTGCCCGTGGTCGGGTGGGTCCTGTTGCGGGGGAGATGCGCGGACTGCCGGCTGCCGATCAGCGTGCGCTATCCGCTGGTGGAGCTCGCGACCGGGCTCCTGTTCGCCGCGATCGCCTTGCGGTTCGACACGGTCGCGGTACTTCCGGCGTACCTCTGGTTCGCCGGTGCGGGGGTGGCGCTCGCGTTGATCGACCTCGACGTACGGCGGTTGCCCAACGCGATCGTGGTGCCGTCATACCCGGTCCTGCTGGCACTATTGGCCGGCGCTGCCGCGTGGGAGCACCACTGGTGGGCGCTCGGGCGGGCTGTTGTCGGCGGGGCGGTGTTGTTCGGGTTCTACCTGCTCCTGGTCGTCGCGTACCCGGCCGGGATGGGCTGGGGTGACGTCAAGCTCTCCGGCCTCGTCGGCGGCGTACTGGCGTTCCTGTCCTGGCAGACGTTCTTGATCGGCGCGTTCGCGGCGTTCCTGCTCGGGGCGGTCGTCGGCGTCGCTGTGATGCTGGCCGGCCGCGGCGGGCGCAAGACGGCGCTGCCGTTCGGTCCGTTCATGATCGGCGGCGTGCTCCTCGCGGTGTTCGCGGCTGCCCCGGTGGCGAGCTGGTACGGGACCCTGCTGAGTCCCTCGTACTAGGGACCAAAGTCCCTATTCGCTCCGCGTTTCCGTTACCTAGGGTGACGACAACACGGGGAGGAATACAATGAGTCATCACATCAGGACCGTCGTCGTCGACGGCCACACTCTCACGCGCTTCGGGCTCACCGGCCTGGCGAGCGCACAACCGGACATTGTCGTCGTCGGCGAGACCGGCCTCGGCGCGGAGGCGGCCGCGATCGTCGCGACCACCGCGGCCGACGTCGTCGTCCTCGAGACCGCACTTCCCGACGTCGACGGGCTACGGGTGGCCCGCGAGCTCCGCGACCGCAATCCCGGTCTCGGGATCGTGCTGCTGACGTCGAACGGCGAGGACGATGTGCTGTTCCGGGCTCTGGAGATGGGTGTGTCGGCGTTCGTCGCCAAGACCGCGCCCGCGGCCGAGGTGCTCGCGGCGATCCGCCACGCGGCCGTCGCCGCCGGCTCGTTCAGCGCCAGCGGCCTGGGGCAGGCGCTCGCGCGACGTCAGGCCGCCGGCGCCAAGGCGATGTTGAGCCCGCGCGAGAACGAGGTCCTGGCCCTGCTCGGCGCGGGCCTGTCCGTGGCCGCGATCGGAACCAGCATGTACGTCAGCCATTCGACGGCGAAGACGTACGTCGCGAGGCTCTACCAGAAGCTCGGTGCGTCGAACCGGGCCCAGGCGATCATGGCCGGTCTGCGCCTCGGTCTGATCGAGCAGGAGCGTCCCGCAGTGGCCCTCGCACGCTCCGGAAGTTGGTAACCAAGCGTTCAACCAAGTGGGTGGAAAACACCTGCTTGATTCGCGTAACGGGGCGTGGCCCTCGCCCGATTTCAGTTACAGCAGGTGAAATTCGTCACTCTGTGCTGAGGGGTCTCACGGGGGCACATCATGAACGGTTCGATCACCGTCGTCGTCATCGACGGCCACACACTGACCAGGTACGGGCTGATCCGGCTGGTCAGTGCCGACGCCGACATCAGCATCGTCGGTGAGTGTGGCCTCGCGTCCGAGGCGCTGGCGCTGGTCGCCTCCGCCCGCCCGGACGTCGTCGTACTGGACGTGATGCTGCCGGACGCCGACGGCCTGCGCGTCGCGCGCGAGCTGCGAGATCGCCACCCCGCACTGGGGATCGTGGTGCTGACTTCGCAGGACGAGGACGACGTACTCTTCCGGGCCCTGGAGAACGGGGCTTCCGCCTTCGTCGCCAAGACCGCTCCGAACACCGAACTCCTCGGAGCGATCCGGCATGCCGCCGTCGCCGCGTCCTCGTTCACCGCGACCGGTCTCGCGCCCGCCCTGGCCCGCCGCGGCCGCGTGGTCGCGAAGGGCTGCGCGCTGTCGCTCAGCGGGCGTGAGCAGGAGGTCCTGCGCCTGCTCGCCGACGGTCTGTCGGTCCCGGCGATCGCCGGCGCGATGTTCGTCAGCCTCTCCACCGCGAAGACGTACGTGGCCCGCCTCTACGAGAAGCTCGGCGCGACGAACCGGGCCAACGCGATCATGACGGCGCTGCGCCTCGGCCTGATCACCGCCGAGCTGCCGGCCATCGCCTAGGGAACGACGACGAGGCGGCCGCGGACGCCGCCCTTGGCCAGCCTTTTGTACGCCGTTGCGGCATCCTCGAGCGGATACGTGTCGGCAACGCGAGCCGAGATCACACCTGACTCCGCGAGCTGAACGAGTTGTTCGAGATCGTCGCGGCTCGACTGGACGAAGAGCTGCTCGACCGTGATGCCGCGGAGCTGCGGCGGCCGCGGACCGCCTTGTGGATGGACGTGCCGGCCGCGGTTGCGGACTGCTTCTTGGGCGGCGATGCCGGTGACTGCGGCGTCGACCAGTCCGTCTACGCCGGTCGGGACGATTCGGCGTACCTCGGTCGGCAGGTCCTTCGAGCGGGCGATGAAGTGGTCCGCGCCGAGGCGTCGTACCAAGTCTTCGTCCTGATCGCCGGCGGTGGCGATCACGGACAGGCCGAAGTGCTTGGCGAGCTCGACCGCGTAGCCGCCGACGCCGCCTGCTGCGCCGGTGATCAAGATTGTCTGACCGCTTTCGAAGGCGCGCAGGGCTTGGAGTGCTGTCGAGGCGTTGAGGGCGAATGTCGACGCGGGGATCAGCTCCATGCCCGCGGGTGCCTTTGCGACGGCGTCGGTGTCCAGCACGACGTACTCCGCGTGCGTCTTCAGCGGCCGGCCGAGGAGGTCGGCCAGCCCGACAACCGCCGTACCTGGCGGAAGGTCGCCTGCGTCCACTGTTCCCGCCACGTCCCAGCCGAGGCCGAACTGGTCGCGGGCGGCGGTCAAGCCGGACTGCACCAGGAGGCCCGCGCTGACAGCCACGTCGACCGGGTTGACTGCGGCCGCGGCTACCTTGATCCGCACCTGACCTTCGGCTGGTTCAGGCATGGGGGTCTCGATCAGCTGGATGGCGTCGGGGCCGGCGAGCTTCCGGGCGACCAGTGCGCGCATGATGTCTCTCTTTCGATGTGAGCTTGGGCATCACTCTGGGAGAGTTACTCTCTGACGGGAAGTACGCACTTCGGAGTGCGTACCGCACGACGAGGAGAGCCATGCCGACGCGCACCGCAGCTCAGCTCCGGGAGGAGGCCGCTCGCGAGTACGACGCGTTCCTGGCGACCTGCCCGGCCCGGCAACTGCTCGACCGGATCAGCGACAAGTGGGTGACGCTGGTGCTGACCGCTCTCGTGGACGGGCCGCAGCGCTACTCCGACCTGTCGCGTCGTATCGCCGGGGTCAGCCAGAAGATGCTGACCCAGACCCTCCGCTCGCTGGAACGTGACGGGCTTCTAACTCGCTCGGTCACTCCGTCCGTTCCGGTGCGCGTCGACTACGAGCTCACGCCGCTGGGTGGCACGCTGATGCCACTTATCGCGGCCATCAAGTTCTGGGCCGAGACGCACATGCCTGAGGTTCAGACTGCCCGCTCCGTCTACGACGCGACGAGCGCTCCGGCATGAGCGCGACCGACGGCTCCGGTGTGGGCGATGTCGTTGATCGGCGGGTGGTGGTTGTCGTCGTGCCTGCGGTCGGCACGTGGGCGCCGCCGGGACGAGATCCGGAGAAGTGGCGGCTGGCCTTGGCGGAGGACACGTACGAGGTGCTCGCCTCCCTCGACCGGGTCGACGTGGCGGTGGCCGTCGCCGGCGACGACGCCGCGGTGGCTGAGATGAGCGCGCTGACCTGGCCCGGCACACCGACGTACGCCGTCGATCCCGAGCGGCCCGTCTTGCATGCGGTCGAGGTGGTCGGGCCGGCTGCGGCGGTCGTTGCCGTCTCGTACGACGTACCCGATCTTCCCGGGCTGTTGATCGGCAAGCTCTTTCGGGCGCTGAGCCACGCCGACATCGCGGTCACGCCGGCCGAGGACGGCTCACTCGTCGCCATCGGGGTTGGGTCCCCGGTCGCTTCCTGGATCACCGATCTCGCGCCGACCTTCGACACCCCGCTGGCGCTCCTCGAAGCCAG
Source organism: Kribbella sp. NPDC051936 (assembly GCF_040680955.1). Classification (NCBI taxonomy): domain Bacteria; kingdom Bacillati; phylum Actinomycetota; class Actinomycetes; order Propionibacteriales; family Kribbellaceae; genus Kribbella; species Kribbella sp. NPDC051936. The sequence goes on along the minus strand of NZ_JBFAXS010000011.1, from coordinate 794 downwards.
CAAGCCACGCCGGCATGCGGTCGCGATCGGCCCCGGCTGGCACCGTCTGCGATCGAACGCTGACATAGCGCGACTGGATCCAGGGTTGGAGGGTTGGGACGCGACAAGATCCCAACTTCGTCACGCTTGACCCGTCACCTTCCCCGAACCCGCTCGTTCACCATGCAACGGGGAGCAACACCGATCGCCGATGCCGTTCAGGGGCGGCACTCGACGACAACAACCCGACCGCACCGGGGGGATGCGGTCCGGGCAAAAGAACGACGGGGATCGCACGGGGGAACGAGGATCGCAGCACCACGGGGGAACGCACGGCCGTAAACGCAGTGCCGTCTGGGGGACGGCACCGCGACGAGCACGGGGGCGCAGTACGACGGGCAGGCCTAGGAGACGTCGTACGGCGGGAACAGCTGGAAGCGCTGCACGAGCGGGTGGCTCGGGCACGGAGCAGGATCGCAGGGCAATGGGGGACACGGGGGATTGCTGGGGGAGCTGTGCTCGTACCTGCGGGCACAGCGCGATCCAGTGCACGGCTGAGTGCGGCTGAAGCGCAGCACCCACGCGGGAGCCGCAGCACGGGCATCGCCACGGAGGGGCCACTGGGCAAGCTGTGCTCGCACCCCGCAGGCACAGCGCCATCCGGTACACGGGGTACACGGGGACGGCTGAACGCAGTACCCGGGGCGGAAGCACGGGGGCCGTGTCAACGACGGGTGAAAATGAACCCCTTTGCGGCGGTTGAAAGTGGACCCCTTGCTGGTTGTCATGGTCAGTCGTCGGTCGGGGTGGGGATT